>CAWEBE010000059.1:0-179387 GCA_963806735.1 uncultured Alphaproteobacteria bacterium | reverse complement strand
TTTGATCACCATCGTTCATTCCGACACTTCCTCTGGCGCTTTATTCCGATACTTGGCCATCATCTGTTCTTTTCGATGAATAACCGACGTTTGCGTAGAGTGCCATGGGCCGATATGCAGCGCATCGAAGACCAACTCGCGCTCACCGTCACCGTTCAGCCATAACGTGCTTTGGTGGTGAGCCCTAAATCGCTTTCCGGGTTTGTGCCCATTGTCCGTGCCCGTACGGCTCATAGGTTGGCGAACGCGGCACGTCTTTCCGATGCTGAGCAGAACCCCTCAACAATCAGGAGACCGACCATGCGACAAATGCTCTATGGCGGCTTGGTGGCATTGCTTCTCACATCCGTTACGACAGACGTGGACGCACAGACCGCAGGATCCACCAAACTCGGCGTGACCGTCATCGAACTCAACGACGTCATCAACGGATGGAGCGCGCGGCGTCAGATCATCGGTCAACCCGTCCACAACGACAAGGACGAGAATATCGGCAAGGTTGAGGATCTAATTGTCACGAAGGACGGCCCGGCATCGGACGCCATCGTTGGCACAGGTGGCTTCCTTGGCCTCGGCACACACGACGTCGCCATTCCCGCCAAGCAATTTCGAATGAGCAATGATCGGCTGATGCTGCCCGGCGCAACCAAGGAGATCATACGCGCAATGCCGCCCTTCGAGTACGCTCGCAAGTAGCAAGCGCCGAACTTGGATTGTTTAGCCCGCGCAGTCCGTATCGGGCACGCGGGCTCAAATGGGAAATTGAAGCAAGACGCCTCGAATGCGGGCACATTCACTTACAGGACGCCACCAAGTTCGTATCACCTGCTCGGACCACCCGCAAAGGGCTTGCCGGTTTCGGTACGATCTCATGTGCAGTGGCGGTCGCCACGATTAGCGTGGAAGCCACCATCCATCTGCTCCGGCGCCATCTGGACTTAGGATCGTCACGCTGCGGCAGGTCGGTGCCAGCCGTGGGACGAACAGCGGAGGCTCCAAAGTGGAATTGGGCAGAGTTGTGCCATCTTGTTACGCACGCTGTAGTCCGCGCGCTTGGACAAAAGTGGCGGTAGCTGCTGGGATGTCCTTCGCATCATTGTTGGTCGCTGTGACGGCTCGGGCTGAAACGCCCAGCACTATCATCGCGGCCCAGATACGTACGCAGGGCTACCCTTGTAAACAGCCCATTGTCGCCACGCGAAACCGACAGGCCTCGAAACCCAACGAAACAGTTTGGGCCCTACGCTGCGCAAACGCCACCTATCGTGTGCGTCTCGTCCCAGACTTGGCCGCACATGTCACCCGGCTACGGTGAACGCGGGGCACCCGTTCTGGCTCAGCCCGAACCCGCATATCTGCCTCACAGACGGGCCGGCGCCCAAAGCGTTTCGCTGACGGTTGGGCCCCGCGAGCGGCGGCTTGCAGGTTGAGCCTCGCGCCTTTGTATCGCGGCATTAGCTTAGGTATTCGCGCAGGCCGGGGCGGGGTTTTGCCCGATACTGGCCCGCTCGTTGCCGGCGTAGCGTCAATGACTGCAGCGCGGCATAGCCAGCTGACGCTGCGCTGGGTGGCGTAGCCCCCAGCCGACCTGTCATTACGAGGAGAATCGCATGCTTAAGTCTGTTCTCATTGGTATTGCCGCGCTGGGTGTCATCGCCGGAGCAGCCTCGGCTCAGGGCAAAATGGATTGCGGGGCCTTGTACAAAACCGCGATAGAAAAGTTCCACAGAGAGAAGGCTGCCGGCCTCCCAGCGGAGAAGATCGCGGACGCAAACCGTATTGCACTACGCGCGTTCGATGCGTGCAGCGCGGGTGATGAATTCAATGCCGCGAACTTCTTTCAACAACTCGACGACCAAGGCAGGTAGGTCCGCTGCCGTCACGCCGACGCCAAACTGTTGGATGGGGCTTTTCAGATCGGCTGGAGAGCCCGTCCATTCGCCGTGGCTTCCTCGCGAATAGCAGGCCCATCCTAGTCACGTTCCAATGCGCCGCAGCCGTTGAGCGGGGCTCGTGCGGGAAATGCACCTAATCGAGATCCATGCCGTGCCATGCCATACCGTCGCACTCAATTGATGCCATTGCTGCTCGGGCTGATGGCCTGCTTCGTGGCAAGCCCGGTCCTGGCTCAAGCCCTTTCTCCCGCGACGCCTCTGGTGGAGGAAGAGCGTGTTCAACTCATCATCTCGAAGCCCCCGGCGTCTGCACACAAGGATAAGGAGAGCAAATCACGGCTCTCGAATGTGCTCGCTCGCATGCGCGACGCATTCAAGAAGCACTCCGGGGAGACGACGGGGAACGACTTGTCGTTAACGAAGGCCGAGGTTTGGTCCGTGCCCAAGAGCAAAGTGGAGGCATTGAAGAAAACCGCAGCTCAGCATGGTGCCGTCGTGACCGAGGTCGGTCGGGATTCACATCATATCTTCCGCCCGCCACCGGCCGACATGACCATGAGCGGGAAGCAGAAAGCCATCATGGATCAGGCCAAGGCCTCTAAGTCGGCCATGGGCGTCAAACTGATGATGGGGCCGGCTCCCGAGATGCTCGAGCATGCACTGACCGGCGAAGCGAAAGATGGCTTGCCGAAGATTGTCGTCACCCTAAGCGAAAAAACCGTCCTCACGATCAACCGCACGAGCATCGACATCAAGCCTGACCGGGCGATCTGGAGGGGCACAGTCGAAGGCACCGGCGCCCATGTCACCCTGATGTGGTGGCCGAGTGGCAAAATGGCCGGCACGGTCCGCCATGAGGGGCATATCCATGCCATCCGGCACATCAAGGACCGGATCTATGCCATCGTCGATATGAGCGAGGAGAAGATGCCGCAGGAGCATGCGCCAATGCCCGAGCGCATGCGTGTCGACGACCCGAGCTTGCGCGACGAGTTGCTTGTGAAGCACGGCGATGCAAGCATTTTGAGGGGAGTGACCGCGGGCATGCGAGCGCAGCCGAACAACAAGCAGCAACTCGCGTTTGCACCGCCTGGCAAGCCGACGACAGCGAAGGACAAAGCCGAGCGCCCCACCACAAAGGATGGCGCCCCATCCAACGACGTCGTCATCGATCTGATCGTCGCCTACACGCCCAAGGCTGCAAGCCATTACGCCGACATCAGGCGCGAACTCATCGACCTTGCCATCGAGGAGGGAAATGAATCATTCCGCAAAAGCAATGTGGGCCACGTAAAGCTCAGGCTCGTGCAGGCTTATCAAACCAACTATGTGGAGAAAGGCACGCACTTCGACCACGTTTGGCGCTTTCATGACAAGGACGGCTACATGGATGAGATCCAGGGCTTGCGCAACAAATACCGCGCAGATGTCGCCGTCCTCATTGTTGACGATGCGAACGGATGCGGGCTCTCGACGCGTGTCCATGCCGACGCGGACGAAGCGTTCTCAGTCGTGCATCACGAGTGTGCAGCAACCACCTACTCCCTGGTGCACGAAATTGGGCACCTGATCGGGGCACGTCACGATCTGAACATGGATGACAGTAAGACGCCCTTCCCCTATGGCCACGGCTACGTCAACGGAACCAAGTGGCGTGATATCATGAGCTACAAGGAAAGCTGCGGCGGCTGTACCCGGTTGCCCGTCTGGTCCGGCCCCAAGGTGATGGTCAATGGCGAGCCTGCAGGATCGTCCGAGCTCGACAATTCACGCGTCATCAGAGAACAGGCTGCGCGCGTTGCCGGCTTTAGATGAACATCCTGATCGCCAAGGCGCTTGCGGTGGACGAGGAGACGGCGCGCACCAGCCACATCACGAAGGCGCAAACGAAGCTGGGGGCCTCGCAATCGCGCCCACGCTTCTACACTCGCTTGGACGATTTTCGCGGCGCGGGAATGCGTCGACGCGCAGACCGCGCCCGCAATCCCTCCTGCGATCAGCAGGCCGGATAGGTCGAGCCGCGCCTCGGGACGCTGGCGCGTCGAACGCGTCGACGATGAGCCTGCTGCAATGACCGGGGCTGCCTGCTAGAGAATTGCAGCAGGCCGGAGCCTGAGGACATCGTCCATGGAGCACGTCCGAAGCAGACTGCAGGAACTTCCGAGGCGGTGGCGTGAAGGCAGACGCATGCAGTACGCACCACACCTCCAGAAGGTTGAGCATTCGCCGCACGATCTTTGGGCATGGGCTGAGCGCATCTCGATCATTGGCTTATTTTGCCTCGCGCTGGGCTACACAGCCTTTGTAACGCAAAGCGTCCTTGTGCCAATCGTCCTCGCGTGGGTGGTTGGCACGATCCTGCTTCCCCTGATCGAAGATGGAGCCAGAAGGGGAATCCCGAGAGCATTAGCGGTCGTTGTCGTTACCTTGGCAGCGCTGCTAATAATCCTGAGCATCATCGGGCTGCTGTCGACGCCACTAGCCTACTGGGTCGGTCGGACTGCAGAATTAGGTGCTCTCATCAAACAGAAATTACAGCTGTTGAGCCAGCCGATGGCGCTCTTGGACGAGATCGGAAAGGCACTGGCGGAGGTCTCGGGAAACTCGACCCCGGCCGTAGCGGTGGAAGAAGGCTCGTCGTCGATCGTCAAGGGTATACTGTCTGCGATGACGCCGATTGTAACTGAGTTCATGCTCTTCTTCTTCGCAATGCTCTTCTATTTGATCTATCAGCGCGAGATCAAATCAGGGATTGTCTTTTTCTTCTCCGGACCCGCTGCGCGCGCAACCACGCGAAGCATTCTTGATGACGCGGAGAGCAACATGAGCAAGTTTTTCGGTACTCTCGCGCTTGTCAATCTTTGCCTTGGCGTCGTGGTGGCGACAATGACCTGGGCAGTTGGGCTGCCACATCCGCTACTGTGGGGCGTCCTCGCTGCTACCCTGAATTTCATTCCCTACCTCGGCCCGATCATCATGATTGCCGCTTTGTTCGTGATCGGGCTCTTGAGCTTTCCGACCGTCGGTCAAGCCCTTGTTGCTCCGGCGGCGTATCTCGGCATCACCACTATAGAGGGCCAACTCTTGACACCAACCGTCGTGGGGCATCGGCTGACGCTAAATCCGTTCCTGGTTTTCCTGTCCATTGCGTTCTGGGCCTGGATGTGGGGACCAATCGGAGCCTTCCTCGCCACGCCTCTATTGATCTCAGCCGTGATCGCCGTTCGGCATTTATCCCGCGATGAATTTGGTCCACACCTGCACTGAAGGAAGTGGGCCGATGTCAGTTCGGGGTCGACTTTCCAAGGCCCGGTGACGCACCTCGCACGTGCCGATCATCGGAAAACCAGAACAGGCGCTCAAGATGTCGGGTCGTGAGTGGCGCGAACAACATTTAGCGAGGCGGCAATATGGTCTGGTGTGGGTCAGATGCAGCTAGGCGATGGGCACCGAGCCATGTCCGCTTTGGTCTCGGGAGCTGACGTTTCCGCAGCCACGCACAAGTCCGATGCCATGGTCTCGCGCTGCATCCACGAGAGCGACAATAAGGGAATCTGGTTTTTAGGAACCACGGTGCCCCACACCGCACTCGCATCTCAACTGACACGGAGCTGGATAGCGCGCTAGTCGAGCGCGCCTACAATCGCTGGAAAACGCCCCTTGGCGCGTACTCGGTCAGCCCACTTGTTGTTACGTCACGCCATTTTACAACGTAAGCGGATGGTCGGTAACCATCCCAATCGATATGTGTCGTCAGGTCACTTGCCTTAAGATTTCATCAATTAAGCAACGTGATCTCGGACCCCAAGCGCCATGCGCACATATCTTGGCATTTTCAAACAGGCCGCCCTGGGGGCGCTCCTGTTGATGACCATTTCGCTACCTGCACCAGCGCAAATATTCCCACCAAGCCGAAGTGCGGCCCATAGGGTCGCAATCCATGTCGATGACAACGATCCCAAAGTCATGAACCTGGCGCTCAACAACGCCAAAAATGTCCTCGAATACTACAAAGCCAAGGGAGAGACGGTGGCAATCGAGATCGTTACCTACGGCCCCGGGCTACATATGCTGCGAGCCGATACAAGTCCGGTCAAACAGCGGATCGCCGAGATGTCAATGGCTCCAGAGATCTCATTCACGGCCTGCAGCAACACGCGAGCCAACATGGCAAAGCAGGAGGGTAATGACGTTTCGCTGGTGAGCGAAGCGCGATTGGTCCCTTCGGGTGTCGTACGGCTCATCGAGTTGCAGAAGCAGGGTTACGCTTACATCCGTCCTTCCGGTCGATAAATCGCGGGCCCTACAAATGTCAGTCTCTCACTATTTTTTTGCACATTTGAAGAAGGGTTTGTCGATGCGGCCCGCTCTCATCTGGTTGTGCGGTCTGCTGCACGGTTCTTTCATGCTGTCGGCCGGTGTCCTGGCGCAGCCAGCGGTACCACTTGGCAGTTATGAGACCCAACTGATGCGCGAGATCAATAGCGCCACGATCGGCCTTGCCGCGGGTCTGCCTGAGGGGGCACCACTTCGTTTTGCTACCGAGCTCGCGCGCGTCGTTGACGATGGCACAAAAATGCGCGTTCTACCGATCGTAACGCGCGGACCGTTTGAAAACGTGTATGACCTGCTCTATCTCCGCGGCGTCGATGCGGCGATCGTCAATGGAGATGTGCTCGAACACTTCAAGAAAGATTCCAAGATCGCCAGCATCGGCAAACGCATCCACTATCTCACCCACTTGTTTCCTTCGGAGGTGCACGTTTTTGTCCGCCCCGAGATAAAGAGTTTAGAAGATCTGGTCGGCAAGCCTGTCAATTTCAACACACACGGGACTGCTGCGGCCTACTCAGGGCCGATTATCTTCGAGCGACTGGGTATCAAGGTCGCTGCGCAGTTCGTACCACATCCTGTTGCCATGGCCGAAATGGCCAAGAGCGACAAGTTCGCCGCCGTCGTCTTTGTCTCGGCCAAGCCGCTTGATCCGTTCGTGCGCCGTAAGTGGCCGGAAGGCTTTAGGTTCCTACCCGTTCCACTCACCGAGAAGCTGGAAGAGTATTACTTGCCAGCGCAGCTTGAGGCGGCTGACTATCCCGATCTCATTGCGGACGGCCAGTCGATCCAAACGATTTCCGTTCCGGCCGTGCTGGCCATTTATGCATGGCCAAAGCACAGTGAGCGCCACCAGCGCATCGAGCGCTTCATCAACTACCTGTTCGAGCGCTTGCCCAAGCTGCAAAAAGAAACCGGATACCATGCAAAGTGGCGTGAGCTGAATCTTGGCGCGACCGTGCCGGGTTGGCAGCGCTTTGCAGCGATGCAAACCAAATTGGACGCAGCCACAAAGCCTGAGGGAAAAGCTGTCGAGCTCGCTCCTCGAGCCGGCAAGGGAGTTCAAACGTCTTCTCGCAGGACGTCGGGGAAATCGCGACCCGTAAACGCTGGGGTACCGAATAGGTAGCTCTTCAATGGTCGAGCAGGCATGCATATGGACTGAATTTACTAGACGACGACCGTCGCCACGCACGTTGTTCTATTTGTTCTTGGCTATGATCGCCTGTCCGGCAGGCCTCGCTGCACAAGAGGCTGGGCCAAGTACACAGATCGTTGTCCCGCGGTCCCTGACGGTCGAAGCCCCCGGAGAGATCAATGTTGACATTCGTCTCGTGGCACCGCGCGGTGTAGTACCCAATTACTCCATCGTGATCCGGGGCCTGCCGCCATCCGTCAAGCTTTCGGCGGGTGAGCCCATTGGCAGCGACACCTGGAAAGTGCCGGTGCTGGAGCTGTCCGATCTCAAGATGACACTCTTGGCCGACGCTGTGGGCACGTCTGAAGTTGAGTTCACACTCGTGACCACCCGAAATGTGATTCTTGCAAAGGCTAGCTCCGAGCTGATCGTCGAGCGTCCCGCTGTAATGGAGACGCTGCCGGCCCGTGGTGCAGAAGAACAAGCCGAAAAGAGCTCTCCGGATCCGCTAGGCCGTCTCGCGGCGGCTGCGGAGGCAAGGAGAGGTGAAGCAGCTGAGCGGCTTGCTAGCGCACTCGCGCGTGCTGAGGACGCAAGAAAAGCTGCTGAAATCCGAGAAGAAGAGCGCAAGGCCGCTGAAGCCGAGCAAGCAAGGAAAGCCGAGGAGGCGAGGAAGCTTGCCGAAGCCGCCAAGGCCGAGGAAGCAAGGAAAGCTGAAGAGGCAAGAAAAGCCGAGGAGGCGAGGAAGCTCGCCGAAGCCGCCAAGGCCGAGGAAGCAAGGAAAGCTGAAGAGGCAAGAAAAGCCGAGGAGGCGAGGAAGCTCGCCGAAGCCGCCAAGGCCGAGGAAGCAAGAAAGCTGAAGAGGCAAGGAAAGCCGAGGAGGCGAGAAAGCTTGCCGAAGGGCCGAGGAGCAGGAAAGCTGAAGAGGCAGGAAAAGCGAGGAGGGAGGAAGCTCGCCAGGAAGGACAGCCGAGGCAGCTAAGTGGCCGCCGCTCAGAGGGTAGAGCAAGCGAGGAAAGCCGAGGAGGCGAGGAAGCTCGCCGAAGCCGCCAAGGCCGAGGCAGCAAAGAAGGCCGAGGAGGCGAGAAAGCACGCCGAAGCCAGGGCGGAGGAGGCAAGGAAATCCGAGGCAGCTGAAAAGTTGGCCGCCGCTCAGAGGGTAGAGCAAGCGAGGAAAGCCGAGGAGGCGAGGAAGCTCGCCGAAGCCGCCAAGGCCGAGGCAGCAAAGAAGGCCGAGGAGGCGAGAAAGCTCGCCGAAGCCAGGGCGGAGGAGGCGAGGAAAGCCGAAGCAGCCAAGGCAAAGCAGACAAGGGACACCGAAGCTCAGGCCCAATCAATCTCAGCCGCTACTGGCGGGCCCGTCGCTCCTCTGCCCGGGCAACGAAATGATCCCAAATCAACGCTGGTTGACTCCACTCAGGCGCCATCCACTGCGGAGCGACCCCAGTCCGAGAGGCTGTTCATCCACGGTGAGCGCTTTCGTGCCGAAGGTAATATCGTAGTGGCGCGGCAATACTTTCTTCGTGCCGCCCAGTTGGGGCTCGCCAGCGCTGCCTACAAGCTCGCCGAAACCTACGACCCATATGAACTTGAACATCTAAATACGTTAGGCCTGAACGCTGATTTGGCTGAGGCTAAGAGATGGTATGCGCGAGCAGCTGAATTGGGCGCAGCCGAAGCCAATGCTAAACTTGTGCGATTGAGCACGAGGTGAAAAGTCGTACGAGCGGCCTGACACGGACGCGTTTAGCACATTGCCAAGATCACAGATCTTCCGGCTGGAACCGTGGTCCATTAAGACGCGCCGCGCCATGTCTGGTTTCCTTTGGGCTGCAGACGCGGTGGAGCATCGCGTGACCGCCGAACCTCACAGCTCTTACTTCATCAACTTGTCTTGCGTCTTCGTATCGAAGTCGCTTGCAGCATGGCGTTCGTGCAACTGCTGAGCAGGATCGCCTACAGCGCGATTGACCATCCGGCCGCGCCTAACGGCGGGTCGTTCGGCAATCATCTCGGCCCAGCGGATGACGTGACCGTAATCCCGTCCCTGCAAGAATTCGCCCGCATCGTACTGTGTGCCCTGCGCCAAGCCGCCATACCAAGGCCAAATCGCCATATCGGCAACCGAGTACTCATCGCCAGCGATGTATTCGTGGTCCTTGAGGTGCTGATCCAGCACATCCAAGAGGCGCTTCGCCTCCATCGCAAACCGGTTGATCGCATACTCAATCTTGATGGGCGCATAGTGATAGAAATGACCGAAGCCGCCGCCGATGTATGGCGTGCTCCCCATCTGCCAGAACAACCAGTTCAGCGTCTCGGTGCGCTTGTCGGGATCCGACGGCAGGAACGCGCCAAATTTCTCTGCGAGATAGAGCAGGATCGCCCCGGACTCGAACACGCGACGAGGTTTGGGACCGCTCCGATCCACCAAGGCCGGAATCTTCGAGTTCGGGTTTATCTCGACAAAGCCACTGCCAAACTGCTCGCCTTTGCCGATATCGATCAGCCAGGCATCGTACTCCGCGCCGCTATGGCCGAGTGCGAGCAGCTCTTCCAACATCACGGTCACTTTCACGCCGTTGGGCGTTCCACGCGAATAGAGCTGCAAGGGATGCTTACCCACAGGCAACTTCGCGTCATGTGTCGGCCCGGCAATGGGCCGGTTCACACCTGAGTACCGCCACTCCTCTTGCGCGCGCGGCTTTTCCCATGTCCAGACCTTTGGCGGGGTGTAGTTGTTGTTACTGTTCATGGCTCTGCCATCGCTCGCTGGTGATACGGCCGACATCTCCAGCATGTCGGATGGGTTGTGACTGTCAACAGGCGGGCCCCCGAATGGCCAAGCGATTGCGACAAGACGTCCTGGACGGCCCGAGCGGAGTGCTTTGCTGGACTAGAAGACAAGCAGTAGTGAAAACTGCACCCATACTCTACCTGTCGGTCTCACGTGACGAGTAACCTGACAGGAGTTGACCTATGTATGCACGCGTGATGACCTCGAGCCCAAAACCCGGTTCAGCAGCGGCGGCCATTGCGGAGTGGCCGCAGCACATCAGCGCCTTCAAGGCAAAGGGCTCGTCGCCGGCTACCTGTTCTTCGATCGCCGCGCCAATCAGTTCCTGTCGATCACGATCTGGGAGAGCGAAGAGGCGCAGAAGCGCAACGCCACGAGCCCCGAGCAGATCCACGGCCGAGCTGAGTTTATGAAGCATCTCACGGGTGCACCGGTGCCCAGCACCTACGAGGTTGTCGCAGTCGTGGAATAGGCACCGCGTCTATGCGATGATAGTTGCGTCGGGGCCAATCGCCGCGTGCTGATCTCGGCCAGATGTGGTTTTCGCCAAGTCTTGCCGCGGGTCTGTTTCAGGATTTGTGGTTTCTTGCGATCAGCCCTTCAGGTAGGTCGGAGCCAGTCATGAAGCTCGCGGCGCCGCTCGCAAGATAGAGGGCGGCGCGGCCGATCTCCTCGGGCTGGCCGAGACGACCGATCGGATGCTTCGCCGCTCGGCGTCTTCGGCGGAACCCCCCACATGCCGAGACCACCCAGTCCGCCAGCGTTGCTCACGACGGCCGCAAGGGCGGGGGTGCTGAGCCAACCCATCGGCGCCTACAGGCTCGGCCACTTGAGGCTAAGCCTCTCGGTCAACGCGTTCCTGGACCGCATCGATGTCCTCCGACTGGTTTGAAGGCATCTGAACCTTACATCTTCTTTCACATTACAATTGTCCAAGTCAGACGTGTCAGCGTTTCGTGATTTGGCCTCCAACCAAGGTCGTTGCACGTTGCCGGATCGGGTCCATTGTACCCGGTGTTCAAAGAAGAAAAGGGAGGATCAAACTATGCGCATTTCCCAATTGCTCGTCGCCTCGGCCTTGATTGCGTCGCTTATGGCTGCGTCCGCGCTGGCGCAGACGCAGCCCACGACGTCGGCACCATCAGCGCCGCCGACATTCGCGACCACAAAGGTCGAAGGGACCGACAATGTCTACGTCTTCCGCTACCAGGGCCACCAGGCGATGTTCGTCGTGACCGCCGACGGCGTCATTGCGACCGATCCAATTGGTCTCGGTCGGCCACAGGCCGTGACCACCTACATAGACGAGATCAAGAAGGTGACCCCTCAGCCAATCAAGTATGTCGTCTACAGCCACAGCCACTACGATCACATCACGGGCGGTAAGCCATTCAAGGACCTCGGCGCCAGCTTCATTGCGCACAAGAACGCCAGGGCGCAGCTCGAGCGGTTGCAGCCAGCGAACATTGTAATGCCCGACGAGGTAGTCGACGATCAGCGCACCATCACGCTCGGCGGCACGACGCTTGAGCTGCATTACGTCGGGCGCAACCATTCCGATAACTCGCTGGTCATGCGACTGCCGAAGGAGAAAGTCATCTTCGCGGTCGACTTCATCCCGGTGCAAGCTGTGTTCTGGCGCAGCATGCCCGATAGCTGGCTCGATGAGTGGGAGACCTCGCTGAAGCGCGTCCTCGCCATGGACTGGGAGAAGCTCATTCCCGGCCACCCGGGACCCGGCGGCCGTCTCGGCAACAAGCAGGATGTCGAGAACCTGCTGCAGTATATGAGCGATCTCGCGACCGAGGTGAAGAAGGCAGCCGACGAAGGCAAGTGCTACGACAATGCCATGAAGGAAGTGAAGCTGCCGAAGTATGAGTTCTGGGGCAACTATGCTGTGTGGTTACCCGGCAACGTCGAGCGCTATTGCCTGCTCTATCGCAGCGGCTTCTAGCTGGTGTGCTTGATTCGGCAAAACTCGTGGGAACGCTTCAAACCGGAGCTGCGCTGAATGAGCCGTCTGGCGCATCCAGACCAACACAAGGAGCATTTTTCCGTGACAAGCATCATCAGCATCTGTGGCAGCCTGCGCAAAGGCTCCTTCAATCGAATGGTCATGAACGCTTTGCCTGGCCTAGCGCCGCCTGGAATGTCCATTACGGAAGCGCCTTCCTTCAGAGAGCTACCTCTCTACGATGCCGACATCCAAAACTCGACCGGTTTCCCAATGGCCGTAAACACCTTGGCGGATGCGATCCGGGCTGCCGACGGCGTTATCTTCTGCACGCCGGAATACAATTTCTCTCTGCCAGGCGGTCTCAAGAATGCTATCGACTGGGTGTCGCGCCTACAGAAGCAGCCGTTCGCCGGCAAGCCGATCGCTATCCAGTCGGCCTCTCCCGGGCCGCTCGGCGGGGGACGCGTTCAATACGATTTGCGCCGAATGTTGGTGTTCTTGGATGCCTTAACTTTGAACAAGCCTGAAGTGTTCATTGGCAGCTGTGCGGCAAAGTTCGATGACAAAACGGGCGATTTGAAAGACGATGCCACTCGTAATTTCATCAAACAGCAGCTCGAAGCCTTCGCGCGCTTCATCGAGCGTCACGGCCAGAAGGCCTGAGACGCCTGACTGGTCGCCACTCGCGACCGGCGCATCCTCGTGGTGCGGGCGGTTGAAGATCCGATGAAGCCACCGGCGCGGGCTGGCAGGTGTGCGCGCCACAGGGAATTGTGCGCCAATTCGCTTCGCTCGGCCTGCGGAACGACGTGACGACAACACCAAGCGGGCCGGGTCGCATTGTACAGGTGATGGATGGTGCCGTCCTTGCCGGCTGTGACGCTCCCTGGTGCTAGAGCATTTTCTCACTCGACGGAATCATTTGGGATTCACATTCGAGGCGAACCGTGGTGCTGATGTGGGCTGGTGGAGGAGGCCAACCCGCATGACGAAACCTCCGTCCAGCGATCTTCGCTCCCGTACCGTGGCGGTCCAACGCCGGTCGTGCGCTTGTTTAGCGTGCCGCCGCCATTCATCTCGGCATTCTTTTCTGCGCGTGCCGAGCAAGCCAATGCGCACAATCCTCACGCCGCGCGCACGATATGTCTTGGACGTCGGCCCGAATGCCTCTGGCGTTCCTTGGATCATCGGCGCAGAGTGTTGAGTGCCGATTGGCCGCACGCTGATCCGATTTGCTCGCAGTCGAGGAGCATCCGATGTACGCGCCCCCCGGTGTCAGAACCAGTCCGGATTTCCCCGTCCCCGACACCATGAAAGCCTGGGTGCTCGGAGGCCCGGGCGAGCTTACGCTGACTGAGAAGCCGGTACCGGCGCCGAAGCGCGCTGAGGTGCTCGTGCGCATCGACGCGATCGCGATCTGCGCCACCGATCTCGAGGTCATTGCGCACGGTCCACCGGCCCTCATCGAGGGCGGCCTGCCGTTCAACAAGAACTTCACGCCCGGGCATGAGTACATGGGCACCGTTGCGGCGCTCGGTCCGGGCGTCGACGAGTTCAACATCGGCCAGCGTGTGACCGTCGAAATCCATGCCGGCTGCGGCCAGTGCAAGCGGTGCCGCGAGGGCATGTACACATCGTGTCACAACTACGGACTGAACTACGGCGACGTCAACAAGGGCCACCGCGCCAACGGCTTCACCACCGACGGCGGCTTCTGCGAGTACCAAGTCAACAACATCAATACGCTGATCGCCATTGCCGACAGCATGTCGGACGAGGAGGCGACGCTGGTAGTCACTGCCGGCACCGCCATGTACGGCCTGACCGAGCTTGGCGGCCTTGTTGCAGGCGAGAGCGTGGTGGTGACCGGACCGGGGCCAATCGGCCTGCTGGGCGTGGCCGTCGCCAAATCGCTCGGCGCGCATCCGGTGATCCTCACCGGCACCCGCGACAATCGCCTCCAGATGGGCCTGGAGCTCGGGGCCGACCACGTCGTCAACGTCACCAGCGAAGATCCGGTGGCGGCCGTGCGCCGCCTGAACAGCGGCAAGGGCGTCGACTACGTGCTGGAGTGCTCCGGCGCCCCCAACGCGGTGAACGAGGCGATCCGCATGGTCAATCGCGGCGGCAAAATCTGCCTCGCTGCGTTCCCGCATGAAGCGGTGCCGGTCGACATCGCTCACATCGTGCGCAACAACATCTATCTTTACGGTATCCGCGGCGAGGGCAAGAGCGCAACGCATCGCGCAGAAGCGTTCATGCGGCAGAAGCGCTTCGATGCCGCCAAAATTCACACCCATACTTTCGCGCTCGCGGATCTGCCTACCGCATTCAAATACACGCGCGAGCGCGTCGGCGATGCGATCAAAGTCGTCGTGAAGGCGAGAGGAGCCGCCGTGCACAAGGCAGCCGCAGAATAACGATGGGAGGAAACGGCAATGACGAAGGTCGTGACCGGGTTTCTGGCTGCCCTGTTCGCCGCTGTGGCGGTACCTGCCGCCGCGCAGGGGTTTCCTGACGGCAAGCCCATCGAGATGACGACGCTGTTCGGCGCGGCGAGCGCATCGACGCAAACCGCGCGTATTCTGGCCGACGGCATGGCCAAGGTGCTGGGCGTCCCGGTTCCAATCATCGACAAGCCCGGCGCCGGAGGCGCGATCGGCTACACATATCTGTCGCAGCAGAAGGCCGATGGTCATGCGATCGTGTGGAGCTCCAATTCGATCTCAACCACGTTCCACAACGGCCAGCTGCCCTTCGACTACAAGAACTTCGAGCACGTCGCCCGCGTCACCATCGAGAACCCGGCACTCGCAGTGAAAGCGGATGCGCCGTGGAAGACGCTGAAAGAGCTGATCGAGTTCGCCAAGGCCAACCCGGAGAAAGTCCGCGTCGGCAACTCGGGCCAGGGCAGCCAGACCCACATCGCCAGCGTGGCGCTGTTCTCGTCTGTGGGCGCTAAGATCGTTCCGGTGCACCGCACGGGAGGTCAGGCGACCGCCGATCTGCTGGCCGGCCGCGTCGAGGCGGCGGTGCAGTTTCCGCAGGCTGTCGCACCGCATGTCAAAAGCAACGACCTCAGGGTGCTTGCCTTGCTGGGCAATGTTCCCGATCCGGCCTTTCCGGACGTGAAGTCGGTCAGGCAGCAGGGCTATGATCTCGACCTCGGCCTGTGGCGCGGCATCTCGGTGCCCAAGGGCACGCCCAAGGAGGTGATCGCCAAGCTGCAGGACGCTGTGCAGAAGGCCGTCGAGTTGCCCGAGTTCAGGGATGCCGGCCAGAAGATCGGCTTCACGCCGGCGTATCAGCCGTCCGACGCCTTCACCAAGATGATCGCCGAGGATGACGCGCGGCTCGCGGTCGTCATCAAGGAAATCAAGCAGAGCGAAGCCGCCAAGTGAGATCTGCGCGCGTTCGCGGATCGGCAGGATCGCGTGATGGCTGATCAGGAGACGCGGTCCAACGCTGCGGAGCAGGGCGCCTGGGCGCACCCTGTCTCGACACGCCTCGGCGAGGCGATGATGGCGCTGGCGCTCTTCGCCGCCGCCGTGTTCTTCGTTTGGCACGCGGCACTGCTTCCGTTCGGCAGGGTGGGCTTGCTGGGACCCGGCTTCTTCCCTTTCGCGCTCGGCATCACGTTCGGCGTGCTGGCGCTGGCGATCCTGTATGGCGCCTTGCGGAGCGCAAACGAGGGTGAGGTTATCTTCCTCGGGCACCGCGACGTCCTGATCGTACTTGTTGCGCTTGCCGGCGTGGCCATGGCTTTCGAACGCGCCGACACCTACGTGGTGCTCGGGGTATTTACAGCTGTGCTGCTCCTGCTGGTTGCCCGGGTTGCACTTTGGCAGGTTGTGCTTGGCGCAACGCTCGGCATGGTCGCGGTATGGGCAGTATTCGGACTGGCTCTCGGTGTCCGCCTTCCGTCCGGCGCGTTCTGGCAGCAGATTCTGGGCCTCATCTTCTTCTAGGCGCATGCGATGTCCGCATTCGACCAGTTGATGTCGGGCTTCGCCGTCGCCCTGTCGTGGAAGAGCCTTTTCTATTGTTTCATCGGCTGCTTGTGGGGGACCGTCGTCGGCGTTCTGCCGGGCTTGGGGCCGCTGGCTGGCATGGTGCTGTTGCTGCCGCTCACCTTCGGGCTCGATCCGGCCACCGGAATCATCATGCTGGCCGGCATCTTCTACGGCGCCATGTATGGCGGCTCGACCACCTCGATCCTGGTGCGCATTCCGGGCGAAGCCGCCTCAGTCGTCACCTGCATCGACGGCTACGAGATGGCGCGCCAGGGCCGCGCCGGCCCGGCCCTGATGATCGCCGCGGTGGGGAGCTTCATCGGCGGCACGGCCTCCGTCCTCGGCCTGATGCTGATTGCCCCGCCGCTGGCGCGCGTCATGCTGGCGATCGGTCCGTCGGTCGAAGCCGTGCTCATGCTGCTGGCGCTCTGCGTCGTCGCCTTCGTCTCCGGCGGATCGCGTCTCAAAACGGCAGCCATGATCGTACTGGGGCTCGCGGTTGGAACCGTAGGTCTCGACAAGCTCACGGGAGTGCCTCGCTTCACGTTTGGCAGTCTGGGGCTGGCCGACGGGTTGTCCTTCACGGCGCTCGCCATTGGGCTCTTCGGCATCTCGGAGATCCTGCTCAATCTGGAGAGGAGCGAAGCCATCAAGGCAATCCGGCCGAGGCTCAAAGACCTCCTCCCGCGCTGGAGCGACTTGCGGGAATCCGCGCCTGCAATCGGCCGCGGAACCATTGTCGGCTTTGTGTTCGGCATCGTGCCTGGCGTTAGCCATGTCGTCTCGACGTTCGTGTCCTACGCCATGGAAAAGCGCTTTTCGAGAAATCCAGATCAGTTCGGCAAGGGTGCCATCGCCGGCGTTGCGGGGCCCGAGACTGCCAACAACGCCACCACCGGCACCGCCATGATTCCGTTGTTGGCACTCGGCATCCCCTCGATCCCCGCCACCGCCATACTGCTCTCGGCGCTGACCATCCACGGCGTCTCGCCGGGGCCACTGCTGCTGACCGAGAGTCCGCAGGTGTTCTGGGGACTGGTTGCCAGCATGTACATCGGTAACACCATGCTGTTGCTGCTGAACCTGCCGTTCGTCGGTCTGTTCGTGAACCTGTTGCGCATCCCCTACGGCTGGCTCGTGCCGACCATCCTCGTGATCTCAGTCATCGGCGTCTACAGCGTCAGCTCCAAGCCCGCCGACATCTGGATTATGGTGGTCTCCGGGGCCGTCGGATATCTATTGCGCAAGCTCGACTACGAAATGGCGCCGCTGCTGCTCGCCCTGGTGCTCGGCGATCGGCTGGAGGAGAACTTCCGCCTGGCGCTCACCATGTCGGGCGGCAGCTATATGACGTTCGTCGAACCGGCGGCGCTGGCGGTCATCGGCTCGGCTGCGCTGCTGCTGCTCGCGCTGCAGACCCTGGCCTGGGCTTTCGGCTACCGGAAGTCCGACGCCGACAAGACGCGGCGCGCATGAGCGGGGAGCGAAAGGGAGGCATCGCCATGAGATCGGAGCCTTTGCGCGTTGCAGCGCTCGGAATGGGCTGGTGGTCCGAGGTGCTGGCCGACGCGGTCAAGCGCTCGGGCGAGCTTGAGCTCGTTGCGTGCTACACGCGCTCGAATGACAAGCGTCACGCTTTTGCCACCAAGTACGGATGCCGCGCGGCCGCCAGCTACGAGGAGATCCTCGCCGATCGCTCGATCGCGGGTATCATCAACACGACACCCAACAACGTGCACCTCGAGACCACGCGCATGGCAGCTGGCGCCGGCAAGCACGTCTTCCTCGACAAACCGATCGCCAACACTGTTCGCGAGGGCCGCGAGATCGCCCAAGCGTGCAAAGAGGCCGGTGTTGTCCTGGCGCTCGGCTATCAGCGCCGCCGGGAGAGTCACTTCCGCTGGATCAAGGCCGAGATCGATGAGGGGCGCTTCGGCAGGCTCGTGCAGGCGGAATGCAACATCAGCCGCGACCGGCTCGGCCAGTTCGATCTGTCGTCTTGGCGCTACACTGCGGCAGGCATGCCGGGCGGCGTTATGCTGCAGATCGGCATTCACTATGTGGACGTGCTGGAGATGCTGCTGGGGCCGGTCAAGTGCGTGTCGGCGCGCCTCGCCCAGCTCGTGCTTCCCGGCGACAACCCGGACGTCGCCAACATGATCCTGGAGCACGAGAGTGGTGCCATTTCCAACCTTACGGCCTCATATGCCTCAGCCTCCGAGTTCTACATGATGAACATCTACGGCAAGGAGGCGAGCGCCTATTACGATCTCTTCTCGGGCCTCAAGCATCTCAAACGCGGAGATAAGGCGGTCCGCGTGATCGCGACGGAGACGAACGATACCATCCGTGAGGAGCTCGAGGAATTCGCGCGCTGCGTCCGCAAAGGCGGGGAACCGGAGATCGGCGGCATGTGGGCGACGCGCAATCTCGCCGTCATCAAGGCCGGCATCAAGAGCGCGCGGGAGGGCCGGGTAATCGAGGTAGCCGATGTCCTGGCTAACGGCGAGTAGCCAGTGATGGCCGCAACGTCCGAGTTGGGTCGATGCTGTCGAAAAAGGGTTGAGAGACGTTGCGAAGCGTGATTCCCGTGGCTGATTGCTGATCAGCAGCGGGGGCGGGCGATGATGGGGCGGCAGCAGGGCGATCAGGGCCGCCTGTTCTACGAGTTCCGGCTCGAAGATCGCATCCCCCGCGAATCATCTGCTGCCCGCAAGCAGAATCGCCGCAGGAGGCCAAGGGCCGGTGGCATCCATCGTTTTAACGAAGGCGGCCGCCTCGCCCATGATCAACGGATTTGCCGCGCGCGCGGCCTCGAGGATGGCTGTGTCCACAAGATGGTAATAGTTGGTGAAATCATACCGCCGGTGATGTCGCCCGACTTGGCCGATGCGACCGCATCATGGGGCTCGGCTTCTATCACGCGTTCAAGGCCGGGATCTCGTTCGGCAAGGACGATATGGTGATCCCGGACACCAAGATCTCCTCGGCAACGGGCGCTTGCCGATTACTCTCAAGCCAGACTCCGAGGATGGCTACGCGTGGACCTTGCATGTGCACTCCCCCCCGCGATTTTGTTTGTCGATGAATTTGCGTAACGCTGACCACTTGGAACGCAGCACTTAGCAGAAGCTCGAGCATCCGCACTCGCCCATCTCCGAGGTGCACCAGCTGCTCGACGTTGGCTTTCCAAGCCCGTTATCGGACATTCCACAATTTCTTCCCGTTACGGAAGTAAGATCACACCAAGCCATAACGTGCAAAGATGCCACTCACCCGACTGCAATCCTTCTGAATGACAACATGCCGGAGATCCTGGCGTATTCCGTGGCACCTATCGCGCACGCGCCAAGCGTCGCCCTTCATTGCGAAGAATTCGGGCATAAACACGCTATCATCGTCGAGGTAGCCCAAAGTCCTGGCTGGCGCTAAACTTGTGAAGCTGCCATTATCTAGGTCGCGGGCGATCTGCAAAAGGATTTGCGTAATCCCGGGGAATGGTAATGCGTTTGTTTGCCGCGACGCTGGCGACCGAAACCAATACCTTTTCACCCCTGCCGACTAGCCTTGCATCATATCGCGAGACCGTGTTTCTGCGACCGGGCGAGCACCCCGAGGATGCTCCCCGCATGTGCACAGCACCACTTTTCGTGGCGCGCCGGCGTGCCGCGGCCGACGGTTTCACGGTGGTCGAGGGAAGCTGCTTTGCAGCAAGTCCGGCGGGAACAACCAATCGCCGGGATTACGAGTTCATGCGCGACGAGATCCTGGCGCAGATCGAAGCAGCAGTGCCGCTCGACGGGGTGCTGCTCGGCCTCCACGGGGCCATGGTGGCGTATGGCTACGATGACGTGGAGGGCGACATCATCGAGCGCACGCGCGGCATTGTCGGACCCGATTGTGTCATCGGCGTCGAGCTCGATCCGCACTGCCATCTGACGCTGAAGCGCGTGCGGATCGCCGACATCATTATCACCTACAAGGAATTTCCTCACACCGATGTCGTCGACCGGGCCGAGGAGGTGCTCGACCTTGTGCTGCGAGCCATCCGGCACGAGATCAAGCCGGTCATGTCGCTTTATGATTGCCGCCAGATCTCTAGTTATCCCACCACGCTGCCGCTGATGCGGGGGTTCGTCGACCGGGTCAAGGCAATGGAGGGGCACGACGGCGTGCTGTCGATCTCCATTGCCCACTGCTTTCCGTATGGGGACGTGCCGGAGCTCTCGGGCCGCGTTCTTGTGATCACTGATGGCGACAAAGCTAGGGCTAACGCGCTTGCCACCCAGCTGGGCGCGGAGTTTGTCAGCATGCGAGGCAAGACGCAGCCGGAGTATCTCGACGTCGGCAGCGCGGTGCGTACCGCGATGACAATGAACCAAGGACCGATCGTTCTGGCCGAACCCCCCGACAACGCCGGTGGTGGAGCGCCGTCGGACAACACGACAATCCTGCGCGAGCTGATCGAACGGCAGGCGACCAACGCTGCGATCGGTCCCATCTGGGACCCAATAGCGGTCAGGCTGTGTTTCGATGCCGGGCTCGGTGCGCGGTTTCCGCTTCGCTTTGGTGGCAAGACCGGGCCGCGCTCCGGCCTTCCCGTCGATGCTACGGTCGTGGTCATCGGGCTGGCCACCGATGCCTGGCAGGATTTCGGTCCGACCCAGGTGCCCCTCGGTGATTGTGCCGCCGTGCGCGTCGGCGCGGTTGATGTCGTGCTCATCACCAAGCGGACGCAGGCGCTCGGCCTCCAGCTCTTCACCAATCTCGGCATTGATCCGCGGGCCAAGAGCATTCTGGTCGTAAAATCTACCAATCACTTCATGGCGGCTTTCGGCCCGATCGCCAAACACGTGATCTACGTCGACAGCGATGGGCCCTTGAGCCGGGATTATCGCCAGATCGAATACACCAAGGTCATCCGTCCGATCTGGCCACTCGATGAGGAAACGCAACCAGGGCTGATCTTCTAGCGCCTGAACAACAAGGAGGGATCCATGCACGCTGCGGACGCAGTATCGAGGTATTGGTTTGCAGCCTTGGCGCTATTGCTGGCGGCCACGCCGTCGCTGGCGCAAGAGCCAAAAGTGCTGCGCGTGACCATGCACGCCGACGTGCGCACGCTCGATCCATTCTGGACGACGCAGACGATCGCCGGCATCCACGGGATGATGATCTACGATACGCTCTTCTCGAGTGATGCGGATCTCAAGCCCCAACCTCAGATGGTCGACAAGTGGACCGTCAGCGAGGACCGCAAGGTCTACGAGTTCAGCCTGCGTGATGGGCTGAGCTTCCACGATGGCTCGCCGGTGACGAGCAAGGACGTGGTTGCCTCGATGAACCGCTGGGGCAAACGCGATGGCGCCGGCAAGCAGCTTTTCGGCTACACGGAATCTCTTGTCGCCAAGGACGACAAGACCTTTGTGTGGACGCTCAAGGAGCCGTACGGGCTTTTGATCGACACGCTCGCCAAGACTGGAACCAGCATTCCATTCGTCATGCGCGAGAAGGAGGCGATGGTCGATCCCTTCCAACAGGTCCAGGATGTGGTGGGCTCCGGGCCGTTCTCGTTCAAGCGCGAGGAATGGGTTCCGGGTAGCAAGACCGTCTACGAGAAATTCAAGGGCTACGTGCCGCGCAAGGAGCCGGCGTCAGGCCACGCCGGCGGCAAAGTCGTGAAGGTCGATCGCGTCGAGTTTATTTGGCTCTCCGATCCGCAGACGGCCCAGGCCGCGCTGGTCGCAGGTGAGATCGATTATCTCGAGAATCCGCAACCGGATTTCCTGCCGATTCTCGAAACGACCCCCGGCATCAAGCTCGACATCCATCCCGCCATGGGCACCATGGGAATTCTTCAGCTCAACCACCTGCATCCGCCTTTCAACAACGTAAAGGCGCGGCAGGCCATGTTCTACATCATCAACAATGCCGATTACCTGAACACCATCGCGGCCGACAAGAACCTGCAGAAGCTGTGCTTCTCCTATTTCGGTTGCGACGTGGAGATGGAGACGGATGCGGGCAGTGAAATCTACAAGGGGCCCAAGGACTACAAGAAGGCCGAAGCATTGTTCAAAGAGGCCGGATACAATGGTGAGCCGATCACCATTTTGCATGCGACGGACCATCAATACATCAACCCCGCCATTCTGGTGATGGTCCAGCAGTTACGCAAAGCCGGCTTTCTCAATCTCGATGTCCAAGCCATGGATTGGGGCACGGTCGTGTCCCGCCGCGCCAAGAAGGAGCCGCCGGCCCAAGGTGGCTGGAATATTTTCATTACCGGCACCACCGTGCTGACCTCGTCGAACCCGATCACGCACACCTCGATCGGCATGGGATGCGACAAAGCTTGGTTCGGCTGGCCGTGCGATGCCAAGTTCGAGGAGTTGCGCATAGCGTGGGCCTTCGCCTCCGATCTGCCGACGCGCAAGAAGCTTGCCGTCGAGCTGTCCCGGCGCGCCTATGAGCAAGTGCCCTATATCTCGTTTGCGCAATGGCGCAATCCGGTTGCGTACCGGTCCGACCGCCTGTCCGGAGTGCTGCCGGTCCCGTCGGTGCCGCCCATGTGGAACATCGAGAAGAAGTGACGATCCCCGGTTGGCATCTTCTCCCTCTCCGCGCCCGGCGTAGCCGGCTTGTGCGCTTGTGGCGCGGGTGCGGGGAGAGGACAGGTACCATAGCTCCCCACCCGGCAGGAGCCCTGGCATGACCGCCTACATCCTGCGCCGTCTCTTTGCGACAATCCCTGTAATGGTCGTCGTGGCGCTCTTCGTATTCTTCCTCCTTCACCTCACGCCCGGCGATCCGGCTGCCGTCATAGCCGGCGACGATGCGTCGCCAGCGGAAATCGAAGGTATCCGCCGCAAGCTCGGTCTTGATCGCCCGGTATGGGAGCAGTTTGGTGTCTATGTCTGGAACCTCCTCCATGGCGACCTCGGCACGTCGATCTTCTCCAATATGCCGGTAACGACGCTGGTGCGGCAGCGGCTCGAGCCGTCGATCGTGCTCGCCATTGCAACTCTCGTGGTCGCTGTTGCATTCGCAATTCCGATGGGTGTCGTCGCTGCCTGGAAGGCGGACTCGAACATCGACCGGATCGTCATGGGCTTTTCTGTCCTCGGTTTTGCCGTCCCGGTGTTCCTCGTCGGCTACCTGCTCATCTATGTCTTTGCCATTCAGCTGCGCTGGCTTCCCGTTCAAGGCTATCGTCCGCTCGCGCAAGGGTTGGAAGGAACGCTGCGTTCGATCGCGCTGCCGGCATTTGCGCTCGGCATGGCCTATATGGCTCTAATCGCACGAATAACGCGCGCCAGCATGCTTGAAGTGCTTTCAGAGGACTACATCCGGACTGCACATGCCAAGGGCGTCGCCACGCCGTGGGTGCTGCTGCGCCACGCGCTGAAGAACGCCGCGGTACCGATCGTAACGGTCATCGGCATCGGCTTTGCGCTGCTCATCTCCGGTGTGGTCATCACCGAAACCGTCTTCAATATCCCAGGCCTCGGCCGCCTGACCGTGGATGCGATCCTTAAGCGGGACTATCCGATCATTCAGGGCCTGATCATCCTCTTTGCCGGCGCCAAGGTACTAGTGAACCTGGCGGTCGATATCAGCTACACCTTCTTCGACCCACGCATCCGGCAGTAGTGGGGACAGATGGCCACAGTCACCATTGGCACCACCGCAACAGCCCGGCCCTCCTCGGACCGCTCGTTCATCTGGGCGCGACGCAACAAGACGATCATCGGCGGCACTCTGATCCTGCTGGCACTCCTTGGCGTCGCCATTCTGGCGCCCTGGCTCGCCGGTGATCCTCTCCAGTTCGAGCCGATCAACCGATTGAAGCGACCCTCTGAGGAATTCTGGTTCGGCACCGACCAGTTCGGCCGCGACGTGTACAGCCGCGTCATCTACGGCACCCGCATTTCGCTCGTCGTGGGCTTTAGCGTTGCCGTGCTGGCGACGGTGGTTGGACTGGTGTTGGGAGTCGTGTGTGGCTACTACCGGCGAGTGGACGCGATCGTCATGCGAATCATGGACGGCATGATGGCGATTCCGGCCATCTTGCTTGCGATCGCCCTCATTACGTTGATGAAGGCGAGCCTCATGATCGTGATCATCGCAATATCAATACCTGAGATTCCAAGGGTCGTGCGCCTGGTGCGTAGCGTTGTCCTGTCAGTGCGCGCCCGCCCCTATATCGAGGCGGCGATCGCCAGCGGGACGCGTAACACCAAGATCATGGTGCGGCATATCCTGCCGAACACGGTGGCACCTCTGGTCGTCCAGGCAACCTATGTCTGCGCGTCAGCGATCCTGACCGAAGCCGGCCTATCCTTCCTCGGCGCCGGCACTCCACCCGAGATTCCAAGCTGGGGTAATGTGATCTCCCTGGGCCGCACGTTCTTCCAGATCGCACCCTGGATCATCTTCTTCCCCGGCATCATGCTCGCTATCACGGTGCTGGCGGTCAACCTGGTGGGTGACGGGCTGCGCGATACGCTGGATCCGCGCATTGCTCGACGCATGTGAGGTTCGCATGTTGACGCCCCCCACCCGCTCGATATCAGACACGGACGCTGCTGGGCCGCGGTCTGATGTCATCCTGTCGGTTCGCGATTTGCGGACGCAGTTCTTCACGCGCGATGGCGTGGTGCGCGCGGTCGACGGCATTTCCTTCGACTTGGTGCGCGGGGAGACGCTGTGCATTGTCGGCGAGTTGGGGTGCGGCAAGAGCGTTACTGCGCTGTCGATCCTGGGACTGGTCACACAAGGAGCCGGGCGCATCGTCGGCGGCTCCATCAAGTTCGAAGGAGTTGAGCTCACGGCGCTGACAGAACGAGAGATGCGCCGGATCCGCGGCAATCGCATCTCGATGATCTTCCAGGAGCCGATGACATCGCTCAATCCGGTGCTGACGGTAGGGGACCAGATCGCCGAGACGCTGCAAATCCATCAGGGCCTCGGTCGGCGAACAGCGTGGAACCGCGCGATCGAAATGCTCGCGCTCGTGCGCATTGCCGAGCCGAAGCGACGCGCCGGCGAGTATCCGCACCAGCTGTCCGGCGGAATGCGCCAGCGCGTTATGATAGCGATAGCCCTTGCTTGCAACCCGCGGGTCCTCATCGCCGACGAGCCAACCACCGCTCTCGACGTCACGATCCAGGCGCAGATCCTGAACTTGATGCTGGAGCTCAAGGAAAAGTTGGGCACGGCGATCATTCTGATCACGCATGACCTGGGGATCGTTGCCGAGACCGCGCAACGTGTCATCGTCATGTATGCGGGACGTATGGCCGAAGAGGCGCCGGTCGACGAGCTGCTTCGCAATCCCAAGCATCCCTACACCCGTGGGCTGATCGGTTCTCTTCCTCGGCGCCGCGCAGCGGGCGGCGAGAGAGGCCGCACGCGCGGCCGTCTGCAGGAGATCGCCGGTATCGTGCCATCGCTGCGCGATGTGATCCCGGGCTGTGCGTTTGCCCCGCGTTGCAGCCTCGTGGCAGACCGCTGCACCGTGCAGCTTCCCCCACTCGAGGAGCATGGCCCCAGCCATCATGCAGCTTGCTGGGAGATCGCACGCGGCGGCACGACCGGCACGACGCCGCAATTCGCATCCGTGCGCAGGCAGCCATGAGATCTGGGGACACCGTTCTAAGGGTCAAGGACCTGAAGAAGCACTTCCCTGTCTATCGCGGCCTGTTGTCGCGTGTCGCCGCGCATGTCCTCGCTGTCGATGGTGTCACGTTCGAGATCGGCCGCGGTGAGACGCTGTGTCTGGTCGGCGAGTCAGGCTGCGGCAAGTCGACCGTGGCTAGGAGCATCACGCGCTTGGAGGAGCCGACCGCCGGGACGATCGAGCTCAACGGCGTGGACATCACGAGGCTGGACCAGGATTCGTTGCGCGCACAGCGCCGCGAGATGCAGATCATATTCCAGGATCCCTATTCCTCGCTCAATCCTCGCCTGTCGGCCAGCGCTATTGTCAGCGAGCCGCTCACCAATTTCGGCGTAGCCGTCGGCACAGAGCTGGAGCAGCGGGTCGCCCAGCTCTTCGCGCGCGTCGGACTGCGCCCGGACTCGATGCCCAAATACCCGCATGAGTTTTCCGGCGGCCAGCGCCAGCGTCTCGGCATCGCCCGTGCGCTCGCCGTCAATCCGCGCCTGATCGTGGCTGACGAGCCCGTCTCGGCTCTCGACGTCTCAGTACAGGCGCAAGTCCTCAACCTGCTGATCGACCTGCAGGAGGAGTTTCAGCTCGCCTACCTGTTCGTGTCGCACGATCTTGCGGTGGTCGAGCACATCGGTCATCGGGTCGCGGTCATGTACCTCGGCCGCATCGTCGAGCTTGCCGACAATGCCGACCTGTTCGAAAAACCGTTACACCCCTATACTGAAGCGCTGTTGGCCGCCGCTCCGGTGCCCGAGCCCGGTCTCAAGCGTAGGCGGCCCATCCTTCAGGGCGACGTTCCAAGCCCGATCAACCCGCCCTCCGGCTGCCGCTTTCACACCCGCTGCCCGTATGCCTTGCCGGACTGCAGGGTGACGGACCCGCAACTGCTCGAGGTGACTCCCGGTCATCACGTGGCTTGTCTGCGCCGCCCTTTCGGCGGCGATCATGCGCCGCTGTCAGTGTCAGGGTGATAAGGCAGACTGGCTTCCGGCTCCCAAAGGCAATTCTCTTCCTCGAGCTCTACCAGCCGTGCAAGGCGCTGCCGAGCGGAGCATATCTGGCGATCGGCAGCCCATCGTTAGAGCAGAGTGTCACTTGACGTTTCCAAACTTGTCGAACTCAACATTGACCAAATTGACGACATTGGTGATGCCATACTGAAGATTGTCTTCCTCCGACAATTACTGAGAGATCGCGGCCCGATAGAGCGCGATGGCCGCCTCAGTGGGCTCTTGTGACGCTCCAGCAACTGAGAGCAACATGGCCGTTCACGGTCAAAGTTCACCGGTCCTGGGCGTGGTTGATCTACCCTAACAAGCCGACGTCTCCATCGGGCACGGGAAGCTCGTGTCGCCAGCGGAAGCTTACACAGGCCCTCCGCTAAGATGCCGTCAACAACGGGGAGAGCCATTCGACGTTGCTCGGTGCAAGCTCCATGGCTACCATTCAAGCGGACTTTAGGATGCTCCCCGCATCGGCTGCGTCTTCTCGTTCCAAACAATGCGTCGGTGCCAAAACTCATCGACCTCACCAAGGGAGGAATGCGATGCACAGGCGCACCTTTCTCGCCGGCTCCGCCGCAACTGCGGCCGCAATCGCCACCAACTCAGGCGTAGTGCAAGAGTTATATCCCTCCCGGCCCATCACCTTCATCAATCCCTTCCCTCCGGGCGGCGCCGCCGACGTAGTGGCGCGGCCACTGGCTGCCGTCCTGGAGCCGCTGCTCAAGCAGCCGGTGGTGATCGAGACCAAGGCCGGCGCGGCCGGCCAGGTGGGTGCGCAGTTTGCCGCCAGCGCCAGGCCCGACGGCTACACGCTCCTCGTTCACATCGTATCCATCTCCGGCTTTGCCGAGGTCGATAAGCTCTACGACCGCCCCGTCAAGTTCACGCGCGACGATTTTATCCCCATCGCCCGCTTCATTGCCGATCCGATGGTGCTCATCGTCAACGACCAACAGCCCTACAAGACGCTCAAGGAGTTCGTCGAAGACGTGAAGAAGAAGCCCAACGAGCTGATCTTCAGCTCCTCTGGCCTGCACGGTGCGCTGCATCTGCCGACCGCGCTGTTCCTGAAGACGGCGGGCCTGCAGATGAAGCACCTGCCCACCAACGGCGGCGGCCCCGCGCTCACTGCGCTGATCGGCAACAATTCTCAAGTGCTCGTTTCCTCGATTGCGGCGGCCAGCGGCCAGATAAAGGCCGGCAAGGCGCGCGCGCTCGCCTCCTTCGGCGCACAGCGCTCGCCGGCGCATCCCGACGTGCCGACCATGAAGGAGCTTGGCTATGACATCGAGTTCTACCTGTGGGTAGGACTGTTCGCTCCCAAGGGAACACCGGAGCCGATCGTGGTCAAGTTGCGCGAGGCGTCCAAGAAGGCGGCGGCGGACGAGAAGTTCGTGCAGGCTATGAAGAACATCGGCCAGGAGGTCGCCTACCTCGATCAGGACGAGTTCAAGGCCTTCTGGGATGCCGACGGCAAGCGCGTGGAAGATGCCGTGCGCCAGATCGGCAAGGTGTGACGCCGCCCGGCCGGCAGCGAGTGGCCGGGCATTGGGAGCAGGGCGTGGACATCCGTAGAGATCATGTTGCCGGCGGCTTGGTTGCTGGCGGCGGCGCGCTGGTGCTGGCCTCAAGCCGCGATCTGCCGTTCGGCACGCTGGCCTCGCCCGGCGCAGGCATGATGCCGATGGTGGTTGCCGCACTGATGATGATACTCGGCACGGTCCTGTTTGTGCGCGCTGGCGAGAGCCCGCCGTTCGCCCAGGTGTCCTGGTCCGACCTGCCGCACGCCGTCAGCGTCATTATCGTGACCGCGGCTGGCATCGCCCTCTACACGACGCTCGGCTTTGTCGCGACCATGGCGCTAATTCTCCTCGTGCTCACGATTGCCATCGAGCGCAAGCCCGTCCTGCCAGCTGCGGTCTTCAGCATCGGCATCACGCTCCTCACCTACGCCCTTTTCAACATGCTGCTCAAAGCGCCGCTGCCACGCGGCATCATCGGGTTCTAGGCGAGCGATGGAAGCCATCTTCGACAACCTGCTCCTTGGCTTCTCGGTCGCCTTCCGTCCCGACGTTCTGATCTATGCCTTCCTCGGCTGCCTCGTCGGCACGCTGGTCGGCATGCTGCCCGGCATCGGGCCACTGGCCGGCATCTCCATCCTGCTGCCCGCCACCTTCGGCCTCGACGCCACCAAGGCGATCGTCATGCTCGCCGGCATCTACTACGGCTCCCAGTATGGAGGATCGACCACCGCAATCCTGATGCGCATCCCCGGCGAGGCCGCCTCGGTCATGACCTGCATCGACGGCTATGCCATGGCCAAGAAGGGCCGTGCAGGCGCCGCGCTGTCGATTGCCGCGGTCGGCTCGTTCATTGCCGGTACCTTCGGCGTGATCCTACTCACCGTCGTGGCGCCGCCGCTCGCCAGCTTCGCGCTGCGTTTCGGGCCGCCGGAATACACGGCTCTGCTCGTGCTCGGCCTCGTGCTCCTGGCCTACATGTCCTCCACATCGCTCATCCGCACGCTGCTGATGGCGAGCGTCGGGCTGCTGCTCGGGTGCATCGGCATCGACGTCATGACCGGGCATTTTCGCTACAGCTTCGACATCAAGGAGCTGGGCGACGGCATCGGCATCGTGCCGGTGGCGGTCGGGCTTTTCGGGCTTGGCGAGATCCTGTCCACGCCGAGCAAGACCGTTACCGAAAAGGTTGTTCCGCCCCGTTTCACCGAGTTGATGCCGAGCCGCGAGGAATGGCGCCAGTCGGCGGCCCCGATCGTGCGCGGATCGGTGCTGGGTTTCCTGGTGGGCATTGTGCCGGGCTCCGCCCACATTATTGCGAGCTTTCTCTCGTACGCGGTGGAAAAGCGCGTCTCCAAGCGGCCGGAGGAGTTCGGCAAGGGTGCGGTGGCGGGCGTTGCCGGTCCGGAGTTGGCCAACAACTCCGCCTCCACCGGCGCCTTCGTCCCCATGCTCGCGCTTGGTCTCCCCACGGGACCGGTGACGGCGGTACTGATGGCGGCGCTGCTGATCCATGGCGTCCCGCCGGGCCCCACGCTCGTCAGCGACCATCCCCGGGTGTTCTGGGGTTTTATCGCCTCTATGTACGTGGGCAATCTGATGCTGCTGGCGCTCAACCTGCCGCTGGTCGGCCTGTTCGTGCGGGTGCTGCAGGTCCCCTACGTCTACCTCTATCCGCTCATCATCATGTTCTGTATCATCGGCGTGTACGAGGTGAACCACTCCATCGTCGACGTGTGGATCATGCTGATCATGGGCGTGGTCGGCTATCTCTTGCGCAAGCTCGACTTCGATCCGGCGCCCCTGGTGCTTGGGCTCGTGATCGCGCCCACCTTGGAGCTCAGCCTGCGCCAGTCGCTGGTCATGTCGGGCGGCAACTGGACGATCTTCTTCAACCGCCCGATTGCTGCGTCACTCTTCATCCTGTGCGGCTTTTTGCTCGTGCTGTCGGCTATCTCATATGGCACGCGCCGTGACTGGCGCAGCAAGCTGGCCGAAAAACCTTAGCAATCTTTGGGAATGACGTGTTGGATCAACTGAGAGGATCGCTGCCCATAGAGCGGTCGTCTATTTATCCCCTCAAAGCAGGTTTTGCGGCCCACCTGCGTGAGGTCTCGAAAGTGCCGATTTTGTTGCAGAAGTCGGCGAACGAGGGGGCGAAGCCGGCCAGAGGGATGGCGCTGTCTGTGGCCGCCCCGCGCTCCCGAGGAGTGACGGCTTCGACGCACTGGTACTGACGCACGCGACGCTTGCGCAACAGCCACGGCCGTCTGTGGCGGCGGTCTGGCGAGGAGCTCGGCTAGGCGGCGCAGGTTCTGGGCGATGGCCGCCAGCTTGAACTCGAACTGGGCTCCGCGGGGTCCGGGCAATAGCAGACGGCCAAGCCTTAGGATGCGCTTCAGGTGGGCGAACAGCATCTCGACGCGCTTGCGGTCGGCGAAGACCAGCGCCGCCTAGTGGGAGCGGGCTGAGTTAGATAGGCTCATCCCCGTACCGGGGACTTCATATGCGAGCGCGTCAAATCCTGGATCGTTCCGGGCCGCCATTTTTCGGCCCAGAAACGATGAAGGCTGTCTACCAGGCGTTTGACGATGCATGGGCTACGATCTCGACCAACTACGGCAGTGATGCCAAGGCGATTGAGGGTGGCCGTCTCAAGCTGGCAGAAGCCATCCTGGTCGTTACGCGCGACGACAGCCGGGACCCGGAGCAGATAAAGAATCTCGCCCTCCAGCTGATGCGCCTTTGACGCTTACACGATCCGCGCGTGAAGGATCGTATCAGCCCGTCTGGTCAGTATAGGGGCACGCAAACCCTTCGGGAACCAATCCTTGGCTCATGCGTTTGAGCCAGTCGGGCAGAAGGGCAGGGCCTGGGGAAACGTGCGCGCAATGGCCTTCCGGCCACCTTCCTTCCCCTTTGCCCAGCTTGTGCCTGAGTGACGTTCGGGTGGCGACGTTCGGTTCGCGGCTGCAATGGAGAGGCGTGGCATGGAAGAAGGCGCGGCGCACCAAGGCGTTGAGGCTCTTCCATCGTCCCTCAGCAACGGCGCGAGCGAAGAGCATGGCCTGCAACACCTGTTGCGCGCCTTGCAGGCGATGCGCACGGGCGACTTCTCTGTCCGGATGGCAAGCGATGCCACCGGGCTGATGGGGAAGATCGCCGATACCTTCAATGAGATCGTTTCCACCAATCAGCAAATCGCGCAGCAGCTCAAGCATGTCGGGCAGGTGGTCGGCAAGGAAGGCCGAACGCGCCAGCGCCTGCGCATCGGCCTTGGGACCGGGTCGTGGGCGGGTATGGAGCACTCGGTCAACGCCCTGATCGACGATCTGCTCTGGCCGACCGCCGAGGTCACCCGCAGCATCGAGGCCGTGGCGCGGGGCGATCTGCTGGTCACCATGAGGCTCGATGTCGACGGCAGGCCGCTGGAGGGCGAGTTCCTGCGTTCGGCCACCATCGTTAATACCATGATCAAGCAACTCAGCGTGTTCACCTCGGAGGTGACCCGCGTGGCGCGTGAGGTCGGCACCGACGGCAAGCTCGGCGGCCAGGCCCAGGTGAGCGAAGTCACTGGCGTCTGGAAGGACCTCACCGAGAGCGTGAACTCGATGGCGAGTAATCTGACCGACCAGGTGCGCAACATCGCCGACGTCACCATTGCGGTTGCCCGCGGCGACCTGTCCAAGAAGATCACCGTCGACGTGCGCGGCGAGATCCTGCAGCTCAAGGAAGCCATTAACACCATGGTGGACCAGCTGCGCTCGTTTGCGGCCGAGGTCACCCGCGTCGCCCGCGAGGTCGGCACCGAGGGCCGCCTTGGCGGCCAGGCCGTGGTGCCCGGCGTGGCCGGCACCTGGAAGGACCTCACCGACAACGTCAACCTGCTCGCGGCCAATCTCACCACACAGGTGCGCAATATCGCCGAGGTCACCACCGCAGTGGCCCGTGGCGATCTCTCGCGCAAGATCACCGTCGACGTGAAGGGCGAGATTCTCGAGCTCAAGAACACCATCAACACGATGGTGGACCAGCTCAATGCCTTCGCCAGCGAGGTCACCCGCGTGGCGCGCGAGGTCGGCACCGAGGGCCGGCTCGGCGGCCAGGCCCAGGTGCCCGGCGTGGCCGGCACCTGGAAGGACCTCACCGACAACGTCAACTCGATGGCGAGCAACCTGACCGCCCAGGTGCGCAACATCGCCGAGGTCTCCACCGCCATCGCCAACGGCGACCTGTCCAAGAAGATCACCGTCAACGTCAGCGGCGAGATCCTGCAGCTCAAGGAAACCATCAATACGATGGTCGATCAGCTCAACGCCTTCGCCAGCGAGGTCACCCGCGTCGCCCGCGAGGTCGGCACCGAGGGCCGGCTCGGCGGCCAGGCCGACGTTCGCGGTGTCGCCGGCACCTGGAAGGACCTCACCGACAACGTCAACTCGATGGCCAGCAACCTGACAACCCAGGTGCGCAACATCGCCGAGGTCTCTACCGCCATTGCCAATGGCGATCTGTCGAAAAAGATCGCTGTCGACGTGCGCGGCGAAGTTCTGGAGCTCAAGGAGACCATCAATACGATGGTCGATCAGCTCAATGCCTTCGCGGGTGAGGTGACGCGCGTGGCCCGCGAGGTTGGCACCGAGGGCAAGCTCGGCGGCCAGGCCGTAGTGCGCGGCGTCGCCGGCACCTGGAAAGACCTCACCGACAGCGTCAACTCCATGGCCAGCAATCTCACTGGCCAGGTGCGCAACATCGCCGAGGTTGCGACGGCCGTGGCGCAGGGCGACCTGTCCAAGAAAATCACGGTCAATGTGAGCGGCGAGATCGCGTTGTTGAAAGACACGCTCAATACCATGGTCGATCAGCTCAATGCGTTCGCAGCCGAGGTGACCCGCGTGGCACGCGAGGTCGGCACCGACGGCAAGCTCGGCGGGCAGGCCCAGGTGCCCGGCGTGGCCGGCACCTGGAAGGATCTCACCGACAGCGTCAACTCCATGGCCGGTAATCTGACCGATCAGGTACGCAACATCGCCGAGGTCGCGACCGCCATCGCCAGTGGCGACCTTTCGCGCAAGATCACCGTTGATGTGCGCGGCGAGATCCTGCTGCTGAAAGAGACCCTCAACACGATGGTCGATCAGCTCAATCGCTTTGCCGGTGAGGTCACTCGCGTGGCACGCGAGGTCGGCACCGACGGCAAGCTCGGCGGGCAGGCCCAGGTGCCCGGCGTGGCCGGCACCTGGAAGGACCTCACCGACAACGTCAACTCCATGGCCGGCAACCTGACCGGTCAGGTGCGCAATATCGCCGAGGTGACCACGGCCGTTGCTCAAGGAGATCTCTCGCGCAAGATCACCGTCGACGTGAAGGGCGAGATTCTCGAGCTCAAGAATACCATCAACACGATGGTGGACCAGCTCAATGCCTTCGCCAGCGAGGTGACGCGCGTCGCCCGTGAGGTCGGCACCGAGGGCAAGCTCGGCGGGCAGGCCCAGGTGCCCGGCGTGGCCGGCACCTGGAAGGACCTCACCGACAACGTCAACTTCATGGCCAGCAATCTGACCGCCCAGGTGCGCAACATCGCCGAGGTCGCGACCGCTATTGCCGGCGGCGACCTGTCCAAGAAGATCACCGTCGACGTGCGCGGCGAGATCCTGCAGCTCAAGGAAACGCTCAACACGATGGTCGAGCAGCTGCGCTCGTTTGCGGCCGAGGTCACCCGCGTCGCCCGCGAGGTCGGCACCGAGGGCCGCCTTGGCGGCCAGGCCGTGGTGCCCGGGGTCGCCGGCACCTGGAAGGACCTCACCGACAACGTCAATCTGCTCGCCGCCAATCTCACCACACAGGTGCGCAATATCGCCGAGGTCACCACCGCAGTGGCCCGTGGCGATCTCTCGCGCAAGATCACCGTCGATGTGAAGGGCGAGATTCTCGAGCTCAAGAACACCATCAACACGATGGTGGACCAGCTCAATGCCTTCGCCAGCGAGGTCACCCGCGTGGCGCGCGAGGTCGGCACCGAGGGCCGCCTTGGCGGCCAGGCCCAGGTGCCCGGTGTCGCCGGCACCTGGAAAGATCTCACCGACACTGTGAACGTCATGGCCGCCAACCTGACCGAGCAGGTGCGCGGCATCGTCAAGGTGGTGACCGCCGTCGCCAACGGCGATCTGAAACAGAACCTGACCGTGAAATCCAAAGGTGAGGTGGCCGCCCTCGCTGAGACCATCAACAACATGACGGAGACGCTTGCCACCTTCGCCGAGCAGGTTACGACCGTGGCGCGCGAAGTGGGCGTCGAAGGCCGGCTCGGTGGCCAGGCCCACGTGCCAGGCGCTGCCGGCACCTGGAAGGACCTGACCGGCAACGTCAACCTGCTGGCGGAGAACCTGACCAGCCAGGTGCGCGCCATAGCCGAGGTGACCACGGCGGTGACCAAGGGCGACCTGACGCGCTCGATCCAGGTCGATGCATTGGGCGAGGTGGCCGAGCTCAAGGACTACATCAACACCATGATCGGCAATCTCCGTCTCACGACGGAGCGCAACACCGAGCAGGACTGGCTCAAGACCAACCTGGCCCGCTTCACCAACATGCTGCAGGGCCAGCGCGATCTGACGACGGTCGGGACCCGCCTTCTCTCGCAGCTCGTTCCGCTGGTGAACGCGCACCAGGGGCTGATCTATCAGATGATGTCCGAAGGACGAGGGCGACGCGTATCTGACGCTGTTGGCTCGCTACGCGGACGATCCTCGCAACGGCTACCCGACGCGTCTCAACCTCGGCGAAGGCCTCATCGGACAGAGCGCGGTCGAGAAGCGGCGCATCCATGTTGCCGATATCCCCCCCGATACGGTGCCGGTCGGCTCTGTTCTGCTCGACGCCATCCCACGTAGCCTCCTGGTGCTTCCGGTGGTCTTTGAGGATCAGATCAAGGCCGTGATTGCGCTCGCTTCGCTGCACGATTTCGATCCCGCGCACCTGACCCTTCTGGATCAGCTCACCAGCAGCATCGGCATCGTGCTGAACAGCATCGAGGCGACGATGCAGACGGAATCTCTTCTGACCCAGTCGCAGCAGCTGGCTCGCGAGCTGCAGACCCAGCAGAGGGAGCTGCAGCAGAGCAACGAGCAGCTCGAGCTCAAGGCGCAGCAGCTCGCCGAGCGCAACCGGGAGGTGGAAGCCAAAAACCAGGAGATCGAGCAGGCCCGTCGCGCGCTGGAGGAAAAGGCGACCGAGCTGGCCCTCACCTCCAAGTACAAGTCCGAGTTCCTGGCCAATATGTCTCACGAGCTGCGCACGCCGCTCAACAGCATTCTCATTCTGGGCCAGCAGCTCGGAGACAATCCCGACCGCAATCTCACCGACAAGCAGGTGGAGTTCGCGCGCACCATCCATGGCGCTGGGACCGACCTCATGAACCTTATCAGCGACATCCTCGACCTTTCGAAGATCGAGTTGGGGACGGTCTCGGTAGATGCCGAGGAGATCTATTTCAGCAATCTCATCGACACGATCTCACGCCCCTTCCGCCATGAGGCCGAGCGACGCCAGCTTTCCTTCGACGTTGAGTTCGATACCCAGCTGGGCCGCAGCATCGTCACGGATTCCAAGCGCCTGCAGCAGGTGCTCAAGAACCTGCTGTCCAACGCCTTCAAGTTCACCGATACCGGCGGCATCCGGTTTCGCGTCTCCGCTGCCGCCAGCGGCTGGACCCCCGATCACCAGAGCCTCAACAAGGAGCCCGCGGTGGTGGCGTTCGAGGTTTCCGATACCGGCATCGGCATCTCGCCCGAAAAACAGAAGATCATCTTCGAGGCCTTCCAGCAGGCCGATGCGAGCACCAGCCGCAAATATGGCGGCACGGGACTTGGCCTGGCCATCAGCCGTGAGCTTGCCAGCCTGCTCGGAGGCGAGATCCAGCTACACAGCACACCCGGGCAGGGCAGCACGTTCACGCTCTATCTCCCGCTCAAGTATACGGGGCCTTCGGCTACCGCATTCGCCGATGCCACCCCCAGCATCACCGAGCCATCGCGCTACCATCGCGTGCAGGAGCGCCCGATCGAGCAGGTCGCCGATGATCGCGATGACCTGTGCCCTGGTGACATGGTCCTGCTGATCGTCGAGGACGATCCCCACTACGCCCGCATCCTCGTCGATCTCGCCCACGACAATGCCTTCAAGGTTTTGGTCGCGACTACCGGTGCGGACGCCCTCTCCCTGGCCAACGACTTCCACCCGACAGCGGTATCCCTCGACGTATTTCTCCCCGACATGCTCGGCTGGACCGTGTTGAGCCAGCTCAAACAGAATCCGGCGACCCGTCACATCCCGGTCCAGATCGTCACGCTGGACGAGGATCGCCAGCACGGATTGTCGCGCGGCGCGTTCTCCTTCCTCACCAAACCGATGAGCACCGAGGGATTGAAGGACGCGATCTCGCGCATCCGGGACTTCAGCAAGCCGCGCCGAAAACGCCTTCTCGTCGTCGAGGACAACGCGGCCGAGCGCTTCAGCATCGCCGAATTGCTCGGGCATCACGACATCGACATCTTGATGGCCGAGAACGGCGCCAGCGCACTCGCCATCCTCGAGAACGAAGGCAGTGATTGCGTGGTTCTCGACCTGCGCCTGCCGGACATGAGCGGCTTCGAGGTCCTGGAGAGGATGCGTCGCGACGCGCGGCTCACGGACATTCCGGTGATCGTATTCACGGGCCGCGAGCTCTCCGCCGAGGATGACGCCGAGATCCACAAGATCGCCCGCAGCGTCGTCGTCAAGGGCGTCGAATCTCCCGAACGCCTGCTCGACGAAACCGCGCTTTTCCTGCATCGGCTGGTCGACGATCTGCCTCCCGACAAGCAGCGCATGCTCGAGAAGCTGAACAGCTCCGACGAGGACCTCGTCGGGCGTACGGTCCTGCTGGTCGATGACGATGCCCGCAACATCTTCGCGCTCAGCAGCGTGCTGGAGCGCCGCGGCATGCGGGTGCTGACCGCGACCACTGGCAACGAGGCGATCGGCATCCTGCAGTCGACGTCCGAGGTCGCGATTGTTTTGATGGACATTATGATGCCGGAAATGGATGGCTATCAAACGATGCAGGAGATCCGCAAGGACAGCCAATTGCGCCGGCTGCCGATCATCGCGCTCACGGCGAAGGCGATGAAGGGGGATCGCGAGAAGTGCGTTGCGGCGGGAGCATCCGACTACCTGGCAAAGCCGGTCAACACCGAGCAGCTCCTCGCCGCACTGCGCATGTGGCTGCATCGGTGAGGGTAGAGAGCTGGTTATGATGGCGCAGGACCGCATCAACATCCTGCTGGTCGACGATCAGCCGGCCAAGCTTCTGAGCTACGAGGTCATTCTGGCCGAGCTGGGGGAGAACCTCATCAAGGCCAACTCCGCACGCGAGGCGCTGACGTTCCTGCTGAAGAACGATGTCGCGGTTGTTCTTGTCGACGTCTGCATGCCCGAGCTCGACGGGTTCGAGCTGGCGCGCATGCTGCGGGATCATCCGCGCTTCGAGAAGACCGCAATCATTTTCATTTCCGCCATTCACCTGTCGGACCTCGACCGCGTGCGGGGCTATGAGACCGGCGCGGTCGACTATGTCCCGGTACCGGTAGTGCCGGAGATTCTGCGCGCCAAGGTCCGCATCTTCGCCGAGTTGTGGCGCAAGACGCGCCAGCTCGAGAGATTGAACGACGAGCTTGAGCAGCGCGTTCAGGAACGCACCGCCGAGCTCGAGGCGTCGACTGTGCAACTGCGCGAGGCAGCTGAACGCCTTGGCCTTGCCAGTGAGGCCGCCGGCTTTGGCACGTACGACTACCATCCTGCCGCCGGCCAGGTGTACTGGTCTCCCAATCTGCGCCGCATGGCGGGCATCGCCGGCGACGAGCCGCTGGCGCTGGAGAGCGTGATTGCGGTTGTCCATCCCGATCACCGCGACCTTATCCGTCAACATATCGACAGCTATGTGCCGGAAGAGGGTCGCCGGGAGGTCGAGTTCAAGATCGTCTGTCCAGACGGAGAGATACGCTGGTTTCTCGACCGTGGCCAAGCCATCCCGGGTACGAAAGGTCCTGGGCCGCGCGTGATGGGCACGATCCTCGACATCACCGACAGAAAGCGCGACGAGGAGCGACAGCGCCTGCTGATGGCCGAGCTCGACCATCGCGTGAAGAACATTCTCGGCAACGTCACGGCTATGGCGCGGCTCTCCAGCCATCGCGCGCAGTCCGTGAAAGGGTTCGTGGAATCTCTGGATGGCCGCATCCAGGCAATCTCGCGTGCGCATGGCCTGCTGCGCCGTGGGGCCTGGATCGGCGCGAGCCTCGCTGAGCTGGTCTCGGACTCACTCTCCCCTTACCTGTCGGCGAGCAATATCGAAATCGACGGTGAGCCCGTGAGCATCGTTCCCGAGTTCGCACAGTCCATGGCGCTCATCCTGCACGAGCTGGCAACCAACGCCGTCAAGCATGGCGCGCTGTCCACGCCGACAGGACGTGTCAAGGTGTCATGGTCGCGCGAGGGAGAAGGGCAACTCCACGTTCTGTGGCAAGAGACGGGGGGGCCTTGCACGGCGCCACCTTCGACCAAGGGCTTCGGACTTACAGTGTTGCGGACAGCAGCATCGGATCTGGGAGCCACGGCGAGCTACAATTTCACCGATCAGGGCTTCGTCTACACGCTACGCGGCCCCTTCGAGATACACGAGCTTGTTAGCGCCTCGTCGTCCAAGCAGGAAGCCACCAGCGCGCTTAGCTCGAACTCCGCGAGCAGCCTGGAGCAACCCATGTCGCCCTGCCGCATACTGGTAGTCGAGGACGAAACCCTCGTTGCTCTGCAGCTTCAGGGGGACCTAGAGGACGAGGGCCATCAGGTGGTCGGACCGGCCATGTCGCTTAAGCACGGCCTGCTGCTTGCCGCGCAGGAGAATATCGACGCCGCGTTCGTGGACGTCAGCCTCGGGCGCGACACGAGCGCAGCGATCGCCGACGAGCTGCTGGCCAGGAACATTCCCTTCGCATTCGCCACGGGCTATTCCGAGGTCACCATGCTGCCCGATCATCTGCGCCAAGTCCCCAAGCTGGGCAAGCCCTATGTGATCGGCGATATGCGTCGCGTGCTCAGCAATCTCATCGCGCAGAAGAGGGTGCCCAGGCCTGTTTCGCCGTGACCGCCAGGGACGACCCGCGCATGAAGTCACCTCTCGTTATGCTGTCAGGAGCGCCGGTTTTCACAGCGTCCGACAAAGGTCCACCAGCGCTTTCTCGTATCCGTCTGGATCGACCCTGATCTCGATGCACCGGCGACGGAGATTGGCCCGTTGCGAGCCATCGGTGTCTCTGGCGTCGTCTCTCGGCCATGGGCTCGCAGAATGTCGATTCGCTACAAAAGCAGCAGACGTACCCCCTGAAACCTCCACGCCTTCTCGTGTCTGGCTGCGCTCGAGTTCTTCAAGCTCCTCCATTGCCATCCTTCGAGCTTCCTCGGCCACTGTCAGTTGATCGAGCAATTGTTGGCGCTGGCGTTCGTAAGTGAGAGATCGATTCGTCGGCTTGGTAGCCTTGGGCGCTCGCACAACCCCGCTGACGCGCGATTGCGCGGCTGCTCTTGGGCCACCAATGGTACGAGCAACCGCGGCATCGCTGTTTAAGCGCCGCCGAAGCGATGCCCCTTGTGGATCATACTGCTTGGTTTGCTGGCCGACGCCTGGACCACTCTCTTTCGTGACTTCGCTTCGGGTCGGAAGGCCATACTCGACATTGGCTTGCACGCTGCTGATGCGCTGATCTTTTCGCAAGTTGGCGATGACCGGCCCGATCGGCTGATTGGTCTGAACGCGATAGCGCACAATACGCAAGCCAAACGAGGACAATTCCGTCCGGTCGATCAGCTCGAGACCATGCTGCGCAGCGATGTCCTCGTCGATGCTGTAGGGCTCGGACAGGGCAAACGCCACAAGGATCGTATCGTCACGCGCTGCTCCATCAAGCGCCGACGACTCACTCTGGGCCAGCAGCAGCTTCAAGTCAGCTTTGACCTCGACTCTGCGGATAGGCAGGCTCGCATGATAGGGGAAGTGCTCGAGCGCACCTTCAATCGCGGCAACTCGTGCCACTGTTCGAGGCTGGGTCAAGTCAGTTGCCAGGGCGAGTTGTAAGCCGAGAGGATTGAGGGCAAGCATGGTGCCGACCCCGATCAGGACTAGCGCATTTGCAAGCAGCATCCTGATTCTGCCGGCACGTCGGATAGCAATATACGACGACGTACCCCACCGCGGTGGGGTCTGATCATAGGTCGCAAGTCTCGCGGACATGTTAGGCTGCTCCCAGCAACACGTGGCTGTGTGGCCCTGCTGTTGTGAGTGACTTTGCACGTTTTCGCACGCGAGGGATGGGGCGAAGGTCAGAACCTTACTCTCACCATGTGCCAAAAAATGGGCGACAAGATTGTGCCCGCTACACCGAGCGGTACAGTCACCGACGTCCCGAGCGTGCCGACGTCGACCAGCATGCAGCTCCCTCGGGAGCGCACGGCAAGTCCGGCTCCTCCGTGTTGAGGGGCGGCATGAGTGCTCGTGTCGTCAGGCCGGGACGGTCCGCTGGACCCGCTCACTCAGGAGGACGGCTGAGGCGAGACCGAGCCTCTTCAATCGCATCAAGAGTCGCCAACTGTGCTGCCGAGTAACCCCGCGTGTGCATGCCCTCATTGGCTGCCGCAAGCTCACCAAGCAGGTTCAGTCGCCATCTCTCTAGAGTGACACGTTTCTCGCCGCGCGTGAGCAACGGGTGCTCAACAATGTCCAGTGGGCTCGCAAACCAACCTTCTGGGCGCTGTTTGGCGTCATCTCGGTTGAAGGGCTTGGTGTCGACCAGAACAGCCTCCCCACTTGCGCTCTAGGTTACTTGGCGATCAGGTGCGCATAATAGCCGATCAGTAGGATGGCTGTGCAAAGGCTGACGCAGGCAAGCGTGATGACAAACCGCGAGCGGCGTCGGCGAGTTGATTCTATGATTTGAATGAGCGCGTCCTGCTCGCTCTCACTCATCTTCTGCCAGGTCTCGATTGGCGGGAACGAGGGATTTGCTCCGAGCATTTGCACCTCCGAGTGCGAATTGCTCGATGTTAAGCCACCAACGTCGGACGGGATTGCATGGCGAACAAAAGCGTTGGAGCGTCCGAATAGACCACCGACATCGACTTGCGTTCGAACTTGCACAAGCGCCTTATTCCAAGGGCCACTATCGGCGCTTATCGGTTTGTAGGTCATGTGGCTATTGCATCAGGTCCAGAACTGCCCGAGGCGCGTCTGTCCACCACTTCACGCTGAGTTCCATGTTGCTTCTTTGACCGCCCTTGTGCTTCTCTTCCATGCGGTACGCGTGAGGTCTTGACAGCAGGTGTGTAATGCGGATTTCGGGCCCTGCCCCGACCCATATGATCTCTGTATTGCGCTATCGAGACCCGGCACGGGCCGTCACCTGGCTCTGTGCGGCATTCGGCTTCAACGTGCATCATGTCGTCAAGGCTTCCAACGACGATATGATGTGTGCCCAGCTCACTCTGGGCAGCAGCATGTTCATCATCAGCCGCGTCGGCGATGCGAGCTTTGACGCCTTGATGAAGCAGCCGGACGAGGTCGGTGGCGCCGAAACACAGCTTACCTATATCGTCGTTGCCAACATCGATGACCATTACCAGCGTGCCAAGCGATCTGGGGCTGCGATTGCCGTCGAACTCGGCGAGTACGAAGAAGGCGGGCGCGGCTATTCGTGCCGCGATCTGGAAGGACACGTCTGGAGTTTCGGCTCATTCGATCCTTGGAAACTGGGACCTCCGGCGGTACCTGCAGTCAGGCGTAGCTGGAGCACGCGACCTCTTGCCGCCTTGGCCCTCACCGTGGCTCTTGCCGGTGCTGCCGCAGCCGCCTGGACGCTCGTGGTATCGCCCGACGGTCGTGCGACGGATCCCCCTGCATCGGAGCGGTCGAGCCACTGGCCCACATCCGCACACGAGAGCGAAGCCGCACAGCCGAAGCGATCTGCTGAATTGTCCGACGCGCAAGAGCGCGAAGCCGAGCACGAAGGGCGCTTACAGGCTGCCCTCAGCGCCGAGCAAGCGGCTATTCGTGCGGTAGCCGCGCTGGAACGCGACCTACAGGCTCTCCAGGCGGCCAAGGTCAGTGCCGAAGAGCGCGCATCGCAACTCATGATGGATCTGGAATCTGCGCGCGCTGCGATAGCCAATTCGGAACGGAGTTTGCGTGACTCCAAAGAGGCGTTTGCGGAGGAACGCGTTAGGAACCGGGCTGCTGAGGACATGCATGCACAGCAGCGGCAGCACCTGCAGGACCAACTCGCCGTGGCTAAGATTGCTCATGAGGCGGCAACGGAGCAGTTGGAATTCTTGCGTAATCACCCTCCGGTACCGCCGTTTTTACAGACCACGCGCTCGCAGGGCGACAGTGCCGCCGGGGCAGCAGCTGCACGGCACCTCGCGCCCGCGCCACTACTGGAGCGCGACAGCAAGAGTACTGACCCGCAGCGCCGTGCCCATCTCCGACGCCAATGCGCGCAGATCAAATTGGACCCGGACGCTTACGAAAAAGCGCTGGTCGATCTTTGCCGGACCTTGTGAGCCTGCAGGGCTCACAACCTTCGAAAATGTTGGTGCGTTCACGGAACATTTCTGCCACGACGTGGTTAATGCTGTGCGGTCCCACCGCATGATCGTCTCGGACAGGAGTGCATGATGCAACCTCGCCCTCACCAGCGTCTTATGCTCGAAAGCTGATTATATCGGCGGGCCTAACCCTGGCCTTGGCTGGTCCCGCCCTTTCATTCGGGGGAGGCGCGGGCGGCGGTGGAGGTGCGGGCGGCGGTGGAGGTGTGGGCGGCGCAGTAGGCGGTGCAGCTGGCGCGGTTGGCGGGGCGGTAGGTGGTGCAGCCAGTGCAGTTGGCGGAGCGGTAGGTGGTGCGGCTGGAGCGGCAAGCGGCGCAGCGAGCGCGGCTGGTAATGCCGCCAGCGGTGCGCTCGGTGCAGCTGGCAATGCGGCCAATTCCGCCGCAGGGCTCGGCAGCCTGGGTACCGCGCTCGGACTGGGCAACCTTGGCTTGCCCTCGGCCGGCACGGGCAAACCAGGGTCCAAGGCCGACAAGGCCCATCGCAAAGCAATCTTGACGACGTTTCAGGCCGAGGGCGGCGCGGAGAAGGCGAGAATCAAACGCCAATGTGTCGACGTATTGCGGTACCCGACCGAGTATGATCTGGGTCTCGTCGATTTGTGCCGGGTCTTGCGCACATCGCACAGGCGTTAGAGGTTCTTGCACGCGCAGCCACGATTGACGCTATCCCGGTGACTGCCGGATCGAGCACTGCACTCGACCCATCGCGCTCATCCCGTTGGCGAATGTCGCCTGCAGTGTGGACGGCCCGGAGATGAGATCCGAGCCGTCCTGAATTTCAATGCCCTCGGCGCGGCGGCTGGCCATGACAACGTTGGCGGGTCTCCTTATCGCTCATGGGGCCGGCGCCGGATTGCGTAGCCATGTGCGGGCAGCTCAGCCAACGGTGCTCCGGCCCCCGCCCAAGCTGGTTGTGACCCGCGCAGCCCAAACCAGACGCGTCGCGTTTCGTTGCAAGACGGGCCATCGGCGTGCTCTTGACTACCGTATCCGCTTGCTCGCGGTTATCCACAGTCAGATGGCCCATCGGGCTCTTGTGGCCCGAATCACTTCGCAACCTTCAGGTCGTTAAGTTCGAGGGTTTGCTGTGATGAAAGTATCGCGGTTGCTTGGTGTGCTCGTGCTTTCGCACCTGGGCGGATGCGCCGCCGCCGAACTCGCGTTTGCACCAGATCAGCTGCTAGGTCTCGCCCCCGTTCAGCAGGATCGCGCGACGAAGCGAACGTTTGATGTTCGTGCAAAACCCAAGACCGCGAAAGCGCCGAGGCTGCAACCTGTCATGGCGAGCGTGCCGCAGCCGATCTTGCCCTCCTGGACCATTCCGGCGCCAAGGCCTTCAGCGTTGCTTCGGCAAAGCCTGGCACCCAGCGAGCTGTTCAAGAGGGTGAGCCCTTCCGTCTACACGGTCGCAGCGCTCGGCTCCCAGGGCTCAGCAGTCGCGGTCTCCCCACGCGAGCTGGTCACGGCTTGCCATGTGGTCGCGCATGGGCGAACCGTCACACTCGTCCATGGTGCTACGACCTTGAAAGCCGATGTTGTCGGCGCTGACCTCGCATCAGATCGCTGTTTTCTGAGAGTCCAGGGTGGTGAGCTCGTACCCGTTCCTGGCTTCCGCGACTACGCGACCCTGACCATCGGCGAAGCAGTCTATACGATCGGTTCGCCGAAAGGCCTCGCCAACACGCTGGGCGCTGGTCTGTTGTCCGGTCTAAGAATAGGGGGCGACACGACGGAGTACATCCAGATCACCGCGCCGCTGTCGGCGGGCTCTTCAGGTGGTGGCTTGTTCGATGATCGCGGAAACCTGATCGGTGTCACGAGCTTCACGATCCGCGACGCCCAGAACTTGAATTTTGCGATTGCGGCATCGCAATTTTGGAGGTGATCGTCAGAAAAGTTCCGCAACAATCGGCCCCGGCTAGAGCGCATCGACGCGTCTCAATTGGTAGAGGCAGTCTTGGTGCTGCGCTTTCTGCCTAAGGTGACCGGCGCCGGATTGGCCACAGGTTGCACGCGTGCTGGGTTGCCCGGCACAATGGTCTTCGTGGACGGCAACGAGACAGTCACAGCCGGTGGGCTGAAGATCGGCCACGGACTGAGCGAGCGACCATGAAGATCATCGACCTCCATTCACATTGGGGAACGCGGCGCGGCTATCCGCTGCAGACGGAAAAGGAGCTCGCCCAACAGCGCGCGACCTGGAACTCGGAGACGCGCTATCACACCGAAGCTGAGATGGCGGCCTACTTCCGCGCCAGCAGCGTACGGGCCATCCTGGATCTGGGTTACGCCAAATACCGTCCGCTCGAGGAGATGCGCGCGCTGCACGATTACGCCTTCGCAACCGAGGCAGCACACCGTGACGTCATTCTGGGACACTGGATCCATATCGATCCGCAGCGCGCCGGTCCTGACGGCATTAAGGAGCTGCGCCGCTGCATCGACCGGAGGATCGGCTTCCTTGGCTACGCCGTCTCCGCGTCGCTGTCGCCGCCGGCCAGCGATGCTGCCTACCAGCCTTACTACGATCTCTGCGTCGAGGCCGGCATCCCTGTGCTGATTTTCGTTGGCACGACCGGGCTTGGTGCTGGTCTCCCAGGCGGCGACGGCGTCATTCTTGATTATTGCCACCCCCGACACCTGGACTGGGTCGCGGCGCACAATCCCGATCTCAAGATCGTGGCGGCGCGGCCCGGCTGGCCCTGGCAGGCCGAGGTGATAGCCGTGCTCACGCACAAGCGCAACATCTGGTACGAGCTGCACGGCTGGTCGCCGAAGTACCATACCGCCGATCTGAAGCACGAGATTCCGAGGCGCCTGAAGGACCGCATCCTGTTCGGCGGCGACTATCCGCTCTTCACCTACGAGCGACTGGTGAAAGACTGGCGCGCGGAGGGGTATCCAGCGGAGATCCTGGACAAAGTGTTCCACGAGAATGCCGAGCGATTTCTCGCCGAGGTTAGCTCAAAGGGCCCGATCTGATCATGGACCTCGGACTGAAGGGCAAAGTGGCGATTGTCGGCGGTGCCAGCATGGGCATAGGCTACGGGATTGCCCGCACGCTCGCCGCCGAGGGGGTAAGCGTGGTGATCACGGCGCGGCGCGAGCCCGGCCTCGCCAAGGCCGCCGAAGCAATTCGCAACGAGACTGGCGCCGTGGTGCTCGCCATAACTGCTGACTGCCGCCGCGCTGACGACTGTGCCCGTGTCGCCGAAACAACGGCGCGCGAGCTTGGCGACGCCGACATCCTCGTCAACAACGACGGCGCTCCGCCGCTAGGCGAGCTCGCGAGCTTCGACGACACGGCGTGGAGCAAGGCTGTCGAGCAGAACCTGATGTATGTGGTGCGCATGACGCGCGCCATCCTGCCGCAAATGAAGGCACGCGGCGGCGGCAGTATCCTCAACATCACGGCCATCTCAGCTATCCAGCCGATCGCCGGCTTCGGCCTATCGGTGGCGACCTGGAGCGGTGTCATCGGCTTCGCCAAGACGCTCTCCCTCGAGGTGGCGCGCGACAACGTCAACGTCAATACGATCTGCCCGGGCTACGTAGAGACGCAGCGCCTCGAGAAGGTGTTCGCCGTCGGCGGCCAGGACCCACTCGCGATGCGCCGCAAGCTCGAGGCCGAGGTGCCGATGGGGCGCATCGGCAGCGTCGACGACATCGCCGGCATTGCCGCGCTGCTCGTCTCGCCGCGCGGCCGCTACATCACCGGCACTGCCATCCAGGTCGACGGCGGCTTGCTCAGAGGCGTACGCTAACGTGGCAATAAGCTCGATACGGGAGGAAATCCATGAACACCGATCACCTAGTGCCAGGGCTTGCGGCCGAGATCGTCACCACGGTCGACGACAAGTTGGTGGTGAGTCACATGGGGGGCGAGGGTGTGCTGTCCACCCCGTCCATGATCGGCTTGATGGAGCGCGCTGGCATCCAGGCGGTCCAGGCTCACCTTCCCGAAGGGCACACCACGGTTGGTTTCGAGGTCAATGTCAAGCACTTCGGCGCCACGCCCAAAGGCAAGACGGTCAGGGTGCGTGCCGAGCTGCTTGAGATCGATGGTCGCAAGCTCCGATTCAAGGTCGAAGCACACGACGAGGAAAAGAAGGTAGGCGATGGCACGCATCGTCGCGCCATCATACCCGTACAACGCAGGGATTAGTTGTCCAGATCGACGGGGTCGTTGCTCAGTCCGCGGCGCAGTGAAGATCAAGCGGCCAATGGCCGGTCAAGCCGAGGGAATTCGCGTGCAATTCGAGACTGTGCTCAAACCGGAACTGGCCCAACGCTGGCGCGCCGTCGGCGAGTGGCGAGACGAGACATTCTTCAGCATTCTGGCCGCCAGGGCGATGATGCATCCCAGCCGGGAAGTGCTCGTCGATGGTGAAGCTCGCATCACCTATGGCGAGCTCAAGGACAAGGTGGAGCACTGCGCCGCCTTCCTACGGAAGATCGGCATCGGCTATGGCGATGTCGTCACCATTCAGCTGCCGAACCGCATAGCCTTTCCGGTTGTGTTCGTCGCGCTGGAGCTGATCGGCGCAATCGCAAACAAGGTCAATCCCGATTTCCGGGTGCGCGAGCTCGACTACATCCTGCGTTTTTCGCGCAGCCGCGCCTTCGTCTGCCCGGCTTCGTTCAAGGGGTTCGACTACGTCGGCATGGCGCATCAGCTGCGAGAGGCTATCCCTGGCTTCACGCACGTGATCGTCTCCGGTGGCGATATCGACGGCGGCTGGAACCTCGAGCGCGGGATCGCCACGACACCTCCTCTCCCGGCGGGAGACAGGGTCCGCATGAGCGCCGATGAGGTCTTCCGCATGGCCTTCACCTCCGGCACGACGGGCGATCCCAAGTGCGTGCTCCACTCCTTCAATTCGACGTTGCCGGCGGTGCGCCAGATCAACGCGGATATGGGAGTCAGCGAGCGAGATGTGCAGCTGGTCTATCTCCCCGTGTGCCTCAACTGGGGTTATTTGTGCTTGCTGCAAACTATCGTCAGCGGCAGCCGGGCCGTGCTTCTGGAGCGCTTCTCGGCGAAAGCCGCGCTCGATCTGATCGAGCGCGAACGGGTCACCTACATCGCGACCGCGCCAGCCTCCATCGTCGCCATTCTCAACGAGCCGGATCTCGCGCGCCGTAACGTGTCATCTTTGCGCGTCGTCATCACCGGCGGGGCGTCGGCTGCGATCGAGACCATCCGTGACTACCAGGCCCGCATGCCGGGCCATCTCATCGAGCTCTATGGCATGTTGGAGACAGGCTTTCATACTTACACGCGCTTCAGCGACGACCCGACCAGGGTCAATGGCACCATCGGTCGGGTCGTCTCGAGCATGGAGCTGAAGATCCTCGGCGAAGGCGGCGGCGAGGTGCCCCGCGGCGAGGTAGGTGAGATCGCAGCGCTCGGCCCCAGCGTGCACCTCGGCTATCATGCCAACGCGGCTGCCAACGCCGAGGCGTTCACCGCTGACGGCTGGTTTCGCACCGGCGACCTCGGCCGTGTTGTCGACGCTGCCGGGAACGTCGAGATCGTCGGGCGGCGCAAGGAGATCATCAACCGCGGCGGCAAGAAGTTCTTCCCGCGCGAGGTCGAGGAAATCCTCTATACGCACCCCAAGGTCATGCACGCGGCGATGGTCGGCGTCGCCGATACTCGTCTGGGCGAGCGCAACTGCCTGTGCGTCATCCCCAAGCCCGGCCAGTTGGTCACGCTGGCCGAGATGATCGGGCACTTGAAGGGGCAACTCGCGGACTACAAGCTGCCCGAGGAGCTGCATATTGTCGAAGACCTGCCCTTCACGGCGACCGGCAAGCTGCGCCGGCACGTTCTGGCCGAGCGGATCGCCAAGGAGAGGGCGCGCGGCGCGCCGCCGGCGACCTGAAGCACCGCACCTACTACAGGGCTGCTGCCAGCGGCCGAGATTGGTTGCCTGATGCGCCCGCAACAGCTAGCTTGAACGCAATAGCCGCACACCGACAGACGGCGCTTCAGGGAGTGAAATGCGATGACCATCAAGCCACGCGTCACGCGTCGCGCGGTGCTTGCCGGCGGCAGTGCCGCTGTCGCGTCGCCCCACATTTGGACCAGCGCCCGCGCTCAGGCCGCAGGCACGATCAAGATCGGCATCCCGGCGGCCCTGACGGGGCCGCTTGGCACCGTCGGCCAGCAGACCAAACGCGGCGCCGAGTTCTACGCTAAGGTACAGAACGCCAAGGGTGGCATCCTCGGTCGCAAGATCGAGCTGCTGATCGAGGACACGGCCGGTAATCCCGCCAACTGCGTACGCAAGGCGCAGGAGATGGTCGAGCGCCACGGCGCCAAGATCTTCACCGGGCTGACCCTGTCCTCGGAGGCGCTGGCGGTGGTGCCGAAGCTGGCGGAGTGGGATGCCATCTTCGTGTCCGGCATCAACGGCGACGGGCGCCTCACCGCCGACAGTTTCGTTCCGAACTTTTTCCGCGCCAACATCTCGGGCCCCATGGGCGCCCGCGCCGTCTCACTCTACCTGCGCGAGGGTAAGATCAACAGCGTCTACGCGCTCGGTCTCGACTATGCGTGGGGCCACAACAGCGTGCAGGTGTTCGAAGACGAGATGAAGCGCGCCAACAAGAACTTCATCGGCAAGGTGTTTGCGCCCACCGGCACCAAGGACTATTCGACCTACATCACCAAGATCCGCCAGTCCGGCGCCGATGCCTGTTACCTCGTGCTCCAGGGCGACGACAACAATGCGTTCCTGTCGCAGTCACGCCAGTACGGTCTGCCCGACAAGGTGACGCTGCTGACGGAGATCGTCGATCTCGCCAGCATCAAGGCGGTCGGCGAGGCTTCTCTCGGTTTGATCGGCTCTTCGCGCTACTCGTTCAGCTACGACCATCCGAAAAATAAGGAGTTCGTGGAGCTCTGGCGTAAGGAGCATGGTGGCACGCTGCCCGATACCTTCGAGGGCGAGACTTGGCAGGCGATGCAGGTGATCCAGGCCGGACATTGAGAAAGCCAATGGCACTGACACGGCGCCGCTGCGCACTGCGCTCACGTCGGTCGAGCTCGAGAGCATAAAGGGCAAGATCAAGTTCCGCGAGTGCGACCACCAGGCCGTGCAGCAGGGCTTCATGGTCAAGGTGGTCAAGAAGGACGGCTTCGACACGCCGATCCCAGAGGTGATCGCGACCTTCCCGGGCGAGCGCACGACGCCCGGCTGCAAGAAGACCACCTACGACGACTGATCCGGGCTCGGGTGCAGCCGCCTCGCTCGTTTGCACGGGCGAGGCGACCCCGACAAAGGCCGAGTTTCGCATTCCGAGCCCATGAGCACGTTCGCATTCCTTCTCAACCAGACCGTCAATGCGCTGTCGCAGGCGGCCCTACTGTTCTTCCTTGGCGTTGGCCTGACGCTCATCTTCGGCATCATGCGCATCGTCAACTTCGCGCATGGCACGCTGTACATGTTGGGCGCGTTCGTCGGCTATTCGGCGGTCCGCTACACGGGTAGTTTCTGGGTCGCGCTGGTTGCGGCACCGATTGTCGTCGGCTTGCTCGGGACCGCATTCGAGCTCGTCATCCTGCGCCGGCTCTATGGCCGGGAGGCGCATGCGTTCCTGATGGTGACCTTCGGTCTCGCGCTCGTCACGGGCGAGGCGGTACGGCTGATCTGGGGACCGGATGCGCTGCAGGTTCCGCCTCCCAAGGCACTGTCCGGTGTCGTATTCCTGCTGGATGAGCCGTTTCCGGTCTACCGGCTTTTTCTCGCCGCCTCCGGCGCGGTGGTCGCGATTGTCATCTGGCAGATCCTGGAGCGCACGCGGCTCGGCCTCCTTACTCGCGCCACCTCGCAGAACGCGGAGATGGTGCACGCACTCGGCATCGACGTGAATCTGGTGCGCTCGGGCATCTTCGGCATCGGCTGCGGACTGGCCGCTCTCGGCGGCGTCATGGCGGCGCCGCTCGTCACCGCTGCGCACGGCATGGCGGCAACTGCCGTCATCGATGCATTCGTCATCGTCATCATCGGCGGCATGGGCAGCTTCCTCGGCTCGCTCATCGGCGCCCTGTTGGTCGCCTTCGTGCAGGTATTCGGCAACTATTATGCACCCGACTTCGCGCTGGCCTTCATGTACCTGGTGATGCTGCTGGTGCTGGTAATCCGCCCCGGCGGCCTCCTCGGCAAGGAGGCGTGAGCCGATGCCCTGGTCGCGGTTGTTGGGGTTGGGCGTGCTGGCGCTGCTGATCGCGGCGCCCCTGGGATTGCCCGCCTTTGCCATGACCCTGCTGACCGAGCTCGTGATCCTCGGGCTATTCGCCATGAGCCTCGACCTGATGGTCGGCTACACCCGCCTCGTATCCTTCGGCCATGTCGCCGCCTACGGCCTCGGCGCCTACGCCTCGGGCTACCTGCTGCTCAACACGTCGCTGCCGCTACCCTATGCAGTCCTCCTGGCCGCTCTTCTGACAGGTTTCATCGCCATCGGCGTTGGCTGGGTCTGCACGCTGGCGACCGGCGTCTCGTTTTCCATGCTGACGTTGGCGTTCGCGCAGCTCCTTTACGCCATCGCTTTCAAATGGACCTCGGTGACAGGCGGATCGGACGGTCTGGCCGGCATTCCGCGGCGCGCGGGCCCGATGGGCCTGACGCTGCTCACCACCAAGGCTGGGTTCTACTACTTCGCGTTGGCATGCCTGATCGGCTCATACTTTCTGTGCCGCAACATCGTCAGCTCGCCATTCGGGGCAGTGCTGCGCGGCATCCGCGAAAACGAGCCGAAGACGCTCGCATTGGGCTACAACACGCGCCTCTACAAGATCGCCGTCGTTGTCATCGCGTACACGCTCGGCGGACTGGCCGGCGCCCTCTATGCCCCTTTTGCCGGCTTCGCCAACACCGAGCTTCTGTTCTGGCTGCTGTCGGGCCAGGTGCTGATCATGGTGATCGTCGGCGGCGCCGGCACGCTTATCGGGCCAATTCTCGGCGCCGCTTTCTTTCTGACGCTCGAGCATCAGCTTTCTTCCTACACTGAGGCATGGGCCCTGTTCTTCGGTCTGGTCTTCATCGCCTTTGTCTTGTTTGCGCCGCATGGCATCTGGGGCCTCGCCCGCGACTGGCTCGGGCGGCGCGTCGCTCCGGAACGGGCACCCCATGGCTGAAGCGTTCGCGCAGGCCACCCCAGGCGCAACGGCCGCCTCGCCGTCGCTGATCGAGCTGGAAGGATTGACCAAGCGCTATGGCGCCCTCGTTGCCGTGGACGAAGTCAGCATGGGCGTGGCGCAAGGCGAGGTCCGCGCTGTCATCGGCCCCAACGGGGCCGGCAAGACCACACTGTTTCATGTGATTACCGGCGTGGTTCCGCCCACTTCGGGTCGCGTGCGCTTTGCCGGCGAAGACATCACCGGCCTGCCGGCCCACGCCATCTGTCAGCAAGGCCTTTCCAGAACTTTTCAGCTCACGTCGCTCTTCCCCGAGATGTCCGCGCGCGAGAACGCCATGCTCGCGGCGCAGGCGCGCCAGGGGCGCCGCTGGCAGCCGTTCGGCGGCGCAGCAATCTTTGCGCGCGCGCGCGGTTCGGGCGACGCGGCGCTGGAGCAGCTCGGCCTCACGCATGTCGCAAACCGGCAGGCGGGCCTGTTGAGCCACGGCGACCAGCGGCTGCTCGAGGTCGCCATGGCCATGGCGCAGGAGCCCCGCGTGCTGCTGCTCGACGAGCCGACCCAGGGCCTCTCGGTGGAGGAGACGGCGCAGGCTGTTGAGACACTGGCGCGGTTCCTGGACAAGGCACGCGTCACGGTGCTGCTGGTCGAGCACGACATGGAGGTGGTGTTCCGGTCTGGCGCACAAGATCACCGTGCTGCACCGCGGCGCCGTCATCGCCGACGGGACGCCTGCCGCTGTCAAAGCCAACGCGCGGGTGCAAGAAGCCTACCTCGGGGGCATGACCTGATGCTCACCATCCGCGGCCTCAATACGCACTACGGCGCCAGCCATATCCTCCAGGGGGTCGACCTCGAGTTACCCAAGGGCCGCATCGCGGCCGTGCTCGGACGCAATGGCGTGGGCAAGACCACGACCGTCAAGACCGTCATGGGCCTGGTTGCGCCAACCAGCGGCAGCATCGCACTCGACGGCAGTGTTATTACCGCCTGGCCGCCGCATCGTGTGGCGCGCGTGGGTGTGGCTTATGTGCCGGAAGGCCGGCTGATCTTTCCCGATCTCACGGTCGTCGAGAATATCCGGGTGGCCGAGCGCACGCCGGCCAAGGCCTGGCCGCTGCCGCGTCTGTTCGAGTTGTTTCCCGCGCTCAGCGAGCGTCAGACCAACCGTGGCTCGCAGCTGTCCGGCGGCGAGCAGCAAATGCTCGCGATCGCCCGCGCGCTGGTCAGCGATCCCAAGGTGCTGCTCCTCGATGAGCCAAGCCAGGGCCTGGCGCCGCTGGTCGTGCGCGAGCTCTCGCGCGTGATCCAGCTCCTGCGTGATGCCGGCGTCACGATTCTGCTGATCGAGCAGAACATGAAGCTCGCCGAAGTCGTCGCCGATGAGCTTCACATCATGGTCAAGGGGCGCATTGTCTATTCGGCTGACCCGCACCGCTTCCGCGCCGAGGAGCAGCAGATTCGCACCCGTTATCTGACGGTGTGATCGTCGACCGGGTCGTACGCCGGGCATAGGACCCAATTCCGGTTCAACGCGTGCTTCCCGCCAACCCTTTCGGTACGGTTGGCGTTTCGACACGGCGCAAGTAGATCAAGTCGTTCTTACCGACGCCAAGCACCTTGCGGCCAAAGGCGTCCATACGGACTGTGCCGTCTTTGGTGCCGCCGATGCAGATCCAGGCTCTGAGCGGTGCCGGGTGTCTTCCGAACATCTCGACCAGCATGTCATCGCCAACGCCCAGCCGGGCCGCGTCGGCGGCTGCAAGCTGCAGCGTGCGATGGCGCCCCTTGAGGCCGGTGTAGGGATCGAGGCCATCATCCGCGACGACGCGGACATGGACCCGCGCTGCCACAAGTTGGGCGCGGAGGCTGGCGGTGGCATCGTCATCGACGAGGCCATCGCCGGCGATGACGGCTCCATACCAGTCGCGCGCCGCATCGGTCGAGACGATCCCGCGCGCAACGTCCTCTGCGACGCGGTGGAGATCGCGCGTCAGTGGATCGCCGTAACCCCCGCCGCCAGAGGACCGCATGACGACGACATCGCCGCGGACGATGGGATGTCCTGTCACCTTTCCGGGTGTATCGAACTCGAACGTCTGGGCGTTGCGCTCGATCGACAGGTGATAGGGAAGTCCGCCGCCGGCGCCAAGAACACCCCAGGGCGGAATGACGCCGCGATCGCTCAGCACGGAGTATCGCGCCTCCGCCTCGAGCAGACGCACGCGGCGCACCATGCCGACGCCTCCGCGGAATTGACCGGCGCCTCCGCCGTCGGTTCTGAGCTCGCAGCTCTCGACCATGAGCGGCATCTCGTTCTCGATAGACTTGAGCATTGTGAATCGACGGCAGATTGCCGAAATCGACGTTGACAAACGTGCTCGCGCCATCTGCATCCGAGAGCCCGCCATTACCGCCTGCTGGTGCTTCGTAGTAGACGAATTGGCGATTTCGGCGAGGATTCCAGCCGCCGATGGCGTTGGGAAATGAGCTGCCGCAGAGATCGCCCGATACCTTCTCCGGAATGATCTGCGCGAGCGCTCCCAGACCGACGGAGACCGCGCGCTTCCTCACCTCGCCATGGGCGCCAGCCGGGGCATCGAGGGCGACGTTGAAGATCGTGCCCGAGGGGGCCTTCAGCGTGATGGGCCTGAATGCGCCTTCGTTCAAGGCGCCGCCGGGATCGAGGGTCGACTTGATCGCTACGAACACGCCGGCGCCCGCCACGGCCAGCGAGTTGTTCACGACGCCGGGCACCTGCGCGTTGCTTCCCGTGAAGTCCGCCGTGATCTGGTCGCCCGCCACGGTCAGTTTCAGGCGCGCGAGCACAGGATCGAGCTGGCCGTCGTTGTAGAACTCCAGATAGTCCTCGTAGTGATAGTCGCCGTCGGGAAGCTCGGCGATGCGCGCGCGCAAGCGCCGCTCGGTCCGATCGAGGTGGATGCGAATGCAGTCCGAGACCACGCCTTGGCCGTGCTTGTGCACGAGCTTGCGGACGCGCTCCGCGGCAATCCGGCAGGACCCGATCGAGGCGTTGAGATCGCCTTCGCGCTCGACGGGGATGCGCATGTTGGCCATCAGCAGCGTCATGGCCGCACGGTTGGGCACGCCGCGCTCCCAGATCTTGATCGGCGGGATGCGGACGCCCTCCTGATAAATGTTGGTCGAGAGGCCCGAGTAGCTGCCCGGCACCATGCCGCCGACATCCACCCAATGCGCGCGAACCGCCGGAAAGATCATCATCTGGCCGGTGTCGCTGAAGACGGGAAAGATCACCGTGACGTCGTTGAGGTGCGTGCCGCCGCGATAGGGGTCGTTGAGCAGCAGGACATCGCCGGGGTGAATGTCATCCTTGAAATCGTCGAAGGCGCAGCGCACCCCCCAGGGCAGCGGCAGCACGTGACCGGGATGGTCCCACCATTGCGCCACCAACTGACCGTCAGGACCGAACAGCGCGCAGGAAAAGTCGTCCATCTCGTAGATGACGGAGGAGTAGGAGGCGCGGATGATGTTGGCGCGCATTTCGCGCACGATGGCGATGAGGCTCTCGCAGACCACCTCGAGGGTGATCGGGTCGACGGTCTGTCCCACGCCCACCGAAGCGGCTGCTGCCGGTGCGCCGGGGGCATCGCCAGCTTGCGGCGGAGTTCTATCCATGGCCCGATCTCTCCATCAGGAGCTCGCCGTGCGCCATCGTGCGCGCCGTCCAGCCCGGCGGAACGATCGTGGTCGAGCCGCTCTCCTCGATCACCGCGGGGCCGGCGACGACCTCATCAAGCACGAGGCGGTCGCGCGCATAGACGGCGCAGGCATGGAAGCGGGTACCGAAGTGAACGTCGCGCATCGCGCTCCTTGCGTCGGATCTGGGCGCCGTGGGCGGCAGCAGCGGCAGCCTCGGCTTGGCTACACGTCCAACGGCGGCCATGCGGAAGCTGACGATCTCGACGGCGCCGCCGCTGCGGTGACCGAAACGGCGGTCGTGGACATCTGCGAACGCCGCGAGGATGCGCTCGACAGGGCCGATGGCCTTGCCTGATGCCGCAGATGCGCCGGTATTGTCCGGCGCATCTGGAAGATCGACAACCAGCTCCCATGACTGACCGAGATAGCGCATGCCGAGTGCGCGGTTAATCTCAACCTGAGCCTCGGCGACGCCCTCGGAGCGGAGATTGTCGCGCGCCTCCTGCTCCATGCTCGAAAAGATTGCGGCGATGTCCTCCTCGGCCCGGTCGTCGAGCTGCATCGTGCGGGTGCGCGCGTAGTCGAGACGGATGTCGGAGATAAGCGAACCGAATGCCGCAAAGTTGCCGGGACCCACCGGCACCAGGATGCGGCCAATCTCCAGCTCGTCGGCTATGGCGGCGGCATGCATCGGTCCGGCGCCACCATATGGGAGCAGTACAAATTCGCGCGGATCGTGGCCGTTCGCAATCGAGATCTGCTTGATGGCAGAGACCATGCGTGCGACGGCGATGCGCACGATGCCGTCGGCAAGGCTCACCGCCTTGAGGCCGACACGCCGGCCAAGTCCCTCGAGCGCCTCGAGCGCAAGGGTCCGATCAAGTGGGATATGCCCCGAGCCGAGCGGCGACCCGGCCGACAGGCGATTGAGCGCGAGGTTGGCGTCAGTGACCGTTGCCTGCGTACCGCCACGGCCATAGCAGGCAGGGCCCGGTGTGGCCCCGGCGCTCTGCGGTCCGACCATGAGGGTGTCGCCGGCATCGACCCAGGCGATGGAGCCACCACCGGCACCGACCGAATTGATCTCGATCTGCGGCGTGCGATTGGCGTAGTGGGAGATCTTCTGCTCGCCGGTGACCGGCACCTTCAGCGCCTCGATCAGGCAGACATCGGTCGACGTGCCGCCCATGTCACAGGTGATGATGTTGGCAATTCCAAGCTCGCTCCCGAGGTGCACGGCCGCCGCAACGCCTGCAGCCGGCCCGGAAAGGACCGTGGAGATCGGAAGGCGGCGGGCGCGTGCTGCGGTGGCGACGCCCCCGGCAGAGGTCATGATGTGGAGGTCGCGACGAAAGCCTCGATCACGCAGGCCGCTCTCGAGCCGCGTGAGGTAGCTGTCCATCAGCGGGCCGATGTAGGCATTGAGCGCGGTCGTATTGAAGCGCTCGTACTCGCGAAACTGCGGCAGAACCTCGCTCGACGTGCACACGAACTGGCCTGGACGGACCGCCGCAACGACGGCCTTGGCCGTGAGCTCGTGCTCGGGATTGGCATAGCTATGCAGGAAACAGATGGCGATGGCGACGTCGCGCCGCTCTGGAATGCGTGTGGCGAGTCTCTCGACCTCGGCCGTATCGATGGCTCTCAAGGCAGAACCATCGAAGAGGAGACGCTCGTCGACCTCGATGGCGCGTGTGCGGGGTACGAGGGGCGGCGCCTTCTGCGTGCGGATGTCATAGAGGACAGGCCGGTTCGTCCGCCCGATCTCGAGCACGTCCCGAAAGCCCTTCGTCACCAGCATCCAGACCTCGGCGCCCTTGCCTTCGAGCACGGCGTTGGTGCCGATCGTGACGCCATGCACCAGCCGCTCGATCGCACTCAGGTCCAGCTGCATGACCGAGAGGACGTCGAGAACGGCGCAGGTCGGGTCGGCGGGGGTCGAAGGTGCCTTGGCGAAGGCGAAGGTGCCTGCGGCCTCATCGTAGGCAACAGCGTCGGTGAAGGTGCCGCCAACGTCGATGCCGATCCAAAGCATGGCCTGGCCTCAGGTCACTTGCCCCGGAATTGTGGATCACGCTTCTCGGCGAAGGCAGCAACGCCCTCCCGGTAGTCGGCACTCGCCATCGCTTCATCCATGACCTCGGCAATCGCATCCTTGCGCAGATCTGTTTGGTTTCTGGCGATGGCTTCGAGCACGACCTTGGTGCCCTTGATTGTGAGCGGTGCGGAGGTGAGCATGCTGCGCGCGAGCTCGGTTGCGGCCTGCAGCGCCCCACTGTCGGCGCGATGCGTCGCGAGTCCGATGCGATGGGCCTCGTCTGCACCGTAGCGCCGGCCGGTGAACAGCACCTCTTTCGCGGCGGCAAGCCCGACGGCATCGAACAGGGCGCGCGTCTCGACGATGCCATAGACATTGCTAAGCCGCGCCGCCGGTATGGCGAAATAGGCCGATTGGTCCGCGACCCGGAAGTCGCAGGACAGGGCCACGCCGACGCCCCCGCCATAGCAAGGGCCGGAGATTGCTGCGATCGTCGGCTTGGTGCAGGTCGCAATGGCGACCTGGCAACGATTGGCAGCGGCCTCGTAGCTTCGCCCGTCCTCGATTGTCGCGCGAACGGCGGGAAACTCAGAGATGTCGGCGCCTGCGGAGAACGCGCTGCCTGCGCCGGTCAGGATGACAGCCCGCACGGCCGTTTCCACATTGAGGCTCGAGAAAATGCGGCCAAGCTCGTTCCACATGGCGAGCGTCAGCGCATTGCGCCGTTGCGGCCGATTGAGCCCGACAACGACGATGGCCGGATTGCTGCGATCGACGGTGATGTCGGAAGCCAGCAACGGTGTGGGTCTGGGTTTGGATTGCGGCTCGGACACGTGCGTTCCCTCGAGAGGGTAAGATCAGATGCGGAGCGCAGAAGCCTGTCAAGCAGGCTGGCAATCGCGGGGATGCAGCGGATCCGCGCAAACGCCGATCAGGCTGAACGAGCCTGATGCAGCCAACCTATGCCGTCGCGGCCTTTGGTTGCTCCGCCAGCTCGATGACGAGCCCACCCGTCGTAGCGGGGTCCATGAAGACGATGCGGCAGTTGCCGTGGCCAATGAGCGGCTGTTCGGTCTCGAAGCGTATGCCCTTGCCGCGCAGCTCGCGCATGGACTCGTCGATGTCATCGACTTCGAGGCAGATATGGAAGAGGCCCTCGCCGCGTTCGGCGATCCATTTGTTGGTGCCGGAGTCCGCTTTGTCCGATTGCAGCAGTTCGAGGTAGGTTTCGCCGACCGGGAACATGGCGAGCGTGGTGGCGTGCGCCGGCAAGTGCTCCTCGTACTCCATGGCAATGCCAAGCTTGTTGGCAAGCACGTCTTTGATGATGTCCATGTTCTTGAGGGCGATGGCTATGTGCTCGATGCGCTTGATCTTCATGATTGCTCCAGCACCCATTGCTTTGATGATCGACAGCCTATGATAGCCATTGATTTGGCGCCAGCCGCTTGTGGCCCAATGACAGGGTCGCGCGCCCATTTTTGGGCATTGGCCTATCTGTCCGTAGCGCCGCCCAAGTCCTGTTTTTCTGCAACAATTGGCTGGCGGACCATGTTGATCTGCCGTTACAACTCTTTGTCGCTCAGTTCTTCGAGCGTGTGAGAGCACCACGCCTTCACTCGACACGATGCACGGCCGCAACTGGCCGTGCTGAAACGAGGGCTGAACCGGATTTCAACGATGCGCGCAGCGGTCTTCAGGAACGGCCAGATCGTGGTCGATACCATGCCGGAACCCATCCCAGGATCCGGTCAGGTTCTGGTCAAGCCGCTGGCTTGCGGCGTGTGCGGCACTGATCTGCATGCGCGTCTGCATGCCGGCAAGATGGTGGAGATGTCGCAATTCCTGCCATGGCGCAAGCCCATGGATCTGACGCGGGATGTCGTATTCGGGCATGAGTACTGTTGCGAGATCCTCGACTACGGACCGGATTGCACAAAGACCCTGTTGCGGGGCACTCGCGTCGTTTCGGTGCCGCGCATCATCGTCGACGGTCGCGTCGAAGGCATTGGATACTCCAACGACAACGTCGGCGCCTACGCGGAGCGCATGCTGCTGTCCGAGCAGCTTTTGGTTCCAGTACCCGATCATGTGACCAGCGAGCTGGCCGCGCTCACCGAGCCGCTGTCGATTGGCATTCACGCGCTGACGAAAGCGAGGCTGGCGGGCGACGAGGTTCCCCTCGTGATCGGATGCGGACCCATCGGTTTGGCGGTTGTTGCGGCCTTGAAGAACAAGGGATTTGGGCCAATCATCGCTGCGGACTACTCGGCCAAGCGCCGCGAGCTGGCGGTGCGTCTCGGCGCCGACATTGTCGTCGATGCCGCCGCCAACTCGCCATTCCAGACCTGGGAGGAGCACGCAAAGCTCTCGCCCGCCGAGATTGCCAGGCTCCCCTTCTCACTCATTCCGCCCGCCCCCATCAAGCCATGTGTCATCTTCGAATGCGTCGGCGTGCCCGGCGTGATCCAAAGCATCTTTGAGAGCGCTCCGCAGAACGCCCGTGTCGTCATTGTCGGCGTATGCATGGAGACGGATCAGCAGAAGCCAATGTTTGCGAGCTACAAGGAGCTGAATGTCCAGTACGTGTTGGCCTGCACTCCTGACGAGTTCGCTCAATCGCTTGCTCTGATCTCGAGCGGCAAGGTCGATGTCGGGGCAATGATCACGGGCAGGATCGGGCTCGGCGAGGTTGCCGCCGCGTTCGACGAGCTGGCGAGCCCGAATCGTCACGCAAAGGTCGTAGTGGAGCCATGGAGGTAGCTGCCGGCATCTTTCGCAGGCGCCGCGGCTCAATTTCATCGATTTTGGGGCATAGCCGGATCTTTCCCCGCGCCGGACAATTCGGCATGATGGGGCATGCAAATCGTCAGCGGCGGTCAGACAGGTGTGGACCGCGCGGCGCTCGACGTAGCCATCGAGCGCGGCATGCGCTGGGGCGGCTGGTGTCCAAAGGGCGGTTGGGCTGAGGACCTGACCAAGCCGCCCGGTCTTCTGACCAAGTATCCGCAGCTCAAGGAAACGCCACTTGCGCATCCGCTCCAGCGCACGGAATGGAACGTGCGCGATAGCAATGCGGCGCTCATCATTACGGACGGCGGTGGATTGTCGGTCTCCATCGGCACAAGGCGCGCGCACGAATGGGCGCGTCAGCACGGAAAGCCGTACCTGATCATCAACGCCGACGATGCAAGGGCGTTGGAGCGGGCCAAGACATGGCTCAAAGCGCAGAGGAAGCGCTTCGGTGCGGACATGACGCTGAGCGTCGGCGGCCCGCGCGAGAGCGAGGCGCCGGGCATCTATCATCGAGCTCGAAGCTTGATAGTGGCGCTATTTGACGCCGTGCCGTGACAACGGCCGTTGCTTCGGCCCTACGTATCAGCGGGAAGCAGAACGCTGCAGAATTAACTCGGCTATCACCATCTCGGCCCCACATAGGGAGGCTCGAACCGGGCGTCCGCGCAACGTTCTCCGTTCCAGTACCTATATCTCCCACAGCTCGCCGGCCGCATGGGTATCAAAACAACAGGGGGAGGGGCGTACCAGAGTGCTGGAGGCGGCGCGTACTGGTTCATGCGCGGATCAACATAGCCGGTTGCCGGCGCGGAATAGTAAAAGCGCCCAGCGTGGCCGCCGTAGGGCTCGGCGCTCCATGGGACGTAGGCATGGTCGTAGGCGCTGCGATACGTCACGAGTGTGCTGCTCTGTTCCAAGAATTGGGCTGTGGGTGCAGAGAACGCGTGGGCGCACGGGCTTGTGCTCGCTGCTCCCAGGGCGAGTAGCGGAAGGAGCCCTCTCAAGATTGCGAGCATGTCGGCCTCCTCAAGTCGCGGCTACAATATTCGTAGCACGTGACAGGAAGCCTGCTTCCCTGTTCCATTTCAGTGGGTTAATCGCGTCTGGTGCCGGTGGCGGCGCTCTGCTCGGTCGCCATTCTCTCGGCTCGCAGGCTTGCATTGATTGGCGTGGCTTGGTTGAGCAGCGACTAGATCGGGGCGTGAAGGAAGCCGCGTTTTCTGCTGCGGGCACGGCTGCACAACGGCACCACGCGGGCAACAAACCGCCGCTGCTCACTCCGACCCAGCTACGCCAGAACTTGTTTGAACATGTCTACGGTGCGGCTCCAAGCGAGGTCCGCCGCGGCCTTGTTGTAACGCGCTGCTGAAGTGTCGTTGTTGAACGCGTGCTGGGCACCTTCGTAGAGGTAGCCGGACATGTCACCGCCTTCACCCGGATAAGTGACGCGCTCCGCCTTTACGCGAGCGTCGTTCGGCTTGACGATCTGTGCGGACGCCCTGTTGGCCTCGATCAGTGAGGTCACGCCGACCGCGGCGGCAGTCGAGCCGACGAGCGCGGTAAGCTTGGCCATGTAGGCACGCCGATAGAGTGTGATGTGGGTGTACTCGCCATACAGATTGATCATGTCCTGCGTGACGATCGGGCGTTCGGGCATAAGCCTTCTCCTGGCGTGGCTGCGGGCACTTCCTTCCCCACTAGCCTATGCGCTGCCGGGCAGGCCCGCCATGGCCACCATCTCAAACAGACGTGATCTTGTAGGGCCCTTTGCAGCGCCTATGGCGCAACGAGCAGGAGCCTGGCCAATAACGGCATGGTGCCTGCCATGGTCAACGCTGTCAGTCCCATGGCGATGCTGGACAATGCGCCCGCCTCTTCGCTCTCTTGGAGAATACGTGCCGTGCCCTGGCCGTGACTGGCCGTGCCCATCGCCAAACCCCGCGCAATTGGGTCCATGACGCCGAGCCGATTGAGCAGCGCCGGTCCGAATGCTGCCCCGATCATGCCGGCCAAAACCGCCACGATAGCTGCAAGCGAGGGAATGGCGCCGGTGTACGGCGCAATGGCCATCGCCACCGGAGCTGTGACCGACTTGGTGGCAAGCGACGCGGTGAGGGCTGGATCGGCGGCAAGGATCCATGATGCAGCGCCGACGAGCGCCAGACCGGCGACCGAGCCAGCGACAACACCGGCAGCGACGGGCACTATGGCTGCTCGAATTTTGCCGATATGCCGGAAAATGGGGACGGCCAGCGCGACGGTAGCCGGACCAAGCAGGAAATGAATGAATTGCGCACCTTCAAAGTAGCGCTCGTATGGGGTTCCGGTTGCGGCCATCAGCACAATCAGCAGGCACACCGACAGAAGTACCGGGTTGGCGAGGGGATGTGCCCGCGTGCGCTGATGAATCCAAGTGGACAGGACGAACACAACCACGGTCAAGGTCAAGAACAGCAGTGGGTGGGCCTGCATGTTGTTTTGCATTTCTGCCCTTGGGGTCAGCTGCGACTGCGGATGGGGAGCTCGCGAATTGCTCTCGCATCTGCGTCGGTTGCTGTAGTCCGTTTCGCCAAGAAGTGCGCGACCAGCGCGGTTGCTCCCAGGGTCACGAAAGTCCCGCCAGCGACGCCAATCACCACCATAAGCCAATGGCGTTGAAATAGGTCCAGATAGGCAATGAGACCGGCGCCGACAGGAACGAACAAAATAGGCATATTGGCTAGGAGACCGTCCGTGACGCGTAGCAGATCGTCCGGGACATCACCCCTGCAGATGAGTGAAGCCAACAGCAATGTCATGCCGCAGACTGCGCCAGAGACCGGCAGCCGCAACAAAGTGCTGACAAGCTCGCCAATCCCTTGGAAGCCAAGCAGCCATGCAGCACCTTTGACCATCGTTTTACCTGCCAGACCAGGTTGGGTGGAACTTTAGGGGGCTGCCACAACGACAAGTGTCGCCGGCGCTGTGGCAACCTCTGGTGCCCACGCGGCAAGTGCAGCGACACCGGCGGCCATAGCCACGAGAACTGACACCTGGAGAAGGCGAACGCCAGGGCTGACATCGAAATTCCTGCGCTGCATCGTTGGTTCTCCTTTCAGGTGTGGAGGGTGACGAAGGTGTGCCCAGAAGGCGTGATCCGATCGTGAGCTTGTTGTCAAAGTCTGAGCCGACAGAGAAGGCGATTCTGGTAGTGTCTCGGTAACCGGGGCCCGCCGAATTTCAGCTACAGTACGTGCGCTGTGAATGAGCGCTCGAAAACTTGACGCCCCTTCGCCCTGGGAACGGTTTTTTCGCGGTGTGCTGCGCGTCAGGATGTCGTCGAGCAGCAGAAGATCGATCTCCCGCATCGGGTCGTGATGGGTGGAGCGGGTTGCTTGATCTGACATATTGCCGGGACCACCCTCGCGTGTTCGAGCGTTGCCGCTCCATTGGTCGTCGGCAGCGAGGGGCAACCAGATCATCCACGAAGAATCCGCGAAGGTTGCTTCTCGCTCGGACATCCGGCCGAGATCGCAGCTAGCACGTGTCTATCGGATGCACTTGCGATCGCCTGGAAGGAGGGTCGTGGTTGGATAGAAAACATCGCTGCAGCGGCGATAGCTGCCGTGGCGAGGACAATAGGAACGGCAAGTTTGGTCGATGATTGCATCGTCGTCTCCATGTGAGGGTTGCACTCCCGATCAAACACGCACCCTGCGTGACTTTCGCGTTAGGGCAGCGTGAAGTCTCACAGTGCACGAAATGGTTCACTGGGAAGTTTTGTCGGGATCGCCGGCTGCTCATGCGCGTGCTTGACTAGCCAGCGATCGACCAGCCGCAGGACCAACTCAACGATCCTTCCGCCGTGATAGGCAAGGTGCACGCTATCGCGGTGACCTTGGATGCACTCGAAGCGTGGATGATCCATGACTCCCCGCTGGAATTAGGCAAGTCCAATCCACCGTCCGCGACGACGGACTAATGCGACTGCGCAACGGTAGGTTGAACTCAGGCCTTTGTGGCTCATGGGACCGGAGAACTCTCGTCAGTGAACTGCTATTCCCAGCGTGGGGCCACGATAGGAAAAATAAATCTGCTCCCTATCGGGAATAAGTTGGCATCGGGCGGGATCAAGGATTGAATGAGACCAGACTGCTGCGCACGGAGCGAGGATGGTCTCGAGAAGTCGATTCGAGGAGCTGGTGATCCCGCACATGCGGGCGGCGTTCAATCTTGCCTATTGGATTGTGCGTGGCCGCGAGGAGGCGGAGGACGTGGTACAGGATGCTTACTTGCGGGCTTTTCGAGCCTTCGCGGACCTCAGAAGCGACTCGGTCAAACCGTGGCTTCTTGCCATCGTGCGCAACACCGCCTACCGCAGCATGCAGAATCGCCGACGTGGGACCAACGTGATAGTCCTCAGTGAGGATCTGAAGGCCAGGGACCGGGAAGATCTCGGCGACGTGGTCTCGCCAGAACCATCGGCGGAGGGCCTGCTGATTGCCGCCGGGGAGCGCCAGCAGCTCCTGTCTGCGCTCGCTGAGCTTTCCGTCGACTATCGGGAAGTCATCGTGCTTCGCGAGTTGGAGGGTATGTCGTACAACGAGATTGCCCAGGCGATCGATGCTCCCGTCGGTACGGTGATGTCCCGCCTGTCGCGCGGGCGCGCTGACCTGCGTGAGGCTCTGGCGCGACGCATCGCAAAGGATGAGCCCGATGCAATGTAGGGAGGCACATGAGGCGCTCAGTTCATTGATCGACGGCGAGAATGCCGCCGACCAGCAGCAAGCTGCCGCAGCCCACGTTGCCGCCTGTCCGTTGTGTACCGAGCGTGCGAACGAGTACCGCCGAATGGGCGAGCAGTTGCGCGCTATGGGCCGCGTCGCCACGCCGCCCGACCTCAGTGACAGGATACGTGCAAGACTCGCTGAGGAGCGGGGGTCGGCCAATGACAACGCTCGTTTCGAGTGGCGCCAATTCTCCCGGCAAGCTGCGGCGCTGACCATCGTCGCGGGGCTATCGGGTCTGATCGGATGGCAGCTGTCGGACTCCGCAGCACAAAAGCGCAGCGTGGAGCGCGACATTGTCGCCGCGCATGCGCGTTCGCTCCTGCAGGAGACCACCGTTCAGGTCGCTTCATCGGAAAGTCATACCGTCAAGCCCTGGTTTAACGGTCGCATTGAATTTGCGCCAACCGTCAAGGATCTGACCGCGGAGGGCTTTCCCTTGATCGGTGGCCGGCTCGACCTTGTCGACGGTCGACGTACGGCGACGCTGGTCTTCAAGCGCCGCGCCCACATCATCAATGTTTTCATGTGGCCCGCAGCCTCGAACGAGGCCACTCCCGCCAGGCCCGCGAGCCTGCAGGGGTACAATGTCATCTCATGGACGGCGGGAGGCTTGACCTACTGGGCGGTTTCCGACTTGAACGCCAAGGAGTTGGCGCAGCTCCAGGCATTGCTCTAGGCCGGAAGCGCAAGCGGGCCTACTTTGGGGGCGCGCGGCATCCGCAGCTTACGAGAGCCCCGGCCGTCGCAGGGCTCCGTTACACCAGCGCCTAGTCACCGATCTGCCGTGCCGTCAAGCCCGCGGCATAGACGAGCAGAACCAAGCCGATCTGGACGGTCGCTTTGGCGAGTGCTCTTGCGGCAAATGGGTACCCACGCGAGTAGCGATCGATCGATCCGCGCAATTCAAGAAACAGGCTGAAGGTGAGCAAGGCGCATCCGACACCAATCATCCAAAATGGCGCACCCAGATACCCGAGGACCCAAGCCGTAACGACGGCGGCGATCCAAAGTGCATCGTGGGTCGTCTGCATAGGATCGAGGTCTAATGTTCGGCGCGTCTGCCCCAGCTTCGCGATGAAAGGTCCGAAACGGCGTCAGCAATAACCTCACCACCGGCGTTGGGTGCAAGGCGACGGTTGCATCGAACATCGAGGTCGTTTTGGTACGATGGACGCTATTTTCGAAGCCCAGTCCGCCATTGGCATTCTTCGAAGCGATGACGCGAGCTTCGTCGCGATTTGTTACGGCTTGATGACAGAGGCTTTCACAACGAGCTAGCGAGCCCGCACTCGCCTAAGCCGCCACTCAGGATTGGGACTCAGTCGAGCGGCAAGCATGCCGCTCAAACGCCCACCGGCCTTATTCGAGGCTGAAGTGGTGGAGCCCATTGAAGCACTGGGCTGACTTATTTGGCGCCGGCCAGGATGTCTCCCGGCGGATTGGCAGGCGCCCGGCTATGAAGCCCAGCTCTGGAGATCGAAAGAAACCCTGATTCCATGGGTCACTAGCTCTGGGGCTCCGAGATGGCTGATCATATCCTGGCCATCCGATGACTGGCATTTTCGTCGCCACCTTCTGCGAGGCGCTATCGGACCCGTGTTCAAGAACCTCCCAACCAGCGTCAAGTTGCTCGTCTTGTGCGCCACATTCATCATCTCGGCCGGCGTGCCTATTTACGAGCTCGTGAGGGAAAAGCAGATCGCCATCGACTTTGCACGAAAGGAGCTGGTCGGCAGCCGGCACTTGTCGTCCGTCCGCGACGTCTACCATGCTATTCTCGCTCCAGAGCGAGATGCGTCACATGAGACCATCCTGAAGACACTCGCCGCTGTCCAAGCAGAAGCAGATGATCGGCTCCAGATGGCCGAAGCTGTGCAGAGCCTGGCGGCTGCATGGCGCAAACTTTCGCTACAGGAGCTGGAATCCAATCAATTTGATTTTCCTGTAGTGGACGCGCTTTCCAAAGCGCAAGTATTGGCCGCACGCATAGGTGACGCTTCGAACCTTGCACTCGATCCGGATCTCGACAGCTACTATGTGCAGTCCATTCTGGTCCGCAAGCTGCCAACGCTGCTTGGCCGCTTGGCCGAGCTACAGCAAGCCTTTCAGGCGAACATCGCTGCAGGCGCCTCGACGACGCAACGAGCTCGTCTCCCGGTCCTGACAAGTCTCGTGCGGTCAGTTGCTGACGAGGTCAGTGACGATCTGAAATCGGCGTACCGTGGAAATGCTGACGGACGCCTGAAGCGGGCTGTCGATGCGGAATTCACCGCGATGATGACAAGCGTTGCATCCTATGTCGGTGCCGTACAGGCGAGTACAACCGGAGTAGATGTCAGGGATGCGGCGGTATACACCCGCTTTCATGTGCGCCCCATTCAAGCGGCGCTCAAGGCCTGGAGCGTTGGGCAGGTCGAGCTTGACCGGCTCTTGCATCAACGGATTGACGGCCTGCTTGGAAGAATGCGTGCTGCGCTCTTTTTCATCGCTGCCTTTGTTGGTCTGAGCATCATCATCGCCTTCCTCACGCACCGGCACATAGCCCAGCCATTGAAACGGCTGGAGACCGTTGTTTCGAGGGTGCGCCAAACCAAGGACTACAGTCTTCGCGTTGACTACAAAAGCCAGGATGAAATCGGCCGCGTCACGGGCGCCTTCAACGACATGTTGTCGGAGCTTGCCGCTGCGCGCGAGCGCGAGACCACTGAACGGGTGGAGTTGGCGCGCGTCTCGCGGTTGACGACAATGGGAGAGATGGCCGCTTCAATTGCGCACGAAGTCAATCAACCGTTATCGGCAATTGTTTCCAACGCCAGCGCGGGTTTGCGTTGGCTCGCGAATGCCGCGCCGGACCTCGACAAGGTGCGAACTGTTCTGGAGCGCGTGGTGAGGGACGGGCATCGTGCGAGCGAGGTCATTGTCAGCGTGCGATCAATGTTCAAACGCGATGTGCCGGGCAAGGAGCGCCTACGGATCAACGGCCTTATTGAAGAAGTGTTAGTTCTGTTTCGGGGAGAGTTTCGAAGTAAAAAGATAGTGCTCCATACGGAGTTTGACAGGGAAGATCCAGCTGTATTGGCGAACCGAGTGCAACTGCAACAAGTCCTCATGAACCTGATCACCAACGCCGTGGATGCCATGCACGGGACGAGCGACCGCTCCCGGGTGCTGCAGATAAGAACCGAGGCGGGGGAGTGCGATCATGTGCTGATTGCCGTGGAAAACTCGGGGCCGGGCGTGGCCGCGGCAGATTTGGATCGGGTCTTCGATCCATTCTTCACCACGAAAGCCGCCGGCATGGGGCTGGGTCTCTCGGTATGCCGCTCGATTGTTGAAGCGCACGGCGGGTCCCTGCGCGTCTCGCCCGGGTCACAGCATGGCGCTGTTTTTCAAATTGCTCTCCCAATGTCCAACGCCGGTGGCGCCGATGAGCAAGACAGCTGACATCCATACGAAGGTTTTCGTTGTCGATGACGACCCCGCTGTACGCGAGTCGCTGGTGGAGTTGTTTGCATCCGTGGGTTTGCCGGCTGAGGCTTTCGGTTCGACTGCCGAGTTCTTGAAGAGGAGCGCCTCGGACGGGCCAAGTTGTCTTGTGCTCGACGTCCGCCTGCCGGGCTTGAGCGGCCTCGATTTTCAATCTGAGCTTGCCAAGCTGGATGCTCAGCTTCCCGTCATCTTCATTACCGGCCATGGCGATATCCCCATGAGTGTGCGGGCCATGAAAGCCGGAGCCATAGAATTCCTGACCAAGCCTTTCCGCGACCAGGAGCTGCTCGACGCGGTTCAGCGCGGCCTAGAGTTGGACGGCGCGCGGCGAGACCAGCAGAAGTCGATGTCCGACATCAGGAGCCGCTTCGCGTCCCTAACCGCGCGCGAGCAAGAGGTGATCGCTTTCGTCAGTGCCGGCTTGTTGAACAAGCAGATCGCCGGCAGGCTCGGGGTGAGCGAGATAACCGTCAAGGTGCACCGCGGTAACGCCATGCGGAAAATGGAAGCTAAATCCTTGGCGCACCTGGTGAAAATGGCGCACGCTCTGAAGTTGGAGCTGCCGGACTAACCGATCTAAACCTCTGTATAGGATGTCAATTTTTGGGCGTCGCTTATCTTGTGCGGCAGCTCTTGAGTGAAGGTGTCCACGTTGGCCGCGACGTCTCTCATTTCGATCGTTGACGATGATCTATCGGTTCGGGAGGCCACGACGAGCCTTCTCGAGGCGAACGGCTACGTGACGGCGGCATTTGGCTCCGCCGAGGAATTTCTCCGATCCGAACGACTCAAGGATACGTCCTGCCTGGTCACGGACCTGTGCATGCCGGGAGTCAACGGAGTTGATCTGCAGCGACGCTTGTCAAGCGCAGGCCATAGCATTCCTACGATCGTCATCACTGCTCACTCCGATGGGCATATGCATGCAGCCGCATTGCGGTGTGGAGCATTGGCCCTGCTGCTGAAGCCGGTGAGTGAGCAGCAATTGATTTCGTGCCTTGAAGGGGCGCTTCAGGCCGGCCGCTCCGGCGCTGCTCATTAATACAACCCCCACCCTTCTCTTGTGTCCTGACGGGGCAATTACGCCTCGCGCAGCATGTCGTCTTTGCTCCGGTGAGCCCGTCTAAACGTTTGTATAGTCTCGGTGTCCTTTGAGACATTGTCTGTAAACGTTCGCGCAATTGCGTCAGCCCCAACCATCATTAGCCTCTGAAAACCGTTAGTGCCGCCAGTCCGATAGGCCCGGGGCATAGCCTTGGGTATGACGAGGGAGGACGATGTTATGGCACGTTTGCTGATTTCGGATGACCATCACGTGGCCAGGCGCGGCCTGCGCGAGATTCTGCAAACTCAGAAAACATGGGAGATCGTTGCTGAGGCAGCCGATGGCGAAGAGGCGATTGCCAAGGCCATAGAGACCAAACCCGACGTCACAGTGATTGATCACTCAATGCCTTGGATGAACGGGCTGCAGGTTACGCGGGAGATTCGCGCTCGGGTCCCGAGCACGGAAATCTTGGTTTTCGCGACGCATCACAGCGAGGCGTTCGCGCACGAGCTCCTCAGCGCCGGGGCCCGCGGCTATCTTCTCAAGTCGGACGCCAACAGCTCCGTCATTGTAGCGGTCCAGTCTCTCCTCGCGCGCAAGCCATTCTGCACCCCTCAGTTCTACACCGAGCATTGGCTCAGCTCTCAGGTAATCGCAGACCGGACCACATCGTCCCTGACGCGCCGGGAGCGCATGGTTGTGCAACTCATCGCGGACGGACATTCGAACAAAAGTGCTGCGAATGCGCTCAATATAAGCGCGAAGACGGTGGAGACGCACCGGTCCAGTTTGATGCGCAAGCTCAATCTCACGTCTTCTGCGGCCCTCGTGCGCTACGCAATCCGCAACCACATCGTGGAAGCGTGAAGTGATCGACCGCAAAGATGTGGTCGCAGCAGCCATCGGCTCGCGCCTGTCTTCACGGCATTTTGGGTCGCCTATAATTTCATGGGGCAGTGAAGACATGCAGGATGATGGATCGCTGCAGGGTGTGAGTGTGCTTGTTGTCGAGGACACCTGGCAAGTGGCTATGGCCCTGAAGTCGACACTCACTGACGCGGGTATGGTGGTGCTGGGCCCGGCAGGAACAATAACCGACGCCGAGCGATTGGTTGCCAAGGAAGCACCGGATCTTGTCCTTGTGGATATCAACCTCCACGGTGAGATGGCTTTCGATCTCGTGGACCGCTTACGCCAACGAGAGGTGCGCGTCATCGTCATGAGTGGCCTGGCGGTGCTACCGAGGCTTGTTCGCCAGGATACGGCTTTCCTCAAAAAACCCTTCGGCACGGATGAGCTGTTGACGGCGATGCGCCAAACGATGCTGGCAAAACGGGAGGGGTGACCTGGGCGCTACTTTCTCCAATCAGGAGTAGAGCCCGTTGCCGGCCTGCGCCCTGGATCTGAGGGCCTGCGAGCTAATCCGGCTATTCCCCTCTCCACGATCGACCTGAAGATGTTTGGTCGTGACAAACGGTAGTGCGCGTGGCTATGCTTTTCTGGCTTCGGAGCTGGTTCCGTCATTGAGAGCGCGCAAGCGCGCTAAAATCGCAAAAGCGATCACGTCGCACTCCAGCCGCCTCCGTAGCCAGGTGCAACGTCACTGACGCGCATTGTGGGAGGAGCGTATGATTCACTTTTGCTTCAGAAATGCTCGGGCTCGACTGAAAGACGCGGTCGTCCCGACCTGATCTTGCGAACGGCGGCCGTGGAGCGCTTCAACGCTACAGTCGGCTTGGTCGCATGCCTTCACTTTCGCAGCTTTGCGCCGCTTTCGTTGGCCGTTGAAACCGTCCACCAATGATGTTCGGGAGTAGGCAATGCGTCGTCGCGAATTGTTTTGGTCGCTGGTGGTTGTGCCAGCGCTGTGTATCGCCCCTCACGCAGTCGCGCAGCCCTGGCCGGAAAGGCCCGTTAAGATCATTCTTCCCTATGCGCCCGGTGGGGCTACCGACGCTATCGCCCGGCCATGGGCGGAGAGGCTGTCTGAAGCGTTCGGACAGCAATTCGTGATCGAGAATCGCGGCGGCGCCAGCGGTATGATCGGCGTCGAAGCAGCGGTCAAATCGGCGCCTGACGGCTACACGTTTCTACTCACGCCGAACAGTGCGATTGCCATCATACCGAGTCTGCGCAAGGCGCCCTACGATGCAACCAAACAGCTGGAGCCGGTAGCGCGTGTCGGCGACATCATTGGCGGTTTCGTTGTGCACCCATCCGTCGGCGTCAAGACGCTCAAGGAGCTCATAGAGTATGCCAAGCAGAATCCCGGCAAGCTCTCCTTCGGCTCCGCTGGGCTGGGGACGTCCACGCATCTGCGGCTCGAGATGCTGAAGCTCAGGGCTGGCATCGACATCCTGCACGTGCCTTATCGCGGCAGCGCCGATGCGCTCAGCGATGTTCTGCCTGGTAACGTCCATATGATGAATGAGATTGTGGTCTATCCACACGTGAAGGCTGGTAAGCTCATTCTCCTTGCAATCAACCATAGCGAGCGGCACCCGGAGTTTCCCGATATCCCGACGCTCAGGGAGGCGGGGATCGCGGATGCGGATGTGCCGATCTGGTTTGCAATGTTTGCCCCCTCGGGAACGCCCAAGGACATCGTCGCCAAGCTCAATGCGAAGATTGTGGAGATATCCAAGACAGACGACATGAAGGCCAAGATGAGGGCGATCAGCGTTGCCGTTCCGGCCCAGTCGCCCGAGGCGCTCGGCCAACACCTTCTCGACGACATCAAGCGCAACTTGGAGGTCATCAAGGCTGCCAACGTGAAGCTAGAGTGATCTTGCAGCTCAGCGACTTGGCGCGTGCACTGCAGCAGAACTCGCAGCTTTGAAGTGCGCCCAGGCCTTTCTAGCGGTCAGCAACGCTGACTGGTCAAGTCCCTGGCCAGTGCAGCGCCCACGTGCCACCCTCGTCGTTCGATCGGGTCACCCCGCCTTTCTGGCACGATGCTGAAATTGCGCTTGTGATGTCTACAGTCAGCGATCCCAATGTCGTCGTGGGACCAGGCCGGCGCGTCCTGATTTTGATCTCAGGCGTATTGACGGTCGCGCTCTACTTCACGTCGATCCTCGTCGCGTCCACCGTCCTTCCGCAGATGCAGGGGACTTTCGCAGCGACGCCTGACGAGATCTCCTGGGCAATAACCTTCAACATCCTCGCGACGGCCATCGCCATGCCCATGACCGGATGGCTGGTGGCGCGCTTCGGCCGACGCCAAGTCATGATCTGGTCGACGACGGTCTTCACGGTGTCGACCATGCTTTGCGGCACAGCCGGCTCGCTCGATGAGCTCATACTATGGCGCATCGTGCAGGGTGCCGCCGGCGCCCCCAGCGTGCCACTGACGCAGACCATCCTGCTCGACACGTTTCCGCAGCGCCAGCATCGAGCAGTGCTGGGCATTTACGGCATGGGAGTGGTAATCGGCCCGATCGCAGGGCCATCGCTGGGCGGCTATCTCGCCGAAAGCCACAACTGGCGCTGGGCCTTCTTCCTGCTGGTCCCGGTTGGTGCTGTAGCTGCATTTGGGCTAGCTGTTTCTCTCTTGCGCGATCGTGGTGCGACCAATTCCACTCGCTTCGATTGGATCGGTTTTCTGTTGCTGTCGACTGCTATTGGCGCTCTGCAGTTGACGCTGGCGCGCGGAAAACGGCTCGACTGGTTCGAGGCGATAGAAATTCAGGTTCTTGTGCTGACCTCGGCCGTGACCTTCTACGCTTTCCTTGCTCACAGCTTGACGACGCGCAATCCGTTTCTCGATCTGCAGCTTCTGCGCGACCGCAACTACAGTCTGGGACTGGCACTCATCTTGCTGTTCGGCATGCTGAACTTTACACCAATGGTGCTGTTGCCGACGCTGATGCGCACGCACCTGGGATATCCCGATGTGTTGGTCGGTCAGGTTGTCGCCGCGCGCGGCATCGGCGGCATACTTGGCTTCTTTGCCGTTATTTTCATTTCGCGGCTGGACCCGCGTGTCAGCGTTGCCATCGGTTTTCTGCTGCAAGTCGTCTCGGGGTTGTGGCTGATGCGTATCGATCTCAACGTAACTGCACTGGAGCTCGAGCTGAACGGCGTCGTACAAGGTCTCTCGGCCGGCATCGTGGTGGTGGCTTTGACGCTGACCACGTTCGCAGGCATCGACCGGAGTAAGATGCCAGAGGCCACGGCCGTCTATCATTTGCTCCGCAACCTCGGGGCAACGCTCTTCATCTCGATCAGCGTTGCCGAGGTTGTGCGTTCCACCGGCGTCAACTACTCGCGCATGACCGAGGTCATTTCACCCCACAACAAGGCGTTGACGATGCCGTGGGTAACGGGGCTATGGGAAATCGAAAGCCTGGCCGGGCTCGAGCGCCTGTCCCGCGAGATGGCGCGTCAGGCAGCCTTGATCGCCTACGTCAATGCGTTTGGCCTTTACACAGCCGTTTCGGCGGCGGCGATCCCGCTCGTCATGCTGCTGGGGCGCGCCAAGAAAGCGGCTTAGAGAAATCGCCGATACAGTTGTGCGTATTGCAGCGGCGCTATTGCGGAACGTCCGCAATCATGCCGCTATCTGATCTGAGGTCGGAACGAGTTTGCACGCGGAGCGCTCATCTGCAGCTGCAACAGATTCGAGATGCTCTGCGATGGCCGTGTTGACGTCGTCTGCGTGAGTGAAAGGCCCCATATGTCCGGCGTTCGGCACAATGCGAAGCCGCGCGGTACGCATGACACGCGCCAGACCCGCGGCAATCAATCGGCTCGGCCGCGGTGCGTGCTCGCCGCGCAGGATCAGGGTGGGCATGACCAGTTGCCGATAGGCCGCCAGCGGCGTTCGCTCACCCAGCGGGGCTTGAAAGTCGAGCGGTGCCTTGGGGAGCCAGCGAAGTAAGCCCGCACGGACATGTGGCCGCAGCGTTGTCGAGCTCCCCGCTCCGTTCCACTAGTCGACGAAACACCAATTGCTGCGTGATAGTCACCCGACACTATACCCCAGCTGACGGCCCGTGTGAGGCGCAGGATCTCCTCCTGTGCTGTGAGCCCACTCGACCCGAGCTGGCTCAATAAATGGAAGGCGGATGGCTCATAGAGTGTGAGGCTTGCGACAGCGGCCGGCCGCTCGAAGGCAACGCGGAGCATCACCACGCCGCCATACGAGTGCCCAACGAGATGTACGGCTGTGCCGAGCTTGTCGATCAGGTCGACGACGCGCTGAGCCTCGTTTGCAAGGGTAAACGCCCTCTCGCCAGGCCGGGCGCCTGTGCTCTCGCAGCCGTAGCAGTCCATTGCGAGCAGCTTGAACCTGGGAGCCAAAGCGTCGGCAAGCTTGCGCCATTGTCGGCCGTCGGCGCCTGAGCGGTGCAACGCAATGACGGGTGGCGCAGTCATGAAGGTGCGAGCGTTCTCTGCGCTGGGGAGAACATCGTGCCATCGGCCGCCGAACTCCTCGATCATGACACGTGCTCCCTAGCGCATCGGGTCGTGCGGGTAGGTCTGCTCGGCAGTGCGCTCGTGGATCACGGAGTTGAGCGCGCCTCTGTGCAAACCGATGTCCGCCAGTATGCGATCGTCGAGCTCCGACAGCATTAGGTAGGTCTGGCGGCGCAAGCGATGCTCAAGGGCCGCAACGACCAGGCGCGCGATCGCTCGTGCGGGCCATCGAATCAGCGCGTGGATGACGCCGCGCCGTAAGAGACCGGACAGGGGGGCGCCCAAGACAATCAAAGCGTTGGCGCTCATAACAATCTCTCCCGGCTTGAAGTCTATGCCTCTTCGAGGCATTTATTCGGGACGGATAGCCCCGGCGTGCAGAGCGAGCATCCATCGATCGGTCGATAGGAGTGGCTTTTGCCGATCACAGTTGTGTTAGATCCGCGTTGAGCCTGTTCCTCCTGGCGCCCGTGGGGCCGAGCGATGTCCAGGCCCAACTCCGAGCCCGCGATGTGTGCGGGTAGCATCGCTGTCGCCCGGCCCAATTCCTCGCGGGCGTCAGCCTTTCCTTTTGTAGAACGTGTAATCGGCCGAGTACGGTGCATTGAGAAACTTGCCCGCTTGCTCGCAAGGCCCCTCGGCGACACCACCGCTCGTGTTAATTCTTTGTATGGTCGTGACGCCGGTGAATTGGCCACCAGCGCCCTGCGAGGTCACATCGAGTTTCAAGAGGGGAATGTCTTTTGCCGTTGCGCCCGGCGCGCGCCCGGTGACCTTGCCCAGGACGGCATTGCCGTCAGCCAGCTCCCAACTCGGGCCCGCATAGTGCCGGCCGACGGTCTTGCCGTCGATGAAAAGCGTGGCGATCGGCTCCCGGAATTGCCAGGCGAGCTTGCCGGAGGCATCGGACCTGCACTCGTAAATCTGCGCGCCCTGCGCATGGATGGTCGCGACCAGGATTTCATCCTTGGTCGCAATTGCATCGGGTACGTCGGCTCTGGCGGTTGAAACCGATAGGATCAGCAAGGAAAGGGCCGGTCCGATTGTGGTCATGCGCATTTGCGATTGCTCCATCTGGGAAGGTTCCGGGGTGGCACTAGAATGACGCCGGCCCGGCCACGCTGCGTCCATCGATCGGATGACGATGGTTGGGCGCAACAAGCTGGGCTCGACCGACGACGGGGCTGGAGAAACCGGCGACCAGCTTGACGAGATCGGCCTGCCGCGTGGCGCCGGTCTTGCCGAAGAGGCGATGCAAGTGCGTCTTGACGGTCGCCTCGGCAACGCCGAGCGCCTCAGCCGTCTCGGGCACACCGCCGACCTGGACGATGGCGAGCAGCACGCGCAGCTCGCTCGGCGTTAGACTATAAAGCTTGGCGATGGCCTCGGGCGGGGAGGGGGCCTCCAACCCTGCCTTGTGCACGAACAGTGCGGCGACGGCCGCATAGCTCCTGCCGGCGCGCCGCCGCGCGCCCGAGGTGAGCGGAAGCACGTGCGCGACGTAGTGCTCACCGTCGCGCGCACGCAACGGCACTGCAATGCCCTTGGTGCCCACAGCCGCGTCGCCATTGCCGCACGCCGCGAAGGTTTCTTCCAGCGCCTTCGCAGCGGTCGCTTCGCTGGCAGCCAGCTTGCCGAAGATTGCGCGCAAGACAGAGCCTTCATGCAGCATGGCATGGCCGCTCGCATTGGCGTGAACGATGCGACCTGCTGCGTCGACGAGGAACAGCCGAGCGCAGAGACCATCGAGCGCATCTGCGAATGTTGCGGCTTCCGCGGTCTTGAGGTCGATCACGCGGCCAATAAGCACTGCACGGCGTATGTGCGGTACGATGAGCCGCATACGTCTGCGCGTCTCTTCGTCGACGAGACCGTCGCGCTCGTGCCGGAAGACACCGAACATGGCAGCGCTCGTCGCCGACTTGTCGAGCGCGGCGCAAACGAAGTCCACCAAACGCTGGGGTTGCCCCCACTCCTTGTATATGCGGGTTTCAGTGAACTCGTCATAGGGAAGAATGTCGGCCGTGCTGATTGGCTCACCGATCTCTGCAAAGACGTGACCGATCGTGGTTGGGTCGAGCTTCGCGTATTTGTCGAAATAGAGCTGCTTGTAGTGCGGGTCGAGACCGCCATCGTCGTAGTAGACGTTGAGGCTCTTCCGGGTCGCATCCTTGCTGAACAGCGTGGCGCACGAGCCGCCGATCAGCGCTCGCGCTTTGAGGAGGACTCCGATCCACAGCGTCGGATCGAGCGCCGCATCGTAGATATCGCCGATGAGCGACGAAACCTCTTGAACGTCTTGCATCGAAACCTCCCAATAACGGTAGCGCGTCGTTGCAATGGCTGGACCGTGCCGCGCGCGATTGTAGGGTTGCGGCCTCGTTAGTCCGCGAAGGTCCGAGACGCCCTGGAAATGTGCTGCCCGCTAAGGACGCCCGGTCGACCTGGGTGGCCTGTTTGCGAAAGGCATTCCCGATTGACGGGGCAAAATAGAAGATGCCGAACCCAGATCGAGCCCGATCGGCGATGGATTGCCCCAAGAACCGTGATGAGGCAAATTTACTTTCATAATCACAATAATAAGGAGTCCCTTGGGATGCGCAGCCTCAACCTCGACCAGCTGCGAGCGCTCACGGAGGTGGTGGCATGCGGAAGCTTCTCCGCAGCGGCTCGCCGCCTCAATCTCACGCAGCCGGCCGTGAGCCTGCAAATTCGGGAGCTCGAGGCCCGTTTCGGGGTGCAGCTGATCGAGCGCTTGGGCAAACAGGCGCACGCCACGGTGCCGGGTCAGCAGCTCGTTGAGGTCGCGCAGCGCATTTTTCAGGAGTGCGACGCAGCCGATGCGGTCATGCGCCGTTTTCGCAAGGGCTGGCTCGGCCGCGTTCGCGTCGGCACGATGCTGACGGCGCTGACATATCGGCTGCCGCCCATCCTTCAGCGCCTTCGAGCCGATCACCCCGATATCGAGCTGGTCGTCAACAACATGCCGACCCAAGATGCTGTCGCCAATGTCTTGCAGAATAAGATCGATCTGGGCCTCGTCGCGCTGCCCGTGGAAAACAAGCAGCTCAAGGTCACGCCTCTCTGCGGCGAGATGCTTGTCGCCATCCTGCCTCCAGACACACGTGGCGTTCCTGATGAAGTCACGCCCGAGTACGTCGCCCGGCAAAATCTACTGACCGAGCACACCCGTAGCTCGGCGTATCCCCTGGTCTTGGGCTGGCTCGGCAAGGAGCAGATGCTGCGCGACCCTATGCCTATCGGTACTGTCGACGCGCTCAAGACAGCCGTCGCCTCCAAGCTTGGAATGGCGCTCGTGCCGGAGCTTTCCGTCGCCAAGCACAAAACTGATTTCATCGTGCGGCCGCTGCGGCCGCCGCTTGGACGTACCCTTGCCCTCATCGAGCATCGCAATAAACCCAACGAGCCCGCACTTGAGATCGTGCGCAATGCGTTGCTCGACATGCGGGCAGACCAAAAGGGCAATGAGGGACGAAAAGCGACCAAGGGCTGAAGCATCAACGACCTGATCGGCAGACCCGGCAATAGAGGCTGGCCAGCCCGGGTCTGCCTCTGGCATACTTGGACCATTGGAGCGGGGACGTGGCTGTGAAGGCATCAATTGCGGGTGTCATCGTCGATACCCCAAGCGGCGGACGCGTTTCTGCGCCTATCGAGCAAGTTATCGGGTGGGCTGGCGCCGATCGAGGTGAAACGCCTTTGGAAGCGACTGCGAACGGTGTTCCGATCCCCATAGCGGTGGTGCCGCGACCTGAGCTAGTCGAGGCGAGAGTTCCTCACTTTGGGTTCTCGGTTTTTCTGGACCTCATTGCGATCCACGAAACAGCTCCAGTTAGGCCAGGCCCAATGAGAGTGGATTTTATTTGCAACGGGAGGTCGATCGCTGCAACTCAGTTGGCGGTCGACAGCACTGCGGTTGCAAACCTACAAAATCTTTCGCGGGAAAGAAAAGTAAGACGAGAGTTTGTCGCAAAGAATGCTGCAGGGCGCATAAGCCGAATGCCGGGTTGCTCCGCATACAGTGCGCTCCCCCCAGATTGGTCACTTTCTCCCGATGTGCGCTCCAAAATTGATGCAGCGTCGGCACATAACTACGGCGCAACGGTGCTAAATTTCATAGACTCGCTTGAGAAGGATGGATTCATACTCGACGCGGGTGCGGGGTTGCGCCGAGTGCCCCATGCGCGCGTGATTGCGATGGAAATATATGATTATCCCTCAACAGATATCCTAGCAGTTGGTCAGAACCTTCCTTTTGATGACAATACATTCGCTGGGGCGATTTCTGTTGCTGTCTTGGAGCATGTGGACGATCCATTCGCTTGCGCAAAAGAGCTGATTCGTGTGGTTCGGCCTGGCGGAAAAATTCTCTGTGTGATCCCGTTCCTTCAGGCAGAGCACGGTTATCCTTCTCACTATTTCAATGCCACCAGAATTCGGCGTTCGCAAGCTATTCGAAGGCGCCAAACTCGAACGCCAATGGCTAGAGATATCGAACCATCCAGTTTTTACGCTCCACCAAATCCTCGGATTGTATGCTGCTGGACTTCCCGAGCCTCAACGCCAACGATTTCTCGATACCCCAATCCGTCATTTCGTCGAGACGATGCCCGTTGATCTTTTTTTTGCAGAAGCACCCGTTTGTGAACGAGTTGAGCGCAAGCGCTCAATGGGCCCTCGCCTGGGGCACGACAACAGTTTTCATAAAGAGCTAGCAAGCTGGCGCCTTGACCTCGTAGTTGAAGCGGCGCAGTTTCGTTCTCGATGAGCAAGCTGCCAGTGGCCCGTGCCGAGACGACCGAAGCCTACTTGTCCATAGCTGGGCGAGAGCTTGCGGCCCTATGCACGGCTTGCGGTGCTTGCTTCGATGCCTGTCCCATGGTCGATCACAAAGGGCTTCGTGGAGCTGATGCCAAAGCGGCCACTGCCGGCTTGCGCCAACTCGCTATCGGCGAGCCTGCGAATGAAGACACGGTTTCTTGGATCGGGGCATGCACCAAGAGCGGCCGATGCCGTGCGGTATGCCCCGAGCAGGAGAAGGGGCTCGATGCAATGCTGCTGATCCGTATCGCCAAGCAGAGCGCGCTGAACGACACACACCAAATCCCTGCCAAGCAGGATCCGACGTTGTTTCCCCGGGTGAAAATATTTGCCCGATTGCAGCTCAGCAACGAGGAGCTTGCGAAGTGGCTGTGAAAGGTGAGCGCGTTACCTTCTGGTTCGGCTGCAATATGCTGCGGCACGCCGAGATGATCCGCCTGTCCATTATGCTGCTCGAGAGGGTGGGCTACGATGTCAGTGCGGCTGGCGGACCAGCCTACTGCTGCGGCACAGCGCATGATCATCAGCCGCGAGGGGCCAGCAACATGGCGGCACGCACGGTCGCTCGTTTTAATGAAGCGGCCGAAAAGGAAGGGCGCGGCACTGTCGTGACCTGGTGCCCGTCATGTCACATGCACATGTCAGACATCATGGCGCCGGGCAACGCGACGGCCTTCGAAACCGCCCACATCACCGAGCTGTTGGCCGACCACGCCGATCGCCTGGAGCCTCTGCTGCAGCATGAGGTCAAGCGGCGTGTGCTGCTGCATCGGCATATCGGCTTTGCCACGCATGTGCCGGTCAACGATCGTGTCGCAACTCTCCTGTCACGCGTACCAGGTCTGGTGCTTGTGGAAGGCCCCGCGCAACCCGGGCATATGTGCAGCTCGCTCGCTGCAATCCCAGGCGCCCTCGCGGCATCGGCACAGGATACATGGACCGCTGCCGTGGCAAACCATGCCGATACGGTGTGCACCATCTTTCATTCGTGCCACCGCGAGTTTGCGGCTTTGGATGGCAAAGGCGGTATCGGTGTCAGGAATTGGGTGCAGCTGGTAGCCGAGGCCATGGGGATCGATGCCAGCGATGCGTATCTCGGCTGGCGCAAGGGGGGCGCACCTGACATTGCGGCTATAGAGAGAGCTGATCGGTCCAAGTACGAGATGCTGATAGAGCCGGAGCTGCGCAAGCCGCCACCGGTTCGGTGAATTGGATGATCCACGGAGGTCTTCGTACGTCATGGTTGAGAGTAAGTTGCCGCTTGCCATCGTCACCGGGGCCGCGCGGGGCATCGGCGCATGCATTGCCCAGCGTCTTGCCGTGGCAGGCTACACCGTCGCTTTGTGGGATTACGATGGTGAGGGGGCGCAGGCACGTGCGGCGGAGCTGACCGCTGCTGGTCACGGGGCAATCGCTGCGCGCTGCGACGTCGCCGATGCAACCCATGTCGAGGCCGCTTTGAAATCGGCGGAAAGCGCCTTCGGGACACCCTACCTGCTTGTGAACAACGCCGGCATTCGCCACCGCGTGCCCTTGGAGGAGTTGCCCCGTGCGAGCTGGGACCGGGAGATTGCGACCAATCTCACAGGCGCGTTCCAATGCACCCAAACCGTAGGGCGGCGTATGCTCGCGGCCGCGCGTGGCGCGATCGTCAACATCGCTTCGATGAGCGGCACGTTCGGCCAGCCCATGCGCGGCGCCTACACGCCGTCGAAAGCGGGGATCATTGGCCTGACCAGCTTGACCGCTGTCGAGTGGGGCGGTCGCGGAATAAGGTGCAATGCGATAAGCCCCGGCATGATCGTCACACCTGTCCACGCGGAAGCTTATAGCAATGAAGCCGTCCGCACGGCCCGCGAGGCAATGGTGCCGCTGGGCCGCCTGGGGGACGGCAACGATATCGCTGATGTCGTTGTGTTTCTGGCATCCGATGCAGCGCGCTACATCAACGGCGCCAACCTGCCCGTCGATGGCGGCGTGACACGGGCCCTGGTCGGGCTGATGCCGATCCCGACCGCGAACGGCGAGCTGACCACGACCATCGCGCAGCTGGCTTTGCGCTAGGGTGCAATCGCTCGGTGTGGAAGCACTGCTGCTTTCACGCCGAGCGCAGTCGCAAGAGTATCGAAAGGTGAGAGCCTTCCTGGTAGCTCCAACAAAGCCGGAAAGGCCCTATAGCTGAACCTTCCGGCGCTTCTGCGCCTATTGCTCGCCCTTGATTTTTGCGCGCAATGCGATCTCGCGCAGCTTGATTACCTCACTTTCGATGAATGCCTTCAGCTCATCCGGTCCCATCAGATTGGGCGTGATGCCCTGCTGCTGCAGGCGCGGTTGAACTTCTGGCGATAGCATGGCCTCGCGAAACGCATCGTGGATTTTCTTCACGACGTCGGCTGGCATCTTGGCCGGGCCGAAGATGCCATACGAATCCTCCACGGAGAATCCCGGAAAGCCCTGCTCAGCAACGGTCGGTATGTCGGGGAACATCGGTGAGCGTTTGATGCTCGTCACAGCTAGCCCCCGCAGCTTGCCGGCGGCAACGTGCGGGCCGCCAGAGATGACGTTGGCGAAAATGATCTTGATTTGGCCGCTGATGGCATCCTGCACGGACGCACCCGATCCCTTATAGGGCACGTGTATCATGTCGATGCCAGCAGCCTGCTTCAGCATCTCGCCGGCGAAGTGCTGCCCTCCGGCGATGCCCGACGTCGCATAGAAATGAGTGCCCGGCTTGGCTTTGGCTTCATTGATCAGGTCCGCGAGCGTGTTGGCCGGAAAGGAAGGATGCACTGCAATGATGTTGGGCGAGCTCTGCAGGTTGATGATGGGTGTGATGTCCTTCAGCGTGTCGTAAGGCAGTTTCTCCTGAACAGTCGCGTTAGCCGCATGCGTGTTGACGACGAGCATGCCGATAGTGTGTCCGTCAGTCGATCGAGCGACAATCTCCGTGCTGACGATGAAGGCTGCACTCGGCTTGTTCTCGATAACAATGGATTGCCCGAGCTTTGCGGCAAGTGCGTTCTGTAGTGTACGCGCCAGCGTGTCCGTGCCGCCCCCGGGCACAGCCGGCAAGATGAAGCGTATGGGTCGCGTCGGCCAGGTCGTCTGCGCGGCGGCAGTGCCCACCTGCAGCAGACTTGCGATTGCGACCAGCGCGCCAACGATGAAGGTCCTCATTATGTGTTTCCTACCCTGTTTTGATAACGTCGGATTCCGTACGTTTTCCTGATGTGTCCCTGCTTGGCCGATGAGGCTAGCCGAGCACTGGCATTCGAGGGAAGGGCGAAGATGGAAAGGGGCTGGACCGGGGCCTTGCGTGGAGGGAGCTCGTGGTATCCGTCTCGCGCATGTGTAATACTGAGCCTTGCATACGACATGCGTTTCGGATGGCCATTGCCCCGTAGGTTCAAAGTTGGCGCAGGTAGGTTCTTCCCATGCGTGAAAATACTCTCTCAGTCGACAGGCAAAATACTGAAACTCGCGCTCTCTATGACAAACTCGAGGATCGCATCCTGGCTCGCGATCAGGTGGGCGCCAGCGAGGCCTACTACAGTCTCGTGAAGAGCGGGCGTCCGCTTCCCGAGATCGTCAACGAGGCCGTGCGCATCCATGCGCCGCTGACTCACGTGCCCTACCACGAGCGCATCGACCAGGGCTTCGTCAACTTCGTCAACAACGATCATTGTCTGCTCTCGGCTCGAGCCACGACGCATCTCGCGCGTTTGCTGCCGGCACGCTTTGCCGGACTGCCGATGGCCCAGACGGTCTGGTACATCCCGACCGGCCTGGACATCTGGAACCAGAAGATCAACAAGGCGCCTGGCCACTATGCACGGAGCGGCAAGCCGATCGCCGGCCCGCCGGTCAAGCCGGTGGTGCATTGGCCGGACCAGGAGGCCGAGCACATTCAAGGCTCGATCGACGAGAAGCTCGATCATTGGCTCGACCTCGTCCATCGCGGCCACGTACTGGAAGCCTATCGTGTGTTCCTCGGGATCATGGAGGAGCCCTCGCAACGTAAACCGGCGCTGGCCCAACTCGTCTTCGCCGGACTTATCGATCTGCAGGATCGCGTCTACCTCAATCGCTCCTACACCACGGGGCACAAGTCGTTCCGCGCCCGGGCAACGGTCGAGCTCGGCAATTTTGTCGGCTGGGACAATGCTCGCCACGTGCTCTATGCCGGCGCGCTGGACATCGGCGTCGGCCCGCGCTGGTACTCGACCTATGAGATGGCCTGCAACTGCATCACCCACTACATCGAGAAGCAGAAGATATCAGCCATCCCCTACGGGGGTAGCACCGCGAAGGAAGCCGAGATCTTGCGTAACACTGAGCCCCTATCGAAGCAGGAAGCGACGGCATTCCTCGATGTGGTGCTCAACAAATATGAGCCGGAGCATCAGGAGGCCTTGAGTCACCTGCTACTTGCCGGCAAGGGACCGCGCCAGATCCTGGATGCGCTTCAGGTCGGCGCAGCTCAGGTTCTGCTCGAAACCCAGGACACGCTCAATTTTTCCATCCCGCAGCACTGCTACGAGTATCTCAATACGCTCGGATGGTTCTACGACAACTTCGAGCACCCACAGCGCCTCAAGCTGCTCTATGCCGCCACCTCCTATCTCAACCGGAACGCGTGGCACTCCCGCCAGACAGGAGATGGCCATGAGGTTGAGCAACGGCGGCCGGCAGGAGCCGACACGATGGCTCCGTCGCAGCTTCTTGAGCGCATTATCTCCTCTATCGTCGCGCTGGATGGACCACAGGCGCTGGGCTGGACCCGGGCCTATCTGGACAGCGGCGCCGACAGGAAACCGCTCATTGAGCAGCTTGCCCTGGTCGCCAGCCGCATCGGCAACGATCCGCACAATCAGGAGCTGGGCCAGATACTGCTCGAGGACTACGCCAAGAACCGCAGCTTTGATCGCGATCGTCTGCTGCTTGCCTGTGTGCAGCACACGGCGGTGCACCGCAAGTACGGCGATTTCCTGGAGGCGAGCCGACGCTATGGAAGCGCGGTCGGTCTGACCGAATTGCAGTGAGACTCGTTGGTTCGGTTGCCTCGCAGCGGCGCAACGTTCAACCCTCAGTATCGCGCAATACCAAGTGAGAAGCCGCCATCGACGACGTAGAGGCCGCCTGTCGCATAGGATGCAGCGTCAGAAAGCAGGAAGGCGGCAAATTCTGCGATCTCCGCGGGCTGGCCCAGGCGGCCCATCGGAATGCGGGCTTGCTTGGCTTCCATCTCGGCCCGCGCCGCAGGGGTGGAGAGTGTTGCAGTCACGGTGTCAGTGGCAATGACGCCAGGCAGAATAGCATTGACGCGAATGCCATGCGGAGCTAGCTCCACGGCCAGAACGCGCGTGAGCTGATTGAGACCAGCTTTGGACGTGCCGTAGTGTGCGATGCCGGGACGCGCCAGGATGCTGGCCGTCGACGAGATGTTGACGATGGCGCCCCTTCGCTGCCCTGCAATCATGGATTTGGCTATGGCCTGCGATAGCAGGAACGGTGCACGCAGATTGAGGTCGATGACGCGGTCCCACTCGGAGGCAGGCAGGTCCGGCAGTGGCGTGACAGGATAGATGCCGGCACAGTTGACGAGGCCGGTAAGGCGACCAGCTTTCTCCGCCACCTCTCCGATCACTTGGTCGTCCGTAAGGTCACCGGGAATGAGCAGTGTTGCCTGGGGTGAAGCGTCGAGCTCCGTTCGCGCACGCTCGAGACCGGCAGCGTCCCGGTCGCTCATCAATACTGTGCTCCCCGTGGCAATCAGCTTGCGCGTAATGGCAAGACCGATCCCGGAGGCTGCTCCAGTCACGAGAACACGATCGAGTCCGCCCTCAGCCATGCATTGCATCTCCCGGGAAGTGGCAGGCGGCGGCATGTACTGCCCCCGACGGTTCCAGTCCAGGCTCACGCTCTGCGCAGATTGGCGCCGCCTTGGGACAGCGACCCCGGAAACGGCACCCGCTCGGCAGGTGACCGGGGTCGGGTGGCTCGCCCTCGAGCACGAACGTGTCCGTCACCCGTCTGCCGCCGATTTGCGGAATGGCTGACAGCAGCGACCGCGTGTAGGGGTGGCGTGGGTTGGTGAACAGCTCCTCCGCGGGCGCAATTTCGACGATACGGCCAAGATACATGACAGCAACGCGGTCACACATCATGCGCACGACGGCAAGATCATGCGAGATGAAAAGATAGGTGAGGTCGAAGCTGCGGCTGAGGGAGCGGATGAGCTTGAGCACCGTGGCCTGCACCGAGACGTCGAGACCGGAAGTCGGCTCGTCGAGAATAACGAAGCGCGGCTTCAGTGTTAGTATGCGGGCAAGCCCAACGCGACGCTGCTGACCGCCGGACAGTTCATGCGGATAAAGGTCGAGATGCGTTGCCGGCAGGCCGACGGCGGTGAGGATCTCGCGAATGCGCGCCTCGCGCTCGGCGCGCGGCAGCGTCGTGTGGGTCAGTAGAGGCTCCTCCAGCGAGCGGCGTATGGTCCAGCGCGGATCGAGCGCGTTGCCGGGATCCTGATGAATGTATTGGAGCCGCTGGGCGATGCGGCGGCGCTCGGCTCCGGCGAGGGCTGAAATGTCCACTCCTTCAAATAGAGCCACCCCAAAGTCCGGCGTATGGATGCCGGCCAGGGTCTTGCCGAGCGTCGTCTTCCCGCAGCCGGACTCCCCGACGACGCCAAGTGTCTCTCCGGGCTTGACCTCGAAAGAGACATCGTCGAGAGCCTTGACGGTGCCGGATCGCATGCCAATCGAATTGTGCACGGCAAAATGACGGGCGAGTCCTTGCACAGCGAGGATCGGGGCGGGTGCGCTCACGTTGCCGCCTGCTCGCGCATAGCAAGGGGGTGAAAGCATCGAACAATGTGTCTCTGTCCATCGACGCCCGGGCGGGTTTGGGCGCAGGAGGGTTCGGCTCGCTCGCATCGCGGATGGAAGCGGCAGCCGTTGGGTGCGCGGATCAGGTTGGGGATCTCGCCGCCGATTTCGCGCACTTCACCCGTCGCGCTCGGAAGGCTCGCAAGGAGGCGCGCCGTGTAGGGATGGCGTGGCGCAGCGAAGAACTGTTCGACGGGTGCGGTCTCCACCTCCTGGCCGGCGTACATGACGGTGATATCGTCGCAAATCTCGTAGGCTGTCCCCAGGTCATGGGTGGTGAGCAGAACCGAGACTCCACGGTCCTTGGCGAGCCGTTTCAGCAGCATAAGAATCTGCGCTTGGATGGTGACATCGAGCGCGGTCGTCGGCTCATCGGCAATGATTAGGTCGGGCTCGGTCATCAGGCTCATGGCGATCATCAAGCGTTGACGCTGCCCACCCGAGAACTCGCCGGGAAGCTTCGCGAATGCTTGCTCCGGATCGGCGATCTGCACCTCGCGCAGCATGGCCATGGCTGCATCCCGATCGACGCGATAGCGGGCCTTCGGGTAGGCGGTCAACAAAGCACCAAGGCTGCGCTCGCCAGCCGTGCGCCGGGGCGACTTCCATTTCATCAGTTCCATGATCTGCTGGCCGACGCGGAACAGCGGATTGAAGGAGCTGTAGGGGTCCTGCGGCACGAAGACGATCCGCTTCCCCTTCACGTCGCGGGAGAATTTGGCGCGGTCCATGGCCAGCAGGTCCTGGCCGTCGAAGCTGATGGAACCGCCATCATTGCGCGCATTGGGCGGCAGAATGCCCAGAATAGCGCGGGCCAACGTCGTCTTGCCGCAACCCGACTCGCCGACCAGCCCCATGATTGCGGCCCGCTTGAGCGCCAGGTTCACCCCGTCCAGCACGCGCGCAATACCGTGGTCGGTGCCAAAGCTGATCCTGAGGTCGCGAACCTCGAGCAGAGGGCTAGCCGTCATGCGCGCGCCGAATGCGAGGGTCCAAGACATCGCGCAAACCGTCGCCGAGCAGGTTGAAGCCCATGACGACAATGAAGATGGCGACTCCTGGCGCCAGCGCGTACCACCATGCCTCGGGCAGGAATTCGCGCGACTCCGAGATCATACGCCCCCACTCGGGTGCGGGGGGCGGTGCGCCCAAGCCCAGGAACCCTAGTGCCGCGGCAGTCAGAATGGTGAAGCCCATGCCGATGGAGGTACGCACGATGATCGGCGAGGCCACATTCGGAAGCACATGCAGCAGGACGATGCGCCAGTGCGGGACGCCGAGTGCGATTGCGGCTTCGATAAATGTCTCGTTCTTGAGGCGGCGTACCTCCGCGAACACGAGGCGCGTGAACCACGGCCAGTAGGTCAGCGACAGCGCGAGAATGACGTTCTCGATGGATGGCCCCAGCGTCTGCGCAATGGCAATAGCGAGCACGATCTGCGGTACCGCGAGGAAGACATCGGACACCCGCATGAGGGCCTCGCCGATCCAGCTGCCGCGCCAGCCGGCCCATAACCCGATCGGCACGCCGATCAACAGAGATACACCTACCGCCACAACCGCGATCACCAGCGTGATCCGGGCGCCGAAGAGCACGCGGCTGTAGATGTCGGCGCCCATGCGGTCGGTGCCGAGAAGCCATTTGGAGCTCGGGGCAAGCAGGCGATCCTTTGGATTCATGTCCCACACCGCCTCCGGGTGCGTGGCGAGGACCGGAGCGAGGACGGCAGCGAGCACGACAATTGCTACGAGAATCAGCCCCAGCAGTGCGGAGCGGTCGCGCACGAGTTTGGTGAGGACCTGCCGGAACCCGCTCACGCGCCACCTCCACGCGGATCGATCAGCTCGTGGGCAATGTCGACCAGCAGGTTGACGAGCATGAACACACCGCCGGCATAGACGGTGAAGCCCATGACGCCGGCGTAGTCCGACTGGAGAATGGCTTCGAAGGCATAGGAGCCGATGCCCGGCCACTGAAAGACTGTCTCGATCACGACGGCGCCTGCCAGGAGAACGCCAAACAGAAGTCCGATCTGAGTTACGGTCGAGGTCAAAGCGTTGCGCAGCACGTACTTCCACACGATGAGGGAATTAGGGATCCCCATCGCACTCTGATAAGTCACGAATGGTTGCTGCAACGTGTCGAGGACGCCCGCACGCGTAAAGCGCACGACCGTGGCAAGGGCCGGAATGGCGAGCGTCAGGGCGGGCAAGCACAGGTGCGCCAGCGCATTGCCGAGGCGGTCCATGCGCCCGGCCAGCATCGCATCGACGACCATGAACCCGGTGATGGAGCGCGGCGGGAAGCCCGTGATGCGGCCCTGCAGCGGCAGCCATCCTAACTGCATGGAAAATGTGAGTTGCAACACGAGGGCGAGCCAGAAGCTCGCCACAGCGAGACCCGCAACGGTGAGAATGCGCAGCATATGATCCGCCGGGGTATTGCGGCGGAGCGCCGAGACGACACCGAGAGGTATGCCGAGCACGATAGCGATCAGCATGGCGGCGATGGTGAGCTCGATGGTGGCCGGCAGGCGTGCGAACAGGTCCTCGGTGATAGGCCGCGTCGTGAACAGGCTGGTGCCCAGGTCACCGCTCAGCAGCTGGCGATAATAATCGGCTAGCTGCACCACGAGAGGGCGGTCGAGGCCTAGCTTCGCCCGTAAGGCCTCGATCTGCGCTTTGCTCGCCGTCTCACCCGCGATCAACGCCACTGGATCGGAGGGGATGACACGCGAGATGAAAAAGACGATCGCGATGAGCCCAGCGGCCGTCGGCACGAACCACAACAGCCGCTTGAGGATCAGCAGTACAACTCGCATGGTCCGTCAGACCAGCCGAAGCAAGCAGCCTTCTCCGAGGGCCGCCACTGCAAAGGGCGGCCCTCGAAACCGGACTGTTGCAAGACCTCTCACTCGTAGTAGGCGGTGCGCATTTCCTGCGCGTTGCCGATGGGGCAGAAGACGATGCCCTGCAGCTTCTTGGAATACGGCCCGAACCACTTGGTATTGTAGATCCACAGCCCCGGTGCGTCCTGGACGACGATGCGGGTCGCTTCCTCGTAGTACTTCGCGCGTGTGGCCTGGTCCGTCGCCTGCAGTGCTTTGTCGAGCAACTCGTCCACCTTCGGGTTCTTGTAGTGGTGCGCGTTCTTGAACGTGCCGGCACCGGAGGAGTGGAACATCTCGCCGATCCAGTTGTGCGGATCGGCGTAGTAGGTCGAGATCCAGTAGACGGAGATGTCGGGCGTGGTGTCGGGGTTCTTGAACCTCTCGACCACGGTGGGCCACGGCGTGCCGATCACTTTCGACTCGAGTCCCGATCTTCTGCAGGCCGTTCTGGAAAAGCTGAGCCGCCTGCTCGCTCTGGGCGAAGCCGGTGAGATACACGATGTCCAGCGGACGATCGATCTTGACGGCGGCTTTTGCCAGTTCGGCCTTCGCTTTGTCGATGTCGAACGAATAGCCGGTTACATCCTTGGGGACGCCCCAGATAGTGTTGGGCAGCGGAGTTGGGTTGCGCTCAACCTGGCCTCCAAGGATCTGCTTGTTGAAACCATCGTAGTCGAAAGCGTAGTTGAGTGCCCGCCGTACATTGACATCGTTGAAGGGCGGACGCTGTGTGTTGAACTGCATCATCATGACGCGCATCGACTCGGCTTCGAGCACCTTGGCATTGCCGGAGGCTTCCAGCCGTTTGATCTGGTCGGTCTGCAGGTAGCCACCGATGCCGTTGAAGTCGCCTTTCATCAGGCCGAGGACACGGGTGTTCGTGTCTTTGACGCCGCGGAACTCGATCTCGTCGATGAACTTCGGTCCCCAGCCCTTGAAGTGGCCGGGAAAGCGCTGCGCCACGAAGCCGACGGCTGGATCGAACTGAGTGATCTGATAGGCGCCGGATCCGGCGCCGTTGCGCGACAGCCAGGCACCGCCCCAGTCGCCGTCCTTCTCGTTCTTCTTGACGAGCGCCGCGTTGACGATGTGCACCTCCGGCACGATCGACAGGAAGATCGCGGAGGGCTTGGCGAGCTTGAACACGACGGTCGAGTTGTCAGGAGCGCTCGTGCTGCCGGGCGCAAGCATGGTCTTGAACAGAGCTGCGGCACCTTTGCCGAGCGCCAGGATGCGCTCTGCCGAGTAAACGACATCGGACGCCTTCACTGACGTGCCGTCATGGAACTTGACGTTGTTGCGGAGCTTGAAGGTGTAGGTGAGGCCATCGCTCGAGATCGTGTGGCTCTCGGCTATCCACGGCTCGAGCTTCGCCGGATTGCTCTGCCACCGCATCAAGCCGTCGTAGATATTGAGGCGCACGGCAACGCGGCCAACATCGAATGCCGCATGCGGATCCATGGTGTCGTAGTCGCTTTCGTTGGCGAACACGAAGCGTGTGGCTGCATCGGCGCGACTAAGGCCGATACCAAGTCCGGCAGCTAGGCCCAATGCGGCGAGGCCGGCAGTAAACAGTCGTCTCGGCAGGCTGAGACCCGCGATCGGATATCGGGACATCTGACTTTCCCCTGAGATGCCGGCGCCAAAACCGCGCAACGGACGATTGTATGGGCCGCGCCACTATTCTCACTGAACCCGGAAGACAGGGCAAGATGGTCCGGTCGACGGGATTACAGGCGCTCCTTGCACAAAGTTTTTGCCTGACAGCCTGACGCTTGCCTGCCAGAGGAGTGCCACTACAATGCCGCAAGTGCCGCCTGAGAGGCGGCCCGCGGGAATGGTCAGTTGGGCGCAATGACGTGGGAATTGCTCGGTTTCGACCGGGACGGGAGCTTGGCCCGTTATTCAAACCTTCAACCGGACGATGATGAGGGCCGTGCTCAGGGGGTACGGCCCGGCGGCAAGCGGGCTGGTCCGCGATGGTCCCAATCCGGGCGGCGGTCCACGGTGGGTGGGGATTGAATGACCGCTGGCGCGCGCGTTGGTGTGGATATCGGGGGGACGTTCACGGACATCGTTCTACGGCGCCCTGGCGAGCCCGTCCGCGTCATCAAGATACCGACGACCAGGGGTGATCCGAGCCAGGCCGTCCTCAAGGCTGTCGACCACATGCGTCGCGCCTGGAGCGTGGACCCGCGTGAGATCACGCGCTTCCTGCATGGTACGACCGTCGCCACCAACGCGGTTCTGGAAAGGAAGGGAGCACGCATCGGTCTGCTGGCGACGGCAGGTTTCCGCGATGTGCTGGAGATCGGGCGCCAGATGCGCCACCAGATGTACGACTTGGCTCTCGACCCTGAGACCCCCGTGTTCCTTGCTCCCGGACGTCTGCGCAAGGAGGTTGGCGAGCGTATCGGCCCGAGCGGCGAGGTGATCCGGGTGCTCGATGAGGAGAGTGTGGCGCGGGCCGCCGATGAGCTGGCGTCGGCCGGGTGCGAGGCCATAGCCATCGCCTTCCTGTTCTCCTTTCTCAACGATGCGCACGAGAAGCGCGCCCGGGACATCGTGCTCGCGCGCCACCCGCAACTGCTCGTCTCTATTTCTTCGGAGGTCGACCCGGCCTTCCGTGAATACGAGCGCACCGTCGTCACGGCATTCGACGCCTACATCAAGCCGGTTGTCGATCAGTATCTCGGCCGGCTCGAGTCCGGGCTTGCCACCGCGGGCATCGAAGCTCCATTGCAGGTGATGCAGTCACGCGGCGGTGTATCGGCGGCGGCCACGGCAAGGCTGCGCCCTGTGCGGTTGTTCCTGTCCGGACCCGCGGCCGGCGTCATCGGCGGGCGCATGGCGGCAGAGAGCACAGGCGTAAGAGACGTCATTACTGTCGACGTCGGCGGTACCTCGAGCGACATCGCGCTGATTGAGGACGGCCGTCCAGCGCTGAAATCGGAAAGCAGTATCAGCGGCTATCCGGTGCGCGTCGCCATGGTGGATGTCAACACGATCGGCGCAGGCGGCGGCTCGATTGCCTGGATCGACAAGTCCGGTGGACTGAAGGTGGGGCCGCAGTCGGCGGGCTCTGAGCCGGGTCCTGCCTGCTATGGCCGCGGCGGCACCTTCGCGACGGTCACGGATGCCTCGATCGTGCTCGGCTACCTCGATCCGGGCAACTTTGCCGGCGGGACCATGACATTGTCCCCCGATCTCGCTCGGCGGGCCATCGCCGAGACCATTGCGCGTCCGCTCGGGTTATCGCTGGAGGAGGCCGCGCTCGGTATCCATCGCGTCGTCAATGCACAGATGGCCGAAGGCATCCGGCTTGTCTCCATTCGCCAGGGTCATGATCCGCGCGGCTTCGCTCTGCTCCCGATGGGGGGAGCGGGGCCTCTGCATGGCTGTCCGCTGGCCGATGATCTCGGCATCACGCGCATCATCATTCCACGCTTGCCCGGAGTGCTGTCGGCCGCCGGTTTGCTGGCTGCACCGATCGAGCACGAGGCGTCAGCAGCGTTTCCATGTCCTTTAGCGATGGTTGACATGAGCGAGCTCAAGCGAACCATCGCCCAGCTCGACGAGCGCTGCACCGCCTTGATGCAACAGGAGCGCGTTGACGCAGATGCGCCTCGCGTAAGCCACTTCGCCGACGTCTGCTACATCGGCCAGGCCTACAGTCTGGAAGTCGAGCTTCATGCCAGCCGGTCAGATGCAATGGACAGACTGACGAAGGATTTCTTTGCAGTTCATGAGCGCGTCTATGGCTACGCACCCAACGTTCCGATCAAGATCGTCAATGTCCGTGCCGTGCATTCCATTGCAGGTTTGACCGATCTCGACGAGACCGGCTGGCGGCCAAAAGACGGCGTGCCGGTCAAGCGCTCAGCACCGATCCTGGTCGGCACCGGCGAGCCCGTGACCGCGACCGTGTACGATCGGGCGGCGCTGCCGACAGGGTTCAACTTTGCTGGCCCGGCTATCATTGAGCAGTCCGACACGACAACGCTCGTGACCCCGGGCTGGCGCGGCCGTGTGGACGAGGGCGGCAATATCATTTTGGAGCGCTAGAGTAGCAGGCGGAGTCATGGGCACCAGAGATACGGATACGCTCGATCCCGTCACGATCGAGGTTGTGCGCAACAAGCTCGACGGCATTGCCAACGAGATGGAGCTGACTCTGCTCAAGAGTTCCTTCTCGCCGATCGTGAAGGAAGGGCTCGATGCTTCGGCTTCCTTGTTCACACTTGAAGGCGAGACGTTGGCGCAAGCTGTGGCGATTCCGATCCATCTCGCCACGCTCATTCCGTGTGTGGCCAGTATTCTTGCGGAGTTCCCGCTCGACACTATGCGCGAGGGCGACATCTACACGATGAACGACCCCTACCTGGGCGGGACCCATCTACCCGATTTTGCCGTCATCATGCCGGTCTTTCACAATGGGCGGCCGATCGCCTTCAGTGCCACCATGACGCATCATCAGGATGTGGGCGGCATGACGCCGGGCTCGGTTCCGACGGATGCTACCGAGGTGTTTCAGGAGGGCATTCGCATCCCACCGCTGAAGCTGATGGAGGCGGGCAAGCCCAACGCAACGTTGATGAAGATTCTCAGGCGCAACGTGCGTATCCCGGACACGTTCGAGGGTGACCTCAACGCGCAGATCGCAGCCTGCCATGTGGGCGCGCGGCGGCTCGCTGCACTGGCCGAGGTGCAAGGCAGCAATCATCTGACGTCGATCTTCGCGGAGTTGCTGGATCGCTCGGAAGCTATGACGCGTGCAGCGCTGTCGGAGATACCGCCTGGCACATATCGATACGTCGACCATCTCGACAATGACGGCGTCGACCTCGACCAGCGCGTCCGCATCGAGGTCGCCGTGACCGTCGCCGATGGCGCCATGGAGGTCGACTTCACCGGTAGCAGCGGGCAGGTGCGCGGGCCATTCAATTGCGTGCCGTCGGGCAGCAAAGCTGCGGCATGCTACGCAGTGCGCGCTATCACCGACCCGTCCATTCCCACCAACGGCGGATGCTTCCGCCCGATCAAGCTCATTTTGCCGGAGGGCTCGGTCGTGAACCCGAAGGAGCCTGCTCCAGTCAATGCACGCACGGCGACGATCAAGCGTGTGACGGGCGCGATACTGGCCGCTTTCGCCGAAGCACTGCCGGATCGAGTTCCTGCCGACTCGGGGGGCGAGATGCTGCTTCTGGCATTCGGTGGGGTGCGCGCCGATGGATCGCGCTACGTCACGGGGGAACTGCTGGCATCGGGCAGTGGGGCCAGTGCCGCAAAGGATGGCGTCGATGTGATCGAGACCGACGCGACCAATTGCATGAACCTGCCCGTGGAATCCATGGAAATGGACGCTCCGATCCGCATCCACCGCACAGCGCTGCGGCAGGGCTCGGGTGGGGCAGGTGCGCGCCGTGGCGGTCTCGGTATCGTGCGCGAATATGAGATTCTACATGGCGAGGTACGATTCACACATCGCGGAGAACGTCACTATTGTCCCGCGCGCGGTAGGCAGGGTGGGGTGGACGGCGCGACCGCGCACTCTGTCATCCACCGCGCGAACGGGAAAACCGAGGTGATCCCGTCCAAGCTGGTGACGACGCTTATGCAGGGTGATCGCGTCACGGTCGAAACAGCGGGCGGGGGCGGATATGGCGCACCCGATCAGCGAGATCCCGAGGCGCATGCCGGCGACATCGCTGACGGCAAAGTCAGTATCTCGAGCTGAGGACGATAGGCCTCGGGCGCTCTAGTCAGGGGCCTGCAAGCGGTAGCCAACGCCGGTTTCGGTTAACAGATACTGGGGGCGCTCGGGGTTGCTTTCGATCTTGCGCCGAAGCTGGCGCACATAGACCCGCAGATACTGTGGGTCAGTCGGCTCGTCCCAGAGCTCCTTCAGCAGAAACTTGTGGGTCAGAACCTTGCCTGCATGCTGCACTAGAAGACGCAGGAGATCGTATTCCTTGGGTGAGAACTTCACCTCCCTGTCGCCGTGCTTGACGATCCGGCGTACGAGATCGACGCTCAAGTCCCCGATTTGAAAAACGGGACGCTCGCCATGGACCTGAAGCTGGTGGCGAAGCGCAGCGCGCATGCGGGCGAGCAACTCGTCCATGCCGAAGGGCTTTGTCACATAGTCGTCAGCACCCAAATCGAGCGCCGCGACCTTGCCGGCTTCATCGCCTCGGCTCGACAGAACGACAATGGGAAGGCTCTCGTTCTGTCGGCGGATTTGGCGCAACAGCTCCAGCCCGTCGATGTCCGGAAGCCCGAGATCGAGAATAATCAGGTCGGGCTTCTTCTCCAGTAACTCGAGTGCCGTCTTGCCGTTGGGTGCGTCGAGAATGTCATAGCCATGTGCGCTGAGGCCCATGCGCAGCAGCTTGCGTATGGGCGGCTCGTCGTCGACCACCAGGATTCTGGCAGGGGCAGGGCTCATGCGGCCGCCTCGCGCTGACTGTTTGCCGGCGGTATCGGCAGGGTGATCGTGAACGCGGCGCCCGGCCGATCGGTCCGATTGGCGGCCGTGATCGAGCCGTGCAAGGATTCGACGAAACCTTTTGAAATGGACAGTCCCAATCCGGTTCCGGCACGGACTTGGTCGCCCTTTTGCACCCGATAGAACTTGTCGAAGATACGGCCGACGTCGGCTGAGGGAATGCCCGGTCCCTCATCGAGCACTTGCAGGCGGATGCTGTCCTGGTAGCGCCAGCTCTGAATACGAATGGTCGTATCCGGCGGCGCATACTTCGCCGCATTATCAAGGATATTGAAAAGCACCTGCTCGAACAGCACGGCGTCGAGCATCACCATGGGGAGATCCGGCGCAATCTCGAGCTGCACGTGATGCCGGGCCAGGATTTTGCTGGCGCGATGCAAGGCTGTGCCCACGATCTCGCCGATGTCATGCGGTGCAGCATTCGGGGCAACTGCTCCCGACTCGAGTTTTGTCATATCCAGCAGATTGGCGATAAACCGGCTCAAGCGCTCCGACTCTTCGATGATGGTTGCGACCAGATCGGATTTGGCTTGATCGTCGAGGGAAGCCGAGAGATCGCGTAGCGCGCTGGCCGCACCCAGCGTGGCTGCGAGTGGAGTCTTGAGATCATGCGAGATCGAGGTCAGAAGGGCCGCCCGCAACTGATCGGTTTCTGCAACACGCTTCACGCGATCGATGTCCTCCATGAGTTTGACACGTTCAACGGCCAGCGCGCCTTGATCGGCAAGTGACTCCAGGAGCCGTCGCTGCTCTGCCTTCAGCAGAACGCCCGACGCATCGCGGCTGATGCCGAGGATGCCGATGGCACCTCGGCCCGTGCGCATGGGTAGAAAGAGCCACTTCGCGCCAGGTAGCGTGTCGGAGTCGCGCCCAGCGGGACGATCTTTCTCCCAGGTCCACTTGGCAGCCGCCAGATCGGCCTCTTCGAGCGTATCCTCTGGCGGGTAGCCCGCTTTCAGGGCAATGGAGCCGTTCTCGGGCAGCAGCAGCACCACACGCACTTTCAGCATCAAAGCGATCTGATAAGCGGTCGCCCACAGAACGTCATCGAGCGTACCGGCACCCGCCAATTTGCGGCTGAATGCGTACAGCGATTCAACGGAACGAACGCGCTCGTAAGCGGAGACCGAATGGGTGCGGCCGCGCGCGGCGAGGTTGGATACGACGACGCTTAGTGCCGTGAACAGCACGAAAGCTGCGATGTTTGTCGGATCGGTGATCGTGAAGGTATAGACAGGAGGCAGAAAAAAGAAATTGTAGCAGAGGGAGGCGGCGATGCTAGCCACGAGAGAGGGCCAGAGCCCATAGCGGACGGCGACGCCGACGATGACCGTCACGAACACGAGGTCGACATTCTCAATGCCGAACGTCGGCCGCAGCAGCAGGCTCGCACCGAGTGCCGCCGCGACCGCGAGCAGGGCCATGACATAAGGCAGAGGATCGAACGGCTGAGAGGTGTCCGTCGCGACCACGGACTTTGCAGGGTTCTGGTGGGTAGCCTCCTCGCCAGCGATGATATGAACACTGATATTGCCCGCGCGGCGCACGAGGTCGTGCACGACCGATCCATGCAGGATCTCGAACCACCGAGAGCGCGTGGATTTGCCGACGATGATGTGTGTGACGTTGTTCTTGCGGGCGAACTCTATGACATCGTCGGCGATCAGGCGCGACTTGGCCGGGATGGTGATCGGCTCAGCCCCCAGACGTTCGGCCAGCCGCAAAGTCTCCGCGACGTGATCCCGTTCTTCCTCGTTGAGCTGGAAGCTGCGTCTGGTTTCGATGCGCAATGCCATCCACGGCGCGTGCAGGCGGTCTGCCAGACGCTTCGTGTGGCGCACGAGTGATCCGGCGCGGGGATCCTCGTTGACACAAACGAGGATGCGCTCGCCTGCGGCCCACGGACCCTTAATGGCGCGGGCCTGCATTTGCTCGAGCAACTGTTCGTCCACGCGCTCTGCCGTGCGCCGCAAGGCGAGCTCGCGCAGCGCTGTCAGGTTGGCCGGCGAGAAATAGTTCTTGAGCGCCCGCTCGGCCTGCTTGGGAACGTAGACCTTGCCTTCCTTCAGGCGCTGGATGAGGTCGTCGGGCGTGAGATCCACGAGCTCGATATCATTCGCACGATCGAGAACGGAATCGGGCACGATTTCTCGCACGCGCACACGCGTGATTTGCGCAACGATGTCGTTGAGGCTCTCGATGTGCTGGATATTGACCGTGGTGTAGACGTCTAGGCCGGCATCCAGAAGCTCTTCCACATCCTGGTAGCGCTTGGGGTGGCGGCTGCCCGGCAAATTGGTGTGGGCGAGCTCGTCGACAAGGATGAGGCCCGGACGCCGCTTGAGGGCTCGGTCGAGATCGAACTCGCTCATGATGGTGCCAGCATGCACCACGGGCCTGCGGGCCAGCATCTCAAGGCCGTCGAGCAGTGCTTCGGTCTCCTTGCGGCCGTGCGTCTCGACCACACCGACGACGACGTCGACGCCCTCCTTCAGCTTGGCGCTCGCTGCCTGCAGCATTTCATAGGTCTTGCCCACGCCAGGTGCTGCACCGACGTAGATTTTGAGACGGCCCGCTCGGCCCTTCTCCTCGCGGCGAACCTCTGCCAGAAGTGCGTCGGGCGAAGGGCGCTGCTCGAGATCACGCGGATCGTCAGCCATCGCTGCACCGGTCGGTTCTTGGCTCAGCAATCCGCCAATGTTAGCGCGCCTCCCGATCCAGCGACATATTCAACGCCAGAACATTAACACGCGGTTCGCCGAGCAGGCCGAGAAAACGGTCCTCGCTGTGTTGCGCAACGAGCGCTCGCACGCGATCCGCGCTCATGCCGCGCGCCTTCGCCACACGCGGCACCTGGAAGAGCGCGGCCTGCGGCGAGATGTGCGGGTCGAGACCGCTGCCTGTGGTCGTAACGAGGTCGATGGGAACCTGGGCCGACGGGTTCTCCGCCTTGAGCTTGTCCACATCGCCCTTGACGCGCTCGAGCAGCGCCTTGTTAGTGGGGCCGAGGTTCGATCCCATTGAGTTTGCGGCATTGTAGGGCGCCTCGATGGTCTTGGACGGGTCGTTCGGATCGGCCTTGGTGGTGACCGATGGCCGGCCACGGAAGTACTTGTCGTCGGTGAATTGCTGTCCGATCAGCACCGAGCCGACGATCTTGCCATCCCGCTCGATCAGGCTGCCGTTCGCTTGATAGGGAAACAGCACCTGCGCGAGGCCGGTCATGGCCAGCGGATAAGCCAGGCCCGTGATCAGTGTCAGGGCGACGATGAGGACGAGCGCCGGACGGATTTCTCTCAACATGGGTGTTCTCCTCAGGCGAGGCGCAGGGCCGTAACGACGAGGTCGATGGCCTTGATGCCGACGAAGGGGACGATGATGCCGCCGAGACCGTAGATCAGCAGATTGCGCCGGAGCAGCGGTCCGGCACCGATCGGCCGGAAGGCGACGCCTTTCAGCGCGAGTGGGATCAGCGCGATGATGATCAGGGCATTGAAGATAATCGCTGACAAGATGGCGCTCTGCGGCGTCGCTAGGTTCATGATGTTAAGCGCCTGCAGCTGCGGGTAGAAGGCGAGGAACATCGCGGGAATGATGGCGAAATACTTGGCTACGTCGTTGGCGATCGAGAAGGTGGTGAGCGCCCCGCGCGTCATCAGCAGCTGCTTGCCGATCTCGACCACCTCGATGAGCTTAGTTGGGTTGAAGTCGAGATCGACCATGTTACCGGCTTCGCGTGCCGCAACGGTGCCGGTGTTCATGGCGACACCGACATCGGCCTGTGCCAGCGCGGGAGCATCGTTGGTGCCGTCGCCGCACATGGCGACCAACTTGCCTTTTGCCTGCTCGTCGCGGATCAACTTCAGCTTGTCCTCAGGCGTGGCCTGGGCCAGGAAGTCGTCGACGCCGGCTTCCGCGGCAATTGCCGCCGCCGTCATCGGATTATCGCCAGTGATCATGATGGTGCGGATGCCCATCCGCCGCAACTCGGCGAACCGGTCGCGGATGCCGCCCTTGACGATATCCTTGAGATGGATGACGCCGAGCAGGCGCCCATCACGCGTCACCGCCAGCGGAGTGCCGCCGGATTTCGCGATCGCATCGGCGATCGTGTGGATCTCGCGTGCCGCATCCGAGCTCACGGCCGGCTGCAACGCCCGGACGGTTGCCGTGCGCGCAACGGGCGCGGACGATCCAGCGTCGAGATAACCGAGGATGGCGTCGACGGCGCCCTTGCGGATCGACGTAGTGCCGAACTCCACGCCGCTCATGCGGCTCTGGGCCGAGAACGGAATAAACTTCGCGTTGAGCTCGCTCATCTCGCGACCGCGGATGCCGTACTTTTCCTTGGCGAGGACGACGATGGAGCGGCCCTCGGGCGTCTCGTCGGCGAGCGAGGCGAGCTGGGCGGCATCGGCCAGCTCCTGCTCACTCACGTCGCGCAGCGGCTTGAATTCGGTGGCCTGGCGGTTGCCGAGCGTGATGGTGCCGGTCTTGTCGAGCAGCAGCGTATCGACATCGCCGGCGGCCTCCACCGCGCGGCCGGACATCGCCAGCACGTTGAAGCGAACGAGACGGTCCATGCCGGCGATGCCGATGGCCGACAGCAGCGCGCCGATGGTGGTCGGGATCAGCGTGACGAACAGCGCCACCAGCACCACGATGGAGACGGCGCCGCCCGCGTAGGCGACGTAGCTCGGGATGGTCGCCGTGGCGAAGACGAAGATGATGGTGAGCCCCACCAGCAGAATATTGAGGGCGATCTCGTTGGGCGTCTTCTGGCGCTCGGCGCCCTCGACCAGCCTGATCATGCGATCGAGGAAGGTGGAGCCTGGCGCGGACGTTATGCGCACGCGAATCCAGTCGGACAGCACCTGCGTTCCACCGGTCACCGCCGAGCGGTCGCCGCCCAACTCGCGGATGACGGGGGCCGACTCGCCGGTGATAGCGGCTTCGTTTACGGAGGCCACACCCTCGATCACCTCGCCGTCCGAGGGAATGATGTCACCGGCCTCGACCAGGACGATGTCGCCGACCTTGAGGCTGGTGCCGGGAATGAGCGTGTAGTCTCGCGAATTCGCCGCGGCCAGCAGCTTGGCCTGCGTCTCCGTGCGCTGGCGCCGCAGCGAGTTCGGCCTGGGCCTTGCCGCGGCCTTCGGCGATTGCTTCCGCAAAGTTGGCAAACAGGATGGTGAACCACAGCCACAGAATGATCTGGAACGTGAAGCCGAGGTTCTCGCCACCTGTGATCAAGTCGCGCACGAAGATGATCGTGGTCAGCAGCGTAACGATCTCGAGGACGAACATGACGGGATTCTTGATCAGGATCCGCGGGTCGAGCTTGCGGAATGCCGATCCGATTGCCGGAACGATGATCTTGGGGTCCAGCAGGGCTGTTACCGGCACCCGCTTGCGAAGGGTGGAAGCTTCCATGGCGCAACTCCGAAGTAATATCTGCTCAGAACACCGTACCGGCGCGCATCGCCAGATGCTCGACGATGGGTCCGAGCGCCAAGGCCGGGAAGAATGTCAGGCCGCCGACGATCAAGATCACGCCGACGACGAGGCCGACGAACAGGCCGCCTGTGGTCGGGAAGGTGCCGGCAGAGGGAGGAACGATCTTCTTGGCCGCCAGCGAGCCGGCAATGGCCATGGCCGGGATGATCATCCAGAACCGGCCGACCAGCATGGCGATGGCGCCCGTGGTGTTGTACCAGAGCGTGTTGCCGGTCAGGCCGCCGAAGGCCGAGCCGTTGTTGGCGGTCTGCGAGGTGTAGGCATAGAGCACCTCGGAGAAGCCGTGCGGGCCCGGGTTCGCCATGGAGGCGACAGCGGAGGGGGTGACGACGGCCGCCGCGGTCCAGCCGAGGTACATGAGCGGCAGGATGAGGATGGCCAGCATCGCCATCTTGACCTCGCGCGCCTCGATCTTCTTGCCGACGTACTCCGGCGTGCGCCCGACCATCAGACCGGCGACAAAGATGGCGATGATGATGAAGATCAGCATCCCGTAGAGACCGGCGCCCACGCCGCCGACGATGATCTCGCCGAGTTGCATGTTGATCAGCGGGATCATGCCGCCGAGCGCCGTGAACGAGTCGTGCATGGCGTTGACCGCACCGCAGGAGGCGGCCGTCGTGATCACGGCGAACAAGGCGGACGCCACGATGCCGAAGCGCACCTCCTTGCCTTCCATGTTGCCGCCCGTCAGCCCCATGGCGATGAACGCATCGTTGCCTGAGCCTTCAGCCCAGTAGGCGGCTGTCACGCCGGCGATGAACAACACGCCCATGGCAGCCAGCACGGCCCAGCCCTGACGCTCGTTACCGACCATGCGGCCGAACACGTTGGTGAGCGCCGCACCGATGGCGAAGATCGAGATCATCTGCACGAAGTTCGACAGCGCCGTGGGATTCTCGAAAGGATGCGCCGCGTTGGCGTTGAAGAAGCCGCCACCGTTAGTGCCGAGCATCTTGATGGCGATTTGCGAGGCGGCAGGGCCGACGGCGATGGTCTGCCTCGCCTCCTCGAGCGTGGTCGCGTCCACGTAGGCGCCCAGCGTCTGCGGAATGCCCTGCCAGACGAGGAAGAGCGCATAGATGACGCAGACGGGCAGCAGCACGTACAACGTGCACCGTGTCGCGTCGATCCAGAAGTTGCCAATCGAGTCGGCAGATGCACGCGCAAAGCCGCGAATGAGCGCAACCGCGAGCACGATGCCGGTGGCTGCAGACACGAAGTTCTGCACCGTCAGACCGAGCATCTGTACGAGGTAGGACATCGTGCTTTCGCCGCCGTAGTTCTGCCAGTTGGTGTTGGTGGCGAAGCTCACGGCAGTGTTGAAGGCGAGGTCGGCCGGCACAGCCGACTGGCCAGCCGGATTGAGTGGCAACGCGCCTTGCAGGCGCAGGAGCGCATAGAGCAGCAGGAAGCCTGCCAGATTGAACAGCAGCATGGCCACCGTATAGGTGAGCCAATGCTGCTCGCGTTTGGCGTCGACGCCGGCGATGGCATAGAGGGCGTTCTCGACCGGCTGTAGGAGTGGAGAAATGAACGTGCGCTCGCCGTTGAAGACGCGCGTCATGTAGCCGCCGAGCGGTCGCACCAGCGCGACGACAATGGCGCAGTACAGCAGAACTTGCATCCAGCCGATGAAGGTCATGGGGCGCGCCTCTTCAGAACCGCTCGGGCCGCAACAGGGCGTAGGTCAGATAGACGAGGAGGGCAGCGACAACGACGCCCCCAAGGAGGTAATCGACGAACATGGGGCTCTCCTCAGAGGCGGTCGCAGGCGAACACGTAAAGGATCGACAGGGCGAAGAAGCCCAAGCCGACGGCGAGTAGAATCACGTCCAACATGGTGGCTCCTTGTGGTGAGCGCGTTGCGGTCGGTCAGTTAATCGGCCAGCAGCACGTGGCAACTTGATCCTGATGAAGGTGCGAGGGCGCTGCGCCCGATGCAGGCGGCGCATACTTCTCCATCGCCGCATATGAAATCGAGACGGAGGCGAGCGCGCCGTCATAAAGATCCCGTATATGAGGGCCGGGAGATTGCGGGAGCGAGGGCGGGCTTCGCGCTCTCGCCCGCGGTTGGCTTGGCAGCCGATGGGAAGTGCAATGCGGAATGAGATTTCCAACTCTGCCATATGTCGGCGGCTGCATCCTTTCCGAGTGAGGGTCGGTAACAAGCCGCTCTCTTTGGCCTGTTCTTAGAATGATATTCCTGTTTTTTTGCCTTCACTCCTGCTGGAGAGGATGATTTTTCTGTACGGTGCCGCACATTGGATGTCAGCGCGCGACACGCCATCACACCTCCTCCAGAGGGGACCGGGACCGTGGATTTCGAGGCATCAGGGCGTATCGACGATGGCGAGACTAATGCCCCGGCGAGATTGCCGGGGCACGCCCCGGCGGCGGCGTCCCCGGCAACCCAAGCTCTGATCTCGGTGCTCGCGGCACAGCTCGGCAGGCAAGATGCCCCGGCCATCCTGGACGCCGCCATCCATTCCATATTCCCCGGCCGCATCGCGCTCACCTCCAGCTTCGGGGCGGATTCGGTCGTGCTGCTGCACATGACAGCGCAGATTGCGCCAGCAACTCCCGTCCTCTTCCTCGACACCGGTAAGCTGTTTGCGGAGACAATTGCCTACCGCGATCTTCTAGTTGAGCGCCTCGGTCTTCGCGATGTGCACTCGGTGGCGCCCGCCGTGGCTCGAATTGCAGAGGAAGACCCGAGCGGCTATCTGTGGACCGTGGAGCCGGATCAGTGCTGCACGGTGCGCAAGGTCGAGCCGCTGGCGCGGGCGCTTGCGGATTTTGATGCCTGGATCACGGGGCGCAAGCGCTTCCAGGGAGTAACCCGGACTGAGCTTCCCGTGTTCGAGCGAGACCACGGCAAGGTCAAGATCAACCCGCTCGCGGGTTGGTCGGCGGACGACATATCCAACTATATGGAAAAGCGCAATTTGCCGCGGCACCCGCTCGTTGCGCACGGTTATACATCGATCGGCTGTGCGGTTTGCACCAGCCCGACCAGGTCCGGTGAGGACTCGAGGGCCGGGCGCTGGCGCAACCGCGGCAAGACCGAGTGCGGCATTCACAATGGGCCTCGCGCGACGCAAGCCAGTGTCGCGCATGCCGCGAAGTAAGGCCCTCAGCGACGCAATTGGGAGCGCGATGGACCGTCTCGACACGCTCGAAGCGCAGAGCATCTATGTGCTGCGCGAAGCTTTCGCCAAGCTCGACAAGCTTGCTGTGCTCTGGTCGCTCGGCAAGGACTCCAATGTCGTGATCTGGCTGGCGCGCAAGGCGTTCCTCGGCCACGTGCCGTTTCCGGTCATGCATGTCGACACGGGCAGGAAGTTCGCGGAGATGTACGCCTTCCGCGACCGCTACGCGAAGGAGTGGGGCCTCAATCTGCTGATCGAGCCGTGCCCGCCGATCGATGCCGTTGATCCGACCCTGCCGCCTGCCGCCCGCTCGGCCGCGCGCAAGACCGTCGGCCTGAAGCAGGCGCTCGGGAAGCATGGCTTCGATGGCTTGTTCGCGGGCATTCGCCGCGACGAGGAGGCGACTCGCGCCAAGGAGCGGTTCTTCTCGCCGCGCGGCCCGGCCGGCAGTTGGAATGTCAGGGATCAGCCGCCCGAGCTGTGGGGTCATTTCCACACCAGCGTGCCGCCCGGTGGCCATCTGCGCATCCATCCCATCCTGCAATGGACCGAGCTCGACATCTGGGCCTACACGCGGCGCGAAGGCATTCCGGTGATCCCTCTCTATTTCGCAAGGAACGGCCAGCGCTATCGCTCGCTCGGCGATGAGGACATCACCCGGCCGATCGCGTCGCCGGCTGCATCGATCGACGCCATTGTGGCCGAGCTGCGGGAGACCAGGGTGCCGGAGCGGTCGGGGCGTCTCCTCGACCACGAGACCGAGGACGCCTTCGAGCGGTTGAGAACCGCCGGCTATTTGTAGATACGGGCTGGGAAAGATCCGACACCTATGAACGCACTCACCCCACTGACTCTGCAACCCGCACCAACCCGGCGCACAACCCTCCCGCTGCTGCGCGTGGTCGTTGCCGGTCACGTCGATCACGGCAAATCGACGCTGATCGGCAGGCTCATTCACGACACAGGCTCGCTCGCGGATGGCAAGCTCGAAGCCATCAAGGCCATGAGCGCGCGCCGCGGCATGCCGTTCGAGTGGGCGTTCCTGCTCGATGCGCTGCAGGCCGAGCGCGACCAGGGCATTACGATCGATACCAGCCAGATCGGCTTTCGCACGCCGCAGCGCGATGTGGTCCTGATCGACGCCCCCGGTCACGTCGAGTTCCTGCAGAACATGGTGACGGGTGCGGCCCAGGCCGATGCGGCGCTGCTCGTCATCGATTGCGCGGAAGGTGTGCGTGAGCAGAGCCACCGCCACGCCATGCTGCTGAGCCTACTGGGCATCAAGCAGGTGGCCGTGATCGTCAACAAGATGGACAAGGCCGGCTACTCGGAAGCGGTCTTTCGAGGCATCGAGGCTGAGTTCACGAGCTACCTCAAGAGCCTCGACACAAGTCCGGTCGCATTCGTGCCCGTCGCCGCGCGCGAAGGTGCCATGATCGCGGCACGCGGCGAAAGCTTGAGCTGGTATCGCGGACCAACTGTCGTCGAGGCAATCGACAACCTGCGCACGGCGCAACCGCCACGCGACCTGCCGACCCGCTTCGTGGCCCAGGACGTGTACAAGTTCGACGACCGGCGCATCATTGCCGGACACTTGGAGAGCGGGCGCCTCAGTGTCGGTGACGAGTTGGTATTCGTTCCTTCCGGCAAGCGTGGCCGTGTGCGTTCGATCGAGACATGGCCGCAACCGGTTGCTGGCCGCGAGGTTGCAACGCTGCTGGCTGGAGCGGCTGCCGCGATCACACTCGAGCGTGAAATCTTTATCGAGCGTGGCGAGGTGGCAGCGCCGGTGCTGGCGCGCCCGCCCGCGGCGCGCATCCTGAAAGCCCGCATCTTCTGGTTCAACGAGATGCCGTTACAGGCCGGTTCGCGGCTAGCCCTGAAGCTCGGCACGGCCACGACGCAAGCCGAGGTCGCATCGATCGAGGCTGTGGTGGACAGCAGCTCGCTGCAGCGGATTCAACAACGCGAGGTGGAGCGCAATCAGATAGCGGAGCTCACGCTCGCGCTGGCGCAGCCTGTCGCTGCTGACGATCACGCACTATTTCCGCAACTCGGTCGGTTCGTGCTGGAGATCGGCGGGCGCATCTGCGGCGGTGGCATCGTCATCGGCCAGTCCGAGGTGCCGCGCCGCAAAGAGAGCCCGAACGTCACGGCTGTGGCCTCGGCTGTGACCGAGGCCGAGCGCATTGCGCGCACGCGGCACCGCGGCGCTGTGATTTGGCTGACCGGCTTGCCGAGCTCCGGCAAGTCGACGATCGGCCGCGCACTCGAGCGGGTGCTGTTCGAGCAGGGCGCAATCGCCGTCTTGCTCGACGGCGACACGCTGCGCACCGGCCTCAACGGCGATCTGGGCTTCTCCGCCGCCGACCGCAGCGAGAACGTGCGACGCACCGCCGAGCTGGCGAGCTTCCTGGCTCGGCAAGGCCAGATCGCCATCGTCGCCCTGGTGTCGCCGCATGCCGCCGACCGTCAGCGCGCCCGAGAGGTCGGCGGGGCAACCTTCTTCGAGGTCCATGTGCACGCCAGCGTCGCGACGTGCGCGGCGCGTGATCCGAAAGGCCTCTATGCCAAGGCCAAAGCAGGTGAGGTGGTGGGCTTCACGGGCGTTTCGGCACCCTATGACGTTCCCGAGCGGCCAGACGTGGTGCTGGAAACAGACCGGCTGGTGCTGGCAGAGTGCATCTCGCGACTGGTCCAGCACTTGGAGAATGCCGACATCCTCAAGGCCGGATCGCGCACGATCGGTCCGATGATCTGATGCGGCGAGTATGCAGGCGCAGGACACGCCTTGCTGATGGATCTCAACTGCTCCCGACTATGGCCAAGTCGGCCAAACTGCTCGCATTTGAAAGGTGAGATCGAGCGGCCTAAGATGAACGCGGCGGAATAGTCCAGACTAGTTTGATCCTCGGTTCGAGGTGGTCATGTCTGAAGTCAGCGGCCCGACGCAAGGCCTCATGAATATCGAGGAGGAAGCGAGGCCTCCCTTCGCTGTCCTCCCCAATTCGTCTGCACTCTTCCCTTCACGTTCCAAGCGGCTGGCGGCGCTCGAGGCGCTGGAGGACGATGTGGCGAGCCTCGGCCTTGACATGCCGCTCGCCGGGGAGGGTTGGAAGCGCGGTGGCCAAAACCAGGTCCTGTTGGGCTATTGAGCGGGGACCATGAACGAAACGCGCCCTGTCGGTCAGTCGAGGCTTCCTTCGGTGGATCAGGTGCTGCGCACGCCAACGGGAGCGCTCAGCGTGGCTCGATTCGGGCATGACGCGACGGTCAACGCCATCCGCAAGACCGTCGCCGTCGTTCGCAATGCCGTGCGCGAGGGCGGCACGCCGGCAGCCGATGCGGCGTCGATCGCTGTGAGATCGCTGCAGCTTCTGGAGCACGAGGGCGCGCCGAGCCTGCGGCGCGTGTTCAATCTGACCGGCACGGTTCTACACACCAACCTGGGGCGCGCCGTGCTCCCCGAGAGCGCGATCGCGGCCGCGGTCGATGCCATGTGTTCGGCAGTGGCGCTGGAGTATGATGTCGGTGGAGCCGCGCGCGGCGAGCGGGACGACCATGTGCGCGGGCTGATCCGAGAGCTGACCGGCGCCGAGGATGCGGCCATTGTCAACAACAACGCCGCCGCCGTCCTGCTGGTGCTCAACACCTTCGGACTCGGCAAGGATGCCATCGTGTCACGCGGTGAGCTGATCGAGATCGGCGGCTCGTTTCGGCTGCCCGATATCATGGCGCGCGCGGGTGCGCGGCTTCTGGAAGTCGGCACCACCAATCGCACGCATCTCAAGGACTACGAGCAGGCCATCGGCGACGGCACGGGGCTCATTCTCAAGGCCCACACCTCCAACTTTCTCGTTCAGGGGTTCACCAAGTCGGTCCTCGCGCCAGAGTTGGCCGCGCTGGCGCACGCACACCGGGTGCCGTTCGTACACGACCTGGGGTCTGGCGCACTCGTGGACCTTGCGCGCTACAGCCTCAAACCCGAGCCGACGGTCAAGGATGCATTGGCCGAGGGCGCCGACCTCGTCACGTTCTCAGGCGACAAGCTACTGGGCGGCCCGCAGGCCGGCATCATCGCTGGCAAAAAGGAGCTGGTCGCACGGGTCGCCAAGAACCCCATGAAGCGGGCGCTGCGTCTCGACAAGATCCGCCTGGCGGCACTGGAAGCGGTGCTCAAGCTCTATCGTGATCCGGACCGTTTGCCCGAGATGCTGCCGACGCTGCGCTACATCGTGCGCTCGCGTAGCGACATCGCGGCGGTTGCCATGCGCTTGTGTGATGCCATCGGCGAGGCCGCCGGCGCGGACTACGCCGTGTCGGTCATGGAATGCGCGAGCCAGATCGGCTCCGGCGCACTGCCGCTTGAAACGCTGCCCAGTGCCGGCATTGCCATCAAACCTGTCGAGCGCAAGGGAGCCGGAACCCGGCTCGAGGCGCTGGCGGCCGCGCTGCGCAGCTTGGCCGTCCCCGTGATCGGCCGCGTCAAGGACGGGGCGCTGATACTCGATTTGCGCTGCCTCGACGATGAAACCGGCTTCGTGGCACAGCTTGCGCATCTGCCCGAGCGCTTGAAGGCTCAGGGGATGCCGCATGCTACGGCGTAGCTCCATAACATCTGCTACCACTGCGCGCAGCCAGTTCGCCGACAGGCTCTACGTCGGCGTGCGCGACGCCTGCACGGCGAAGCAACGCCACGAGGCAGAGCGTCGGACCGCTTTGCCTCTCGAAACCGCCGAGGCCGCGCTATGATCGTCGGCACGGCCGGACACATCGACCACGGTAAGACCGCGCTGATGAGGGCACTGACCGGCGTCGATACGGACCGCCTGAAGGAGGAGAAGGCGCGCGGCATCTCCATCGATCTCGGCTTTGCCTATTGGCAGCGTCCGGGCGGTGAGATCATCGGCTTCGTCGACGTCCCGGGTCACGAAGGCCTCGTCCACAACATGCTGGCGGGCGCCACGGGCATCGATTTCGTGATCCTGGTGATTGCGGCTGACGACGGCGTCATGCCGCAGACGCGCGAGCATCTCGCCATCATGGATCTGCTCGGGCTCAAACATGGAGTTGTCGCCCTCAACAAGTGCGATCTGGTGGACGGCGATCGGCTCGCGGCAGTCATGAGCGAGATCGAAGCCGTGCTGGCCGGGACCGGCCTCGAAGGCGCTGAGATCATCCCGGTCTCGGCGGTCACGGGCACCGGCATTCCTGCGCTCGCGGATCGCCTCGATGCCGCGTTACGTGAGACGGCATCCCGCCCCAAGGACGGGCGCTTTCGCCTTGCCGTCGACCGCGTATTCACTCTTGTCGGCCTCGGTACAGCAGTGACCGGGACCGTGCTGTCGGGCGCGGTGCGGGTTGAGGACCGTGTGCTGGTCAGTCCGTCAGGACTGGAGGCGCGTGTGCGCTCTATCAACGCGCAGAACAGGCCCGTGCAGGAAGGTGTCGCTGGGCAACGGTGTGCGCTCGTGCTCAGCGGTCCGCAGATCAGCAAGGAAGCCGTGCATCGCGGCGATGTCATTCTCGATCCTGCCCTGCACGCACCGACCGCGCGCATCGACGCCAACCTGCGTGTGCTGGCATCGGAGCTGCGGCCCATCGACCAGTGGTTTCCGGTCAGGATGCATCACGCCGCGGCCGAAGTTGGAGGACGGGTCGTCGTGCTGCGCGACGCTCCGATCAATCCGGGTGAGTCCGAATACGTGCAGCTCGTGCTGGAACGGCCGCTGGCCGCGGCGGCCGGCGACCGCTTCGTCATCCGCGACACCTCATCAAGCCGCACGGTCGGCGGTGGTGCGCTCATCGATCTGCGCGCGCCGGAACGCCGGCGGCGCACACCGGAGCGGCGCGCCGAGATCACAGCGCTGGCCGAGCGCGATCCCGCCAAGGCGCTGGTGAGTGTGCTCGCCGGGCCGAACGGATGGATCGATTTCGATGCGTTCTGCCGCGACCGGGCCATCGGCCCGGCAACCGCCGCACGCCTCGAGGCCGATCTTGCTCTCATCATCCTGCCGGCGGGCAACGTTCGCGTGGCCATGCTGCCGCAGCCCTGGGCGCGGCTCCGCGAGCGCATCGGCCACACGCTCGATGCGTTCCATGCCGAACGGGCGGACCTGCCGGGTATCGGCCTCGAGCTCCTGCGCAGGGGTGAGAAGCCCATCCTGCCTGCACCGATTTTTCTGACGGCATTACGCAAGCTCGCCGAGGCGGGCGAGGTCGCGCTCGATCGCACGTGGGTGCGCCGCCCGGGCCATCAGGTGAGGTTCTCCGCCGAGGAGGAGAGGACCTGGGGCCTGATCCGGCCGCGCCTCGCCAGCCAGCCCTATCGGCCACCGCGCGTGCGCGACATCGCCAAGGCCATGGTCATAGACGAAGGTTTCGTGCGCCGGCTGATGCGGATGGCGGCGCGGCGCGGCGACGTGGAGGAGATCGCGCACGATCATTTCTTCCTGCGGCCGGTGGTGGAGCGGATGGCAGAGATCGCCATCGACGTGGCGGCGCACGCGACCGACGGCCGGTTCACGGCGGCCGACTTCCGCGACCGGCTCGACAACGGCCGCAAGGTGGCGATCCAGATCCTGGAGTTCTTCGACCGGCACGGATTCACGATCCGCCGCCAGGACATGCGGCGCATCAATCCGGCGCGCGTCGAGTTCTTCGCGCCGAAGGCGCCCCAGAACACAAACGGAGGTGTCCCGTCCCCGGTGGCGCTGCCGGACTTCAAAACGGCTGAAATGGTTAAATAAGTAGGAGGCTTATAATCCCATCCATCGGATATGTCACAACTACGGCTGGATCTCCGGCGCCAGTACAGACATAAACCCCTGCCGTCACTCCATTTGTGCTAGAGGTGACTATCGGCCCCACCTCCGTGGGGCCTTTTTTGTTGCTTGGGAGGTTCTATTGCTACCTGCTGGTATTCTGACGCTAGCGCTTGCGGGGTTCCTTGGGTATTGGGGACGTCCTGTCTTAGGCGTCGTATCTCCTCGCATCCAAGGCTACGATTTCTACTTCAGCTCCGTTATGTGCTTGCTGTTTCTTGCCGCTGTTACACTCATTGGCGTTGGCATCGCCAACCTGTGAGCAGCTAACCTGTCTGCAACATGGGGGTAACCCCTGGCTCGGGCCCAAACCCCTGATAGAATTGCAGTTCAGGTCGCAAAAACCGAGTTCGTCTGATGCTCATGGACCATGCTCCCGCGTTCGGGGGTAAGACCATGATACTTCGATCATATAGTGCGCTTGGAGGAGTCCAGTGCCCGGTGGTGCTACCGGACTTCAACTCCGGGTGGGGCCGTCAGACGGTCTCAGGTGGGTTCGACTCCCATCCTCCTCCGCCACCCCCGTCAGATCATGAGCGCCGTCGCCGACGCGCCGGTCGCAGAGTTCAAAGCCGCCGCCACTGAGGATGCCGGATGGCGCGACGCGCTCATTACGGGTCCCACCATCGGTTCGGCGTTCGCAGCTTGGATCGCGGCCGACTCCTCAGAGTCGGGCGGGATAGTGCGGCGCCTACAGCGCTTGCCCGGGGGATTGTTCGGCCGCGCGAAGCAGGCGCCGATTCGCGACATACCATGCCAGGGCGACGAGCTGCACGGCAAGCAGCGCGCCGAACGCGACGCGATAGGCTCGTGGGTCGTAGCGGCCGTCGGGCGACACCGGAAAAAAGTCGATGATCGCCCCGACCGCGTATTGGATGATGAAGGCGGCTAGAAACATCAGCAGGTTGACGGCTGTGTTGGAGCGCCCCGAAAGGCGGCTGCCGAAGTAGGAGGATAGCCAGGGGTAGGCGAGCACGGCGGCTTGGCCCGTCATGCCGAAGACGGCCCATGCCACCAGATAGAGGGAGCTTGGCTCCAGGATGATGACAACCTGGGATGCTAAAAACGCCAGCATGAAGCCCATTGTTACGGTGATGAGGCTGATCCCACGGCGCACGCACCAGTCCGCGATAAGGCCGCTGCCCAACACGCCGCCGAGAAACGCCACCGCCATCACGAACAGGCTGTTGGCGACACCAAGTCGGTCGAGCCCGGCGATATCGCGCAGCCAGGGTCCGACCCAGAGTGTTTGCAAGCCGAGGTGGACACCGGCGCTGATCGCCAGCACGGGAGCCAAGGCGAGAAACACGCGGTCGCTATAGATGGCTCCGACCTCGCGGATCTGTTGGAGCAGGCCCGCGACCGTGCGTGCCGCCTCGCGCTCCGGGACAACGAAGAAGATCAGTGCGGCAACAGCGAGCGTGACCGCCGACAGGCCCAGAAACACCAGGCGCCAGCCGAAGGCCTGCACGGCCATTTCGGTGGGGGTCGTGGCCACGAGCAGGCCGATGGCGCCGATCGACATCACGCAGGCATTGGCGAGCGCGCGGCGCGGCTCCGGCACCCAGATGACGACCGCCTTGAACCCACTCATCAGGCCGCCGGCGAATGCCACGCCGATGATGGCGCGCGCGATGGCGAGCGTGAGCAGACTGTCGGCAGCGGCAAACATTGCCGCGCCAAGCGCGCCGAGCGCCACGAGCGCGGCTTGAACGCGCCGTGGTCCGTAGCGGTCGAGCAGGATGCCGAGCGGGAGCTGGAACAGCGCGAAGGCCAGCAGATAGGCGGCCGTCAGCAATCCCAGCTCGGCTGCGCTCAGCCCGATGTCGCGCACCAGGTCGGGCGCGATGACCGCGTTCACGGCGCGGTAGAGGTAGGAGAAGAAATAGCCGAGGCTGAAGGGCGTCAGAGCGACGAAGATCAGGCCCAGAGACGGTGCGGACGAAATGCGATCCTGCATCGTCATGCCTTTGGTCACAGATGGGAGGTTGGGAGACCACGACCGCGTGTGCGGCGATCGCGGTCGTGCGGGCGTTCGATCGGCTGGCAGGTCAGGACGGCAGGATCACGCCTTTGCCCGACGTCTGCTGGTCGAAGAGCTTGTAGGCCTGCTCTGCCTGCTCCAGCTTCCAGCGATGCGTGAAGAGCTTGTCGACGTCGACCTTGTGGTCGGCAACGAACTCGGCGCACTCGGCCTGTCCCTGCTTGGAGAAGGTCCACGAGCCGACGATCGTCACCTGACGCCGCAGGATGTCGGGGCTGACGTCCAAAGTGACCTGGCCCCGCTCGCCGACGAAGCAGGCGGTGCCCCACGAACGCACCGCACGCACGCAAGCGGCACGCGCCTCGGGCGCCGAGGACGCATCGAGCGTCTTGTGTGCGCCCTCTCCATGGGTGAGGTCGCGGATGGCGGCGACCGTGTCGTTCGACTTGCCGGAGATGACCTCGCTGGCGCCGAACTCCTTGGCACGATCGGCGCGCTCGGGGGAGACATCGAGCGCGATGACGCGCGCGCCCATTGCCGCGGCGAGCTGCGTGGCCGACAGTCCGACGGGGCCCTGACCGAAGATGGCTATGGTCTCGCCGCCCTGCAGGTTGAGGCGCTTCAAGGCGCCATAGGCCGTACCGGTGCCGCAGGCGATGGCGGCGCCCGTCTCGAAGGACAGCGCATCGGGCAGCGTCACCAGTGTTGAGACCGGAACTTTCATATAGCGAGCATGAGCGCCGTGGCCGCCCGAGCCGTACACGACCGTGCCCTCCAGGCACATCTGCGTCCAGCCGCCGCGGCAGTGCTTGCAGTTGCCGCAGCCGTCGTAGTGGTGGTCCATGACGCGCTGACCGACGTGGGCCTCCTTCTCGGACACACCGGAACCGACGGCCACAACGACACCGCAAGGTTCGTGGCCAGCAATCATGCCAGCCTCCCGCTTGACACCGCCGGCTGCCTCGCCCGACGGTGGCGGTCCACGGTAGTTGTGCAGATCGCTGCCGCACATGCCCGACGCCTTGATCTCGAGCACGACGTCGCGCGGGCCGGGTGTGGGGTCGGGAAACTCCCTGAGCTCCAGCTTGCGGTCACCGAGAAACACTACGCCCTTCATTGAATTCCTCCCGTGCATCGGCCGGCGCTTCGCGGCCCTTGCTGCACCTTAGCAAAGACACGCGCCGGCCGTCATGCACGCCGACATGGCAGCGTGGCGCTGCCACGAGGCCTGGCTCTGCCTCGCGCTCGCGGCAGCCGCGCTCCTGAGAGCGCGGCTCGATGGCGAGCAGCAGCCGGACTCAGCCGTAGATCTGCTTGAGTTCCTTTTCGGCCGTAGCGGCGGCTTCCTCAGCCGTCATCTTGCCCTGGCAGGCACGCCCGAACATGTTGACGATCACATACTTGGAAAGCGCTTCGGCGGGCTTGGGACCGCTGGGTCCCGGATAACCCGGCACCTGGCCCAGCCTGCCGGCCACCCGGTAAGGCGCCATCACGGGGTCCTCCTGCCACATGGAGTTGTTTTCCCACTCCGTGGTGATGCCTGAATAGAAGCCTTTGCCGGCACGGAACCATTTGTCGTAGTTGGCTGCGGTATGGAACCACTTGAGCAGCTCCTTGGCCGCCTTTTGGTTCTTCGAGTACGTCGGCACGACGTGGTTCTGCTGCACGTGCATCGCGAAGTGCCCGACCGGTCCCCTCGGATGCGGCGCGTGCAGGATGTCGTCCTTCATCGGCGTGCCCGCCTCGGTCTTGTACTGATCCGGCTTGCGCAACGCTTCGATGTAGATGGAGGCACCATTCAGGCTGGCTGAGATGGTGCCCGACAGGAAGGCGCGATTGTTGTTCGAGTCGTCCCAGGCAAGACCGCCTTCGTCATGTGCCTCCTTCCAGAACGCCGTCATGTACTTGATCGCCTCGACAGTCTGCTTGCTGTTGATGGCAACGGTCTTGCCGTCCTCCTCCACCTCCTTGCCGCCGAACGACCACAGGAAAGGATAGGTGAAGATGACCGGATCGCCCACGGACTGGCCGAGTGACTGGCCGATCGGTCGGCCCTTCGCTTTCAACTTCTTGCCGGCCTCGCGGTACTGGTCCCAGTTCTCTGGAAACGTTTTCACGCCGATCTCGTCGAACCAGGATTTGCGATAGGCGATCATGACGCCGACGATGCCGAGCGGCATGCCGAGCCAGCGGCCGCCGCCGTGACAGTTGGCTTTGGCGCTCGGATAGTACCCGCCCTGGGCCTTGCCGATCTCCTCGGCCACGTCGCTCAGATCGGCGACGCTTGCCGCGTAAAGGTGCGGATGGTTGTTGAAGAGCATGACGATGTCGGCGCCGGTGCCGCCCTGGATGCCGGTTGTGATGCGCGGCTGCAGGTCGTTCAGGTTCACCCGCTCCAGGTTGATCTTGAAGCCGAGCGCCTTCTCTGCTTCGGGCAGCATGTCCCGAAGAGTTCTGGTCGGCGGCGGGTACGTAGTCGTTCCAGCGCAGCCAGTGCACCGTTGTGGTCTGGGCGTAGGCTGGCGCACGGCCGGTGGCCAGAATGGCAGCTATGCCACCGGTCTTCGCGGCGAGCGCACCTCCACCCGCAAGCGACAACACACGGCGGCGACTGAGTCGCGACATGACGTAGTCCTCCCTTTGACGCCTTGCTTGAAAACAACGGATTTTCTTTGTTTGTTGCCTGCAACTATGAGCCTGCCTCGGCAGCATGTCCAGTCAACAAGAGGTCTGAAAGGCGAACGAAAAAGAATTGTTACGCAATAGCAGTAGATTGCGTGGCGTGTGCGTTCCGCGAGACCCATACTGCGGAACGTGAGCGGACCGGAAATGGCCCATCGACCAACAAGCGCTACCGCCCAGCGCTATCCCGCAGCAGTTCGCGCAAGTGTAGCGGGGTTGGAGATTTCCAATGTCAGATATCAAACGCCTAACTGATCTATCCGACCCCGTTGCAGTTGCGATTCAAACGCAGCTGTCGCTCGCATCTACGGACGCCCGCGATGCCCTCAAGAATGTTTGGGTCCTGGGGTACTGCCTTGGCATGTTCGACGCTACAGCCCAGCGCTCCAATCTCGACCAAGACACCGAAGGCATTACCTTGATCACTATCGGCTTCGCCACCCTCCTCGACGACCCTGCCCCCGCACAGATGTAAGCGCCATGCAAGCAGTGGGCGGCTTTTGGGACCTCACGTGAGGCGTTCTTGGTGGCCGACATTCGGCCCCGCCCTCGCAACCCTTGATTTGTTAGCTTGAACGGCCATATCGCATTGCAGCATAAATTGCTGCAACGCAAAAGGATGCGCAAATGGCCGGCCTTGGCTTCTCGCTCTCCCGCCTGCGCAAGCTGCGCGAATTGTTCGAAAAGCGCCTCAAAGCTGCCTCGGGAAAATCGGCTTCGAAGACGGGTGCGCGACCCAGTCGGCTGCGGGAGATCGCCAGCTTTGGGAGCAACCCCGGCAATTTGCGCATGCATGCCTACGTTCCGGCCGACGTCGGTCCATCGCCGCCCCTCGTTGTCGCGCTGCATGGCTGCACCCAGACAGCGGAGTCTTATGATCAGGGAACTGGGTGGTCTGATCTAGCGGATCGCCTTGGCTTCATCCTCATCTTCCCTGAGCAGCAGCCTGCGAATAATCCGAAGAACTGTTTCTCGTGGTTTCTGCCGGCCGACACCGCGCGTGATACCGGCGAGGCACTGTCCATCCGCCAGATGGTTGCCACAGCAGTCGAGACATTCGGCATCGACCGCAGCCGCATCTTCGTGACCGGTCTCTCGGCCGGCGGCGCGATGGCATCCGTCATGCTGGCAACCTATCCGGAGCTTTTCGCCGGCGGCGCCATCATTGCCGGGCTGCCTTACGGGTCCGCGTCGTCCGTGCAGGAAGCCTTCGAGGCCATGTTCAATGAACGCACGCCGTCATCGCGCGCCCTAGGTGATCACGTCCGCGGTGCCTCCAGCCATCGGGCCCCATGGCCGAAGATATCGGTATGGCATGGGACGGCGGACACCGTCGTCCGGCCGTCAAACGGGGATCACATCATCAGGCAGTGGCTGGATGTGCTGAAGCTGCCGGAACGCGCCTCAAGCGAGGAGCAGATCGGGCGGCATACCCGCCGCGTCTGGAGGGACGCAAACGGCGACACTCGGCTTGAAGCCTACAGCATCGCCGGCATGGCGCATGGCGTGCCACTTGCCACGGGTGATGCAGATGGTTTTGGCATGGCCGGCCCGTTTTTCCTTGAAGCGGGCCTTTCCTCTACCTCTCAAATCGCGCAGTTCTGGGGGCTCGATGAGGCCGAAGGCCGCCAGTTGGCGACGCAGTCAGCAACTGGTCGCATGTATGTTGCGCCCAGCCTCCCTGCATTGTCGGTCCGCGATTACGCGCCGGCAGCTGACATACCGCTTCACAACGATGACGGACCTCGCGACGGGTCTTCGGCCTTTGACCCCAACGCGGTGATCGCCGCCGCCTTCAAGGCTGCGGGCCTACCGATGCCGGAAAAGACCGGCCAACCGGATAGCTCACGAAGGATCGACCCCGGTGGCATCATTGCAGCGGCACTGAAAGCGGCGGGACTGACGCGCAGCTAGCCGCCTGGCACCATGCCGGCTGGCAACTGCTGGATGTGTCTCATACTCTCTCCCCCAACTCATCTCACAACGCGTCGACGGCGCCTAACACGGTGATCAGCTCCTGCGGCGAGAGCCCGCCGTGGTGGCCGTAGAAATCGTTCTGCAGGCGGCCCGGCTCGCGCCACCAGATGAAGCTGCCGAGGTAGGGAAGGATCAGGATGTCGCCGAGGCGGCGCCGCAGCTCGGGACCTATCGGGCCGGGGCCGAACAGTCCCTCGGCCAGCGCCTCTTCCATCGGAAGGATCAGCGCCACCTCTTCAAGCTCCCGGTGCAATAGGCGGAGTGCCCCGCCGACGTGCTCCGACCGCATGTGTAGAAAAGCATCGCGCGGGGAGCCGTTGGGATAGATCGGATTGCCGGTCGGGCTCATTGGCAGCCAATCGGCCAGCGCCGGGATGCGCTCGTTGATATAGATCGTCGCCTCTGCGTCCGCATAGACGTGACCGTGGTCGGCCGTGAAAAGATAGAGCGTGTCGGGGCTCTCCACCTCGCAAAAGATCTCATCGAAGGTGCGCCAAAAGCTGGCGATCTCGGCAGCGTGGTAGGTGGGGCCGGGTCCGTGCGTATGCGCAATCGAGTTCGATGGCTGCCCAGTAGAACGCGAGCAGCGCCTTTCCGGTCGTGGCGGCCAGCGCATCCTTGAGCTGCACGAGCCCCTCGGCCATCGTGCTGTGACGGACAATCTTTGCGCCCACGCTGGCAACCGTGTTGTAGGCCGAGCCCGCGTAACTACGGTGTGCGAACTGCACCGAACGCACGCCTTTGGCCGCAAGCCGCTGGTGCACGGTCTCGTGCACCTCCAATAGCCTCGCGGGATCGTAGCCCTTGGCCCGGCAGGCGTCCTGCGGGTGGCGGCCGAGCGGGCAGAAGGCCAGCGACTGAATGACCTCGCCGTAGGCGGGGATGTAGATGTTCCACTCGTAGAGCGCATGCGCAGCAGGCAACACGCCCAGGTTCATGGTCGACACGGAAGCCGCAGTAGTGCTCGGAAACAAGGCGGAGATCGGCGTGAGTGTGCCTCTCTCTGCCACACGCCGCGTCGCCCGGAACCGACTGCCGTGGGTCTGCCAGAACTCCCAGCCGAACGAATTGAGGAAGATGAGCACGATCTTCTGCGGGCGCGGATAGGCGCCGCCGAAGCAGTCAGCAGGCAGCAAGGGGCCGCGCTGCGCGCCGGTCAACAGGAACTCGATGGTGTTTGGGATGTTGGCGAACGAGTAGTCCTCGTAAATCGGCTTTAGCAGTCGGCCATCGCCTAACGGTCGGAAGCGCTCCAATACCGCATCGTTGATCATGGGCAGGTCTCTCAGGCAATGGCACCGGATTAGAAAGTCCCGAGGCGGTGGGTCTGTTACTTCGGAATCATCGCATTTGAGCGGCGGGGAGCATAGCAACGGCGGTCGCCAAGCTCGCGCGAACAGCCCGCGCGTGGACAAGAACGTGAGGGGCAAAGCCGGGCTTTGGCACCAATCCGACGTTTGCCGTACAGCAAGGGTTCAACACTCCTCCTGGGACATGGGCTGGCGCAAGGGCTACAATTTCTGAAAGAGGAAAGGAGCAAGTCCATTCCACCGCAAACAGCAAGCGAGGCGACAAGAGCCGCCCTGGACGCCATCGAGCGTTGGAACCCGTCCACGCGTGCCATGCTCACGGTGACCGCGAACGAGGCGCTGGCGGCTGCCGCCGATATCGACCGCCGGCAGACCAGAGGCGACTGGTGCGGCCTGCTGGCCGGCATGACCATGTCGATCAAAGACAATGTCGATGTGGCCGGTGTTGCGACGACGGCCGGATCGAAAATCCTGGCCGGCAACGTGGCCAATCGCGACGCCTTCATCGTGGAGCGACTGAAGCGGGCCGGCGCCGTGATCGTCGGCAAAGCCAATCTGCATGAATGGGTGTTTGGGCCGACCAGCCAAAGCACGCATTACGGTCCTGTGCGCAATCCATGGGATACGGGCCGCATTCCCGGCGGCTCGAGTGGTGGGTCGGGCGCCTCCCTGGCCGCCGGCATGTGCGCCGGCTCCATCGGCTCCGACACGGGCGGCTCGATACGTATTCCCGCGGCCTTCTGCGGAGTGGCCGGTCTGCGGCCCTCGATTGGACGCATCTCCTGCCGCGGGTCGGTGCCCGTATCAGCATGGTTCGACACCATTGGTCCCATGGCCCGGCGGGTGGCCGACGTCGCGCGCATCTTTGCCGTCATCGCGGGTCATGATCCTGAGGATCCGATGTCCGAGGATCGGCCGGTCGGCAACGTGATGGCCGAGATAGATCGGCCGATTGCCGGCCTGCGCATCGGCATTCAGCGGCGCTGGTTCTTCGACGATCTCGCGCCGGAACTCGACGAGGCGATGGAGGAAGCGCTTGCAACCTTTCGCTCTGAAGGCGCCAAGATTGTGGATATCGACCTTGGAGACGTCGAGAAGAGCCACGAGTTGCTCGCCTTCAAGGTCGTGCTGGCCGACGCGTACAACCTGCACAAGGATCGGCTGGAGAAAATCCCGGAGGCGTTCGGGCCCGACGTCTATACGCGTGCCATGCTCGGCAAGCACGTGCGGGGTCACGAATACGCGGCAGCCCTGCGCTGGAACGAGAGCTTCAAACAGCGGCTCCGGCAGGTATTTGGCAAGGTCGATGCCATAGTATCACCGACGTTGCCGTTCGGAGCGCCGCCGGCAGAGGCAGGTCTGCAGGGCGACGCATGGTTCGCCACCATCCGGCAGATCACCCGCTACACGTTCTGCTGGCCATTCGCCGGCGTGCCTGCCTTGTCCATACCCTGCGGATTCGACAGCCAGGGCATGCCGCTTGGCATGCAGATCGCGTCTCCCTGGTTCAACGAGGCAATGGTTCTGCGTCTCGGACACGCATTCCAGAAGGTCACCGACCACCACCTGCGTACGCCGCCGATAGTCTAGCCCGGCTCCTGCCAAGGGACGATCACCCCCTTTGGCCCGCCGCCGTCGCCGCCTTGCTCCACCGAATTTGATGCACGATGCACGTACGGAGCAGCAGCCTTGGCGCCATCAGGCGCAGCTGGATGTCGTTCTGCTGTCGCGCTGATGTGCGTACTTCCGTGTCGTCGTTGCGGTCGATGCGAAGCTGATGCGGCCAAAGCGAATCTGCTGCGCGGTCGCTCTACGCTATGAGTTGAGAGAATGAATTTGATGACTGTAGAGTGATCGACGGAGGCAGCGGCCAACACCGCCCTCTAGGTTGACGGATTGGACTGGCCCGCGTGCAGCGCGGGCCATTTTCCGTGCTGACGATCTGCTCTGCCAGCGCGACCGCAACAAGGCGCATCAAGCATGAGTGTTGAAAAGGCTTTGGAGGCCGAAGCGGAACGCCTAACCGAGCACATGGTGGACCGCCTGCGCGCCCGCCTATTCAGTTTCAAGGCTCGCCGCGGGGAAGACTTCCAGTGCCCTCGCTGTTGGATGCGTGACGGAACGACTTTTGCGCTTCGGGAGATCACCTAGTCAGACTACAGAGCGAGCTGTTCCGATGCAGACCAACCACGAAGCTTTGTGGATGATGGCGGTCGCCGTGTCTTGGATGCTCGGCCACATGGGGGCTCCGGTCTGGATGCCGATTGCCGCCGCGTCACTAGTTGCCATCAGTCTTTGGCTGGATTTGCGGGAGGGCGCTGTGCGCAGCCAACATGAATCCGTGGCGTAGCGGGCGGCCATCATCGCCATCAGCCGCTGTTCTGCGCATGCGGGAATTGTACTCGCCACCTACGTTGGCGGAATGGTTCTCGCCCGCCTGTTCTCATGATCAGCTTCAACGACCCTAAGTTTTTGAACAGGAATAGTTGGCGCGAACCAGTTAGAGCTTGACCTGCGACGATCCGACAATGTCGTCTACATGCTGGTGTCATTGGCGTTCGGCCCTCATTGCAACGGTGCGCTGCTTTCATGCGTGACTATCGGCGCCGGTTGCTGGCTCTTGACGACGCGGAGCTTGAGCATTTCGCCCGGGATTGGGTAGCCCTCAAGAAAAACGTCTACTTCGAGGTGAAGCCATGCTCGGGCCCAAAAGACCTCGGGCGCGACGTTGTCGGGTTCCTCACGAAGAAGCGGCATGAAGGCCCGTGGCATAATTACCAGTGCAAGCAATACACGCGCAGGCGACTGCCTCTTGGCAATGGCCTGTTTGAGCTCGGAAAGATTCTGTACCACGCGTCCACTGGGGCATTCACCACCCCGACAGGCTACCATTTCGTAGCGCCGCATGGGATCAGTCGCGACCTTGAAGGGTTAGTTGACAAGCCGGAGCCGCTGAGAAAGGCGCTGATGGATGGGTGGGACAAATACTGCGGCACCAGCATCATTGAAGGGGAGACCGTTCCGCTCGATACCAAGTTACGCACGGTCATCGAGGCCTACGACTTCTCCCTTGTGACGCGCATCTCGCTTGAAGAGATGCTTGCAGCTGACGACGTGCGGCTGGTGCTGCATCGACACTTCGGCGCCGATCCCGGCCCTGCGCCACAAACGCCTGCGCCGGCAGAGGTGCAGGCGGAGGAACTTGGCTACATCACGGAGCTTGTAGGTGCCTACGGCGCGAGAGACGGAGCCACCTACAAGGCGCATGAAGACAATTATGATGACGCTCTTGGTCGGCACGATGCGGTCATGACGGAGGCGGGGAAACTTGTTCTAAGCGCGCCTCTCGGGCAACACGCGCGCGTCACGGTAAAGCAGGGTTACTGTCATCACCTTGCAAACGACGGGAAAATGACGTGGCGGAAGAAGTAGACAGTCCCGGACCGCAGCTGTTCAACAGCCCCCTCGAGACAGGGATACGCGCCCTTGCGATCTTGGACGCGGCCTATCCGCGGGCATTTGACCTTTCAGAGCCGACCTGGCTCGACCACCTCGTTGTCCATAGACGGACCAGAGAGCCTACATCCTGACCTCCCGCATCGCACCGAGGAGCTGCTGGTCAGGAGGCACGTGATCGAGGAGGGGCTTACTTTGATGCGTCGCCAGCATCTGATCGAGATTCAGAACGACCGCGAGGCCTGCTTTACAAGGCGAGTGACGACGGTTCCGCTGTCCTAGAGAACATGCGCACGGAATATGCGCGAAACCTGAAAGAGCGTGCGCGTTGGCTTGCGGACCACATCAAGGCGATGGTGCCAGACGAGCTGAAAACGCTTGTCGACGCCAAGATCGGCCGATGGCGCATCGAGTTTGACCACTCTGACAGCGGGCAAAGGAGGTTGGGCGCGTGACCAAGCGCATCATCCTCCACCACATAGCCTTCACCGGGCCCGGGCAGCACACCGCGAGGCTCAAGTTCAAACAACGGCCAACTTTCATTTATGGCGCGTCGAACACGGGCAAGTCGTATTCGCTGAAGGCGGTAGATTTCATGCTTGGAGGCGCGGGTGGCAGCCTACCCGCAATAACTGAAGGCGAGAACTACGACACGGCTTGGCTTGGACTAACACTGCCATCGGGGGAAAAGATAACCCTGTCGCGGTCAACCAAGGGCGGCGATTTCGAGCTGCACAAGGGTCTGCGCGAGGCGCGAAACCAGGATGAGCCTGCTACCCTACTTGGAGCGAAGCATAGCGCGGATAAAACCGACACCCTATCGTATCTGCTGCTCAGCGAGATCGGTCTCACGGGGAAACGGATTGCAAAGAACAAGTCAGGGGTTACGGATAATTTGTCATTCCGGGATATCGCGCCGCTCGTCTTGGTCAAGGAAACTCCAATTCAGGCGGAGCATTCGCCCGTAACGTCTGGGCAACGGGCTGACACCAAGGAGCAAAGCGTTTTCCGGCTCATCGTTTCTGGCAATGATGACGCAGCAATAAAAGCAGCGCTGACGGCTCCCGCGTTCAAGACGACAAAGACGGCAAAAATCGATGCTTTGAGCGAGATCATCACGACAACGGAGGAGGAAATCGCCCGGGCAACGGCGGCGTTGGGAGTGGACACTGATCCGTCGGCCATAGAGAGCCGACTGGTGGACGCGCGCCAACTCTGGGAGGCGGCAGAAGGTTCACTTCATGCACATCTTGAGCGTAAGCACGGGCTAGCGCGTGAGATCGAAGTTCTGAGAGAACGACGCGACGACATTGTCACGCATCTGGGTCGGTTCGACCAGTTGGCGGCGGTATATGACTCCGACATTGATCGATTGGAGGCGCTTGAGGAGGCGGGGTTCCTGCTGACGCTCGGCAAGGATCGCGATTGTCCGCTGTGCGGAGCCCCAGCGGCTGCTCAGACGAAGGCACATGGCACGGAAATGATCGAGGAGATCAAGGCCTCGACCATTGCGGAAATAGCGAAGATCAAGCGTTTGCAGGATGATCTCGCTGCAACAGTCGGAGACCTGATAGCGGAGCGAAACGTCATTGGTCCAAAGATCGCCGCTGCAGAGAAAGGGCTAGCAGCGGCGGCATCAGAGATAGGCAAGCTCTTACCTGCCGCCAAGGAACACGAGGTTGCGCTGGGTGACCTAATCGCAAGCAGAGATGCTGCCAGACGCCTTGCACAGCTCGTCGAGCAAAGGGTCGCGTTGGTGGCGAAACGTGCAGAATACGAGGCGATGAAACAATCGAAGAAAGACCTCCCGACGTTGGCTTCGCCTTCAACGGCCCTGTACGATTTCGGGAAGCTGGTCGGCTCCGTCCTCGACCAGTGGAGATTTCCGGGCGGAACGGATGTGACGTTCGAAGAAGACACTTACGACATCAAGATCAACGGCAAACTTCGTACGCTCAACGGCAAGGGTGTGAGGGCGCTCACGCATGCCGCCTTCAAGGTGGGCCTTCTTCTGTATTGTCAGCGCAACAATCTCCCCCATCCCGGATTTCTGATACTAGACACGCCGCTCCTGGCGTATCGCGATCCCATCAAATCGAAGAAGGGGCCTCTGTCTGCTGATGAGAGGGTGGTCGCTGCGAGCCCGGTGCGCGAGAACTTCTTCCGGCACTTGGCCTCACTCGAGAAGGATGCGCAGTTCATCGTATTGGACAACATTGATCCACCGCCCGATATCCATAAATGGGCAGAAACCGAGCTTTTCACCGGCAACGAAGACGAACCGGGCCGGTTCGGTTTCTTCCCAGTGTAGTGGACAGACGGTCGCAAGCGCACCCACGATTGGGCTGACGGAGGAGGACCAGGGGGGACAAAGAAAACGAGCATCAACCTCATGAACCCATACCCGACACTAGTACGCTTGCGCGCCGCTCCTAGGTGCTCAGCCAGGTCAAAACGGGCAGCAAAGAGCTGCCGGGCGCCTCGGCGGTGCGGGGGAACACCGTCTGTCGCTTCCACGGCGCATGTGGAGGGGCACCGACCGGGCAGGCCAACGGCAGGTACCGCCACGGCGGCCGGACTAAGCAGGCGCAGGCTGAGCGGCGTTATCTGGCTGCGGTGTTGAGGGCGGCGCGTGAAGGTCTGGGAGTACCCAGCCAGCAAAAGGGTAACACGAGGTCAGAGCCACCCCCTTAGGCTTGGCGCAACTAGGCGCGACCATTCTGCTTGTGCTGATAGGCTTGGTCAGACGGACTTAGCCGCGACAAGGCTGACGGGGACGGTTACGCATCGATAAGTTGCGTTCCACCGCCGTTGTAGCTCCGGACTGCGTCCGGGGGTACAGCGACCGGCTTCGACATCACGTGCCTGTGGCCGGTCGCGTAGTAGCTAGCGCACTATCTGCATTTTTCGCGGCAAGCTACGCACTTGTTGCCGCTTCCTGTCTTGCAGAAGTTCATACATCCGCAGCCGGGCTTTGGTTTAGATTGTGCCCATGCTTCGCCCGACGAAATGGGCGTTTGGGGCGCTATGGTCAGCAACAGCGCAAGAGCCGCGCCTGGCAATAGTTTGATTGCAATACGCATCGACACCTCCTTAGCCGCGACCGTTGGGGGAATTAGCGGCCAGCGGACAAATCAGCCTACGACCTCGGCTGTTTCGGTCGCGGCGCGATTTGAGGAAATGGTGAATGCTGACGTTGGCACGTGGAGCAGGTAACGAGTTTGATGACCCTCCAAGGTTTAAAGCGCCATACTATGGGACGCGACCCTGCTTTCTTTGCACGGACCGCGTCCCACACCCGTGGTGCCTCTGGTGGACCGGACCGCCTGTGCATCTTGCGCTGGTTAATGTGACCCCGATCTGACCCTCGTTTGCGTTGCCTTAGGCTGTATCCACGCCCACGATGCGAGCACGCCCGCCCCACTGATGAGGGCCACCGTAAATGCGATGCTGGTCCACAGTCCCCATTGTGAGAGGAGCGCAATTCCGACGCATGCCAGGACCGGCTGAAACGAGATGAAACGAGAGCAATGCCGTGCGCCCGCAGTCGCGAGAGGCCGAAGAGACATCCCACTCCACCTGCCGCCAAAATCAACCAAAACATCGGGCCGCCGCCTTATCCGTGACGGCGTAGCGCACGCTCCGTGTCCGGCAGCAGCTCCAGGAACTCACGGAGCCGATTCTCTTGGTAGCCCCGTAGCAGCCAGGGTTCAGCCAGCATGCCTTGAACCATGCCCTTCGCCTCCTGCCAGTCCTCATGGATGCAGGCGCGCATAAAGGTGCGACGAGCTACTGTGTGCGGACAGTGCGCTGCGATGATGTCGGCGATCACCGGCACAAGCTGGAAGATGGTACGCATGTTCGCCTCATCGGTTTGCAACAGCTCGGTGGGGGTCCGTACGGCAGTTCCGTGGCAGAGCGTTGCGCGGATCGATCCTGCCAATGGCCACTTGACCGGAGCAAGATTCAGCGAGGGCCGGGCAAGAGAAACCCCACGGTCGTGGGCGACCGCGGGGTTTGTGCGCGATCATGCCAACGGGGGAAGGCATGTTCGACATCGACGGCGACAGGGGGTGCCTCGTCGACGATCTGCTTCTAGAGCACCGAGCCGTGCCGGTCGCTCCGGGTGTCTGTGTAATTTTCTAGGGGACTCGCCCGAGCCGTCCGGATTGCCAATATCCCCACGGCGGCCTGGCCTGGAGGGAGTGGCGACCGTGGGGGCTTCTCCGGACGTACCGGAGCAGTGGCATGCCTGACTTCCAATCCAGGGCGCCGCTGTAGCCAAAGCCAACCGAGAGGGCGGCATGGAAGCAAGGCACGCTTGGACACAAATGCGCTATCTGTGCGTGATCGTCCGGCTACTGCAACGCGAATTAGAAAGATTTCTCACCGCAGCACCCGCCTTCTCTTCTCAGTCAGACATCTCTTCTCGAAGCTGCGGCGCAGGTGACTGCTGACGCGTCATAGTCAGTCGTCAAAGTTGCTTGACAGGCCGCGCTCACCCGGCGAAATGCGCGCCACTTCTTATCGGTGTCAATCTTGTCTTTGCTTGAGCATATTTTGCCCCGAGGCCCTGGGAGGTCAGTGGCGACGTGAGTTTCTGGTAGCGGAGTTGATCGTCAGCGCAGGCGAGCAAGGCGTGCGATCTGGCCTTCCAGACGGTTGTTGATCCTAGCGGCCAGTAGCAGCCGTCTTGCCTTCAATAGTTGCTGGTCGCTGATCGCCATTGAGTTGCCCTAACAAGCCTTCATCCCCCTTCATTGCCGCTGGGCAGGCCCATCATTTCGGCCTGCTCAACCAGTGTGCGCGCCTGCTTGATCTGCGGCATGTAGATCGGCTTGCCATCAAGCGTGGCCACTCCGCCTGTCGCCCGCTCAGCCGCCTCCGCTGCCGCGAGCACACGGCGCGCCTGGGCGATGGCCTTGGGTGAAGGGGCAAAGACCTCGTTGGCGATGCCGACCAGCTCCTCGGTGGTGGCCCACTTTCCTTCGCACCCCAGCACGGCGGCGCGCATGGCACAGGCGCGGAACCCTGCCGCATCGTCCGTGTCAAGGAATGGACCATCGACCGGCCTCAGTCCAGCTGCTCGGGCGGCCGTTACCAAGCCCGCGGTGGCGTAGTGCCACATATCACCCCAGTGTTGTTGACGCCCTCGCGCTGCATCCGGGTCAGTGAGGACGTGATAGTCCGGATTGGCTCCGCCAACCTTGGTCATTCGCGCCCCGAAGGAGGCGGCCAAGTCGTTGTGGCCGAGGTGAAGCGAGTCATTACGAGGGCTCGCTGACGCGATCTCATCGATGTTAGCGAGACCCTGGGCGGTCTCGATCATGAGTTGGAAGCCGAGGCGCTTGGTGCGGCGCGCGGCTGCCTCGATCTGGGTCACAAATGCGTCCACGGCATAGACATCGGCGCGGTTGCCCGCCTTCGGGATCATGATGAGATCGAGCCGCTGCGTGGGCGCCTCCAACAGGTCAACAAGGTCCCGATACATGTGCGGTGTGTCGAGACCGTTGACGCGCACCGACAATGACTTGCGGCCCCAATCGATGTCATTGAGCGCTGCGATCAAGTTTTGCCGCGCCGCCGGCTTCTCGCTTGGAGGCACGCCATCCTCGATCTCGAACATCACCACATCTGTGGCCGAGCGCGCAGCCGCCTCGAACAGCGCCGGCCTATTGGCCTGCACGAACAACTGACTGCGATTGAGGCGCGCCGGCGCTGGGGTGACCGTTGCGAAGCTCAAGGCAGACCTCCGGTGAACCGCTATCCATCCTGCGTTCGGCAATGCTCAAGTGCAATAGGCAGGTGGCTCGCTTCCGGCATCGCGGGTAGGCCCAGCTGTGGCTAGGAGACTATCGAGGACATGCTGCGCCGATAGATTCTGCTCAGCAACAGGTCAACGCCGTCCAAACTGGATGTTGGTCCCAGACGCTTGCCCTTCTCCTCGTACTGGTGGTCCTGCAGCAGGTCGTCGATCTCCTGCTGGTAGCCATCCGGCATGGCTCCAGGCCAGCGCTCCTCAAGAAGGTCACGCAGGATCTTGCCCATGGTCGAGAAGTTCAAGTTGCGCGTTTTGAACCGAGATTTATGCGGTGGTAGCTCTCGAACACTTGAAAGATTCGCTCGACCGTAAGCGGCAGCCTTACCGCGAGAGCTGGACGATGGTCGCAAGACCAATCGCCACGATCAACGCACCAGCGACTCCCTGGGAGATGTGCGACCATCGCTCGATGTTTGCCAGATACGAACCGAGCGCCATCCCGAGACTGCGCCGACTCAGGATGGCACCAAGCGCGACGGTTCCGATCGTCAGCGAGATGCCAAGGGCCAGCGATACGAGGACGAGGCCAACCATAACGGGATCGCTCTGGCTCCACGCAAATCCGAGCACGGAGATCGTGAGTGGACAGGGCAGCAGGCCGATCCCGGCCGTCAAGGAATGAGTAGCTTCCGCGTGTGTTGAGCCGGCTCGAAAGCTCTGTACGATCATGAGCAGGCCGGCGAAAACGATGAGACCGTAGCCGAAAACCGTGAACGCTGGTGACCCCCGGCCTATCATCGACGGCGTCTGCCCGACCAGGAAGCGTAGCACCAGGAAGAGGCCGAAGCCTGACAGCACATGCAGCAACGCGGCCAACAGCGCGACCCGCAATCCTCGGCTGACATGAGCCTCGCGCCCGAGAAAATAAGCTGCCAGCGCCGCCTTTCCATGGCCGGGCGTCAGTGCATGCAGCGCGCCGAGCCCGAAAGCGAGCCAAAGCGTGCTGGCGCTACCAGCCCGTAGCTCGGTCGCTAGCGCGCGCACAACGCCGCCCAGAACCTGCCCGAGCCAGGCGATCAGCCAGTCGGGCATGGCTCGTTCACGGCGTACGCGACGTCCATTCTGGTCGCAGCCGACCTCAACCCCTATGCTTCTGAATGAACCACCATGCCATCGCTCTTGCATTGCTCTCGGCCGCCCTGTTTGGCGTATCTACACCGGCGGCGAAGGTGCTCCTAGGCACTATTGAGCCCACCGTGCTCGCCGGTCTGCTCTATTGCGGTGCCGGCATTGGCGTGGCCGTGCTGCGGCGCGTGCTTCGGTCGAGCGTCGCGGCAGGCGCCGCCGCCGAAGCCTCGCTGACGCGCTCCGACGTGCCGTGGCTTGCAGGAGGCATCGTGGCCGGTGGCATCATCGGGCCCATCCTGCTGATGCTCGGGCTGGCCCGCACTGATGCAGCCGCAGCCTCCCTGCTCCTCACCTTGGAAGGTGTCGCGACAGCGCTGCTGGCCTGGTTCGTCTTCCACGAGAGCTTCGACCGGCGGATCGCGATCGGCATGGCCTGCCTTATCGCCGGTGCCATCGTGCTGTCTTGGTCGGGAACCCCAAGCCTTGCCGGCCTCGTGGGGCCGCTGGCGATCGTCGCGGCGTGCGTCGCCTGGGGTCTTGACAACAATCTGACGCGCAAAGTGTCGCTCGCCGATCCACTCCAGATCGTCGAGTTGAAAGGTCTCATCGCGGGACCCGTCAACCTGGTGCTCGGATTGTCGCTCGGTGGCTCGCTTCCACAAATCGCGCCAATGCTACTAGCTGGTGTTGTCGGCTTCTTTGGTTATGGAGTGAGCCTCGCGCTGTTCATTCTGGCTTTACGCCACCTCGGCACCGCGCGCACCGGTGCCTATTTCTCAACGGCTCCCTTCATCGGCGCCGTGGCGGCTCTTTTGTTGTTGCGTGAGCCGATCACGTTACAGCTTGCTATCGCCGGCCTTCTGATGGGTCTCGGTGTCTGGCTGCATATGACTGAGGACCATGAGCACGAGCATGAGCACGAGCCCATGGAGCACTCCCACCGCCATGTGCACGACGAGCACCATCAGCATCAGCATGCGACAGACGATCCTCCAGGCGAGCCGCATACGCATCGGCACCGGCACGAGCGCCTGCGCCACAAGCACCCGCATGCCCCCGACATGCACCATACCCACCGGCACTGATGTTGTTGGGATTGGCGCTGAGTGCCAGGTCGCAATGACCGATCGCACGTCGGAACTGGCGCGCGGGACAAACCACGCGTGCTCCCGTCCGGCTATCAGGCTGGAAGTCTTCTTGAAACGGCTACACAATCTGGTTAGGAGCAACCCAAGCCCGGGGGCGATCACCGATTGCAATCGTCGCGCGCAGGTGATGCCAGGATGCGAACGCTTAATGGGGTCCAAGATCGTGCGCACCGCGCTCGGGGGTCGGATCGCGCAGGGGCGCCCAGTTCTCGGGTTTCACCTCCCAGACGTCGCGCAACTGCTGACGGCGTCGGTCCCGCCTGACGTCTGTGGACATGAAGTTCCGAATCCTTTCGAGCATGCCGGCGCCCACGCCATTCTTCAAAGGGCAGGTAAGCGCGCAACTCTTGAGGCGCGTGTTCTTGTGCCGACGGCAGAGATCGATGAAATGCTCCTCGCGCTCGGTCATGGCGGCCACGCGCGGGTCGCGCTCGATAAGCGGCCGGTCCTCCTCGCGCCACTGCTTGCTCCACAAGGTCTCGAGGTTAGGCGGGGCGTAGCGCGTTTTGCTGATCTTCTCGTCGACGATGGCCTTGCGGCCGAGGCGCTCCACCACGCTCCAGTGGATCTTCTCGTTGGCAGGCACCAGATCCCGCACCACCTTGCTCCGGCTAGCGTGCGACCAGACGCCCATACGCTTGGGCGGCGCGAAGGGTATGCGCCGGCTGGGAAATAGGCTGCTCAGCCACCAGCCCGAATTGGACCGGTAGAGGGAGCAGGCCGCACAGGGCCAGAAGTTCTTCGCGATGTAAGCCGGATTGAACTCCAGCTTGGTCGTAGCCTCGATCCTGGCCATCATCCACAGCAGGGCGAGATCGGACAGGCCGCTCTCGCTGTATCCGCCGCCGACGTTCGAATGGGCGCCCGCGAACCAAACCTGCTCGATTGTCTGGCCCTCGGTCGGCTCCAACGGATCGCAGAGCCAGGCGGTTGCCGGAAAGGCGCGGCGAGCCTCATCGAGAGCAAGGGCCTGCAGCGCGACCTCGATGCGCCGGCTGACGATGTTGTCGTGAAAGCCGCTGGTCCACGATGTCCATCTGCGCGCCAGTCCACCAAGACCGAGCCCGGCCGGAACGCCATAGGATCCCACGGTGTCCCAGACCGCCAGGCATTTGACGACAAACTTTTCTTCGGCGAGGGGATGCACCAGCTCTGCCAATCTGTCCGCGACTGTCCGCCGCTGCGCGCGGCTCATGCGGTAAATATTCCACAGCTCCTCGAGGCAATGGAACTGCTCCTGCCTTGGGACCCCATCGATTGCGGTCAGGACGCCGGCCAGCGCTCGCGCACTGTAGGCCCCGCGTGAGAATCCGAGGATGTAGATCTCGTCGCCGTACTCCCAGTTCAGCGTCAGGAACGCCAGCCCGCGCTTGACGTTGTTGCGCAAACCGACGCCGAATACGCCGCCGAGCAAGCGATCCAGGGGGCCGCCGCTGCCGACACCCGCGTTGTAGTAGACGACCTGGGCAAGGTCGTCCTTGCCGAAGCGCTTCACCGCCTGTCCGACCCTCACTACGTTGGTGACCGAGGTCGGATCGGTCACAGCATTCCACGTGCCGTCGAAGCAAATGACGATGCGTTTCATGTCGCGCTCCCTCCAGGCGAGACCGAGTGGACGCCGGTATGCCCGCCGGATAAACGCTAACACGCCCGCGATCTCCAGACGACGGCGGAAACAGCGATTACACTAGAACGAGGTCCGCAGCGTGCCTTTGCTCATCGCCTGCTCCCGGGTGTCTGGACACATTCTGAGCAGCCAAGCGTAAGCCGCGCGTGATCTGATCGTTAGGCTGTTGCTGACAGTGACCGGCAAGCAACTAGGCGAGGGTCCCGCAGGATCGGTGTGCGGCCTCTCAAATATGCGGAGCGCGAAGTTTGCGGCAGTCACAAGCACGGACATGCCGTGGCAAAGCTCAGGGCAAGCTTCGGGCATGACCTCGGTGTGAATGCCTTCGCCCCAGCCAATCGCATGTTGAAGGCTGCTCACGCTCAAGCACGCTCAACGGCCGCGGCGCCACTCGCAATCTGTGATCGGATCGAGGCGTCCTTGATCTTATCGTCGTCAACCAGCAAGAATGCCTTGGAGATGATAATCGATAACATGTCGTCGCCCTCAAACGGGAGCCGCACACTCTTGCGCGCGCCGGCGCGGTCCTGGACGATGCAAAGATACTGACTGTTCAGCTCCATCTGGATGTTTCCGGAGCCGAGGTGGATGCGATAGGTGCGCAGGTTGCCGTCCACGACAAGGTAGCGCTCCTCGAGCCGGCAGCGCGACGCAATGGCAAGACCCGGCAGGAGATCCTTGAGCACGACATGGCGCGTCTTGCCGGTTTCCGACAAGGCCCCGAAGGCAGCTTGGTTCCAGTAGCCACCGAATTGGCCGTTGTCGCGCTCGCCCCAGGCTGGATCGCTGGCGTCCCGCGCTTCGTTGGCTCGTCATGGCATAGCCCGGGCCGAGTTGCCGGCAACCTCTGGCATAGGCAGCTGCCCCCAGACGCCCGTGGACAGGTGCTGTCGGGGCCGGATCTCATGACAGCTGGGGAAGTCTTGCCTGTAGTGGGGTCCGGGCCCGAGCCCTGCCCTGTCTCATCCCGGCTTGACGAGCAAAAAGCCGTCTCTACATCTTATTGTGCAGGCGGCTACGGGTACTCCGCCGAAGGTCCCTCGCCGCTTGCCGCGTCGGGTTCGCTGCCCGATCGCGATGTGCCGGCACCAGCCCGAGCCCGCGAGTCCTCCCGGTCCGAGTGGGCTCGGGCGTCTTTCTCTGCCCTTCTTTCACCTCCGTTCGCCGGCAGCCTGCACCAGGCGGGCGGATAATCCATTCGCTCTGGTTCTGCCAGCTGCCGACAGCGGGGGAGAGGATCCTAGCCGCACGCGTGGCATCCCGTCCGAGCAGTGACTTCTGCACCCAGCTGCTTGCTTCGCTCAATAGGTGGCCGCACGCTGACGGGCCCGCCCAGGGGATGCGAGTGCGCGACGGGACTATGGAGTTTCCAGCGTTTTGAGTTGGCGCGGTACGGGACCGATCCGAACACGCAGCGGACTGAACGATCAGAGGTGGCTGAATGCGGCGCAATATTGTCGCGGTGATAGTTGCGGTTCTGGCAACTCTTGGACTCATCGCCTGGGTGGCGGCGCGATCATCGCCGCGCCAACCTGCCGAGATCGCAGTGGCGGAGAAGGGTAGCCCCGCGAAGACGACCGGAACTGGGCTCGGCAAAGGCTCCGAGCGCGCCGTCACCGTGGAAGTCGCCATAGCGCGTGGTGCCACGAACAGCACTGATATTCGCGCTATCGGCGGCCTGCAGTCCGACGAGTTGGTGCAGATCACCACCGAGATCGCCGGGCGGATCGCCGAGATCAGCCTCACCGAGGGCGGCACCGTCAATGCGGGCGACCTGCTGGTCAAGCTGGATGATGCGCTTGCACAGGCCGAGGTCGCCGATGCGCAAGCTCGTTATGACCTCGCTTCTGCCAACAACGATCGGGCCAAGGAGCTTTCGCGCACTGGCAACGTGACGGAGAAGGCCATCGACGAAGCGACGGCGAATTTCGAGATTGCGCGTGCAGCGCTCGAGCTTCAACGCGTGCGGCTGGCAAAGCACATCGTCAAGGCGCCGTTCCCGGGCCGCGTCGGCATCCGCAAGGTGTCGCCTGGCGCCTTCATCGCCGTCGGCATGCCGATCGTGAACCTCGAGAAAATCGACATCCTAAAGGTCGACTTCAAGCTGCCAGAGCTGTTCTTGCCGTCCGTCAATGTCGGTCAGACGGTAGACGTGATCGTCGATGCCTTGCCGGGGCGCACGTTTACCGGTGAGATCTATGCCATCGACCCGCAGGTCGATGTGAATGGGCGCGCATTGCAGCTGCGAGCCCGCATTCCCAATGCGGATTTCATGCTGCGGCCTGGCCTATTCGCCAGAATCATCGTCAAGGGCAAGCAGACGCGCGAGGTCGTGCTGGCTCCTGAGAGTGCCATCGTGCCGCGCGGCGGCGAAACGTTCGTGTTCAAGATCGAGAGCGGGAAGGCCACTGAGGTCAAGGTCAAGCTCGGCGAGCGCAAGGGCGCGGAGGTCGAAATCCTTGAAGGACTGACCCCCGACGCGCAGGTCGTCACGGCGGGTCAGCTCAAGTTGCGCAATGGCGTCACCGTCGAGATCGTTGATGCCGGCCGGCCCGCGCCGGCCGCGCAGAGGGGCGGCTCGTGAGCCTGTTCGAGTTCTGCATTCGCCGCCCCGTCTTTGCCACGGTGCTTAGTCTGGTCCTGATCCTGCTTGGCGTCGTGTCGTATAGCCGACTGACGGTGCGCGAGTACCCCAATGTCGACGAGCCGGTGGTGTCGGTGTCGACCAGCTATCCCGGCGCCTCGGCGACTATCATCGAGAGCCAGATCACGCAGGTGCTTGAGGGCTCCATTGCCGGCATCCCCGGCATCGACGTGCTGGAGTTCGACCAGCCGAGCCGAGACCAGCCGCATCACCGTCCGCTTCAACTCCAACGTCGACCCTGACGTGGCGGCCAGCGACGTGCGTGACCGCGTCAGTCGCGTCCGTCGCCGTCTCCCGGTCGAGGTGCAGGAGCCGACGATCGCCAAGGTCGAGGCGGACGCGCAGGCGATCATGTATCTGGTCTTCACCAGCGACCGCATGAACCCGTTAGAGATCACGGACTATGTCGACCGCTTCGTCATCGACCGGCTGAAGAATCTCACCGGCGTCGCGGATGTGACCATCTTCGGCGAGCGGCGCTACGCGATGCGGATCTGGATCGACAGGGAGCGGCTGGCCGCGTTCAATCTGACGGTTCAAGATATCGAGACCGCGTTGCGGATTCAGAACGTCGAGCTGCCCTCCGGGCGCATTGAGAGCCGCGACCGCGAGTTCTCGGTCCTGTCCCGCACGGGATTGGTCACACCCGAGCAGTTCCGCAACATCATAATCAAGATCGTCGACAACCATCAGGTGAAACTGGGCGAGGTGGCTCGCGTCGAACTTGGCGCGGCCGACGAGCGGCGTGATAGCCTCTACAATGGCCAGCCGGCTATCACGGTGGGCATCATCAAGCAAGCGGTTGCCAATCCGCTCGATGTCTCCAATGCCGTGCGTGGCGTCCTTCCCGAAATGAACGAGTCGCTGCCGCAGGGGCTTTCGGCCAGCATAGGCAACGACAGCGCGATATTCATCGATCGCTCCATCAAGGCGGTCTATCAGACCATCGGCGAGGCCATCTTGCTCGTGGTGCTGGTGATCATATTCTTTCTGCGGTCAATGCGGGCGTCGCTGATCCCAATTGTCACCATTCCAATCTCGCTGATCGCGACATTCACGTTGCTGTTCGCCATGGGATTCAGCATTAACACGCTGACGCTGCTCGCCATGGTGCTGGCTATCGGCCTCGTCGTCGACGACGCCATCGTCGTGCTGGAGAACATCTACCGGCGCATCGAGGGGGGCATGAGGCCTATTCCCGCCGCCATCGAGGGCACCAAAGAAATCGGCTTTGCCGTTATCGCCATGACGCTGACGCTGGCCGCGGTCTACGCGCCGATCGCCTTTGCACCGGGCCGCACCGGGCGGCTTTTCCTGGAATTCGCGCTGGCGCTGGCGGGCGCGGTGCTGGTCTCTGGTTTCGTGGCTCTGACGCTCACGCCAATGATGTGTTCGAAACTCCTCAAGCATAATCCGAACCCTGGACGCATTTTCACCACCATCGAGCGCGGCTTCACTGCCTTCGAGCGCGCCTATGGCCGATATCTCCTGGCGGCCTTGCGCCGCCGCATGCTCGTCATCGCCGCTGCGCTGGGGATTGGGGCGCTCAGCGGACTGTTTTTCATGGCGTTGCGGTCCGAACTTGCGCCGGTGGAGGACCGCGGACTGGTGCAGGTGCGAGGCACGGGGCCGGAGGGCGCCACGCTGGCTTATACACGCCGATACAGCAACCAAGTGGGCGAGATCCTCGGCAAGGTCCCAGAGGTCGAACTCGACGCTGATCATTAACGGCAGTCCCGAGGTGTCCCGGTTCACCGCTATTGGACGGCTGACCGACTGGGACGACCGCCAGCGCTCGCAGCAGCAGATCAACGCGGAGATCAACCCGCGAATTAGGCGCATCCCCGGTGTGCAGGCATCCGCCAGCAATTCTGGCTCGTTCGGGCAGCGCGGCTCTTCGCGCCCAGTCGAGTTCGTGATCCAGACATCGGGAACCTACGAGCAGCTCCAGGGGTATGTCGACCTGATGCTGGAGCGCATTCGCGCCTATCCAGGGCTGGAGAGCGTGGAAAGTGATTTGCAGCTCAACATGCCCGAGTTCCGCATCGAGATGGACCGCGCGAAGGTCGCCGATCTCGGCATCGACGTCACAGTGGTTGGACGCACACTTGAGACGCTGCTCGGCGGGCGGCAGGTGACGCGCTTCGAACAGAACGGCGAGCAGTACGACGTATTCGTGCAGCTCGCGACCGAGGACCGCGCTTCCCCTGCGACGTTATCCACCATCTTCCTACGCGCGCCGACCGGCGACATGGTCCAGCTCTCCAACATCGTCAACGTCGTCGAAGCCGTCGCGCCGAAAGAGCTAAAGCGCTTCAATCAGCTGCGCGCGGTGACGATTTCGGCCAACCTTGCGCCGGGCTACGCGCTCGGCGACGGGCTCGCGTTCCTGGAGCAGACGGCGCGCGAGGTGCTGCCTCAGTCCGTCCTAACTGACGTTGCCGGCCAGAGCCGCGAATTTCGCTCCTCCGGACAGAGCCTTGCGCTGGTATTTCTGCTGGCGCTGGGCTTCATCTATCTGGTGCTGGCGGCGCAGTTTGAGAGCTTCCGCGATCCCTTGATCATCCTCATCACCGTGCCGCTTTCCATGACGGGCGCCCTGGGCGCGCTCTGGCTGACCGGCGGCACTCTCAACGTGTTCTCGCAAATCGGCCTGGTGACTCTTGTCGGCCTTATCACCAAGCACGGCATTCTGATCGTCGAATTCGCTAATCAGTTGCAGGAGAAGGGCCGCAATCGCCTTGACGCCGCCGTCGAGGCGGCCGGTCTTCGCTTGCGCCCGATCCTGATGACCACCGGGGCGATGGTGCTCGGCGCCCTGCCGCTGGCGCTCGCCAGCGGAGCCGGCGCTGAAAGCCGCCAACAGATCGGCTGGGTGATCGTTGGGGGTATGAGCTTCGGCACGCTCCTGACCCTGTTCGTCATCCCGACCGTCTACAGCTTCCTCGGTAAAGTCCACGCCTCCCGCGCCACTGAGATCGCTGCACCCGCCGCCCCTTCGCCCGCCGAATAGAGTCGACAGCCCGACGGCTGGTGTTGGCAATCTCGGACCTACCGATTGAGGCCAACTTCGGGCTTTGGAAAAGCCTGACATTCGCGGCCTCTGACCCAGAATGGCCTCGCGCGGGCCTATACGGTCGTCGAGGCGGCATCTCTCTTTGGTCGGCACCGACGAAAACCCAACTCGTAACGAACGGCTGCTGGCCAATCCATCTAAAATAGAAGAAAATAGATGATAGATGGCTCGCGGACAAAAAACTGGCGGAAGACGCAAAGGCTTGCTCAACAAATCTACGCAGGCGATGCAGCAGCACTTTGCCAGCCAGCAATCGGACGATGCCACGCCGCTCGATTTTTTGATCTCTGCGTACCGAGACCCCAGCGTGCCGATTGCATTGCGCATTCATGCCGCCGGCAAGGCCGCTCCGTTCCTTCACAGAGCGCTAAAGAGCGTGGAGCACTCCGGAGAGGGCAGTGGTCCGGTGCGCATCGAGATTGGCTGGGAGAGGCCTGAGTGATGCTTTCTGCTTGCTCTTGTGCCCTTGTGATCTAGCAGATGTGCTCTCATTGGTGTGTGCTCTAGGGCCTGCAGTCACTGAGTTCAGGCCCTGAGTGGGACACAGCTTTGCCAGGGCGTCAGCATGAGTTTCCACTCACGCTAACGTCTGGCAAAGTTGCTTTCCCCGAGTCACTTGAGACGAGTTCCGTCGGAGAGCACAGCCGGTCTAGAGAACCCTTTCACAGGCAAGCCAGGGTCACGCTGTTGGCTTTTATCTCTGCTTCGTCGATGACGCAGACGCTTGCTGATGCCAGTCCGGCGACACCAGCGCTCTTCCGGGTCGCAATTTTCAGCGTTGCCCGGTCCTGGGCCAATTGGCCCTTGATCAGTTACCTTTCCCGATCCACTGGACACCCCCACACATCAGAGGGGGCCACACCCGGCAGACGGGTTGAGGGAATGTCGGTTTCGCCCAGCGTCTACTGTGCCGTGCGACTGTCGATCCAAGCGTTAAGAGTGCTGAGTCTGATGCCCACGCGGCGTGGGGAGAGCTTCAGGATTTGAACCTCGCCTCGAGCAGCACACCTCTTCAAAGTGGCTGGACTAATTCCGGCCTTGGATGCGGCCTCGTGAATAGAAACGACACGGTCGTCGGATGGGTGGTTTGAGAAGTCGCTAGCGGCCTGCATGACTTTACTCGTGCTCACTATGGGTTAACTCGATGCAGCACGAGAGTGCATGTCGGTGCGATGCCCGCCATTACGTTATTTCATGCCATGGAATTACGTAGGATCAGTCGCAGAGGGTTCGCTACTTGCCCCGAGCAATTTGGAGGAACCAGTCCATTGCCTACTCATGCAGCTCCCGGCGTTCGGCCTCGGTCCACGGAATGTCGCCACATTGCCAGCGCCTAGCGCGATGAAATTCCGCCACCAAACCTGTAATCGACCGCTCCGGCAGAAATTGCTCTATGTATTTGGCAGCTGCTTTCTCCTGAGTGAGGCCTTCCTCCTGCGCTCTTTCCATAAACTCCAGGAGATGTATTTTCTCGGCCCAACCCCATTTGGGCTTGTTGGTCTTGTGTCGCCATGCTGGGACATGCTTGAACGCTGATGGAAATCTGTGAGCGGCAAGCAATCTGATCAACTGGGAGGGCCCGTCGGCTGAATGCTCGTCGATTCCATAGTATCGATATACTGCGCTGATGCGCTCGGATGTCTGCTGCTCCAAACTTCCTGCAGACCTCGAGCTTTCGACAATTGGTGTCGTGAGGATCGACGGTAGCCTGGACCTCCTACACACCGCCCGTGACATGCTGCCTTCGATGCAGCTCTCCGAAGGAAGATTGCGCGGCAGCCGGATCGGAGGTCCGGAGTTCGGGAGCTACCCTAGCCGCGCTAAGCTCAGCCTTATCACGTCACGCTAGCGTTCCGCATGAGCCTCAGCTCGCGGATTTACGTTGCTTGTCAACACCCGCTCTGTGTTCTGGTCACAGGGGCGCTTTCCCTGCGCCGGATCCAGGTCGATCGAAAACAACCCTGACGCTTCGGACACGCTCTATTGGTCTGCTCCGCACGGCCGGCTTCTGCTAGGCGCCGCCGATGGGTAGTGAAGCATAGGGGTTACTGCTAGTTCGACGCTATGGTCAGTCCGAGCGCGAGAGCTTGAACCAGGCACATTGGCGCGACCATCGTCCGCAACACAGCCTCGGGCATGTCCGGAATCTCAAAGACCACATTGGCACCGCCGCCGAAATGGCGCTCTCGGTGCTGGGCTACAATTTGACCCGCGTCATGAACATCGTCGGCATCAAGCCGCTGATCGCAGCGATCCGGGCCTGAGGCCCGCGCACCCCCCGCCGAAGCCATCCGGTCGCTCGAACTCCTGCCAGCGCGTTATCACACAGCCAAGACCCGAAGCTGTCTCACGCACATCGCTTGGAAGAGCCCTACCCTGTTTGAGGTGTGCGGCAATGCATATTGACCAGTCAAAATGAAAATGCGCGAGCCAGATAGGCGGCAGGCAGCAAGGATCCGTGGTGTGGTCAAGGTTCAGAGGCTTCTGTGTGGCCTTCAGCAAGCGCTCTGCTCACTGCATAATGGCGCTTCCGGATCTAGCCGACTAGCGTAAAGTCATCGATGCCACGAGCAGATTTCGGTTAATTGAGTGGGAGGTGGTGAGATGAACTACTACGGCACCTTGAGAGCACTATCTTTGGCGATGTCGGTGGCGTTGGGAAGTTGGACACAATCAATTCCAGCCAGCGCTCAGAAGGTCGTCAACTTCTGGCACACCGAACCCAATCCCAAGAGCAAGGCCGCGATCGACGAGATCATCAAGGATTTCGAGAAGGCAAACCCCGGCATCAAGGTCATGCAGGAGGCGATCGCCTGGGGCGACCTCGACAAGAAGATGCAGGCGGCACTGGCCTCGGGCGCATTCCCCGAGATCGCGCACGGGCAGACGTATGTGGAGCGCTCGCTGTCGGCCAAGGGCCTCCTGCGGCCGCTCAACGACGTGATCGAGTCGATCGGCGAGAGCGACATCTTCGATGTGGTCAAGAAGCTCGACTACAACGCCAAGGATAAGAAGTACTACGGGATCGCTCACGCCGTCGGCACGGACCTCATCGTCTACCGCAAGGACTTCATGCGCGAGGCGGGCCTGGATCCCGAAAAGGCACCCAAAACCTTCGCCGAGTGGAAGGAGATGCTCATCAAGTTGACCGACAAGTCCAAGGGTCGCTACGGCCTAAGCCTTGCCGGCCCAGGCTTCTTCATCAACGAAGACCTCTACATGTGGGTTGGCTCGAACGGAGGTCGGCTGTTCGACGAGAATGGGCGCCCGACGTTCACGGAAAAGCAGGTGCTGGAGGTGCTGGCGTTCTGGAAGGAGCTCAACGACTGCTGCCTGGCGCCCGACTGGCTATCGCGCGACTATCTCGCCACCTTCGCTGACGTTGCTACCGGCAAGTCAGCGATGATCCTCGGCTGGGGTCGGGGCAACGGCTACTTCGAGCAATATGCGCCGGATGTTGTGGCCAAAGGCGATATCGGGGTGTTCACAACAAAGCCGATCGGCCCATCCGGCAAAGACTTCGTGACGCAGTTCGACTGCGAGCCGATTATGATCTTCAAGAACTCCAAGCACCCGGAGGAGGCGGCGGCATTTATCAAATTCTTCTTCAAGAAGGACAACTATCTGAAATACATCAAGTCAGTGCCCGTGCATTTCTTTCCGATCACCAAGTCCCTCAGGAACGATCCGGAATACACGTCCATCGAGGAGTTCAAGAAGTGGAAGTTCTGGGTGGACGCCCAGCACGACGTGATCGAGAAAAATGATCCAAAGCCGCTGCTCATTACGCAGTGGTCGGACCTTGAGCTCCCCTTCGTTGCCGAACTCGCCGGTTCGACCATTCTCGTCGACATGGTGACGGATGTCGTCAAGGGTGGGAAGACGCCCGTAGAAGCGGCAACCCGTGCCCAAAGCCGTGCCGAGACACTGATCACGCAGCTCGGCTACAAGAAGTGGTAGGGTCCCGGTGGGAACAGTAGCCGACACTCCGATCGCGCAGAGGCGGTGACGTGGCCAACACTGCCTCCCGACATCCATCGTCTATGGCGCGCGTGGAGGTTGGTGGGTGCGGCGAGCGCGTGCGCGAGCCCCGCCCGCGCCGCATTCCCGAGCACTGGTGGGGGTACGTTCTGCTGACGCCTGCCGTGCTGATGCTGGTCGGACTGATCCTCTATCCTGTTGCTTACTCTTTCTGGGTCAGCCTCCATCACAAGCACGCCTATCTGCCGATCCAGACTTGGGCGGGGCTCTCCAATTTCCATTACTTCCTGTTCGAAGACCCCGAGTTCTGGCGGTCGCTGAAGCTCGGGGCGATCTATGCGTTCGGCTCGGTAGTGCTGCAGCTGATCATCGGCGTGGCCGCCGCGCTGCTACTCAACGAGACCTTCGTCGGGCGCGGTTTTGCGCGCGCCCTAGCGCTCTTTCCTTACATGCTGCCGACGATCGTGGTCGTGATCTTGATGCGGTGGATCTTCAACGACAGCTATGGCGTGTTGAAATTCGCGCTGGAGGCGAGCGGCCTCGTCGATCGGGCTTATGTCTGGTTCGAACCCGACCACATCATGCTCACCCTGATCCTGGTCTCCACCTGGACGTTCTTTCCATTTGTGCTAATCAGCGTGCTGGCACGCCTACAGACCATCAGCCCGGAGCTCTACGACGCCGCCAAGGTTGACGGCGCGGGCCTCATCGCCCGTTTCTGGCACGTGACGTTGCCGCAGATCGCCAACGTGCTGTTCGTCGTCGTGCTTCTGCGCTTCATGTTCATGTTCACGAAGTTCGACCTGATCTACCTATTCGCGGGCGCAGGCGGGCTCGGCACGTTCGTGCGCACGCTGCCGATATACACGTTCGTCAAATCGTTCGGCGAGCTGCAGGTCGGCATGGGCGCGGCGCTCTCGGCCATCATGTTCATGATGCTCGCCGCTTTCGCAGCACTTTATTTCCGCATCTTTCGCCGTGACGAGAGCTTATGACTCCGGACGCGACCATCCCCCCGCTCGGTCGTCTTGCCGTCTACGGATTTGCGGCGCTACTGGCCTTCCTGTGCGGCTTTCCGCTCTTGTGGATGGTGCTGACCTCAATCAAGCCAGACCGCGAGATTCTCACTGCCATCCCCACCTTCTGGACTTCGCAGCCCACACTCGGCGCCTACGCGCGCCTCTTCTCCGAGACGAATTTCCTCACCTACTTTTGGAACAGCATTTTCGTCGCCGGCTGCGCCACATTGCTCACCATTTTCGTGGCGACGCTCGCCGCCTACGGCATAACACGTTTTCGCTTCAGAGGGCGCGAGACCATCGCCGGCACCATGCTGTTCACCTACATGTTCGCGCCGATCATGATCGTAGTACCGTTTTACATCCTGATGCGGGGGGTGGGTCTCACCAACTCGCACTTGGGGCTGATCCTCGCCTACACCACGTTCTCACTACCGTTCAGCATGTGGATGCTGCGCTCGTTCTTCCAGTCGATCCCCCTCGAGCTCGAAGAGGCCGCCATGATGGACGGCGCGTCACGACCCAAGGCCGTGCGTCTGATCATCGTGCCGCTGGCGCTGCCTGGCGTAATCGCAGTGGCAATCTTCACGTTCATCGTCGCCTGGAATGACTACCTGTTTGCCCGCGTGCTGATCGGCGCCGACAATCTCAAGACGCTGCCGGTCGGCATCCAGGATCTCTACGAGTTGACCATCACGGATTGGGGGATGGTGATGGCGGCCGGTGTAATGATCACAATACCCGCGCTCCTCTTCTTCTTGGCCGTCCAGCGCTACCTCATTGCCGGCTGGGGTGCTGGCGGCGTCAAAGGGTAACTCGCTTGTGCCCATCTGCACGAGTCTGGCACCCTTCCACCTTTGTGGCTCGCCCGCTCATCGCTGATGACGGCTGGACTGCCGCTGATCACAGTCACACCTAGATAGGACGCATTCGATATGTATGGACTCGAGGGACGCAATGCGATCGTCACCGGCGCTGCTCACGGTATCGGCAAATCTATCGCCGCAAGGCTCGCCGCAGAGGGCTGTGACGTCGGCATTTTCGACCGCGATGCCAAAGCCGCGCAGATAACAGCTGAGGCAATCGCTCTCCCCCGCCGAAAGACCGTCGTGGCAATCGGCGATGTTTCCAGCAAGGTTGACGTGGACGCGGGTATCGCCAAACTGATGAACGAGCTCGGTAGCGTCGACATCCTGGTCAACAACGCCGGCATCTGTCCCATTGGGAAGATGCTCGATATGTCGGAACATGACTGGAACGCGACATTCGGCGTCAACGTCAACGGCCTGTTTCACGTCTCGCGTGCGGTCGTCCCGCAAATGATTGCCCGGCATCGCGGCTCGGTCATCAACCTCGCGTCATGGATGGGCAAGTCAGGCGTCGGCAATTACGGAGCTTACTGCGCGTCGAAGTTTGCCGTGATCGCTCTCACACAAGCGCTTGCAGCGGAGGTCGGTGAGCATGGTGTCCGCGTCAATGCCGTTGCACCGGGCCTCATTGTCGAGACCAAGATGCGCGATGAGTCGGAAATTGACCGGCGCACTCAGGGCTTGCCGCTGGCGGCGGAGAGGGCCAAGACCATCCCGCTGCGTCGCGCCGGCTTGCCGGGCGACATAGCCAAGGCCGTAGCTTTCCTGGCTTCGGACGAGGCTGACTATATTACAGGCGAAACGGTCAGCGTCACCGGTGGCCTGTGGAACGATTGAGTGTGCCCCGAGCCTTAAGGAGACGAACATGCCTCGGTTCAAGGACTTCCGCCTCGAGGGCGTCATTCCCGCGACTCTGCTGGCGTTCAATGAGGACATGAGCATCGACGAAAGGCAGACCCGCAAGCATGTTCGTGACTGCGCTTTCGTGCCGGGTGTATCGGCGGTCACCGTCAACGGGCACTCCTCGGAGATCCACGCTTGTTCCTTTGAGGAGCAGCAACAGATTCTAGCGGCGTCGCTCGCGGAGGTTGGGGATAACGTGCCGCTCATCAACGGCGTTTATGCGGACGGCAGCATCGAAGCCGCCAAGATTGCGGCCATGGCCGCGCGCGAAGGTGCTTCGGCGCTGCTCGTGTTTCCTCCGCAGAGCATGGCAATGGGCGGCCACCTTCGCCCAGAGATGGCGATTGAGCATTTCCGGCGTATTGCCGACGCTGCTGAGCTTCCAATAATTTGCTTCGAATATCCGATGGCTAGCAACCTCGGCTATCCCTTCGAGACGCTGCTCAGGCTATTCGAAGCCGTGCCGACGATCAAAGCCATGAAGGACTGGTCCAACGATGCGATGCTGCACGAGAAGCACATTCGCACGTTCCAAAATCTGCCAAGACCGGTGAATGTTTTGACCACCCATTCGTCCTGGCTCATGGCCTCGCTGATACTCGGCGCCAACGGCCTGCTTTCCGGTGCGGGTAGCGTGATCGCGGATCTGCAGGTTGCACTGTTCCGCGCCGTCAAAGCGGGCGAACTCACGAGGGCGCAGGGGATCAACGACCGCATCTATCCACTCTCGCAGACGTTCTACGCACCTCCATTCCTCGACATGCACAACCGCATGAAAGAGGCGCTCGTCCTGCTCGGGCGGCTTGACAAGGCCGTGGTACGCCCACCGCTGATGAAGCTATCGAGCGCCGAGGTTATGCGCATCAAGTTAGCGCTGGAGCAGGCTGGCGTGACACGCGATGGTGCAATGCCGCTGGCCGCCTGAGCTCAAGGCTGGGCGGAAGCTTGGTGCGGACGAGACTGGAGTGCGTGATACGCGAATGTCGACGCTGCATACGCGTGCTGATCGTCAGTGGCGGCAGAAAGTCTATCCTCGACGTCCGCACGGGGCATCTTTCAACACCGTATTGGTAATGGACGAGAGCGTCTGCTTGTGAGAGGCAATCGGACGCTTCGCCGACCGTCCGCGCGCTTCCGAATTTGAAGCGAAGTGAGACAATCAGGGGTCGGACGCACTGCTACTCGACAAGAAGTAGCGATGCTCATCGTTGGTGTCTCCCGACCCGGTCAACAGTTGCTGCATCGCCCCGCGTCGGGTCTGCTATGGGCCCACCATCTCTTAGATCGGAGCGTGAACGCTACCACTAGGTGTTTTTGGCTTTGGAGCTTGTGAGATCGGGGACGTCCTCCCCGAGTGCGGTGGCGAGATCGATTTGATGATCTTGCTCGTCGACCAATATCTCTCTGATCTGTTCCGCCATAGCGAACTCACCCAAAGCCTCGCATTGACGCACCCGTTCGCGATAATTGCGGATGGTGTCATTTTCATTGTCGAGATCGAAACGAAGCATCTCGCGGGGATCCTCGGATGACTTCACGGGTTTGGGCGTAGCCGTTGGCATCTCGTTTAGATAGTCGATCTGCCGCGATATGGTCAGCGCGTGCTTTAGCTCCTCGGTGGCGTGCGTCTGCAGCTGCTCGGCAATGGCCATGTATTCAGCACCCTTGAGAACCTGGGAATATACGACGTACGCGATGATCGCCTGATACTCCCTTGCAAGATCCTCATTGAGCAGCTTGGCGAGTTCTTTTCGCGTGATCGGTTTGCTATCGCCCTTCTCAGACTGGTCCATACTTTTTCTCCGGTTACGACACCCCGGGCGGATAAACTCCCAAGGAGGTAACGGGTTCGTTCCCCCGCAGTTTACAGCGGGTCCCAGAGGGACAGAGATCGCTGTTCAGCGCCGGGAGAGATCACTCGGAGTCCCCTAAGTAGGGCGCCGGTTGCCTCAGCGATTCACCGATGGCGGACCCCTTGAGCATGAGGCCTGCCAGACCGACATGGTCATAACCGGGGCGGTCCGACTATGGAGTAGGTTCCGACCAGGACGAACTTGCCAGCCAGAGCGAGCTGCAGGTCGCGCTCGGCCAACGCCCGCGCTGCTTCGCTCGCCGAACCACAGCTATCGCACCTTCAATATCAGCTTGCCGCGGAAGTGTCGGCCATCACTGATACGTTGTGCCTCGACGGCCTCGCGCAACGGGAACACGCGCGTCTCCGGCACGCGAACGGCACCGGTCGCATGCAGATGCAGGATGCGCTCAAGGTGGGGGCGATCGCGGCCAACTGCGGGGCGTAGCGACTGAACGTCCGGACGGGACGAGAGGGGCGCTGTTGCGCCCGAGGCGATGAAGGCGGCGCGCGCGCCTGACTTGACGACCGCGAACGAGCGCATGGCGACATCGCCGCCTACCGTCTCAAAGACCGCATCGACGTCCCTCACCACCTGGGTGAAGTCCTCCTTGTTGTAGTCGATCACTTGATCTGCCGAGGCTCCTAACATAGGCGTGGTTGACAGCACTGGCCGTTGTGATGACGTGGGCGCCGATGTGCTTGGCAAGTTGGATCGCGTAGCCGGCCACGCCGCCGGCGCCGCCATGGATGAGAATCGTCTCGCCGCCCTTCAGCTTGATCGTGTCTTCGATTGAGACCAGCGCGGTCAAGCCCGTGAGCGCGAGGGCGGCGGCCTCAACGTGGGAGAGAGTCCGGCTTGCGACACAGGATCGCCGCCTTCTCCGCGACCTTCTCTGCGTAGGCGCCATCGCGCCCACCCGCCAGTACACCGAACACTGCGTCGCCAACCCTGAAATCGGTGACGCCGGCAGCGAGCGACGCGACGACACCGGAGAAGTCGCGGCCGAGCACGTAGGGGAACTTCGAGATGGTGGCGTATGCCCCACCCTCGCGCACCTTGGCGTCGGCACCGTTGACGCTGGCTGCATGGATATCGACGACGACTTGGCCCGCCTCGGCCACCGGGTCCGGCAGCTCGCCATAGCGCAGCACATCAAGCCCGCCGTGGCGATCCATTATGATGGCCTTCATAGGCACAGCCCCTCTGATGAACCTTCGAGCCGCATCATGCGGTAGCTCCGCTTCCATTGATGCAACCACGTTTGACTGTTGCACCGTTAGGCCTAGCGAGGCAATTGGGCGCGGCCAGGCTGAAGGAATGAGCTATTGACCCGGGGCAGGACAATTGGCGCGTTCGGTTGACCATGGCGCGGTTGTGGCGCGATGCCATAAATCGCCGCGGCGGGGACGCCACGCTGGTGTACTTGCCGGAAATGGGTGTTCGCGGCAACACGCACTTCCCCTTTTCGGATCTGAACAATCTCCAGATCGCCGACTTGATGTCTGAGTTCCTGAAACAAAAGGCGCTGGACTGACCTCGTTCAATCTGAACCGCGCTTTTGCTTCGGCACAGACCAGCGCTTCAACTTAATCTGGACGGGTGACGGGTCGAGAACTAACGCACCACGCGCCGGCTTAGCCGGTGCCGTGCGACCAGCGCTGTTCGTGGCCTAGCGACAGATGCGTTCCGTGCTCCGACCTCAAGGGCACAACCTTGCTGACGCGACCGTCCACGAGCGACTCCACGTAGTTGCCCCACAGCTCCAAAGCTTGTCGTTTCTCGGCTGCATAAGCCGCGTGATTGTAGGTGCCCGCAACCCCGCTCTTGGCGCCTGAGACATGATTGACAATCGCTTCCACAACGTGCGGCAGCGCAAAGCCTTGCTCGGAAATATGCGTGACAAACGAGCGCCGCAGATCATGCACAGTCCATGCGTCGAGAGCCTGGCCTCGCGTCTCAGCTATTCGGGCATCAAGTCCGGTCTTCGAGTGCGTCCAGCCGCCGTATCCGGTGCCTCGCGCGCCGAACAACATGTCGCGGCCATCGCGTCTGTCGGGCAGCTGCGCCAATGCCTGGGTTGATAAGGGGATCAGGTGTCTGCGCTTATTCTTTGTCCTGCGCTCGGGCAGGTCGATCTGGTGCTTCTCGAGGTCGATTTCGGGCCAAGCTAGATCCCCGATCTCGTTTCGCTGCTGCCCCGTTAGGATGAGCAGGCGCACAATCCGCCCATAGTCGTCACCGCCGCAGGCCTTCCATACCGCAATCAACTCCTCCTCGGTCAGAACCCGCGTCCTGGGGCCGGCCTGCGAGCGTGAGCGGATATTGAGGGTGGGGTTGGCCTCGATGCCATAGCCGCGATCGATGGCCCAGGCAAAGAGCGTTGAGAGGGCGGTACGGGCCCGGTCAGCGCTCACCTTGCCGCTGTTCGTCTCGATATCGTCAATAATGCGCACGACATCCGACCGGCCGATAGCATCGACAGCAACCCCGTGCAGCGGCTTCCATGACTTGTGCAGGTAGCGAGCGACCGCGGCATGCGTCCTGGAGCGTAGCTCTCCCTCCCTCGCCTTGAGGTAGAGTGTCACAACTTCGCCGAGAGAGATGATCCGCCGGCTTTCTGTTGCTCGTTTAGCCGCAATCACGTCCTCCCCAAGCCTCGCCTTGGCAAGGATGGCCGACGCCTCCAGTCGCATAGCTTTGAGGTTGCCAGCGACAACCGTACCCAGGGTGTGCCGACGCTGCTGCGCCCCGACGTTGTACTTCACAAAGTACGATGCACGCCCGCTGGCAAACTTGCGGATGCCGAAGCCCGGCAGCTCGCTATCGAGCACGAGCACATCGCGATGGCCATCAGGCACCTTGATGCGAACAGCGTAGCCTTCCACGAATTTTGGCATGACTTACCTTTCGGTCTTGCGGAACGCTGGCGTAACAGGTTTCTCGCTGTCCAGCGCTACCATCTGCTCTCATCGACACAGGGTGGGTTCGCTCAAAAGACAGCAAATTGAGGGCTTTTGCGCTGTCCTGCGATCTTGCGCACTCTCCTGCGTTGGTAGCAGGTCTATGCCCAGTCAACACAGAGCAAAAGACCATCGAGTGGGGCAGCGTGGTGTTCAGCTTGTCGTCATGTTGGCCAGGGCATACTCTCAACATGGAGATGCTTGGTCGGGTGGAACGGACGCGGACAGGGGAGGTGGGGTATGCGTTACGGGAAGTTGGCAGCCGTCGTCTTGATGACGCTCTGCCTGTGCAGCATCCTTGTCGCCCATGCAGGTTCGGGTAGCCCGGCGTTAGGCGACACGCCGGTCGTCCTGACGCCGTTCGGCGAGGCTGTGCTGGCCGCTGATGCGGCCCGCGATCTAGGCGCGCCGGATATGAGCGTGTGGATCAAGACCGCGCAAGCGCGCTGCCCGCCGGGCCAACTCGTCTTTCTGACCAACGCGTGCGGCTGCAACGGAGCATGCTGCGCCTGCTCGGCGCAGGCGTCCTTTCTCGATCATTGCTCCTGCAAGTGCTCATCCTCGCCGCCCGCTGCCTGCAATAGGGGCTTCAGCGCCGGCCGCCGGTGATCCGGGGCGCTGTGTTCAACAGGGAGGCTGCATCACCATGCTGGCCTCCCCCTCCTGCTTGGGTGTGAGGTAGTACGGCACGAGAAACGCAGCTGCCCGCTTGTTCTCCTCGAGAATGATGCTCGGATGGCTGTCGTTCTCTTCCGTGATGGCGTGCTCACGGCACCGTCCCCGTGCATGGTGCTCGATGATGCGGCTCGATCCTTCCGACAGCGTCCATCCCAGCGGCAGGTTGAAGTAGTCGTAATTCAGCCGAAACAAAATGGGGAAGGTTGCGTTGCAGATCTCGCTCGTTTCGAGCTGCGCTTCCGGACGCCTGGGCGGGCATTCCATATCCTTGTCCCAGGTGAGCAGTGTGTTGAAAGCATGGTAGCCGCGGCGGTCGCGTGCCTTGAGGAGCGTGCGAACGGGCGGCGTCGCCTCGTCCAGAACCAGCGAGGTAGCGTCGAAGGGAGCCTGGAAGCTGCCGATGACGATGACGTACACCTTGATATACGGATACTCGGCAGCCCCGCTTGGCTTGACTTCGTAGGGCCTGAGAGCTCGGCGCACCAAGCCAAGCGTCTCGACGCCCGAGCTCTCGAAGTAAGCGCCGTCGACGACGGAGAACACCTCGCTACCGACAGTGCTGGCGGGAAGAATCCATGGAAAGCGCCCACTGAGGCCAACGGCTGAAGACAGCGTCACGTCCTTGTCGTCGGGGAAGTTCGGCTGGTTGTAGAGCAGCATGGTGTCGTAAGCCGTTGTCGCACCGTCACCCTGGAAGGGTGCAATGAACACTTGGCGCCCGTCACTGACACTGGTCGTGTTCAGCAGCAAGGCAGGGCCGGCGCCCTCGGGCGACCAGTGGTTGAGGAATGGCCCCGCAAAGACATTGTCGCTCCGGCTCGCCGCTGCGCCGGCGCGCGCGTCCCATGCCTGCTCGACGGTTTCCTCGAAGGCGCGGCCACGGCTGAGCTTAGCGAGAACACTTTTTACGGATTGCGGAGGCTCGTCCCACCCGGATGGAAGACGATTGGTAATGAACTGCGGCAAGCGCGAAGGCACGAAGTGCTGCAGGAAATCGGCAAACAATCCTCGCGAGACGATGGGCGCGAGAAAATCGCTTCTCAGGATGCGGTCAGCCTGCGCCTCGAAAGCCTCCGCTTGGTCCGCGGGTCCTTCAGGCTTGCACGGCTTCCACCCGCCGTTGGGCGCGCCCTGCTTGGCGAGACTGGCAAAGATCGCAGCGCCGAGGCTGCCGCCGGAGACGCCACTGATGGCAAAGACATGCTGCGCGAAGTTCTCGCAACGATCCTGTAGCCGGGCCAGCACTTTGGCTGCGAACTGCGCAGCGTAGAGGCCACCCGCCTCGGTCGCGACGAGGAACACCGGATAGGGTTGGTCGACGAAAGCATCCTTGTCCTTGCGCGCCTCGTACCATTGCACGAAACGCTCCTGGACCTGGGGGACGAGAATCTGCGGGCGATCGATGAGGGTGATGCCGGGCTTGTTCAGCTCGAGAAAGGCAACGACCAAGCCCCAGGCGATCAGGGCCATGGACCAGGGGAAGCGATGGCGGTCGGACCAGGTTTGCAGCAGGGTGAGCGCGATCAGAAAAGCGCTGACGAAAGTCAGGAAAATCGCGGTCGCGCCCAGCCACTGCGCGAACGGTACCGAGATGTGAGGAAAGAACGCCAGTGCCGTCATGCCGATCACGACCACGCCCCAAATCAGTCGCACCGGCCGATCGAAGGCGAGGCTGTATGGCGAGGCATCGCGCGGCGGCGCCCATCGATCGGACGCATAGGCGGTAAGCAGAAAGACGACAGCAGTCACGGCTGCACCGATTGCCGCCAGCTCGAGATAGGTCGCCGCAGTTCTGATATCTGCGACGACGCGATCGATCTCCGGGTTGATGTCGCTGCCGATCTCGGTGACGGCCAATCCGGCAAAGTGCATGCCGAGGGCTGCACCCGCGATAATAAGTGCGCCGCAGATGGCCGGACCCCACCGCAGAGCTGATGCGAGCGCCGTATCCGTCTCCCCCACGCGGCCGCGATAGACGCTGGCACGGTGGCGCCCGCAATAAAAGGACAGGAATGCCGCCAGCAGAAGCAGAAGGGTGGTGATTCCGATCTGCGTCCAGGCGGCCGTCACGTCCGCCTGGCGACGCAGGTCTTCGGCGAGCATGCGGTAAATGTCATGAACCTGCGGCGGTAGCGCCAGGACCACGAACGTCACGAGACTGACCAGCCAGGAGACGTGCAGGACGCGCAGAGCCTCGAAGGTCTGCTCGACGACGCTCTTGCGAAGCTCAGAACTGTTGTCGGAAGTCATGGGGCCCCCCAGCCGCCAATGGCGCACTCTCTCGGCGTCCGATGCCGTTGCTTCTGCCGCTGCATGCCGGCCCCTCCGCAATCCAGCGCAGCGCAGGGCATGTTGGCATGAGGCTCGGGGCATCGCAAATCGGCACCGGGAACGTGTCTTAGCCCCATCCGCCGCCGAGAATTATGACGTGCCTTGCGGCTGGGCGGACTCCTCACCGGCGACCTCCGCCAAAAGCCAGTCGCGGAAGGCCTTGACCTTGTGGTGCTGCAGCGCACGCGGCGGATAGACCAGATGGTAGGCAAGACCAGCCGGCATCCGGAGCGCGAAGGGGCGAACGAGGCGTCCGGCGGCCAGATCGTCACCGATCAAGGCGCTGCGGCCGAGCACCACGCCTTCACCCAAGACTGCCGCCTGCACCGCGTGCTCGGACGCGTTATAGGTCGGGCCGCGGTGCGGATCGATGCCTTCGACACCGGCAGTTCTGAGCCACATCGCCCAATCGATATGGAAGTCGTCGTGAATGAGGGTGTGGTGGACGAGGTCTGCGGGTGTGCGCAGAGGGTGCAGCCCCTCCAGAAATGCCGGACTGCACACCGGGAAGACGTCCTCCTCGAGCAGCAGGTCGACTTTCAGGCCGGTGTACTGCCCGCGTCCATAGCGTATGGCGACGTCGATACCGTCGGTGACGAAATCGGCGAGCCTCTCCGATGTCGACAGCCGCACGTCGATGTCGCCGTGGGCGCGCCGAAAGCGGAACAGGCGCGGCACCAGCCATTTGGCGGCGAAGGAGTCCAGCGTGCTGATGTTGAGCGTGCCAGAGGACTGCTGTCCCTGTGCCGCAATGGTCGCGGCCGCGACGCGATCCAGCGCCTCGCGCACCTCGCTCGCGTAGGTGGAGCCGGCGGCTGTCAGCCGGACCGACCGTGTGGCGCGCACGAAAAGCCGGACGCTGAGGTGGTCCTCCAGGTGGCGGACGGCCCGGCTGACGGCACCGTGCGTGACATGCAACTCGTCAGCGGCCTTGGAAAAGCTGAGGTGCCGCGCAGCGGCCTCGAAACTTGGGAGAGTGTTGAGTGGGGGTAATCGGCGCGCCATGACCGAGAGCTTACTATGCGTGAATATTACTCACATATAACAGGCCCATTAGTCGTTTGTCACGGCGCCTCTTGTCGCGCATTTATCGCCTCAACACCGAGTAAAAATCGCAAATATGACAAGCTGGCACGGACACAGGAGATTGGTCATGGAATATGTGATTAGAACTCATGCTCGCAGGTCAGGTTTGGTGACGGCCATCGGTGCGTTGTTGGCCGCCATGGCTCTGCTGCCAATGGTTTGGGTGCGGCGTGTCCAGCGTCGGCGGGAGCTCATGGGATTGCTGGGTCAGCCTGATCACCTGCTCAAGGACATTGGACTTCAGAGAAGCGACATCACGCGCGAGGGCCTGAAGCGGTTCTGGAATTGCTGACGTTCTAACTCAGAGGCGGCTGCGGCAATCGGTAAAGCTCTCCATACTTGGTATGGAGATAGGCCAGATAGGGCTCGGTGCGCATCGCCGAACCCGTCGCACGATGCACCAGCTCATCCGGGGTGAATTTGCGCCCATGTCGGTAGACATGCTCTCTCAGCCAGGTATGCAGCGTTTCGCACTGCCCGCTTTCGATTTCGCGCGGAATTCCCGGATGGGCTTTGAGGGCGGCCGCATAGAGCTGGGCGCTCAGGATGTTGCCGATCGTGTAGCCCTGGAAGCCGCCACCGATACCGCCCGCATACCAGTGCACGTCCTGCAAGCAGCCGTCACGGTCGTCGGGTGGGGCCAGGCCGAGGTCGGCCTCCATGCGCGCGCGCCACGCATCGGGTAGGTCCTTCACCTGCAAGCGCCCTTCGAGCAGATCCAACTCGAGGTCGAAACGCAGCATGACGTGGAGATTGTACGTCACCTCGTCGGCATCGGTGCGGATCAGCGATCGCTCCACCCTGTTGATGGCGCGATAGAAAGTGTCGAGTGCCACGCCCCCCAGTTGATCCGGGAAAGTGGCTTGCAGGCGTGGATAGAAATGCCGCCAGAAGCCGCGACTGCGCCCGACGATATTCTCCCACAAGCGCGACTGGCTCTCATGCACACCGGCCGAGGTCCCCGAGCCGAGCGGAGTGCCCTCGAGATCAGTTGCAACTCCCTGCTCGTAGAGCGCGTGGCCAGCCTCGTGCAGCGTTGAAAACAACGCTTGGCCGACATCATTGTCATAGACTCTGGTGGTGATACGCACATCGCCGGCCGAGAACTTCGTGCAGAACGGATGATGCGTCTTGTCTAATCGCCCGCGTGCCAGGTCATAGCCGATCGAGCGGGCGGCGATCAGGCTGAACTCGAGCTGTTTTCCCTCTCCGAATGCGCCGCGCAGGCAGGAGTCGTCGGCCAGAGGCTGCTCAGCGATGGCACGCACGATCGGAACCAGCTCGCGCCGCAGATCGGCAAAGAGCGCCCGCACCGATGCGGCCGTCATACCTTCGTCAGCGCCGTCGATCAGCGGGTCTGCAATATTCGCATATGGTGCAAAGAAGCTCGCGTATTCGCGGCTGAGCTCCAGCGCGTGTTCCAAAAATGGGCGCATGGTGGCAAAGTCGTTCACCGGTCGCGCGCGGGTCCAGGCGTCATACGAGGCCGAGCTGAAGGCGCTGGCGCGTGCCACGTAGTCGGCCGGAACCTTGATCGCCTTTTCGAAGTCGCGCCGCGCAACTCGGATTAGGCTGGCCGCGTCCGACTCGTAAGGCAGGCTTTCACCGTAGCCATCCAGTTGATCGAGCAGCTTGCCCAGAGCGGGATCGACCGATTTCTCGTGCGCCAGCCTGTTGAGGGTCGCTCCTTGACGCGCCCGCGCGGCGGCTCCGCCAGTCGGCATGTAGGTCGCCTGGTCCCAGCCGAACAGGGCGCTGGCCGCGCCGAGATCGCTGATCTCGCGCAGGCGATCTTCGAGCTCGGCGAGCCGGCTCTCGGCCGATTGGCTGTTGCGCTTGGAATTGCCGACTGCCGCGTGAGCGGTCTTGGCCTTTTCTGTGAGCTCGCTGGCCATGTGTACCGTTGCTCTCCGGTGCCGCCTGGGCGTGATTGATCTGATGACGGGTTGCGCGTTGGCCATCCCTAATGCAGGTTGCGCGGGCGGGCCAGAGGCAGACGTGTGCGGCTAAGGAGGCAAGTGTCATAAACCCGCCACGATTGGTAAGGCTCTGATGCAACATCGCGCTCGGGCAAAGGCTGGTGCGCGAGGCCCGATCAGGTCGATCTCCGCTTCCGATCAGGTGTATTCGTAGTGACGGCGGTGGAACGGACTATGAAACCGACAAACGCGCCGGCCGCGCCCAATATGGCAGTGGCGATGCGGTATCGCGACGTAGCAGGCGCGATCGATTGGCTGTGCGCCGCGTTCGGTTTCGAGAAGAAGACGGTCGTCACCGGCGATGGCGGGGCGATCGGCTATGCCCAGCTCACGCTCGGCAACGGCATGATCCTGTTAGAGCCTGTCGTGGAGACTGGTTTCGATGGGTTCATCAAGCAGCCGGACGAGATCGGCGGCGCCGAGACCCAGAGCTGCTATTTCACGGTTCCTGATGCGGATGCGCACTACGCGAAGGCGCGCGCGGCAGGAGCGCAGGTCATCTCCGACATCGCAGACTTCGAGAACGGCGGGCGGGGTTACGCGTGCCGCGATCCGGAGGGGCATGTCTGGACCTTTGGCACCTTCGATCCTTGGCAAGGTCAGCAGGCGCGAGACGCAGGTGCGAAACAGCACGAACCAGGCGCTTCGCGGCGCTGGGCAGTGCGTGTCGCCATGCTCGCATGCCTCGCCGGAGCGGCGGCCGCCGGCGCCTGGATCAGTGATCAGCGGCGCGAGCCCGGCTCTGCGGGGTCGGCAGTTGCGACTGCGCAGCAGCCCGTGCCTTTCGCACGCGTGGAGCCCGAGACGGAGGAGCGCGCCGTCCAGGCGGCAATGGCGCGCCTCGCCGTCGAGCAGAGCGCCCGGGAGGCTGCTGAGCGCAGCGTGCGTGAGGTCCGCGAGCAGGTAACGCTCGAGCGCGGCGCGCGCGAGGCTGCCCTGCGCGAGGTCCAGGAGTTGCAGCGAAGTGCTGCTGCGCATCAATCAGCCCGTGAGGTCGCCGAGCGTGCGACCCGGCAAACGAGTGAGGAATTGGCGCAGGAGCGCCGAGCCAGAGAGGCGGCGGAGCGGCAGTCGCAGGAGCTGCAGCAGCAGGCAGCCTTGCAGACAGGATCTACGGATGCCGTCGAGCGCACAATGCGTGACGTTCGCGAGCAGGTAGCGCTCGAGCGCGATGCGCGCGAGGCTGCGCTGCGTGAGGTCCAGGAGTTGCAGCGAAGCGCTGCTGCGCATCAGTCCGCCCGTGAGGTCGCCGAGCGTGCGACCCGCCAGACGAATGAGGAGTTGGCACAGGAGCGCCGGGCGAGAGAGGCGGCAGAGCGTCAAGTTCTGGCCTTGCAACAGCGCACCGCCGCAACTGGCGATCCGGCTGCGGCCGCTGAGCTTGCTCTTCGGGACGCCCGTGAGCAGGCAGAGCAGGAGCGCAGCGCCAAGGACGTGGCCGAGCGCACGACGCGTGAGCTCCAAAGCAGGCTAGCCGCAGAACAGGCTGCACGTGAGCGCACGGTGCGCGATATCGGTGAGGTGCGCGAGCAACTCGGCCGGGAGCAAAGCGCACGGGCGGTCGTGGAGCGCGAGGTCGAGGAACTCACGTCGGCAAGTGGAGCAGCTACGGGCTGCCCAGGAGACCGCCGAGCGTGCGGCCGAGGAGGTGCGTTCGCAGCTGGAGGCGGAACGGAGCAACAAGCGGCTGGCCTGGCGGATCGTTTCGGATCTGCGCAAACAGATCGGTCTCATGCAGCGCAAGACCAAGTCGGGAGGAGAGGCCGGTGCGGACAGTGTTGCGGCGCCCACAGCGGCACCTGCAGCCAAATCCAAGCAGCAGCGCAAGCGAAAACCGCCGGAGAGCGCCGATGAGTGATTGGCGCACCTGAGCGGTCCGCGATTGGGGAGGATCGGATCATGCAAGCCTTGACCGGTCGAGTTGCCGTCATCACGGGGGCAGCCGGCGGCATCGGCGTCGAGTTGACGCGCGGCTTTCTCGAGGCCGACGCATCTGTGATGGCGGCTGACGTCTCAGAGAATGGCCTCGGCGCGCTGAAGCGGCGCTTGGGCGAGGCAGGCCTCGACGGCAAGCTCGTCTGCCACCCGCTCGACATCTCGGATCACAAGGCATGCGACGGCGCCATTGAGATAGCGCGCCAGCAGTTCGGGACCGTCGATATCCTGATCAACAACGCCGGCCTCGGGCTGAATGCGATTCGCGATGACTGCATGACCAACCTCGTTACCATCGAAGAAATCGGACCCGAGGTGTGGGAGAAGTTCGTGGCCGTCAATCTGTCCGGTGCATGGCACATGACGCGCGCCGTGGTGCCCGGGATGAAGCGCAACGGCTGGGGGCGCATCATCACCGTCACGACCAGCTTCTTCACCATGCTGCGCGGCAAATTTCATCCCTACGGGCCGACCAAGGCTGGTCTCGAGGCCATGGCGGCGGGACATGCGCAGGAATTTGCCGGCACCGGCATCACCGTCAACGTTGTCGTGCCGGGCGGGCCAGCGGACACCCCGATGGTGCCACAGACGTCAGGTATGCGCCGTGCCGACCTCATTCAGCCGGCGAAAATGCTGCCTCCGATGTTGTGGCTGTGCTCGCGCGCCGCCGATAGCGCGAGCGGCAACCGCTACGTGGCGGCGCATTGGGACGAGACAGCGTCCATTGAAGCGGCACGCACCGCTTCCGAGGCACCGATTGGCTGGCCGGGGCTTGCCGGCGCGCCGGTCTGGCCCGGCGGAAAACCGAAACAATAGGGAGAGGCAACGTGCCAAGACTGGCGGGGAAAGTCGCATTCATCACCGGAGCCGGTGGTGGCATCGGCCGCGCAACCGCGGAGCGCTTTGCCGAGGAGGGCGCCAAAGTCGTCCTGGCCGAGATCAACACAGAAACCGGGGAAGCGGCTGCCGTCTCTGCGCGAGCCAGGGGCGGAAATTCCGGCGGTGACGCGATCTTCCTGCACTGCGATGTGACCGACAAGGCGAGCGTGACGGCGGCCATTGCCGAGACTGTGAGCCGTTACGGCAAGCTCGACATCCTGCACAACAATGCCGGGGGCTCGACGCTCCAGGATGGCCCCGTGACAGAGGCGCCGGAGGAAGAGTTCTGGCGGGTCATCAAGCTCGATCTCTATGGCACCTTTCTTTGCTCCAAGATCGGCATCCCAGAAATCATCAAGACGGGTGGGGGCTCGGTCATCAACATGGCGTCCAACGTTGCGCTCATGGCGCTGCCCGGACGCGATTGCTACACGGCTGCCAAGGGCGGCGTTGCCTCGATGACGCGGTCGATGGCGGTGGAATACGCGCGCTACAAGATTCGCGTGAATGCCATCGCGCCGTCCGTCACCCTCTCCGATCGCGTCAAGCGGTTGCTTGCCGCCAATCCCGACATCGAAAAGATGGCGCAGAACCATCTTCTCGGCCTGGGGCAGCCGATCCATATCGCCAATATGGCCGTCTATCTCGCATCCGATGAATCGGAGATCACGACGGGGCAGGTGCTGTCGGTGGACAGCGGCGTGACCATCTATTGAGGCGGCGCAATTGGCTTGATGCAGAGTGTGGAGCTCAGCCGTCCCAGATCTGCTCAGGCATCGGCAATCCTTGCCACATATCGGGCTCGAGCGGGCGGTCGGGCGTAATTCCGTATTTGTCGCTCAGGGCCCACATCAATTGCCGCGAGTGCTGGCCCGAGTGCCAGGTGGTGCGCTCCAAGAACTCGTGGCGGCTGACATCGCCGTAGTAGACATCGGCCTTGTCGGCCCAGTCGGTCCGGTCTTTGGCGTTTTCCCACCATTCCCCGAAACGACGGCGCACGTCGGCTCCATAGGCTTGAATTTCGGGACGCGTAGCGCCGTCGTGCGGCAAGCGACGAAATGCACTTTCAAGCAATCGAATGCCCTGCTCGTGCTCGAGCCAGGCATCGACGACATTGAAGAGATGCCATGTAAGCTGGGCGAGCGACCGGGGGCGGCCGGGCAGCTGGTCGCCAAGATGCTCCTCGGGAAACTGCGCCAAGAAGCGCGCCGCTCCCTCGACGATGAGATCGATGCGACGCGCCAGCTCCGCTGGCGGCAGGTGCTTGACCGTTCCCATATCGATGCCGGCTAGGCGTGCCACGTCCTTGAGGGACTGACCGTTTACCCACTCCTTGCCGCGTGAAACCACTGGCAACTGGCGTGTGCCTAATGCCAATAGCTCATCTAACGCACCGACATCGCTGAGGACGTTGCGTGAGAGAAACGGAACCTTGTGCTTGCCAAGGAACTCCTTAGTGCGCAAGCAACTGGTTCAGCCGGGCTGCCAGAAAACCTTGACTGGTTCTGCCGCTGATGTGGGTTTGTCGATCATGGAGATACGGTTAGCACTGGGTTCTCGACAATTCAACCCCGAGCTTGCGGTGCAAGCTCTGACAGTTCTCGCGTGCGTGACCGCGTTGCACCGTTGCAGATCAATGCACGATGTGCGAGCGAGAGCGGAGCGATACCAATAGGCCTTGAGCACCGTTGGCCAACATCACCAAAGATGCCGCAGCCATCGAGTTGACGGCGGTGCTTGCCGCCGTCACTGACGACGAGCCGCGCGTGCTCACACTCCGGGGCGGGAAATCACTGCCGTCCGGCCCCTTTGCATCCGGCCATCGCACCCTGCAAACGGGTCTGCGATCGTGGGTCGAGCGCCAGACGCACCATCCGCTGGGCTATCTCGAGCAGCTCTATACCTTCGCCGATCGCGACCGCATGCACGGTGGCGTCGAGGAGCGCATGATCTCCATCAGCTACCTTGGCCTCACCCGGGAGGCGCGCGTATCGGGGGAGCACAGCCCTGGCTGGCAGAATTGGTACCGCTACCTCCCGTGGGAGGATTGGCGCGATGGCCCGTCCCCAGTGGTCGTGCGCCCGATCCTGCCGCGGCTGCGGCAATGGACGAGCGAAGCTGCCGACACTGCCACGCGCCGTGCGCGTGTGGATCGCATCGATGCCACGTTCACCGCGGACGAGCGGCATTGGAATGAAGACCTCGTGTTGCAGCGCTATGAGCTGCTGTATGAGGCGGGACTCGTGCGCGAAGCGGCCCGGCGCAAAACAATCGCCGATCCGCCGCTCCCCGGCGAGCCGATGAGCCACGACCACCGCCGTATCCTGGCTACAGGCATCGCGCGGCTGCGGGCCAAGATCAAATACCGCCCCATCGTCTTCGAGCTGATGCCGCCGAGCTTCACGCTGCTGCAACTCCAGCGAGCTGTCGAAGCGCTTGCGGGGCGGCGTTTGCACAAGCAGAATTTTCGCCGCTTGATCGATCAGCAGGGTCTCGTCGAGGAGACCGGAGAGATCTCGACCGACACCGGTGGCCGCCCTGCCAAGCTGGTCCGTTTCCGGCGCGAGGTTCTGCTCGAGCGGGCGCTGGTTGGAACCAAGCTGCCCCTGTCGCGCCCGGTTTGAGCGACGATGCAGGCTCATAATTTTTCTTTCTTTCGCAGCACATGTAACGGGCAACCACGCGCCGCCTACACTTTGATTTCTCGTGCTCTTTGTCGCCGACATCGCGCAACCAATCGCATCTCACTGCCGATGTGTGATGCGTGTCGCCGGATCAAACTTCGCACCCAGCACTTGACATAACGGCGCTCATCTCTAGCTTGTTAGCGAACGAGGCATCGACGCTTCGTTTTTTTCTCCCTATAAATGCTCAGTTTGAGCATATGAGGTGCATGATGTCGTCCTTCATCCCCTCTGCCGATGTGATCGCGCGCACAGCACCGCTCCACGCGCGTGTGAGGAACGTGATTCCGGCGGTCGAGTGGCCCGGCTTCGCGGCCGACATCGACGCTATTCTCGACCTCAAGCGCGAGCGCGATGCGGTCATCCTGGCGCACAACTACCAGACGCCCGAGATCTTCCACTGCGTCGCGGATATCGTCGGCGACAGCCTGGCGCTGGCGCGCGAGGCGACCAAGGTGGACGCCAAAATCATCGTGCTCGCCGGCGTGCATTTCATGGCCGAGACGGCCAAGCTTCTCAATCCGAGCAAGACCGTGCTGATCCCCGCTCTCGATGCCGGGTGCTCGCTTGCCGCGTCGATCACCGCCGCCGACGTTCGTTTGTTGCGCGAACGCTATCCCGGAGTGCCGGTCGTCACGTACGTCAACACCTCGGCTGCGGTGAAGGCGGAGTCGGATATCTGCTGCACCTCCGGCAATGCGCGCAAAGTGATCGAGTCGCTCGGGGTCGATCGCGTCATCATGCTGCCGGATGAATATCTGGCCCAGAACGTCGCCGCCGAGACCGGCGTCAAGATCATCACCTGGGCCGGGCATTGTGAGGTGCACGAACGCTTCACCGCTGCCGAGATTCGCGAGCTGCGCGAGCAACATCCCGGAGTGGTCGTGCTCGCCCATCCGGAGTGTCCGCCCGAGGTCGTGGCGGAGGCAGATTTCGCCGGCTCGACCGCTGCCATGGGCAGTTACGTCGCCGACAAGAAGCCGCGTCGCGTCGTGCTGGTGACCGAATGCTCGATGAGCGACAACGTCGCGGTTCAGCACCCGGATATCGAGTTCGTGCGGCCATGCAACCTGTGCCCGCACATGAAGCGGATCACCCTCCCGAAGATCCGCCGGGCGCTGGAGGCCTTGACTCCCGAGGTGACGATCGTTCCTGACGTCGCGCATCGCGCACGCCTGGCCGTCGAGCGCATGCTGGCCGTCTAAGTCCGCCGTGCTGTTGGAGTGTTGATGATGACTACCTCACCATTACCCAGCATCATGATCGAGCCGCTGGTTCGCGCAGCCCTGCTCGAGGACCTTGGGCGCCGAGGCGATATCACGACCGACGCCATCGTGCCCGTCGAGGCGCGCGCCAGGACCGCGCTGGTGGCGCGCCAACCGGGACGGATCGCCGGGCTCGATCTGGCGTTGCTGGCCTTCCGGCTGATCGATCCGGCCATCGAGGTGGTCATTGAACGGCCTGATGGCAGCCATCTTGCCCCGGGAGATACGATCGCCACAGTGACAGGTCCGGCGCGCGGCATCCTGACCGCCGAGCGCGTAGCGCTCAATTTCGCTTGCCACCTGAGCGGCATTGCGACCGCAACGGCTTCGGTCGTCGAAGCTGTGCGCGGCACACGTGCGCATATTGTCTGCACGCGCAAGACTACACCCGGGCTGCGTGCCGTGCAGAAATATGCCGTGCGCGTCGGCGGCGGCGCCAATCACCGCTTCGGTCTCGATGACGCGGTGCTTATCAAGGACAACCACATCGCCGCTGCCGGCAGCATCAGATCAGCCATCGAGCGCGTGCGTAGCGCGGTCGGCCATATGGTCAAGGTGGAGATCGAGGTCGATACGCTACTGCAACTCGAGGAGGTGCTGGCCGTTGGCGTCGATGCGGTGTTGCTCGACAACATGGATACGGAAAAATTGCGCCGGGCTGTAGCCATGGTCGGCGGCCGTGCGCTCACCGAGGCCTCGGGTCGGATCACGCCAGCGACAGCGCCGGCAGTCGCGGCCACCGGTGTCGACCTCATTTCCATCGGCTGGTTGACGCACAGCACCACCGCACTCGACATTGGCCTCGACTATATTGAGTGAGCGGTGATGCTGCGAGATAGCGCCCCGTAGGCTGGATCGTGTGGGGCGCAGCGGCTCGCGCTATTTTGGGTGGTGCAACTACGGCGCACTCTAACCGTGACGAACGCACCGCGAGTAATGGTGATGCCCCACGGAGCAGAGCGGGGGTATGACACGAGTGCAGGCATCCTTCACCTGAAGGCACCGCGGCGCGAACGAACACCCGCTCGGAAGATCTGCTAAATCCGGCGGCATGCCTGGGATCGGATCCAGGCGTACGCCCCGGGTGCCGCCATGCACGGTCGAGCGCAGCAAACCTTGGGTGTAGGGGTGTTTCGGCGCATCCATGACGTCGACGACGGCACCGGACTCCACGAAGCGTCCCGCATACATGACCGAGACTTGATCGGCCACCTCGCAGGCGACGCCAAGATCATGTGTGACGAAGATCGTCGCCATGCCCAATTCCCGCTGCAGCTTGCGGAGCAAGAGCAAGATCTGAATCTGCACCGTAGCATCGAGCGCAGTTGTCGGCTCATCGGCCAGAAGCAGTTTCGGCCGGCAGGCGAGCGCCAGCGCGATCATGGCACGCTGACGCAGGCCGCCGGACAACTCGTGCGGATAGACATCGAGCCGTCGCGCCGCGGAGGGAACCTGGACAAGCTCGAGCAGTTCCAGCGCGCGCTTGCGACTAGCCGCAATGGACACGCCATCATGGCAGGCAACTAACTCGGCGATCTGCACACCAATAGTGAACACCGGATCGAGAGCCGTCATTGGTTCCTGGAACACCATGGAGACCAGCCGTCCGCGCACCTTGCGCAGATCCGAGTGGGGCAAAGACAGGATATCGTGGCCGTCAATCACGACCCGTCCCGTTAGCTTTGCCGTATCCGGGAAAAGACGCATGAGGGCACGCAGTGTCACGCTCTTGCCGGAGCCCGATTCGCCCAGCAGACAGAGAACCTCGCCCTGCCTGATCTGAAAACTCACGCCATTGACGACACGAATATCGAGATCGCGAGACACGAAGCGGACGGTCAGATCCTCCACGTCGACAAGGGGCATGTCGGCCGACCCTCGATGCATCTCCGGTGCGATCTTCTGCATGCCCGCTCCTCGTCACTATACCGCTTGCGCCGATCGGCTATGGCCCGAGCCTGGGACGTGTGCATGGCAAGCAACTGTGTGTGCTGCTTCTCCCGCTGCGTTCAGGCTGGGCTCGCGGGTCGCACACACGTTCTCGGCGATGGGGCAGCGCGTGCGAAAGCGGCAGCCGGAGGGTGGGTTGATTGGGTTAGGCGGATCGCCGGACAGTGGTGCAGCTACGACCCGTCGCCGCGGATCCATCGACAAGCGAGCGGTGAGCAGCCCTTGCGTGTAGGGATGCAACGGTGCCGTGTAGATGCGATCCACGGGCCCGATCTCGATCACTTTGCCCAGGTACATCACGAGCACGCGATCGCTGACGTACTGCACGACATTGAGATCATGCGAAATGAAGATGTACGTAAGCTGCAAGCGCTCCTTGAGGTCCTGGAGGAGATTGAGCACCTGCGCCTCAACCGATTTATCGAGTGCCGATACGGCCTCATCGAGAATGAGAACGCGCGGACCCAGCGCCAACGCACGCGCAATGTTCACGCGCTGGCGCTGACCTCCCGAAAGCTCGTGCGGATAGCGCTGAGCAAACATGTCCGGCGCCAGACCCACCATACCCAGGATATCGTGGGCACGCTTCGTCGATTGCGCCCGAGTGAAGGCATTGGCCTTGAGCCCGAACGTGATCAAGTCTTCGATGGTCAGTCGCGGATTGAGCGAGGCGTAGCTGTCCTGAAACACCATCTGGATCTGCCGGCGCATTTCGCGCAGGGTGAGTCCCACGCCGACATCCACCGGCTCGCCGTCCAGGATGACCGTGCCCGCATCAGGCTCGATCAGCCGGATCAGAAGGCGGGCCGCGGTGGATTTGCCGCAGCCGACTCGCCGACGATTCCGAGTGTCTCACCCTTCTTGACATCGAAGGAGATGCCGTCAACCGCCCTCACATGCGCCTGCGCGCGTCCCAACAGGCCGCCGGCAATCGGGAAATGCTTCTTCAGATTTTCCACGAGCAGCATGGGTTGCTGTGGCCCACCCCGGTCGCGCGGATCGCTGGCGGCCGGCGCGCCTTGCGCATCATTTTTGCCTGCCGTCTGGGTCTCAGTGGACACGGTCTCTCCTCAAACTTTGACGTCCATGGCGCTGCGCAGGCCATCGCTGATCAGGTTGGCGCACATGGAGGTGAGAAAGATCATCACGCCGGGAAGCACGGCGTTGAATGGAGCGACATAGATTGACTGGCGCAACGTGTTCAGCATCAAGCCCCATTCGGCCTCCGGCGGAACGATGCCTAGACCCAGAAAACTCAGACCGGAGGCGATGACAATCGACACGCTGATGAGGCTGGACGCATAGATCAGAATTGGTCCGCTGACATTGCTCAGCACGTGACCGAACACGATGCGCCACGCCGATGCGCCGGTCGCACGCGCCGCATCCACATAGTCCTGGTTTCGCACCTGCGTCGTCACACTCTCCGCCACGCGGGCAACCGGTGGGATGAACACCAACGTGAGCGACACGAGGCTGTTGATGATGCCTGCGCCAAGCACACCCGATATTGCGACCGCGAGCAGCACCGACGGAAAGGCGTAAAAGACATCGATGACCCGCATGATACCCATGTTGACGGCACCGCCCGCGTAGCCTGCGAGAATGCCGAGCGTGCCGCCGATGAGCGTCGCCAGCACGATCGGCATGAAGCCCATGAACAGGGACATGCGCCCGCCGTAGATCAGGCGTGTCAGCAAGTCGCGGCCGAGCTCGTCGGTACCGAGCCAATGACGATGATCGCCGACCGGAAGCAGCCGTCGCACCATGCTGGTCTTGTAGGGATCATGCGGCGCGATCAGTGGGGCCAAGATCGGCGGCCAGGGCTATGATGACCAGGATCGACACGCACAACAGCGTCACGGGATCACGCGACAAGCGACGTCCAACGGTCTGCCAGAAACTGCGCGAGACTGGCCGCTTCCCTTTAGTGGGAGCCAGTGCGCCAGTGTCTCGAGAGTGGCGGTGCGTGCTCATGAGGTCGCTTTGCGTCAGCTCCGTCTAATGCGGGGATCGAACACGGACTGCACGAGGTCGACGAGGAGATTGATGAGGACGAAGAACATCGAGAGCACGAGGATGGTGCCCTGCAGGATCGGCAGGTCACGCGTGAAGATCGCCGTGTTGAGGAGAAACCCGGTTCCGGGCCAGGAGAACACGGTCTCGACGAGGATCGAGCCGCCGAGAAGCTGCGCCAATTGCAGACCCATGATGGCAAGAACCGTGGGGGCCGCGTTCTTGATGACATGAACGAACACGCGCCGGGCCGGCAGGCCTTTGGCGTAGAGGGTCTGCACGAACTCCTGCTTGCGCACCTCCGCCACCGTGCTGCGCACTGATCGGGCGATAATCCCGGCTGGGATGACGGAGAGCGCAATGGCGGAAGAATGAGATGGCGCAGGCTTTCCCAATCGAGCGCGAATGTCGTCGAACCTTTGGCTCCCATGCCCATCGCGGGCAGCATGCCGAGGTTGACCGCGAAGATTACGATCAGAACCATCCCCAGCCAGTAGTGCGGAATGCTGACGCCCGTGACGGCCAACGCCGTCGCGCCCCGATCGACATAAGTGCCGCTGTTGTAGCCGGCGATGAGGCCCAACAGGATGCCAACGGCAAAACCTATGGCGACGGCAGCAACAGCCAGGGTCAGCGTATTGACCACCGCTGGCGCCACTTCCTGGAGCACCGGACGACGGGTCATGATCGAGAACCCGAAGTCCCCGGTTACCACGCGCCCCAGCCAAGTCAGATATTGAATGGGCAGCGGCTTATCGAACCCGTAGGCCAATCTGATCTGGGCAATGACCTCGGGGCTGGCGCCCTCCGGGATCACGGCGCTCAGCGGGTCGCCGGGCGCGAGGTGGATGAGCGCGAAGCACACGATCGACACGCCGAGCGCGATCGGGATCGTGTACAGAACACGCCGCAATGCGTAGATCAGCATGCCACTACCCCAAGCGTTGCAACCGGTCCGGCAGAGCGTTTCGCCGCGAGGCGAAGCCCTCTGCCGGATTGCGCTGCACCCTCACTGCATATCGACCGGCGTCAGGTCCTGGACCCAGCTCTGCGCCTGCACGAAGCCCTTCACCTTGGGCGACATGGCGCGCGGATTGAGATCGTGCACCATCCAGATCCACATCGCCTGATCGACGATGTAGGTGTGGAGCTCAGCCAGGATCTTGTTCTGCTCCTCGGCCGTGAAGGCGTTCTTGGCTGCAGTCGCCAGCTCATCAGCCTTCGGCTCGTTGTACTTGCCCCAGTTGAACCCGGTCGGCACCGGCTCGAAGGAGGCAGCGGCCTTGATCAACCCGATGTCGGGGTCCCAGAACGCCCAACTATTATTCACACCGTGCTTGCCCTTGTTTTCGGGAGCCCAGGCGCCTGCGCGCCGGCGTCCGCGCAAGGCTTCCCAGTCCATGACCTCGAACTCCATGTCGATGCCGACTTCCTTGAAGTTCTCCTTCACGAACTCGTTCATCGGCAACGGCTGCATTTGCCCGGAGCCCGACGGGGAGATGATGACCTTGATCTTCACCGGGTTCTTGGGCCCGTAGCCCGCCTCCGCCAGCAGCTTGATCGCGGCTTCAGGATCGTACTTGAGCTCGAACGTCGGCTTGCCGAACCAGGGATGGCCTTCCGTGATCATGCCCTTGGCCGGAACCGCCAATCCACCCAGCAGCTTCACCATGCCTTCACGATCAATGGCGAGGTTGGCGGCCTTGCGGACGCGTATGTCCTTGAAGGGGGAGTCGTCGAGATAGCTGATCTGGTAAGGCCAGATGTGAGGGTACTTGTTGGTGACGATCTGCATGCCGGCCTGCTTCAGCCGTGGGATCGCGTCCGGCGGCGGCGCCTCGACCCAGTCGATCTGCCCGGACAGCAGGGCGGCAACCCGCGTGTTGGCATCAGGCATCGGCAGCAGCACGAGCCTATCGGATTTCGGGATGCGCTTGGGGTCCCAGTAGTTTGGATTGCGCACCATCTCGGCGCGCTCTCTCGGCACGAGCTTCTCGAGCATCCACGGGCCAGTCCCCGACGGCTGAGAGGCGAACTTGTTCCAATCCTTCCCAACGTCCTCCCAGCGCTTTGGACTCGAGAAGTAGATATTGGCGAGGTTGTAGGGAAGCACGGCGTCGGGCTTCTTGGTCTTGATCTCGATCGTGAAGTCGTCGACTTTGGCCCAGCTGGCGATAGTGCCGTAGTACTGCGAGCCCTGGATCGATTGCGCCTGATCGAACTGCGGCGCATCGCGCTTCATCAGCTTTTCAAAATTCCACACGACGGCGTCGGCATTGAACTCCGATCCATCGTGGAACTTCACGCCTTTGCGCAACTTGAATGTCCAGAGCGTCTTGTCGGTATCGCTGACGCTCCAGCTTTCGGCGAGACCGGGGCGGAGCACAGCGGCTTTTTCAAAGCTGGACAGATCCCAGTTCACGAGACCGTCGTAGCCGGTGACTCCCATGAAGCGGAGCCCTTCGCCACCCTGACTCGGTTGCCCGGTGGTAAGCGGCACGTCGGCAGCGGTCATGGCCACACGCAGCACCTTCTCTGCGAAAGCCGGCGCGACCGCGGCCGATAGTGCCAAAGCGGACGCTGTAGCAAGCCGCCCGATGCTTCTCAGTCCCATCTTCCACTCCCGAATGACCTGTGCTTGTCCTCCTCTGTTTCCTCTCCGGCCTTCCGGCGAGCTTCTGCCCGCTCTCGTTCAGATTGTGACTGGCCTTAGCCGATGTCGTTCGATTTCAGGTATGCGAGCACCTTCTCCAGCGGCTCGACGTCACCGAACTTGGCGTCGATGTCGAATAGGTTCCACTCCACCGCGCCGAGGATGCGATCGCCGACCGTCTCGCGCGGTACGATGGGGCGAAATCCATCTGCAATGGCGTCTTCTACCGTGTTGCGCACGCAGGCGCTCGCCGTCGTGCCGGTGACGATCACGGTGTCGACGCCCAAGGCGCGCAGCATGCCGGCCAGATGCGTCCCGTGGAACGCGCTTGCCCGCTTCTTGACGATGACGTGCTCGCCCGGCAGCGGCTTGATCCTCTCGTCGATCTCGATCAGCTTGCTGCCTGCCTTGAGAACCTCGACGGGAATCTTCATGTGCCAGAGGCCCATGTCGGTATTCGGTCCGTCACTGACATCATACGCCGTGGTCGTGTAGATGATCGGTAGATTGCGGGCTCGAAATGCGGCCAGCAGCTGTTGCACCGCCGGGATGATCGTCTCCATGCCCGCGCATGTGAACGGGTTGCCCGGTTGTGTCCACGCATTAGCGAGATCGATATTGATGAGCGCAGGTTTGCGGCCGTAGCCGATGCGCCGCTGAAAGCCGCGATTCTGGTACAGTTCGGAATCGGCAGTGAAGACGCGCGAGAGAATGGCTTGCAACTCCTGCTGGTCAATCTTCGGGCTCATGTGTCCTCCGCTCGCTCAGTGATTGCTGGGAAGCACAGGATCGCATTGTCATTCCGCCGCCGCCATCAGGGATTCAATCTTGGGCCGCCGTGAACGGAAGTTGGTTGCCTGCTCGAAGGCGTGTCCGACGGCCAGCACCGTTGCCTCGTCGAAAGGCCGGCCGGCGATCTGCATGCCGAGCGGCAGACCAGCGGCGTCGAAGCCGTTGCACACCGTGAGCGCGGGCATTCCCGTCAGATTGAAAGGTGCTGTCACCGACGGTGTCTTGGCGCCGATGATCACGGGCGGATCCTCTTCCGCCAACAGCGGCGCCGGCTCGAAGCTGCCGACCGTCAGAAGCACGTCGACGTCGCGGAGCACGCCAAGCACTCGGGCGGTCAGCTCGGCGCGCCAGCGCAACGCCTGCACATGGTCTTCAGCGCGCAGAAGCGCACCGGGCATCACGCGATAGCGCAGGCTGCGGCCGAAGTCCTGCGGACGCGCCTTCAGGTCGGCCTCGTGAATGGAATAGATCTCCGCCAGAGTGATCGGCGTCTTCGCGTCGGTAAAATCGCGAAGTGTTGGCAGGGTTACCTTGCGCACAGAGCAGCCGATTGACTCGAATGCGCGGACACTGGCCTCCATGGCAGCAAGAACCGAGGGGGCAGCGCGCACTTCCTCGTCATACCAGTCGCTGACGAGGCCGATGCGCATGCCTTTGACGGACTTACCGAGCGCGTCGGCATAGTTCACCCCAGGTGCGTCAGCGGAGCCTGGATCGCCGGGGTCGTAACCAGCGATGACCTGCAGCAACAATGCGCAGTCCTCGACCGTCCAGGCCATGGGACCGCAGTGATCGAAGGTGAACGAGTTGGCCAGCACGCCCTTGCGGCTGACGAGACCGTACGTGGGTTTCAGTCCGGCAATGCCGCACGCAGCGGCAGGCATTCGAATGGAGCCGCCCGTGTCACTGCCCATGGCGGCGGCGCAAAGACCAGCAGCAATTGATGCGCCTGCGCCGCTCGATGAGCCGGATGGCGAGCGTTTCAGATCCCACGGATTGCGTGCCGGTGGCCAGGGCAGATCAAACGACGGTCCGCCCATGGCGAATTCCCATGTCGCCTGCTTGCCAAGCAGAACGCTGCCGGCTGCACGCAGTCTTTTCTGTACGGTACAATCGTCCGCTGGGATTGATCGGCCAGCAGCTTGGAATGCGCCGTCGTGCGCAGGCCCTTGGTTTCGTAGATATCCTTGAGGCCGTAGGGGATGCCGTGCATCGGGCCGCGCGGGCCGCTGCGCATGATCTCCGCCTCGGCCTCCGCCGCTTCGCTGAGCGCGCGATCGGCGGTGACCAGAAGGTAAGAGAACAACGTTCTGTCGAGTGTGGCGATCCGGTCGAGATACGCTCTCGTCAGCTCGACCGGTGATAGCTTGCGGGCAGCGAATGCGCGGTTAGCCTCTGCGATCGTGGTGAAATACAGCTCCTTCGCCACAGCTCACCCCTCCCGCGGCATAAATTTCCTCGGGTCGAAAGTATGAGCTGGCTCATCGGCACGGTTGCGCCCCCGGCGCACGCGTATCAGCATCGGCTCGATGTTGGCGTAGGCCTCCACTAGTTCATCGAAATATTCAGGTGCAAGATCGAGACCGGCGTTCTTCGCTAGGACCGCGATCTCGTCACGGGTGGCAGGCGCTTTCTTCATCGCTTGACCTCCAGATAGCGGATGTTCATTGCAGCGACGGCTTGCGCAGATGCCATTCGGTCGCGCGCTGATAGGCATCACCCACCCGCAGCACCGTTGCCTCGTCGAATGGTTTGCCTCCGATCTGCAGCGATAGCGGCAGGCTCTCATCAGTGAAGCCGCAGAGGACGGAAAGGGCCGGGATGCCAGATACGCTGAACGGCATCGTGACGAGATGGCGCTTTTTGAAGAAGTCGAAGCCCTGGGGATCGTTGCGGTCGGCCGGATTGAGCCAGCCGGCCGTGGCCAGCACATCAAAGTGCTTGAACTGAGACAGCATCTTGGTCGCAAGCTCTGTGCGCCAGCGCATGGCCTGCACGTAGTCCTCCGCTCGAACCAAACCCCCGGCGATGACGCGCGTGCGCAGTAACTTGCCGAAGTCCTGCGGCCGCGTTTTCAGGTCCTCCTCGTGAATGGCATAGAGCTCGCTGATCGAAATCGTTGTTTTGCAATCGATGTAGTCGATCAATGGCTCCAGCTCGATTTCCTCGACGATGGCGCCGAGATCAGCAAGCCGCGTCACCGCTGCATCGACGGCCTTCGTAACCTCGGGGATCGCATCCATTGCGTACCAGTGGCGAATCAAGCCGACGCGAAGCCCTTTGATCGGTCCGGTGAGCGCCGCGCGATAGTCAGGCACTGGCTCGTCGATGCTGCCTGGATCGAGCGGGTCATGACCGGCAGCGGCTCCGAGCATGATCGCACAGTCCTCGACCGTGCGGGTCATCGGTCCGCAATGATCCAGCGAGAACGTATTGGGGTGCACGCCTTTTCGGCTGATCCGCCCGTAGGTCGGCTTCAGGCCGGCAATACCGCAGACAGCCGCGGGCCAGCGCACCGAGCCGCCCGTGTCCGTACCGATGGCCGCCGGAACGAAGCGCGCAGCCACGGCGGCGCCCGAGCCCGACGATGACCCTCCAGGCAAATGCTTGATGCTCCACGGATTGAGCGCGGGCGGCCAGGGCAGGTCCCAGGATGGACCGCCGAGCGCGAATTCGAACGTCGCCGTCTTGCCGATCAGGATGCCGCCAGCATCGGTCAGGTTCGCCGCCACTGTGGCGTCCTCGGTCGGCACGTTGTCGAGCAGTAGCTTGGAGTGCGACGTCGAGCGGATGCCGCGCGTCTCGATGTTGTCTTTGAGGGCGAACGGAATGCCATCGAAGGGACCCCGATAGCCACCCTTAGCGATTCGAGTTTCAGCCTCACGCGCTTTGCTGCGTGCCGACTCGGCTGTGATTGTGATGAAGGCGTGAATCGCAGGATCGTGCCGCTCGATCCGAGCGAGCGCAGCATCGACGAGCTCCACCGGCGAGATCTCGCGCCGCTCGAGCAGCGTCCCGGCATCGGCAATGGTGAGATCCGTCAGATCCGAAGCTGCACGATAGGCCTCACGTACAGTGTCGGGCATGATCTTGCTCTCACCGCTCACCAAGTCAGCAGGGTTAACTAAGAGTTAAGTGCAGCTTCTATGCCAATCGGCAGCCGATTTCGCCCGCGTATCGAAAACGACGCGATTCTCGCGCTATCGCGCGCTTGCGCATCATCGCGCAGCATCTCAATGCACCGCCACGCGGTAAATGGAACTGCTATAAAATCGGGCGCAGCGCCCAAGCTGATTGCGTCTGACCTTTGCGGTAAGCGCTAAGATTTCAACTGCTTACTATTGAGCACTGAGTAAGGGTGCGACGTCGGTCTGTGGCGCGAACTTGCGGCTTCCAGGAGCGAGATGTGTCGTCCGTTTTCTGCCGGAAAACCGGGCGTGCCGCGCATCATCAAAAGACACGTGACCGTATTTCTGGCGCCCCGTAGGGCGTTTCGTCAATTGAGCATTCTCAAGCGCTTAGGAACGAGGTTAGCCAGAAATCGCTCCCGTGATTCCAAGGCGTTATGCCGGCAGTGGCTAACCTGCTCTCGGAAGCAGACACGAGCTAAGGCGACCAACTTCGGCAGGGTTTGACCCGGAACTGAGGCCGGTCCCGGCGACGTTCTCGTTATCAAGCCCGATACGGCGCACCGCTTTACCGCCATCGGACAGGAACGGCTCGTCGCGGTCTGTATTCACTCTTCGGACCGCTTCATTATTGAATGGCTCAGCGAATGACGCTGATGAAGCCGCGAGCTGTTGCCAGTGCGGGGCCTGAAGAAGTCGCCGGCGCGGACGATGCGCGCGCCCGCCCCGTCCCGACCAGCCGCCTCGACACACTACGATCGAATATGTTTAGCGGCGCTGGGACCACTTCCGCTTATTGCGGTTGACCGTACGCAGTGGATGCAGGGTGCCGGCGCAAACTTTTGACCCAGAGGCGAAGTTCAAACGTTACTCTGGGGACTGGGGAGCGCGTACTCCCCAGCCGGTCAATCATTGGCCAGGCGCCTTATAGGCAGGCTGGAGCTCCGTAGGGCGATCAGGATCTCGCCGAAAGCGGAAACTATGCTCCGATCGACTGAGAGCCGGACCGGACGAAGCGTTGTGTGCGAAGTTTGCATCATCCGCTCGGACGTCCTCTTTCAGCAGCCTCGCTACAAGCTGCGTCGAGTAACAGCACAAAGCTCCAGCCTGCCATGCATGCGATACTTACTCGGGCTTGATGCCGATCGATTTCACTAGAGTTCCGAAGCGAGCAATGTCGTCGGCGATAGTGCTCGCCATCACCTCGGGTGTGCTGCCGATTGGCACCAGCCCACTGGCATTGAGTTTCTCCACGATGTCAGGCTGTGTAACTGCACGTCTCAGTTCAGCGTTGAGCTTGGCGATGATAGGCTCCGGAGTATTCGCCGGCGCAGCAAGGCCGAAGAATGTCGTCACAAAAGTATCCGCACCGCCGCCGACCTCGCCAAGCGTCGGCACGTCGGGAAATTGCGGCAGACGCGTCGGCGAGCCGACAGCGAGCGCACGAAGCCGACCGTCCTTAATGAAGCCGATCGCGCCGGGCACCGCGGCGATCGTCAGTGCGACCTCGCCAGAAACCGTAGCGTTGAGCGCAGGCCCGGCGCCTTTGTAAGGGACATGTAAGATGTCGACGCCTTGACGTTGCTTCAACGCTTCGACATTGAGCTGCGCTATGCTCCCAATGCCGATGCTGCCGTAGGAGAGCGAGGCGGGTTTTGCCTTCGCCAATGCGATCAGATCAGCAAACGATTGCGCCGGAATCGATGGGTTGACGACCATGATGAAGTGGCCCTCTGTTGCCAGCCCAATCCAGGCGAAGCTCTTGAGCGTGTCGTATGGCAACGTCGCATATATGCTCGGATTGATGCCCAGCTCGCGCGGCGCGAGCAACAGGGTATAGCCATCGGGAGCCGCCTTGGCGACGACGTCCGCACCGATGATGCCATTGGCGCCAGGCTTGTTGTCGACAACGAGCGGCTGGCGCAGCCCCTCGCTCATTTTCTGCGCGATGAGGCGCGCTGTGAAATCCGCCGATCCTCCAGGTGAATAGGGTACGATAAGCTTGATCGGTTTTTCGGGAAATGCGGCGCCCGATTGCCCTTGTGCTGCAGACGTCGCTACAAGAGTGCAAACAGCAAGCGCCGCAATCAGCGACAACTTGTAAACGAACCGGCATGCCGCATAAATCATGACAGGTACCCCTTTCAAGTGCACAGTGAGGCTCTATTTCGGTATGGCTTCGCCTTCATGTGCGCGGCGGCCCATTTGCGCGACGAAGGTTCGTGCGCCCGTGAAATGGGCCAGGCTACAATCACGGTCGAACGCCACAATTTGCGGCTCATGAGCTCCGCCCGCTCGGGCGCACGACAGGGAGTGACCCGAGTGGTGCCGCTCTCTCATCCCATTCGCGGTGAGACCACGTAACAAGTCAAATGCATTCGACACCGCCACCTCCCATCGACTTCTTATCGTTCAAGCATCTGACGCCGCCGCACGAGAAGGTGCCAGGCTCCAGGGCCCGAGACAAGCGACCACAATGATGAGCGCAGCATAACGAAGGAGGTCTCGCAAATGGTCGTTCGCCAGCCAAAGTAGCTTCTCAATGGCAATGACCGTGTGTTCGGCCTCCATGCTACTGATTAATTAACAAGCCACATTTAGGGGGAGGCCTGGCGCGATGGCGAAGCTCAATCTTTCAATCGCGATTGGCGACTACGATCGCGTCCGTCCGCTCGTCGATGGCACCGTCTCGATTGACGGCGTGTCACCCGTTTTCCTCACCCTTGAACCGGAGGAGATCTTTTTCCGTGCCTTCCGTCATACGGCGTTCGACATCGCGGAGCTGTCGCTCGGCAGCTTCTGCGTGAAATCGGCGCAGGGCGACAACCCTTATGTCGGCGTTCCAGTTTTTCCCTCGCGTGCCTTCAGACACTCCGGAGTTATATCCGCAAGGATCGTGGCATCAACTCGCCCGCCGATCTCAAGGGTCGCAAGATTGGTATCGCCGAGTATCAGGTCACAGCTAACATCTGGATTTGCGCGTTTCTCGAAGACGACTTCGGCGTCTCAGCAAATCGATCGATTGGGTGCGCGGCGGCGTCGAAGAGACGGGGCGCCCGGAGAAAATCACAATCAAGTTGCCGCCCGGCGTCCGCATGTCGGAGGCCCCAGCTGGCCAATCGCTCTCTATGTTGCTGCTCGCCGGCGAGATCGATGCGCTGATCGGGCCGCGAACGCCCTCCGTCGTGAACCCGGCCAATTCTCATATCGGCTGGCTCTTTGATGACCCACGCCAGGCAGCCATCGCAAGCTACCGAAAATCCGGCAACTTTCCCATCATGCATATTCTAGGGGTCCGGCGCTCACTCGTGGAGCAGAACCCCTGGCTTCCGGGGACGCTCTACAAGGCTTTCTCGCACGCCAAGTCGGTTGCCCTTGCCAAGCTTGCCGACACCTCGGCCAGCAAAGTGATGCTACCGTTCGTCGATCAGCAATTGCATGACGCGAGGGAGCTCATGGGGCGCGACTTCTGGCCCTATGGCATCGAGGCGAACCGCGCTTGCCTTGAGTATTTTCTACGCCAACATCACAAGCAGGGCATGTCCGACCGCCTTCTGACCGTCGAGGATCTGTTTCATCCTTCGACGTTCGAGGTACCGCGCATCTGACTTGCGTCAATTGCTCTCAGTTGCGCGCGTCTAAGCCAGCGACAGCGCTGCTCCTAAGAAGCCACAAGAAACCACGTCCGGTTCTGGCACTTGCGAGACTTCGCGCGAAGTGAGCTGCAAGGTCTGCTTTGTGGGGATAACAGACGACCGCTCGATATGCGGCGATCTTCTCAGTTTGACCCTACGCCTTACTCTCCACACCGGACGGGTGCTCCGAGGAGCGCATCATCCGCTCCAGCCGCGATAGCAAAGCCTGTGGCCGTCACGATCAGCCCCAGTCCGATCCCGGCCCGCCAGAAGCTCGCTCCGGGCAATAGCTTTTCGGCGGTCACCAATGCGGTCAACAGCGCGACCCAGCGCAGATCCATGACCGCGACGGCGAACAACAGCACCATCAGCGCCCCGCAGCAGCCCAGGCAGAACTGCCCGTGACGCAGCCCATGACACGGCGCCGACGCGCCGTCGCGCCATTCGGTCAGGATGAAGCTGTCGGGCGTGCGGCAATAGGCGAGACACCTCTCCTTCAACGGGCTGAACTGGTAGAGCCCGGCGGCGAGGAACAGCGCTGCCGACCAGTAGTGCGACGTCGACTGCATCATGGTCGTGAGCAGGCCGGTGGACTGCAACAGCCATTGCAGCGCCGTGGCTACGACCGAGAAACCGGCCCAGACGATTAGGTAGCCGAGCAGGAACACGGCAGTCGGCACATAGGGCGCACTCGTTGGCGTCGCCGGCGATTGATGGTCGCGAACGCAGAGACCATCGGGCTTGCGCCCGGCACCATCATTGCCGCCATCATCGCCGACCACATCACAAACAGCAGCAGGGCGTCGATCGCCGTCCATGACGGCTCCATGCCGTTCATCGACATGTTCATGTCGCGCCACATGGCCGCTTCCATCTCGTCCATCATCATCGCTTGATGAACGGTGAAGCCCCAGGCCAGCGCGCGACAAGAGCAACCCGGCAACGACGAGGCGGTCGAGGGCGCGGCAACGCGCCGGCCGCGCCGGGATCTTGCGTCATTGACCTTTCAGCGGCTGGCGCCAGCTGAATGTCTTGGTCCGCGCAGATCGAAGGCGATGTGTTTGGAGGATCGCTCGACCAGTCGAAATTGCGGCCGAAGGCCCCGTGACCACGTTGCGCTTGGCCTGGCCGACGGTAAGGAAGCCGGGCACGACTTCAGGCCGCGGGCATTGTAGATGCGGCAGGTGTCCCTTCCGGCACCATGTACTTTCGGAACGGCCCGCCGAGGCCGTCGACCATGCCCGGAACCTCGACGCGCCAGTTCTCGGCATCGTGAGTGACCGTCATCGGCACGAATTCCACGCCGTCGAGGCTGAGGGTCAGATCGCGCCAGGCCTCGAAGGCGCCGCCGGCCTAGCCGGTGAAGATCTTCTTTAGCGCGACGCGCTCCTCGGGGTTGGCGCGGTCGTCGATCAGGAAGCCGAACTCGCGGTTCTTGTCGAACACGTTGCCCTCCCAATGAATGATGAGGACAACGGCGAGATCTCTTGGCGAGCCTGAGGTCGCCGTAGTTGCCGTCGCGGATCAGCCAGGTGAGCACGCCCTCGCAGTAGCCGACGTCGGGTTCGAGCCGAAATTGCAGGGGCATCCGATGGCGCAATTGCAGAGGTCCCACCAATCTCCGGTGATGCGCCAGTCGGGAACGTCATCTTGCGTCGTCATCGCGGTGCACGCAGCGGGAACGAAAGATGGTGCCAGAGATCCGTGAATGCTACGCGCCGGCTCCCACCCTTGCAAGCGCACGGCAGCCTAGGCGCTTACGTGTAGAGCTCCTCCTAACACGACCGCATTTGCCCAAAGCGGATTAGGCCGCGGTGAGCAGCAGCTTGAAGGGCAATGTGACGGTTGATGTCCGCGACGGAGTTCACGGTAATCGTGTCCCCGTTCTCACGTTCGCAGTCGCGAAAAGGTCCGAGCCATGACGTAACGAAAGGGTATACGCTGAAGATGCACACCTGT
>CAWEBE010000058.1:0-21351 GCA_963806735.1 uncultured Alphaproteobacteria bacterium | reverse complement strand
ACGTCACGGGAGCAGCGCGCCTCGCTTCGCTGCGGGCCGCCTTCAGCCGTGGCAAGAACTCTTGATTGCTCCTAGTGTGATGATCGAGAAATTTGCCGGTATTCGCGGCAGGTGCGTGAGCGAATCTCTCGATCTGAATCACACTAGAATTCATGGACTTTCTAGTGTCCTTTTGATCGCGAAGTTCGTTCAACGGTTGCTGCGAGATTCGACGAACTTCGCGATCGGGACACTAGCACTTGCGCCGCCTAGCCCTTCACGCCATAAGGCGCCGGTTCGCCAAGGAAGCAGACGATGATGAAGCTTAACCCTCGCGTTTTCTCCGGCATGCAGCCGACCGGGAACCTGCATCTCGGCAACTATCTCGGCGCCATGGTGCGCTGGGTCGAGATGCAGAAAAGCCACGAATGCCTGTATTGCATCGTGGATATGCACGCGATCACGTTGTGGCAGGATCCGGCGGAGCTGAGGCAGTCGATCCGCGAGGTGACAGCGGCCTACATCGCCAGCGGCCTGGACCCAAAGCAATCGATCATCTTTAATCAGTCGCAAGTGGCGGCACACGCCGAGCTGACGTGGATTTTCAACTGCGTCGCGCGACTGGGCTGGCTCGACCGCATGACTCAATTCAAGGAGAAGGCCGGCAAAGACAAGGAGCGCGCGTCCGTGGGCCTCTATGCCTATCCGGTGCTGATGGCCGCCGATATCCTCGTCTATCGCGGCACGCATGTGCCGGTAGGTGAGGACCAGAAGCAGCATCTGGAGCTGGCGCGCGATATCGCGCAGAAGTTCAACAACGACTACAAGAGCTCCATCGAGGCGAAGGGCTACGCGGACGGCAGGTTTTTCCCTCTCCCCGAGCCTTTGATCCAAGGTCCGGCCACGCGCGTCATGAGCCTGCGGGACGGCACCAAGAAGATGTCGAAGTCCGATCCTTCGGACCTTTCGCGCATCAACATGAGCGATGACGCCGACACCATCGCCCGCAAGATCCAGAAGGCGAAGACCGATCCGGAGCCGCTGCCCACAAGCGAAGACGGGTTGGAGAATAGACCGGAGGCTGACAATCTCGTCGGTATCTATGCGGCATTCGCAGGCACAGATAAAGCTTCGGTGCTGAAGCAGTACGGCGGCGGTCAGTTCTCGAACTTCAAGAAGGCGCTGGCCGAGCTTGCGGTTTCGCGCGTTGGTCCGGTCAACGCGGAGATGCAACGGCTCCTTGCCGACCCCGCCGAGATCGACCGAATCCTCGCTGACGGAGCGGCCAAGGCGCGGGTGCTTGCCGAGCCAATCTTGATTGAGATCAAGGACATGGTTGGCTTTCTTCGCACTTGAGCTCGTGGAGCCTGGAATGCTTCTAGGGTTCCTAACGCGCATGTTCGTTGGATCCTGCCACCGGCGCTCGGAGCGTCTTGTTGCGCTCACGGGCGCGTGGCAGCATGCAGCATGGCCAAGAAGCGCCGAGTCTATGAGCAGGGACACCTGCGCAAATTCCTGGTGATCGTCGACGATCTGCCAGAGGTGGAGACGGCGTTGTTATTCGCAGCCAGCCGCATCCAGCACAGCAGCGGCCAGATCGTCATGCTGTACGTCATCGAGCCGCAGGATTATCAGCACTGGATGGGCGTCCGGCAGGTGCAGCTCGAGGAGGAGACGAACAAGGCCAAGGCCATCTTCCGGCTCAATCGCCGTAAGCTCAACAACGCGGGGTTCGAGGCGATCGTGTCTGAGGAGGTGATTCGCGAGGGCAAGAAGGTCGAGGAGATCCTGAAGCTGATCGACGAGGACGAGGACATCGCCGTTCTGGTGCTCGGGGCCGCCGTCGACGCCAAGGGGCCAGGTCCCCTCGTGTCCTCGCTTGCAGCAGGTAAGGCGGCCGGTACCTACCCTGTGCCGATAACTATCGTGCCAGGCAATTTGACCCTGGACGATCTGCTGGCACTGGCCTGAGCGACCGTATCGTCTGGAAATCCAAGCATTTGCCACGAACGGCACTGGAGCTTAGGGTTCGACTGCCCTATATTAGAAGTATTCCAAAGTAGTCCGCCGCGGCAAGGCGATGAGGCGGGTCCACGCAAAAGATCAGGAGCGACGTTCGATGTTCATCCAGACCGAGCCGACGCCGAACCCGGCGACAATGAAGTTCATTCCCGGCAAGCCCGTCCTGGGAGAAGGCACCGTCGATTTCCGGGCCGCTAATGAGGCCGCCAATTCGCCGTTGGCGCAGCGCATTTTCACTATCGATGGCGTGACGGGCGTTTTTCTCGGCTCAGATTTCATCTCCGTGACCAAAGGCGAGAGCGAATGGCAGCATCTGAAGCCGGCCATCCTCGGCGCCATCATGGAGCACTACATGTCGGGTGCTCCGGTGGTCGACGCTGGTGAGGCGACCGGGGATGTTGCCAAGGGTGACTACGATCCGAAGGACGAGGAGACGGTGAAGACCATCAAGGAGCTGCTGGAGACGCGTGTGCGTCCGGCAGTGGCCAATGACGGCGGCGACATCATCTTCCATGGGTTCAAGGACGGTGTGGTCTACTTGCACATGCGCGGCGCCTGCGCCGGTTGCCCAAGCTCGACGGCGACGCTCAGGGGCGGCATCGAGCGCCTGCTGCAGCACTTCTGTCCCGACGTGCAGGAGGTGAGGCCCGTTTGACGGGCCAGCCACCGCCCGGCGGTTGACCGACTCCCGAAAGCCCGTAGGCTGGCGCGTACTCTTTGCGACCATGGGAGTTCGCCGATGTCTGCTCGCCTGCCGGATGCCGCGTTGGATCAGCTCTACCGTACGGCGCGAACGAACAACAAATGGCAGGCCAAAGACGTGCCGGACAGTCTGCTGCGCGACGTGGTCGACCTCGCCAAGATGGGGCCGACCAGCGCCAACTGCCAGCCGGCGCGTTTCGTGTTCGTCAAATCCGCAGCTGCTAAGCAGCGCCTGAAACCGTTTCTGTCCGCGAACAACGCCGAGAAGACGATGCAGGCTCCTGTCTGTGCCATCGTTGCCTATGATCTTAAATTCTATGAGCACCTGTCGCGCCTGTTTCCACACAACCAGGAGGCTCGCAGCTGGTTCGAGGGCAAGGCAGACCACATCGCCACCACGGCGCTACGCAACAGCTCGCTGCAGGGTGCCTACCTGATCCTCGCCGCCCGCGCGCTGGGTCTCGATACAGGGCCGATGTCAGGCTTCGACAACGATGGTGTCGACAAGGAGTTCTTTCCCGAGGGTACCGTAAAATCCAACTTCCTGTGCAGCATCGGCTACGGCGATCCCGCCGGTGTGCGTCCCCGCGGGCCGCGCTTCGCCTTCGAGGAGATGGCGAAGGTCCTGTAGCGGATCGAAACCATGAATGTGCTCGCCTTCGACACCTGCTTCGGCGCCGTCTCGGTTGCGGTCCGCTGGCAGAGCGCGAGCGGGGAGTGGCTGCAGCGAGAGGCCTACGAGGAGATGAGCATCGGCCAGGCCGAGCGGCTGATGCCCATGATCGCCTCTGTAATGCAGGCCACCGGACTAAGCTTCTCCGATCTCGATCGCATCGCCGTGACGCGCGGGCCCGGCTCGTTCACGGGCGTGCGCGTCGGTGTGGCTGCAGCACGCGGATTGGCGCTGGCGGCAGGCTTGCCGGTGGTGGTGACCACGAGCCTGCACGTCATGGCGGCTCGCGCCGACCGCATGTTGGGAGAGCGGCGGCAGCGAGTTTTGGCGGTGGCCGTCGATGCACGACGGGGCGGGCTCTACCTGCAAGTGTTCCAGGTGGGTACGTGCGAGGAACTCTCGCCGGCGGAAGTGCTGTCGCCGTCTGAGGCGGCGAATAGGATCGCAGGGCATGAGGTGATTGCCGTGGGTTCGGGCGCCGATGCCCTTGTCCATGCCGCAGTGGCAATGGGCGTTAACCAGGTAGGGGCGCGGCTCATCACGCTGCAGCCGCATGCCGGCGACCTCGTCCTGCTGGCGCCGATGCTTACGCCCGTCGCGCCAGTGGCGCCGCTCTACCTGCGTGCACCAGACGCGAAACCGCAGGCCGATGCGGCCCTGCCGCGGGCCGATTGAGCCATGGTCGAGCATCCCGAAATCCGGCTGCTGGCGGCAACGCCCGAGCAGGCCGGTGCGCTCTCGGCGCTGCATGTTCAGCTGTTTGAAAAAGGCTGGGACGCCGACGGGATGCGGCGGCTGCTGGAGCATCCGGCGTGCGTCGCTCTGGTCGCAACGACCAGGCACGCACCTGGGTTGATCGGCTTCATCATTGCTCAGCTCACCGCCGACGAGGCGGAAATCCTGTCGATCGGCGTCGACAAGGCCTGGCAAAGGCAGGGCGTCGGCTGCGTGCTCGTTGAGGCGCTAATCGGCCTGGCGAAACGCAAAGAAGCTCGGCGATTGTTCCTCGACGTGGCCGAAAGCAATCAGGCTGCGACGGCGCTCTACGCACGCCTCGGCTTCACGCGCATGGGTCAGCGCAAGGATTATTACCTGCACCCCGACGGCCGGCGCGAGGACGCCTTTCTGATGGTACGCGACGTGTGATGTTTTCACACGCCGCGCTGGCGTTGTCCTAGAGCGTGGCCAGCCGCGCCTTCGCCGGCAATTTTTCCAAACACCGCTCCGGAGGTCAGGCCGGTGCCGCCGGGATAGTTGTGATAGAAGAGCCCGCCAACAAGCTCGCCGGCTGCATATAGTCCCGGGATCGTGTGACCGGCTGTGTCCTCGACCTCGCACCCGGTCGATATCTTCAAGCCACCGAAGGTGAATGTCACGCCGCATGTCACGGCGTATGCCTCGTATGGCGGCGCGTCGAGCACGTTGGCCCAGTTGCTCTTGGGTACCTTTAGGCCACGTGTTCCTCGTCCATCCTTGACGGCGGGATTGAACGGCACGTCGGTCATGACCGCCGCATTGTACGCCTTCAGCTCTTCCAGGCAGCGCTTGGGCTCGACGCCTTCCAGTTTCTGCACCAGCTCCTCGAGCGTGTCGGCCGAGACCTTGGTCATGCGCCGGATGCGGTATTCGTCGCGCAGCATGTGCAGCACCTTCTTGTCGAAGATCTGCCAGGCCAGCATGTCGGGCTGCTCGCGGACCACGTGGCCATACTTGGCATAAGTGTAGTTGCGGAAATCGGCGCCTTCATCGACGAACCGCTCGCCGCGCGCATTGACCATGATGCCGAGCGGATAGCTGTGCTTCTGGAAATTGTCGCCCACCGACAGGTCGCCGAACGGCGGTGCGTTCATGTCCCAGGCCACCGCATGGCAGCTCGACCAGTGGCCATGCGGCATGGCACCGATGTCGAGGGCCATCTTGATGCCCGCGCCGGTGTTGAAACGGGTGCCGCGCACCTTGGCCAGCTCCCAGCCCTGCCCCAGATAGCGTGTGCGCATCTCGGCATTGCTCTCGAAGCCCCCGCAGGCCAGCACTACGGCGCCAGCCGTCAGATCGCGGGTCTTGCCCTTGTGGCGCGTGCGCACGCCGGTAATGCCGTTATCATCGGTGAGAAGTGACACGCCCGCGGTCTCGTAACGGATGTCGATGCCCTTCTTGGCTGCGATGTCGTGCTCCATGTCGATGAGGCCGGGTCCGCCGCCCCAGATCTCGACGCACAGGCCGCCCCAAAACTTGTACTTGCCGTCGACCTTGAAGGCTTGCCGGCCCTGGCTGGTCTGGAAGCGGACGCCCTGAGTCTTCAGCCACTGCCATGTCGGAAGGCTGTTGTTGACGAGCAGCTCGCACAGCTCCGGGTCGGTGCGATAGCGGGTCATGCGATACATGTCGTCGAAATACTGCTCGGCGGTGTAACTGCCGAAGTCCATGTTGGCGAGCTCGGCCTCCGACAGATCGACCAGCGTCTTGACGTCTTCCGCACCATTGTAGACGAGGCGGGTGGCGCCAGCGGTGTAAGTGGAGTTACCGCCGCGCTCCTCCTTGGGGGCCGCTTCCAGCATAATGACCCGCGCACCAGTGTTGCGAGCCGCGATGGCGGCCGATGCCGCCGCATTTCCGGCGCCGACAACGATGACGTCGGCGTCCAAAGTCTCTCCAGCCATTTTCTAAGAGTTCCTCGTGTTTCTCAGCACGTTTCTCGTGAACGTCTATGCGCCTTATAGCCGGCGGGCCGTTTCCTAATGGATTTCGTCCATCTTCTGCAACGCGACCTTCAACTGGTCGACGGTGAAGCCCGGCTTACGAGCGATTTCCAGGATGATGGCCTCCTTGCGGGCGAGCAGGTCGCACGCGGCCTTGATCTTCGGTGCGACCTCGTGCGGGATAACAACTGCGCCGTGCCGGTCTGCATGCACAAGGTCACCCGAGCGCACCAGCATGCCGGCCACGCGCACCTCTTTGCCGAAGTCGGCCAGATGCACGTGCGCATGGCTTGGCGCAATCGAGCCCGCCAATGCCTGAAAGCCGGGCGCCCACTGAGGGATGTCGCGGATGCAGCCGTCGGTCACCACGCCGAGACAGCCAAGTCCTTTGTGAACGGCGCTCTGGACCTCGCCCCAGAACGCGCCGAAGCCGATGTCGGCACCGTCGAGGTCCTGGATCACCGTGATCGTTGGTCCGGGCTTGGAGGCCACATACTCGTAGTAGCCGATGCGCTGGGCGCGTGCGTCTTTGCCCGTGAGCTCGGGCGCGTTGACTGTGCGGATGGTGGCTGTGCGTGCATAGCCGACGATGGGTGGTAGATCGGGAAACGGACAGACCAGAGGCTTGGCGGTGAAGCCCGTCAGGCGGCGCTCCGGCGCCACGATCTCCAAGGCGTTACAGATGGTCGGCGTGTCGAAGCTCTTGAGGGTCTCGAGCAGGTCGTTGCTATGCACAGGGCGGTTCCTCGAATGTGCGATGGTCCAGTCTTGTGATGTCTTACTGCATTGCGCGCATGATGCGGGCTTCGTCAATGCCGATCCGCCGCGCGGCCTCGACAATGGCATTCCAAGTGTCTTGGGGTAAGGGTACGCCATCCTTTAGGCGCTGCACCCGCATGAGCTCTTCCGGTTCGCCGGGTACGAGCACTTCACCGCCAGGGATGGCTGGCCGCGCGCTTTTCACATATGCGATATAGCGCATGACGTCCTCCGGAAAGAAGCCTGCCGGGTCGAGGCGCACTGGATCAAGGTAGATCGACAACATGCCGTTGGACCACTTGCGCCCATCCTGAGCCGCGCCGGTTCCGGTCAGAGATCCGCCGAGGATTTCACACATCAGGGCGAGGCCGGATCCCTTGTGCTCGCCGAAGGCACGTATGGCGCCTTCACCGCGGCCCGCATGGCGCGGCCCGGTGGCAGTATAGTCGCCATAGAGCACATGCGGATCGCTGCTGGTCTTACCGTCGGGCGAGATCAGCGCACCAGCCGGAATCTTTTTGCCGCCGAAGCTGGCGTTGAGCACCTTGCCTTCTGCGACGATGGAGGTGGCGAAGTCGAGCACCAGCGGTGCCTGTCCCTTGCGCGGAATACCGACGCAATAGGGGGCCGTCGAGAAGCGCCGATCTACACCGCCATAGGGCGCCACCAGCACGCTGGAGGACGCGTTGACGTAGTGAATGGAGACTAGGTTCTCGGCGGCCGCCATTTCAGCCCAGTCGCCGACGCGGCCGACATGGCCTGCGTTGCGCAGGGTAACGGCTGCGAGGCCCATCTCCTTACATTTCCTGATGCCGATCGCGACCGCTTGCGGCGCCACTGTCTGGCCGAAGCCGTACTGCCCGTCGAGCACGGCAAGCACGGGCGTCTCCGACACGACTTTTACCGTGCGGTCAGCAACGAAATCGCCATCTGCCAGCCATTGCAGGTAGCGCGGCACGCGCTGCACGCCGTGGCTGTCATGACCGGTAAGGTTGGCGATCACCAGATATTTGCCGATGCGCTCACCCTCTGCCTGCGAGCAGCCGGCTTTGACGAAAATGTCCCACACCAGCTCTTCGAGTGCTTTGGCCTTGATGGCGACCATGCTCATGCTCGGGTCTTCGCCATTTGTTGCCGGGCACGCACCATGCCGATATAGCCGCGATTGTGGGTGGGCGTGACCAGGATCTCGTTCAGGCAGATATGCGGCGGCTGCTTGGCGACGAAGACCACGATCTCTCCCATGTCCTCCGGCTGTACCATGCGTGCCATTGTCTCGGGCGTTTCGGGCGGATCTCGGAACGCCAGGATCGGGGTTGCGACCTCGCCGGGGCACAGCACGCACGAGCGAATACCGTTCTGGCACTCCTCCAGATTGATGGTGTGGCTCATGGCGACCACGCCATGCTTGGCGGCCGTATAGGTCGGTCCGGATACGGGACCGATGAAGCGCCCAGCCCAGGACGCAGTGTGGATGAGCACTCCATCCTTCTGAGCGCGCATGATCGGCAGCACGGCTTGCACCACGTAGAATGCGCTGGTCAGGTTGCCGCTGATCAGCGCTTCGATGCCTTCCGGCTTGAGACGTTGCCAGGTGCGGTCGGGAAGATTGACGCCGGCGTTGTTGACCACGATGTCGAGCCGGCCGAAGTCGGACCGAATGCCGTCTACGATCTTGGCCACCTCAGCGGATTTCTTGAGGTCGCCCGGCCGGGCCTGTGACTTGCCGCCCTCGGCCGAGATTGCTTCCACCACAGCCCGCAGCGGTTCCTTGCGCCGACCAGTCAGAACCACGATTGCGCCTTCCCGAGCGAGCGCAATGGCCGCAGCTTCGCCTATGCCGGTGCCCGCGCCCGTTACCCAGGCGACCTTGCCTTTGAGGTCCCTCACGCCGAAACTCCCCAACCAACTCGGAGTTTTTTGTTCGCGATATCTGGCGGCAAGACTAAACAAGGCGCGCGCTCGCGGGAAGCATGATCCGCACAATTGAAGTCTGTGAGTATCGGGCGTCGTCGCTAGGCGTCGACAGAACATGTTGAAATCCACACAATTCCTTCCTGCTGCCGTCTACCTGTGACGGTTCACATCTGTTAGCACCGAGCTTTCATTTGTGGACTGATTTGTGGACTGGCGTGTTAGCGGGGGCTGCGGAATGCCAAAAATAACGCACCGGTTGTCGGCGCTCACAGTGAGGAGCCTAAAGGCTGCGGGCCTGCATCCTGACGGTGATGGCCTTTACCTGAAGGTGACGAGCGGCGGATCGAAAAGCTGGGTCTTCCGGTACATGTTGGGCGGCAGAGCTCGCTACCTCGGGCTGGGTTCTGCTGCGAGCGTCGAGCTCGGGAAGGCGCGCGAGCTTGCCGCCAAGGCACGTGAGCTCGTGCGGCAGGGCATCGACCCGATCGAGCACCGACAGCAGGAGCGCGCGCAGACGAAACTCGCCGAAGCGCGTGGCATGACATTTCGGCAATGCGCCGAGGCGTGGATCGCCTCGCACGAGGCGGGCTGGCGCAACGCTAGGCACCGACAGCAGTGGCCAAACACTCTAGCGACCTACGTTTATCCCACATTTGGCGATCTCCCCGTTGGCGCTGTAGACACCGACCTGGTGCTGAAGGTGCTGGAGCCGATCTGGGCCACCAGGACTGAGACCGCGTCGCGGGTGCGAGGGCGCATTGAAGCCGTGCTGTCGTGGGCCAAGGCCAAGCGCTTGCGCGAGGGGGAGAACCCGGCGCAGTGGCGCGGCCATCTCGATCATTTTCTGCCCGCGCGCGCAAGGGTACGGCGCGTGGAGCATCATCCTGCCTTGCCCTATGCCGAGATACCGGCCGTTATGGCGAGGCTGCGTGAATGTGACGACATTAGCGCGCGGGCATTGGAGTTCATCGTTCTCACCGCTAGCCGGAGTGGTGAGGCACTCGGCGCGCGTTTCGCAGAGATCGATCTTGAGGCGAGGCTTTGGACCGTTCCGCCCGCGCGAATGAAGGGTGGGCGAGAGCACCGCGTGCCGCTGTCCCCTCGCGCGGTTGCCATCGTGAGGGAGATGTCCGAGATCCGGCTCAATGAGTTTGTTTTTCCCTCCATGAAATTAGGCCGACCGCTGTCCCCCATGGCGCCGTTGACGGTGCTTCGTCGCTTGCGCCCCGGAGTAACCACGCATGGGTTCCGAAGCAGCTTCAAAGACTGGGCGAGCAAGTCGACGAGCTTCCCGGATTACGTCTCCGAGGCGGCGCTGGCGCACGCCTCTGCCGACAAAGTGCGAGCCGCCTACGCGCGGTCTGACCTGTTTGAGAAACGACGCAAGCTGATGGAGGCGTGGGCGTCTTTTTGCGAGCGCACATCGGCTGACGTCGTGCCGCTGAAGCGGAAGAAAATATGATGAGACCGCGCGGCTAGGGCGACGGCCCGAAGACCTGGTTACTCCACCAGGCTGCCGCGTGCCAGATTGGAGGCGCTGTGGGTGGCGCAATGACAACAGCCAGAAAGAAGCAATTGCCACAGGAAGCGCCGTATAGGGGCCTTCTGGCGAAACCCATGCCTTGGGTCTCAAAGCAACTCGATTTCAATGCCCAAGCCTGGTGGTTCGATGGCACTTTGGACGATTGGCAGCGCCATGTAGCAAATGTCCAGCACGTCGACTGGGTGCGGTTCCGTGAGTGTGTAATGCTGCTCTATCAGCATTTTGACATTGATCCGCGGAAAGACGGCGCCGAACTGGATCTCGCTCTCGCTCTGGCGAAGAGACACGTGCCGGCCTTCCAAGAGCAGACGAAAAGGCGAGGGAGACCCACGGAATTGAACCCTGCAGACACCGTGAAATTTTTGTTGGAGTGCCACCGTTTACAGCAGCAGATGCATCGTGACGTGGGCAAGCAGCCGAGCCTGCGAGATCTCGCCGAGAAAGTTCACAGATCCCCATTTTGCAAGAGTAGGCGCCTCAGCGCCGAAACCATCCGTAGATTGCTTCGGCAGCTGAAAACCGCAAAGACGGCCTTTAAGGCGGGCAAAGCGACAGAGTTTCAGCGAAATTTCTGCGAGGTGGTCTCCCCCATGTTGGAGTCCGCAGCACCTCGTCCACGCAAGCAACCGGCGGTCCGTGCTTAAGTTGGGTTATTAGTAGGCCCCCACTTTTTTATCCCCACCAGCACATCCACTGTCCATCCATCGCCAGGCGATAAGGAACGGACGATGGATGACAAGTTTGAAAAGATGGCTTTCTCCGTGGATGAGGCGGCCATGCGGGCCGGCATCGGCCGCGACAAGATCTATGGCTACATCAAGGACGGCCGGTTGAGCGCAATCAAAGCGGGAAGACGCACGCTTGTGACCGCCGATGCACTTCGGCAGCTGCTCAGCACTCTACCGCCTCTGCGACTGCCGCCTTCAGCATGACGGGTGCCCACCATGCACCCGACGAGCGTTTCCCGTGAAAAGAAATTGCCCGCCGGGATGCGACCCCGCGACGGGCAAAAAGAAATCAGCGATGGCGCTTGTATAGCGCACGACACGGACTTTTTCAAGGCCGCGTCCGCCATCTCATACATTGGAGATGGCGATGTACACCTACGCCTTTACTGCTGATGACATAGCGCGCGAACTCGGTGGCCGACGGGAAGGCCGCCACTGGATGGCGCGATGTCCTGCGCATGATGACCGTACGCCGTCGCTCTCCATCAGGCAGGGTGAGGACCGAGTCCTCATACACTGTTTCGCAGGCTGCTTGCAGCAGGCCGTGATAGCTGCTCTCGCCGCGCGTCACCTATGGTCATCAGACGTCCCACGTGTGACGCGGCCCATTCAGCGTCCACCGCATCGCGATAACAGCGCGTCGCGTGTAAGGCGAGCGCTGGGAATTTGGTCAGAGGCGGTTGAGTGCAGGGGAACGCTAGCCGAACGTTACCTCATGGAGCAGCGCGGCCTTGACGTCCGATCGCTCCAACTCGACCACGTCTCTGCGCTGGCACACTGGCATCGGTGCCCTCGTCGCGGTGATGACTGACCCCATCACTGGCAAGCCGTGCGGCGTACACCGCACGTTCCTCGATGCCGATGGGCGCAAGATCGAAAGGAAAATGTTGGGCAGCAGGCGTGTCGTCCGCCTGTCACCCGACGACCAGGTAACAGTGGGGCCTCGGCCTCACAGAGGGCATCGAGGACGCACTCGCCATACTGTTATGCGACTGGGCTCCGGTGTGGGCTGCGACGAGTGCGGGCGCTATTGCCCGCTTTCCAGTGCTTTCCGGCATCGACGGCCTTACCGCTTTTCGCCGATACGGATGCTCCCAGGACCACTGCTGCGGAGGTGTGTGCTGCGCGATGGCAGGCTGACGGCCGAGATGTTCGCATCTCTCATCCGAGGGAGATGGCGCATGCCTAAGGATGGGCGGAGGCGTTTACTGTCGATGGCGTGAGCCCAAGGGAAGCGGCTTATCGCGTGTGGGCGTCGCATGCAAACGGCGCGGCGACGAACGGAGCGACATACCCTGATCGCGAGGGGGATGATATCCGACCATGGCCACTACTGCCGCCAGCTGCGATGCGCGGCCTCGCTGAGGATATCGCACGCGTGGCCACCGCGCACAGCGAGGCCGACCCCGTCGCCGTCGCGCTCACGGCTCTGACGGGCGTTGGTGCCTTGATGGGGCGCGCCCGCTACATCAGCGTCGGCGACACCCAACATCACGCCCGCCTCATGGTGGCCCTTGTTGGCGCCACCTCACGCGCGCGAAAGGGGACATCATGGTCGCCCGTTCGCCGCTTGCTCACACGCGTACGGGACGTTCTCCAAGCGCAATCCACGCTTCCATTCCCCCTCGGCAAGCCTCTCCAGATCACGCACGGCCCCCTGTCCTCGGGTGAGGGCCTCGTAGCTGCGATCCGTGATGCCATTGGTGAGGACGATGATGGTGGCACGGACGACAAGCGACTCCTGGTGGTCGAAGGTGAGCTGGGCGCCGCTCTGCGTGCGATGCAGCGACAAGGGAATACCTTGTCGATGATCCTTCGGACGGCGTGGGATGGTCACGAGATCGCGCCGCTGATCAAGCGCGATCGGACGATCGCCACCGATCCTCATATCTGTGTAGTCGCGCACATTACCCGGCACGAGCTGCGTGAACTGTTCAGCGCCAGCGATATTTGGGGAGGCCTCGCGAACCGCCTCCTTTGGGGTTGCGTGCGTCGCCCCAAGCTTTGCCTTCTCCGCAGCGCATCAGCGACCAGGACTTGGACCGGCTCGCCACCGAACTCGCGCGTGTCGTAGTCCACACGCACAAGCATCCGACTGAACTGCGGATGACCAACAGCGCGGCAGATCACTGGGCTGCGGTCTACCCAGAGCTGACCCAAGACCGCCCGGGGCTGCTCGGAGCCGCCACCGCCCGGGCCGAAGCGCAGACGCTGCGGCTGGCGCTGACTTATGCCCTCCTCGACGGTGCTGATCGCATCTAGCACGAGCATCTCGAGGCGGGCCTCGCGATGTGGCGCTATGCGGAGGACAGCGCCGCGTACCTGTTTGGCGGCGCTGAACTCGATCCTGTCGCGCAGACTATCATCCAGGCGCTGGGGCGAGGCCCACAGAGTCAGAACGCGATCCGCGACCTCTTCGGTCGGCATCAGCCGGCGGCGCGCCTGACTGATGTGCTGCGCGATCTCCAAGAGCGTGGGCGCATCACACTGACCGAGGAGCGGACGGGTGGTCGTCCCCGCCGAGTCTGGAGCCTAGCGGCATGACTGCGCGCGCTCATACCTGCGCGGAAAGCGCGGAAAGCGCCAAAAGCGCTCTCTCAATGGGTTACGCGCGCCAAAAGCCGCGACAAAACTGCGCGGAAAGTCTCTTCGGCAGGAAGTCTCCATCGGCGCGAGTACCGTTTTCGCGCAGTTTTCGCGCCAATGATGCGCGAAAAGTTCTGAAGTCTTTTCAGTGTCCTAGACCATTCCGCGCATTGCGCGCTTTTCGCGCATCTGAGAGGGAGGCATCGCTATGAACGGCACGATCGAATGCGCATTCTTCGCCAGGGTCGGCTCAGTGACGCCGATCAAGACCAGTCAGAGCGGCAAAGCCTGGTGTGCGGCCAAGGTCGCGATCGGCTCTGACGAGGCCACGCAGTGGGTCAGGGTCGCTCTTTTCAACGGTCTAGCCGAGCAGCTCGCACCGACCCTGGCCAAGGGCGACAGAGTCTACATCGAGGGCAACCTGAAGCTCGACCGTTGGCAGAACGCCGAGGGCGAGGAGCGGAGCGGATTGAGCGTTGCCGCATGGAAGCTCGAGAAGGTGGGCGCAAGCGCGATCGGCCGCAACCGACCTGCAAAGCCCAAGGCACCACCCGAGGGTGAGCATCATGTCTCCCCCTCTGCAAACGGCGGACACCGGCAGTCGACCACCCGCGATTGGCAGGCGCCGTCAAGCACCAGGGGCGGCTTCGACAAGCAGCTCGAGGACGAGATCCCGTTTTGAGGGGGCGGAGACATGACCGACGCCATTGCGGAAACCGCTTCCGAAAAGCCAAGGAGAGGCCGCCCGCTTGGTTCCGGCTCATACCAAGAGCTCGATATGCCACTGGTCTCCGAGCTGGATCGCAGGTGGCGAAGCGGACAGTCACGCACCGCGGCGGCTAGAGAACTTGCCGAGCGTGCTTACGGTCCCAACACGGAGCACGAATCCAAGGTCGCGCGATTAGTCAGGCGGCATCGTCAATATTTCTCCGGCGCGATGTAATTATTCTCCGGCGACGCACGTCTTCCGAACACATACGAAGACCGGGTGGGTCACTGAGGAGCCACCTGAGATGCACAACGCGTCCACCATCCGCTTCCCGGAAGCATTGAGACTGAGAGTCCCGCGCGGGCTACCGGCAGCCGTCAAAGCCGTCGCGCGGCGGCATCACACCAGCGCGCCGGAATGGGTGCGGCAGGTTCTATTGCGAGGTCTAGAATTGGAAGGCCTGCGCCTGCGTGACGGGAGTGTGGAAGAAGACCGGCCCGATGCTGAGAGGAGAACCGCCGCATGAGCTCACCGAACGCGCCCGGGAAATCCAGGTAAGGGCCGCAGATAGGGGTGCCATGACTACAAATGCCAAGGGGGCGAACACCGGGAAGGTAGCGCCCCTCCGACGACAGACGGCCGCGATACAGGAAGCGCCACACAAGCACGCCGGCGGCCGTCCGACCGACTACAAGCCCGAGTTTTGCCAGATGGTGATCGAGCTTGGCAAAGAAGGGGCCGGCAAAGCCGAAATGGCCGCAGCCTGCGGTGTTGTGCGCCAGACCCTCGACAACTGGATCAAGGCCCATCCTGAGTTTCTGGACGCCATAACGCGCGCGCGAGAGGAAAGCCTCGCCTGGTGGGAGAAGCAGGGGCGGCTCGGCATCTTCATGGGCAAGGCCTTCAACGCCAACGCCTACGCGCTGCAGGTCTTCAACCGCTTTCCTGACGATTGGAAGCGCAACCCTGAGATTGAAACCGATGGAACGCTGACGGTTCAGATCGTGAAGTATGCCGGCACACCCAAGCCCGCGGGCACACCCGAGGCACCTAATGGCAGCCAAGCGCAAAGCCAAGGGCAAGGCGCCGGCCATCCTTCGGCTCCCGAACGGCTGGGATCCTCGCTGGTATCAACGCGACTTCTGGGATTACTTCGAGGGCGGCGGCAAGCGTGGCGTTGCCATCGCCTGCCGTCGCTGGGGCAAGGACGACGTTGCGCTGCATAGGACGGCCGTTGGCGCGCATGAGAGGACGGCCACCTATTGGCACCTTCTTCCCGAATACGCGCAAGGCCGCAAGGCGATCTGGGACGCGGTGAACCCGCACACCGGCAAGCGCCGCATCGATGAGGCCTTCCCTGAGCATCTGCGCTCGCACACCGACGAGCGCGGCATGTTCATGCGGTTTACGTGCGGGTCGACCTGGCAGGTGATCGGCTCGGACAATTTCAACTCGGTGGTCGGTTCGCCGCCCTACGGCATCGTCTTCTCGGAGTGGGCGCTGAGCAATCCGGCCGCCTGGGCCTACCTGTCGCCGATCCTCGAGGAAAACGGCGGCTGGGCCATGTTCATCACCACGCCGCGTGGCCGCAATCACGGGGCCTCGTTCTATGAACGCGCCCTGAAAACGCCGGGCTGGTTTGCCCTTCGCCAGGGCGTCAACGACATCGGCATCTTTAGCCCGCAGCAGCTCGCCAACATCAAGGCCGAGCTGGTCGACCTGTACGGCGAGGAGGACGGCGAAAACCTATTCAACCAGGAATACCACGTCAGTTTCGATGCGGCGATCCTCGGCTCCTACTACGGGAAGATCCTGGCCGAGCTTGACCAGCAGCGGCGTATCACGTCGGTTCCCTACAATCCGAACTATCCCGTTTATACGTCCTGGGACTTGGGCATCGACGACCTGACGGTGGTCTGGTTCGTGCAGCTCATCGGCCGCGAGGTGCGTTGGATCGACTACTATGAAAGCCGCAACCGAGGCTTGATCGACAGTGCCAGGATCATCCTCGACAAGCGCTACCTCTACGCCGAGCACTACGGTCCGCACGACATCGATGTGCGCGAGCAGACCACGGCAATGACGAGAAAGCAGACCCTTGAAAACGTCGGACTGCGACCGATCCGTCCCGGCTCTCAGATTGGCCCGGCCGAGCGCGTCAATGCGCTGCGCAACATGCTCAGGATCTCGGTGTTCGATGCCGAGAAGTGCAAGAAGGGCCTGGAGGCGCTGCGCCACTATCATTCCGAATGGGACGAGAAGGCCAAGACGCCGCGCAAGACGCCGAAGCATGATTGGTCGAGCCACGCGGCCGACTCCGCCGGCGAGATGGCGGTGCAGCTGTTCGACGTGAAGGCGGCGCTGAATTCGCGGCGCCAAGTCGTGGCAGGCGACTATGATGTGCTGCGCATCGGCACCCTACTCCGCCCAAGTCGTGGCGGGCGACTATGACGTGCTGCGCATCGGCACGCCTGGCTATGCCGAGCAACTAGCTCGCGGGCGACCGTGGGATGCTCCCGGCACGTCGGACGACGCGGACGATCGCCCATGGCTCCGGCAGGAGACGTCCGGCATGGATTGGGACCCGCTGAGATAATTGCATCAGCTATTGTGGCCGGCACCGCTCGCATGAGCAGATCGCCTCCCACATTCCAGCGGGAGTTCCGCGCGTTTTTGAACTAGGCGTGGATCACATGCGAGGTTATCGGCGTGCCGGGAAGGCAAGCGCTGTGTGGCCGCGCTGCGCGTCAAATGCTGTCAGGAGCGCCGGTTTTCACAGCGTCCGACAAAGGTCCACCAGCGCTTTCTCGTATCCGTCTGGATCGATCCTGATCTCGATGCACCGGCGACGGAGATTGGCCCGTCGGGAGCCATCAGTGTCTCTGGCGTCGTCTCTCGGCCATGGGCTCGCAGCGTGTCGATCCGCCACAGAAGCAGCAGACGTACCCCCTGAAACCTCCACGCCTTCTCGTGTCTGGCTGCGCTCGAGTTCTTCAAGCTCCTCCATTGCCATCCGTCGAGCTTCCTCGGCCACAGCCAGTTGATCGAGCAATTGTTGGCGCTGGCGTTCGTAAGTGAGAGATCGATTTGTCGGCTTGGTGGCCTTGGGCGCTCCCGCAACCCCGTTGAGGCCCGATTGCGCGGCTGCTCTTGGGCCGCCAATGGTACGAGCAACCGCCGCATCGCTGTTTAAGCGCCGCCGAAGCGATGCCCCTTGTGGATCATACTGCTGTTTGCTGGCCGACGTCTGGACCACTCTCTTTCGTGGCTCCGCTTCGGGTCGGAAGGCCATACTCGACATTGGCTTGCACGCTGCTGATGCGCTGATCTTTTCGCAAGTTGGCGATGACCGGCCCGATCGGCTGATTGGTCTGGACGCGATAGCGCACAATACGCAAGCCGAACGAGGACAATTCCGTCCGGTCGATCAGCTCGAGACCATGCTGCGCAGCGATGTCCTCGTCGATGCTGTAGGGCTCGGACAGGGCGAACGCCACAAGGATCGTATCGTCACGCGCTGCTCCATCAAGCACCGACGACTCACTCTGGGCCAGCAGCAGCTTCAAGTCAGCTTTGACCTCGACTCTGCGGATAGGCAGGCTCGCATGATAGGGGGAGTGCTCGAGCGCACCTTCAATCGCGGCAACTCGTGCCACTGTTCGAGGTTGGGTCAAGTCGGTTGCCAGGGCGAGTTGTAAGCCGAGAGGATTGAGGGCAAGCATGGTGCCGACCCCGATCAGGACTAGCGCATTTGCAAGCAGCATCCTGATTCTGCCGGCACATCGGACAGCAATATACGGCGGCGTACGCCACCGCGGTGGGGTCTGATCATAGGTCGCAAGTTTCGCGGACATGTTACGCTGCTCCCAGCAACACGACGGCCGCTGCCTTATGAAGGCGGCTCAGATCCATAGGCGAAGTTGGCTATGTGGTCTGCTGTTGTGAGTGACTTTGCACGTTTTCGCACGCGAGGGATGGATCGAAGTCCAGAATCTTACTCTCAGCATGTGCCAGAAAATGGGCGACAAGATTGTTCCCGCTGCACCGAGCGGTACAGTTAGCGTCGCGTAGGGCGGTCCCAATGCGTCCAAGCGGCAGCTCCCTCGGGAGCGCACAGCAAGTCCGGCTCCTCCGTGTTGGGGGTGCAGGAGTGCTCGTGTCGTCAGGCCGGGACGGTCCGCTGGCCGCGCTCACTCAGGAGGACGGCTGAGGCGAGACCGAGCTTCTTCAATCGCCTCAAGAGTCGCCACCTGTGCTGCCGAGTAGCCCCGCGTTTGCATGCCTTCGTTGGCTGCCGCAAGCTCACCAAGCAGGTTCAGTCGCCATCTCTCTAGCGTGACAAGTTTCTCGCCGCGCGTGAGCAACGGGTGCTCAACAATGTCCAGTGGGCTGGCAAACCAGCTTTCTGGACGCTGTTTGGCGTCATCTCGGTTGAAGGGCTTGGTGTCGGCCAGAACAGCCTCCTCACACGCGCTCTAGGTCACTTGGCGATCAGGTGCGCATAATAGCCGATCAGTAGGATGGCTGTGCAAAGGCTGACGCAGGCAAGCGTGATGACCAACCGCGAGCGGCGTCGGCGAGCAGATTCTATGGTTTGAATGAGCGCGTCCTGCTCGCGCTCACTCATCTTCTGCCAGGTCTCGATTGGCGGGAACGAGGGATTTGCTCCGAGCATTTGCACCTCCGAGTGCGAATCGCTCGATGTTAAGCCACCAAAGTCGGACGGAATTGCATGGCGAACAAAAGCGTGGAGCGTCCGAATAGACCACCGACAACGACTTGCGTTCGAACTTGCACAGCGCTATTCGAGGGCCACTACCGGCGCTTATCGGTTTGTAGGTCATGCGGCTAGCGCATCAGGTCCAGACTGCCCGAGGCTGCGTCTGTCCACCGCTTCAGCCAAAAGCGACGTACACGCCGAGTTCCATGTTGCTTCTTTGACCGCCCTTGTGCTTGTCTTTCAGACGGTACGTGTGGGGTTTTGACAGCAGGTGTGTAATGCGGATTTCGGGCCCTGCCCCGACCCATATGATCTCTGTATTGCGCTATCGAGACCCGGCACGGGCCGTCGCCTGGCTGTGTGCGGCGTTCGGCTTCAACGTGCATCATGTCGTCAAGGCTTCCAACGACGACATGATGTATACCCAGCTCACTCTGGGCAACAGCAGGTTCATCATCGGCCGCGTCGGCGACGCGAGCTTTGACGCCTTGATGAAGCAGCCGGACGAGGTCGGTGGCGCCGAAACACAGCTTACCTATATCGTCGTTGCCGACATCGATGAGCATTACCAGCGTGCCAAGCGATCTGGGGCTGCGATTGCTGTTGAACTTGGCGATTACGAAGAAGGCGGGCGCGGCTATTCGTGCCGCGATCTGGAAGGACACGTCTGGAGTTTCGGCTCATTCGATCCTTGGAAATTGGGACCTCCGGCGGTACCTGCAGTCAGGCGTAGCTGGAGCACACGACCTCTTGCCGCCTTGGCCTTCACCGTGGCTCTTGCCGGTGCTGCCGCAGCCGCGTGGACGCTGGTGGTATCGCCCGACGGTCGTGCGACGGATTCCCCTGCATCGGAGTGGTCGAGCCACTGGCCCACATCCGCAAACGAGAACGAAGCCGCACAGCCGAAGCGATCTACTGAACTGTCCGACGCGCAAGAGCGCGAAGCCGAGCACGAAGGGCGCTTACAGGCTGCCCTCAGCGCCGAGCAAGCGGCCATTCGTGCGGTCGCCGCACTGGAACGCGACCTACAGGCTCTCCAGGCGGCCAAGGTCAGTGCCGAAGAGCGCGCATCGCAACTCACGATGGATCTGGAAGCTGCGCGCGCTGCGATAGCCAATTCGGAACGGAGTTTGCGTGACTCCAAAGAGGCATTTGCGGAGGAACGCGTTAGGAACCGGGCTGCTGAGGACATGCATGCGCAGCAGCGTCAGCACCTGCAGGACCAACTCGCCGTGGCTAAGATTGCTCATGAGGCGGCAACGGAGCAGTTGGAATTCTTGCGTAATCGTCCTCCGGTAACGCCGTTCTTACAGGCCACGCGCTCGCAGGGCGACAGTGCCGGAGGGGCAACGGCTGCACGGCACCCCGCGCCCGCGCCTTTACCGGAGCGCGACAGCAAGAGTGCTGACCCGCAGCGCCGTGCCAATCTCCGGCGCCAATGCGCGCAGATCAAATTGGACCCGGACGCTTACGAAAAAGCGCTGGTCGATCTCTGCCGGACCTTGTGAGCCTGCACGGCTCACAACCTTCGAAAATGTTGGTGCGTTCACGGAACACTTCTGCCGCGACGTGGTTAATGCCGTGCGGTCCCACCGCATGATCGTCTCGGACAGGAGTGCATGATGCAATATTTGCCCTCACCAGTGTCGTATACTCGCAAACTCATTATTTCAGCGGGCCTAACCCTGGCCTTGGCTGGTCCCGCCCTTTCGCTCGGGGGAGGCGCGGGCGGCGTGGTGGTGCCGGCGGCGCAGCGGGTGGTGCAGCTGGGGCGGCAGGCGGAGCCGCGGGAGCCGCGGCAGGAGGGCGGGAGATGCCGCTGGGGCTGCTGCGGGCGCCGCAGGTGCAGCCGGTGGGGCTGCAGCAGGCGCAGCTGGAGCCGCCGCGGGAGCGGCAAGCGGTGCGGCGAGCGCGGCTGGTAATGCCGCCAGCGGCGCGCTCGGTGCAGCAGGCAATGCAGCCGATTCTGCCTTGGGGCTCGGCAGCCTGGGTACTGCGCTCGGACTGGGCAACCTTGGCTTGCCATCAGCCGGCGTGGGGTACCAGGGTCCAAGGCGCACAAGGCGCGCCGCAAGGCGATCCTGATAACGTTTGAGGCCGAGGGTGAAGCGGAGAAAGCGAGGATCAAACGCCAATGTGTCGACGTATTGCGATACCCGACCGAGTATGACCTGGGTCTCGTCGATTTGTGCCGGGTGTTGCGCACATCGCATAGGCGTTAGAGGTCCTTGCACGCGCAGCCACGATTGACGCCATCCCGGTGACTGCCGGATCGAGCAGTGCACTCAACCCATGGCGCTCACGCCGTTGGCGC
>CAWEBE010000057.1:0-93003 GCA_963806735.1 uncultured Alphaproteobacteria bacterium | reverse complement strand
CAGCATTGCCCTGCGCTTGAGCGGGATGTTTACGCTGGTGGCGCTGCTGGTGTTTCTGTTGATCGGCTGGGCCTTGTACCAGCAGGTCGACAAGGGCCTGGGCCTGTTGCCAGAAGCCGAGCTGGACGCGCGCTACAGCGTGCTCGAATCCACCGTCGGCCGTTACGGCACGCCGGAGCATTGGGTGAAGATCAACAACAAGCTCAAGCTGCTGGGTGAAGAAGACAAGCGCATCAGGTTCTGGATCATCAGCGGCGACCCTCATTACGAATACGGCAACCTGACGCCGCAGATTCGCGCCTTTGCCCAGGGGCCGCTGGGCATGCGCGACCTTAATTTGCCGGATCAGCCTTATCCATTGAAGGTATTGGTCAGCCAGTTCCCCGCCAAGGATCAGCGACCGCCACTGCGCTTCATGATCGGCATCGACACCGAAACGTTTTTGCAGACACAGCACCACTTGTTGATCGCCCTGATCAGCCTGGCGATCATCGGGGTGTTACTGGCTTCGGCACTTGGTTATTGGGTGGCGCGGATCGGCCTCAAGCCCCTGATCAAGCTGTCTCAGGAAGCCCAGCGCCTGGCCCCGCCATTGCGTTCCGGGCGGTTGCGACTGGCCTCACTGCCGCCGGAGCTCAATCAGTTCGTCAACTCGTTCAACTCCACCCTCGAACGCGTCGAACAGGCCTATTCACGCCTGGAATCATTCAACGCCGACGTCGCCCACGAACTGCGCTCGCCGCTGACCAACCTGATCGGCCAGACCCAGGTGGCACTGACCCGTGGCCGTTCCGCCGAACACTACTTCGAAGTGCTGCAATCGAACCTCGAAGAGCTTGAACGGCTGCGCTCGATCATCAATGACATGCTGTTTCTCGCCAGCGCCGACCAGGGCAGCAAGGCCACCAAGCTGACCTCCACCTCCCTGGCGGATGAAGTGGCAACGACCCTGGAATACCTGGATTTCATCCTCGAAGACGCCCAGGTCCAGGTGCAGGTCAGTGGCGATGCCCAAGTGCGGATCGAAATCGCGCATCTGCGCCGGGCATTGATCAACCTGCTGAGCAATGCCGTGCAGCACACCGAACCGGGGCAAGTGATTCAGGTGCGGATCGAGGCCGAGGAACATCAGGTCAGCATCGGAGTCGCGAACCCGGGATCGCCGATTGCCAGCGAGCATCTGCCGCGACTGTTCGAGCGTTTCTATCGGGTCGATGCTTCGCGCAGCAACAGTGGCAACAACCACGGACTGGGACTGGCGATCGTCAAGGCGATTGCACTGATGCATGGCGGGGACGTGTTTGTGCGCAGCGATCACGGCATGAATACCTTCGGTATCCACCTCCCCGTCTGACGCCCCCCTGTAGGAGCTGGCTTGCCAGCGAAGAGGCCCTCGAGCCTTGCACCGCCCATGAGGACGCCTTCGCCAGCAAGCCGGCTCCTACAGATGCGATCCTTGTATTTTACGCAACAGTCCTTTCATGAATCCGCTCTTTTTCCCCGCCTCATTGCGCCTTATCTTTGCCGCACCAAACAGCACTTGCCAAGCAAGAAGGTTTTAAAGATGTCCAACACAATGGGTATTGCCAGCGCTTTCGTTTTGTCCTCGTTGTTCCTGTCTCCGGTCGCCATGGCTGAAGAGTCGCAGACTTTCGCCGCGCAAAACAACGCACGAGCTGCAGCGTTCGAAGAGTATCAGAGCGAAATGACGGCCAAGGCTCAGAATGCCGCGCAAACCCCTCAGGCGTCGACCAATCGGGCCCAGGCCGGCCTGGAGAAAGACAGCTGAATTGTTAAAAAACACTCTGTTTCCCTCGACACTTTCATCGGCTCTTACCTGTGAAACGTTGTCTTCAAGCCGCTGCTATCAGCGGCTTTTTTTTGCCGTTCGTTGCACTTGCTGCAACGATAACCGAGTGATCAGCGACGACCGGTTTACCTTTTCCTGACTCAGGCTACAAAAAAGGCCAGCATGTTTTGCTGGCCTTTTTTTTGCTTCGGATTTATACAGGCGCTGTAAACGCTACCGGTCTCCGGCGCGCGGCCCCGACGCTCGCACCAGCAGTTTCTTATCGCCTTATCAGTAGAAGTCAGAACCATGAGTGTGCGCCGTGCGATACCTCACCACCCGATCCGTTCGACACGACCGGAACGGCTTCTGACTCTCGGCAGTTTGCTGTTGGTGATTGCCATACTGAGCATGGTCGCCTTCCTGCTGATCCGTGAACGCGCCAACGCCGAGTTGTCGGCCACTCGCGCAGCGTCCAATATCGTGCAATTGATCGACGCCGACGTCCTGCGCAACATGCAACTCTACGATCTGTCGTTGTTGGGTCTGATTGCCGCTTCGCAGCGTGAAGACCTCAAATCCGTATCCCCGCTCATCCGCCACCTGGCCCTGTTCGACCGCGCCACGGCTGCGCCCTACAAAGGCGACATTTTATTGCTCGATAACCAGGGCGACGTGATTGCCGATTCGGCCTCGGTGCAGCCCAGAAAGGGCAACTTTGCCGACCGTGAATACTTCCAGTCCCATGTGAATGACCGGACCCCGGGGATGTTCATCAGCCGCCCGTTCAAGTCTGCAGAGGCAGACAATGAATGGCGTATCAGTTTCAGCCGCCGTATCAGTGGCCCCCACGGCGAGTTCCTGGGTGTGGCCGAGGCGGCCATGCGCTTGAACTACTTCGATCAGTTGTTCAACAGCTTGAACATCGGTCGCGACAGTACCGTCACCCTGATCAGCAAAGACGGTATTCTCCTGGCCCTGCAACCGCGTCCGGCCGAGGAGTGGATCGGCAAGGACTCCAGCAACCGCCCCAACTTCCAGCGCATCGTCAAAGAAGGCAACGGCAGCTTCACCGGCACTTCAAGCTTCTACCAGGATAAACGCCTGTACACGTTTTCCAAGGTAGGCGACTTGCCGTTGATCGTCATCGTTGCCCTGTCCAGCGACGAAGTCTATGCGTCGTGGAAACGCACGGCGCTGGTGGTCAGTCTGGCGACCTTGGCACTATGCGTGAGCCTGCTCTGGCTGACCTGGTTGTTCAGCCGGGAATTGCGCCTGCGGCGTAATGCCGAGCAGGAGCTTGCGCATAGTGCCAAGGTCGCCAGACTGACCACCAGCGCCGTGCGTTTCCACGACGCATTCGCTTCGTCGCTGGACAAGGCGGTCATAACGATCAACGGCAAGTCGCCTACCTTGGAAAACGTGTACAGGCGTATTCCTGGTAGAGGCTGAAGTGCCGGTGAAGCTGCGTTGTTGCTTGACGATGCGCTGGAAGTTGGGGCGGTTGTTTGTAGAGGATCTCTCGTGAGCAACGGAACAGTGAAGTGGTTCAACAGCCAGAAAGGCTTCGGCTTCATCCAGCCAGATGACGGCGGTAAGGACGTGTTCGTCCATATCAGCGCCGTCGAACGTGCTGGCTTGAACACACTCAATGAAGGCCAGAAGGTCTCATTCGATGTCGTTACTGATCGCAAGCGTGGAAAGTCGTCCGCCGAGAACCTGCGCGAACTGTAAGCCACAAGTGCGCGCTGACCACGTATGTACTGGCAGCGTTGATGCAGGCCTGTGATGGGAAACCGTCGCAGGCCTTTTCGTTTCTAGATAGCCGGGGGCGCCACGCCGCTGTTCAAACCACTCGATAATTATCAGGCCAACAACGGCCCCGAAGGTCCGATGCTCCGGGGCCGTGGTGTGGCGTTTCGAGGGAACGGGGCTGGTCGCACCTCGAAAGCTCACGACCAGGATGCCCACTAGGATGCATACGGCAGCGGAAAGTAAGGTTAGGGGGAAAATCCGCCTTTAGGTAGAGCGCCCCCTTGACGCTCGGGGGATTGTTCAGGTGAGGCGCTCTACCGGAACGCCGCGTATGTGCGGGGCAAGCGGCGTCCCAGACGTAGAATGTCATTCCTACTTTAGGTTGTCGAGAAGTATATCGGGGCTTGGAGCAAGGTTTGCTATGCAACGCTCCAGCACGTTCAAGTTTTCGGACTGCTAAAGTCGAACGCGCTGACGATGCTCAAACGAGGTGGGTAGTCTCTTCGCGCTTCCAGAAGAGGTAAAGGGCTATCGATGTCCGCGGCCGACGCCGAGCGTGAACTAATGGTGTCTATGGTCGAAGTATCCCTGACACCCAACCGGGTTCTTTGACAAGCTGCAACCTCGGAGCGTTCCAGTCCGTGACGTTCTCTGCTTTTAGATGGACAAATTCCGAGGTTCTGTAGACGTGACAAATATGGTCGTCAGATTTGAACGCGCGACATCCTGAGTTCCGCAAGCAATAGGACATACAGTTAGCTATGCCCCGGCCCTGCCCAGAACCTCCCGTAAACACGGTACTATTATAAGGATTGGTGTGAATCCCAGTTTCTCGGAAAAGTGTAAATCGGTTCGCGATTGCCTCGATCTCCGCCTTCTGCTGAGCGTCGTTATTGCTATCGGGCTTCGGGCTGCGTTCTGACGGCCTCCGTTGCCCAGCCAATCCTGGCGACGCGCTTATGCTAGCCGTTTCTTGCTTGCGCTCGGTCGGCGGCGAACCTCGTCCATCGCTCCAGCCAAGTGACACGGCCTGAATGCGCTGAGCACGCGCAGGATGACTTGAAGTCGCCTCCACGGTGCCGATTGTTCGAGCAGTGGCAGCCACGTCTTCGTAGGACGCTCCCATCCGGCCGAGGATGAAGCCAGCATAGCGGTCCGCTTCAAGCTCAACGCGATGGTTCTCACCCTTGAAATCCAAGTGCCCAGCAATGTGATGACCAACCTCATGGGCCACAACAAACACCAGTGACCAATACCGTCCTGTTCTTGCACGAAGCTCTTGCATGAAAGCAGAGTTGTAGAAAATGTAGCGCTGACCGTTTTCGCCAATCTGCGCTTCGGCGTTCTCAGTCTCGGCGCTGGCCCTTAGCGATATTCGATCTGCGAAACCTGGGATGCCTGTCGCCGAAAGAATCTCACGAAATACAAGGCTCGCCTCTTTGTCCGACTCAAAACTGCGCACAATTTGCTTTGATACGACCCCATGAAGTCCGCGGAGGCGATGGCCGCTCTCGTTATGCTCGACGACGAACTGAGCTTTGGCAGACAAAGCGCAAACAAAGGACAGAAATAGCAAAGTCGTCACCGCAGACAGAACCGCCCCAATGGTGTTACCGCGGCCAATCATGCGCTTGCGAGCCGACGGTTTATCTCGCTAGCCGACGTGTGCGCGTGATAGATGCTCCATGCCCAGTAGCAGAGCTGCGCTGCAAGGAAGGGATAGAACAGCGTGTCAGTGAGAGTGAAGTTTAGAATAAAAACAACGCCCGAAATGGCCGAAAGCAGGATGCCCAAACCAAGCTGGCCATTATATATTTGACCTACGCCTGGCCAAACAAATGAAAAGAGCAGCAACGGACGGGTTCTTGTAAAATTTGGGCGGTGCTTCTGGCATGTTTCATGGTCCCCCTGCTTAAATGGATGCTTCAGAGATGGGTCGATTTCCCATTTTCTCTCTGGGCATCATCAAAAACTTTGTTCATGAGTGGATAGAGGTAATTCTTGTCGTCGAGCGTAAGGTATCGTGTCGCAAATTCTGCTTCCCACTTCGGACCCAATGCTCTCACCTTGTCGACAGCAGAGCGGATCTCTGTGTCTAGGCTGACAAGGCGCCTCCATTTCTCGTCATCGTAGCTTGAGGAAGAGGGGCCATTCGCTGATGCAAAGCGAATATTGTCGTGTGGTCGTCGTTGCCCATTCACACCCAAGATGATTGTCAACAGGTGCATCACCGTGGGTACAAGAGGGATGGTGCTTAGGCCGGGAACGAAATCAAAGACCATTGCCAGTATCGGAAAGATGCATAGTGACTGATGCTCTGAATGGATACCCCGAGCGACGCCGAGCGCTATTAGAGCTGCTGAACTGACAAAATGCGCGTAGAATTGGGGGCTTAACCCCATACCGGTTTCGAGTCCAATCGCATTGACCGTAAAGGAGTTTGAACCCAGATATGGCAGCCAGTACGTAGGAATCATGAGCAATAGATATCCGATCACGAAGATCGGCACGTTTCCGAACACACTTGCAAACGATTTTGGGGGCGGGGTGGCGGACTGTTCTCTAACCACGTGTCTTGTTGTGGACTTGGTCTCGCGAATTGGGGGCGGGGCGGTTGCTGTGCGATAGAGCTTTGAGGTGCTATGCCGATTCCCACTCGCGGATCGTTGAGCACCCTCCAGGGATCGTTTGCGAAATCCTAGAACTGCGAGGCATACGCCAGAGCGGCAGCCAATGCTCCAGCGACCAGTGTTGATGTCGGCAATTGCTTAACAGATGAAGGTAGTACTCGGGCGCTGTTGGCTATCGAAGTACCGACATGTGCTATCGAACTCGTCACACGCTGGACAGGGGATGCTTGCGCCCGCCACTCGCTGAGCAGCAATCGATCACTCTCACTAACTGCTGGGGACGCAAGCGCAGCGGATCACACGCAGAAACCGAGCCGGCTCGGCAGGTGTCGCAATTCGTTTGAAATTGTTGACCCGTCGATCGGAATGCTGAGATGTTCTGGCGCTCCAAATCTCCAGCAAGGCCGGACGCAAGTGCCAAGTCGCAACTAGAGACTACGTAGCGACGACAAGCATCAAATAAGCTCTGAAACTGCCGCCTCTCTGCGCGGCGCTGCTCCTCCTCGCGACGGATGCGTTCTGCCTCGGCTTGCAAGCGCGCAGCCTCTTCACGCGCCCGCCGCCATTGTTCCTCTTGCTCGCGAATTGCTTGTTGTTGTCGTTCAACTACGGCAGCGCGCGCCTGGAGGAATACCTGGCGACCATACTGATTGAGAAGGCCTGGTTCGGACAGCGCTTGATCGCAGGCGTTGATATCGCCGCCTTCGCAGAGCTGGCCTAACTGCCTAATCCGTTCCTGCTGATATTGTTGGTATGCGCGCTGTTGTTCTTGGAATTGCTGGCGCTGAATTTCTTGCTGAAGCTGGTTGCCAAAGAAATTCAATATGCCCCGTGCATCCTGCGCAGATGCAATCGGAGGCGCGACAACGGTCACAAGGAATGCGACGCCTGCTAGACGGTACATGAGGCCCCCGCCCCGTACTTTGTTGGATCATGAGTTCCATGGGCAAATAAAGTCAAGGGGCGGGGGCGTCGCCTGGCCTCACGAAGTGCGAAGGTCGTCGTCTTGGAGCGTCAGTTCGATTGAATGAAGATGCCTCGGGCTTGCACAACCGGCAAAACGGCGAACCGAAAGAGCCCTCGTACATACGCGGGCGCGCGCGAGGCTGGCTTAAGCCCTGACCAGCTTCCGCACGTTGTCAGCGCCCTTGCCCGAAGCCACCGCGCTCAACGTGGTCAGCCCAGCGCTGGAGGGCTTCGCGGACTGGCCCCTCAAGTGTGGCGAAGTCGTAGAACGCGCCCGTCACGCCACCCCGCGCATGGTGCAGTATCAGGTCGCAGATATCGGGACTGGTGCCGCGTTCACGAAGCCAGGTGGTTACGCATTTCCGCATGTCGTGAAGCCGGGCGTTCTCCAGGCCGATCCGTTCGCAGAGACGCGACATGGCACGGCTGGCGCTCTCTCGGTTGATGTGCGGGGTGCGTGCTTCCCTGCCTACCCGAACACGCGATTGGTCAGCTGGGAAGACGTGGGTCCTGTTGGAGCTGGCATTCACTGCGGACAAGAATAGCTCAGATGCCTGCTTGCTCAGGGGCACAATCTGCTCACGCGTCTTTCTCTTCATTCGCTCGGCAGGGATGCGCCATTTTGGATTGGATGCCCCAAGGTCGAATTCGTCCAGTCTCGCGCCAGCCACTTCCCCAATGCGCTGGCCTGTGAGGACCGTGAGCTTCAGCAGCGTTCGCATTGCAGCGGATAGACCGGGCTCCTGATCGATCCCGCGCCAGAGCGAAGCCAGCTCATCATCGGTCAGGACACGATTGCGGGGCTTGGATGCGAACGTGAAGCCCAGTCCCGCCGTTGGGTTGACCTTCACGATGCGCCGCTTCAATGCCCAACGGAATGTGCTGCCAATCGCCGATCTGGCCTTGTGGGCAGCGTGCTTGGACCTGGCCTCGATAACCTCCAGCACCCGTGCAATCTGGTCCCCGGTGATCTCCGCGGCCGGGATGTTGCCCAGTTCTTCGAACACGTCTTTCTCCAAGGAGGCCCGGTAGTCCGCCAAGGTTCTTCTGGCTCGCCCACCGTCCTTGGTTTCCCGGTAGTCAAACAACTGGCGAAAGGTCTGTGCCTTACTCAGCGCTTCCTTCTCAGCCACAGGGTCCGCGCCACCGCCAACGGCCAAGCGTAGCTCCCCTGCCTTCGCCCTTGCCTGAGCCAAGCTAGTATCGTCCCGCCGCCCTACCTTCTCCGTTCGAAACTTGCGAGCCGCTCCACGCCCAATCTGGTAGCGGAAGAAGTAGCTTCCCACCCCCTCTGGCGACACGATCAGCACCAGTCCGCGCTCGCCCTCGATCCGGTATTCCGTCTGCTTGCCATCGACTGCCGCAGCCTTCATCACGGCCTGCGAATTGAATGGCAACACCCGCTTTGATTTCCCCGCCATTTGATCCCCCGATAACCCGACCAAATCACTTATAGCACATCTCTAGCACATCCCTAGCACATAAAGTTGAGCTTGCCTGTGCTTTGCGGAGACTTGAGACGTGCTGATGGATGATGAAGTATGATCAGCAACTATCTGATTTAGCGTTGTAATGTGCACTACAATCGACTGAAGATGAATCCAGTAAAAGTCTAGACCTTCTCATTCGTAATGCGGGGGTCGGGGGTTCGAGGGTCGAGTCCCTCTTGCGGCACCAATAAACTTCAATGACTTAGCCAGCTATGGGCTGGTCTGCTAAGCCTGACTGCCTCCACGTAATGACCTTGTATTGACCGAGCACGATTTCATCGGCTGATAGGTCCTGGAATAAATCTGGTAGCAGCGGAGTCTTGGGTCTCTGGGGCTAGCGCCGGAGTTTCGCTTCTTTCCTCCGGCGCTACCTCCTCAGGAAGTTGACTGGCCCGTCGTCCTAACCAGATGCGGGCCTTTTTCTGTTTAGCGTGGACCCTTAGCTAGTCTACGTGACGGGTAATGTAATGCCTCGGTTTGAAGTTTGTTGGTTGCTTCGCTCAGGGCCACAAGCCCGTAATGATATTCGCGACGCCAATGCCATAGCCGCCGAGTATCGCCACTGCGTAGTAGGCTTGGACTTGATCATTGCGCAGAAAAGCGGGTACCACCCCGTCGCGCGGGAGTGCGACCCACCAGGCTAGGCTTGCCGCTCCGATGAACGCTATACCAAGCATGACTTCTTGTACGTTCATTTGGGACCTCCCCTGTTGAGCTCACGCCGTGCGCTTCTTGTATGGACCGCGCTCCCCTCAACGATGCGGGCCTCTTATTGGTTACACTGAAACGTGCAGGTGTGCTCGCCCTTCCTGCTGCTGCCTACGGGACTGTCGCCATAGAAGTTGTAGCCCCTCGAGTCCCTCTTGCGGCACCACCTTCTTTCTGAATTGCCTCGAATTTCAGCCTGTTGTCGATATGCCGTGCCCGGAGTTAGGGCGACTGCCACTATTGCGCGGCGCCAATTCTTGAGGGATGGTATCGGTAAGCTCCAAAATGGGCTGGTCCGTTCGAGTTGTCATAGGGAGGGGAATTCATGCGTTTGAGGTTTGCCGCAACACTGGTTGCGAGCGTGGTGCTGTCTTGCAGTGGCGCCCACGCGCAGCAGATCGACAAGAAGGAATTCAACGTCATCGGGACGTGGAATTTCCTGACCAATTGGAAGGTGCTCGAGCAGCCGTTCTGGAACGAAGACTTGCCGAAGGCCTCGGGCGGCCAGATCAAGACCAATCTCAAATCCGTCACCGAAGTCAATCTTAAGGGTACCGAGGTCCTTCGGCTGCTGAAGCAGGGCGTGTTCGACTTCGCCGCCGCCCTGCCGATCTACGTCGAGGACGGCGGCGCCGTTATCGAGGCCGTGGATATCGCCGGCGTGGCGCGCAGCTTCGAGATGAGCCGCGAGCTCACCGATGCCTGGATGCCCGAAATGCAAACGGTGATGAAGGAACGGCACAACGCCATCATCCTGGCGTCCTTCACCTGGCCGGAGCAGAACTTCTACTGCAGAGGCGAGATCAAGAGCATCGCGGATCTGAAGGGCAAGAAGGTGCGCGTGCAGGGCACGTCCCAAGCGGATCTTGTGGCTGCGCTCGGTGGCTCGTCCGTGACGATTGCCTTCGGTGAGGTCGTCCCGGCTCTCGAGAAGGGCGTGGTGGATTGTGGCATCACGGGAACGATGCCCGCCTACAAGGCGAAGTGGCCGGAAGTGACCAACACGTTATACCGGCTGCCAGTGGGCTTCACGGTTGGGATGTGGGTGGCTAATCTCACGAGTTGGAACAAGCTCTCGCCCGATACGCGCGCGCTTCTGACGAAGGAGTTCAAGGCGCTGGAGGATAAATCCTGGAAGACCGTTGTGGCGGAGACGGAAGAGGGCGTCGCCTGCACGACCGGCACGGGGGCATGCTCCGCCGGACCGCCAGGTAAGCTGACGCTCGTGAAGCCCTCCGAGGACGACCTCAAGGCGCGCGACAAGGCGCTGAACGACGTCGTGCTGAAGAGCTGGGCCAAGCGCTGTGGGGACGCCTGCGCCTCCAAGTGGGACGCGCTGGTCGGCAAGAAGTACGGCCTCGCGGCTAAATCCAGCTGATCTGATCTCAAAGAGTGGGCCCGGACTGGCAACAGCTCCGGGTCTTTTTTCATGGAAATTCTTTGGAAGGCGGTAGCCGCGATCGCGCGCGTTGCGATCTGGTGCGGCGGCGGAATGTTGTTCTTGGCCGCGGGGATCGTCACGGCCGAGGTGCTGTTGAGGAAGGGACTGGGGTTCTTGATCGGAACCAACTTCGTCTTCTCCGGGTCTGACGAGATTTCGGCCTCTCTCTTCGCCGTTGGAACAAGCTGGGCCATGGCGCACGTGCTGGTGACGCGAGGGCACGTGCGCATCGATGCGCTCTATGGCGGATTCAGTCCCAGAGTGCGGAGTCTGCTCGATATCTTTGCCCTGCTGGTTCTCGGGCTGTTCGTTGCCGCACTTCTGGAGCGGGCGTGGGACGTGGCCTGGACCAGCTATGTCGACGAAATTCGCTCGAATTCACCAAATCGGATGCCGTTGGCATGGGCGCAGCTGCCCTGGTTTGCCGGGATAGCCTTGTTCTTCATCACGCTGGTGCTCGCGGTTCTCCGATTGGGACTTGCCGTGTTGCGGGGGGACTACGCGGCTGCTGCTGCCATCGCGGGTGCGACTACACAAGATGAGGAGATCGAGAGCGAGTTGGAAGGCCTCGGCATCCAAAAAGAAACGTCAGGGCCGGGGAACAGGACATGATTGCAACAACGCTCCTCCTATTGATCGTCCTGCTTGCCCTCAGTGTGCCCGTGGCAGCGGTCATGGGTGTGCTCGGGCTGGCCCTCAACCAGTTCTATGCGTCGATGCCGCTGCATCGGGCCATGGGCGAGATCATCTGGAACTCGTCGAGCGAGTACATCCTGATCGCCATACCGCTGTTCGTAATGCTGGGCGAGATCCTGCTCCGGGCCGGGATCGCCGAGCGCGTCTACAACGCCATCGCGCAGTGGCTGTCGTGGCTCCCGGGCGGCCTGATGCATGCCAATATCGGATCGTGCGCCATGTTCGCTGCGACGTCTGGCTCCAGCGTGGCCACGGCGGCAACGATCGGAACGGTGGCGTTGCCGGAAATCCAGAAGCGCAAGTATGACGAGCCGCTGTTTCTCGGCACGATCGCGGCGGGCGGGACGCTCGGCATTCTCATTCCGCCCTCGATCAATTTCATCCTTTATGGACTGCTGACGAACTCCTCCGTCCCGCGTCTCTATCTTGCGGGCTTCATACCCGGCTTCACCCTGGCCTTCTTTTTCATGCTGATTGTGCTCGGGGCATGCCTGATCAATCCGCGCAAGGGGGGGATTCCGATCGAAACCTCGTGGATCGAGCGGTTTCGCGTCTTGCCGAGCCTAATACCGCCGATCTTCATCTTTCTGGTCGTGGTGGGCTCGATCTACGCGGGCATAGCAACGCCGACTGAGGCCGCCTCGCTCGGTGTGATTGCGGCTTTGCTGCTTGCCGCATGGGAGCGCCGAGTGTCGCTGCCGATGCTGAGGGCGGTCGCCGAAGGAACGATGCGCACGACAGCTATGATCATGCTGATCATCATGGCTGCCCAGTTCCTGAATTTCGTGCTCGCGGCCATCGGTGTGACCGACGGGCTCGGCAAGATGATCGACGGCCTGGGACTCGGCAAATACGGGACGATGATCCTTATTGTGATCTTCTATCTCATCCTCGGCTGCTTCATGGAGACCATCTCCATGATGATCCTGACCACGCCGTTCATCGCGCCGATCGTGTTCGGTCTCGGCTGGGACCCGATCTGGTGGGGGGTGGTGCTCACGATCCTGATCGAGGCCGCGCTCATCACGCCACCGGTCGGACTCAATCTCTATGTCGTGCAGGGTATGCGCGGGCGCGGCTCGATCAACGAGGTGATCCGCGGCTCCTTGCCGTTCGTGTTCGCCATGATTGCGCTGATCGCGCTGCTCATGGTCGCCCCGGACGTCGCCCTTTGGCTGCCGCGTTATATCATGGGATAGCGCTGAGGTTAGCTGCGCTTGAACCACTTTTTCCAGCGGCTCTCTTTGGGCTCGGCCGGAGTTTCTGCGGCGGCGGGGGCCTCTTCGGCACCGCCCAATTCCTCGACGAACTTGCCGAAGAACTCGTCGGCGAGCTTCTTGGAGGTGGCCTGGATGAGCCGGCCGCCGAGCGTGGCGAGCTTGCCGCCGACCTCGGCCTTGGCGGTGTAGCTCAACACGGTGTCAGGGGCGTCCTCCACGAGATCGACCTTGGCGCGCCCCTTCGCGAAGCCGGCAGCGCCGCCCTGACCCTGACCGACGATGGTGTAACCAGCAGGCGGGTTCAGGTCCTCCAGCGTCACCGAGCCGGTGAAGTTCACCGACATGGGGCCGATCTTCAGCGTCACCTTGGCGGCAAACTCGGTATCGGAGCGCTTCTCCAGCTCCTTGCAGCCGGGAATGCAGCGCTTCAAGACATCGGGATCGTTGAGCGCACCCCACACCACCTCGCGCGGCGCGGCGATCCGGTATTGGCCGGTGATATCCATGAGCGGCCCTTTCCATCGTATTGCGGTACCTTGCGCGCCTACGGCGCGAGGCGATTCACGCTCCGAATGAAGCATGCCGCTTCCATGTCGTGCGAACGCACTATCGCACGGCGTCAGGAAATGTTGTCGCCCGAGCCGGTGCTGGCGGCAAGCCGCGTCGCTCTCCATCCTGATCCGGAGCGCGCGACCAGGAGCGGCGTGGCATTGGCATAGTCGTCGTTGTCAAGCTCCAGGCCGAGGCTGGCGGCCAGCACATAGAGTGTGCCGCCATGTGCGACAAGAGCTGTCGGCTCGCGTGGCGCCAGCGCCTCGCGCAGGCCGCGCTGCGTGCGCTCGACGAAGTAGGCCAGCGTCTCCCCGTTGGGAGGCGAATCCCTCCAGTCGTGGTCTCCCGACGGCGTGCCGACGAGGTCGCCGAACCAGCGCTCGCGCAGACCATCCATCGGCCGCGGCGTCAGCTTGTGCGGCGCGCCGATGATCTCGGCCGTGTGCCAGGCGCGGCGCATGGTGCTGGCCACGATCTTCTCCAGACGCTGGCCGAGCAGACATTCGGCGGCCTTGCGCGCCTGCTCCAGGCCGCGTGCATTGAGCGGCTGGTCGGCGGTCTGGAAGATCTTGGAATAGTTGCCGTCGGTCTCGCCGTGCCGGATGAAAATGAAACTGTCCCGATCCAGAGACAGTGGTGTCTCGCGCGCCATGCGGAACAGCTCTTCAAGTCCGCGATGGCGGTAGCCCGGCGTGGTGGTCGCCGCCCCAGGAAGTGCTGACATCAGGCGATCTCGAACAGGGCCGCTGCCCCCTGGCCGCCGCCGATGCACATGGTGACGACCGCGTATTTATCTCCGCGCCGCTTGCCTTCGATGAGCGCGTGGCCAGTGAGGCGGGCGCCGCTCATGCCGTAGGGATGGCCGACGGAGACCGCGCCGCCGTTGACGTTCAGCCGCTCCCACGGAATGCCGAGCTTGTCGCGGCAGTAGACCACCTGCACGGCGAACGCCTCGTTCAGCTCCCAGATGCCGATGTCCTCGACCTTGAGGCCATGCTTGTCGAGCAGCTTGGGCACGGCGAACACGGGGCCGATGCCCATCTCGTCGGGCTCGCAGCCGGCGACGGCGAAGCCGCGATAGATGCCGAGCGGCTGTAGTCCACGCTTCTCGGCTGTCTTGCCGCTCATGACGACGCACGCGGATGCGCCGTCCGAGAGCTGGCTGGCGTTGCCGGCGGTGATGAAATTGCCCTCACCCATGACGGGCTTGAGCTTGGCGAGGCCTTCCATGTTGGTGTCAGGCCGGTTGCCCTCGTCGCGCTTCAGCTCGAACATCTCCTTGCCCGTCACCTTGCCTTCCTTATCGAGCAGGAGCTTTTCGGCTTTCAGCGGCACGATCTCGGCGTTGAACTTGCCGGCCTGCTGGGCGGCGGCGGTGCGGCGCTGGCTTTCGAGCGCATATTCGTCCTGCACGTCGCGGCTGATGTTGTAGCGTTTGGCGACATTGTCGGCAGTCTGGATCATGGACCAGTAGATCGCCGGCTTATGCTCGACGATCCAGTCGTCCTTGGCGTGGAACTTGTTGGCGTGCTCGTTCTGCACAAGGCTGATGGATTCCAGGCCGCCAGCGACGATGATGCCGGCGTCATCCGAGCGGATGCGCTGGGCGGCGATGGCGATGGTCTGCAGTCCGGAGGAGCAGAAGCGGTTGACTGTGACGCCTGCCACGGTGACAGGCAGGCCCGCGCGTACGGCGATCTGGCGGGCGATGTTGCCGCCGGTGGCACCTTCCGGCATGGCGCAGCCCATCATCACGTCATCGACCTCCGCCGGATCGACCTTGGCGCGCTTGACGGTCTCGGCAACGACATGGCCGCCGAGCATGGCGCCGTGCGTGTCGTTGAAGGCGCCGCGATAGGCGCGGCCGATCGGCGTGCGTGCGGTGGAGACGATCACTGCATCGGCCATGGCGTTTCCCTCTGTGGCTCAGGGCCAAGTTCTAGGCTGAGACTGATCCCGATGGAAGCACCCGCAGCTACCCCTCACCTCGACCCTCTCCCGTTTGCGGGGAGACGGGAGGAATCCGTGGACGGCTCTACTACTCCGCTGCATCGCGTTTTGCGGTGCCCGGCTCAGGACGGAACGCTGACCGGCGTGCATCCCATTCTGCCGCACCGAAGCGGGCGAAAATCTGGGCGGGTCCGGCGTCGCCGGGCGTCGGTGGGTGCCTGTTGATCTTCTTCGTCTCGGCCAGCAGCTGGTCACAGATGCCGATCACGCCCGACATGAGCAGGCCGGGCAGGATAGCGATGGCGTAGCCCATGCGCTCGGCGGCTGTAAGATCAATCTCTGGTGTCTTACCGTTGCGGACGACATTCAAAAGGCAGGGACCTTTGACCAGCTTGGGCACCTGTTCGACCTCGGTCATGGTCTGTGGCGCTTCGAGGAAGGCGACATCGGCGCCCGCCGCGAGCGCGGCGTTGCAGCGGCGGAGGGCTTCCTCTAGTCCGGCCCTGGCGCGGCTGTCCGTGCGCGCAATGATGAGGAAGTCGCGGCTGCGGCGGGCGGCGACGGCGGCGCGGATCTTGGCGAGGTAGTCCTCGAGGCTGACGAGCTCCTTGTCGTCGAGGTGGCCGCACTTCTTCGGGAACACCTGGTCCTCGATGTGGATGGCAGCGACGCCGGCGCGCTCGAATTCCTGCACGGTGCGGTACATGTTGAGCTCGTTGCCGTAGCCCGTGTCGCTGTCGGAGATCAGTGGGACATTGATTGAGGCGGCGAGGCGTCCGGCGTTGGCGACCATCTCGGTCATGGTGACGAGGCCGAAGTCGGGATAGCCGAGCGAGATCGAGGTGCCCGCGCCGGTCATGTAGACGGCCGGGAACCCGGCCTGCTCAATGAGACGCGCAGTGATGCAGTCATAGGCGCCCGGTGCGACCAGCATTTTGCCGGGCCGGATCGTATCGCGGAGATTGGCTTTGCTCGGCATGTCGTTCTCTCCCACGCAGGCTTAGGTTTTGACATGGACCATATGTCCCAATCTCCGGCCAAGTCCAGGTGGGTGGCTCCTCCCTCTCCCCATTGAAGAAATGGGGAGAGGGATACGTAGGTGCGACCCACCGCGCGCAAGCATGGTGCCGGGCGGTGGTCTCCCGTAACATGACCACAAGGGACATGTGATTGGCCACGGAGAGAAACATGCAGCGCGTACTCGTCACCGGCGCGGCCGGCGGAATCGGCACCTATCTGCGGCGCCTGCTGAAGCCGGTTTATTCCGGCCTGGTCATCTCGGACCTGAAGCAGCCGGCCGATCTCAAATCCGATGAGAAGTTCATCAAGGCCGATCTCACCAAGCCGACCGATATCGAGAAGGCTTGCGAGGGCATAGAGGGGATCGTGCATCTGGGCGGCTTTTCGGTCGAGGGGCCGTGGGAGACGATCCTCAACGCCAATATCATCGGCTGCTACAATCTGTTCGAGGCGGCGCGCAAGGCGGGCGTCAAGCGCATCATCTTCGCGTCGTCGAACCATGCCGTGGGCTTCTATCCGCGCACGACCACCATTCCGACCGAGGTCATCCCGCGCCCAGACAGCCGCTACGGCCTGAGCAAGGTGTTCGGTGAAGGGCTCGGCGCGCTTTATGCCTACAAGCATGGGATCGGGGTCACCAGCCTGCGCATCGGCAACGTCAACGACGAGCCGATCGACGTGCGCCGGCTCTCGATCTGGCTGAAGCCGGAGGACCTGGTGAAGCTGATCCGCATCGGTCTGGAGCGGCCGGGACTGGTGTACGAGGTGATGTACGGCGTGTCCGACAACGTGCGCTCCTGGTACGACAACAGCCATGCGGCGGAGCTGGGCTACAAGCCCGAAGGCCGGTCGAAGGATTACGAGGCGGCGGCGTTTGCCGCCCAGGCGAAGCTACTGAAGGATGAGGTGGGCGACTTCTACCAGGGCGGCACGTTCTGCTCGTCCGAGTACTCGGCCGATTTTGCGACGATGAAGTCGAAGAGCTGAACAGCATCATGCCAACGGCGAACGGAGATCGAGTTGTTCAGAACCTGCGGCAACTGGCGGAGCTGGGGAAATACAAGACCGGCGTGCACCGGCCGTCATTGTCGCCCCAGCACGAGCAGTCGCTGCAATGGCTGAAGGCTGAGCTCGATGCGCTCGGGCACGAGACCGTCATCGACGGCATTGGGAACGTGTTTGGGTTCTCGCGTGCGAAGGGGCGCAAGATCCTTGCGGGGTCGCATCTGGAAAGCCAGAACTATGCGGGATGGCTGGATGGGCCGCTGGGCGTCGTCTATGCGCTGGAGGCGGCTCGGGCGATCAAGGCCGATCCGGGATTTGCGGATCACGGCGTCGATGTCGGCGCCTGGTGCGACGAGGAGGGGCACTTCGGCTTCTTTCTGGGCAGCCGTTCGGCGTGCGGTGAGCTGGCGGAGAGCGACGTCGACAACGGCGTGGACCGCACGACCGGCGTTACCCTGCGCGATGCGTTGAAGGAGGCGGGCCTCGCGGGCCGGCCGCGTGTGGTGGTCGATCCGAAGGCGTATGCCGGCTATCTGGAAGCCCACATCGAGCAGGGCGACTGGCTGGAGGCCAACAAGCTCAAAATCGGCGTGGTCACGAGCATTGTCGGCATTCGTCAGTTCCGTATCGTGTTCGAGGGCGTGCAGAACCATGCCGGTACGACGCGCATGGCGATCCGCAAGGATGCGGGGCTGGCGCTGGCGCATCTCGCGGTCGAGATCGATAAGGGCTTTCCTGGGATTGCGGGCGAGCGGACGGTGTGGACTACGGGCCGCATCACCCTAGATCCCGGCGCGCACAGCATCATCCCCGGCGGGGCGGAGATGCTGTTCCAGATCCGCGACGCGGATACGGCGGTGCTCGATCGGCTCGAGCAGGCGTTACGCGACATGGTGGCGGCGTCAGATGCCAAGGGGCCGTGCCGGGTCAAGGTCGAGCTCATCCGCAAGAGCATCCCGGCGGTGATGGCGCCGCCGTTCCAGGCCGCGATGGAAGCGGCCGCGGAGGCACATGCACCCGGCAAGCACACGCGCATGCCGAGCGGTGCCGGTCACGATGCACAAGTGTTCGCCAACCACATGCCGTCGGCCATGATGTTCGTGCCGTCGATCGGCGGCATCAGCCACCATTGGAGCGAGAACACGTCGGATGCGGACATCGCGCTGGGCGCGCAAGTGTTCGTGGATGCCGTGGGACGACTGCTGCGAAGCTGAAGCGCAAGTAGAACGGGACGCGGAGCAAACTCCGCATCCCGTCTGCATCAGACAAGTCTTAGCCGAAGCTACTTCTCGATCTTCGGCAGGGCCTTGGCCTGCTCCTCGGAGATATTGAGGACCACGCGATCGCCCTGCAGCTTGAACTCGGACGGCGCCAGCTTCACGCGCGTCTCGCCCATGCCGAGGAAGCCGCCAATGTCGGCATGCAACTCGGTGACCTTGTTGTCGGCGGTGCGCTTGAACTCGTACACCTCGCCGATCTCCTTGCCATCATTGCTGAAGACGGGCTTGTCGACCCATTCCTTGGCCTGGTCCGCGGTCAGTGTGACGGCGGTCGCTGGCTGCTGAGTGGCCGGCTGCGAACCGCTCTGCACGCTCGGCGTCGTTGTTGACGGCGACTTGTCCTGGATCATAGACGGCGACTTATCCTGCGTGGCGGCAGGAGGCGTTGTGTCAGGCGTCGTCGTCTGCGCGATGGCCGGCGAGATGGCGATGAGCGCGGCGATCGACGCGCCTGAGAGCAATTTCAACATGGTATGACACCCCATTTTGATTGCGCCGCTGTAGTCGAGGCGGCTGATGCAGGGGTAACCGCGCACGAGGGACTTAGGTTCCACACCGTTGTGAGCGTGGAACCTCGTTCTCGCGCGTGGTTGGGGTTGTTCTACCAACAGTGAAAAACTATCTGCGGAACTGGCCGCCGCCGTCCATGTCGATCATGGTTCCCGACAAATACTCGACCTGCGGCGCGCACAGCATGACGGCGAGTGCTGCGACCTCCTCGGGCTCTTTCAATCTGCCAAAGGGCAAGTTGGTCAGTGTTTCCTCCCAGCGGGATTCGTCGCCGAATTTGGTCTTCGCTCGCTGGCGCGAGATGGTCATGATGCGCTCGGTGCGCGTGGCCGCTGGATTGATGCCGAAGACGCGGATGCCCCAGTCGACCGACTTGGAGCCCATGGCCTTGGTGAAGGCGTTCAAGGCTGCATTGCCGGTCGAGCCGCAGATGTAATCCCAGCTCGGCGCCGGGCCGGCCATGCCGATAATGTTGACGATGATGCCGGCCTTGCGCGGCTGCATGGCGTTGAAGGCGAGCTGCGTCATGTGCACGTAGCCCATGACCTTGAGGTCCCAGGCGTCCTGCCAGCGCTCCATGGTGAACTCCGGCAGGCTGCCGCCGGGAATGGCGCCGGCATTGTTGACGAGCACGTCGATGTTGGCGAAGCGGGTCATGGTGTCGGCGCGCGCGGGGCCTTTGGAGAGATCGGCCGCATGTGTCTCGACCGAAACCTGGTGGCGCGAACGGATGTCGTCGCCGGTTTTCTTCAGGACATCGGCTGAACGGGACACGAGGACAATGTTGGCGCCTTCGGCGGCGAAGGCCTCGCCGAGCGAGGCGCCGATACCCTTCGATCCGCCCGTGATCAGGACGCGTTTGCCGCGTAGTCCGAAATCCATGTGCTTGTCCTCCTTGGCCGATGCTGACCCGTAGCAGGGGCCTCAAGCATTCGGTATGGTTCTGGTGCGAGCCCGTGTGGTCGCTCGTCGTCAGCAACGATACCGGTGAACTCCCATGTCGCCAAGCCAGGCCCAAGCCCAGCCGCGTACCCTGAAGCTGAACCCCAAGGACAATGTGATCGTGGCGGTGGACCCGGTGTCGCCGGGCATCAAGGCGCAAGACGTAGCGGCGACGGGGCGCATTCCGCGCGGACACAAGATGGCGATCCGGCCGGTTGCCAAGGGTGAGCCGGTGCTCAAGTTCGGGCAGATCATCGGCTTTGCCACCGAGGACATCGCGCCCGGCACACATGTGCACACGCAGAACTGCGGCTTTGCGACATTCGAGCGTGACTACGCCTTTGCGCAGGACGCTAAGCGCGAGAACCTTCTGCCGGTCGAGCAGCAGGCAACCTTCCAAGGCTTTCGGCGCGCCAACGGCAAGGCCGGAACGCGCAACTACATCGGCGTGGTGACGAGCGTGAACTGCTCGGCCACCGTGGCGCGATTCATTGCCGAGGAGGTGACGCGCTCGGGGCTGCTGAAAGACTATCCGAGCGTGGACGGTATCATCCCGCTGGTGCATTCGACCGGCTGCGGTATCGACGTGGACGGGGAGTCCTTCGAGGTGCTGAAGCGCACGACCTGGGGCTATGCGGTCAATCCGAACATGGCCGGTGTGCTGGTGGTCGGCCTCGGCTGCGAGGGGTTTCAGATCGCACGCATGAAGGATGCCTATGGGCTGGTCGAGAGCGACACGTTCCGCACGATGACTATCCAGGACACGGGCGGCACCAAAAAGACGATTGCGGCCGGCGTGGACGCAGTCCGCACCATGTTGCCGATCGCAGCCAAGGCGCAGCGCGAGACGGTCTCTGCGTCCGAGCTGATGCTGGCGCTGCAGTGCGGCGGCTCGGACGGCTACTCGGGCATCACGGCCAACGTGGCGCTTGGCGTGGCGGCGGACATCCTCGTCAAGCACGGCGGCACGGCAGTGCTAGCGGAGACGCCGGAGATTTACGGAGCCGAGCATTTGCTGACGCGGCGGGCGGTGACGCGCGAGGTGGGCGAGAAGCTGGTCGGCATCATCAAATGGTGGGAAGACTACACCGCGCGCAACAAGATGAGCATGGACAACAACCCGTCGCCCGGGAACAAGGCAGGCGGGCTGACCACCATTCTCGAGAAGTCTCTAGGCGCGGCGGCCAAAGGCGGTTCGACCACGCTCAATGCAGTGTATCACTACGCCGAGCCGATCACGGCCAAGGGCTTCGTCTACATGGACACGCCCGGCTTCGATCCGGTCGGCGCCACGGGGCAGGTGGCAGGCGGCTGCAATGTGCTGTGCTTCACGACGGGGCGCGGCTCGGCCTATGGCTGCAAGCCGACCCCGTCGATCAAGCTCGCCACCAACTCGGATGTGTACCGGCGCATGCTCGACGACATGGATATCAACTGCGGTGATGTTCTCGACGGCGTGACGATCGAGGCCAAGGGGCAGGAGATCTTCGAGACGGTGCTGCGCGTGGCCTCGGGCGAGCGTTCCAAGTCGGAGCTGCTCGGCTACGGCGATGCCGAGTACGTGCCCTGGCAGATCGGCGCAACGATGTAAGGGCCGCCGCGGTCGGATCAGGCCGCTTGTTTGCAGCGCGCCGTAGCCGAGACGATGTGGTCAATGATTGCGGCATTGACTGCAGACGCGTGCGTCAGCGGGCCCATATGACCAGCTCCGGCGAAGGTCACCGCACGAACACGCGTGAGAATGGACCATAGTGCGTCGGCGATGAGCCGGGTCGGGTTCGGTGCGTGCTCTCCGCGCATAACGAGTACGGGAAAACTGAAACTCCGATATGCATAGAGCGGGGTGGATTCCGAAAGCAATGCGCGGAAATCGAGAACCGCCTTGGGGAGCCAGCGTATGAGGCCGACCCGGACGTCGTCTTTCAACTCGTTCCAGGCACTGGGCCCATTCCAATAGTTTACGAAATGCGCTGCGGCTCTGCGCAAGTCGCCCGTGACGACGCCCTCTGCACAGGCGCGCGCGATGCCGACGATCTCGGCGCGAGCGGCCTCGCCATCGGCCCCCAAGTTGGCGAGCAGATGAAAAGCCGACGGTTCGTAAAGAGATAGGCTGGCGATACGATCGGGGCGCTCCATAGCGACGCGAAGCGCTACGCCGCCGCCATAGGAGTGTCCGACCAAATGGATGGCTCCCTCTTTGCTACCGTCGATCAGCGCAATCGTGCGGGCTGCCTCATCGGCGAGATTGAACGCATGCTCGCCGGTCTACGGCCCGGTACTGGCTGTGCCGTAGTGCTCCGGCGCACGCAGCGTGAAGCCCGATGCAAGCGCCGCACCGAGCTGTCGCCACTGAGCCGCACCGGCACCCGAGCAATGCAACGCAATCACCAGTCCGCGGTCCGGTTGCCGCATAGGTCCGGACGTGATGCCTGTCATTGGGTTTCCCCTAGCTCGACGCGCTTCAGATGACGTCGATTGGCCGCCGAATGTCGTAGTGGCGGCCGTACATGACGGCGGGCTCGATGCTTTCGCGCGTGATGCCGACATCTCTCAGCTCGGCATCCGACATGGTGCGAAGTTGTGCGATGGCGTTCCGGTGCTCGCGCCGTGTCCGCCAGGCAATAAGGCTCGCCTCGAGCAGGCCGTGAGCCGTTGCCAGCATGCGCTGCGCGTAGCTGCTGCGTACCGCGATGGCGTTGGTGGTGCTCATTGTCCTCTCCACTTGTCGATGTTTCCCACGTGTGTGGCGACGGTGGCCGCCGCGAATGCGCGGGTTATCGGCGCAGGGGGAGGCTGCGGCTGTTCCGTGGGGAACAGGCCGATCTCATGTCACGAAGGTGTGAACCTGTAGAGGTTACACAAGCGCCTGAAGGTCGGAATCGATGCTTAGCGCCTGGCCCGAGATGGTGCGGCCGCGCGGCGAGGCCAGCAGCAGCATCATGTCGGCAAGCTGATCAGGCTGAATCATCTCCTTGATCGAGGCATTGGCCATGGCGGCGGATCTGATCTCCAGCATCGCCTTGCCGGCGATCTGAGCCTTGGCCTCGAACACGCGGCGGATGCGGTCGCCCTCGACCGTGCCGGGCAGGATGGCGTTGGCGCGGATGCCGTGCTGGCCAAGCTCCATGGCCAGTGTCTTGGTGAAGCCGATCACGCCCCACTTGGCGGCGGCGTAGGGGCTGCGGTTGGGGAAGCCGAATTTTCCGGCCGCGGACGAGAGATTGATGATGGATGGATTCTTGGATTGCTTCAGGTGCTCGACCGCGAGCCTGGTGCAGTTGAACTGACCGGTGATGCAGACCTCCAGGCAGCGGTCCCAATCCTCCGGATTGATCTCGTGCACAGGGCCGGTGGGACCGGCGATGCCGGCATTGTTGATGAGGCAATCGAGGCCGCCGAGGGCCGCCAGCGCATCCTTGAAAAGAGCCGCGACCTGGGCGCGATCGGAGACGTCGCAAAAACTCGAGGTGATTTTGGGGTGCGATTTCTTCAGCGCGGAGAGTGCCTCCTTGTCGACATCGCAGACATGGATCCTGGCGCCCTCGCGCCCGAAGGCCTCGGCGACTTTAAGACCGATGCCGCCGGCACCGGCGGTGATCAGTACGCGCAGGTCCTTGATGCCGAGATCCATGGTGCTTCCTCTTCCCTGATCGTGTGATCCCTCTTGCCTCAGTATATGCGTTTCGCCGTCCGCGATCTTCGGGATTCACCAACGCGCACCACCTGCGGCACGATGGGCCCTCGGACCCAGTCCGAGGATGACACTCGGATTCCCGGGCCGCTCCGCTCGCTCCTGCGCGGGATCGACGCCGAGCGATTGATGGGGCTGTTGCGCGATCAAAATCGGCGTGGCATGGCTGCGCCCACTCCGGGCGTGCAGACCGAGTGCCTTGATGGACTCGGCCGAGTTTCATGGAGAGCGAGCGATGGCCTCAGCGCAAAAGCCCAGCCTCACCATCAAGCGCAAGCTCAAGGCGCCGCCACGCTTGGTTTTCAGCGCGTGGACGGACCCGGCGAAACTCGTGCACTGGTTCGGTCCCGGCGAGACCATAGCCGGATCCGTTCGTGCGGAGCTGGACGTGCGGGTCGGCGGCAAATTCCGTGTGAGCTTTCGCACCGAGGACGGCGAATACCACGAGGTCGGCGGCGTCTACCAGGAGGTGGTTCCGGACGAGAAGCTCGTATTCAGCTGGGCTTGGCATTCGACGCCAGAGCGGGAGTCGCTGGTCACGGTGTCGTTGAAGGCCGATGTGGAGGGCACCCTGCTCACGCTGCATCACGAGCAGTTCTTCGACCAGAAGGCGCGCGACGGACATGAGCGCGGTTGGACGGGCACGATGGACAAGCTGGAGGCCTTCGTGACCAGGGAGGTGGCGGGCTAGGGCTCGAGCGCCTTCCGTTGGGGAAGGAACGAGCGCTTGCCTCTCCTCTTGCATCCCCGGCCGCAACAGCGAGCCGAGCCGGGCCATTCGCGCTGATGGCTCGTGCGGTGAGCCAGAAAAATACGGGATCGCGAAAGATCCCGGATAACCGCGCGGCCTCATGCCTGCGTGCCTTCGGCACGACGCGCAGCTTCCGGGAACGCAGAAGGAGAGTGGTCCTACTCTGGACGGCGAGGCGATCAGCGGGTCGGGACCGGCTTCTCGCCGCGGTAGTCGTAGAAGCCGCGCTGCGTCTTCTTGCCGAGCCAGCCCGCCTCGACGTACTTCACCAGCAGCGGGCACGGGCGATACTTGGAGTCGGCCAAGCCCTCGTAGAGCACCTGCATGACCGACAGGCAGGTGTCGAGACCGATGAAGTCGGCAAGCTCAAGCGGCCCCATGGGATGGTTGGCGCCGAGCTTCATGGCCTTGTCGATAGCCTCCACGGTGCCGACGCCTTCATACAGCGTGTAGACGGCCTCGTTGATCATCGGCAGCAGAATGCGGTTGACGATGAAGGCTGGAAAATCCTCAGAGACCGCGATGGTCTTGCCGAGGCTCTCCACGAACTCGCGGGCGCTGCCGAACGTATCATCCTCGGTGGCGATGCCGCGGATCAGCTCGACGAGCTGCATCAGCGGCACCGGGTTCATGAAGTGCATGCCGATGAAGCGCTCGGGCCGGTCCGTGGTGGAGGCGAGCCGGGTGATGGAGATCGAGGATGTGTTCGACGCCAGCATGGCGCCTTTCTTGAGCTTCGTGCAGAGGTCGATGAAGATCTTGCGCTTGACGGCTTCCTCCTCGGTCGCCGCCTCGATGACGAGGTCGCAGTCGTGCAGGTCCTCGAACGAGGGCGCATAGCTGATGCGCTTCAAGGCTGCCTGCATGTCGGCCTCCTTGATGAGGCCGCGCGTGACCTGACGCGTCATGTTCTTCTGCATGACGCCCAATGCCTTCTCCACCGCCTCCTTCTTGAGGTCGTTGAGACTGACGTCATAGCCGGCGAGGGCAACCACGTGGGCGATGCCGTTGCCCATCTGGCCCGCGCCGACGATGCCGACCTTGCGGACGCGCGTCGGGGATCCCGACGGATTGGATTTCTTTGACCTCACCGCCACATCCATGACGGCTGCTCCTCTACGAGAGTGACTATTGACGTGCTTTCTTGAGCTCGGCCTCGAGCTCGGGCAGCACCTGGAAGAGATCGCCGACGAGGCCGAAGTCGGCGACCTGGAAGATGGGTGCCTCGGCGTCCTTGTTGATGGCAACGATGACCTTGGAGTCCTTCATGCCGGCGAGATGCTGAATGGCGCCGGAAATGCCGACGGCGATGTAGAGCTCGGGCGCCACGACCTTGCCGGTCTGGCCGACCTGGAAGTCGTTGGGCACGAAGCCGGCGTCGACGGCGGCGCGGCTGGCGCCCATGGCCGCGCCCAGTGTGTCGGCCACCGGCTCGATGTATTTCTTGAAGTTCTCGCCCGACTGCATGCCGCGGCCGCCCGAGATGACGATCTTGGCGGAGGTGAGCTCCGGCCGATCGGACTTCGACAGCTCAGCCTTTTCGAAGGTGGAGAGGCCGGCAGCGGCCGGGAGAGAAATCTTCTCGATCGGCGCCGAGCCGCTCAGCCCGGCAGCCGGGAAGGACGTGGCGCGCACCGTGATGACCTTCTTGGCTTCGCTGGACTGCACGGTCTGGATGGCGTTGCCGGCGTATATCGGCCGCTCGAAGGTGTCGGGTGAGACGACCTTGGTGATGTCGGAGATCTGCATCACGTCGAGCAGGGCGGCGACGCGCGGCAGGATGTTCTTGCCGGATGCCGTGGCCGGAGCGACGAGGGCATCGTAGCTCGCCATCAGTGGCACGATCAGCCCTGACATTTCCTCGGCGAGGCCGTTGGCAAACTGAGGCGCATCGGCGAGCAGCACCTTGGCGGCACCGTCGAGCTTGGCTGCGGCCTCCGCGACAGTGCCGCACTGCGATCCGGCTACAAGGACATGCACCTCTCCGCCGAGCGCCTTGGCGGCGCTCATGGTCTTGATGGTGGCGTCACCAAGGGCGGTGTTGTTGTGATAAGCGAGTAGCAGAACCGCCATCAGATAACCCCCACCTCATTCTTGAGCTTGGCCACCAGCTCGGCAGCATTGGCGACCTTGACGCCGGCTTTTCGCCCGGGGGGCTCGGTGGTCTTGATGACTTTGAGGCGCGGGCCGACATCGACGCCGAGATCGGCGGGCTTCTTGACATCGAGCGGCTTCTTCTTGGCTTTCATAATGTTGGGGAGCGAGGCGTAACGCGGCTCGTTGAGACGGAGATCGGTGGTGATGATGGCCGGCAACTTCACTTTGATGGTCTCGAGCCCGCCGTCGACCTCGCGCGTGACGAGTGCGCTGTCGCCGTCGATAACGATCTTGGAGGCGAATGTGCCCTGCGACCAGCCGAGCAGTGCGGCCAGCATCTGGCCGGTCTGATTGCAGTCGTCGTCGATCGCCTGTTTGCCGAGAATGACAAAGCCGGGCTTCTCGGCCTCGATGATGCTCTTGAGCAGCTTGGCGACGGCCAGCGGCTCGACAGTCTCCTCGCCGGTGTCGACGAGAATGCCGCGATCGGCGCCCATGGCAAGGGCGGTGCGGATGGTCTCCTGCGCCTTGGGCGAGCCGATCGACACGGCCACGATCTCGGTGATGGAGCCCTTCTCCTTAAGGCGGATGGCCTCCTCGACGCCGATCTCGTCGAAGGGGTTCATTGACATCTTGACGTTGGTGAGCTCGACCCCCGATCCATCACCCTTGACGCGAATCTTGACGTTGTAGTCGACCACCCGCTTGACGGGCACGAGGACCTTCATTGCGCAGCAGCTCCCGAGCGTGATCAGTTTTTTGTAACTTTCGGCCATCGCCGGGCGGCGACGGCATTCGCGTCCCATGGCATTGTGCGGTGCGATCCTCCGCCGCACATTGAGGCAATTTGCCCCGGCATCAGGCAGCGGCAGGTTTTTCGCAAGTGCGAAGTGGACCGTAGGCGTCCCGCGAATTTGTGTCAATTGGTCACAATATGAGCGTTTATCCGCTCAGGCCACGGACTGAGGCCTGCGATCGAACAAGGGCACCCCTGGCCGCCGCATCAAGGGTATGAGCAAGGCGCCGGCGACGATGCCGCCGACGTGCGCCCACCAAGCCACTGGGCCGACATTGGGGATGAGGACCATGATGAACTGGCTCAGCACCCAAACTCCGAGCGCAAACATGGCGGTAATGCGCAAAGGAATGATGCGGAAGGCCAGGACCCAGACTCGTACGTGCGGATGCAGCATCAAGTAGGCGGCGATGACGCCGGCCACGGCGCCGCTCGCGCCAATAAGGGGCACATGCGCGGCACCCGGGTTCCAGGCGTGCATCAGGGCCGCATGGGTGAGCCCGCCGCAGATGCCGCACAGCAGATAGAAGACCAGAAATTTGAGATGCCCCATGGCATCCTCGATGTTGTCCCCGAACACCCAAAGGAAGAGCATATTGCCGGCAAGGTGAAAGGGATCGCCGTGCAGAAACATGTAGGTGATGAGCGTATAGCTTTCCGGAACAGGCAGCGTGTCGCGCATGCCGTTGGCGGGGCCCCCGAAGATGCCGACGTGAAACAGCTCTGACGGCACGATGGCAAAGCTGGCTGCCGCGACCTGTCCCTGCGGGGTCAGCTCGAGGAGATACACCACGACGTTGAAGACGATGAGGGCAACGGTAACAATCGGGAAGCTGATCGATCGCAATGGATTGTCGTCGTGGATGGGAACGAACACGGGCTTTGCATCCTTGCAGCCGAGACGGAGCGGGCGAGGCTAGAGCGCGATCGGTTCACATGGAAGCACTGCCGCTTCCATGTGAGCCGTGAATCGCACTCTAAACTTCAAAAGTAGAGCAGGATTCACGCTCCAGATGGATCGCGAATGCGATTCCATCTGAAACGATCCTGCTCTAGAGCTTCAGTTCCAAGTGCGGCTCGAACCTCTAGCGATTCTGACCGGGCACCCATAGCACGTCACTCCGGCCCTGGTCGTTGACGGTGCGACTGGCGACAAAAAGGAAGTCCGAAAGACGGTTGATGTACTTGATGGCCGCCGGATTCACCGGTTCGCCCGTGTCGGCGGCGAGTTCTACGATAAGCCGCTCGGCGCGCCGGCAAACGGTACGTGCGACGTGGAGCGCGGCGGCGCCAGGTGTCCCGCCCGGCAGCACGAAGGAGCGCAACGGTTGCAGCGCGGCGTTGAGCTCGTCGATCTCGTCCTCGAGCCGCTTCACCTGCACATCGGTGACGGGCGGTTGGTAGTCGGGCTTGGCGCCGCGATCAGGCACGCACAAGTCGGAGCCGAGATCGAACAGGTCGTTCTGGATACGGGCCAGCTTGGCATCAACGGCAGGGTGAGCGCCGCCCAGATGGATGCGTGCCATGCCGATGGCTGCATTGGTTTCGTCGACCGTGCCGTAGGCTGCCACGCGCAGGGCGTATTTGGGCACGCGCTCGTTGGTGCCGAGCGCGGTGGTGCCGTCGTCGCCGCGGCGCGTGTAGATCTTGTTCAGGACAACCATGCGCCCACACGCCGCTTGTTATGCCGTTCGCGCCGAGCCGCGAACATGGACTAGTGTGATGATCGAGAAATTCGCTCGAGCTTGCGGCAGGTCTCCTAGCGAATTTCTCGATCATCACACTAGCATCATAAGCTTGCTAGTGTCCTTTCGATCGCGAAGTTTGTTCAGCGGTTGCTGCGAGATCCGACGAACTTCGCGATCGGGACACTAGGCCCACAAGCGTAGACCAGCGCGTACTTCGGTCAAGCCTACGGCGCTTTCTGTCGTGCGATTTCACGCCCTACATGGAAGCAATATTGCTTCCATGTGAGCCGATCGCACTCCAGCGTCCGCCATTAACGCGCCAGCAGTAGGGCGAGCATAAGAATAACGATGGCCAGAAACTGCAGGCCGACGCGCCAGCGCATGAGCTTCTGGCTGGTGTTCGGGCTGGTCCCGCGCGACATATTCCAGAGGCCGAGGAGGAGCACGGCGAACACGGCGGCGACCGCCAGCGTGGTCAAGGGGAAAAGGGCGCCTGTCATGGCAGCTCCAAGGTCCTAGTGTCCCGATCGCGAAGTTCGTCAGCATCCGTCGCGACCTCTCAGCGAACTTCGCGATCGAAAGGACACTAGCAAAGCCTATGATCTAGTGTGGTTCAGGTTCCGAAGTTCGCCAACCAGCCAAGCCGCGAGAACAGGGCGAACTTCGGAACCTGAACCACACTAGCGGCCTCCCGCAGCTCTCGCTGAGCCTGTTAACAATTTCTCAACCCAACTGCCAGCAATTGGTTGGTCTGTCCGCAGGCCGGGAAGCGGGCGGCAGCCCGCCTCACGCATTGCACCGCACTACAATTGCCGTAATCTTCCGCACAAGACTTGGGGGAACGGCGGTTTCTCCGGCGCCAACCGGGACCGCTCGACCGATAGAGGCTACACCTGCAATGCGGACCAGGTCCGGGACGCCAACTCCTTGGAGGCTCGCCGCGCCAGCGTTGCTCGGACTGATCGCTCTCGGTCTGGCGTTGCCTCTGCCGCTTTCCGCCCAGAGCAAGGACGAAGCACAACGCAAGCTCGAGAGGAGCCGCCAGGAGCTCGACGAGCGTAAGCAGCGCGAGCAGGGCATCACATCGGACCTGGGCCAGCTCAAAACCGAGCGGGAGCGGCTGAACGCAAGTCTGGTCGAGACTGCGCGCCTCATTCAGAAGGGCGAGGCGCAGATGACCCACATCGAGTCGCGGCTCGGCGACCTCGAGGCACAGGAGACCATGCTGCGCGGGTCGCTGGCGCAGCGGCACGATTCCATAGCCCGCCTGCTCGCGGCCATGCAGCGCATGGGGCGCAATCCGCCGCCGGTCATGATCACGCGGCGCGAGGATGCGCTGATGATGGTGCGCAGCGCCATGATGCTCGCGACGGCCTTTCCCGAGCTGCGCGATCAGGCCATGGCCCTGGCAGGGCGCCTCAACGATCTGGCGCGAGTCATGGCCGATATCCGCACTGAGGGCGACAAGCTCAAAGCAGAGACGACACGTCTGAACGACTCGCGTACCCGCCTCGCGCAATTGATGGAGAGCAAGCGCCAGTCGCTGGCCGAGCGCCAAGTCGAGCTGGATCGCGTGCGCCGCGAGGCCGTGGAGATTGCCCGCAACGTCACCGATCTCAACGAGCTGATCACGCGGCTCGACAAGGCGGTGGCCGCGCACACAGGGCAGGACACGCACCCGGCGGCCGATGCCGGCGCCGGAACGGCCGAGTCCGCACGGCTCGAAGTGGCGGCCCTGCCGGAGGCGAACCTGGTCGTGCCATCGGCCTCGCTGCTGGCCGATCCCAATACCCTCACCGGCAAGAAAGCGGGGGGCGTGCCCGCAGCGATCGAGCTTGCCCCGCAAGGAACCAAGATCGCCAGCCTCAATCCCGGCCGCATCAAGCCGGCGGTCCCGTTCAATCGCGCCAAAGGGCTGGTGCTGCTACCCGCGCAAGGGCGGCGCGTTTTGACTTTTGGAGACAAGACCCAATATGGGGGGCAATCAAAGGGCTTGGTGCTGGAAACCCGTCACGGCGCCCAGGTCACTTCTCCGTGTGATGGCTGGATTGTGTTCGCAGGTGAGTTCAGAACCTTCGGACAGCTCTTGATCATAAATGCGGGCGATGGCTATCATATTCTATTGGCGGGATTATCGCAGATCGATGTACAGCTCGGCCAGTTCGTCCTGACCGGGGAGCCGGTGGGACAAATGAGTGCGGCACCCAAAGCCCAAAAGTCCAATACACAGGGTAACGCTCCGGTGCTCTATATCGAGTTCCGAAAAGACAGCAAGCCGATTGATCCAGAACCATGGTGGGCGGCGGGATCGCAAAAGGTGCAAGGATGAAGCGCAAACACGACTATGCCTTCTGGACGTTCGTCATGCTGGCGGCGCTGGCGGGTTTGACTACAGTCTTGAATGTCACACGGACCTACTCGGCCACCTCCGGCAACGCCGAGATTTACAAGCAGCTCGACCTGTTCGGCGACGTGCTGGAGCGCGTGCGCTCCGACTATGTGGAGAAGCCGGACGAACTCGATGCTGATCGACAGTGCGATCAACGGCATGCTGGCCGCGCTCGATCCGCACTCCGCCTACCTCAACCCCAAGCATTTCCGTGACATGCAGGTGCAGACCCGCGGCGAGTTCGGCGGCCTCGGCATCGAGGTCACGATGGAAACCGGTATCGTCAAGGTGGTGTCGCCCATCGACGATACGCCCGCGGCCAAGGCCGGCTTGCAGGCCAACGACCTCATCACGCATCTCGACGGCGACCAGATCGTCGGCCTGACGCTCGAGCAGGCAGTCGAGAAGATGCGCGGGCCAGTCAACACGCCGATCACGCTGACGATCGTGCGCAAGGGCAAGGACGATCCGTTCGACGTGAAGATCGTGCGCGACGTGATCCGCATCAACGCCATCAAGGCACGTGCGGAAGGCGATATCATCTACGTCAAGGTCTCCACCTTCAACGAGCAAACGCATTCCAATCTGGTCAGGGCGATCGATGGCTTGAAGAAGTCGATCGGCAAGAACCTCAAAGGATACGTCATAGACCTGAGAAACAATCCCGGCGGATTGCTCGATCAGGCGATCGCGGTGTCCGACGATTTCCTCGAGAAAGGCGCCATCGTGCTGACGAAGGGCCGCAACCTCGAGGAGACGCAACGCTCCAACGCGCGGCCGGGTGACATCACCGAAGGCAAGAAGATCCTGGTGCTCATCAATGGCGGATCGGCGTCGGCATCGGAGATCGTGGCCGGGGCGCTGCAGGACCACAAGCGTGCAACCGTGATCGGCAGCCGCTCGTTCGGCAAGGGCTCGGTGCAGACCATCATCCCGCTGGGCCAGAACGGCGCCATCAGACTGACAACGGCGCGCTACTACACGCCGTCGGGGCGCTCGATCCAGGCCAAGGGGATCGATCCCGATATCGCCATCGAGCAGGAGCTGCCGCCTGAGCTCAAGCCCAAGTCGGCCGCCGAGAGGCCGCGCGGCGAGGCCAGCCTGCGCGGGCACCTCAAAGGCGACATCGGCAAGGACAAGAAGGAAGAGTTGGGCTCGTCGGCCTACGTGCCCAAGGAGCCCGAAAAGGACACGCAACTGCAGTTCGCGCTGAAGCTGCTGCGCGGTGAGGTAACGGAACCGCCGGCACCGCAGCCGCAGGCGAGCGAGCAGCAGGGGCAGCCGGCCGGCGAGACGCAGAAGCAATAGCGGCCGGCGATGTGAAGCCGATTTGAGATGAGGTTGGGCGCCGCAGGGCGCCCAACCTCTTTCAGGGCCCGAGGAGTTTGTGCTCCGTGCGTGAAATAGAGCCAAACAACCTGTTGCCGTATCGGTCTTGCGTCGGCGCCATGGCGATCAATCGCGCCGGCGATGTGTGGGTGGGGCGGCGGGCGGAGGCCCAGCATCACAACGAAGGACAGGGCAACTGGTGGCAGATGCCACAGGGTGGCATCGATGAGGGCGAGGATCCGGCCCAGGCGGCCCTGCGCGAGCTGCGCGAAGAGACCGGCATGCACTCGGTGCAGATCATTGCTCAGTCGCCGCAGTGGTACAGCTACGACCTGCCGCCGGAGCTGGTCGGCAAGGCCTGGGGCGGGCGCTACCGCGGCCAACGCCAAGTGTGGTTCGCGTTCCGCTTCCTGGGTGATGACAGCGAGATCGATATCGTTCCGCCTGCGGGTGCTGAGGCCGAGTTCGATGCGTGGAAGTGGGTGCCGATCGGCGAACTGGCCGGGCTGATCGTGCCCTTCAAGCGCGAGGTCTACGCGCAAGTCGTTGAGGCGTTCGTGCACCTAGCCCGGCCGCTCCACGACTGAGGGCGACGTGCTCTCCGTGTGAGACGTCGCTAACCATGATTTCACATCGATGATGCGGCATCATAACCACGCAAGATTCGTGGCGTACCGTCGTTCGGCGAGAAAAGCTGGTCAATGCTCGGGTGAATCAGCGACACTCGATTGATGATGAAAACCATGCAGCCTGCCGCCACTACAACCCGCCGCCAGCTGCCGTTGCGCCCTTGCGCCGGCATCATGCTGATCAATGCTCGCGGCCTGGTCTGGATCGGCCGGCGGCTGCCCAAGTGGGTCGGCGACAAGTCCGCGTCCATTTGGCAGATGCCGCAGGGCGGCATCTCGCTCGGCGAGGATCCCGGGCAGGCCGCGTTGCGCGAGCTCGAGGAGGAGACCGGGGTGACCTCGGTCGAGATCGTGGCCGAAGCCGCCGATTGGCTGACCTATGAGCTGCCCGAGCATCTGATGGGCGTGGCTCTCAAGGGGCGCTACCGCGGACAAAAGCAGAAATGGTTCGCCATGCGCTTCACGGGCAATGATAGCGAGATCGACATCAGCGCGCGCGGTGGGCACAAGGCGGAGTTCGATGCTTGGCGCTGGGCGCGCATGGCAGAGCTGCCGGACCTGATCGTGCCGTTCAAACGGCCAGTCTACGACGCGCTGGCCGACGAATTCGGTCATCTGGTGGTTTGAGGCGCCGACCTTTGATTTCGGCGCCAGCCCCGACACGCTGCAGATTACGCCCGCAGGGCCTTCAATTGCTCGACAGCCTCGACTGAGACCATGCGGGCGGCATCGTCCTTGGCATCGGCCAGCATCTGCTCGGCCGATTGCAGCTCTTGAGCGAGGTGGCCTGCATCCAGGTTGTCGAGATCGAGAAGGTGCTGAGCCAGCACTGTCACGCGGTCGGGCTCCACCTCGGCGAAGCCGCCGCGCACGAACACGCGGCGGTGGCCACCCTCGACCTGAGCGTCGAGGACGCCGGGCCGCAGGGTCGAAATGACCGGCGCGTGGCCGGCGAAGACCGTGAACTGCCCTTCCATGCCAGGGACGATCACCTGCTCGACGTCGGCCGAGATCAGGATGCGCTCAGGACTCACGAGCTCAAACTTGAAAGTGCCTGCCATGAGCTGCTGCTTTCGGTCCTCTAGGTCTTGGAGCGTAGCGCTCCGTCAGGGTCTGGCGCCGCCTTTGGCGTCGATCTCGGCCTCGGTCTGCACAGCAGTGCCGCAGAACGGGCAGAACATCAGCGGGTAGTCGACCATGCTGGGCTCATTCTGCTCGTCCGCGACCAGTCCGACCGACATATAGAGAATGCCGTCCTCGCCGACGGCGATAAGAGGATCGAACTCCTGCTCGGACATCGCGTCCTTGAGCATCTCACAGCACGAGCCGAATTCTGCTGCCATTTGTCGACTCCTTCTGCGGATTGGATCAGGCAGCCTCAGCCAGCTTCTCTGCCTTGGCAACCGCTTCCTCGATGGTTCCCACCATATAAAAGGCCTGCTCGGGCAGATGGTCGTAATCGCCGCTGCACAGGCCCTTGAAGCCCTTGATGGTGTCCTGGATCGACACGAGCTTGCCGGGCGAGCCGGTGAAGACCTCGGCGACGTGGAAGGGCTGCGACAGGAAGCGCTCGATCTTGCGGGCGCGGGCGACCGTCATCTTATCCTCCTCGGAGAGCTCGTCCATGCCGAGAATGGCAATGATATCCTGCAGCGATTTGTACTTCTGCAGGATCTGCTGCACCTGGCGCGCCACCTGGTAGTGCTCCTCGCCGACGACACGCGGCTCGAGGATGCGTGAGGTGGAGTCGAGGGGATCGACGGCGGGGTAAATGCCTTTCTCGGCAATGCCGCGCGACAGCACCGTCGTGGCGTCAAGGTGGGCGAAGGACGTCGCGGGCGCCGGGTCGGTCAGGTCGTCGGCCGGCACGTAGATGGCCTGCACGGAGGTGATCGAGCCCTTCTGGGTGGTGGTGATGCGCTCCTGCAGGGCGCCCATGTCGGTGGCGAGCGTCGGCTGGTAGCCGACGGCGGAGGGAATGCGGCCGAGCAGCGCCGACACCTCAGAGCCCGCCTGCGTGAAGCGGAAGATGTTGTCGACGAAGAACAGCACGTCCTGGCCCTGGTCGCGGAAATGCTCGGCAACGGTGAGGCCCGACAGACCAACGCGGGCGCGTGCGCCGGGCGGCTCGTTCATCTGGCCGTAGACCAGCGCGCACTTGGAGCCCTTGGTGGAGCCGCCGTGCTCCTTGGGATCGAGGTTGACCTTAGATTCGATCATCTCGTGATAGAGGTCGTTGCCCTCGCGCGTGCGCTCGCCGACGCCGGCGAACACCGAGTAGCCGCCGTGCGCCTTGGCGACGTTGTTGATCAGCTCCATGATCAGCACCGTCTTGCCCACGCCAGCACCGCCGAACAGGCCAATCTTGCCGCCCTTGGCGTAAGGTGCGAGCAGGTCCACGACCTTGATGCCGGTGACCAGGATCGCGGCCTCTGTCGACTGGTCGGCGAAGCTTGGTGCCGGCTGGTGGATGGCGCGCTTGGCCGCGGTCATGATGGGGCCGGCCTCGTCGACCGGCTCGCCGATCACGTTCATGATGCGACCCAGGCATTCATCGCCCACTGGTACCGCGATGGGCTGGCCGGTGTCGGACACGTCCTGGCCGCGCACCAGACCCTCGGAGCTGTCCATGGCGACGGTGCGTACCGTGTTCTCGCCGAGGTGCTGGGCTACCTCGAGCACCAGGCGCTGACCGTGATTGCTGGTTTCGAGCGCGTTCAGGATCTCGGGCAGGTGTCCGTCGAACTGCACGTCGACGACGGCGCCCATCACCTGGCGGATTTTGCCGACCTTGTTCGTAGCCATGTCTCGTTCCTCGTCCTCAAAATTGCGGTTAGAGCGCCTCGGCGCCGGAGATGATCTCGATCAGCTCCTTGGTGATGTTGGCCTGGCGCTGGCGGTTGTAGCGGATGGTCAGCTTGTTGATCATGTCGCCGGCGTTGCGGGTGGCATTGTCCATGGCGGTCATGCGGGCGCCCTGCTCGGACGCCGCGTTCTCGAGCAGCCCGCGGAAGATCTGGGTGGCGATGTTGCGCACCAGCAGGTAGCCCAGGATCTCCTCCTCGCTCGGCTCGTACTCGTAGATGCCATGGGTATTGTTGCCCTCGCCGGCTTTGGTCTCGGGCAGGCTGGCAGGGATGAGCTGGAGGGCGGTCGGCTTCTGGGCGATGACCGACTTGAATTCCGAGAAATAGATCGTGCAGATGTCGAACTCACCGGCGTCGAACATGGCGAGTATCTTGCGCGCGACATCCTCGGCGTGCGCGAAGGCCAGTTGTTTGACGCCTTTGAAGTCGATGCGATCGACCACCTGCTTGCCGAGGTCGCGCCGCAGGTTATCGTAGCCCTTGCGACCAACGCTCATGATCTTGATGGTCTTGCCGTCCCTGGCCAGACGCTGGGTGTCGGCGCGCGCGAGGCGCGCGATGCTGGAGTTGAAGCCGCCGCACAAGCCGCGTTCGGCGGTCATGACAACGAGCAGATGCACCTGATCCTTGCCGGTGCCGACCAGCAACGGGGAGGCGCCCGCCCGGCTGGCGACACGCGCGTTGACGTTAGTCAGCACGCGCGCCATGCGCTCGGCATAGGGACGCGCGGCGGTGGCGGCCTCCTGCGCGCGGCGCAGCTTGGCGGCGGCCACCATCTGCATGGCTTTTGTGATCTTCCGCGTCGCCTTCACCGAGGCGATGCGATTGCGCATGTCTTTCAGTGAGGCCATGGGAGCCTTCGCAGAAGTGAGCGGCCCGGGAAATCCCGGCCGCGATTCAACTCAACTAAACGAACTGCTTGGCGACCTGCTCCACGATGCCCGTGAGCTTGGTCGAGGTTGCGTCGGAGAGATCCTTGCTGTCGCGGATATCCTTGAGAACGGCTGAGTTCTGGTTTCTCAGATTGGCCAGCAACGCCTCCTCGAAGGGCTTGACCTTGTCGATCGGCATGTGATCGCAAAAACCGTTAACTCCGGCGAAGATGACGCAGACCTGCTCCTCCATCTTGAGCGGTGAGAACTGTCCCTGCTTGAGCAACTCGGTCAGGCGTGCGCCACGGTTCAACAGGCGCTGCGTGGTGGCGTCGAGGTCAGAGCCGAACTGGGCGAAGGCGGCCATCTCGCGGTACTGCGCCAGCTCACCCTTGATGCGACCGGCCACCTTCTTCATGGCCTTGGTCTGAGCCGAGGAGCCCACGCGGGACACCGAGAGGCCAACGTTCACGGCTGGCCGGATGCCCTGGTAGAAGAGATCCGTCTCGAGGAAGATCTGGCCGTCGGTGATGGAAATGACATTGGTGGGAATGTAGGCCGACACGTCGTTGGCCTGGGTCTCGATGACGGGAAGCGCAGTGAGGGAGCCCTTGCCGGCGGCGTCGCCCATCTTGGCGGCGCGCTCCAGCAGGCGCGAGTGGAGATAGAACACGTCGCCGGGATAGGCCTCGCGGCCTGGCGGGCGGCGCAGCAGCAGCGACATCTGGCGATAAGCGACAGCCTGCTTGGAGAGGTCGTCGTAGATGATGACGGCGTGCATGCCGTTGTCGCGGAAGTACTCGCCCATGGCGCAGCCGGAGAAGGGAGCCAAGAACTGCAAAGGGGCAGGCTCGGACGCCGTCGCGGCGACCACGATCGAATACTCGAGCGCGCCGTTCTCCTCCAGCGCCTTCACGAACTGGGCGACAGTGGAGCGCTTCTGGCCGACTGCAACGTAGACGCAGTAGAGCTTCTGGCTCTCGTCGTTGCCCTGGTTGAGCGGCTTCTGGTTGAGAATGGTATCGAGGGCGACGGCGGTCTTGCCCGTCTGGCGGTCGCCGATGATGAGCTCGCGCTGGCCGCGGCCGATCGGGATCAGGGCATCGATAGCCTTGAGGCCCGTGGCCATCGGCTCGTGCACCGACTTTCTCGGGATGATGCCGGGCGCCTTGACGTCGACGCGGCGGCGTTCGGTAGCTTTGATTGGACCCTTGCCGTCAATGGGATTGCCGAGGCCATCCACAACGCGGCCCAGGAGGCCCTTGCCGACCGGCACCTCGACGATGGCGCCGGTGCGCTTGACCGTATCGCCTTCCTTGATGCTGCGGTCATCGCCGAAGATCACGATGCCAACGTTGTCGGCCTCGAGGTTCAAGGCCATGCCGCGGATGCCGCCCGGAAACTCGACCATCTCGCCGGCCTGCACGTTGTCCAGGCCGTAGACGCGGGCGATGCCGTCGCCGACCGACAGCACCTGGCCGATCTCGGAAACCTCGGCCTCCTTGCCGAAATTCTTGATCTGCTCCTTGAGGATCGAGGAGATCTCAGCGGCGCGGATGTCCATCAGCCGGTCCCTTTCATGGCGATCTTGAGATTGTTCAGCCGGGTGCGCAGCGAGCTGTCGATCATGCGGCTGCCCATCTTGACGATGAGGCCGCCCAGCAGATTGGCGTCGACCCGAGTGTTGATCTGGACTTCCTTGCCGCCGGCGGAGGTTCTGAGCGCATCTTTCAAGGCTTGAAGCTGTGCGTCGCCGAGCGGATGGGCGGAGGTGACGTCGGCCGAGACCTCGCCGCGCAAGCGAGCGGCCAGCGCGCGGAAGCTCTTGATCATATCGCTGAGGGCGAACAGTCGCCGGTTCTTGGCGATGAGCTTCAGGAAATTGACAGTCAGCGCACCGAGCGACGCCTTCTCGGCAACAGCCGCAATCGCACGGCTCTGGTCCTCGGCGGTGAAAACCGGACTGCGCACCAGCCGGCGCAGATCCTCGCTGCCGTCCAGCATGGTTTGGAGATTTACAAGGTCCTGCTCGACCTCTCGGAGCTGTCGCCCCTCGCTGGCCAGCTCAAACAGGGCAAACGCATAGCGGCCCGCCACGCTCGCCATCATCGGATCATCGGTCGCCACGTGAAACGCTCTGCCCCTCGGGTGTTTCCGGGACCACCCAGCTCGGCTGAAATCCCGCCTGATCAGGAGGTAGCCGCCACATGACATGCGCCGGCAGCCCCACCAGCGCCATCTTTGCGAGGCCGCGGTTCGTCTAGCACGCTCGGAGCGGGCCTTCAACGGGTGCGGCAAGGATGCAATGCCGCATCGGCCAAGAGGCAGGACCGAGCAACCTGCAACAGCGCAACTCTACGCGGGCATGGGGCGTTTCGGTCGACACGCAATCCGGGCTCAACAAGGATGCGCGACGGATTGGCCGGCGGGGTTCCGTTTCCGAGGCGCAGACAGATCCCGGGTAGCCTTTCCCCTGCATTGAGGAGTGACGCCATGAAGGTCTTGAAGTTAGCGCCCATAGGACTGCTCGCCCTGCTTGCCCTCGGTTCCGGGGCAGCTCAGGCGGGTCCAGCGGCAGGCGCAGCGCAAGCCGCTGCCGCGGCCAAGGTGGAGGCCGGGAGCGCCGTTACCGAGGTCCGGCGTTGGCACCGTGGCGGCTGGCGCAGAGGCGTAGGCGTTGGCATCGGCGCGGCGATCGTCGGCGGTATCATTGCCAACGAGATCTATCGCCCTCGCTACCGGTATTACGACGACTACAGCTACGACGGGCCTTATTATGCTCCGTCCGGCTACGGCGGCGATGCGCGGGAGTTGTGCGCCCAGAATTTCCGCTCGTTCGAGTGGCGGACGGGTCTGTACACTACCTATGAGGGTGACAAGCGGCTTTGCCCGTACCTGCGTTGAGCAGCAGCCCTTGTAAGTCAATTCATCGGCATATCGCAAACAGCGCATATGCCGATTTCGTTTGCGGCGGGCCGTTACAGAAAATTGTACGGGTCGATATCGACGGTCAGGCGCAGGTCGCCCTTGATCTCCGGCAGGGCGCCCAGCCACTGGCGCAGATAAGCCTGCACGTCCATTTCGCGCGGTGCTTTCAGCAGCAGGCGCCAGCGGTGGCGCCCACGAATGACAGCGAGCGGTGCCTCGGCCGGCCCCAGCACCTCGATGCGAGACGCCGCAGGGGCGCGGCGGGCGACTTCACGCGCGTAGACCTCGGCTAGCTCCTTCTGGCGTGCCGACACGACGAGCGCGGCTAGTCGGCCAAACGGGGGCAGCAGAGCGGCCTGCCTTATGTGGATCTCGCGCTCCAGGAAGGCCTCGCGGTCGCCCGAGATGATGGCCTCCATGACCGGATGCTCCGGCATGTGGGTCTGCACGTAGCCGGCGCCCTGAGCGAACATGCGGCCGGCGCGGCCCGTCACCTGATGCAGAAGCTGGAACGTGCGCTCGCCGGCGCGCGGATCAGCGCCCTGGGCGAGGCCGAGGTCGCCGTCCACGACGCCGACGGTTGCCAGATCGGGGAAGTGGTGGCCCTTGGCCACGATCTGCGTGCCGATGATAATATCGGTCTCGCCCTCCTCGATCTGGCGGATCATGGCGCGCATGTCCGTGAGCGAGGGGATGAGATCGGATGACAGGAGGGCCAAGCGGGCTTCAGGAAAGCGCTCGCGCACCTCCTCGGCGATCCGCTCGATGCCAGGGCCACAGGCAACGAGCATGCCTTGCTCGGAGCACTTGGGGCATTTCTCCGGCATGGGCAGCGAGAAGCCGCAGTGATGGCAGTGCAGGCGGTTGCGGAAGCGATGCTCGACCAGCCAAGCCGTGCATTGCGGGCACTCGAAGCGATGGCCGCAGGAGCGGCACAACGTGAGCGGGGCGTAGCCGCGGCGATTGAGGAAAAGTAGGGCTTGTTGGCTCTTTTCGAGAGTGGCGCGCACGGCCTCGACAAGAATTGGTGACAGCCACTTGCCATGCTCCGGCGGGTCGCGGCGCAGATCGATGGTCGTGACGTCGGGGAGCTCCACGCCTGAGAAACGGCCAGGCAGGATGAGATGGCGATAGCGGCCGGTGCGGGCGTTGACATGGCTCTCGATCGAGGGCGTGGCGGAGGCAAGCGCCACGCTGCAGCCGACGAGACTGGCGCGCACCACGGCCATGTCGCGCGCGTGATAGTGCACGCGGTCGTCCTGCTTGAAGCCCTGATCGTGCTCCTCGTCGATGACGATGAGGCCGAGATCGGCAAACGGCAGAAACAGCGCGGATCGGGCGCCGACCACGATGCGCGACTTGCCGGTGGCGACCGCACGCCACACCCGCCCGCGCTCGGGCCCCGACAGGGCCGAGTGCCACTCCGCCGGGGCGCATCCGAAGCGCTTCTCGAAACGGCCCAGGAACTGACTGGTGAGCGCGATCTCGGGCAGCATGACGAGCGCTTGCCGACCTTTCTCGAGAGCGCGGGCGACGGCCTCGAAATAGACCTCGGTCTTGCCCGAGCCGGTGACACCGTCGATGAGCGAGACTGAGAAGTTGCCGGCATCTACGGCCGAACGCAGCGCATGCACCGCGCGCGCCTGCTCGGGCGTGAACTCGACATCGGCATGGGCGGGGTTGGGCCGTGCGAAGCGCCGCTCGGGGATCGCCACCTCGACCAGGCAGCCGGCCGTGATCAGCCCGTCGATGACGCCGGTCGTGCAGCCAGCCTCGGCGGCGAGGCCGGCTTTGGGCCGGATCAAACCGTCGTCAGCGATCTTGAGCGCGCGCTCGCGTGCGGGCGTCATGCGCGGCGGATGGGCGGCTTTGTCGACCAGGCGCACGCCGAAGCGCGGCTTCGCAGGCTCAAAGGCGGTGCTGGCGCTCATCATCATGCGCGCCACCATGCCGAGCGGGGCGAGCGTGTATTTTGCCACCCACTCGGCGAAGCGCAGCGAGGCAACGGGCAGCGGCGGGACGTCCAGCCGCTCGGTCAGGGTCTTGAGCTTTTTTGGATCGACCGGCTTGTTGCTGTCGCCTACCGGCTGGTCCCAGATAATGCCGATGCGCGTCTGCGGGCCGAAGGGTACGAGCACAAAGCAGCCCGGTTCCACATTCACGCCTGCTGGCACGACGTAGTCGTAGGTCTGGTCGAGCGCGACAGGCATCAGCACGGGAACGCGCCGCGCGGCCGCCGTGCGCGCGCCACTGTCATCACCGAGCAGGGCTTCCAACGCTGTCATGGCCGGACTGCAGGCTTTCCGGCTCGCTTGGAACCGCCGGAAAACCTTCCGCTTTTTGCCTTGTCGTGCGATTCACGCCTCACATGGTAGCGGCAGGACTTCCATGTGAGGCGATCGCACTCTAGAACAACCCGAATCATAGTCGTGAGCTTAAGGCCTGGGTCAAGGCGGGCCGAAGGCTGAGGAGACGATCGGATGAAATTCTTCGTCGACACCGCCGATGTGGCGGAAATCAAGGAGCTCGCGGCCCTCGGGTTGCTCGACGGCGTCACCACCAATCCCTCGCTGGTGGCGAAGGCCGGGCGTGATTTCAAGCCTCTGATCGCCGAGATCTGCGAGATCGTGCCGGGGCCGGTCTCGGCCGAGGTCGCGGCCACCGACTATGAGGGGATGCTGCGGGAGGGCCGTACACTTGCCAAAGTGGCAAAGAATGTGGCGGTCAAGGTTCCGCTCACCTGGGATGGCCTCAAGGCCTGCCGCGCGCTGACGGGCGAAGGCACGATGGTCAACGTGACGCTGTGCTTCACGGCCAACCAGGCGTTGCTGGCCGCCAAGGCCGGGGCCACGTTCATCTCGCCGTTCGTCGGTCGGCTCGACGATATCGGCCTCGACGGCATGGATCTGTTGCGCGAGATCCGCGTGATCTATGACAACTACGAGGACATCAGCACCGAGATCCTGGCCGCCTCGCTGCGCACCGTGAACCACGTCAAACAGGCCGCGCTCATCGGCGCGGACATCGGCACGGTGCCGCCGTCGGTGCTGAAGGCGCTGGTCAAGCATCCGCTGACGGACAAGGGACTAGAGGCATTCCTGGCCGACTGGAAGAAGACCGGTCAGAAGATCACCTGAGCCAAGGCCGCGTCGCGCCGTGTGGCCCTGGATCCCGGCTCTCGCTTCATGGCGAAGCCATGCTTCGCATGGACGCTCGGCCGGGATGACATCTACGGGCGTTGTTCTCTCTCAGGCAAGTTGCAGTCTGTCATCGCGGGCAAGCGCGAGCCGACGCCGCGGTAATGAGAAAAGCGCCTGACCTCGCGCGCGACCCGGGACCCAGGCTAAAGGCGGCAGCATCCCGTGCCCGGAATGCCAACCGGGTACGTCAACGACCGAGCAGAGCGAACAGCGGCGTCAGGTCTTCGAGCGACGGCAGGGCGCGAACCAAGCGCACGATCTCCTGGCCGTCCCTGCCTGGGTGGCGGGCGGAGACGTTATGGAGAAATTTGTCTTCGATCTCGGCGGGGGTGAGCGGGTCTTGCGGGTCGCCTTTGGGGAAGTCGCGATAGGCTTGCACGCGACGTCCGTTTTTCAACGTGACCGTGACGCGGGCGGGAAATTTGGCCGGATAGAGCTTGGTCAGCTCCGCGTCGGCCACGACCTCTGTGTTGGCGAGCAATGTCCGCACGGCGGTGTCGGCAATGCGGTCGGACGCGAACTGGCGCTGGCCAACGGCGCGGTCGATGGCGGCGATGGCCATGCAGTAGGGCACGCTGACGCGGGCACCCATCTGGGTCGAGACATCCTTGCTCGAGAAGTGTGACTTCACCGTCGAATAGGTTTCGAGCATGAGGCCGGTGATGTCGCTGGCCTTGATGTCGTTGTCTCCGACCGCAGCCAGCGTGGCCTGAATGGCGCCATGACTGGCGAGGATCGACGGGAAAAACTTGAATCCGTTCTGCAGAATTTCCCAGTCGCTGCCGAGCCCGCGAGTCAGGGCCTCGGCGTTCGGCTCCAGCGAGAAGGCGTTGATGTAGCCCTTCTCGTGCTCGAGCATGGTGGGTGGGCTGGTGGCGCCGAGGGCGGCCAGCCGGGCGGAGAGGATGCCGTTGAAGGCGGCCTTGCCCGGATGCAGGCTCTTGGTGAAGTCGCCTGACGTGAAGAACGTATTGAGGCCTGCGGCTTGGGTGCCGGCGAAGCCGAGCGCCATGCACGTCGCCTCTGCATCGAGGCCAAGGGCGCGCGCCGCTCCCGCAGCAGCGCCGAACGTGCCGTTGGTGGCGGTGGAATGCCAGAAGCGATAGTGCGTTGGCATCACGGCCATGCCGACGTGCACGGCGGTCTCGTAGCCGGCGACAACGGCCGCGATGACCGCGCGACCGATGAGCTTGCGCACCTCGGCGAGCGCGAGCACGGCCGGCACGACAACAGAGCCGGTGTGCAACAGCGCGCGCTTGTGCGTGTCGTCGAAATCGGCAGCGTTGACGAGCGTACCGTTGGCGAGGGCTGCAAGCGCCGCATCCGTGCGCGCGCCGCCGCTACCCCAGATGGTCGCGACCGGAGCAGAGGCGAACGTCTGTGCGAGGCCGACGACAATGCGGCCCTTGTCCGGATCGGCATCCCATGCACCGATGGCGCAGCCCACGGCATCGAGTATGACATCGCAGGCCTGGGCGACGACGGGCGCCGGTAGGTCGGAGAACGTGAGGCCAGAGGCAAAGCGAGCGAGGGTTTCGGTCGGACCGGGAGGAGTTGTGGTCGTCGAAATGGCTGGATCCTCCGATGGGCCGGTACTGTGGCAACTTGGGCTACGTTAACATCCCCTCAATCGGCCGTTAACTGACCCTTAACCGCAGCTTAACCGTCGCTTGGCCATGGTCTGTCAGGGCAGGTCGCAGCTGGGAACAAGATGGCGAGGACAAGTCTAGATGACGTCTTGAGCGATACCTCCGGGCTTGCGCTCTCCGATGATCTCGGAGCGGCCGTCACCGCCTGGCGCGATCACCTGCGTCATACGCGAGGTCACTCCGATGCGACACTCGAAGCCTACGCTCGCGATCTGCGCCAGTTTCTGAGTTGGCTTCGACAGCATCTCGGGCATGCGCCGTGCCTCGGTGATCTCGGGCAACTTCGAGCCAAGGGTTTCCGCACCTTCATGGCCTCGCGGCGCAAGGCAGGCCTGGAGAGCCGTTCGCTGGCGCGCACCATGTCGGCGCTGCGCCAGTTCTTCCGCTGGCTCGAAGCTGAAGAGACTTTGAAGAACCGGTCGGTGCTGAGCCTGGCGCTGCCGAAGGTGCCGCACGGCATTCCCAAGCCGCTTACGGTGGAAAAAGCTGCAGCCGTTGTGGGCGAGGGCATGGAGGCGGTGCTCGACTGGATCGCGGCGCGCGATCTCGCTGTGCTGCTGTTGCTGTATGGCTCGGGCCTGCGCATTGCCGAGGCGCTGAGTCTCAAAGTCAAGGATGCGCCGCTCGGCGACAACGACGTGCTGCGCATCATGGGCAAGGGCGCCAAGGAGCGGCTGGTGCCGGTGCTGCCGATCACGCAGGAGGCCGTCGCGCGCTATCTGCGGCTGTGCCCCTATCCATCGGAGCCGGGCCGGTCGCTGTTCCTCGGCGCCAAGGGTGGGCCGCTGTCACCGCGCATTATCCAGCTCGTCATGGAGCGGTTGCGCGGAGACCTTGGTTTGCCGGAAACGGCAACGCCGCATGCGCTGCGGCACTCGTTCGCCACGCACCTGCTGGCCAGGGGGGCGGACTTGCGCCAGATCCAGGAGCTGCTGGGACACGCCAGCCTGTCGACGACCCAGGTCTACACCGAGGTCGATCGCGAGCGCCTGCTCAAGGTGTATGATGCCGCGCATCCAAGAGGCTCCAGCCCTCGAGATTAGTAGCGGGCGTCATGCGGGCAAACGTAGTCCACACAGGACAGCTCATGATCGAGAATGCGCGCCGTTGGCACCTCGCCGCAGTCTGGTTCCTCGCGGCCGTTCTGCATGTCGCCTCGGTCGCCCTCGCCTCAGCGAATGCCCCGGCGTGCGCCGGCCGTGACATGTACGCCGAGCTGCAGACAACCGATCCGGCGGCCCACGCTCGCGTGCGTGCCGCAGCCGACGCTACCCTCAACGCGCGCGCAATCCTGTGGCGCATCGAGCTGGCGGGTGTGCCGCCGTCGCACCTGTTCGGGACCGTGCATCTGACCGACGACCGTGTGAACGCGCTATCGGCCGATGTGCGTAGCGCGCTTGCCGGGGCCAGTCGCATCGCGCTTGAGATTGCGGACATGTCGCCGCAAGGCATGGCGGCGGCGATGGCGGGCCTGCGCGAGCTGGTGATCTTCAACGATGGGCGCAAGCTCGACGATCTGCTCGATGGGGAGGAGCTGGAGATCGCCCGCTCGGCGCTGCAGGCAACCGGCATCCCGCGCGAGATGGCGGCCGCGTTCCGGCCGTGGCTCGTGACGCTGTCGCTGGCCATGGCGCCTTGCGAGCGGCGCCGTGCGGCGGCCGGCATGACGGCGCTCGACGCCCGTCTGGCGGCGGCCGGCAAGCTGCGAGGCAAGCCCATCATCGGGCTGGAAACGATCGAGAGCCAGATGCGCGCGCTGGCGGCTGTGCCCGAGGCCGATCAGCTCCAGGTCTTGCGCGTCAGCCTGAAATACCACGACCGATCCGCCGATCTCATGGAGACGATGATCCAACGCTACCTGGCGCGCGATCTCGGCGCCATGTGGCCGTTCCAGCTCGAGCTGGCGAAGCGGGCCGGATTGCGCACGGAAGCTTTCGCGAGCTTCGAGCAGCAACTCGTGGGTGACCGCAACGCCCGGATGCGTGACGCCGCGCTGCCGTTGCTGCGCGAGGGCGGCCTGTTCATCGGCGTCGGCGCGCTGCATCTGCCAGGGCGGCTCGGCCTGGTCGAGATGCTGCGCGAAGCAGGGTTCACAGTGACGGCGGTCGAGTAGCGCTAGAGCAGGATCGTTCGAGATAGAAATTAAGTGGGTCAGCTTTACCCCGATGACGATCGACCTGCTCTCGGTGGAGGAGCCGAAGCCTAAGCCGGCGAAGATACGGGCGGTGTCTTACGAGGCAGCGATCCGACCAGTTGTTCAAACGCATGCGGTCGTCTCGTTCGGCCCTAACCCAACAAGCGGTCAGTACTCCCAGGGGCCCGGTACCCAACGAAAGACGTCGCCGTCGACCGCCACATGGCAGACGGACGGGAACGACAGGTGAGTGGCCACCAGCGCCTCGCGATTCGCCGCCAGCTCCCGCAGAAGACGGACCCGGACGCGGGCCGCCTCCTCGGGGTCGTGTTCGAAGCCGTTGTACCAGTCGGGGTGCTCGAACCCGACCTGGAACACGGCGTCGCCGGCGAACGTCAGCCGGTCGCCGCCGGACGCCAGGCGGACCACGCTGTGCCCGGGGGTGTGGCCGCCGGTGCGTTGGACGACCGCCCCCGGCGCCACCTCGTACTCGTTCTCGAACGTCCGCAGCTGGCTGCTGTACTCTTTCAAGAACCGCTTGCCCGTCCGCCGAAGCGCGTCCGGAAACCCCGGCGGCATGGAGACGCGGGAGAAGTCGGGCGACTCCCAGAACTCGGCCTCGGCGGCGGCCACGTGGATCCGCAGGTCCGGACGCAGCCGGTCCCTTACCCCGTCGACGAGCAGTCCGCCAATGTGGTCCATGTGCAGGTGGGTCAGCACCACGTCGGTCACGGATGCGGGATCGATGCCGGCGGCCTCCAGTCGCTGGGCCCACTGCCCGGCCCGCGGCAAGTCCGGGAACTCCCCCCCTATCCCAGCGTCGACGAGTATGGTCCGGCCGCCGCTACGCACCACGACCGCGTTCAGCGCCCACTCGAGCACGTCCGGCGGCAGGAACATGTCCTCCAGCCAGGCCGCCCGGATGGCCGGGTCGGCGTTGTGGCCCAGCATTGCGCCTGGCAGCGATAGCACCCCATCGCTGACCACCATGACGTCAATCGCGCCGACCTTCAGCGCGTAGCGCGACGGAACCAGCTCGTCGGGCTCCGGCCGACCGGGGTGTGAGGTGTTGTCCAAGCTCATGTTTGTCTCCCGCTGACCGCCTTACCCACGGCCGCATCGGCCACCTCCGCCGCCGGCCTCCGTGGGTCGGCACGCGCCGCCGAACTCGGAATTAGCTTGCGCCGTGCGCAACCTATCGCGGCCCGACGACGGCACAGCAATCAGCACTTACCCTGGACTGGAGTTGAGGAAAGTCTTGGAACGGCACGCGCGCGCAGATTTCTGTTGTCGTACCCGGTAGCGTTGGCGGCCGACCGGCGCGCGTCGCATCGTCCGCTCATAGCTGGCGTTTAAAGTGCGATTCACGCCTCACATGGAAGCGGCGGTGCTTCCATGTGAGGCGATCGCGCTCTAGCAAGCCTCACGGCATCATGATTTGCCGAGGTCTCGTGCTCCGATAGGCTCGCCGTTTTCCATCAAGCGAGGCTTCCCATGGCAAAATCCGCCCTTATCGTCGGCACCGGAACCGGCATCAGCGCGTCAACGGCGCGAGCCCTCGCCGCCGACGGCTACGAGCTGACGCTGGCGGCGCGGCGTACCGACAAGCTCGGCGACCTCGCGCGCGAGACAAACGCGCACGTCGTATCCGCCGACGCCACGCGCGCCGAGGCCGTGACTGCGCTGTTCGACGCAGCCGAGACGGCGAACGGCCCCCTCGATGCCGTGCTCTACAATGCGAGCTTCCGGACGCGAGGGCCGCTGATCGATCTCAATCCGTCCGATGTCGAGAAGACACTGATGGTCAGTGCCTATGGCGGATTCCTCGTCGGGCAAGAAGCGGCGCGGCGCATGATCCCGCGTGGCGCCGGCGCGATCCTGTTCACCGGCGCCTCCGCCAGCGTGAAGGGCTATGCGCAGTCGGCACCGTTCGCCATGGGCAAGTTCGCCCTGCGCGGACTGGCGCAGTCCATGGCGCGGGAGCTCGGGCCCAAAGGCATTCACGTGGCACACGTCGTGATCGACGGCGGCGTGCGCAGCGTCGCGAGCGGCCGCGTCGAAAACAAGGATGCGGCGCCCGACAGCCTGCTCGACCCCGACGCGATCGCCGCCACCTATCTGCATGTCATCAAGCAGCCGCGCTCGGCCTGGTCGATGGAGGTGGAGCTGCGGCCTTGGGTGGAGCGGTTCTGATCTCCGCAATGCGGCAATAACGCACCGCTCGCGCACATCTGCAAACTCAGGGCTGAGCGCGGGCACACTGAGGGGGAACCCCGATTGTGAATGTATCGACTGTGATCGACGCTCGCCTTCAAGAGGCGCGTTGGTCATCGGAGGACATTCATGAAAAAGGTGCTGATTTTAATAGCGTGCGGCGCCGTCCTGTTCGTGGGCCTGGCGGCGATTCTTGCTCCAACCGAAGCGAGACGCGGTGGCGGCGGTTTCCACGGCGGCGGTCATCGCGGTGGCCACATGGGTGCCGGCAGGGCCATGCACGGCAACATCAACCGAAGCCATGTCAATCGCAACGTCAACGTCAATCGAAGCCGACACGTCAATCGCGACGTTAACGTCAATCGCAAATACGTCTACCGCAACGGACGCAGGGGCTACTGGCGCAATGGCGTTTGGGTTGTCGCGCCTCTCGTCGCTGGCGCCACCTATGCGGCCTCGTGCAGCTACGAGTACAACAGGTGGCAGTCGACGGGCAGCAGCTATTGGCGCGATAGATACTACAACTGCGCCAACTGATTGGGTGTGCGCACGCGGTTCGGCAGTCCTCGACGGCCGAGCCGCGTCACATGTCCGAGGGCCCTAAACGCCGGCGGCGGCGTCAGTCATAGTATTCCTTGTCGCGCCAGCGCCGCCTGGGCTCGCGGTAGCTGTAGATGTCGTCGTCATCCTCGCGATTGCGGTAGCGCGGCTTGCTGTAGGCGTAATCCGACCTGTACGCGTAATCCGGCTTCCAGCGCTTGACTTCGCGGCACTCGATATACGGTCGGCTGAAGGGAGTGGGACGGACCTCGAAACACTTCTGGTCGCCGCGCGCATAGTGTCCGTGCCCGCGGTCGCGGTCACCATTGTAGCCGTAGCCGCCGTACCCGTAGTCTGGCCCGTAAGTCTCGCACGCGCCAAGGGAGAGCCCGAGCGCAACAAGGCACATCACTCGCTTCATATGGCCCCCCATACATTTACGCGTGGTGCTCTTCGCCAGATCAGCCCCGGCGCAGTCAACTACCGAGCAACCACTTCCAAACGCATAGCCATGCGCCAGATGTAGGCCCCTGAATTAGCCGAGTAAATGCCTTCGGAGGCCGCGCATGACGATGGTTGGACGACCGTGCTCTGAACGCCACATTTTTGCCGCGAATGAGCAATTGCCACAGGTGAGCAAGCATTTTCGACTGGACATCCACAGAGAATCACATCTCTCCGCTAGAGAGACCCGCCTGGTCTTGATGTGCAGATGCGAAACAGTAGGGGTGCCCGCGGCCGGGTGGATTATTGGCTAAATCAGGGACTTGACTGATTGCGACTGCTCGCGCCGGCCTTGATAGTGAGTCCTGCTTTCCCTAATTCTCCTGCTGGAGCAAGGGAGTGGCGCATGACAGCAGACACCAAGACTTTCATCGTGGCCTTGGGGGGTGGTCTTACGCTCGCGGTGCTTGGCGCCAGCGTGCTGGCAGGCGATGCGGTCGCGGCAGGGCCATCGTACGACATCACCAATCGGCTCCGCATCGAGCAGGACATTCGCCGCAGCTACAACAATTACAACCGCAATATTCCGACGGACCCGACAGCGCCGCGCATTCGCGAGCGGCATCTGCGCGGCGATACGCTCAGTCCGTCAGGTTCAACGGCCAGTTGCTCGTATCAGTACGGCCGCTGGAAGCGCAGCGGCGGCAAGTATTGGCGGGAGCGCTATCTGGATTGCTCCGGCTGAGCCGTTACGCCTCAACGCGAATTCCGTGCTTCGTGCCGAGGTCCTGGAACGCCTTCCAGGTCTTGGCGTCCACCTCGATACCCCTCTTACGGCGCGTCTGCTCAGTGCGCCACTCGACCTCGCCAGGATACAAGATCTCCGTGAAGCCATCGGCAGGCTTGGTTGCCTTCAGGTAGGCGGCGAACTCGGTCACCTCCTTCTTGAAAGTCTCCAGCGGGCGGAAGGCTTCGACATTGAACATAGCGATGAAGCAGCCGTCGTTGTGACGCCCGGTCGGCTCGACGCCGAAGCCGAGGCCGGGTAGCAGGCCCGAGAATACCTCGACCATCGCCGACAGGCCGTAGCCCTTGTAACCCTCCGAGCCGCCGAGCGGCAGCAGCACGCCACCCTTGTCGTACTCGAATGGGTCGGTCGTCGGGTTGCCCTGCTTGTCGACCACCCAGCCCTCGGGGATCTTGGCGTTCTTCGCCTGCGCCAGCTTGATCTTGCCGGCAGCGACCGCCGAGGTTGCCATGTCCAGCACGAACGGCCCGTCGAGATTGGACGGCATGGCGATGCAGATGGGATTGGTGCCGAGACGCGGCTCGCGCCCGCCGAATGGAGCGACGGCCTTGGGTGAGCGGCCCGAGTCGGCCGTCATCATGGCGATCATGCCCTCCTTGGCCGCCATCAGCGGATAGGCCGCAACCCGGCCGACGTGGCTCTGGCGCAGGATGGTGGTCGCCGCCACGTTGGATTTCTTGGCCTTCTCCAAGGTGAGCTTCGTGGCGCGTTCGGCGACGACGAAGCCGAAGCCCCAGTTGCCGTCGATGACCGTGGTGGTGGCGCTCTCCTGCTTGATCTCGAAGGGGGCGCCGGGAACGATATGGTTCTTGCCGATGCGGTCGATGTAGGTCGGGATGGCGATCACCCCGTGCGAGTCGTGGCCGGCCAGGTTTGCGGCCACGCACAGCCGCGCCACGGTCGCCGCCTCCTCGGGCGAGGCGCCGGAGGCTTGCAGCACGGCCTTCGAGATTTCGGTCAGGCGGTCGACGGCGACGACAGGCATGGGATTTCCTCTTGGGCGATTTTGTGATGGCGCAAGAAACGCGTTCAAGCGCGCGTCCAGCCAGTCTATGCTCAGCCGAACTTGTCTGTCACCGCCTGCAAGAGGGATCCTGTCATGAGCAAGCGCCAGCGCAGCGACGCCGAGAGCGGTATTGCCGAGACCGCCCGCCGTGTTCTGCCCGGCGGTACGTTCGGCAATGTGGCCAGCGACATCGTGATCGCCCGCGGCCGAGGCGGCCGCGTGTGGGACGTGAGCGGCAACGAATATGTGGACTTTCTGCTTGGCTCCGGCCCGATGCTCGTTGGTCACGCGCATCCCGAGGTCAACGCGGCGGTGCAGGAGCAGGTGGCGCTCGGCTCGACCTTCTTCACCAACAACCCGCAGGGGGTGCAGCTTGCCGCCGAGATCGTCGAGGCCGTGCCGTGCGCCGAGAAGGTGCGTTTCGTCTCGACCGGCTCGGAGGCCGATGCCTATGCCATGCGCGTCGCCCGTGCCTGGAAGAAGCGCGACAAGATCCTGAAGTTCGAGGGTGGCTATCATGGGATGAGCGACTACAGCCTCATGAGCCTGGCGCCCAAGCGGCAGGGCAATTTCCCTTCGCCCATTCCGGATTCCGCCGGCATCCCGCGCTCGGTGCGCGACGAGGTGCTGGTGGCACCCTACAACGACCTGGAGGCGGTAAAGGGTCTGGTGTCGCAGAACAAGGACGAGCTCGCGGCCATCATCGTCGAGCCGTTCCAGCGCCTCATCCCGCCCAAGCCCGGCTTCCTGGAGGGGTTGCGCAAGGTCACGCAGGACAACGGTGTGGCGCTCATCTTCGACGAGGTGGTGACGGGCTTCCGTTTCGCTTACGGCGGCGCCCAGGCCTATTACGGGGTAATGCCGGACCTGTGCACGCTCGGCAAGGTGATTGGCGGCGGCTATCCGCTGGCGGCCATCGCGGGTAGCACCGACGTCATGAAGCACTTCGACAAGGGCGCCGTCACCGAGGACGAGTTCACGGTGCAGATCGGCACGTTGAGCGGAAACCCCATCGCCGCCGCGGCGGGTCTGGCCACGATGCAGATCCTCAAGAGGCCCGGCGCCTACGAGCGCATCTTCGCCACCGGCCAGACCATCAAGGACAGCCTTGCGCGCATGCTCAAGGCAGCACGTATTCCTGCCACCGTACTGGGAGAGGATCCGCTATTCGACGTTGTGTTTGCGGACGGAGATATCACCGACTACCGGGGCACGCTGCGCGGCAATGCCGACCTGCAAAAGCGGCTCAACGCGGCCCTGCTCGAGCGCGGCGTGCTCAAGGGCGAGAGCAAGTATTACATCTCGCTGGCGCACACCGAGGAAGACGTGCAGCACACCCTCTCCGCCATGCAGGCGTCCATCGACGAGCTGGCCCGGGCGCGGTGACAGCGGCAATCGGGCGCCGCATGCCCCTCCACAACGTCATTCCGGCGCCGCTTGGCGCGTGCAACGCGCCAAGCGGGAATCGGCCGGAACCCAGATGCGTATCTGCAGGTGGTGCTGCAATTGTGCTTGTTCTCTGTGTGAAATACCGGCGCTGAAATTGCGGAGGCGCGTCTGGGTCCCGGACCATTTCCGCATGTGTCGTCCAGGCGGACGCGCATGCGGGTCCGGGATGACGTCAGAGGATTGGCCGTGGCTGTGCCCTGGCGTCACTCCTCACGCTGGCGCTGGCTGTTGGGCGTTACCTCCGGCCTGCAAAATATTTCACCACCTCACCAAAGGAAATCCAAACTTGCTCCGTCTTATGGCTCAAGTGGCCGCGACAGGGCTTGGTCGTGAGGGATCGGACGGATCAAGACTTGGCTGCCCGGGCAGCGGGGGGATGCGCGGCGGCGTTCACGGCGCTGCTGGAGCGTCATTACGACCGCATTTATCGCGTCGCCTGGCGTTTGGTGGGCCGGCGGACGGATGCCGAGGACATTGCCCAGGACGTCTGCGTCAAGCTGGCCTCGGCCATTCGCGGCTGGCGCGGCGAGGCCGAGTTCACGACCTGGCTCTACCGGATCACTTATAACCGGGCGCTGGATGAGCTCAGATCGCGCCAAAGGGTTGTCACCCTTCCGTCGTCGAACATGATGGCGATGATCGAGGCTCCGGCCGAGAGTGCTATTGACCCGATCGAGCGGCACGAGCTGTGGAAGGCGGTGCGCTCGCTCCCCGACCAGCAGCGCGATGCCGTGCTGCTGGTCTATGGCGAGGACCTGAACCACGCGGAGGCGGCGCGCGTGATGGCGTGCAGCGAGAAGACCGTGTCCTGGCATCTGCACGAGGCGCGCAAGCGGCTCAAGGCGATGCTCGAGCCGGTGGATTGACGACCATGACCGACGCGATGCTCGACAAGCTGAAGCATGTGCCGCCGCCCCGCAGCGAAGCCAGGCGCGCGGCGATCGACGCAGCCACGCACGCATTCGCACGCGATAGCGAAACCATCGAAGCAACCCAAGGAGACGACAAGGCTCCCCGTCTGATGCGCAGTGCAGACGAGATCAAAAGGAGAGCCTGGATGCCTGCGCGTCGTACCACCTACGCCATTGCCGCATCTGTTGCGGTTGCTGCCGTTTCCGTGCCCGTGCTGCTGCATTATCTGGCGCAGTATCCACAAGGCTCGCTGACCCTGGCGGATGGTGAAGCCGCCGCCAAGCAGCAGATGGAGGCGGACGTTCGGGGGGCCGAGCGTGTGCGCCAAGTAACTCTGCAGAAGCGGGAGGAGCAGGCACAGGCGCGCGGGGCGGATCAGGCCAGGCTCGCGGCGAGCGAGCCCGCCAAGCCCAACGAGGAGAAAGCACGCGCGCAAAATCAGCCCGCGCAAACGCCAGCTCGCGATTCAATTGATGCACTTGGCCAGGCGTCGCAAGTGCGTCGGGAGCTCAAAGACGGGCTGCTGGGCGGCGCAGGCCATGCGGCGCGCTCTGTCGACCAGCGTGCATCGGTGCAGCCGGCGGCGCCGATGGGATATGCGGGTCCAACGCTGCTGTCGCGTCTCGATCAAGACAGGCAAAGCGGCATGCTCCTGCCGCCTCCGCAGCAGGTCGAGCAAGGCCGCGATCGCTTCGATGCGACCCCGCCCAACCCCGTGAAAAGCGTAGCGCAGGAGCCGGTCTCCACTTTCTCCATCGATGTGGACACGGCCTCCTATGCCTTCGCGCGGCGCGCGCTGAATGCCGGGCGGCTGCCGCAGAAGGACGCCGTGCGCGTCGAGGAGATGGTCAACTATTTCCCCTACGACTATGCGCGCCCGGAGAGTGCGAGCGAGCCCTTCCTGCCTAGCGTGACGGTGTTTCCCGCACCGTGGAATGCGGATAACAAGCTCGTGCACGTAGCCATCAAGGGCTACGACATCAAGAGTGCCGAGCGTCCGCGCGCCAACATCGTGCTGCTGATCGACGTGTCGGGCTCGATGGGGCCGGCCGACCGTCTGCCGATGCTGCGCAATGCCTTCCGCATGCTGGTCGACGAGCTGAAGCCCGACGATACGGTGGGGATCGTCACCTATGCCGGCGGCGTGGGCGTGGCGCTGGAGCCGACCAAAGTCAGCGACAAGCACAAGATCATCCAAGTCATCGAAAGCCTGCAAGCCGGCGGCTCGACCGCAGGGGCGGCCGGCATCCAGGAAGCCTATCGTCTGGCCGAAGCCGGCTTCGACAAAGCGGCCGTCAACCGTATCATCCTGGCCACCGACGGCGACTTCAACGTCGGCATCACCAGCCGCGACGAGCTGAAAGGTTTCGTCGAGCGCAAGCGCGAGTCCGGCATCTATCTGTCGATCCTCGGTGTCGGGCAAGGCAATCACAACGATCAGCTCATGCAGGCGCTGGCGCAGAACGGCAATGGCGCGGCGGCCTACATCGATACGCTGAGCGAGGCACGCAAGGTGCTGATCCAGGAATCGTCCTCGACCTTGTTCCCGATCGCCCGCGACGTGAAGATCCAGATCGAGTTCAATCCCGCCCGCGTCGCCGAGTACCGCCTGATCGGCTACGAGACGCGCGCCCTCAAGCGCGAAGATTTCAACAACGACAAGGTCGATGCCGGCGACGTCGGCTCGGGCCACAGCATCACAGCCATTTACGAAATCGCGCCGGTCGGCGCGCCGCGCCTGGTGGATGACCTGCGCTACGGCAAGGCGGCGGCACAACCGGCAGCCGCCGCCACCGGACAGGATGGAGAATTTGGCTTCCTGCGCCTGCGCTACAAGCTGCCGAAGGACGAGGCGAGCCGGCTGCTGACGCTCGCCATCGCGCCGGCGCTGGAGAAGCGCACGGTTGCGGAAGCCCCGCCCGAGGTGCGCTTCTCGACTGCCGTGGCGGCGTTCGGCCAGCTCCTGCGCGGCCTGCCGTATCTCAGGACCTACGGCTACGACGACGTGATCGCGCTCGCCAACGGCGCCAAGGGCGACGATCCGTTCGGCTATCGCGCCGAATTCGTGAACCTCGTGCGGCTGGCGAAATCAGCAAGACCGTGAGGCTCGTGTTTACATCGCGGTGCCGCCAACTCTTAAACTATGGCCCTTCCGATTTCGGCTGATCGTCGTTGCAACCTTCCGGATGCCCCAAAACCCTCAACTTTGCGTCCCCGGCCATCGCGCCGCCCGCGCGGAGCGCAGCTCCGCCGCGACGGCGCGAATGAGCCGGGGTCTTTCCCGTTGGTAGCGTGCACGGTCAGCGCTGCATACCACGATGCGTGTAAGGATCCCGGATAAGCCGCGCTCCGGCGCGGCTTTCCGGGACTGCAGCGGAGAGGTGGTTCTGCTTCAAGATCAGCACGGCCATCGTGCCGTTGCGCCTACATTGAACGCTCCGCGCGTAACTCAACGTCTTCAGGTGGAGGGGCAGCCTTCGATCCGAAACTGCATTACGATGTCCTCGTTTTCAGAGGATTCAGAATGACGCGCGTGCTCGAGGATTTGACTGGCCATCCGCCAACCTATCTTCGAACCGCGCCGGATTTTCATGCGGAACCGCTGAACGACACGATTGCCGCAGACGTCGCGGTTGTTGGCGGCGGCTACACCGGGCTGTCCACCGCTTTGCATCTGCGGCACGCGTCATTGTCCGTTGCGGTGCTGGAAGCCCGCACGGTCGGCTGGGGTGGCTCGGGCCGCGCGTTCGGTCAGGTTGTGCCTTACGCGAAGCACGAGCATGCGCACGTGCTGCACACCTTCGGTCCCGAGTATGGCGAGCGCCTGATCGATGGCCTTGGCTCCGGGCCGGACCTGGTCTTCGATCTCATCGCGCGCTACGCGATGTCCTGTGAAGCTCAGAAGGTGGGTCTGATTTTTGGCGCCCACACTCAAGCAGCCGCGCGCAGCCTGGAAGCCAAAGCACGCTTTCTGCAGGCGCGCGGCGCCCGCACCGAAGCCTTGGATGCGGTTGGCAGCGAGCGCTTGACCGGCAGCCGCTACTACAAAACGATTCTGGTCGAGCCGCGCGGCGGGACGCTCAATCCTTTGGCCTATGCGCGCGGCCTGGCGCAGGCCGCCATCTCCGAAGGAGCCCTCATATTCGAGGACAGCCGTGCGACCGCGATACGGCGACATGGCAACGGCTGGCTCGTCGAAACCGCAAGCGGCCAAGTGCAAGCCACATATGTCGTGCTCGCCACCGATGCCTACACCGACGACCTGTGGCCGGGCCTGCGGCAAACGATCATTCCGTTGCGGGGCTACCAGATCGTGAGCGAGCCCCTTTCCGACAACCTTGCCAGGACAATCCTGCCGGGCGGCCATCCCCTCACTGACACGCGGCGGCTCTTCTCCGGTATCCGCAAGCGAGCGGACCGCCGCTTGCATGTCAGCATCGATGGGCCCGCCTTCGACATCGGAGGTCGCCCGTCGGTCATTAAGGCCACTCAGCGTGTGCGCGACGTGTTTCCCCACATCGGAGAGCTCAAATGGCAGGAAGAGGTCTCCGGCTGGGTCGGCATGACAGTCGATCAGTATCCGCATGTGCACCGCCTCGATGACGGCGTGTTCGCCGCGGTCGGCTTGAGCGGCCGCGGTATCGCCTTCGGCACGCTGCTCGGACGCGAGGTGACGAAGCGCATCCTCGGCAAGCCGGAACATGAGATGATGCTGCCGCTCACGCCACTGCGCCCTATTGTCGTGCGGCCGGTGGCGCGTCCGCTCGTTGGTGCCCTCCTGAACTGGTATCGGCTGCGCGATCGCGCCGATCTCGCGCGCGGATACGTCAGGCCCCCCGCCTAGCTTGTCCTCGCGTGTGCTGTATTCCAAGCACCGCCGATGGTGATGATGACACGGCGCTTTGCTTTGCGCCCATAGTAGTCGTGGGCTAGCCTCTTCGCACCCAATCAACGCAAGGGACGGAAACACATGCGAAGAATTTGGCTGGCGACGCTTGTCGCACTCTCTGTTGCGCTGTCGAGCGCTGCGCACGCGCAGAGCGGCAAGCCCATCAAGATGATCGTGGCGTTCCCGCCCGGAGGTCCGGTCGATCTGGTGGCGCGGCTTCTGACCGATCCGCTGACCAAAGAGATGGGCCAGCCCATCGTGGTCGAGAACAAGCCCGGTGCCAATGGCGGCATCGCCGCCGAGCTGGTGGCGAAAGGACCGGCCGACGGCTCGGTCATCTTCCTCACCAGCAGCGGCGCGACTGTCATCAACCCGTCGCTGTACCCGAGCCTGCCCTACGATCCAATGAAGGACTTCGCGCCGGTGTCGCGCGTCGTCAACAGCGACACCGTGCTGGTCGTGCACCCTTCTAATCCCGCGACCGATGCAGCGGGGTTTGCCGAGGCCAGCCGCAAGGCAGCGCAATCGGTTCCGATCGGCTCGGCGGGCATCGGCAGCACGACGCATCTGGCACTCGAGCTGTTCCAGGGTGCCTCGAAGGCCAACCTCCTGCATGTGCCGTACAAGGGCGCGGCACCCGTCATCAACGACGTCATTTCCAATCAGGTTGGCGGCTTCTTCGGCGATCTGCCGGGTCTCATCGGGCACATCCAAGGCGGCAAGCTGAAGCCGCTCGGCATCGCCGCGCCCAAGCGGCATGTGCTGCTGCCGGACGTGAAGACATTCGCGGAGCTAGGCTTCCCCGGCACCGACTCCAACAACTGGTACGCGGTCGTCGTGCAGGCCAAGACGCCGCGGCCGTTCATCGACAAGTTGAATGCGGCCCTGCGTATAGCGCTGACGACGGAGCCCGTGCGCGGCAAGCTCATCAATGCCGGCGCGGTGCCCGATCCCTCGACGCCGGAGGAGATGGCGGAGGTGATGAAACGGGACACGGCCAAGTTCGCCAAGATCATCGCCGACAAGGGCATCAAGGCGGAGTAGAGAGTCCCGCTTCAACGCGACTTTGCGTCCGCCGCGCGCAAACCAGCCTCAGGTTTCACGAATCTCACGGGTGGTCTTACGCACCAAATCTCCCCTGGCGTCATCCCGGCCCCGCATGGCGCAAGTGCGCCCATGCGGAAGCAGGCTCCAGATGCAAATCTGCAAGCTCTGCATTGGTGCTTGTGCGAAAGCGATCCCATACACCGGCTGCCGATGCAGATCGAGCCCCTGCATATAGCGCAAACGCAACAGAGGTAACATTCGTGGATGCGCGCCTGGGTTCCGGCCAATTCCCGCTTTGAGCGTTCCCACGCGCAAAGCGGCGCCGGAATGACGTTCCTGGTGAGGCTTGCAGTGGCGGCCTCATGCGACGAGATCGGATAGGTCTTCGAAAAACCCGCTCCTGGCGTCATCCCGGACCCGCATGTGCATGTATGTATATGCGGAAGTGGTCCGGGACCCAGGCGCGCTTCGGGCGAACGCAGTCCTGCAACTGCACTTTTCGCGGGTCTGAGAGCGATGTACTCGACGTGTCCGCTGGAGACACACCCTGGCATCGCGGCGCTCGCGTGCTAGTCTCGGCCGCTTTCAAGAGAAGCGGAGGAACGTATGCCGGTTGTCGGGCTTGTCGGCGTTGGACTCATCGGGCGTGCCTGGGCGAACGTGTTCGCCCGCGCCGGCTGGGACGTGAAGGTGTGGGACGCCAACCCGGATGCGACCGTCGCCGCGCCCAAGCTCATCGCCGAATCCTTGCACGACTTGGCACGGCATGGCCTCGTCAAGGAGCCGGAGAAGGCGGCTACACGCATCCGCACCGCTGCTTCGCTGGAGGACTGTGTTGCTGGTGTGGACTTTGTGCAGGAGAGCGGCCCAGAGAAGGTCGAGGACAAGATCGCCATCTGGGCCAAGCTCGACGCGGCAGCGCCGCGCAGCACCGTGATTGCGTCTTCGACGTCGGGCATCGTGACCTCGCGCTTCACCGAAAGCTTGAAGGGCCGTGACCGGTGCCTCGTCGCACATCCGGTCAATCCGCCCCACGTCGTCCCGATCGTGGAGCTCAGCGGCGCGCCGTGGACCTCGCCCGAGACGGTGAAGCGCGCACGCGCCGTCTTCGAGAGCGTCGGCCAGGTGCCTGTGGAAGTGAAAAAGGAGATCGACGGTTTTCTGCTCAACCGCCTGCAAGCCGTGCTGCTGTCGGAGGCCTTCCGGCTCGTGGGCGAGGGCTATTGCTCGGCCGAGGACCTGGACAAGACCATCGCGCACGGCCTCGGGCTGCGCTGGAGCTTCATGGGGCCGTTCGAGACTATCGAGCTCAACGCACCCGGCGGTACGCCCGATTACTGCGCGCGCTTCGGCGAGATGCTGTATAGCCTTTCCTCGCGTCCCGTCACCCGAGACGTATGGGCCCCTGAGAACATCGCGCGCGTCTTGAAGAGCTGGGGCCGGTCGCCGACACCGGCACAGGTTGGCGAGAAAAGCCGCTGGCGCGACGAGCGGCTGGCGGCGCTGCAGGCGCACAAGCGCGCGCAAAAATCCTTCGAGGGTTGAGAGGACACGTCATGGCAAAATCAAAGAAAGTCATCATCACCTGCGCGGTGACGGGTTCGATCCACACGCCCTCAATGTCGCCGCACCTGCCGATCACGGCGCAGGAGATCGCCGACGCGGCGATCGGCGCGGCGGAGGCGGGTGCCGCGGTCGTGCATCTGCACGCGCGCGATCCCAAGACCGGCAAACCGGATCAGTCAACCGAGGCTTTCGCGCCGTTCCTCAAGGTCATCAAGCAGCGCTCGCCGTGCGTCATCAACATCACCACCGGCGGCGCCATGACCATGACGGTGGAGGAACGCGTGCTCCCGGCCGCGACCTTCAAGCCGGAGGTGGCGAGCCTCAACATGGGCACCATGAACTTCGGCCTCTACCCGATGCTGGCGCGGCAGAAGGAGTTCAAGTTCGACTGGGAACGGCCTTACATCGAGGGCACGCGCGCCGGCTTCTTCAAGAACACGTTCGCCGACATCGAGTACATCCTGACCACCTGCGCGCAGAACGGCACGCGCTTCGAGGTCGAGTGCTACGACATCGGCCATCTCTACACGCTGCGCCACTTCGCCGACCGCGGCATCATCAAGCCGCCGTTCTTCATCCAGTCGGTGTTCGGAATCCTCGGCGGTATCGGTCCGCATCCGGAGGACGTGGCGCACATGAAGCGCACGGCCGACCGCCTGTTCGGAGATCAATATCACTGGTCCGTGCTCGGCGCCGGTCGCAACCAGTTGCCGATCGCGGCGATGGCCGCAGCCATGGGCGGCAACGTGCGCGTCGGCATGGAGGACTCGCTTTGGGCCGGCCCCGGCCGGCTCGCCAAGTCCAATGCCGAGCAGGTGAAGCTCGCGCGCCAGATCATCGAGGGCCTGGGGCTTGAGATTGCCGCGCCCGACGAGGCGCGCGAGATTCTCGGACTCAAGGGCGGCGACAAGGTCGCGTTCTGAATGATCGTGTTTCTGCCGCTCTTGGCCCTGGGTCCCGGGTCGCGCGGGAGTTGACGCAGCCTGCGATCAGATGCCCCCTTGGCCCAGGCTTGCCCGGGATGACAACCTTGTGGTCGAAGCGAAGCGTGATCACACCTACGGATGTCATCCCGGCCGAGGGAGCGTAGCGAGCGAGAGCCGGGACCCAGGGGCCACAGGTGCTGGCATTGGAGCGTGCGGAGGGTGCAAATGCTCTTCATGGTGATCGAGCGGTTCAAGAACCAGGACGCCGGGGCTGTCTATGCGCGTTTTCGCGACAAGGGCCGCATGGCTCCCGAGGGCCTGAAGGTGCACGGGAGCTGGACCGAGCCCAACTTCGATCGCTGCTTTCAGCTCATGGAGTGCGATGACTTGAGCCTCATGCAGCAATGGGCGATGGCCTGGGCCGATCTCGCCGAGCTCGAGATCGTGCCAGTGTCGCCGTCGAAGGACACGGCGGCGACGGTCTACGCCATGCTCGACAAGGAGGCGGCGAGCCGCAAGGAATAGCGGCTTGCCGAGGCCATGACCCGCGTTCGAAGATCATCTCGGCGGATCTCGCCCGCCGACAGCAACGTCAAAGTGAAGATGATTCCATGAGCAAGCCGAAAGTCGCGGTGATCGGGACCGGCGGCACCATCACGTCGATCGGCAAAAGCCCGCTCGACCTCTTCGAATACACAGCTACCGGCAAGATGCTGGAGGCCGATGAGCTGGTGGCGAAATTCGCCGAAGTGCGTGACGTGGCTGACATCGTTCCCATCCGTTTCAAGGCGGTGCCGAGCACGGCCGTTGCCTTCCCCGAGTGGAAGCAGCTCGTGCTGGAGGCGGACAAGACCGTCGCTGCCCATCCCGATCTCGCCGGCATCGTCATCCTGCACGGCACAGCGACCTTGGAGGAGACGTCTTACGCGCTGAACCTGACGGCAAAGGTTCCGGTGCCGATCGTCGTGGTCGGCTCGCAGCGGCCGGCCAGTGCGCTGTCTACCGATGCCGGGCTGAACCTGGTCAACGCTGTGCGCACCGCAGCGTCACCGACGGCGCGTGGGCTGGGCGTTCTTGTCTGTCTCAACGACGAGATCCAGTGTGCGCGTGAGGTCACCAAGACTTCCACGGCGCGCCTTCAGACCTTTCGCAGCCCGGACTTCGGCGTCCTGGGCCATGCTGATGGCGACGCTGTTAACTTCTACCGCAAACCGATCCGCAAGGGCGCGCCCGATACCGAGTTCGACATCCGCAGCCTCGCCGCGCTGCCGCGCGTCGACATCGCCTACTCGTATGCCGGCGACGACGGGATAGCGATCCGCGCCTTCGTTGCTGCCGGTGCCAAGGGCATCGTCGCGGCGGCGTTCGCGCCCGGCATGCTGTCGCCGCCGGAAACGGAAGCCTACAAAGCGGCGCACGATGCCGGTGTCGTGGTCATGATGTCGTCGCGCGCCGGCTCGGGCCGCGTCTTCAACTCGAGCAAGATTCGCGACGCAGGCTTTCTGACCGCCGATAACCTCACGCCGCAGAAGGCGCGCATTCTGTTAGCGCTGGCACTCACCAAATCCAAAGACCCGGCCGAGATCCGGCGCATCTTCGCGACCTACTAGGGAGAGACCATTGGCGCGCATCGCTGACATCACTGCGGGGCACTATCGCATCCCGCTTCCCGTGGCGCTCTCGGATTCCACGCACGGCACCATGACTGCGTTCGAGCTGATCACCGTGCGCGTGCGCGACGCCGATGGCGAGGAAGGCGTCGGCTACACCTACACCACCGGGCACAGCGGCCGTGCCATCCACGCTACGCTGGCGCACGACATCGCCGAGATCACCGCCGGTGCCGACGCCGATCTGATCGAGCAGATCTGGAACAAGGTCTGGTGGGGCCTGCACTATGGCGGTCGCGGCGGTCCGTCCGTGCTAGCGCTCTCGGCGCTGGACATCGCGCTGTGGGATTTGAAGGCTCGCCGCGCGCGGCTGCCGCTGTGGAAGCTGCTCGGCGGCAACGACCCTAATGTACCCTGCTACGCCGGCGGCATCGATCTCGACTTCACCATTGAGGCCCTGCTCGAGCAGACCGACGGCAACCTGAAGAAGGGCTTCCACGCCATCAAGATGAAGGTCGGCCGCGAGCGGCTGAGCGAGGACGTGGCGCGCATTGCCGCCATGCGCAAGCATCTGGGCGACGGCTTCCCGCTGATGGTCGACGCCAACATGAAGTGGACCGTGGACGAGTCCATCAAGCGCGCCCGCGCCTTCCAGCCGTTCGATCTCGTGTGGCTGGAGGAGCCCACCATCCCCGACGACGTGGCCGGGCACACCCGCATCGTGCGCGAGGGCGGCATGCCGATCGCCACCGGCGAGAACATGCGCACGCTGTGGGAGTTCAAGCACATGATCGCCGCGGGCGGGGTTACCTATCCCGAGCCGGATGTCACCAACTGCGGCGGCGTCACCGTGTTCATGAAGGTCGCGCATCTGGCCGAGGCGTTCAATCTGCCGGTGACCTCGCACGGCGCCCACGACGTGACGGTGCAACTGTTGGCAGCCTGCCCCAACCGCAGCTACCTGGAGACGCACGGCTTCGGCCTCGACCGCTACATCGCCGAGCCCATGCGCATCACCGAGGGCAACGCCATCGCGCCCGACCGCCCCGGCCACGGCGTCGCGTTCGATTGGAAGGGATTGGAGAAGGTGCGGGTGTAGCTGCGGATGGCGAACGAGCGTGCGCGGCACCTGCGCAAGAACCAAACTATTGCAGAAGAAAAACTGTGGCTCGAGTTGAGGGCACTCAAACCCCGCGGCTACCATTTCCGCCGACAAGTCCCACTCGAGGCGTTCATCGTCGATTTTGCCTGCCTATCGCGGTACCTCGTGATCGAGATCGATGGTGTACAGCATGGGGAGCCTGACATGCTGAGCAGGGACGCGGCCCGAGATGCGCACTTGCGCTGGCGCGGTTTCTGCGCTTCTCGAATTCGGAAGTGATGGACAACTGCGACGGTTGCCTGATCGAAATTCTGGCTGCGCTGGGCGCCGTTACGAAGCAGGAGTGAGGCGGGCTCGGTCCTTACATTTGTAAATTCGCTTTCAGTGCACGAGGCTTCCAAGCTGTCCGCTCTCCCTCTATTGCGTCGTTGACGCAAGGCACGAAGTGCATATCCCGACTATTTTCACATCCCCTTGGGCAATGCTTCTTCGCATTTTTCCCCTCCCCAGCGGGGAGAACCTACAGGCGTTACGCTTGCTTCTTCTCCCCACCCTGCCCCAACCTCAACGCCATATTCCATCTAAACGCCGTGCGTTGAGGGGCGACCCTCCCCGCTGGGAAGGGTGAGGTCTCGTGTGCCGAAAACCCACTCCACGGCCGTTGCGGTACAAGCTATGCTCTGCTTGCTCATTCGGAGGATGCTCATTCCGCCCAAACGACATTCACCCATGCTCGCACACGTGTGAGAAAGGCCCGTTAGATGGTACCTATCCTTTCGCTTTCGTCTTCCAGCGTCCGCCATAGTCGCGTACCATCGCGGCGGGAAGATGGGTTGGGGGATGGGTCAATGCCTCGCATCAGCCAAGCGACTGACGGCTCTTAAGGTCAACGCTTTACGTAAGCCGGGCCTCTTCGCAGATGGCGACGGGCTCTACCTGCAAATCACGCCGACTGGCGCTAAAAGCTGGGTCTTCCGCTACAAGTCAAATGGCCGGGCCCGCGACATGGGGCTAGGTCCAATCTCGGCCGTGAACCTCGCTCAGGCGCGCGAAAAGGCCGCGGACTGTCGCCGGCAACGGTCGAACGGCAAAGATCCAATCGAGGAGCGCAAGACGGCCCCGGCCGCGGCGAGGGCCGCCGAAGCCCAGCGCACGACGTTCCGTGAAGCTGCTGAGCAGATTGCTGGCCGCGCATGAGGCAGGCTGGCGCAACCCGAAGCATCGTCACCAGTGGCGTAACTCCCTTGCAACTATGTGTATCCGGTCATCGGAGACATTTCCGTGGCTGCCGTCGATAAGGCACTTGTGTTGAAGATCCTGGAACCTCTGTGGCGCACCAAGCCGGAGACCGCATCGCGGGTGCGCGGGAGAATTGAGCGTGTCCTGGACGCTGCCAAGGCCCGAGGGCAGCGGGAAGGCGAGAACCCAGCTGCGCTGGCGGGGTCATCTGGACGCCGTGCTGCCTAGGCGCTGAAGATGCAGAATGTCGAGCACCATCCGGCTCTGCTCTACAAGGAGTTACCCGGTTTCATGAGCGAACTCCGCGAGCGGCAAGGTATTACACCTCGGGCTCTGGAGTTCACGATCTTGACCGTTGCCCGCACGGCGAATCCATAGGCGCGCGATGGGATGAGCTGGATTTCGAGAACGGACCTGGACCGTTGCTGCGAGCCGCATGAAGGGCGGCAGGAGGCCCACATTGTGCCTTGTCCCGGCGTGCCATTCCATCCTTCGCGAGTTGGAGCGATACTCGCACCAACGAATTTGTGTTCCCTGGCATCAAGCCGCGCCAGCCGATTTCCGACATGACGATGTTGACGCTACTGCACGAGATGCGACCGGGCGTCACCGTCCATGGCTTTCGAGCACGTTCAAGGACTGGTGCACCGAGCGAACGGCATTTCCCGACTTCTTGTCCGAGTTAGCGCTGGCGCACATCTCGGGCGACAAGGTGCGCGGCGCGTACGCACGCAGCGACCTTCTAGCAAAGCGCCGCCAGCTGGCTGAGCAGTGGGTTCGATTCTGCGGCAAGATCGTACCAATGCGGCAGCGGTCGGCATGAGCGATGCGGAAGATCGTAGACTAGCAAAGGCCTGGTTAATCGGCTTCTTTGAGGTGGACAAGCGGGGCCATATGCGCGACGCCTTCTTCGAGAAGGGGTCAAAGCAGGAACGTGACGCTCGCAGTGCGTTAGCGAATTTGCTCTATCGTGACGCGCTGGACCCGCCACTCAGGCGTACTCTAGCGAAGATGTTCTACCCGTACATCACTGGCCCCCACCTTGATGGTCCGCCACGTGATTATCCGTCGCGCTTTGAGATTGTCGGCCGACGCAAGTCCAACGTTATCCGGTACTCGCAAATTGCTCAGTTCATCGCCGACAGACTGACGGATGAGCGCGGATCGGTAAAGCGCGCCATCGCTGCCGCAGCAAGGAAGTTCAAAATGTCGGCAAGGACGATTGAAACGGACATTTGGGGGCCGAGAGCCGCGCTTCTTCGCCCGCCGAAATCCACACGGGAAAAATAATCACAACTTCCCGTATGAGTTGCGCTTAGCCTTTCGTTTGTTCGCGATCGTGTTTCTGAGTTCGCGATCGGATACACCGAGAGGCACTTCAATGATGAAGGGATATAGTCCCGGCGAACTTGCTGCCACGGGTGTACTTGGTGGCCGCACAAAGATTTATGGCCTGATTAATGCTGGCCTATTGCGCGCCAGAAAACACGGCAAGCGCACCATCATCCTCGATGAGGATGTGAGGGCCTGCGTGGAACGGTTTCCTCTGATTTCGCCGAAGGCGGACGCTCCCCCCGCAAAATCCGAGGTGAACACTCCTGAACGGAGCGGGCCTTCGGTGGCTCCGCTGCGCGCGACACATTCCAAAAGCCGTCAGCGGGCGCAGGCGCTGAAAAGCTGGGCGGAGGCGGAGCGGCCCCCGGAAGTTCATTCGACATCAGAGCTTCCATGAAACTCCGCGGTCTCCCGTTTGCGGACCGAGTAGCGGCTGCGCGAACGGTGAACATACTCACTGTCGCCATCAAGCGGGGCGCCAGTCTGAGGCGTGCGGGAGGCGAGTGGGTCGGTCCATGCCCTGTCTGTGGCGGGCGAGATCGGTTTTCCATCAACATCGGCAAGGGCCTTTTCAATTGCCGCGGCTGTCAGGTAGGAGGCGATGTAGTTAAACTGGTGCAACATCTCGACGCTTGCGACGTCGGTGCCGCGATTGCGCAATTCACTGGGCAAGCTTCCGTCTCGAGCGTGCGCCGTCTCGAATGGCGTGAACCCCAAGCGAGAATCAGAGCGCGCAAATTCTCGGAAGTGGAGCACTTCGCAGCGCGCGCGATATGGGACGGCGCCACCGATCCACGAGGAACGGTGGGGGAAGAGTACCTCCGCCGGCGCGGCCTGCAGTTGCCACCGGAATGGGCTGGGGAGGTCGTGCGCTTCCATGATGCGCTGTATTTCGACATGCGTCGGCTGCCGGGCCTGGTGGCTTTGTTTCGCGATGCTTTGACGGATGCACCCCGCGCCATCCAGCGCATCTTTTTAGAGAAGAATGGGGAGCGAGCGGGGCGGCGGATGCTGGGCCCCGTGCGAGGAGCGGCGATCAAGCTCGATGGCGATGCTGAAGTCGCTGAAGGCCTCCATATTGGAGAGGGCCTCGAGACTTGCATGGCTGCGCGCGCCCTGGGCTTTAAGCCCGTGTGGGCGGTGGGTAGCGCAGGTGCAATTCGGACTTTCCCGGTGCTGCCAGGTATCGATGCCCTATCGATCTTGCTCGAAACCGATGACAAAGGCGCAAACGAGCGCGCCGCCCTAGAGCCTGTGCACGACGCTGGCGCCGAATCCTCGCGCGAAGTGCTGCTTGTTACCCCGCTGCTTGTCGGTGACATGAACGACGTTGCTCTTAGGTGTGCAAATGTCGACTGACTTTCCCCCGCCTGATCATCGCAGTGCTGACGTGGTGCAAATCCGGAGCTTTGTGCCGAATGATGGTGCATCGACCGGTAATGGCAGCCACGGGGTAAGCAGTCCCAGCGCAGCTTTTCGCGCCAGGCGCCTGGATGTTGGGAGGAGCCGGATTGGTCGCTGCTCGAAAACAGACGCGGAGATCTTCCGCATTTTCCAGTCGAAGCTTTGGGGCCATCTGCAGCCCATGGCTCGATCGCGCGGCTAAGGGCGCCGGCGTAACTCCTGCACATGTGGCTGTGCCGCTGCTCTCGATTGCCTCCGGGCCTATGGGGGCCGCCCGCCAAGTGAAAGCCTCGAGCTCGTGGTACGAGCCATTGTCACTCTGGACCGCGGTTGTGGGCTTCTCGGGCACCGGCAAAAACGCCTGGGCTGGAGGTCAGCCGTCGCGCCCTGGGTGCCATCGAAAAACTGCGCAAAGAAAGTATTGACGACTTGCGGCGCGAACATGAGCAGCGGGCCGCCGTCGCCAAAGCAGCCACGAAGAAGTGGAAGGCCGAAGTAGACCAGGCCCTGGAGGACGGCAAGCCAGCTCCACCGCGGCCGCCGGAGGCCGAAGACCTCGGGCCCTTCGTGGCGCCGCGTTTCCACGTCAGCGATACGACGATTGAGCGCCTTGCCGTCCTGCTCAAGGCAAGACCGCGCGGCATGCTTGTCATCTGTGATGAGCTGTCCGGCCTTTTTGCCAACATGGCGCGTTACAACAGGGGCAGCGATCGTCCGTTCTGGCTGGAGTGCTGGAATGGCGGCCAATATATCGTCGAGCGTCTCAACCGCCCGTCTGTTACCGTCGACCATTTGCTGGTCGGCCTCACGGGCGGCTTCCAACCCGACAAGCTGGACCGGGCTTTTGCCGGCGACGACGACGGCATGTATGCGCGCATACTTTATAGCTGGCCGGAGGAACCGCCCTACCGGCCCCTGACAAACGAAGCAAGCTTTGTCGACCCGCAGCTGCAAGAAGCACTCTCGCGATTGATCAATCTGCCCGCTGGCGACGGCCCACAGCTGGAGCCAAGGTTCCTGGACCTTTCAGCAGAGGCCCAGATGGCGTTTGAAGAGTTTCGTAAATTCCAGCACGAGCAGCGGCCGCGCCTCGAGGGTAGAGAGCAGGAATGGTGCGTCGAAGGGCGCCGCTCATGTGCTGCGGCTGGCGGCAACGTTGAGCCTATCTCGATTGGGCCATGCGCGGCAGCGGTGGTCCCGACATATGGAACTCAAGGACGACCCGCAGTTTCAGGCCATCCGACGCAACGCGGCGGAACCCACTGAAATAAGCGAGGTCTTCATGCGACGAGCTGTCGATCTGTTGCAGGGCTATTTCTGGCCGCATGCTCAAGAGTGCCTACGGCAGATGGGGCTGTCGGAGCGGCACAAGTCGAGCGGCGAGTCCTGCGGTGGCTGAAAGCCGAGAAGCTGGTCGAAGTCTCACGCGAAGATGTGCGACGTGACGCCTTAGCGCGGAGATTCGACGCCGACCGGTGCAAATGGTTCTGGATCGCTTGTAACCGCCGGCTGGCTGCGAGAGAAGGCAAGTACCCGACAGCCGGCCGGACGGCGCGGCGCTGGGAGGTCAATCCGATGCTCTTTGCCTGACCAAGCGTGCCGGAAAGGCCGCGAAGGGCGCAAAGGTCCCACCGCGCCAACTTCGCGGCCTTTCCGCCCTTTCCGGAAGGGGAGCCGGTGGTGTGAACTTGGACCTGATGCGGAGATATGTGGCCAGTGATTTGGCGCGGGCATCTACGTTGAGAGCCACGGATCCCGAAATTCTTTTCGCTAAAGCCTTTGCACGCCGCCCAATGGCCGTTCTTGATCTCCCGAAGCGGTGGCACCGACTTGCTGCACGCGTCGATGGCCATGGGGCAGCGGGTGTGAAAGACGCAACCACTCGGCGGGTTCAACGGCCCTGGGATTTCGCCTTGCAAGATCACGTGCGGTCGCTGTCGCTCCTTGATCGGATCCGCGACCGGAACCGCCGACAGGAGAGACTTGCGCTGCGAATCGGACTGCTTCTTGGGAAAGCACCCCAGACGCAATCCCCAAGCTTATTCGGATTGTCACACGTCCACATGAATTGCTCGGCGCAGGGGCGGTTGCACTTGCGCAAACAATAGGTTGGGTTGAAATCCAATGTCAGTGGCGATGGATATCAAGATTTAAGGTGCTGGCGTTCTCAAGGGCTGAGAAGGCTATGACGGGATGGGGTGGGGCACGGCCAGGAGCAGGCCGCAAGAAGAAGATCGGCACACTTAGGGACCCGGCCCCGCTATCGGAACCGGCGAAACGAGCATTGAACGTGCAACGCTCGATCGCCGCACATCGGGCGGCCACCAAGATCGACATGGGTGCCGCCATGCCGGTGGAAGTCATGCTCGACAACATGCGCTGGGCGCAAGCGCGGGCCCAGGCCGTAGCTGACGAGATCGCCGAGGTCGAGCGAGAAACCGGCAAGACGGCCGATCCCGCCCTGTACAAGCTTATGCTGGGCCTTCGGGGCATGGCGCAGCAGTGCGCCGAGGGCGTTGCTCCCTATTTGCATCCACGCCTCGCCGCTGTCGCCAATCTGGACCCGCCTAACGAGGACGGCCACAAGACGCCCGAGGAACTCCTGGCCTTAGTCTTGGCCAAGATTGACGGGACCACGCGTGGTTTGCCCCGCGGTCGCGCTGCTTCGAGCGAGCCCGCGCTCCAGCAACCTGGTTAGGAGCATCCCAAAGCTGGTCGATGACGGATTGCCATCGTCGTGCGCGGGCGATGACAGGTTGCTTACGCTTAATGGGGTCCAAGATCGTGCGCACCGCGCTCGGGGGGCGGATCGCGCAGGGGTGCCCAGTTCTCGGGTTTCACCTCCCAGACATCGCGCAATTGCTGACGGCGGCGGTCCCGCCTGACGTCCCTGGACAGGAAGCTCCGAATCCTTTCGAGCATGCCGGCGCCCACGCCATTCTTCAAAGGGCAGGCAAGCGCGCAACTCGTGAGACGCGTGTTCTTGTGCCGGCGGCAGAGATCGATGAAATGCTCCTCGCGCTCGGTTATGGCAGCCACGCGCGGGTCGCGCTCGATAAGCGGCCGGTCCTCCTCGCGCCACTGCTTGCTGCTCCACAAGGTCTCGAGGTTGGGCGGGGCGTAGCGCGCCTTGCTGATCTTTGCGTCGACGATGGCCTTGCGGCCGAGGCGCTCCACCACGCTCCAGTGGATCTTCTCGTTGGCAGGCACCAGATCCCGCACCACCCTGCTCCGGCTAGCGTGCGACCAGACCTCCATGCGCTGGGGCGGCGCGAAGGGTATGCGCCGGCTGGGAAATAGGCTGCTCAGCCACCAGCCCGAACTGGACCGGTAAAGGGAGCAGGCCGCGCACGGCCAGAAGTTCTTCGCGATGTAAGCCGGATTGAACTCCAGCTTGGTCGTGGCCTCGATCCTGGCCATCATCCACAGCAGGGCGAGATCGGACAGGCCGCTCTCGCTGTATCCGCCGCCCACGTTCGAATGGGCGCCTGCGAACCAAACCTGCTCGATGGTCTGGCCCTCGGTCGGCTCCAACGGATCGCAGAGCCAGGCAGTTGCCGGAAAGGCGCGGCGAGCCTCATCGAGAGCAAGGGCCTGCAGCGCGACCTCGATGCGCCGGCTGACGATGTTGTCGTGAAATCCGCTGGTCCACGATGTCCATCGGCGCGCCAGTCCACCAAGACCGAGCCCGGCCGGAACGCCATACGATCCCACGGTGTCCCAGACTGCTAGGCATTTGACGACAAACTTTTCTTCGGCGAGGGGATGCACCAGCTCTGCCAACTTGTCCTTGACGGCCTCCGTCCGCCGCTGCGCGCGGCTCATGCGGTAGATATTCCACAGCTCCTCGAGGCGATGGAACTGCTCCTGCCTTGGAACCCCATCGATTGCGGTCAGGACGCCGGCCAGCGCTCGCGCACTGTAGGCCCCGCGTGAGAATCCGAGGATGTCACGCCTCGCCGCCGTCGCCAATCTGGATCCGCCTAACGAGGGTGGCCCCAAGACGCCCGACGAACTCCTGGCCATAATCTTGGCCGAGATTGACGGAAGCACGCGTGGTTTGCCCCGCGATCGCGCTGTTACGAGCGAGCCGGCGCTCCAGCACTCTGGTTAGGAGCATCCCAAGCCCGGTCGATCGCCGATCGCCAATCAGGGGGCTGCGGCTTCGTAGCCCCGATCGTTCGCAAGCTTCATTCGACATCCTGGAGCTGGATGACAGAGACCTGCGCGGCCTGCCACTAACCGAGCGCACCGCGCGGCTCATGAAGCTGATGACACGGTCAAAGGACCCAGCGCTCGGCCTGGTCCCCAGCTTCGATGACGGCCAAGCCCTGTTGATCGCCTGCATGGACAAGGGCTTTGAAGGCATCGTCTCGAAGCTGCGGGACGCACCCTATCGGCCAGGCTCACGGCCCGAATGGCTGAAGATCAAGGCGCCGGGCTGGACGGCGCAGAACCGGGGTCGGTGGGAGAAGCTGCGCGGATAAGCTTGGGCCACGGGCTCATTCTCTCGACAGGAAATGGAGCCTCGGTGTTATTGGCGCCGAACCAGCCTGCCAGATGAACGCTAGCGCCCTTCGTGCCGCACTTCTGACAGCGAGCGTTGCGCCGTAGCAGGTTGCTGGAGGCATCCGCGCCCCATCGAATGTTGAAAGGCGCAAGCGCCACGGCAGCAGACCGGGCGCAGTCCTTTCCGTCACAGCAGATCCACAACCAGCTGTGTCCCCGGCGGAGAACGCCGAGCGTCGGCACCTGATCGTCTCGATAGGATCGCCACTGCAATTCTGCGGATTGCGGCTGTAACCAGCAAAGAACCACGCGCGAATTTATCATCTTGAGAAGTGGTGCCTGAGAACTGTGCCTATGCGGCCATCCAGAGTGATTAGCAGTGCACTTGCTATGATCACCCCCGCACCGCAGTTTCCCTACGCCGCCCGAGACGCAGGAGGTAATGATGCGGCGGCGGCGATTGCCGCCGTAGAAATGAACGGCCGGCCGCAAACGGAATGACGCGGACCCTCGACAAGCTCGGTATTGACTGCAAGATGGTCGAAGTGCAGCCATGGGACAGAAGACATGGACCGCTCGATCGTCGAACTCCTGGGGCGTTCGGCGCTGTTCGGCTCGCTGAGCGAGGCCGATCGGGCTGCCATCGCTGGACGCATGCGGCGCGTCCAGTTCGAGCCGGACCAGATGATCTTCTCCCGAGGCGATCCCGGTCGCGAGATTTACTTGGTGATCCAGGGCCGTATCCGGCTTTCGGTGCTCACCAGCGACGGCCGAGAGCTATCGCTGGACCATGCTGCGCCCGGCGGCATTTTTGGTGAGATTGCCACGCTCGATGGTGGGGAGCGGACAGCCGGTGCAACCGCCATCACCAAGGTGGAGGCCATGTCCCTGCCGCAGCGGGCGTTGATGGAGTTGATCGAGAGCAACCCGAAGGTGGCCATGGCTGCCGTCCGGTTCCTGTGTACGCGCCTGCGCGAGACGGATCAGCGGCTGGAGGCGATCGCGCTGCATCGCATCGAGGTGCGTCTGGCGCGGCTAATGCTGTCCGCGTTGAGGATCAAGACGCCCAATGTGGATGGCGCCAAGGTGGCCCTCGATCTCGGCATGTCGCAGGGCGAGCTGGCCCTGCTGATCGGGGCCAGCCGGCCCAAGGTCAACGTGGCGCTGACCATGCTCGAGGACATGGGCGCCATCGCCCGGGCCGGGGCCGGGTTCACGTGCGACACGTCCGTGCTGGAAAGCATCGCCGACATGGAGTGAGGGCGGCTGAACGCTTCCAGCGCTGGAATCTTCACCATTCGACTTTGAGGGGGTTACGATGCGAAATCTCACGATAGCCGTCGCATTTGTGATTGGCCTGATGGCGTTGCCGGCGCCGTCGAGTGCAAGAGTCGTAAAGTTTGAGGTGGTGAGTGTCGAGTCGCCGGCATTCGAAGGGCGAACGTTCGGCACGGTCGGCACCTACGACAGGATCATTGCTCGCGCCACTGTCGCAGTCGCGCCCACGGATCGGCACAACTCGCTCATCGCCGATATCGATCGCGCTCCGAGAAATAGGGAAGGACTGGTCGAGGCAACCGCAGACGTCGAGATCCTGCGCCCAACCGTGGCGGCAAACGGCAATCGCCGCCTGCTCTATGACGTCGTGAACCGCGGCGCGCAATACGCGATCAGGATGTTCAACGACGCTACGACCTGGAGCAATCCACCCAAAGCGAGTGACGCCGGGAACGGCTTTCTGATGAGCCACGGCTACACCGTCGTGTTCAGCGGCTGGCAGGGCGGACTTTCGGCGGACGGCCGCAGCAAGATCATTTCGGTTCCCATCGCGGCGGGCGTTACCGGGCTATCCCGCGAGGAATTCGTCTTCGATCACACTAAGAACCCTGCAGTCGTGCCGTTGACTTACGCAGCCGTCGATCTCGATCCGACGAAGGCAAATTTGACGGTTCGGCAGTACGAGAGCGACGCGCGTGCGACGCCGGCCGACCTCACTCTCAATTTCGAAACACCCGATCGGGTTTCGATAAATCGACCGGCTGGTTTCGACGCTGGCGCAATCTACGAGCTGATCTATTTTGCCAAAGACCCCAAGATCATGGGGCTAGGATTTGCGGCGACGCGCGATATCGTCTCGTTCTTGCGGCGGGAAACAGGTGACACCGCAGCACACAATCCTATAGCCGGCCAGATCGACCACGCAGTCGCGTTCGGCCTGTCTCAAAGCGGACGATTTTTGCACGACTTCCTGTATCTCGGCTTTAACGAAGACGAAGCTGGGCGTGTGGTCTTCGAAGGCTTGATGCCGCACATTGCGGGCGGCAAAGTCATGTTCACCAATTATCGGTTCGCCCAGCCTGGACGCAACGTCCAGCAGCACGGCGATAAACTCTATCCCGGAGCCCAGTTCCCGTTCACCTATCCGGTCACGACGGACGCGGTGACCGGAAAAACTGATGGCTGGCTGGCGCGCTGCCTGGGAGCGGCCAACTGCCCCAAGATTATCCAGACGGATACCCAGCTTGAGTTTTACCAATCGCTTGCCTCGCTGGTTACGACTGACACAAGGGGCGAACACATCGATATGCCCGACAATGTTCGGCTGTTCCATCTGTCGAGCTTGCAGCATGCGGCCGGGTTCGGGGCAAAGTCCGCCCCCGTAGCGAACTGCACGCATCCGACGAACCCGCTCTACGCTGGACCCGTGCTGCGCGCCCTGCTGGTGGCGCTTGACGAATGGATCGCGATCGGAAAGCCGCCGCCGGCGAGCCGATATCCGAGCCGTCGCGATGGCACGCTGGTGGAGGCCACGGCAGAGAAGGTCGCCTTTCCCCAGGTTCCCGGCTTCGACTTCAAGGGCACCATGATGCGGCCGAGCATTGTCAACCATACCGTCATGCCTCCGGCCAAGGCAGAGAACTATCCGGTGTACGTGCCCAAACTTGATGCAGACGGGAACGACATCGCGGGTGTGCGGCTGCCCACGCTGGTCGCACCGGTCGGCACACATGTCGGTTGGAACGTGCGCAAGGAAGGCTTTGCCAACGGCGCTTTATGCGGGAATTTCGGATCGATGCTGCCGTTCGCGAATACACGCGAGGAGCGGCTCAAGTCCAACGATCCGCGCTTGTCTCTGGAGGAGCGCTATCCCAGCTCAGGTGATCGCGAGGCAGCGATCGCCAGGGCATCTCAACAGCTTGTGCTGGACCGGCTGTTGCTCGACGACGACGCGAAGCGCTTTGTCCAAACAGCGAACTGAAAGCTGGCCATATCATCCAGTAGCGAACCATCACCCGGGGCGTGCTGTACGTTGGCACCCGGAGCCGGCCTCGTCGGGCTGTCGGCGGTGTGCGAAATTGCTCGCGCCGTTGGCAAATCCCAACGCGCCTGTCGGCGGTCTGGTGCATGCTCACCTCCATCGAAGTAGAGGAAGCGCAGCCCAGGAGCAGCAGCCATGACGACGAATGCCGTTCCGACTCACGCCCACACGTTCAAGCAGATCGGCAATTCGTTCAGAAGGCGCTTGCGGCCGGCGGCATCGTCGTAACCGAGACGTTTTCACCGCGCCATGCCCGTCCGTGGTCACGCGAAATCAGGTTCTCGACCGTGGGTCTGGAGCAGGCGCTGCGCACGCCCCTGAAGAACTGCGGCGCGAGCTAGTGAAAGCGTTTTTCCGGGATCGCAGGTCGCAGGAAAATTTTGCGGCGAGCAGACCGCACTGCACAGCGTGCGCCCCTGCACCGCATCGCGAGAGTCCGTTCCGGGTCATAACTCACCGTCAAACGGACCCAACCACCACGTCCGTTATGGGCTCGTCATCTGACGCACCAGAACGCAGCCGTGCGCGGCAAGTAAGTGCCGATTTTGTTGCAGAAGTCGGTTGCTGTAAGCCGCGAACCGTGATTTACCGCGCCGGAAGGCGACGCGGCAGCGGGGGCTGGCGATGATGGGGCGGCACAACCGGGACCAGGGGCAGCTGTTCTATTCGTTCTGCCTCGATGACGCGGTACCAGCCGATCACCGCGTGCGCGAGATTGCCGGCGTGCTGGACCTGTCGTGGGTGTACGCCGAGCTGGCACCGCACTATCCCTCGATCGGGCGGCCGTCGATCGATCCGGTGCTCATGATCCGGATGCTCATCGTCGGCTACGTGTTCGCCATCCGCTCGGAGCGGCTGCTGTGCCGCGAGGTGCAGGTGAACCTAGCGTACCGCTGGTTCTGTGGCCTGAGCATCGAGGACAAGATCCCGGACCATTCGGCGTTCTCGCGCGCCCGCAATGAGCGCTTCCGCGACAGCAACATCTTCCGCCACGTGTTCGAGCGCGTCGTGGAGAGTTGCATTGCGGCGGGTCTGGTCGGCGGCGAAGGCTTCGCGGTCGATGCCAGCCTGATCGTGGCGGACGCCAACAAGCAGCGATCGATCCCGGGCAAGGAGTGGGACAAGCAGCGCGATGCTCAGACCGCGAGCCGGGCGGTGAAGGAGTACCTGGCAACGCTGGACGATGCGGCCTTTGGCGCGGCGAGCGAGGTGATGCCGAAGTTCGTTTCCCCATCCGATCCGGCGGCGCAATGGACCGGCGCGATGCGCGGACCGGCGTTCTTCGCCTACGCCGACAACTACCTTATCGACGTGAAGTTCGGCGTCATCATGGATGTGGAAGCCTCGCGTGCCATCCGCCAGGCCGAGGTGGGCGCGGCCAAGACCATGATCGAGCGCACCGAGGAGCGCTTCGGTCTGAAGCCCGAGCGGTTGGCGGCCGATACGGCCTATGGATCGGCGGCAAACCTCAACTGGCTCGTCAACGACAAGCAGATCGCGCCGCACATTCCGGTAATCGACAAGTCCAAGCGCGAGGACGGTACCTTCTCACGTGAAGACTTCACGTTCGACAAGGCGCGCGACATCTACACCTGCCCGGCGGGCAAGGTTCTCACCACGACCGGCAGGATCGTGAATGTCGAGCAGCTCTTGTATAGAGCGAGCAAGTTTGACTGCGACGTGTGCCCATTCAAGATGCGATGCTGCCCGAAGGAGCCGGCGCGCAAGATCCCGCGCAGCATCTACGAGGGCGCACGCGATGCCGCCCGCGCTCTCGCCGGCAGTAAGGCGTTCGAGCAATCCTGCCGCGATCGCAAGCGCGTGGAGATGCTGTTTGCTCACCTCAAGCGCATCCTCAGGCTCGGCCGGCTTCGCCTGCGCGGACCTCGCGGAGCGCAGTTCGAGTTCACACTGGCGGCCATCGCCCAGAACCTACGCCGCCTCGCCAGGCTGGTGGCCAGACCGCCACCGGCGGCTGCGTGCGTTGCGTGAGCGTCGCGTGCGTCAGCGCCGAAGCCGCCGCTCCCATGCGGGCGAGCGGCAGACAGCGATATCGCGACGACTGCCTCGACCGATCCCGTCTGGTCGCTTGCCGACTTCTGCAACAAAATCTCTGCACAGCGTGCGAACTCTGCGCCACATCGCGAGAGTCCGTACCGGGTCGATGCTGTCGAAAAAGGGCTTGAGAAGGCCTTCGAACCGTGCGCATGCCCGACGCGATATCGCTTCGGGGCGTTGAACGGGACTTCAACGACCCTCCTCGCCCGCGATGAAGCGATCGGTGGCGCGGGTGGGCAGGCCATCGATGCTGCGTGTCCGACCCGACACCTTCTTCACCCAAGCAGCTGGATCGGCTTGCCGGTGGTACTTGGTCAGCGTGACGCGCTCGCGATCGAACGCCATGAACGGCACGCCCCAGCCGCAGCTCGTCTGCACGCTCTCGACGTCGATCAGGAAGATCTGGCGGGTGCCGGGCAGCAGTGTGAACTTCGGCGCCAGCGCCGGCCAGCCCGCGTCTTGCGGCAGCACCGGTCGTCCCCGGCCGTAGATGCGCAGGATAAGCGCAGGCTGCTCGAAGTTGCAGAACATGATGGTGATGCGGCCGTCGGCAGCCAGATGCGCATGCGTCTCGTTGCCCGAGCCGCCGAGATCGAGGTAGCCGACCTGGCGCGGACCGAGCACGCGAAAGCAGTCGAGCCCTTTCGGCGACAGGTTGATCCGTCCGTCGGCTGCCGCGGTCGACACGAAGAAAATAGGCTGCTTGCCGATTGTCTCAACATGGCCGTCGGTCAGGGCTTCGGTAAATTCGGCCATCGGCTCAGTCCTTCTGCGGGCGCCTGCAGATCACGACCGACACGAGGCTCTGCCCGATGTGGTCGGCGCCGATCGTACCAGCCGATCGCAGTCAGGAGAACACTCGCCACAAAGTAGTGCCTCTAACCGTTTGGCACGATGGTCGGGTATCTGAACCATCTGCAGTCGCTTGGCATCTCGATCGCGATCTGCAGCGCCACCGCCTTCGGGCTGATGGTCGTCATGCTGCTGCTGTTGCCGGAAGCGCATCGCCGCAGTTTTGCAACTTTGGAGACCGCGGCGGCCGGAGATCGATCGTGCTGGCGCGAGGCCATCGCCTGACAGTGTGGAGCCGTACCGCGGGCCGCGCCGCGGTATTGGTTACGCGCGGCGCCACCCAGGCGAGACGCCGCCCATCATGTTCAACTTTGAGCACCCAGTTGCGGCCAACTGGCGGCGCGCGCAAAAACTTGCGCGCTGTATGAGTCCGTTTATGGCACTTTTGCGACATTGCAATCGGCCGCGCTGACGTCCGATCATGGGGCATGAGCGGACCAAAGATCCGACGCGACCTAAGGGTTGCCAGACTGTTGATCATAGCCGCCAATTTATGAGTTCACGGCCTTAGGGGGCGACGCTTGCCGACGCGCGCCAATAGGTCGATTACACCCACTGTCCACTGCTCATCCGCAGCAACCTCCTGGGCTTCGAGGCGACGATAGGTTGCCCAGTGCATGCCACAGCCTCACTCGTGTGGTCGTACTGGGCGAAGCTCGCACTCAAGGTGCGGGATGCTGCCATTCAGCCTTTGCAACAGGGCCGCAGAACTCAGCGATGCCAGCGTCGGGGCTATTGCCGCGCTGCGCAAGCGGTTGCGGGCGACATGCTGGCAAGCTGACGTTGCGAGCGGCCTTCCGGAAAGAGCCCTGCGCGGAAACGCGCAGCTCCATGCTTCCCGCGTACGCGCGTGCAGGCTGCGCATGCAATACCCTCCGATCGCATTGGAAGCGCAACTATCAAATCGTGCTAACCAGCCCGCATGAAAGTGGGTCGATGGGAAATCGGCTCGTATCACAGATGGGGGATCAGATATGCTACTGCTCACACGCGCATGCTTGCCTGCAATTGCCGTCGGTCTCATGTCGCTGCTGGCTGCGTGCGCCAACGATGGGCAATTGATGCTCGGCAATGGGCCACTGTTCGGCGCAACTACAACAGGGTCGATCCCGGCAAAGCCAAGAATAGACCCTGTTTGCGCGACGTTGTCGTCCCAGATCGAGTCGTTGCAGCAAGAGGGGGTTGCAGCGAAGGTAGAGAAAGCGGCTGCCAAGAAACATAAGATGACGGCTGCCGATCTGAACAAGGCGGCCCAGCTCAACAAGGCGAACACAGAGTTTCAGAGCAAGTGCTCGGCCACGTAAGTGCGGCGATGGTCCCGGATGGCTGAGCCCGAAGGAAGACGCGCTGCCGCCATCCTACCAAGCGCAGGCGTACGGCTTGCCGTTCTTACGACTTAGGAGGCCTGCCGCGCCGTTTCGGCGCTGGCAGTGCCTCTGTCTTCCGCGCTGCCACCAACTCGCGCAAGGCCTGGCGCATCGGGCTGCGGCCTCAACCTCGACGTGGTGTGGATAGCTACCAGCGACGGTGGTGATGGTGTCGACCAGCGTGACGCCAGTGGAGTCGACCCTCGTGACGCCAGTGGTGATGGCGCGGACGCCAGTATGAGTGGCCGAAGAATGGGCGATCGTAATACGTGTAGTAGCGCGGTGCTTCGTAGATGCGTTCGGCGTACATTGGACGATAGTCGTCATCATCCTCAACGACACGCGGCGGAACCTGGCGCTCAATTTCGACCTCACGCTCGCTATACCGGGGACGGTCGAGGTCTGCGGCTAATGCTGGCGTTGAGGCAAACAGAGGTAGGGCTAAAAGGACCAAGCGCTTCATTGACGTGCTCCTTGATTGCCCCAGCGGGGCGAAGAACGTCATGAACAGCAGACGGTTGCGGCGCTTGTGCGTTGGAAAGCTTGCGCGTTGATGAACGAAGCAAGAAAAAAGCCGCTTAGCGACAGCGGCTTTCCTTTAATGAATTAGCGAATGGTGATCCACGCGCCGTCGCGGTAGTAGCCATGCCCGCGGCCATGGTCCCGCCACCTGTACTTTTCGCCGCGGCCCCAGCGCCAGTTGTCACCGTAGATGCGCAATCCGAGATCGGGCCCATAGCGCGGCTTTCCGCGAACTCGCCAGCAATCGCCATCGGAATTACAAACAACTGCTGCCGAGGCTGTGTCCGCAGAGAAAGTCAGAGCGCCTGCAGAGACCGTGAGGGCTCCGGCGGCAATCAAAAGAGTCTTACTGATAGTATTCATAGGCACACTCCATGCTGCATAGAGACAGGGAACGCGCTCAATGACGCTTAGTTGCGAGGCATAAGCGGACCAGTTCAGAAACTACGTGAACGACGGTTCATGTTCGGGTTTGATGTTGGTACTCGTACCTCTGTGCGGCACATCGAATTGAGCTGACCCGCCTTCACCTCGACGCATTGCGAGGTGCGATACGGGCTGCACGGCTAATTTGCGGCGACTTCTGTCCTTGCCTCGAACTTCAGTCAGGCGCCAAATCTTTTAGTGGAAGAAGCAGGAGATGCGATGCGCTTGACTGATTTCAAAGCTCTGACATTCGACTGTTATGGCACGCTGATCGACTGGGAAAGCGGCATGATCGCCGCCTTGAGACCGCTGACCGACCGTGTACAACGGCGGCTCGCCCGCAATGAGATTTTGGAGGTGCACGCGCGCCACGAATCAAACCAACAGCGCTTCACACCCGCCAAGATCTATCGCGAGCTTCTGTCCGTCGTTTACAAGCGTCTTGCCGATGAGTGGGGCGTTTCAGCAAGCTGGGACGAGTGCCGGGCCTATGGTCGCTCCATCGAGGACTGGCCTGCATTCGCCGATTCCGCCGGCGCGCTCCAGTACCTGAAGCGCTACTACAAGCTCGTCATCCTCTCCAATGTCGACAACCTGAGCTTTGCGGCAAGCAACAGGAAGCTGCAGGTCACCTTCGATGCGATCTACACGGCCGAGGACATTGGCTCCTACAAGCCCGATCCCCGCAACTTCGACTACATGCTGACCAACCTTGCGACGATGGGTGTGAAGCCAACCGAGATCCTGCATACGGCCGAGAGCATGTTCCACGACCACGTGCCGGCCAACAACGCCGGCCTTAAATCAGCCTGGATCTACCGACGCCACGCCGATGAGGGCTTCGGGGCCACTATGGATCCAGGCACCATGCCAAAGGTCGACTTCACGTTCACCAGCATGGCCGATCTCGTGAAGGCGCATCACGAACAGCTCAGCGGCACTGCTTAGCATCAGAGCAGCTAATGCATGCAAGCAAAGTGAGGTTACGGCATCATTGCCATCAAAGGATGCAGGCCGCCTCCGAGGCTAAAGGATTAGCTCCGACAACTGACCTTCAGCTCGACGAAGGAAGCGCAGCCGCCACTGCGCGAGCGGCTCTCCTCGGTATGCTTGATCGACTGATTGAAGAGACGCGCCCGCAAACCAACGTGTCACCCGAAACGTGCCGCATCTTTCGCAGCGATGTGATGTTGAATACGTGGCGGCCGGGTTCTGCTTCCGACCTCCGGTGACCAGACGGGTAAATGTGGCTTGTTCGCAAGGCGCGGCGCCGCGCTAGAACCCCACGCCTTTGAGCCCGCTATCTGTCCACTCCTCAGCCGTGCGCACATAGCGGGCAACCAGCTCGGCTGTCGTATGTCGGCTGCGGCTCCTGATCTTCCACTCAGGCTTTGCCGGCGATGGCGGCTGCCGTGCAGAAGCCGGCGCGCAGGCTATGACCGCTGCATAAGCTCGGAGAGCATTCAGCCGATGACGGCGTTTCCTGGTGGTTGCAGGTCGAGGTGTTCGCGCGTCGCGTCGGCTCAGCGGGGGCGAGGTCATCACGATGATCGAACCAACTGGAGGATGCCTGTGCGGCGCCGTGCGGTTCCGGCTCGTCGGACCTCCATACGAAATCGACTATTGCCATTGCCATTCATGCCGGAAGCACACCGGCGCCCCGGTGTCGGCCTTCGCGGACTGCAAGCACGGGGTGGTGGAGTTCACCAAAGGAAGGCCCACGCCCTATAAGTCGTCGCCCGGCGTACGGCGTGGGTTCTGCGCACGGTGCGGTTCGACACTTACTTATGAGTCCGATTCCTTCCCCGGGGAGATCCATATCCACCTTGGTGCGATGGACCGGCCAGAGGATTTTCCACCGCATGAGAGGCCAACCTTTCCCGAAGAACGTGTGCCGTGGTTTCGGATTGGTGGCGTGGACTAGGCCTTTGTACCAACGATGGAGCTGGGAACAGCCGAGCAGCTGGCAATCGCCAGGCCTATCGAGATGAGGGCTATGGTCTGGCTTGGACGCATGGTCTGCCTCCGCGAGACTTCGCGACCTAGGCTGAGGGGGGAATTCCAGGGTCTGAGGGAGTACCCGGAAGACGTGACACCAGGAATGATCGATGACTACCGAAGAAAGAGTGTCCTACCAGCGCGTCTTAAGTGACTAACAAGCAAGATCTCCGCTGTTGTTGACGAGAAGCTGCTGAATCCGAGATGCGAAACCGTTCGAGGTTGACCGAGTGAAAGCAAGTATCTCCTCGGCACGTGTCATTGCAACGTACATTAATCCGCGCTCAAGGCGCTCCTGCTCGGCTCTATCGACATTTGGCCCGGCCATGAACGGCATCATATCGCAGCGCATCACGAGCACTGCCCGCCATTGTAAACCTTTCGCCGAATGCATCGTTCTGACGCAAACACCAGACGGATCGACGAAATCTCCCGCTCGGGTCATGTGGCCAGTAGACAGCCGTGTGCTGGGATATGAGTGATGCTAAATGCTTAACCCACCCTTCCGTGTTGGCGCGGTACAGCACGGCGATTTCCGAAGGCTTGAGCCCTCTTTCTCGCCAAGCAAGAATTTTTTTGACCGCAACTTGCAATTCACCTTCGGCGGTCGACGCCGTCAGCATCTCAGGAGCTGGACCAGATCGTAGCGCGATGTCTGGGTTCGGCCTAACAATCTGGAGACCCAATTCAGGATCGTTTTGCTCGCCATTTGTCGAGACGAATTCGGCGGCGACCTTCAAAATTTCTCGGGTGTTTCTGTAGTTCTTGTCCAGATCGAAGCGTGTGTTGATGGTTCGCCCGACGGCGTTCACGCCCGCCTCTCTCCATGTAAAAGGGCGTCGACGGTAAAGTGACTGACTGCCATCGCCAACGATCAAGAGATCGCCATCATCAGGCTCTTTCAGCGCAAGTTTCGAGCACAGGAACCAACTTTTGGAGAAGTCTTGCGCCTCGTCGATGAACACGGCGTCGTACTTATGAGCGTCGCCCTCGCCGTGCTGAAGCCGCTGAAGCAGTCGCTCGCCGAACGCTTCTTCGTCCTCAGCTTCCGTTATAGCGGACGCCGTTTCGCTGAGCTTCCCCACTGATGAAAATTCAGGCAAGTCACATTGGGTGTCTGCGCAAAAAGTCGCTGGAAATATTCCGCAAGCGCGCGATTGAAGCACAGTATGAGCACTTGTTTGTCTGGGATCTTGTGCGACTAGGCGGGCCCTCGCGATGAGGATTACTGTCTTTCCGGATCCAGCGACGCCGTAGACGATCCGATGGCCCTCACCGAGCGAGTGCGCATTCCGCTCTTGACGTAGGTCCAGCACCGCTAACGGCTGCTCCGCTTTCGTGGCTTCAGCAGGCGGAGAAATTACGATCTGCGGGTGGATGACCGAGCGCAGGATGGAGATTTGGCGCTCGGACAGCTGGCCGAATGGCCACCATGGATCGAAACAGCTCTTCAGCCGATTGATAGTCGCGGCCGGCGACAACGCCTCAAGCTCGTCCCGAGCAAATACCCTTTGAGCGGGGAACACTTCCGACAGCCCGCGCTCGTCCAACTGTTGGCGTGTGCAGTTGTTCAGAACCACAAGGTGACCGAAAGGAAATGTAAATCTGCCGACATGTGCGCCCTGGGTTTGGAGCAATGCAGCCGTCTCCGGAGTGTCGACGCGCTGTATCCATGAGTTGGTACTGATAGTCGCGCGCTTGCCGAATAGGGTGCTTACAGATTTCTGGCTGGCCTCGTGGGCTTATGGTGACCTCAACGTTGTTCGCTTCCAAAATATGGTTCGGGATACCAACCCTTAGCCTCAATAACCAGCAGCCCTACGCTAGGAATGATCACAATGAAATCCGGATACCTGTCGGCGACCACTGGCTCGTAGTAGACAATTACGTCGTCCGGCAGCTGCTGGAGGAGCTCAAACACCTTTCTCTCGCCCGCGCTCGCGCCGCTCGGAAGGCGATCTGGTATCATTTCCGCCATGTACATCCCCCTTCGAAGGCTGCGTCACAATCGAGTGCGCTGAAACGCGAACTCCGACGCGCTATCACCATCCCCCAAAGATTTCGCCGCGTGATCCCCGGTCTGAGGGATCTTGTGCTCGTGTGTCGACATGCCGCCGGATGGCGGTAGCATTGGCAAAGTCAAGGATTGCCCGCACCTTTCGAACCTATCAGGTGATGAATTCCTCCATTCCATTTGCCTTGGTGGTCAGCGACTTTGCGTGAGTTTCTCGGCTTTCGTAATCCTGCAGCCTTTCCCCTTATGCTGGGCAGTGTGCCGATGATCTGACGACCCATCAGCAGAATTTTGCGTTACGTATTGCCGTGCGTACACGAACAAATGCACGAGGCTGCCTTCAAGTTGAAGCGCACCACCGCCCAGAGCAGTAGTGCTCGAAGATGGGATCTTTCTGAACGCGGGCGCTAAGCGCCCCGGTTGATCGGTTTACAGCTGTCGGCCTGGGTGAGGAGCTGCGCATTGACAGCATGCGTTTGCCAAGCTTGTGCGGGGATCGGCGCTACAGGCTCTCGCCGGTTACGACAAGGATCAGAGGCACACGCGCGAAGGTTCGCTCGGAGCCGAATACGTCGAGACCGGCCAGGACTCCGCCGAGGTGATGCCAAGCGCATCGCCTAGGCACCTGATCGTCTAGCTTCGAGCGCCAGGACTGCATGCCCGGTAAGATAGTGCTGGCGCTGGGGCACCGCTATTTAGCAAATTAATGTAGCAGCGGAAGATCAGGTGGAGGCGTGGGGGATGTCCTTCGGAACTATTGTGGCCCTAGCAGTGGCCCTGGCGATCTGGACCTATGTCATCGCCGACACGAGCAAAAACGAGATCAAGAGACGTCGCATTGCCGACTTCAGCCTAAATTTCGTGGGTTCTGTTTTTCTGGGATGTCTTGCCGGAATTCTTCTTCGCCTTGGAGGTGAGATCCTGGGGATTGCTTGGCTACAGAACTACACGCTGGCGATAGGGATCGTCGTCGGCGGCCTCTACTACCTAATAAGCAGGAAACGTTGGCTCGATGGCGAGCGCGTACTACGAGAGCAATTGGCTGCTCGCAAGGCAGCCGAGATTGAGCGCATTATCAACCCGCCGAAGCCGTACGTGAGACTGCCCGACATGGTACTCCCTGAGCCGGGACGTGAATAAGGGCAAGCGCGTCATCTCGCGAAAGCTGTAATTCCTCGTTTGCGTGACAATCACCGGCCGGCTCATCACGATTGCGGAGGTTAGGGGCTTGTGCGCGATCTCTCCCCGCCAAAGCAGTACAGCTGCCATTGGACGACTGAGAGACTAGCCCATGATCAACGATGCGGTATTGAAGCGCTTCCGGCCACTAGGCGATGGCCGACTGCTAAAGCCGATCTACGAGGACTACTCGTTCGCCAACATCCCAAACACCATCGAGTTCCTGTTGACCGGCGCGCAGCGCGGCCCCTTGCTGCCTGCTGACTGCTTCGGCGGCGCCTATCCGCGCCCGCAGAAGATCGTGCTCATCTTCCTCGATTCGTTCGGCTGGGAGTTCTGGCAGACCCACGGCAGTCGGTTCCGGGCGACGCGGCGTGTGGCAGAGAGAGGCACACTCACGCCGATCTCCGCCTTGTTTCCGAGCACTACTGCGGCTTCCGTGTCGACCATGAACCTGGGCGTGTTGCCTGCTGCGCATGCGCTCTACGAGTGGAACATCTACATCCCCGCCTACGGCGAGGTCATTCAGTCGCTGGCCTTCTGCCCGCTCGGCCGCCACCCGCAGGACGCCTGCCGGGCCAAGGGCTACGATCCCGCGAGGCTATTGGAGGTGCACGAGACCGTGCACCAGCGGCTTGCGGCCAAAGGCGTGCGTTCGGTGCAGTTCGCACACCGTAGTTACGCGGGCTCGGCCTACAACACGGTTGCCAGCGTGGGCGCAAAGATTGTCCGTCACAGCACGATGGCCGAGGGGCTCGTGCAGCTCAAGGATGCGCTGGCCGCCACGACCGGAAAGGCGCTGCTCGCGTTCTACTGGGCAGCCATCGACTCGATTGCGCATACGCACGGACCCGGCCCCACCTACCACGCTGCCGAGATCGCCAGCTTTTGGCACACCTTCGATGAGATCTTTTGCGGAGTTGGTGCACTCAACCCACGTTGGCATGCGGAACTCCTGTTCAAACGGCGTTTGAACGCGAACGAACTCCTATGTGCCGCGATGGGGTGGGCGCATATCATCTGCACCCAATGCATGAACAGCATGTGGCCCTTGCCCCGATGCTGCACAGCGCGGCGAAACTGTCGGAACTGAGAACCTTCGTCAGCACGCACTACTTCCGGCAGATGCGACTAGAAATCGCCTACGCGGCGTGGGGCATGTGTGGCGTGGCTTCCGTATGACTGACGGTCATGATTGTGCCCTCGGCTCCAGTGACCAGATCAACCCGGGCATTGAGCTGCTGCGCCAGCGCATTGACGATGCTGGTGCCCAAGCCAGTCTTGGCCACAGCACCAGGACCCTCGTTCAGTTTGCCCACGCCGTTGTCTGCAATCGAAAGCCTCCAGTCCAGGCCGTTGACCTTGTAGGCGACGGCGATCCGGCCATCCTTCGTATCGGCGGGAAAGGCGTGCTTGAGCGCGTTGATCATGCCTTCGGTGACGATGAGGCCGATGCTGACAGCCTCGCTGGATGACGCAGTACCCTCTTCCGCCGACACTTCAACCGAGACTGAGCGCTTTTCGCCGATCATCGAGTTGGCCAAGGTCGCGCACAACTTCGACAGGTACGGGCCAATTTCAATTGGGTCGCCGCGCCCCGACGCTCTCAGGTGCTGCTGCACAGCTGCGACCGACAGGACCCGCTTGTGGGCATCCTGTAGATGCGCTCTCGTTTCGTCTGACTGCACGGTGCTCGCCTTCAGCAGGAGGATGCTGGCGATGATCTGCAGGCTGTTGGCAATACGGTGCTGCATCTCCTCCAACAGCAATTCCTTCTGATGCAACAACTGCTGCACCTCCCGCTCTGCCGCGCGCCGCCCAGTGATATCCTCGATGGCAAGAAGAATGGTCGTATGATGGTTGCGCTCGTAGAAGACCTTGCGGGCGTTCAGGAGCATGACGCGCTGCCCGATCTCAGGAAACTCGTGCTCCACCTCAAAGTCGTCCAGCACACTGTGATCGGGGGCGATCTTTTCCAGCAGCGCACGCAGGGCCGGAATATCCCACTGGCCATCGCCCAACGCGTACAGCAGCCGGCCTTGCGTTTCCTGCCGGTTGACGCGGAATGTCAGGTAGAACGAGCGGCTTGCCGCAACGACGCGCAGGTCCTTGTCGAGGACCAGGAGAGGCTCGCGCACCGTATCAACGATGGCTTGCGCAAGCGCGCGACCATCCTCAATGTCGGCAAATGGCATGCCCCGGGTCATGGCTTTCCTTTTCGACGGTGTGTGGCGAGGCCGCAGGTAAGAGCGCAACAATGCGCCCTTCAGCAGCGTCTCAGCCCGAATTTTGAGTGTTGCGAAGCATGTCGCTTACCGTGGCGCGGCAAAGCGCAAACTGCCTGAGGCAGTGCGGCGCACATTGATGAGCGCCGCTTGTGTCCCGAGCTGTCGACCACTCCAAAATCGCAACAAACCGGCAGTCGACTATGAGGACAGAGGCACCTTAGCCAAGTGCGTCTGATGCTGCACAATAGCCTTAACACGGATTGCCCGTGCAATTGTGTCAAATCATACAGTGATGAACCGATTTACGGGCTACGATTTCGGTACGAGTGCCAGATGAGGTCCAAACAGTCCCGCGACTGTGGCCAGGAGAATTTGCCCGGTTGTCGGCTTGTAAACGCGAACACCGGCGCGACACGCTCCCTCGACATTTGCGTATCCACTGAAGAGCACGAATGGAATGCCGCGCTCCGTGAGGCGCGCGCACACTGGCGAGGTCTCTCCATCTTCAAGAACATGGTTCACCACAGCAGCGACCAAGTCTGCGTCTGCTGCCACTACCATTGAGTCTGCAACGGTAGTACAAATACGCACGCGGGCTCCCGCCGCTTTGAACGTGTTCTCTATCTCCATTGAGATGAGCGCCTCGTCCTCAGCGATGAGTATCAACCGTCCAGCCAAAGTTCTGCGTGCCATGTCGGCGTTGTCCGAAAGCAGCTAGCGTAGAAAAAAGGCGTAGGCGGCGAGACCTCCCGCAGCGAACGCTGCCAGCGCTAGCGAAATGATGAGCACAGACACTGTTGCTCGTGGTCCCGTTCCTTGCCGAAGATCGATGGTCTCCTGGCTAGGGTGATCAACTGTCTTGCTGTTTTCCATCACACCATCCGCGGTTGCATGCTCTGTCGTCAGGAATTCGACAAGCGCTGAGATTTCTACCAGCGCGGCGCTGCGTCAAAAGAAAGGGAAAAAGAGCGGGAGTGAACCCGCTCTTGCGTCAGCAGAAACTGAAGTCACCTAGCGGTTGTGGTGTTGGCCACGCCCGTCACGGCGATCGCCTCGGTCACCGCGATCATGGCGATCGCGATGGCGGTCTCCATTGCCGAGCTGCAGCGTGATCCCGGGACCGCTGTCTTGATAATAGTATCCTCCGCAACGCACGCGAACACCGTCCGCCCTGTTGCGATGGCCGTTGTCGCAAGACCTATGATATCCGTGCACCTTCTGCACGCCGCTCTCTGCTGAAAGAGCCAGTGTCAGCGCAGATGGTGCAGCCATTGCTGGTACGCCGGCCGCCAAGGCGAGCGCGCTGCCTAAAAGTGCTGAAGAGAACAATCGGTTCATAATGGACTCCTTTTGGCGACGAATGGCGCCAATAGGAGCAACGGTCAGACATCATCATAAGTTCCGGCGAGGCATGCGTGGCGAAGCCCTTCGTTAGAATGCGAACGTAGTTAGAGCGATGATCGCCGCGTGCCTTGCCCTAGATCGAGGCTCACGCGCAAGGACAGCCATCGCGATCTGTACCTGCCTGTTGGTGTCGCCCACCGGGCCGTGCGATTCACCTAGAGCACATCCTGCGCGAACCGCCATCGAAGGGTTGATAGGTGCAATCAGTGGGCCGGAAAGAGCTGTATGCCCGCGCGCACGCCCCATAGTTACAGAGCGAAGGATCATCAATCGAGCCCATTCCGGCCGCAAAGCTGCTGGACGCTCGCCGGTCGCTGGAGGAACCTGCCTCGCACCGCGTCCGTGGTCCGCCGCGCAGTGGCTGATAGGTGCAGTCTGTTACGCGGAAGGAGTGATACTTGGCGGCGCAGGCGTTCACATCGCAGTGGACATACTCTTGGTCCATCGAGATTTGGCGGGAGGACGCGTCATCCGTCAAGGTTCGATCTGTCGATGCGTTGAAATTGAAGACATAGCTGTTCTGCAGTTGGGGACGAGTGGATGGTGGCTCCTTCGAGGAGACTACTGAGCGTGCCGAGGCCGCTCGCATGAATTGCTGCCAGATCGTTGCCGGCAGGGATCCTCCCGTCACCCCTCGCATCGGCGACCCGTCGTCGTTGCCGACCCATACGCCGACCACCAATGACTCGTTGAAACCGATGAACCACGCATCCTTGTGGTTTTGGGTGGTGCCGGTCTTGCCGGCAGCGAAACCCGCAAGCGCCGCCCGCTGTGCCGTCCCGCGCTCCACGGTAAGGGTAAGCAGTCTCAGCATTTCCTCGCCGGTTTTCCCCAAGGCGCGCCTCGATCCGGATGGTGACCCCACCTCCATCGTGCGACCGTTCGTCGGCGACAGGAACGAGTTGACGGCCCATGGCTGCACCGGCGATCGCCGTGCCAGAATGCTGGCGTAGGCAGCCGTCAACTCGAGCAGGCTCACGTCGGCCGATCCCAGCGCCAAACTGGGGACCTTGGGTAGGGGCGACTGAATACCCAGCTCGCGGGCGACCTTTATCACGTTGTCCAACCCGACATCCTGAGCAAGGTGGACGGCGGCGGTGTTGATCGATCGCGCGAATGCTTCTGCGACGAAACCCTGCCGTACGTCCGACCACCGAAGTTCTCGGGTTCCCAATCCCCGATCGAAAGGGAAGAGGCATCCACCAGGTCGTTCGGCGCGTAGCCCTTGCGCAGCGCCGCCAAGTATACGAACAACTTGAAGGCCGACCCGGCTTGCCGGCGTGCCTGCACGGCGCGGTTGAACTGGCTTTCGCTGTAGTCCCGTCCACCGACCATGGCGACCACAGAGCCGTCCGGTCGCATAGCGACAAGGGCGGCCTGCGAGACGTTGAGTTTGGAACTCCAAGCCAGGCCATTGGCCACCGCGCGTTCGGCGAGTTCCTGGAGCGCCGGGTCGAGCGTCGTACGCATGCGCATGGTGCCCGAGAAGGCGCCTGAGATCTCCCGCGCTTCCTGGGCTACCCAATCTGAAAACCACGGCGCGGTTTTTGCCTGCAAGGGCTGACGCGCCAGTTTCACCGGTGACTGCTTGGCCGGCTCGGCAACGCTTTGACGGACGGACCCGTACTCCACCATTGCGTCGAGCACGACATCGCGCCGCTGACGGGCTCCCACGGCATCGTTGAACGGGTTGAGGCGCGAGGGCGCCTTAATGAGGCCCGCCAGCAAAGCGCTTTCAGGCAGGGTCAGGTCCGACAGACCCTTGTCGAAGTACAACTTTGCGGCCGCCGGCAGGCCTTGCGCTCCCCCGCCCATGTAGACGCCATTCAGATAGCGGGTGAGAATTTCGTCCTTGCTGAGCTGCGTTTCCAGCCAGACCGCTGCGATGGCCTCGCGCAATTTTCGATCCAGCGTCCGGCCGTTGCCCACGACCCTGAGCTTGACCAACTGCTGCGTTATGGTGCTAGCGCCCTGCACGATCGTCCCCGAACTGTAGTTCCGGGACAAGGCGCGCACGATGCCGACAGCGTCAATGCCCCAGTGGTCGTAAAAGCGGCGGTCTTCGATGCTGAGCACAGCCGATACGAGCTGATCGGGAAACTCCTCGCGCGGCGCCTGCGAGAGCGACAACGGCCCAACGCGGCCGAGGGCCTGCCCACCCGAAGCTTCGAGAAGAATTTCCCGATTAGTGGCATCAACCATCGAACTCCGAAGGGGCAAATCACGCACGAGCCAGACAGCCCAGGCGCCAACACCAATCGCTCCAATGGCAGCCGCGACAGCCGCGCTTTTCACTGCAGCTCGGAGAACCGCCCCCAAGCGCGGTCGGGCACTGCGAATGGCATGCAGGGCGCGTTGTGCGAGGCCGGATACGTCCCGAAGGATCGCTTTTGCCAATTCGCGCCTTGCCACACTCACCCGGCTGGCCCTCCGGGCAGTTGTAGGGTTGCCTGATGCCTCGACCTCGAACTCCGGCATAGGGACACGTCACGGTGAACGGAAGCTGTCCCTCTAGAACGGCGCAAGGAAGGCTTCGAAGAAGATTTGCTCGCCGCGTAACTCCGCGTCGGCTGAACGGTGCGCTAGGCGCTCATGAGTTCACGACCGAACTCAGAACCAGCGCCCCCGCCCATAAAGGCCGCCGCCGCCGAGCAGAAGAAGA
>CAWEBE010000056.1:0-18256 GCA_963806735.1 uncultured Alphaproteobacteria bacterium | reverse complement strand
CGGATGCTGGTGCATGGGGTTAGGGACCCCGCCGCAGCACTCAAGCTGGCCCATCTGTTATCTGCGCGCTGAAATCCCAGTTCCATGTGCGGGCGATCGCGTTTGCCGAGGGGAAATCGTACGCCAAACTGGGGATTGAGGGCCGCAAACTCGTGCAGACATTGGAACTCTTCGTCCCTGCCCGTGCCGGGCCGAACGTCAAGCGCGATGCCCATCTGGTGGTGCGAGGGCTTCGTGCCGCGCACAAGGCGGCGACCCTTCTTCGTTCTAGCAATGCGTGGCTTACCGGCGCAGGGTCCCTTTTCGCCCCGGCATACGCAAGCCTGCTCGCGAGCAGTACGGTAGGCCGACGTTATGGTGACGTGGCCGTGCATTGCCACAAACGCATCTAGGAATTTTGCCGCGGCGTGAGCGAAGCCGGGGACCAGCCCTTCGATGTTCTTGCGCTCATACGTGCGGCAATCCTGAGCCGATGTTCCTGCCCACTCGCGCGGTAACCCAACCAGGAACTCGACCGATTGCAGATGAACCCGACTGGGCTTGATGAGAGCTTCATGGGCCGCGGCAGCGCCAACCGCGGCTGCGATGGTTGCAAATCCAATAACAGACCCCCGCAGCATCCCAGGACCCCCGCGGACGATCATTCAATGCGCCCCGGGTCTAATATCGCTGCAATTCGACCACTTGTCCTTCCATGATCCCCGATTGCTGTGGGCAGGCATGAGTGCATCAGACCGGCGAACGATGACGAGGACAAGGACGATGCCGCCGACGTCGCCCGGACCGGCTTCAAGGCCATGATGAAGGCGAAGGCGACGTGGTGACCGGCTGGCACAACAAGCTGCAGTCGGCCCTCGCCAATGTCACCCCAGCCTCGATCCTGGCCGAGCAGCACCGCAAGAAGGCTAAGTCAGGCTCAGCCGCCAGGCCCTAGGGACCTCGCCACGAAAGCCCTGTGCTGGCACGGCAAGAGCGACATGCGCTACGAGACGGTGCCCGATCCCGAGATCGTCGATCCGCGCAACGCCATCACCAAGGTCACGGCCTGCGCCATCTGCGGCTCGGATCTGCACATCTATAATGGTGTAATCCCCGAGATGGAGAAAGGCGACGTGATCGGCCACGAAACCATGGGCGAGGTGGTGGAGGTCGGTGACCGCGTGGTCGTCCCGTTTACCTTCGCGTCCTACGTTCCGCGAGGGGCAGAAGTGGTCAAAGTCGGGCCTTAAGGGCGTGGGGTTCTAGTGACGCGGCGCGCGCTCAGAACTCGGCAGCTTCTTGTACCCCGAAGCCCCTTCAGCGGCCCAGGGAACCAGCGGCGGCGTCGACGAATTACCCTTATGTTCGACCTGGAGTTCTCGCATGGCGCGGTCATGGGGTTTAGTCATCGGGCTGCTTTTGGTGGCGGCGCACTCCACGGCATCGGCCGCGGCAGGCGGGTGGACACCACTTCGAAATGAGCGCTTTGGTTTCCAGTTGGAGTATCCAGCAGATATCTTGCGGCCCCACCGGTCCTCAGAGGGCGGGGACGGTTGGCTGTTTGCTTCGCGCGATGAAAGCGCAAAGCTGCTGGTGGGCGCATTTCAAAACGCCGAGAAGCACACGGCCGCGAGCTATCAAGACTTTGTCGCTCGCCGGTCTTACGGCGGCTTTCCGGTAACGTACGCTCCGCGTGGGCGCACCTGGTTCGTCCTGAGCGGCGAACGCGACGGAAAAATCTTCTATGAGAAGGTGATGTTCAGCTGCCAGGGCGGGGTGATTACGAGCTTTGCCATGACGTATCCCTCGGCGTTGCGGCGGGCCTATGATCCCGTGGTGGAGCGAATCGAAAACTCGTTTCGACCCGGCCCAGGATGCGTTTGAGATGCCCGTACGCCAGACAGCAGAACCGTTTACATGGCAAAGTTCGGCGTCGCATAATCGGACGCGGACAACCTACGTGGCCGTCCTCTGCGCGCTGTTCGCGGCCGGAGGTTACTTTCTCGGTCGTACGGTGGCTGCTCCCGATGCGAAATCACTTGATCGAACGGCGAACGAAACGGCTCACCGCACTGCTGCCACAGCGCCCCACGTCAAGGCACGGGAAAATACAATGGCAACGGTAGGAACGGATCAAAGCACCTCAGCCGAAACGCCCAGCCGACCGATCACACAACCCTCGGCAACCCCAGACCGTCCCCCCGTTGTGCTGCTGAACCCCAATACGGCTCAGAGGTCCGGGAAGGTCGGGCGAGCTTCAGCTGGTCCCGTCCCTGGGCAAGAGGAGCCAGACGACCGCAGCGCAGGGCGAAAAGAGAAACCTGCGAAAGAAAAGAAATCGGTGATTACAAAGAAACCCAATAGGCCAGTTGATGAATCCTATGCCGACCACCCTCGCGTTGCGGTTCCGCGCCCCTCGCTTGCAAACGACGATTTTCGTTACGAACCGCGCCGCTACCGCGACTACCGTGATCTCAGGGGTTCCATGCTGCGCGGGGAATAGCGATGAAGCTCCATGCAAACCACTTGAGCGTCAGTCCTCAGGGCTGGATTTGGATCCCGCAGCACGGTCAGCCTCAGTTGTATCGCTAGAAAAGCTTTTGGCCATTTCCGCCAACTTCTCGTAGGCAGCTGCCATTCTCTGCAGCATCGCCTTCTCTACCTTCTCTACCGGATCATGCATGGACGCTGCCGCCAAACGCATTTCCTCTGCACGCTTCCGCCAGTAGCGTTCATCCCGGCCGAAGTACTGCATCATTCTCTGTAAGTTTTCCCGGCTCACAGCGCGTCCGTTGGTTGTCCGACAAAAGGTCACCGGTCCGAACGATGCCAATCACAGCGGGACAATGCCCGAGAGGTGTCGGTAGTGTGATCGGCAGAGGGAACAACTCAGCGGTTTGTGGGATGGTTTCGCTTGGTAACGAATTGCCATGGCGCCCTATGCTCCCTTGACCGCGTCCCGCAAAATCGGCCAACACACGAACGAACGCGTCCGGCATTTCGCCGCCAACCCACGGCATCAACCGTCGCCTCGGGAGTTGACGAGGAGTGGACATTGAGCGACTGCTTGGAGCCGGGGATTTGAGCACGAGCCGCGCGCTTCAGACGGCGCGGCTTTGACAAGCGCCAAACTGCACATGCACGACAGGAGAACGTTCGCGGTTTACGCCTACATGCGGCGGCGCCTTGGCGTCGGGCATCTCTTCACAACGTCAAAGCGCCGGAAAAGCTGAGCGCCCAGAGACATCCCAATCAGCACGGCGCGACCAACGTCGCTTTCACACCAACGCTCAGAATCAAGACCCACGTGAAGATCAGACGTTGGAGATGCGCCGAGACCACACCGAATGCCGAATACAACAAGCGCATAGGACATTAAATCCCGCGAGCGGCGCCGGATGCGCAGGTTTCGAGATTTCCTCCCATCCAATAATTGCTCAATCGCCGTGGTCGACATGAACCGTTGTTCACCTAGTTTCTGAACTATGCGCGGCAACTAAAGCCAGATGCCGCGCGTTTTTTCCTCCATGCAAAGTGGAGGTACCAATGAAGAATCTAAGCAAAGCTCTTTTGCTTTCCGTCGGAGCCCTCACGGTCTCTGCCGGCGCGCTGACCTTCTCTGCGGACACAGCGTCGGCGGCAGTTGTTTGTAATCGCGACGGTGATTGTTGGCGAGTTCGCGGGAAGCCCCGCTACGGCCCAGACCTTGGGCTGCGTATCTACGGTGACAACTGGCGCTGGGGCCGCGGCGAAAAGTACAGGTGGCGGGACCATGGCCGTGGACATGGCTACTACCGCGACGGCGTGTGGATCACCATTCGCTAATCACTAAAGGAAAGCCGCTCTCACCAAGCGGCTTTTTCTTTGCGCTCGTGCATCAACGCGCAAGGTCTCGAACGCACAAGCGCCGCAACCTTCTGCTGTTCATGACGAGCGAGCGTGAAGTCCTGGTCTACCCGGTCGCCCTTATCCGGCGTTGGAGCCATCATCGCCTCGCGCTGCTTCTCTCCGACGCCGTGCAACAGCACTTCCACCGCCGTTGCACTTCTTGCAGCGCCCTCTGCGCCTCCGCTCAGCTCTCGTCCTCACGGCATTTGCGACCGCGCTCATCGCCGCCAATCCCTTGCGAACGTCCTGGATCACGCGCAGCCCTCAGTTCTTCTTGATCTCCACGCCGGGCAGCTTGACGATCGTGTTGTGCTGGCTGTCCCAGTACAAATAGCCGAGCACCGCGACGGCCACCGCCAGCGCGCCAATGACAAATCCTCTCATGGTCATGCCTCTCAAAATTTTCACGGCTCCGAAGAACGCCTGGAAGCCGAGTTTGTTGCACAGCTCCCGTTGTGTGGAGCGGATCGGCGTCGGTAGTACGCTGGGAGGAAGGTTCAGTCAGGTCGACCAAGTTGCGGCCGTCGCTTTGAGGGTCTGTGGCGGTAAGTTTTGATGGGTCGGTCAAGGCGCTTCCCATCGATCGGCAGGCCACGCACTAACTGCGCAAGCTCGGAGCAATCCACCCACGTGCAATTGTGACCGACGCTCGAGAAAGTGTGGTCCGGAACCGTGATGCCTGCTCGCGGGTTCCATGGCCATGAGCTACATCAACGAAAGCCTTGCACCCAACGAGACGTTGACCTACTTCGCGCGTTTCCATTGGCTGCGGAAAGCTGTGGCTTATGCTGCGCTGGCGGTCTTTGTCGTCATCGCGGTGGCTTCCTTGGTGCTGGTTCAGGATTGGCCGGGGCTGCTCGGGGCGGCTGTGGTTTCCGTCGGAGGGCTTGCTGTTTTCATCGCCATGATGATGCCCATTTGGACAACCGAGATCGGTGTTACCAACCATCGTTTCATTTTGAAGCGGGGCTGGCTGCGCCGAGCCACCGATGAGCTGCAGCTGACTTCCATTGAGGAAGTCAACCTGGATCAGAGCGTCCTTGGCAGGCTTCTTGGCTATGGCCGTTTGGTTCTCCATGGCACCGGTGTGAATGACATCAAGCTACCCTCTCTCGCTGATCCGGTCGGGCTTCGTCGCGCGTTGCAGGAAGGAATGGGCGCCGCAAAGGCAGCTGTTGTGGTCGCGCCCTCAAACGGCTTGTCGCAGAGCCCTGCGGCCGCCTGATACTTAGGGAAGTGACCGGCCCACCTGCGCGAGCGGCATTGCTACCCCCAAGAAAGCGGCAGCCCGGAACGTTGAGGAACGATGCAGTTTGCGCCGCGTTAGGGGTGGTGCCAGTCATTGCTGCCCAACGTTGGGCGAACCCGCGCCAAATGCAACACGCACAAACGCAGTCCTCACAGATGAGCGGTATGACAGCCTTGCGCAACTTTCAGCACCCGGTCGCGCTCGCGCTGTCCTTGTTCGCGACGACCGTCTCAATGCCGGCGTACTCCCAAGGACCGACCCCTGGTGTCTTCACGCATGAGATGGTGCAACGCCACGCCAGTGAGCTCGCTGCAAATGCCTACGAGGCGCCACCAGATCAGGTTGCCAAAGGAGCGGAGAACCTCGACTACGATCAATATCGACAGATTCGATTTCGGCGCGAACGCACGATCTGGCGAGGAGACGGCCTGAATTTCGAGCTGCAAGTTCTCCCCAACGGATGGCTTTTCAAAACTCCTGTCGAGATCAACGTCGTCGACAACGGCAATGTCCGCGCCCTTGCTCCTGACAACGGCTATTTTGATCTGGGGCCGTTGGCTGGCAAGCTGGCGCCGGAGACCCGCATCGGGTTCTCGGGGTTCCGCGTCACCGGTCCGATGAACAGGCCGGATCTATTTGACGAAATCATCGTCTTCCAAGGCGCCAGCTATTTTCGTGCGTTATCGCGCGGTCAAATCTATGGACTGTCAGCGCGTGGGCTCGCCCTCAATGTTGGGCAATCCGGTGGGGAGGAGTTTCCGTCATTCAGACGCTTCTGGATTGAGAAGCCTCAATCTGGCGCCTCTCAAATCGTCATTCATGCTTTGCTGGACAGTCCGTCGGTGGCTGGTGCCTACCGCTTCCACGTGACGCCCGGTGCGCCCACATCGATCGCTGTTCAAACAACGCTTTACCCACGCAAGCAGCTGCCCAATGTCGGCATCGCTCCGCTGACAAGCATGTTCCTGTTCTCCGCAATCAACCGCGCCCGCATTAATGACTTTCGTCCCGCAGTTCATGATTCTGATGGACTGGCGATCCTCAATGGGTGGGGCGAACACCTGTGGCGTCCTCTCAACAATCCGCGCCGGCTGCAGACCAGCAACTTCCTCGACCAGGATCCGCGCGGTTTCGGCCTCATCCAGCGATCTCGTGCCTTCGCGCAGTACCAGGATCTGGAGGCTCACTATGAGCGTCGACCCAGTGCATGGGTGGAGCCTGCTGAGAGTTGGGGGCCGGGCTCTGTCGAGCTCTTTGAGATTCCTTCGGAGGAGGAGATTCACGACAACATCGTTGCCTACTGGAAGCCAGCGCAGCCGCTCGCATCCGGGAAGGCGCACACATTCAACTACCGACTCTCGTGGCCCAATGACGTGCCGCGAAGCTGGCCAGGTGCCGTCGTCCACGCAACGCGCTCCGGTTTGATCAACGGGCCGCAGCGCAAATCTGGCGCGCTTCAGTTTGCTGTGGAGTTCAAAGGACTGAGTGCCGGCGGTTCTGCAGATTTGCCCGTTGCGCGCATAGACGCGAGCGCCGGCGCCGTGAGCGCACCGATTGTGCAAACGAACCCCGATATCGACGGCCTACGTGTCTCGTTCAGCTTTGATCCTAAGGGGGCGGGCAGTAGCGAGCTGAGATTGGTACTGCAAGCAGACGACAAGCCCATCTCTGAAACGTGGCTTTACCGATGGACCAAAGACTGAGTCCTGCCCCACGTGAACCCAGCTTTGATGACACGGAGCTGCTGCCTGCACCGAGCCGGTGCGACATGCCAGAACAGTTGCTCTGGCGCGATCGTGCACTCATTGGACGCTCTAGGTGGCACCTACGTTTGGCGCGATTGGCGCTCGCCGTCCTTTGGGTCCTCGGAATTACAGCCTTTGCCTGGACTCTCTACCGCGTTCTGTCCGTCGAGGCGCCCACCCAGCTTCAGCTCGTCTTTTGGGTCTTGAGCACGATCTGTTTTGCTTGGGTGTCGATCGGCGCCGTTACGGCGGCTCATCGGTTTCGTATCACTGGCGGCAGCGCGCGGAAGCGACACGCTTGCGCTACCCGCTGGAACCGCTCTGCCGCCGGACAGGACTGCGCTGCTGTTCCCCGTATACCGCGAGGAACCCGCAGCAGTGGCAGCCACCATCGATACCATGTGCCGTGAGCTTCTTGCGGCCAGAGCCGGCGCGTTGTTCGACGTATTCATTATCAGCGACACGCAAGATCCGGTGGAGCAGGAAGTGGAGCGGCGCACGTATTCGCACGTGCGCTCCAAGTACGCAACGCGCATGCAAATCTATGCGCGTTGGAGGACGCCAAATACGGCGAAGAAAGCGGGCAACATTCGCGACTGGATCGAAAAATTCGGGGCGGCATATCCGTACTTCATCATTCTCGACGCTGACAGCATCATGTCCGCCGACGCCCTGCTGCGCCTCGCCAGAGCGATGGACCAAAATCCGCGCGCGGGCTTGATCCAGACAGTCCCGCGCTTGGCCGGCGGCCTGTCGCTCTTCGCGCGCTTGCAGCAATTTGCGGCTTGCTACTACGGCCAGATACTCGCAGCCGGCCTTGCTGCCTGGCATGGGCACGGCGGCAACTATTGGGGCCACAACGCCATCATCCGGACGACCGCATTTGCGTCCTCCGCGGGCCTGCCGCAGCTTCCCGGCAAGCCACCATTGGGAGGTCATATCCTAAGCCACGATTTTGTCGAGGCGGCACTCCTGCGACGCGCCGGCTGGGAGGTGCACATGGTGCCCTCCCTTGAAGGCTCCTACGAGGGCTGTCCGCCCACACTTGCCGACCTGATTACCCGCGATCGCCGATGGGCACAGGGTAACCTGCAGCACCTGCGCCTGCTCGGCGCGCGCGGCTTGCCGTTTCTCAGCCGCGTGCACCTTGCGATGGGCGCATTCTCCTATCTCGCGTCACCCCTCTGGGCCCTGACGCTCATAGTGGGCGTCATTCTTGCTTTTCAGGCTAAGTACGCCACGCCGAGCTATTTCGGAACAGAGGCGTCACTCTTCCCCAAGTGGCCCGTGTTCGATGCACAGATGGCGCTCACACTATTCTTGGCGACCGTCATAGTTGTTCATCTGCCAAAGCTGTTGGGTGCTGTATGGGCCCTTAGGAATACCGGTCACCGTCAGCGCAACGGCGGTGTCGCGCGTGTTGCAGGCGGCGTGCTTTTGGAGTTGATCGTCTCCACATTGATGGCGCCCATTCTCATGATCACGCAAACCAGTGCGGTGCTCAGCATTCTGCTTGGTCGTGACGCGGGTTGGGGCGCGCAGCGACGGGTCGGAGCCGGCGCCACCCTCCTGCAGTTCGCACGGCAGCATCGCTGGCACATTGCTTGGGGTGCTACGGGCGCCGGAATTTGCTGGGCGATCTCGCTTGCCGTGTTCGCGTGGATGAGTCCGATTATTCTCGGGCTGCTGTTGGCAGCGCCGATCTCGTTCATCACCGGACGACCACCCACCCGGCAAACAGCAGCCTTGCTCGCAACGGACATCGAGCGCCAAATCCCGCTTCTCCTGGCGAGCCATGCGTCGTCAGAAAAAGAGCTGCAAATCTTTCGAGGCAAGCCAGCTCAACTGGAAGAGTGATTATGAGCACCGCATTCGCCGCTGCTTCTCAATTTGAATGCAGCGAAGGATCCTTGATCCGAGCAAGACTACCCGCCTTTTGACCGTCATGGTCTCAGAAGGCCCTGTGGGGCCTCCTGTCTTAGGGAACTCCAACTTCCAAGCGTGCAACCAAGGCTGCGCTTTCCGGGTTATTGCAACCGTATGGAAGGAGAGCCGCTATGGATGATCATCTGAACAGCCCACGGCGCTATCCGCCGGTAAATGATCCCATCGTTAACGACCCGCTGGTGACCGATACCCGGCCTCGCCTCGACGACGATCTTGAACGGGACGGGTCGCTTTGGCCATTCTTCGCTCTCGCCGCACTGCTACTCGCAGGCCTGCTGTTCATCGGCAATTTGGCCGATAAACCAAGCACACAGGTCGGGCAGAACGCCGAACGCCCTGCGATAACGACACAGCCACCAACTCCGTCACCGCCGGTCCCGCAGTAACGCATCCACCTGAGCCCCGCTTCGGCGGGGTTCTCTTTTGAATATCGATCATGGCCAACATCGACGACAGCGACGAACTGAAAGAGCAGCCGGAGCGCATCGTCAATGCTGGCGAGCCCGACAGCGATACGGGGCGCATCATCGGCGCCATTTTCGTCTTGTCACTGTTTGTTGTTGCACTTCTGTGGTTGGTGAGCGGGCTGAGTTCTTAGCAACTCGTCAACAATCCTCTCGATACGTCGATCGACCAGCTACACGATTGGCTCAAAAGCGATCGGTGACGGGGGCGAGATTGTCGCGCATCCGTTCGATGTCACGTTCCCGATCCATACCGACCGATTCCAGCACGTGAGTACGCGCTTTCAGGCAACGGGGATCGGATACGTTGCGATCAACAGCTTCACGTATAGGAATCCGCGACAAGGGCAGGAGGAGCCTCCCAATTAAGACGGTCGCGCAGCTCCTCCGCGTGCGACGGCAGCACCAACGCCAGCAGAATCGCAATGCCAACAATCACGAGGTAAATGTTGAACAGCTCTTGATTCCGCGGCGCCTCCCCACTCGGGGCGCAGTTCGATCGACGGATGTTCCGCACTCTGCTGAGGTAGTGCATAACCGGCCTCCGGCGTTACATAATCTCTCCCCAGTCTACGATTTCAGAACATGCAAAGTTCCGCGCAGCGTTCTCGCAGCACTCTGGCAGCGGACCGCCGGCTCATTGCGCCCTACTGGAAGACGAGCGGGCGGGAACGTTGGCGCGGCAACATCGTTAACGAACCACAACCTGTCTATGAGCGGAGGCCTTGAGATGCGGCTGAAATGTTGGAGCGCGGCGGTGACCGCGCTTGTGTGTACTGCTGTGATCGTGCCCGATGCCCTTGCGCAGCGGCGTGACCGAGACCGCGATCGTGACCGCGATAGGGAATGGGTACAACTCGGCTGCCAGGACGTATCTTTTCGCGGGCGGGACCGCGATTCAATTCGCGTCGGGCGCAGCGAAGGCCGCTTCCGTGCCATCAGACTGACAGCACGCGGCAACGACGTTGAGGTGCGACGCCTGTCAGTTGTGTACGGCAGCGGCGACGCCGATGAGCTGGACGTGCAACGCGTCATACGCAGAGGTGATCGGACCGACCGCCTCGACCTGAAGGGTGGGGATCGCGCCATCCGCAAAATTGATATGGTCTACCGCCAGCGCGATGATTTCTCGGGCCGGGCGACTGTGTGTGCAGAAGGTCTAGTCGGCTAGCGGCGTCACAGGCTGAAGCCGCCGTTTCGGGCGGCCTCGTTATCATGGAGGCGCTGCGTCAGAGCGTGAAGGGCAGGAAGGCAGCGGCGCTGCGCACTTGTTCTTCGGCCCAAACCCGCGTCGGTACGCCCGCGTCTCTAAAAAACGGCCTTATTTGGCAATACCGTGAGGGTGCGCGACGACCTTCGGCAATCGCCCCCCTCCCTCCACGTCGAATTTTGCCGCGCGGCGCCGGTTGTCTCATCCCTTTGAGACGGCCGGCGGTTTGGTTGAAAGGTGAAGGCCCGCTTGGAAGCACGGGCCGGCCTTCTGACCATCAGCGCTTACCTGGTAGAAGTAATAGGTTGCCGGCGCTTTAATTCACCACCCGCATGAGGATCAAACCGCCGTCATACAGGCGAACGTCGATCCGGCCAGCCTCAAGATCACGCTCCAGGGCCCGAAACTCTTCGAGCGTGTAATGCTTGGCGGCGATCTTCAAAGCGACATTATGCAGGGCGCGTCGGCGCTCGTCAGAAACGCACTTTTGCGCCTGATGGACCGGAAAGCCGAAAGTTTGATTGCCCATGACACGTCACGTTATGAGATCCAGCTGGCCTCGAAAGCCGACCTTTCAAGACGAAGCGACATTTCGGTTTCGAGAACCGTCGCTGCAGATAACGGAATGCTCGGCCGCGGGTTCCACGACAAAGGAACTCGGACGACTAATCAGATAGTCTACATTCGTCAGCGTCTGGCTGAATGACGCCACGCATCGTCCGCCGTCTTGCCATGACGTTTTTCGCTTGTCGATGCGCGCCTGGGACCCACAACCGAACTTATACGCAACCGTGCCCCAACCTGGGAGTTTTTGACTCACGTTGAAGTTTGCATGCGACTTGGTTTCATCGTCACCGTTATCATTCTTTTGGCGACACTCAGCCTACCTCGGGCTTTTGGGCCCAATGACCTAATTGACCGCTGAAATTACTGTCGCCCTCAGATGCGGGCGCGGTGGCGTCCCTCGCTCGCCTCTGTCGTACCGCCGTCTCAACCGGCGGCTCAGACCACAAGCTTCGGATAGTGGTGTCTCAACGACTGCATCACCAAGGCCTCCAGTGCGTTAGGATCATGAAGGCCAAGTCGCGCGTGGTAGAGCAACGTCTTGGCGATGGAGTTACGAGCATCCTCAACCAATCCCGGCGTCTTGAAAGCATGACCAACTTCGATCCAAGCGTCGGCGAGAATGTCGCTCAGCATATCAAGGGTGTCAGGATCGTAAGTGCCGCCTTCGGCAAGTTGATGAACCTCAGCCACTACTCACTCGGTCCTCCCCGTGTATCCAGACCTGTGAGTAGCGTTTCCATGGTTCGACCTAACGCCAGCTTGGCTCCAAATCAGGCTGGCGTTTTCCTGAGCGGAACGGCAACGCATCAGTGGCGTTTGCCTTGCGTGCTAGTCACAAGAGGTTTCCTCCCAGTTGCAGCCTTGTGAGTAGTGCCAAGGCGCCAGCCTGGATCCTTTTCCGGGTTGGCGTTTTCTTTTGGCAGGCGATCGTCGCTGGCCCTGGCATGGCTTATCCCTTTCCTTTCCGGGCCGGGGGCATTTGCGGCTCTCATGACCCGGAAATAGTGTTCCGCGAATTGGTAGCAGCGCTCCATCTCCACCTCCTCTCCGGCAAGTTGAGCTTCCCGCCCAAGCGCCAGGTACCGGTCGTAGTTCTAACAAGCGCATAACGTCTGGATAGGGAAGTCGAGTGCCTACAGTTTCCGACTATCGTATGCCCAGTGGAGAAGAGCCTGTCGTTGCCGCCGCCGACATGAGAGATCGCCGGGCTCGCAGTTGCGCTGCACCTGACGCACGTGGCGGCGAATGGCCTTCCAGCGTTTGATCTGTCGCGCATCTTCATCGGGCATCCGGCGGCCCATGTAGTATCGGCGGTACCACTGAAACCAGCCGCGGGGATCATGGCGATGTATCCATCCCTTGCTGCGCCATTCCGCGAGCGGCTGACTGGCATCGACATTCGTGGCCAGAGCCAGCGCAACAGAGGCCAGCAAGAGCCGGGTCATGGGACGACCTCCGAGAATGGATTGTAACGTGCATAGTGGCAGGAGGTTGCCTAAATGGCCGTCGGGAGATCCGCGGGCCTCAGCGGAGACCGGCAGTTTGCGGCGGTTTCAAGCGGATTTGTTCAGGCAATCGCTCAGAAAGGGCCCTGAACCGGCTATTCACCTGCGCGTTTGCAATGCTGGTCGATCAAGGATGGTGTGGCCAGCCAAAAGGACGCGACGCATGGAAAAGCTCGACCAGACCCCCAACGTCATCTCAGCCAGCAAAGTGACAGGGACCTCTGTTTACAACACGCATGGCGACCGGCTGGGCGACATCAATGACGTTATGCTCGACAAGCGATCCGGCAAGATTGCCTACGCGGTGATGTCGTTTGGCGGTTTTCTTGGTATCGGGGAGCGCTATCACCCCCTGCCATGGGCAACGCTCAAGTATGACACACGTCAGGGCGGATATGTGGTCAGCTTAACGCTCGAACAATTGCAAGGAGCGCCATCCTTCGGAGCTGATGAGCGTCCCGCCTGGGGTGACCGAGCTTACGAAACCAGCATTCACCACTATTACAAAACGGCGCCCTACTGGGCGGTCTGATCAAGAAGTATGGCGGGATGCTGTCACGCATCACGAGAGCACATGGCAAAGCCGAAGGACCCACGTGAGGCCGCGGAAGAGTCCAAGAAAAAGCCTGGAGGGCAGCAACACCAGAACCCGCCGCGCAAGACCGGCACTGACAATCTCGAACGCAATCCACGCGAGCAGAAAGGCCGCGGCGGTAAAGTAACGACCTGAACCCAAAGAAGGAGCAAGTGTGGCAGTTGAGACTTTGGACTGGCGTCGTCGGCATTATCCGTTCAATGCCGAACAGTCGGTAAATATCGTCGGAGAGATCGGCCCGTTGTTTGCGATGTTCATCGTAAACGGCGTGTATGGCATCGCCGCCGGGACGTGGGCCTTGATCATCTGCACGATGCTCTCACTCCTCGTCACATTGTGGGTGCTCGGCCGCCCACCAATCATGCCGTTCATCGCCGGGGCGGTCAGCCTCACGTTCGGGACGCTGACACTCATTACCGGCGACCCGATGTGGATACAGATCAAGGTGACCCTCTTTAACGCACTGGTCGCTCTTCTTCTTTGGATGGGCCTCAGGTCCGGGAAGAACTTTTTCAGCTTCGTCTTCCGCAAAACATTCCATTATACGGAACTAGGTTGGTACAAGCTCACTCGTAACGCTGCGCTATTCTTTCTTGCTACTGCCGCCGCCAATGAAGCGGTACGTCTCGGCTTTGCGCACGCGCACATCATCGCGCTCAACCGGGTGTTCACGGGAATCGACATCTGGATTCTCTTTAAGATATTCATCGTCATGCCTGTCACAGCCGTGTTCTTTTGGTGGCAGGCGCGGCTTCTGCAGCGGCACCCTGCCCCGATCGGATTGCCTACCCAGCTGAACCCTTGATGCGTCGACGGGACTGTCCTGTTAGTCTTAGGACGTACCAACATTTGTGCCTTGCACAGAGGAAGCTGAGGTCAGTGCGTCAGTGAGGGCCGGCCACCGGCGCCCGAGCCATGGCCCGCCATCAACCCTGTCTGATGACGCCGGGGGATAGGCAGACGGATCAGGACTATGGTGCGAGCCCATGCGACCAATCAGTAGTCGCAGTAGTTGTAGGCAGCACCATACGGATAATAACTCGCCCCATAGTAATACGGATAACTCCGGTAAGAGTAGTACGGATAAGAGTACCCGGAATTATAGTAGTACGAAGGGTACGAGCTCCCGTAATAGTAGGCACCGGCTGCGAGCCCTGCGGCAGCCACACCGGCTCCATACCCCCATCCACGATTGCGCCAACCCCGCCAAGCAACCCCGCGACCCACTCCCCAATTTGCACCCCGCCAACCTGCGACCCCACCACGGAAGGCAGCACCGCGGAATGCGCCTCCTTGAAACCCACCAGCGCGGAAGCCGCCACCAAACCCACCAGCGCGAAAACCGCCGCCACCGAAACCGCGTCTAGCGGAGGCTTGCTCCGCCACGGCGAAGACCAGCACGATGGTGCACGCGATGAATACAGTGATACGACGCATGGGGCTCACCAACCATTGATGTTGTCTGTGCACTTATTGCTAATACTCGCAACCGCATCGTGCACTCGGGGCAAACACCGATTTTGTGGTGAGAGATTTTTCGACGTTCCGGAACGGAAACAGGCGTTGCGCTCGAGCCATCTTCAACGTTCAAACGTCCTTCCAAAAGGACCTTGCGCCTAGCAACGCAACCAAACGGTTCACTGGGTCGCAATGGCCCCCGGGGTTCGTTCAATTCCTGTGAGCCGCCGATCAAGCGCTAGCTGAGAATGGAACTTGATCGCTATTCCCCGCCCAGCACGGAACCCCCTGAGATCACGGTAGTCGCGGTAGCGGCGCGGTTCGTAACGAAAATCCTCGTTTGCAAGCGAGGGACGCGGAACCGCAAGGCGAGGGTGGTTGGAGGTTCTGGCGCTGCGCTGGAACCGCGTTGATCTCAATCGCAAGATCATAGAGGTGCGGGAGGCACTAGAATTCACAAAAGCGAATGGGTTCAGGTTCAAAGCACCGAAGTCCAAAGCTGGGCTTCGTGACATCACGCTACCCGACATCCTCGTCGACGCCGTGCGCGATCACCGTAAGGCTCAGCTTGAGTTGCGTATGAAGCTTGGGGCCGGCCGCCTGCCCGAGGACACATTGCTGTTCGCCGACATCAACGGTTGCCCACTCACACCCAATGCGATCTCCTCCGCATGGGGCGACTTTGCCAAGTCTATCGGTATCCCCGAGGTGACGTCCACGCGTTGCGGCATACGCACGCCAGCCAGTTGATCGATGCCGGTGTCGATATTGTCACCATCAGCCATCGGCTCGGACACGCGAAGCCTGACATCACCCTGCGCACCTACGCGCACCTGTTCCGGAAAGACGACCGTAAGGCCGCGACCGCCATCAATGCAGCACTTGGTGCATCCTGAGGGCTGCGGTGCCAAATGGGTGCCAATTCGAGGTTTGTTCTGAGGTGGTCCTGAGCTAAGAGATTGTAAACAAAGCAAGGATGGGTGGCCGAGTGGCTTAAGGCACCGGTCTTGAAAGCCGTTCGCCGGCTTCCTGAGGGTTCCGTCATGGCCTGTTTCATGAGCTTTGCGGGACGGCATGGCGCACTCGCTACACCATGCTATTTGTAAATTTTGAGGTTCTCGATAATCACCGGCTGCTTCCAGCACCGACGTAACCGCCGGGGGCAACGTTTAATGAGGCGAGGATCTGCTTAAGCTGCTTCCCTAAATATGGTTTGCCCACGAAGGCGATGTGGCGATCACCCTGGAATCGCTCTCGCTGCGCAGCGTCAACGTATCCGCTGGCAATGACGATAGGAACCGCTGGATAGATGGCCCGTACTTCGCTGACAAGTACGTCGCCCTTCCGATCGGGAAGGCCGATATCAACTATCTCGCCGCCACTTCTCCTGCGAGCTTTAGCTTGCTCATGGCCTCGGTAGCTGATCCTGCCGTTTCCACCTTGAACCCAATCGCCTCCAACTGCTCAACCGCAACTAACCGGATCAACGGCTCATCCTCAACCAAGAGGATCTTCGACGGTAACGCTCTCGTCCCTCACGCACACGACAGCGTGCACTCGCTCGCCGAGTATGGGACAGCGCAGCGCGAGGCCGCAGCCGACCTATGCCCGGATTGCGAACGCGCGTCGAGAATGGTCCTAATTTTAGAGGCCAACGCGGAGTAAGTGAATGGTTTCGTGATCAGCTGAACACCGGGGTCCAGCCTACCATCATGCACGATTGCATTGCGGGCATATCCTGTCGTCATGACGAAATCTTGATGTCGCTACGCAGTCGCCGCGCTTCTTCCGCGAGCCGCCGACCGTTCATGCCGGCCGGGAAATCCGACGTCCGTAAACAGCAGGTGCAGTAGAGGTTCTGGTCGATGTACCTTCAAGGCTTGCGGCCAGTGCCGGCTTCAAGAGTGCGGTCCCCGCGTTCGCGCAGGATATCCTTGGCGTGGGTGCGTAGATGCGAGATCGTCCTCGACCACCAGGATGGTTTCGGAAACTTGGCCGCTCACCGAGAGCATTTGCGGCTCAGAAGCTGTCGATACGTCATCGTCTTTAGCATGTAACCGGGGCAGATAAATCTTGACCGTCGGGGATTGGCTGTGCTGAGGCCGCCGAGATGCTGACCGCCTGGCTGCGCGCTCGTCGGCTGTCTCTTCGCGGTCCTGCGTGGGACCCTTGGGGTGTGCAGCTCACCGCCAATTGGTCCGAGGGGCAAGGGCTTGCCAGCTACGAACGGCTGCGGCGCAGATTTGATACCGTTCTGCGCGATCGACTGCTTTTCTCGCTGTCTCATTCGTGTCCCTCCTCGGGGCCCACGTACGAGCTACATTATTCTTCTCCTTATTTTCGCATATTTCAGCTCAATTCTCTGTCCGGTGTTTTTTTTTTTTTTTTTTTTTTTTTTTTTTTTTTTTTTTTTTTTTTTTTTTTTTTTTTTTTTTTTTTTTTTTTTTTTTTTTTTTTTTTTTTTTTTTTTTTTTTTTTTTTTTTTTTTTTTTTTTTTTTTTTTTTTTTTTTTTTTTTTTTTTTTTTTTTTTTTTTTTTTTTTTTTTTTTTTTTTTTTTTTTTTTTTTTTTTTTTTTTTTTTTTTTTTTTTTTTTTTTTTTTTTTTTTTTTTTTTTTTTTTTTTTTTTTTTTTTTTTTTTTTTTTTTTTTTTTTTTTTTTTTTTTTTTTTTTTTTTTTTTTTTTTTTTTTTTTTTTTTTTTTTTTTTCGCGGACGCCCGCACGCTCGTGATCACAGCCGCCCGACCTGATCGCAGCTCCTTTGGCTGCGAAGACCGCCGGCATTGGACATACTTCGGGGACGCTTTCTTCAACAGGGCGTTGCGGCACGAGAAGTCGTTACCTGCGCATTTGCGGAGGCCAAGCGCACCATCGCGCAGTGGGAGACAGCGGAACGCCTCACGCTATCTCTGCCGCAGATTGCCGGCGGCGAAGCGCTTGGGCCAGCACTCGCCGTTGTGACAGGTCAAGAGTGAGTTCCCTAGGGGATGCCCCGCACGAGCTTGGGGCGGGACCGCGCCCACGGCCCAAAGTTGGGGAAGCGTTGCGGCAGTTGCCCTACGCCGCCCGAGACGCACACGGAAATGGCGCGGCGGCGGCGATTGCCGGCGAAGAAATGAACGGCCGGCCACAAACCGAATGAGGCCAAAGTGGCGGCAGTGCCCAAAAACACGCTGTACGCCTCGCGCGCCTTATCGTTCCGCCTTGAACTCATCGGTGAGGCGATTGATCCTGGACGCTGCACCTCCGAGAATCCACAGGTCATAAACGACCACCGCTAGCGTCATAGCAGCCAACATCAGGTTTAGCTGCGAAACGCGCCAAAAACCCACTAAGTGGAGAAATAGTCCAAACAGAGCAGCAATCCCAGGAAGACCTGAGACCATGTTGTCGAGGTTGTGCGTGCTCGAACTTCCAATATGCCCATGAGAAATCCGGATTCTCTTGGACTATCAGGTACGCCAAGAAGAATGCAAAAATGGCGGTGAAGAAAAGGGCGATGCGATCCGGAGTGCTTGCCCCCAGTGCTGCTGGCTCTAGGTTTGGCATAAGCCAGTACACAACTCCCAGCAGCCCAGTTAATAGCAGCGCACTTATGAGGCGGGGACCTATGGTCATGTGCCAGCTCCAAGCGTCGAATGGGTTCCGTTC
>CAWEBE010000055.1:0-44330 GCA_963806735.1 uncultured Alphaproteobacteria bacterium | reverse complement strand
TGTCGGCCAACAACTCATTGCCTGGGCTCGTCATCCGCTGGCTCGTGCGAGAACCCTGATCGACACCAGCGCTGCTGCCGCCGACCCATGAGCACTGATCATCCGAACCAAGGCTGGCTTCTCGAGAAGTGTCCGATGGCTAGGCAGGTGGCACCAGAACCGCCGCTCCCGTGAGATGTCCTTGACGCAACCGCTGCAAGACCGCGTTGGCCTCATCGAGCGGACTCGGCTCCACCGCGATGTCGAATAGGACACGAGCTGCCAGGTCCATGAATTCTTCGCCATCTCGACGCGTCAGATTGGCAACGGATCGAATGACGCGCTCACCCCACAGGAGCTCGTAGGGCATTGAAGGGATCGGGCTCATGTGGATACCGCCCAGGACGAGCGTGCCACCCTTGACAAGCCGCTTGAGGGCGATCGGGACCAGATCGCCGACTGGTGCAAAGATGATCGCGGCGTCGCACAGCTCGGGCGGGGTCTCGTTCGACCCGCCCGCCCATTCGCAACCAAAGGAATGGGCAAACTCCTGGGCCTGCTGATCACCGGGACGCGTGAAGGCGAAGACGCGCCGGCTCTCATGCCGTGCGATCTGCGCCACAATATGGGCTGCGGCTCCAAAGCCGAAGATCGCCAGTCGCTGGGCTGGACCTGCTGCCTTGAAGGATCGATACCCGATGAGCCCTGCACACAGCAGCGGCGCCGCGTGAACATCATCGTAGGCTGATGGAATGCGAAAACAGTAGCGCGCGTCCGCCACGGTGTGCGTCGCGTACCCACCGTCGATCTGATACCCGGTGAAGCCCGACGCATCACACAGGTTCTCGCGCCCCGATCGGCAATAATTACAGATGCCGCAGGTATGCCCGAGCCAGGGGATGCCAACTCGATCACCCACTGCAAAGCGCCCATCGCCATCGCCCAACCAAGTCACGCGTCCGACAATCTCGTGTCCAGGAATGAGGGGAAGCTTGGGGTGAGGAAGGTCGCCGTCGATCACATGGAGGTCGGTGCGGCAGACCGCACACGCCGCAATCTCGACGAGCATTTGGCCGGGGCCCGGACGCGGCAACGCCCGCTCAACCAACCTTAGGGGGGAGCCAACGGCCTCGAGCACCATCGCCTGCACGCATCGACCTCCCTGATGTTGGCGGCATTCATCAATAATTGTGACGCCCCCTATTTGGATTGACTCAGGTCAACGCGCAGGTGGCGGTCATGTTGAAGAAATCGAACCCATCGGATCGGCGCTGAGATAATCAGGAACGCTAGTCCAAAGGCTGCTCAACCATCCAAACGGGAGTTCCATCATGGCTCAGGAGATCAAGAAGACCGAGACAGGCACCTCGCCGGTACAGCACTATATCGATCCATTTACAGCTATGCGGGCCGAAATGGAACGCGTGTTCGATTCATTCCTCGGTCGTGGCTTCGGCCGGTTCCCCGCACTGTCGAGAGCTGAGGAAGGCGCCGCCCTCGCGCCGAGCATCGACGTGCGCGAGACCGAGACCGAGCTCGTTGTCGAGGCTGAGCTGCCGGGAATGGATGAGAAGGACGTCAACGTAACTCTGAATAATGGCGTTCTCACATTAAAGGGTGAGAAAAAATCGGAGCGTGAAGAGAGGAAGGACGATTACCACCTGATGGAGCGCAGCTACGGCAGCTTCCAAAGGTCGTTCCAGGTCGCCGACACCATCGATGTCGATAAAGTCCAAGCAACTTTCGAAAAGGGCGTTCTCAAGGTCACGCTACCGAAACGACCGGAGGCTGTGAAGGCCGAGAAGCGCATTCCCATCGGCAAAAGCTGAGGCCAACGATCGGACTGCGCCGTCCCGCTGCCATATCGGAACGACGCTGGACTGGTTCATCGGTGCGCGCACCGCGTCGGTCGCTGCGCGCGAGCCGTGAGATGGGATCTGCCGCATGACACACAAGCAAGTTCTGTTCCGGTCAGCCGCGCGCGAGAAGATTCTGCGCGGTTCGGCTCAGCTCGCAGATGCTATCCGCATCACGCTGGGTCCCAAGTCCAAATCCGTTCTCATCCAGAAAAAGTGGGGTGTGCCGCTCGTCTGCGACGACGGCGTGACGATCGCCAAGGAGTTCGACCTCAAGGATCCGGAGGAGAACCTTGGCGCCCAGATGCTGCGCCAGGCCGCCGAGAAAACTGGCGAAAACGTCGGTGACGGAACCAGCACGTCCACGATCCTCGCCCATGCCATTCTTGCCGATGGCGTGCGAAACGTTGTGGCCGGTGCCAGTGCCATCGACATCAAGCGCGGTCTGGACCGCGCCACCAGGGCGCCATCGAAGCGCTGCAGGCACTGTCGCGGCCAGTCAAGGAGCGGAAAGAGAAGGCGCAGGTTGCGACGATCTCGGCTCACAACAATACGGTCATCGGCGAACTCGTGGCCGACGCCATGGAAAAGGTCGGAGGTGAAGGCGTCATTACCGTCGAGGAAGCCAAGACGACCGAGACCTCGCTCGACGTCGTGGAGGGCATGCAATTTGATCGCGGGTTCGTATCTCCGTATTTCGTGACTAACCCCGAGAAGATGACCGTCGAGCTGGCGGAACCCTACATTCTGATCCATGAGAAGAAGCTCGCTGGTCTGCAATCGCTGCTGCCGCTCTTGGAAAGCGTGGTTCAGTCCGGCAGGCCACTGCTGATCATTGCCGAGGAGGTCGAGGGTGAGGCTCTGGCAACGCTCGTCGTCAACAAGCTGCGAGGCGGGCTAAAGGCGGCGGCAGTAAAGGCACCAGGCTTCGGCGACCGCCGCAAGGCCATGCTCGAGGACATTGCCATCCTGACGGGTGGAACCGTCATCAGCGAGGACCTCGGCATCAAGCTCGAGAACGTCACCCTGGACATGCTTGGTCGTGCCAACCGCGTCTCGATCGACAAGGACAACACCACGATTGTCGACGGGGCCGGGAAGAAGTCCGCCATTGAGGCACGGGTGAAGCAGATCAAAGCCCAGATCGAGGAGACGAAATCCGATTACGATCGGGAGAAGCTGCAGGAGCGTTTGGCCAAGCTCTCTGGCGGCGTCGCGGTTATCCGCGTCGGCGCGCCAGCCGAGTCGGAGATGAAGGCCAAGAAGGAGGCGCTGGATGATGCCATCAGCGCCACCAAGGCGGCCGTCAGCGAAGGGATCGTACCGGGCGGCGGACTGGCGCTGCTGCGATGCATGGACGCAGTCTCGAAGCTCGAGGCGGCGGCGGAAGGCGACGAGAGGACCGGCATCCAGATCCTCAAACGCGCGCTGCTGGTTCCAGCTCGCCAGATTGCCGAGAACTCAGCCGTGGACGGCGGCGTGGTCGTCGCCAAGATGCTCGAGGGCAACGGCAACTTTGGCTTCGATGCTGCGCGCAACGCCTACGTTGACCTCGTCGAGGCTGGGATCATCGATCCAACGAAAGTGGTGCGCGTTGCGCTTGAGAACGCCGTCTCGGTTGCGAGCGTTCTGCTCCTGACCGAGGCCACGATGACGGATTTGCCGGAGCCAAAGCCCGAGGCGCCGAACGCTCCCGACATGTCGATGTAGAGGAAGCGAGCCCGGCCGAGACCGAGAGTGTACTGACGCAATTGGCGGCAGCTGAGGCCACGCATCCGGAGAGGTACCGATGGCCACCATGGAGCAGCGGCGCGGTCACCTCGTGACCCGGCAGGTCGAGGCGCGGGGCGTGCGCGATCCACTCGTCCTTGCCGCCATGAGAGCGGTGCGGCGGGAGTTGTTCGTCCCCGAGAGCCTGCGGGACGAAGCTTATAGCGATACCCCTCTTCCCATAGGTTCCGGTCAGACGATCTCGCAGCCCTATATTGTTGCGTTCATGATCGAGGCGCTGGCGCTCCGCGGCGGCGAGAAGGTGCTCGAGATCGGTGCCGGCTCCGGCTATGCCGCAGCCGTACTCGCGGAAATTGCCCGCGAAGTGTTCACGATCGAGCGCATCGGACAGCTTGCCGAGAAGGCGGCGGCCAACCTCGCCCAAGCCGGTTGCGACAACGTGCATGTCCGCCATGCGGACGGCACCGAGGGCTGGAGCGACGAGGCCCCCTTCGATGCCATCCTCGTCTCGGCAGGCGCCCCAGACGTCCCAAAGTCGCTCATGCGCCAGCTCAAGATTGGCGCGCGTATGGTGGTGCCCGTCGGGGCCGATCCGCGATCCCAGGAGCTCATCAGGATCACGCGTGTGAACGACGACGAGTACGAGCGCGAGGATATCGCCGACGTGCGGTTCGTGCCGTTGATCGGCAAAGAAGGGTGGGAGAGCGAAGACAGCGACTGGCAAACCAAGCCTCCCCGTGTCGTGCAGTCACGCCCTGCCGTCAGCGTGTCGCTGCCAGGCCTCATCGCCAAACATGCGGAAGCGTTCATGAAGCTCGAAGAAGCAGATCTCGAGCCGCTCCTGCACCGGATCGGCGACGCGCGCGTTGTGCTGATCGGCGAGGCCAGTCACGGAACCTCCGAGTTCTACCGGATGCGTGCGCGGATCACGCAACGCCTCATCGAAGCCAAGGGCTTCGGCATCGTTGCTGCGGAGGCCGACTGGCCCGACGCGGCCCGCATCGACAACTACGTGCGCCACCGCGAGGTGCCACCGTCCGAATGGACGGCCTTTGCCCGCTTCCCGACCTGGATGTGGCGCAATGAGGAGACACGCAGCTTCATCGACTGGCTGCACATGCGGAACTCGTCGCTGGAGTATCACCAGCGTGCGGCCTTCTACGGCCTGGATCTGTACAGCCTTTATACGTCGGTGCGTGCCGTCATCACCTATCTTGAGACGGTCGATCCCGATCTCGCAGCCATCGCGCGGCAACGCTACGGCTGCCTCTCACCGTGGGAGGCGGACCCTGCCGCCTATGGACGCGCCGCGTTGCGAGGGAGCTATCACAAGTGCGAGCAGGCCGTGGCTCATATCCTCACCGAGCTGCTCCAGAAGCGACAAGCCTATGCGCTCCGTGATGGCGAGCGCTTCTTTGATGCCGCGCAGAACGCCCGGCTGGTGGCCAACGCCGAGGAATACTACCGGATCATGTACTACGGCTCTCGAGCCTCCTGGAACCATCGCGACTCTCACATGTTCGAGACATTGAAAAATGCCCTTGAGCAGCACGGCGCCGAGTCAAGAGCCGTGATCTGGGCTCACAACTCGCATATCGGTGATGCCGCAGCCACCGAAATGGGCCGCCGCGGCGAGCACAACATCGGCCAGCTCTGCCGCGAGTCCTTCGGCAAGGCCTGCTATTCTATCGGATTTGGAACCAATGACGGTAGCGTAGCCGCGGCCGCGGGCTGGGACGAGCCAATGCAGATCATGGACGTGCGATCAGCTCACCCTCAGAGCTACGAGCGGCTATTCCATATGACCAACGCTCCGGGACTGCTGCTGCCATTGAGCCAGTCGAGAAGTGTGGAGCTGCGAGCCAAGCTTGAGAAGCCGCGCCTGGAGCGCGCGATCGGCGTCATTTACCGTCCGGACAGCGAACTCGCTAGCCACTATTTCGAGGCAGTGCTCCCTCGGCAGTTCGATGAGTACATCTGGATCGACCGGACAAGTGCCGTGAAGCCGTTCGACGTGGCCGAGCTACAGGGTTTGCCTGACACCTATCCTTTCGGGGTCTAGGCAAAACAAAAATCCCAGCGGCGTGTCCGAGGATTGTCCCATCGCGTGTGAGGTCGCATGGACTTCAAAGATTACTACAAGGTTCTGGGGCTGGAGCGGAACGCGACCCAGGGCGAGATCAAGAAGGCCTACCGCAAGCTCGCTCGCACGTATCACCCTGACATCAACAAGGAAGTTGGGGCGGAGGAGAAGTTCAAGGAGGTCAGCGAGGCCCACGAGGTGCTTGCTGACGTCGAGAAGCGCGCCGCTTACGATCAACTGGGCCAGCAATGGAAGGCAGGCCAGGATTTTCGGCCGCCGCCTGGCTGGGACGCCGGTTTCGAGTTTTCCGGCGCGTCATCGGCCCGTCCTGGAGGCGAATTCAGCGATTTCTTCGACACATTGTTTGGTGGGATGCGGCAAGGGCGTCAGCCTTCGGGCGGCCGAGCCGAGTTCCACGCACGCGGCGAAGACCACCATGCAAAGATCTTGATCGATCTTCGCGATTCACTTGAAGGCGCCACGCGGACACTGTCGTTGCGCATGCCAGCCGTTGATGCAGACGGGCACGTCGTTATTAAGGACCACATGCTGAGCGTCACGATTCCCAAGGGTGTTATCGAAAACCAGAGCATTCGGCTGAAAGGCCAAGGGGCTCCAGGGATCGGCCGGTTGCCGGCAGGTGATTTGTATCTGGAGATCCACTTCAACCCCGACCCCCTATATCGCGTCGTCGGAAGCGATCTCTATGTCGAGCTTCCGGTCGCCCCGTGGGAAGCGGCACTCGGGGCCACCGTTAAGTTCCCGACACCGGCCGGGCCGATCATGCTCAAGATCCCGGCAGGCTCGTCGCAGGGTCGCGAGTTGCGCATCAAGGGCCGCGGCATACCTGCGGCCAAGCCCGGAGATCTCTACGCCGTTCTGAAGATCATCTTGCCGACAGCCGACACCGAGAAGGCCAGACAGATCTACGCGGAGATGGCGCGCGAGCTTGCCTTCGATCCCCGGTCAAAACTTGGAGTCTAGATGGAAATGACGGATGATAGCGCAACCCGTGTGACCGCCGAGCTTGTTGATGCAGCGACAGTGCACACCGTCGACGAGCTGTGTCTTGCCTGCAATGTCGATCCCAATTGGATCAGTGGGCTGGTTGAGCATGGGGTGATCGAGCCGATCGGTCAGGCCGGCGCGGACTGGCAATTCACGAGCCTCGCCATTCTTCGTATCGCTAAGGCGAAGCGTCTTGAACGCGATCTCAATTTAAATCCGCCTGGCGTCGCGATCGTGCTCGATCTTCTTGACGAGATCGATGACCTTCGCGCGCAACTTAGAAAAGCCCCAAGCTCTGCAAAGTAGGCAGGATCGAACCATTGCAGCAAGTATTCACAGCCGTCACGCGAGCCGGCAGTTCGATAGCGAGTGTGCCATCAGTTATCGGCAAATGAGCATCGACCCGGCGCGGCGCTGTGCGCCAGTACCCTCAATGCTTCGCTACCCAAGTAAGAGCCTGCTGACGCCGCGCCACGCGAGCAGCGTTCTCAACGGCACCTTTCTGCCGCTGTTGTTGTCGCTGCACGTCTTTGATCTCGCTCAATTCGGCGCGCTCAGATTTGTGAGCTTATTCCTCATGACCCGTGAAACATCCCAAAGAGCAGGATCGAAATGAGTGAGGCTATTGCGAGCCGGGACACTACTTGCCGACCTCTTATCACCGGCGCATCCGCGCCATGTGGCGTTCGGTCCCGTATTAGGTCGAGCCGATCTGCGGTGCGGACCGCTAAATCCGACTGGTCAACTCTGGCTTCCTTCTATACAGCGCCGGACACGCATGGCATGCAGACCGTCATCACGGCATAGGGGTAAACCCCAAAACAGCTTGGGGATATCGCAGCAACGGCACGTCACTTCCGAGATCGGCGCACAGCTGCCGCCGCGGATGTATGGGAGGCCGGAAGTGGCACCGAACTGTCGAACTCGCATCAGTTCGTGGCTGCAGTGTCTGTCTGCAGACACACGAGACGGCCGCCCGCCAGTCAGCATGATCCATCACCGTACCCACCACACCTAATCTGGTCGCAGCCGCGATCAGTGCCTATGCTTGTCGTATGAACCAACATGCCGTCGTCCTCGCGCTTCTTTCGGCCGGCCTGTTTGGCGCGTCTACACCGGCGGCCAAGGCGCTCCTAGGCGCCATCGAGCCGACAATTTTGGCCGGTCTGCTCTATTGCGGTGCCGGCATTGGCGTGGCCGTGCTGCGGCGCGTGCTTCGGTCGAGCGTCGCGGCAGGCGTCGCCGCCGAAGCCTCGCTGACGCGCTCCGACGTGCCATGGCTTGCAGGAGCCATCGTGGCCGGTGGCATCATCGGGCCCATCCTGCTGATGCTCGGGCTGGCCCGCACTGATGCAGCCGCAGCCTCCCTGCTCCTCACCTTGGAAGGTGTCGCGACAGCGCTGCTGGCCTGGTTCGTCTTCCACGAGAACTTCGACCGGCGGATTGCGATCGGCATGGCCTGCCTTATCGCCGGTGCCGTCGTGCTATCTTGGTCGGGAACCCCAAGCCTTGCCGGCCTCGTGGGGCCGCTGGCGATCGTCGCGGCGTGCGTCGCCTGGGGTCTCGATAACAATCTGACGCGCAAAGTGTCGCTCGCCGATCCACTCCAGATCGTCGAGTTGAAGGGTCTGATCGCGGGACCCGTCAACCTGGTGCTCGGATTGTCGCTCGGTGGCTCGCTTCCACAAATCGCGCCAATGCTACTAGCTGGTGTTGTCGGCTTCTTTGGTTATGGAGTGAGCCTCGCGCTGTTCATTCTGGCTTTACGCCACCTCGGCACCGCGCGCACCGGTGCCTATTTCTCAACGGCTCCCTTCATCGGCGCCGTGGCGGCTCTTTTGTTGTTGCGTGAGCCGATCACGTTACAGCTTGCTATCGCCGGCCTTCTGATGGGTCTCGGTGTCTGGCTGCATATGACTGAGGACCATGAGCACGAGCATGAGCACGAGCCCATGGAGCACTCCCACCGCCATGTGCACGACGAGCACCATCAGCATCAGCATGCGACAGACGATCCTCCAGGCGAGCCGCATACGCATCGGCACCGGCACGGTCGCTTACGCCATAAGCACGCGCATGTGCCCGACATGCACCATACGCATCGGCATTAAATCAAGGTCTTGATCGAGTCCGACGCCGCCCGTCTCGGTAGATCCCGCACAGATCCCGAGTGTGATCTCCGCCAAGTCGCCTGGCTTCATGATCTCCTTGGCGGCGCGAGCCAGCTAAGAGCGCCGCGCATACCGGCCCACTTCTACGGTGGCAAGACGACCAGCAACTGTCTTGGGAACGATGCTGTCAAAGACCAACATAAGCATCTGCAAGCTCTGAGTTGACTAGCTAGATGATGGCCGCGCGCGCCAATCATAGAAGATTCGTCGGCTTACCTTTCGGGGCGGCTGCCTTGTTCTATATCAATCCAGGGGGCGCGAGCGATGGCGAACCATTGCACCACCGTGGGCAAGGCAATCCACTGCAGTAGGGGCCCTACGCCAGTGCCAATGACGGGAACAGTCGGCATCAGGTCCGAATAGGCCCAGCTGCGTCGCACGTTGACGTTGAGCCACTCGCTGTAGACCGTGTAGGCGATGGCCAACAGCAGCGTGACGAGCCATACCGCGCGCGTACCGGTCTCCGGCCAACACGGCCTGCCAAAGAGCGCTAGAGCACTCAGCAGCGCCAGGCCGGCTATCATGACATCGCCAATCGTGCAGTGCGCGACGGCGAACGCCATTTCGCCAAAGCTCCCGGTCAACCAGATGGCGTATAAGGGCAGCTGCCCGCTTTCCCAGGTAAGATGCAGGACGGCTGACGCCAGCATGTAGCGCCGCAAAGCACTCGGCCAGGTGGGTTGGTCTCGGAACGGCTTGCCCATGTTCGTTTCTACCCGGCGCCGACCCTACCAGCAGAATGTCGATCTTGCTCAAAGCTTCACGTGATTGAGCCGCAAGGCATTGCCGATCACGCTGACCGAGGAGAGCGCCATCGCAGCCGCGGCGATGATCGGCGACAGCAGGAGCCCAAACAGCGGGTAGAGGACGCCCGCCGCAACCGGCACGCCGGCCGCATTGTAGATGAAGGCGAAGAACAAATTCTGCCGGATGTTGGTCATCGTCGCCGCCGAGAGATGGCGTGCCCGCACGATGCCATTGAGATCGCCCTTGAGCAGAGTGATGCCGGCGCTCTCCATGGCCACATCAGTGCCGGTGCCCATGGCAATGCCAACATCCGCAGCCGCGAGCGCCGGTGCATCGTTGACGCCATCACCGGCCATCGCGACAACCCGGCCCTCGGCTCGCAGGCGCGCGACGACCTTGCCTTTGTCCTCGGGAAGCACTTCGGCCTCGACATCGATAATGCCGAGCTTGTGGGCAACAGCACGTGCCGTCGTGGCGTTGTCGCCCGTCAGCATGACGACCCGGATCCCAGCGGCCTTAAGGGCGGCAATGGCCGCGGGAGTTGTTGCCTTGATCGGATCGGCAATCGCAATGATGCCGGCGGCCCTGTTGTCGATGGCGACGAAGATGGCGGTCGCCCCCTCGCGCCGCATGTCATCTGCACTTTGCACAAGGCCGCTCATGTCAACGCCGGCCTCTGTCATGATCCGCCGATTGCCGATGACGAGCTTGCGTCCGCCGACGGCTCCAGTGACGCCTTTGCCGACGGGTGAGTCGAAGGCTTCTGGTTGGGCGAGTTCTATGCCCCGCTCGGCCGCTGCTCGCACGATCGCGGCCGCAAGCGGATGCTCGCTCGAACGCTCCAGACTTGCCGTTAGCCGCAACAGTTCTCGTTCGTCGAAGCCATTTGCTGTCTTAATCGCAACCACGCTCGGCTTGCCCTCGGTCAGGGTGCCGGTCTTGTCCACAACCAAGGTATCGACTTTCTCCATGCGCTCCAGGGCTTCGGCACTCTTGATGAGGACACCCGATTGCGCCCCGCGTCCCACGCCAACCATGATGGACATGGGCGTGGCCAGGCCGAGCGCGCAGGGACAGGCAATGATCAGGACCGAGACTGCAGCGATCAGGCCATAAGTGAGCCGCGGCTCGGGTCCCCAGATGGACCACGCGGTGAAGGCGACAAGCGCAACCAGAATGACGGTCGGTACGAACCAGGCCGATACCTGATCAGCCAGGCGCTGAATGGGGGCGCGGCTGCGCTGCGCCTGCGCCACCAATTGGACGATCTGCGCCAGAACTGTGTCACGGCCGACCTTGTCGGCGCGCATGACGAAGCCGCCCGACTGATTCATGGTCCCGCCGATCACCTTGTCACCGGTGGTCTTGGTCACGGGCATCGATTCGCCTGTCACCATCGACTCGTCGATGGCGCTGCGCCCGTCGAGGATCGTACCATCCACGGGCACGCGCTCGCCGGGACGCACGCGCAACGTCTCACCAGCGACCACTTGATCAAGAGCAACATCCTCATCCGTGCCATCGGCTCTGACGCGACGCGCCATCTTGGGCGACAGGTCGAGCAGCGCGCGAATGGCTCCGCTGGTATTTTCGCGCGCCTTCAGCTCCAGCACCTGCCCGAGCAGCACGAGCACGGTAATGACGGCCGCCGCCTCGAAATAGACCGCGATCGAGCCGTCATGAGCCTGCATTGATGCGGGGAAGAGGCCAGGCCATAGGGTGCCAACGACGCTGTAGAGCCACGCGACCCCCGTGCCCATCGCAATCAATGTGAACATGTTGAGGTTGCGCGTCTGGAGCGAAGCCCAGCCACGTTCGAAGAACGGCCATCCGGCCCAGAGCACGACCGGAGTGGCCAGGATCAGCTGCAGCCAATTCGAGGTTTGCTGGCCGAGCCACTGATGCAGCCCAGTCAAATGCCCCCCCATCTCCAAGGCCACCACAGGGAGCGCCAGGATGAGTCCGATCCAGAAGCGCCGCGCCATATCGGCAAGCTCCGGATTGGCCGGCACCTCGGCCGAGACGATGTCAGGTTCAAGCGCCATGCCACAGATGGGACACGACCCAGGTCCTGGCCGCCGAATCTCCGGGTGCATCGGGCAGGTGTAGATCGTTCCCTCTGAAACCGACACAGCAGGCCTTGCCTCGAGCTCCAAGTACCGGCTCGGATCGGCGACGAATGTCTTCCTGCACCCGTCCGAGCAGAAGTAGTAGGGCCGGCCAGCGTGCACATGCCGGTGCTTGGCGGTATGGGGGTCCACCGTCATGCCGCACACCGGGTCCTTGACGCTGCCCTCAAGGGCGTCTGAAGGGTGGTGGGCATGGGCGCGGTCCGAATGCGCTGTGTGGTGGTGCTCAGTCATGACTGTCGTCCCGCATGTGGATTCGGATTGAGAAGTGTCGAGATACCCACCTAGGGTATTGACCCATATACCCCTGTACGGTATCAGTCAACCATGAGCAAACCGGCAAAGTCATCACATCTAAAGCGCCTGAGCCGCATCGAAGGTCAGGTGCGCGGTCTGGCACGCATGGTCGAGGACGATCGCTACTGCATCGACATCATCACGCAGATTGCAGCCGTGCGAGCCGCGCTCCGCCGCGTCGAGGAGGCGATCCTGCAGGAGCACATCGCCCATTGCGTCGAGCACGCGATCATCAGCGGCAGTGCCGCAGAGCAGCGCAAGAAGATCGCTGAGCTTATGGACGTGCTTGGACGAGCCACGCGTTGATTCAGGTCAATGCGACCAACTCGTCATTTGGCGGAGTGAGTGAGTGGGGTTCGACTGCACCTCCGGAGCGCGCACTTCTCCACAGTAGTTCTATTTTTGGTAGGACCATCCCATCTGAGGCATCACCATGAGTGACCCGTTCCTGCCCCGTGTCAGCCGCCGCACTTTCCTGACATCTACAATGGCCGTCGGGGGTGCAGCACTGGTCACAAAGGCTTGGGCGACCGCCCACGCGACACACCCCATCTTGACGGTTGACACTCGCGTCATCGAGGTCAACGGCAAGGCAGCGAAGGTTTTCGGTGTGATCGGGGCAAACAGTCGAAGCGGGCTGCTGGCCAATGCGGGAGAAAAATTCGCAGGAGGTTTGCTCAACGCTTCTTCAGACCCATTGCAGATGCACTGGCACGGCCAGGTGAGTGCCCCATTCGACCAGGATCGCGCTCGGCCAGCCGGCGGATCGCTGGCGCCAGGCCAAAGCGATATGCACGATTTCGAGTTGACCCCCGGCACCCATTGGATGCATTCGCATACTCTGAGCGAACAGCGGCTTCTGGCGGCGCCCATGGTCACGCGCGAGAAGGATGCTGCTGACGTGCAGGACGTCGTCGTCATGCTGCACGACTTCGCCTTCCGCTCGCCGCAGGAGATTCTGGCCGAGCTTGGCGGCAGCGACGCGCACGACACCGATAATGCGCCAGCCGAACGCCCTCGGGCTATGCGGCACGGGCCTGGCATGATGCACGCGATGCCGGGGCATGGCGGCGGGCACATGATGGGCATGGCCCATGCCAATGACGTGCGCTACGACGCCTATCTCGCCAATGACCGGACGCTCGACGACCCGGAGGTGGTGAGAGTTGAGCGTGGCGGTCGGGTTCGCCTGCGGATTATCAACGGAGGCACGGCCACCGCCTTCTTCATCTCCACACCCGGGCTCAGTTCCGAATGCATTGCTGTCGATGGGTCGGCCTGCCGACCGGTCGCAGCCAAGAGCTATCCGCTGGCGCAAGGGCAGCGCCTGGACCTGCTGCTTACGATGCCGGCATCAGGCGGGGCTTTTCCCGTTCTAGCCCAGGTCGAAGCCGCAGGATTTGTTACAGGCGTCGTTCTTGCCACCACCGGCGCCCCCATAAACAAACTGCCAGCCACGGCAGAGAAGCGTCAACCGCTTGTCGATCTTGCCTTCGAGTCGCGTCTGCGAGCGGCTCGGCCCTTGTCCAGCAAACGTGCTGACCGCAGTTTTATGGTCATGCTCGGCGAGGAGCCTGGGTATCGTTGGACCATCAATGGGCGTGTGCATGGCCAGCATCGTCCAATTGTGGTGCGCCAAGGCGAGCGTGTCGAAATGACGTTTATGAACCCGACAAGCATGATGCATCCCATGCATCTGCACGGCCACCATTTCCAGGTGGTCGGCATTGCCGGCCAGCCCGTCGATGGGGCCATTCGCGACACCGTTATCGTGCCGGGACACATGCCGATCACCATTGCCTTTGATGCAAGGCAGAAAGGGGCGTGGTTCCTGCACTGCCATCATCTGTATCACATGGCGACCGGCATGATGACCGAGGTGCGTGTCGCGTGATTCTTGTCGGAGATCGGCCTGGTAGGGCTAGACCATGATGTACGATGGAATGTTTTGGGGCATGGGTTGGATGCACCTCGTCGGTGCAATTTTAATTGCGCTGCTGATCGCGGCTTTGATCAAATACGTGTTTTTCAGATAGGCCAAAGTCTGCCCGTAGCGCGCCGACTCATGGTTTGAATTCCGCACCACACTCCTGCAGCAAGCTTGGCGCCTTCAGTTGCGAGGACCGAACATTTCGGCCAGTGCACACAGCGCGAAGAGCACGACCATTGTAATGCCAAGAGCGATGCCGGTGGCGGCGGGTCGTAGCGTCATGGCCAAAGCCTTTCGTCAGAGGATCGTGCAACCGAGCACGCCTGAAGGCCTTGCGCTTTGATAGAGGTCAACGTGGCGCTCGAACAACGCCGTTATGTACAGTGATTCGTGTCGACCGCCCCGTGGTCCGATGGCAAGGCAAGGGGAAATCGATGTGAGGCGCTTCCTTCGTTTGTGCGTGCATGAGCAGAGCACCAGGTCCCTCCCGGCGAGCGGCTCCGCGCAGAAGACACACATCATCGGGAGAAAAACAGCCTTGCCTTAATATGGAGAGGACGATGGCAATCGAGATTAGCGCCATCCGACCAGGCAAATATTACGTCACCAAACATGCCGAAGTGCGCAAGGTATTGAGCATCGAGAGCGGCGTTGTAACGTACAACTCCTGCGGGCCGAAGCCTGGCTCGTGGACAACCCGGCCGACAGCTACAATCGAGACATTTGCACACGATGCTGTCAGCGAGGCCGAGAGCCAGGAAGCTGACACTGATCACCAAGAGGATACAGATGTGCCCTGAGACGGTGCTTGTTGAGGGCGGCGGCGACTTCAACTGCCGGTTCGTAGACAGTCTCATCGAACCGAGCGCGTCGTCTAAGCCGCTGGTGAGATTGTCCGCATATCGCCAAATGCGGCGTGCATGGGTGGCCGGATTGCTGCACGGGTCGCCATTGCCGCCACCATAGTCGGGCTGCCACTAGCTCAGGCTGGCGAAGCGCTCTTATCAAGAAGAGGTGAACTTGCGGATCGACCATCCTTGGCCAATTTGACCCAGATCAAGGAAGCTCCTCATCGCTCGATCGATAAGGGGGTTGTGCTCGTAGACCGACCGGCACACGAAATTGCAGAGGATATGCCGAGGTGTGCACTCGGATCATTGACTCTGGTTTGCGGCTGCTGATCGCAGCTGCACTCTGCTCGCTGTTGGCCCTGCCCGCGGCAGCACACCCAGGACATGGGCAAGACACGTCTGCGCTCTTCGCAGTCCCCGCTCTCGACACTCTGATCGATCGAGCGAGTTCGAGTGGCGTTGACCAGGGAGCGCAGATGATCGCTGCTCCCGCACATGCACTCGTCTTTTCCTGTTGCTGCCGCGGACAGAATGGCTGCTGCACGGATTGCGATTGCGGCGTCACGATGACCTGCGCGTCAGGATCGTGCGGCTCCTGCAATGCTGCGGCGGTTTTATCGTATGCCGTTCGCGTCGCGCCTTCCGCAAAGGGGGCGGTCGCCACCTTCTCGGACCAAGTCCTGGCCGGTGATGCCCCTGGCCCCGACGACAGACCGCCGCGCGTCTAAGCGTGGCTGGCAGCCGCGTGGAATCCCGTGTGGTCGTGCGCAAAGCGCGCACAAGATGGGCCAACCTTAACCTGCAACAGCGTTGAGCGTGATCCGTGCGAGATGTCCGCCCTCGGGCAACGTCAACCGCCAGATGAGTGAAGCAAACAAACGAGGAGTATCGATCATGAAACGGACGAACCTAACGATCGTCGCATTAGTGGCGGCGGGACTGCTGGCCACCTGGGCGCCGTTGAGCGCACAACAGCCCGGGATGGGCATGCGCGACATGCCCATGGGACGGGGCATGATGGGGATGGGCGACTGCCCGATGATGGGAATGATGATGGGTGCGGACACGTCGACCTTCGTCGAAGGCCGCATCGCCTTCCTCAAGGCCGAACTCGTCATCACGGATGCCCAGAACGGCGTATGGGAGCCCTATGCAGCCGCTCTCAAGAAAAACCTGCAAGGCATGCAGGCGATGCGCCAGACCATGATGAAGGTAGTGGAGGCCAAGACCCCCGTCGAGCGGCTCGACGCGCACATTGCGGCCATGGATGGCCGTCTTGCGTCGCTGAAGGAGGTGAAGCCGGCGCTTGCCGCGCTCTACGCCGCGCTGAGCGCTGAGCAGAAGTCGAAGGCCGACCAGATCCTGACCGGCATGGCCTGCATGATGTGAGATCTGACACTTGGTTGTGAGAAGGCCGGCGCAACCGGCCTTCTCGCTCGTGCGCTCGCAACAACCGGCCCGTACTCCTATGTGCGCCATCCGCAATACGTTGGCTTCATTCTGGTGATGTTCGGCTTCCTCCTGCAGTGGCCAACATTGCTCACACTGGCGATGTTCCCGGTTTCTGGTCTGGATGTACGTCCGGCTCGCTTGGTCCGAGGAGCAGGATGCCATCGCCACCTTCGGCGAGGCCTACCGGCAGTACGCGCGGTCCGTGGCCCGCGTTCTTTCCGCAGAGACTGAAGCCCGCAGGGGCAGCGAGTAAATGACTAGGACAATGCTCAATAGCCTGGAGACCTGACCATGGTTCCGACCGTTTCTCTCCTCACCCGTCTCGCCGCGCTCTTACTGGTGGCGGCCTCTCCAGCCTCCCATATCCTCACCGCGCAAGCTGAGGCCCGACCATTGGTCGTGGTCAACAAAGACCCAAACTGCGGCTGCTGCAGCGCTTGGGCCAAGCATTTGGAACGAGCAGGGTTCCCGGTGAACATCGTCGAAACGTCAGCGCTCCAGACGGTGAGACGGCGGCTCGGAGTGCCGCATGAACTCGTATCCTGCCACACGGCCGAGATGCAGGGGTACGTCCTCGAGGGCCACGTGCCTGTCGCAGCGATCCTGCGGCTCCTGGCGGAGAAGCCGAGGGCGACCGGTTTGGCCGTACCCGGAATGCCGATCGGCTCGCCCGGCATGGAAGGCGGCAAGCCGGAGACTTACGAGGTCGTGCTGTTCGTTTCCGAGGCGCGGCAGAGCTACGGGCGTTTCCTTGGTCACGAGCCGGTGTAGCGAGATCGCGCGGTAGAGTTGATGACATTCATCGCGATTGCGTGTTCGTCCGCATGATTACGCTAGGACGGCCCAGTGGAGACCGACAGATTGTGATCTTTGCTGGATACGCGCAGATCACTAAGTATCAGCGGAGAGCGAGATGCGTGTAGCGGGCAGGACCCTTGTAGATTATCCCTGGATCGTTCGCCTCTTCTTCTGGAACCAGAACAGGAAGTACGGCCAGATCCTTGAACCAGCAAAGTTATGGGGGCGTTCACCTTGGGTGTTCGCGACACTCGCCCTTCTCTACGGAGCGCTCGACCGCAAGCGTTCGCCGATCGAGCCACCGATACGCTCACTGGTCACCGTGCGAGTGTCGCAGATCAATCACTGCGCATTTTGCGTCGACATCAATTCGGCAACCCTTCTGAAGCACGGGGTGACAATGGACAAGATGTTGGCGCTGCAGCAGTGGCAGGACAGCTCGCTGTTCACGGAGCGGGAGCGCGTCGCTGTCGAGTACGCGGAAGCCATCACGTATCCGGACCGTGGCGTCACCGACGCCCTGTTCGAACGCCTGAAGGGGCACTTCGACGATGACGCCCTCGTCGAGCTCACCGGCCTTATCGCGTTTCAGAACATGTCAAGCAAGTTCAATGCCGCGCTCGCAGTCCCGGCGCAGGGCTTCTGCCCACTCCCGGCGAGGGTTGCAGCGACCAGCTGCGAACCAACGAGCGGCGCATCTATGCGCGGATGATGGAAGTGTTTGCGGGCTTGCTGGAGCACACCGACCAATACATCGGCGCCACAGGCTTCGGCCACCTCGGCTGCTATGGCAGTCCGATCTCGACGCCGTACCTCGATGAGCTTGCCGCCGGCACCCTTCTGCCGCTGTTGCTGTCGCTGCACCTCTTTGATCTCGCTCAATTCGGCGCGTTCAGAATTTGTCAGCTTATTCCTCATGACCGCATGAACATCCCAAAGAGCAGGATCGAAATGAGTGAGGCTATTGCGAGCCGGGACATTACTCCTACAACCACCGGTCTTCTTGATCGCGAGCGGATCATTGCCATGCCCGGCTTCAACCGATGGCTTGTTCCGCCGGCTGCATTGGCGATCCATCTGTGCATCGGGATGGCCTACGGTTTCAGCGTATTCTGGCTGCCGCTGTCGCGAGCGCTGGGTGTGATGCAACCGGTGACATGCCCGAACATCAGCTTCGCGGCCGAACTCTTCACCACGACCTGCGATTGGCGTATTTCGAGCCTTGGTTGGATGTACACGCTGTTCTTCGTGATGCTCGGCTCGTCTGCAGCAGTCTGGGGCGGCTGGCTCGAGCGGGTCGGACCGCGCAAAGCAGCCGTCGTTTCGGCGTTCTGCTGGTGCGGCGGTCTCCTGATCGGCAGCGCAGGCATTGTCATGCATCAGCTCTGGCTCCTGCTGCTCGGTCCTGGGATCATCGGCGGCATCGGGCTGGGATTGGGCTATATTTCGCCCGTATCGGCGCTGATCAAATGGTTTCCCGATCGGCGCGGCATGGCCACAGGGATGGCGATCATGGGTTTCGGGGGCGGAGCCATGATCGGGGCCCCCCTGGCCGACATTCTCATGAATGCTTTCAGGTCGCCTACATCCGTCGGAGCGTGGCAGACGTTGGTGGCGATGGCAGCGATCTATTCGGTATTTATGCTGGCCGGCGCCTTCGGATACCGACTGCCGCCGGCCGGCTGGCGGCCCGAGGGCTGGAGCCCGCCGGACCACTCCACCACCACGATGATCACCACGCGCCATGTCCATTTCAAAAACGCTCACAAGACGCCGCAGTTTTGGCTGATCTGGGCCGTGCTATGCCTCAATGTATCCGCTGGGATCGGCGTCATAGGGATGGCTTCGCCGATGCTGCAAGAGGTTTTTGGGGGCTCGCTGATCGGTCAGGCGGGAGTGCCCTTTACGCAGCTCGACGCTGCGCAACGCGGCATGATTGCCGCGATTGCGGCCGGCTTCATCGGTCTGTTGTCGTTGTTCAACATCGGCGGACGGCTGTTCTGGGCTGCGCTCTCTGACAAGCTCGGGCGACAGGCAACCTATTGCATATTCTTTCTGCTGGGGATCGTGCTCTACGCCGCCGTGCCTTGGACCGCCCATTCCGGCGGCAAGGCACTGTTCGTTGGGCTTTTCTGCATCATCGTCTCCATGTACGGCGGGGCCTTTGCGACCATCCCAGCCTATCTCGCCGACCTATTCGGGACGCAATTCGTCAGCGCCATCCATGGGCGGCTGCTGACGGCCTGGTCAACCGCGGGCATCATTGGACCCGTTGTTGTCAACTACCTGCGGGAATTCGAACTGGCCACCGGCGTAGCACCCGAGAACGCCTATGATCTGACCATGTACATTCTCGCCGCGATGCTCGTGTTGGGGTTTATCGCAAACCAGATGGTGACACCACTCGCTGACCGTTGGTTCATGACCGAGAAGGAGGTCGAAGCGGTGCAGGCGAGATCACCCAGCGTCACGTCAATTCCTGCCAGATCGCTGGGCATTGGTCGCGGCGCTATCGATGCAACGGCCGTCTTGGCTTGGACCGCGGTCGGCATCCCGATCATCTGGGGAGTTTGGATAACGCTCGAAAGTGCGCTGGCGCTATTCCACTGAGCTTGCCGGCCAAAGGCCGGCGTTCAAGCCAGGGAATGCCGACACGATCACCGACGCGGATAACGGTGACATCTGAGCCAATGGCTCGACACGACCGACGATCTCGTGTCCGGGAATGATCGGCAACTTGGGATCACCGAGTTCGCCGTCGACGATGTGCAGATCAGTGCGGCAGACGCCACACGCTGCGACTTTCACCAGCACTTGGCCCGGACCTGGCGTGGGATCGGGAACCTCCTGCAGTCTAAGAGGCGTATTGGCCTTCTCTAGGACCATTGCTCGCATGGCACACCTTGTTCTGCGGGCCTTCAGCCTGAGTAGGGAGCAAGGCCCACCTCACGACAATCTCAGCACAACGCGCCGAATGCTTTCGTCGCCAGGCTCGCTCTCGATCGTGAAGCCGAGCTCCCGGCACATCCGCAGCATGGTGCGATTATCGGTAAGCACCGAACCATAGAGCTCCTTCAATCCCTCGGCCTTGGCATAGTCGATCAGATGCTGCATCAGCCGCCAACCGAGCCCGCGGCCCTTGAGGTCGGAGCGCACGAGAATGGCGTACTCACCGCGCGTGTAGTCCGGGTCGGCGATGAGACGGACGACACCGAGTAGCGCGCCGGTGTTCTGAGCAACCGCCACGAATGCCATTTCGCGGGCGTAGTCGATTTGCGTCAAGCGAGCTAGGAAACCATGCGACAGCTTAGGCCCGGCACCGAAGAATCGGAGCCTGTGGTCGTCCGGCGTGACGGCGGCGAAAAAGTCTTGGTATAGCGCTTCGTCCTCGGGTCTGATCGGGCGAATGCGCATCGGCCCGATGGGCTCAAATTCGGTATCGATCTGCCACTGCGAGGGATAAGGCCTGATCGCCATGGGGACGCGGGCGGCGTCGCCAGCGACTGTTACCCTTACTCTGGCGTCGAGTGCGATCACGCCCTGCTCGTCGGCCAGCAATGGGTTGATGTCGATCTCGCGGATTTCGGGGTGACGCGCCGCCAGATAGCTCAGTCGCACCAGAGCCTCGGCGACGCTACCGATGTCGGCAGCAGGGCGATCCCGATATCCCTGCAGCAAACGCCAGATGCGGGTCTGCTGCATCATGTCCTGGGCGAGATTGAGATCGAGCGGAGGAAGGGCGTGGGCTGTGTCGCGCACCACCTCGACTGCAGTTCCTCCGGTCCCGAACATTATCAGGGGGCCAAAGGTCGGATCGACCGACATGCCGAGAATAAGCTCATGGGCGCGCGAGCGGCGGATCATGGGTTGCACCGTGAAGCCCTTGATCCTCGTAGCGGGTGTGAGTTGCGCTATGCGCCGCAGCATGTCCGCGGCGGCTCGCTCGGCCTCCTCGGCATGCTCGAGCCCCAATCGGACCCCGCCGACATCCGATTTATGGGAGATATCGTCGGAGAGAATCTTGATCACACAGGCGCCGTGCTTGGCGATGATCTCTTGCGCCAAACGTCTGACCTGCTCCGGGTTAGCTGCGATCCCAGTTTGCACCACCGGAATGCCATACGCGGCGAGCAGGCTCTTGGCTTCGACTTCCGAAAGAACCGATCGGCTGGCGCCCACCGCGGTCTGGATGATGGAGTCCGCCTTGTCACTGTCGAATACGAGTTGCTGGGGCAATGACGGCGGCGTGCGCATCAGCTGCTCCTGTGCACGGGCATAACTCACGAGCTGCATGAACCCGTCGATACCCTCGGCAGGTGTGGCAAAACTCGCTATATTCTTAATCGCAAACAGCTTTCTCGCCTCGCGGCTGGCCTCGTCGCCGAGCCAGGTGGCAAGGACGGGCTTCGCGGGTGTGTCCTTTGTCCGCTGCGCATCGACCAGCGCAACCACCTCTTGGGCGATCTCAGTGCTCGACGCCAGCGCCGTCGGACAATTCATCACCAGCACGGCGTCCGTGTCGTCCGCGCTCAGCAGGACCTCCAGGGCGCGGCGATACCTCGCGGCATCAGCATCGCCGATGATGTCGATCGGATTGCCATGCGACCAGGTCGAAGGAAGGACAGCATCGAGCGCAGCCCGCGTCGTATCGGTAAGCGCCGCGAGGGTTCCGTTGAGATCACCGAGCCGGTCGGTCGCCATGACCCCGGCGCCGCCGCCGTTGGTAAGAATGGCAAGCCTCTCACCCACGAGCTTGGGCTGCCGCGCTAGCATCTCGGCCGCACTGAAGAGATCGTCCAACTCGCGCACGCGCAACAGGCCCGCACGCTGGAACGCGGCATCATAGGCTGCGTCGGCCCCCGCCAAGGCGCCCGTGTGTGAGAGCGCAGCCTTGGCGCCCGTGGCGCCGCGTCCAGCCTTGACGACGATGACGGGTTTGGACCTGGCCGCGCGCCGGGCGGCTGACATGAACTTCGGCGCATGCGTCACCGATTCCATATAGAGGAGGATGGAGCGGCAGTGAGCGTCCGCCGCGAGATGATCGAGCAGGTCGCCGAAATCGACATCCGCCATGTCGCCCAGCGAGATCACATGCGAGAAGCCGATATTGCGCCCGCGCGCCCAATCAATGATGCCAGTGATCAACGCGCCTGATTGTGACAAGAAAGCGATATCGCCGGGCAGCGGCCGAGGTGAGAAGCTCGCATTCAGTCCGATATGCGGCAGCATGAGACCGACGCAGTTCGGACCCTGGATGCGCAGCGTGTACGGCTGCGAGGCGTCGAGCATCGCCTGTTTGAGATCACCACGCACTCCGGCCGTAATGACGACCGCGGCCCGCGTGCCCTTGGCACCCAGCTTGGCGATCAACTGCGGGATAGTCTGAGGCGGCGTGACGAGCACGGCCAGATCGGGGGCTGATGGCAGCTCGTCAACGGTGCGATAGCACTCGTGACCCGCGATTGTGCTGTGCTTCGGGTTCACGAACCAGACAGGGCCCGAAAACCCTCCGCTCAACAGGCTTTGGCCAGTGATGAAACCTACACTTTGCGGCCTGGTGCTGGCACCGATCAGAGCGACCGAATTCGGTTTGAACAGGAAGTCGAAGTTACGGATGGTCATGGAGTTTCACCGCTCCCTGCAGTTCCAGAGCGCGCCCCTAGCACTGGACAAGGCCGAGATGCGATGAAGCTGAGCGCAGCGTCTCGCCAGCCGCACCGTTGGCATCGATAGTGATCCACGCAGGCGATATCGGACCCACCTCGGCCCGCAGCTGAGTTCGACGGTTTCTGGCGTGGCATCCGAAGCATCGGTCCGCCGTTCTGTCACGCGCGCCATGAGCGCGTCTCGATCAGCCTCGAGCCAGAGCCCGTGAAACGGGATGCCCAGGCCGACGGCAGCTGTTTCAATATCGCGCCGCTGCTCCTCTCCTGCATAGACAGCATCGACAATGACCGAACGGCCTGCCGCGAGCACCACCTGTGCCTTCTCTTTGAGGAGTTGATAGATCCGGTCGCGCGCCTCTTTGGTATAGGCGCTGGCTGGTAAGTGATCCAATTCCCCGACGCCCGCGACTGCCTTGCGCTCGAGATCACTCCTGAAGTGCACAGCGCCTGGCGAACCGCCCACAAGAGGCGCCAGCGCTGCACCAAGCGTTGACTTTCCCGTTCCCGACAGACCGCCGATGGCAATCAGTTGCGGGGCTGGCTGCGCGATGTAGTCCAGGCCCGCCCGCACATAGCGCCGGGCACGATCGAAATCGCGCATGCGAGCGCAAGTGTCCTCCTGTGCAGCTCGGTCGATTGCAACCATCGCCCGTATGCTGGCGCGCAGCGCTAAGAATACGGGCAATGCCGCGAGGCCCTTGAGATCCAATTCATCCTGGCTGCGCCAGAGGTAGCGGTTGAGCACAACATTGGCTGGGTGTCTTTGACCGTGCCAATCGAGATCCATGAGGAGAAAGGCGAGGTCATATAGCGTGTCGATGGTCGCAATCGTTTCATCGAACTCGATGGCGTCATAAAGCAGGGGACGACCGTGCCACAGCACGACATTGGCGAGGTGGAGATCGCCGTGGCAACGACGAACGAACCCTTTGGCTGCGCGCGCATCAAGTGTGGCCGCCGCTCTTTTGAGCTGCTCCTCGATTTGGCGCGCGAAGCGCGATACCTCTGCGCCGTCGAACGCACCGGAGTTGCGGAGCGAGCTGCAGACTGAGCTTCCGAGGTTTCGGATCGGTTCGGTGCCTGAAGATGGCGCACGACGCTCGGCTCCAGCGTGGGAGCCATAGACAAGATCGCCGAGCTGTTTTGCGAGATCACCCGTTATGCCGCCTTGCATCGCAAGGTTGCTCAGTAGATCAGATTGCTCGAAGCGCCGCATGCGGACGGCCCATTCCACGATCTCGCCTGCGCCAGAGAAGGAAAGGGTGCCGGCAGCAGACCGCGTGATGGCGACGCAGCCGAGATACAGGTCGGCCGAGAAGCGGCGATTGACCTCCACCTCGCGCAGGCAGGCCAGCCGGCGCTTCTCGAGCGTCGAAAAGTCCATGTAGGGAAAGCGTACTGCGCGCTTGATCTTCCAGGCTTCAGAGCCCGCCAGGAACACCAGATTGCCGTGCGTCTCGAAGCGTTCGACACGTTGAACATCAGCATAGGAGGCGGGGTTCGCCAGGAAGCCGATAACCGGCGCCTGGTTCCCTTCTGCGGATGTGCCGGCTTGATTGCTCACGAGGCGTCTCCGCGAAGTCAGAGGGGCGGCGGTCGCGTCTACCCATTTGTAGCCTTCTTCGGGATAACGGGCCTTAGCGCTCCCTGTTCACTTATGGTGCGCGCGACCCACCCGACAAGGTCAGGTCCGGCTTTTGCCAGGGCCTGGTCGAGGGCTGCGACAGCCGCAGGTGCGCCCGACGACTGAGCCGGGACGGACGCACGAAAAATGCGCGTTGCAACGATCCGCCCTTTGCTGTCGATGACCTTGGCACCGAATTCGACCTCGGCAACAAGGCCCGGTGCGATTTGGAATTTGCGAATATCGATGAGGAGCTGAAAGTCACCGGTCAACCCGTCCAGCGGCCGGCTCACCCCGGCAAACGAATTGCTGTCCTCCAGGCTGCGAATAATCTTCGTTTGCAGCACTCGCGGTAAGGCATCGCTCCACTGAGCATCGGCCAGACCCGTGATCGCACCGTCGGTCGAGATCGTCTGGATCTTCTCGCTGTCGAGTGTCGTCAACGCCGTGGGATCCGGAACCACCACTTGCGCGCCCAATGCCTTATCCATGACATCGGGTGCGCGCAGCACGCTGAGGTCGAATATCACCACCCGCGCCTTGGCCGCAGCGCCTCCAGTCATGCGTTCCAGGCCGGCTACGATTTCGTCGACCCGCTCGGAATTGCGCGCAAGCGCAGCTGAGAAGGTGTCGAGATTGGCAACGGTGTTGCGCAGCGGCTGCGCATTCTCTGCCAGGACAGCGTCGAGGCGGCGAAGTGCGTCACGTGCGGCCTGCGACATGCTCTGGCCTGCTCCGATGTCGGCAATGAGGAGGGGTGGCTCGCCCTTAGCGTCGGAGAGTGGGATCATCGAGCTGCCCCCCGCAAGCGCGATGACGGGCGAACCTGTCAGTCCCTGAAAGTCGATCGCGACTTGCGTATCGGCGCGCACTGGAGCACTGCGTTCGATAGCGATCGTTGCCTTCACCTGGCGCGGGCTGGCAGGATCGAGCTCCAGCGCCGTTACTTCGCCGACGCGAACGCCGTTGAACAGAACGGCCGATCCTCGAAGCAATCCCGAGACGGGGCCCTCGAACGCAACCCGGTATAGGGCGAGCTCCCGCAGCCTCCCAGCGTTGTTGAGCCAGTAAACGAAGCCAAAACCCAGGACCATGACCATCATCGCGAAGGCGCCCATCTGCACGTAGCGTGCGCGAATTTCCATGACCTAGGCTCCCATTCCCGAATAGTTACGTGTCAACTTGTGACCGCGCTTGCCTCGAAAATAGGCCCGCATCCAGGGATGCGATGACAGGAGCATTTCTGACATAGGACCAACCGCTATCACCTTGCCGTCAGCCAGCGCGGCGACGCGGTCGCACACCGTGGCGAGGCTCTCCAGATCGTGGGTGACCATGAACACGGTCAGTCCCAGGGTCTTTTGCAACGTCCTGATCAGCTCGTCGAAGTCGCCGGCTGCAATCGGATCGAGGCCTGATGTCGGCTCGTCCAGGAAGACAAGCTCGGGATCGAGCGCTAGCGCCCGGGCCAGCGCGACGCGCTTGGTCATGCCACCTGACAGCTCGGCTGGTAGCTTGTCGACATCGCTGGCGCTTAGGCCCACCATCTCGAGCTTTGCCACCGCCATCTCGCGCAGCAGGCGCTCCGACAGACCGAGATGCTCACGCATCGGGAACTGTACATTCTGAAGCGCGGTCAATGACGAGAACAAAGCGCCCTGCTGGAACAAGATGCCCCAGCGGCGTTCCAGTGCACGCCACTCGTCGTCGCTGCCCTGTCCGAGTTCGACGCCCAGCACCTCGATCACGCCTTGCTGTTTCGGCAACAGGCCGATAATGGTGCGCAGGAGCACGGACTTACCACTGCCCGAGCCACCGACGAAGCCGAGGATTTCGCCGCGGCGCACGTCCAATGCCAGATGATCGAGGACAACGTGGTCTCCGAACGCGACGACGAGATCGTGTACGCTAATGATTGGCTTGTCGTCCGGCGGGATCATCTGCTTACATCCCGATAGACGCAAAGAATATGGCGAACAGCCCATCGAGCACGATCACCAGGAAGATCGACTTGACCACGGATGTTGTCGTCTGCAACCCGAGCGACTCGGCACTGCCTTTCACCTTGAGGCCCTCGGAGCAGGCCACGACGCCGATCGCCAGCGCCATGAATGGCGCCTTGATCATGCCGACCTTGAAATGCGTGACGGAGATCGCCTCCCTGAGACGCGCCACGAAGATTTCCGGACTCATGCCGCCGTACAGCCAAGCCACGAGCCCGCCGCCATAGAGTGCTGCCAACGATCCCAAAAGCGTCAGCAGCGGCAGCGCCACGACCAGCGCGGCGACGCGCGGAAGAATGAGGACGTGCACCGGGTCCAACCCCATGGTGCGCAACGCATCGATCTCCTCGCGCATCTTCATCGAGCCGAGTTCCGCCGTATATGAGCTGCCCGATCGTCCTGCCACCATGATGGCAACGATCAGCACGCCGAGCTCGCGCAACACCAGAATGCCGACCATGTCGACCACGTATTCGTCAGCGCCGAATTTTCGGAAATGGAAGAAGCCCTGTTGCGCAATGATGCCGCCAATCAGAACGGTAATTAGAAGAATGATTGGGACGGCCTGCCAGCCAACACGATCCAGGTGGTGCACGGCAGAGGTCAACCTGAAGCTCCGCGGCGATCGCAGCACCCCCAGGACCGCATACCCCAGCGCACCTATCATGTTGAGGAACGCCACCAGATCGCGGCCAATGTCAGCCACAGTGAGTCCTACGGCTGCCAGGAAGCGGAAGACTTTGCTTTCGGTCTTTCTGGTCTCGGCAGGCCTGCGGTTGACTCGCTGCAATTCGTCGAGAAGACCTTGATACCTCCCGGGCAGATCGAGGACGCGTATGTTTTGTCCATGGGCGCGGCAGGCACGTGTCAGGCGCTCAAGCAGCCACCCTCCATAGGTGTCGAACTCCTCGACACCGCGCATATCGATGGTGGTGACGCGCATAGATGCACGATCGCTGCCAACGGCGTCGACCAGTTGCTCCAGCTCAGCGGCATGAGACGCGGTCCAGGACCCAGCCGCCGTCAGCTCCAGCCTGCCGTCACGCACGCCGGTGCTCAGTAGTGGCCTGAGGGTCAAGACTTCCTCCACGATCGACAGCGCGCGCGAAACCGACGGTATCCTGCCGCGTCGAGCATCTCATCCGTTGCCGCCAAAAAGCCTTTGATCTTCATCAATCGAGTGGGCGGTCAGGGGTGCTTAAGAACGCGCAGGGAGGCTAATCGGGCTAGCCATGCGACTTGCCACCTTCAATCTCGAGAGTCTGGATCTCTCACTTGGCGGTGTGCCGCTGGATGTGCGTGCAGAGGTCTTGCGGCCCGCGCTCGAGCGCCTACAGGCCGACATCCTGTGTCTACAGGAGGTCAATGGTCAGCATGTTGCCGGACACGAGGACCGCATTCTTGTCGCCCTAGATCGGCTGCTTACCGGCACGGCATATGCCGGCTATGCCCGCGTTGCGACGACAGGCGGCAAGGGCCATGGCGCCGCGGACGTTCACAACCTGGTCACGTTGACCCGCTTTCCGATACGGGCACATCGCGAGCTGCTGCATGAACTTGTGGTACCGCCTCGCTATCGACTGAGGACGGCCATGCCGCCGGCGCTCGAAGAGCAGTCGATCCGGTTCGATCGTCCGGTCCTTGTCACCCACATCGATCTGCCCGGCGGCGACCGGATCGCCGTCGTCAACTTGCATCTTAGGGCGCCACTCGCGGCCCATATAGCAGGACAGAAGCTGGAGCCGTTCGTCTGGAAGACCGTAAGCGGTTGGGCGGAAGGCTACTTTCTCTCGGCCATGCGCCGTGCGGGGCAGGCTCTCGAGGTGCGATTCCTGCTCGAGCAGCTGTTCGACGCCGAGGCCCACAGCCTGATTGCCGTTGCCGGAGATTTCAACGCCGAGGATCACGAGGTTCCGGTACGTATCATCGCCGGTGCCGAAGAGCACACCGGGAATCCAACGCTTTCAGGTCGCTCACTCGTTGTACTCGATCGCGCCCTTCCGCGGGATCGACGTTGGAGCGTCCTGCATCACGGCCAACCCGAGATGCTCGATCACCTTCTGGCAAGCCGGGCCCTTTATGGGCGCTTCAAGATGATTGAAGTGCACAGCGAAGCGCTCCGTGATGAGCTCGTCGGCCATGCGGGGTGGATGGGTTCATCGGCTTCCAGCCACGCTCCGGTCGTCGCCGAGTTCGTTGGCAGCGAGCAGAACCAGGCCTCGGCCGGCCCCCTGCCGCTTTGACGCCGATCAAAGGGGCAACGCGCTGCTGGTCGTAGAGTACACGCTTGTTTGCGGAGAAGCGCACATGATCACGCTCGAAGACTGCATCGCGATGTGCGGCCTCACCGAGGCTGAGATCCTGGCCATCGCCGAGCACGAGCACATCCCAGCAATCGCGGCAACCGCACTTGCGCAGTATCTGCTGTCCGGGGACCACGGCGCCGAGAAGATCCGCGACATGCTGCAGGATGATATCCGCAACGCATTGGGGCGTGGCGATCGCGAGCACGCGCTCGAACTCTTTATGGCGCTGCGACATTTTCTGTCAGAGCATCCGGTGGCCAGACAAACGTAAATTCATTCACCCTTCTGCGCGGAATGAGCTGGCTTCTCAGGGTAGAGTGACCGCTGGGCGACAAACCTAGCCTCATCCGTCAGGCCGCTTTTGATCTTCATCAACAGCCCTTGATCGCGCTGCGGCTAAGCAAGGCCTTACGGCTGCGACAACAACAGTCGATACGTGCATGCCCGAAGTCGTGTTCGAGGCCAAGGGCCTCACCAAGACATACCGCAACGCCGACATCGAGGTGCACGCGCTCGCGGGCGTCGACCTCGATCTTTTTGCCGGCGAACTCGTCGTGCTGCTTGGCCCGTCAGGCTCGGGTAAGTCCACGCTGCTCAACATCCTGGGGGGGCTTGATCATGCGACGTCCGGAAGCGTGCGCTTCCGGGACCACGATCTGACCACGCTCGACGACGCTGGCCTGACCAGGTACAGGCGCGATCACGTGGGCTTCGTGTTCCAGTTCTACAACCTGATCCCATCGCTAACGGCGCTGGAGAATGTAAACCTGGTAACCGAGATCGCCCGGCATCCGATGCCCGCGCAGACAGCGCTCGAGCTCGTCGGCCTGGGCGCGCGCGTGCACCATTTTCCGGCGCAGATGTCGGGCGGCGAGCAGCAGAGGGTGGCCATCGCGCGCGCCATTGCCAAGCAGCCGGATGTACTGCTGTGCGACGAGCCAACGGGTGCGCTCGACAGCAAGACTGGGGTTCGTGTGCTCGAAGCGCTTTCCCAGGTGAACAGAGCGCTTGGCACCACGACTGCGCTCATCACCCACAACGCTGCCATAAAGGACATGGCGCATCGTGTGCTGTTGTTCGGTGACGGCCGGATTACTGGGACGCAGATCAACGAGACGCGCAAGCAACCCTCGGAGATCAGCTGGTAGCCGTCATGAATATGCTCGATCGGAAGGTGCTGAGAGATTTACGCCGCATGTGGGCACAGGCTCTGGCCATCGCGCTCGTCATGGCGTCGGGTGTCGCCACGTTCGTGCTGGCGAGCGGGGCGTACCATTCGCTCGACGAGACGCGCGCCATCTACTACCAGCGCTATCGCTTCGCCGACGTTTTCGCCCAAGTGCGTAGGGCGCCGAAGTCCGTAGTCGAGCAGATTGAGGCCATCCCGGGTGTGGCGGTCGCCGAACCGCGCATTAGCCATCTGGCACTTCTCGATGTGGAGGGTCTGGCCGAGCCCGCGACCGGTCGTGTCATCTCGATCCCCGATCTGGTCGAACCGCGCCTCAACCTGTTGCATTTGCGCGAGGGCCGCTTGCCGGAGCGTGAACGGACGGACGAGGTGACCATAAGCGAGGGGTTCGCCAAAGCGCACGAGATGAGAACCGGCTCCACCTTCAGGGCGCTCCTGAACGGCAGGAAGCGCGAGCTCAAGGTCGTCGGCACGGCTCTTTCGCCTGAGTTTATCTATGCACTGGGGCCAGGCGACCTAATGCCCGACGATCGGCGTTTCGCCATCCTGTGGATGTCAGAAAAGGGGCTTGCAGGACTGTTCGACCTCGACGGGGCCTTCAATGACGTCACCCTGAGCCTGCTGCCGCAGGCGTCCGAGCCAGAGGTCATCAAACAGCTCGACCGACTGCTGGGACGCTACGGTGGCACAGGGGCATACGGCCGCAAGGATCAATTGTCCCACGCCTTCCTCGACGCCGAGCTGAGGCAACTCGATGCGTTGCGCCGCGTCATGCCGCCGATCTTCCTGCTAGTGTCAGCATTCCTCATCAACATCACACTGTCGCGCACGATCGCACTGGAACGCGAGCAGATTGGGTTGCTGAAGGCGCTTGGCTTCGGCCCACTCCCTATCGCCACACACTACATCAAGTTTGTCCTTGTTATCACAGGAGTTGGAGTGGCTATCGGTTTTGCAGCCGGCGCGTGGCTCGGTTACGGCCTGACCCGGCTCTACGGTGACTTCTTTCACTTCCCGTTTCTGATCTTCCGCCATGATGCGGATATCTATGCCATTGCCGGCTTGGTCAGCGTTCTGGCGGCCGTTGCCGGAACCCTCAAGGCCGTGAAGGATGTGCTCGAGCTGGCACCGGCTGTGGCCATGCAACCGCCTGCACCGCCACGCTACCGGCGGCTGTTCAAGTCGGCCGGCGGATCGACAATACCGATGTCGCAGCTGACTGTTATGACGTTGCGCCACGTCGCCCATCGTCCTATACGCGCTGGCGCAACCGCGCTCGGCATTGGCATGGGCGTCGGCTTGCTGGTCACGGCCCTGCTCTCGTTCGACTCGGTCGATCAGATGGTCGAAGTTGCGTTCTTTCGCACCGATCGGCAGCACGCCACCCTCACCTTCACGGACGAGAAGCATACGCGTGCGCTGCAGGACATCGAACGTCTGCCTGGCGTTCTGCGCGCCGAACCCTACAGGTCGGTCGCGGTCCGGTTCCGCAACGAGCACCTGTCGCGCCAGCTTTCCATCATCGGCAAGCCCACGGACATGGACCTTTCGCGTGTTCTCGATCTCGACGATCGTCCAGTACCCCTTCCCGCATCCGGCCTCGTCATCAACGAGCGCATCGCGGAGGTTCTCCGCTTGCGGCGTGGGGATGTCGTTGAGATGGAAATTCTCGAAGGCCGGCGTGGCATTCGGCACGTACCGGTCGCCGACGTGATCAAGAGCTACTTCGGTCTGACAGCATTCATGGACCTCGATGCATTGAACGAGCTGATGCACGGTCCGCGCCTGACCGGCGCGCACATTTCGTATGACGCGCGGCAGCAGGGCGAGCTGTATGCGGCGATCAAATCAACCCCCGGCATCGGCTCAATCGCTCTGCAGCGCCATGCGCTCGCGCGCTTCCGCGAGACGATCGCGCAGAACATCAACTACTCGGTGACGATCTACGTGGTGCTCGCTGTGATCATCGCCTTTGGCGTCGTCTACAACAGCGCACGCATTCAGTTGTCCGAGCACGCCCGCGAGCTTGCCAGCTTGCGCGTGCTCGGTTTCACGCGGGCCGAGGTGTCGCGCGTGCTCCTCACCGAGCTGGCGCTTCTGACCCTGATCGCGATCCCGTTGGGATGGGCCATCGGCTATGGCTTCGGCTGGTTGCTGATCCAGGCCTTTTCCAGCGACCTCTATCGCGTGCCGTTCACGATCGAGCGGGCGACCTATGCCAAGGCGAGCCTGGTGATCCTTGTGGCCACGGCGGCTTCTGCGCTCATCGTGCGCCGCCGCATCGACAGGCTGGACCTGATTGCCGTGCTGAAGACCAGAGACTAGGAGCAGTACGATGCGATCGCCTCCCATGCACCTGATCAAGCGCGGGATCCTCGCCGCGGGCGCGGCACTGCTCTTTCTTGCCCTGGCCTGGGCGTTGTGGCCCAAACCCGTCATGGTCGAGTTCGCCGAGCTACAGAAGGGACCGCTCGTCGTGACGGTCGACGAGGAGGGCAAGACTCGCATCAAGGATGTCTATTCTGTGTCGACGCCCATCACCGGCAAGCTTGTGCGTCTGTCTCTCGAAGCGGGCGATCGCGTCCAGAAGGACGCAACGACCGTAGCAATTATCGAGCCGATGGCCCCGGCATTCCTTGATGTCCGCGCTACCCGCGAGCTCGAAGCGCAACTCCAAGCCGCCAAGGCTGCCGTGGCACTCGCCGAAGCCGAGGTGAACCAGGCAACCGCCGAGCTCGAATTCGCCAAGAGCGAGCTCAAGCGGGCGGAAGCCCTGATCCGGTCTAAGGCCATCTCCGATCGCGCCCTGGAGCGGGCACGGATCGACGGCGATACACGGCAGGCCGCGTTGGCCAAGGCTAAGGCCAACCTCGAGGTGCGCAAACGCGAGTTGGAAAGCGCGCAGGCACGACTGATCGGACCGGAGGAAGCCTGGAAAGGAGAAGTTCCCGCTGGATGCTGCGTCACCGTGCGAGCACCGGTTAGTGGTCGAGTTCTGCGCCTCATTCAGGAAAGCGAACGCGTCATCGTAGCCGGGACACCTTTGATCGAGATCGGCGATCCCGACAATCTAGAGATCGTCGTCGAGTTGCTGTCTGTGGATGCCGTCAAAGTGCGGGAGGGAGCCGTGGCTTCGGTCCAGGGCTGGGGCGGCACGCCGCTCGTGGCGAAGGTCACACGTATCGAGCCCGCCGGTTTCACCAAGGTTTCCGCTCTCGGTATCGAAGAGCAGCGTGTGCGCACGATCTTGAAACTAGAAGCTGGTGCCCAGACCGCCGATCGGTTGGGGCATGAGTTTCGCGTCTTCGTCAAGATTAGCGTCTATGAAACCTCCAATGCCTTGCGCGTTCCTATCAGTGCTCTATTTCGCCAGCGCGGCCAATGGTCGGTCTATACGGTCGAGCGTGGCCGGGCCCGCGCAGTGCAGATCGACATTGGCCAGCGCAATACCTCGTTTGCCGAGGTTCTGACCGGCCTGTCAGAACACGCCATTGTGATCCTGCATCCAAACGACCGTGTTGGCGACGATGTGAGAGTCGCTCCGCTGCCTAGCACTCCTTAGCGTGCGAGATCTGGAGCAATAGTGCGCCAACGCGCAATCGCCCCCCCACCGGAACGACCGCGCGGGCTCCAGCGCCGGTCAGGATGTCCACCATGCCAAGCAACGACAACCAGATCTCGCCTCAGTCGGGCTACGAGACACTATGTGTAAGTATCTCCCTGACATCGTATTCGGGGCGAATGATGGGTCATCACGACGCTTGCCGTCATATCAGGAATCGTCGGCGCCAGCCTTTCGATGACGGCAAGTCGGGGTGCGCTAGGTGCTGCGGTCGTCGGCCACGCAAGCACCTAAGGCCTATAATCAGCTCTTCAGCAATATCGGCCCCGGAAAGCAGCCTGCGAGCCATCGGGTTGCGCCAAGTCAATGCACGACACGTTTTTTTCATGAGAAATTGCCCACTGTCTCACGGTACAGGATCGCACCATGCAACCGGGCACGAGGAGCACGATGTACCGCTTCGTCGAGTACACGACGGGGCAATACATGACACAGGAGGTGATCACAGTAGCGCGGAGCACCACTCTGCGCGAGCTGGAAGCTCTTTGAGCGCCATGACTTCAACGCGTTTCCAGTGGTGGAGGCCGGAACGATGCTCGGGCTCGTGACCAAGCTCGACTTCCTCAAAGCGTTCATATTCACAACCGGACAGATCGTGCCTCACTATGACGAGCTGATGCAGAGGGTCGTCTCCGATGTGATGACCGAGGCGGTCGTGCACTTAGACGCAACGACGCCCTTGACCCGCGCGCTGCAGATGATGGTGGACCTCAAGGCGCGCAGCTTTCCGGTCGTCAGCCCGGATCGGCAATTGGCGGGGATGATTTCGCGCGAAGATGTGATGCGGGCGCTGAGAGATGCGACAAGCGCTGAACGGAACGCATTGCGATGAGCCGTATCTGTCTTGTGCAGGGCCATCCTACTCCCGGCAGCGGGCATTTCTGCCATGCCCTTGCGCGCGCGTATGCGGAGGGCGCCGTTGCGGCAGGTCATGACATCAGGACGATTGCGGTCGCGGAGCTCGACTTTCCGATTCTGCGCTCCAAGCAGGATTGGGACGCTGGGCAGACCCCGCTTGCGATTTCCGCCGCTCAGAACAGCATCCGCTGGGCGCAACATCTGGTCATTATCCATCCGTTGTGGATCGGGATGATGCCGGCCCTGCTGAAGGCGTTTCTGGAGCAGGTCTATCGACCAGGGTTTGCCATGGCCGTCTCCGAGAAGGGACGCTGGACCAAGCTCCTGTCGGGGCGCAGCGCACGCGTCGTCGTGACAATGGGCATGCCCGCTCTGGTCTACCGCTGGTACTTCGGCGCGCACGGTCTCAAGAGCCTCACGCAGAACCTTGCACTCACCGGGATCAAGCCGAGCCGGTATACGCTCATTGGCATGATCGAGGCCATGAGCGACAGAAAGCGACGCGGATGGCTTGATCACCTGCGCAAATTGGGTGCTCGAGCAGCGTGACAGCAGGCTCCGAGCACGCAGGCGATGTGACCGCTGGCTTGATCAAGGTCAAAGCAGTACGGGCTGCATCCGTCGACAGTATGTGCTTCACAAATGGGAGTCGCGTGCTGTGTCCTACCGCACGATCCTGACGCATCTCAACGATTCCCGCCGTGCACGCCGGCTGCTGGACTATGCCGCGGAGCTGGCCCGGACTTTCGAGGCGCGCCTGATTGGCTTGCATGTGTCCGCCCGATTGCGCCTCCAGGCTCTGCCCTCGCCGCTCCGGCACATCGACGTGCTGAGCAGCCTCAAATTCACGCTCGATGAGGAAGCCGATCATTTGCGGTCGATTTTTGAAGATGCCACCAGCCGCCAGCGGTTCACGGGCGAATTTCGCTACTTGACGGCGGAGCGCGTCAATCCATCCGGGATCGTGCTGGCACGCGCACACGCCGCCGATCTTGTCGTCGCCAGCCAGGCCGATCCCCAATGGGCCCTCTCGCCGCTTCTGGACTGCTCAGATGACCTCGCCATCGGCAGCGGTCGCCCCGTGATAATCGTGCCGAACGACAAGCAATGCGTGGCGCTGCCGAACAAAGTGATCATCGCCTGGAACCAGAGCCGCGAGTTGACGCGGGCCATCTTCGATGCACTTCCCTTGCTCAAAGGTGCCAGAGCCGTCGAGCTTCTGACTCTCGATGAAGTAGACAAGGAAGGCAGGGCTGATCTGCAGTTGGATCAAGAGACGCTTCCGGCAAGCGCAGTTGCCGACATTCTGATAGGCCACGGCATCAAGTCGACCATTGCTACTGTCAAGGCACCGGGCGTCGAGGTCGGGGAGGAGATTTGCGCACGTGCAGCTGGCGAGCGGGCCGATCTGATTGTCATGGGCGCCTATGGCCATACACGGCTGAGGGAATTGGTGTTTGGCGGAGCCACCCGACACGTTCTGAAACACATGCCGGTCCCCGTTCTGTTCTCCCACTGAAAAAGGGATGCGAGCCCAATGACAAAACACGAGCAAATGCTTCGCAGGGTGAGGCTGGAGCTAGCCCGAGACCATGAATTCCCCAATGGCAGCAGCGAGCGCGGCTACGACTTCATCGCGCCGCTCGACCGCAAGGGCCATATCGACCTAACCGCGTGGAAAGGGTTGCGCGATCGCTGTCGCGTCCGTCGCTTCTGGGCTCACGACACCGAGGAGGTTGGTCACGTCCTACACAAGCACGGGCGGGTCTGGGCCTTCCATTACGATATTCACGGCGACCCCAGCCATGACGAGGCTGGCTTTCGCTTCGACAGCCACGCGTTCGTTCCCGGCGAGTACGTATCGATCAAGGAGCAGGACGGGCTACTCCGCACCTTTCGTGTCGCGTCAGTCCGGGAAGCCGACTAGAGCACGACCCCCGAGGCACCTCCAGGCAGTATCGTTCATTGCCCTCCAGCGCTCGCGCCGTCGGCCCTTTGCTTCAAATCAATGTTCTGGGCGGCTCGCGCGGCTAGCGTGTGCTCCGATAGAGAACGAGGAGGCTTGCGATGCGGCGATACAGACGGCTTCACCGGTTAGGGTCGAACCCTGCAGTCCGTCCGTATTTGCATGCCGGCTGCCGCAACCGTGCTATCGGGCTTGCACTGGCTGGTCTCCTGGCTTGCGGTGCTCTCTCGGCGGCAGGTGCACAGGATACCAAGCTTGAAGGCGAGCGCGAGCTCGTGCAATGCACTTCGACGATCAGCCTCGAGAAAAGGCTCGTGTTCGAACAATGGTCTCTCCCCGACGGTTGCGAGAGGCCCATGCGCACGCGCGTCATCGACCGCTTTCTTGGATACACCTGCATCGAGGAGCAGTCACAAGTTGCCACCTGCCGTGCCTACATACCGGGCTCCGACAGTTGGGCATTCGATACCTCCGGGGTCTTTCGCTGCGTCGACCTCGGCGTGACCCCCTCCGAAAACGGGGTCGCCGTCAGTCGGCTGCGTGAGTGGGCCGCACCGCAAAAGAGCTGTGACTGGAGCCCCAACTCGCAGCTGCTTGCCATGGAAGTTGATTTTGACAATGGCCAAGTTTGTGTCGCCGCGCTGTGCATGCCGGTCGATCGGCTTTCAGTTGTTGGAAAGAGGCGGCTTCGCCTCCTGATCGCGAAGGCTTTTCGTGAACTCGACCTGGTGGGTGAAATGATCGGACCGCGCCCGGTGCATGCAGACCAAGTGAGGCGCGCTTCAAAAGCGCTGGGCGCTATGAGCAGGGAATGATGATATCTTTGAGGGATCTGTGCGCGTGGGTCATGCTTCCGATGGGCGTGGCATCCTGTACCTGACCTTGCACAAGTCTACGAGGTGCGGGCTCGCGCGCACCAATCGTGCGCACACCGCACCAAAGTCATCGAGGATCTGGAGCTCGAGGAGGAGCACCAAGTGCCCCTTTTCGATATGGCTCTGCAGTTGCCGCGCTTGATCGGGGGTGAGCCAATTGCACAGCGCATCGGCCAGAGTGTGCTCACCCTGGGTCGAGGATACCGCTAGCTGTTCAGCGATCCCACCGCCCATGCACGTGACGTAGACGCTTGATGTGCCGAAACGGAGTTCGGTGACGCTGCGAAGACTTCCCGCTCGCCTGCAAGGAAGGCGGGACATCCTTGCAGACGTGTAGCAACGCGCCCGAGCTGGTCAGCTCGTTCGCCTTGACCATGTCCTCAAGAACAGTCTGCAGCGTATCCCAGTCGTCGAAGACGGCGAAGACGAGCTGAGCCGCATCCTCCCCGATACTCATCCGCTTGTCCCCTTGATATGGACTACATCACGATCCTCTTCACATGCTACGGAATGCCGCTCAGTTCGCCTTGACCTCGATCAATCATGCAAGAAATCCAATCCGTTGATGCCAAATTCATTCGGAAAGGCGTCCGAATTGACGGTGGCGGTAAGCCGCGCCGAGTCCGGAATAAGTATCGTCGCTCAGGGATCAAATCGGGCTCTAAGCTCGTCTACCGTTACCACGCATGGCCTGGCAGTGTTGAGCAAGAAAGCCTGCGGCCGAGAAAGGGTCGCGGGTCTCTTCTTTCCGCCTCCTTAGAGTGCTGCTTCCAGTCGTCCGGTGGGAATGCGATCTAACCGGAACATGGCAGCGGTCGAAGAATTGCCTACTGCAGACCCTCGACGCATACCGTCGCTTGAGACAGACGCTGGCGGGCGATCATATCGACCGGATTGAGCACCGTGCGGTAGACTAGCTCCACTTGGTCGATTGAGCGCTCGCGTCCGCGAAGGTCCAAGGGCCGCGTGCGGCTGTCCGCCCGGATGAGATTGCGTACCGGAATGTCGTCGGGATCGCCATTGGCATAAACGACCTTAAGATCGAGTATTTCCACGTCGGCGCCGCGCACCTGCAGCCGGATCGCTGAAAACCGCCCTTCTCTGCGTCCAACGGCGATCGTATCGCGATCCCTGCCAATAAGCGAAACCTGCTTGCACCCAAGCTCCACCCAATCGCCGCGGTCAGCAACAGGAGGCGGGCCTTCGCGCCGCGACCGCTCGCCATAGACCTTGATGACTGCCCCGCCCCGGAAATCGGGACGCGCACGGTAGGTCATTTCGATGCGACCGATGTACCCCCTTTCACCACGCAGATCGATCGGTAGCTCATCACCCTGTCGAATAAGCCGATCGACGGGAAAATCCTCGCCATGGCCATTCAAGTAAACGAGCCGGATGCGCATCATGTGAATGTCATTGCCGTCCGCCACGAAATGAAGCGTGCGGTAGCGTCGTTCCCGGTACCAATCTTCGCCCTGGCGAAGGTTGATCACGTCACGGTCGACACGAAAGCCAACTTGCTTTTCGCCGAGCAACTCCCAACTGCGCTCCCGCCGACGCTCTTCATCACGGCTGCTACGACCATCTCGCTCAGATCGCCGATCTTCATCACGGTCGCGCCGCTGTGCCTCAGCGGCCGTCGTCGACAGGGCAGCCGTTAGCACGACACCAGCCAATACTGCGGACAAACCTCGCAAAAACCTGGACATGGCGTTCCTTCCTCACTAACCACTCGAGCCAATATGCTCGTTTGAGGGACAAAGTGATTTGGGAAGGCGGCGCCAAAAAGGCGGAACCGCTATAGCACCGGCAGGCAGTGATTATTTGGAGGGGCCCAAAGAGCATCCCAATGTCGCAAGGACAGGTATTTGACCTGGGACCTTGCGTACGGAGGATCGCATTTGATGGAGATCAAAGCCGACACAATCCGCTGGGACCAGTTTGTTTTTTCAACGCCATCCGGGGGACAGCAGCGTTGGGAGTGAAGATATGAAGCAGCTCCTCGCCTTGATAACGGTCAGATGAAAGGGATGCGCTCGGACTTGATCCATGCGCGGCCTGGGCCGAATGGAACGTGCCCTGACTTAATCCGCCGGGCAGTCCAGGAGGTCGACCCTGACTACCCCGAGAGCGGGCAGCCCACCGCGTGGCGTGTATGCCTGCCTCATGACGGCAACGAGAATGAGCGCACCACCGGTGTTTGTCTGCAAGACCAATTTCAGGACATTCGCCGTTCCGTTGGAAGGCGGACGAGAAACATTGGGAGTCTTCAAGCCTGTCCGAATGCTTGTGTACTGTCCCTCATGCGGCGGCCGTCACGTGTACGCCGTCATCACGAGCTGCATGGGAGCACCGGAGGCGAAGGCTAGGAACGTAGCGGCCCTCCGGCCGGTTCCGCTGATGCCGGACCACCACCCCGGCTGGTGGGGCACGTGAATACGATCATCACGCTCATAACAGGCTCCGCTTTTTTGCGGTTAGCGCTCAAAACGTGCTTCGTCCTTGTGAGTTCCACGCAGGACCAAACAGCTGGGGCTCTCCGACGGCGCGAATGCAGGGGGGAGGCGTCACGGCCACCTAAGTTACCAGGCGAACTCACCTAGGAACGACGCTCACCTAGGCAGGGTTGCTTGGGCAGGCCGGTCCTCCAAGGGTTATACGGCCGAGGAAATTCGCAAGGAACGCGAGCGCTATTTACGCGGCTAGTGAAACCGGCAAATGAAGAGTGGGACGCCAACCTCTTCACCGAGATGCGTCGTTATAGGGGCACGATCTGTACGGGAGCTCGCACGTCGTGCTCTTGACCGTATTCACATTCGGCGAAAACCCTTTAGCAACCGCTTGGTTTAAAGGCGAGCAGGCGCGCGATGACGAGCGGCTCGAGAATGGCCCGGCCGAGGTAGAGGAAAAGTAAGATGAGAGCGGCGACGATCAGCCCGCTTGCAAGATTGGAAATATTGCCTTGGCGTGGCCCCCGGAGCGTGAAATGCCTCGCCGCCATGACGCGCCTTCCTTCCTGGCAGCCCTGAAAAAGACGGCCGCCGGGATGGGCTCCACCCCGGCGGCCACGTCACGAATGCGCTCGTTCAGGGCAACCGCTTGAACCAATCGTCGACCTCGTTCCGGGTCTGGTCCTTCGCATAGCCATAGCGCTGCTGAAATCTTGCCTTCGAGTTGATCGCGCTTGCCGTTGATCTCGGTCAAATCATCATCGGTGAGTTTGCCCCACTGCTCCTTGACCTTGCCGGTGAACTGTTTCCAGTTACCCTCGATGCGATTCCAATCCATTAGTCACACTCCGAGTTTCATTCAGCCTGATGGTGAGGCCTGATACCAAACGCGCACGGGGCGCCAGGTGTTGCAGCGGGCGGTTCACTTTAACGCCGGGCATGGCGCCGAGAGGATAACTCTACTTCTTCCAAAGCGCCCCCGCGTGCGAACGCCAGTCCGGCCGCCACCACCAATGTCGCGATCGGCTGTTCACGCAGCGATTTTACTACGTAGGATTTGAAGTCCTCTGCGCCATCAGCCTGAGCGCGTCCAGCACCGGCGTTTTTTGTGTTGGCTCGATGCCGCGCATCAGTGCGCCATCCACCCTTCGCGCTGCGGTCTCTGCCAACGCCACGACCTCGCGGCCCTCCGAGGTCAGCCGCACCGCGTAGAAGCGGGCATCGCGCTTTGTGCGTCTGCGCCGCAGCCAGCCCTTGGCAACCAGACGACGCACGAAATCGGCCGTGCTGGCGCGGTCGAGCCCGGTTGCAGCCATGATGCCGACCTGGCTCAGGCCGTCGGCGGCCGCCACGGCCTGCAGCACCATGAACTGACGTGGGCTCAGTTGAACCTTGCCCATGGCGCGAACGAACAGACCATCGGCGCGTTGGCTGGCGCCAAACAGCAAACGCAGTGGCGACAAGGGCGGGTGTCTAGTGCCGCGTGCCATGGGCGCTCGAAGGGCAAGCGCCGTTGCGCGGCGCTTGCTGTCCTGCCTTGTCGATCGCTCAGTTCAGGAAACCGAACGAGATGCAGGAGGATGATGACGACGATGGGCACACCGGCCAGCCACAGGATGAGATCGCGCAGCATGGGTTCAACTCCGCCGGGGGACCACAAAATTGAACCGGGCAGGAACGGCATTGTCGCGATGGTTGCCGCCTTTGATGCCCGCCCACCATGCCGCTGCTAACGAGATGATGAGGCTGGCGGCCGTGACAAACCCGGTCAGGACGGCGCCGCGCCTGGCCTTGTCGGCAGCTTCACGGGCGGCAGTGACGGCGTCGGCGACACGCTTTTCAGCCTCCTGTTGCGAGATGCCGGCGCGCTGTGCGACGAGCTGCGTCAAGTATGTTCGATCTGGTGCCGACATTTCGCCGGCCGCCGTTGACCTTGCCAGGATGCGCGAGATCTCGGCGCGCGTTTCTGCGCTGTCTGCACTCGATGCCGGGGATCGAGCAACTGCTCCCGATGTAGTGGTACTGGGCGTGGTCGCTCCCGCTGCGCCGCCTTGAGCCGGCGTGCCGGCTTGCGCCACCGCCATGGGTCGCAACAGGGTGTCGACGGTCAGGTCCATCGGATTGGCAGAACTTGCAACCGACGAGACGGCTTTACCGGCTACCTCGGCACCTGTCCGCGCCACTGCACCGGCGGTCGCCATGAGCATCGCCGCTCCGATCACAATGCCGACGGCCCAAACCAACCCGCCATGCAGGCCGTCCCGGAACTCGACCTCATCTTGATTGGGCTCATGCCACTTGGCCCGCATGCGGCCGGCCACATAGCCGCCGACCATGAAGGCGCCGATCTGCTGCGCCATCACCCAAAACACGGCCAGACTGGCCAGCAGCTTTGCGGATATTCCCGAACCCGGCCACGGCGAGGTGGCGGTCAGGCCAATGGCCGTGCCGAAGGTCAGCAGGACAAAGGAGAGTGCCGCCGCCAGCACTGCGCCTGCCAGCACCGGCCCCCATTCGACAAAGTTTGTCCTAGCTTGGCTAGGACTTGTTCCGATCGGACCAACCTCGGTCATGCTCATAATCCTTACCTCAGGCCCAGGGCGCTCAGGATGAGCATCAAAATGACAACCAGACCGACGAGATAGATGATGCTGTCCATGGCGCTGCCTCCAGCGACGTTCGCTTTCGAACCGTTCGAAAGCGAATTCAGTCGCCCCAGGAACGCGGCATCACACAAGTTGTTCCGCTGCAAGGTCGCGACAGTTCCGGGTGAGCCTCCGCGACCTGCAAGATAAGCGGCCATCAGATCAAGCAGCTTGCGCGCCATGCTGAGCGCCAACTGCACAAACTCGCTGATGGCGCGCGGTTTTGCCGGGGGGCTTATTGGTTAACACCTCGGCAACGAGCAGCGCCGATAAGGCTTGGACCCAAGGCGCGCATGCCGATGACGCCCTGAGCCCAGTTCGATGTCGAAGGCGAGCGGTCAACGGTCGGATTAGCGATGTGCCTCAACCTCGGACTTCGTGCGATTTCTCATGGTCAGTTTTCAGCCTGCGCCGCCTCGGCACAAGCCGCGTGCAGGACCGCCGGATCCAGGCCATATCGCGAGCACTTGCCGAATACTGCTTCGTTGCCGTCAAAGTCCTCGTTTACAACAAATCGCAGCACCCACGAGCCCACTGCAATCTCTTCGGCCGTCAGCGTGTCGCTCACATCGTCCGAGGTCGGGTTACACTCGACATCGACGATTTCCAAATCGCCATCTGCGGTGGGCTGCGTTTCGATCTGGAAGACCAGGTTCATGCGCTGGCCGCCGCGTCCGTTTCGCTAATGTGACGCGCAGCTGGCGGGGCAGGTTCCCGCATAGGTATTCCGAGGAGCCTGCGGTAGAGGTTTAAATAGTCTCGCGCCATGCGATCCGCGGTGAAGCGCTGCTCAAAGCGGCGCCGGACCCGCCCGCGGTCGAGGGCCATGACGCGGCCGATCTTACCGATCGCCTCCTCCATGCTCTCCACCACATAGCCGGTGATACCATCTTCCACCACCTCCGGCGCCGAACCTTGGCGAAACGCCAGCACCGGCGTCCCGCAGGCCATGGCTTCAATCATGACGAGACCGAATGGCTCCGGCCAATCGATGGGAAACAGCAGCGCCCGCGCTTGGCCGAGGAAAGTGCCCTTTTGCTGCTCGTCGATCTCGCCGATGAATTCGATGCCGGGCTGAGAAAGCAGCGGCGCTATCTCGCGCGTGAAATAGGCTTCATCGGCGTGATCGACCTTAGCCGCGATCTTGAGCGGCAGACCGGCAGCACGGGCAATGGCGATGGCACGATCAACGCGCTTTTCCGGGGAGATGCGGCCGAGGAACGCCAGATATCCCCCGCACGGATCCAGTGTCGGGGTGAGCAAGTCCTGCGGGATACCGTGTGGCACCGTCGCAATGAAGTTGGCACCGGTGATGGGGCGGCGCTGGGCGTTCGAAATGGAGACAAGCGGCATCTCGCGAAAGCCCGCGTACAGATGCTTGAGGTCCGGCAAATCCTGGCGGCCGTGCAGGGTCGTCAACGTGCGGGTTGCTCGATGGCGAAAGATCGGGAAGTGGAACTGGTCGATGTGGAAGTGCAGCACATCAAACTGCGCGGCCATGCTGCGCACCTTGTCGAGCATCAGCATGTAATAGGGTATCGGATCACGCACGGCTGGATTGAGCCGCAGCGCCTGCTCGCAACAAGGCACCAGCCGCGCCGAGGTAATGGCATCGCCACTGGCGAACAGGGTGACATCGTGACCTTGCGCGACAAGCGCTTCGGTGAGGTAGCTGACGATTCTTTCGGTACCGCCATAGAGGCGCGGCGGCACGCTTTCGATCAACGGGGCGATTTGGGCGATTTTCATGGCTATGAGGCTGGGTAGTGGGTGGCGATCTATCTGGGTCAATCCGGGACCGGACCGGACCTGTGAGTCTCTCGCATCTGCAAAGCAGAGCACGACTGAAAGAGAGCGGAGACGAGCGTCGCCATTGCCATCCTCCTGTCCAGGCGACAACACGAAGATCGGGATTTGCAACGGTCGGAATAACCGTCGGGCAACGACTTAGAGGCCGCGCTTTTAGCTTTCAAGAGCAGCGCCAGGATTTTTTAGTACTCTCGCCTTGACAGCGCTAAAGCCTCTCCTAAATCGCCGGCTGAAACGGAAGCCTTGCTTTCGTTTACGCACGCATCGTAGGCCCCTGAGACGGAG
>CAWEBE010000054.1:0-131123 GCA_963806735.1 uncultured Alphaproteobacteria bacterium | reverse complement strand
CGCAGCTTCGCCACCGGCTGCCGTCGCCTCCATATTCCTCGCTTTACCGTCCAGCAACTCCTGAACCATTCGCGCAAGGACGTTACAGGCGTTTACGACCACTTTGACGGTTTGACTGAGAAAACCGAAGCCATAACACTATGGTCCTCCCATATTGAGACGTTGATATCGGCGCGAGACCAGTGTTCCCAAGTAGCCACAGCCGAACTTACCTCAACAAATCAACACGTTACTGCACAATTAGTTTAAGCGTGTCCAGAGCCTCTTGACATTGCTTTAAAAATACTAGATTGTACGCGAATTCTGGGTGTATAGTGTCCTCCTCATCAGAAGGAGGACTTGCATGTTGGATGCTCAACGACAATCAGCTCATTCTCCAGGGGGGCGATCAGCCGCTCTTGCAACGCTTCCTGTGCGAGAGGGAAGTGATTGCGGTCTATATGGGATTTGGATCCCGATCAGCCTTTCGCAAAGAAGTCGCCGAGGGGCGCTTCCCAACTCCCGCTCCGCATTAGCAAAGGCAGAGTTGCTCGGACTGAGCGAGAAATCGCGCAATGGCAGTCCGCGCGGATGGCTGCAAGGGATATGCGCTAAGGGCGCATCTCGCGATCGGGCGAACCGTGTGCAATTCGGAGATTCCACAACATGTCCGCCCGTTGGCAGGTCGGGGGCGATCGCGAGTGGCTGAGTCGAAGACCAACTCGCGGTTCGGCTCGACATCTCGGTACGGTCACTGGAGCGCATGTCGAAACGCAGGCACGGGGCCTCGTTTTTCGAAGGCGGGGAAGAAAATCCTCTACCGCTTGCAAGATGTCGAAGCTTGGCTGGAGGAGAGGGAGCTTCTCCTCTACAGCTGAAGCTCGGCGCGCCGACACCTAATCCAATGACTTGAGCTTTGAGCACGATCTCCGCTGCGGCGAACGGCGGCAGGAGGCGTATGTGCATTCACAACCGCCGTTGAACATCGAAGCACTCATGGATGTTCGACAGACCCGCTGGCAGTGCGAACAGCTGCTGGAGGGTGCCAACTTGGATTTGGAGGGATCACCGTGAGCATCGAGCAAGTTGCCAGCTCCATTGACAACGCCGAGCCGGTGCAAGCGTCTGACGCTCGCATCGAGCTCACGTCCAGCGGCATGACCGCCAAAGAAGCCCTCTTGCGGCTCATTGATGAGACGGAGTGCTGGCGCACGCCGGACGGCATCGTGTATGCCACCGTGCACGTCGATGGCCACCAGGAACACCATGCCGTTGCAAGCAAGGAGTTTCGAGACTGGCTGCTGTACCAACTTCAGCGTCGGTACAGCCGCAATGGCCGCCCCGCATCAGCCAACGACCAAGCCGTGCGTGAAGCCCGGGCGTATGCGGAGGCCAAAGCTTACAACGGCGCCAAATGGTCCGCAGCCTTGCGCGTTATGGGCGACGAGAACGTCATCTACATTGATCGCGGCACCCCCGATTGGTCCGCTTTCCAAGTGACGCCCAAGGCATGGGCCGTTGTACCCATTCCTCCCGTTCGACTTGTACGCAGCCGCCGCACGGGAGAAATGCCGCAGCCAGCAGCGGTCGCCGATTTTGGCCCCCTGCGCAACCTCCTGCGTGGAGCTTGATGATGACAGTTTCATCCTCTTCATTGCCTGGTGCTTAGGCGCGCTCTCGCCCATGGGGCCCTACCCGCTCTTGCTCGTCTCAGGTCAAGCCGGAACCGGCAAGTCTACGCTCGTGCGAGTGGCTAATCGCCTGGTTGATCCTTGCAATGGGGACTTGCAGCAGCCGCCCGCCAATGATGGTGATCTCATCGCTGCCGCCAAGCAGTCGCACTTGCTAGCGTTCGACAACTTGTCGGCCGTCTCCCCCGACTTGGCAGACAGCTTTTGTCGGCTGGCCACGGGCGCTGAGATCGGTGGGCGTACCCTGTTCACGAACCACGAGAGCTCCAGCTTCGCCGCGCGCCGCCCTGTCGTGCTGAACGGCATCCCTGATCTCGCCACGCGCGGCGACCTGCTGGACAGGTCTGTGACCCTTCGGCTCCATCCCATCCAAGAGCGCCGGACTGAAGTCGAGCTGCGCAAAGACATGGAGCTTGCCCTTCGACCCGCGCTGAGCGGTCTCCTCGATGCACTTGTTGAGGCTCTGGCGCGGTATCCTTCGACGCAGACCCCGAAGATGCGCATGGCCGATTTTGGTCGGCTTGTCATAGCGGCCGAACCGGCTCTTCCCTGGCCTCCGGGTGCCTTCTTGCGGGCGTTGGAGCAAAACCGGGCTCAGGCGCTGGCGGTTCTCGTGGATGGCGATGTGGTCGCAAAGCAGATCATGAATTTCAGTCGGCACCATCCCAAGGGGTGGAGCGGACTGGTTTCAGACCTCTTCGACCAGCTCAATCTCAACACCGATCCGCAAGTCCGGCGATCCGCTGATTGGCCACGCACTGCGAACTGGCTGTCTGCTCGGATCGACCGGATTGCCCCCGGGCTGCGCGCGCGCGGCATCGAGATCACCAACCGCCGCTCAAATCGAGGTGCCGTAGTCACCATCACGAAAATTGCTGCACCAGCTACACCCGGTGACGCAAGTGACGCAAATGCAGACATTTCCGGCACGCACAACACGCCCAGCGCACACAATGGGTTTGCCGGACACTAGCCGTTCGCGTTGCGTAGCCCTGGCTGACCGAGGATCTGATCGCCCAGGGCACCAATCGATCTTGTTCGCGCTGCGGCGGCCGAAGCCGAAAAGAAGGCCCTTCCGCTGCATGCCGCGCCTAGCCCGCGAATCACGATGGCTTCGCGAGTAGTTGCAGGTCGGCTCTGAAGCGTCCGAGGCGGCAGCTGGCGGCAAACGCGTTGGCTTGTCGCTGCCTGCTGCTCGGGTTTGCACGCCAACGATCTTGCGGCTAACCCCGACACATGCCGATCGCCGCAACCCCATGTCCCAACCGATTTCGGCTTGTGCGATTCTTGGCGTACGCCGCAGCCGCGACGCTGTGCGGTATCAGCGCGCTGGCAAACCTGAAGTTCGGCATGTCTCTCGGCGCCGATCGGGTTGATCAGATGGCGCTCGGCGGCGCCAGCGTCGCTGTCGACGTCTTGAAAGCTGCGCTGCCGCTGTTGGTCCTCAACCTTTGGAGGCGACGCTATCGCGGCTTGGCCATCGCCGGCGCGGTCCTGTGGATCGGCTGCTTCAGCTGGTCGGCGTGCTCGGCCATTGGCTTTGCCGTCGACAGCCGTAGCCAGGTCAACGCCGACCGAACGATGCAAAGCGCGGCGTCACAGGGTTCGATGGCGACGATCGGCCGAGCGGAGCGCCAACTGACGGCGATTGGCACCACCCGTCCAGTCGCCGTCGTGAAGGCGGACTTGGCAGCGGCCAACGTGCCGGCTCCCGTCTGGGCGCGAACCAAGGAATGCACCGCCATCACGCTTCCGGAAAGCTATGCCGCCTGTGCGGCTGTCGTCAGCTTGCGCCGAGAGTTGGCCGTCGCCGAAGTCGCCGAACGGCTGGAGCAAAGCCTGGCCGCCGAGCGCGAGGGGTTGCGGACGGCTAAGGCCGGTCCCGGTGAACCTGATCCGCAGGCAACCGCCTTGGCGCACTTAGTGGGCGTTGAGGAGTCCTTCATACGGACAAGCCTGGCTCTGCTTCTGGCCGCGGTTGTGGAGGCGGGCTCTGCATTGGGCTTCACCATCGTCGCCTTGGCCACCAGGGCCGTTCCTGTCCCTTCTACGGGCCGAGCGGTGGCAACGTCAGCACAGACCGCGGTCCGCCCTCGCACGGCAGCCTGGCGCCGCAAACAGTCCAAGATGCCCAGCGCCGCGACAGACCGACATCCCGAGCCCTAGCGGCAAGACGCGAAAGCTCGCCCGTCTCGACCACGTGCGGGGCTTCCTTCAGGCCCGAACGATCCGCGTTGAAGGCGCAACGTGCGGCGCCACCGAGCTGTATGAAGCCTTCAGGCGGCATTGCCAGCGCCAGGGCCTTCCCGAAGCTTCACAACAAGCGCTGGGCCGAGAGCTGACGCGCCTGGGCCTAACCAAAGGCCGATGCAGCCGCACAGGCCGCTTCGCCTATCTCGGCCTCGCGTTGAACGATCGGCACAAGGAAACGATCGCAGCCGATCCGATCCTTACGACCAATCTCTCAAAGCCGAAGGTTCAGCAGCGGGCGGCGGGAATGGCGAATGGCACCGCCAACCGGAACGTTCGGAATGCCGGTTTGGCATCGCGGGTTCACGCCATGGCAACAGCCTGACGAATAGCCAATGATTTCAGTGTCCGCGTCCGAGTTTGCCGAATGATTTCGAGAAAAACAGAGACGCGACATGGGTGGCTCCGGATCTGGGCGACGGCAGCGCTATCAGCGCAGGACGACTGAAGGTTACCTGGCGCTGGACATCGCCGTCCTTCGACGTCGCGGCCTTCTGCAGCCCGGACGTTCAGCCTGATTTCCTGGTCGCGCGGCGGAGAGAGGATTGGCGTCGGCGAGCCTGTTTGCTGAGCTCCGGAAGCCTTCGCCTGTCCTATCAGACAACCACGTCGGAAGGTTCAGCCGAGAGGATCGATGAGCGGATTGAGATTTGGTCGACACAGACATCGCTCGGTGGACAACGACAATGGTTCAGATGTCCAGGATGCTATCGCCGATGCCGCATCCTGTATGGCGGGCCTCGCTTCCGCTGCCGGCTCTGCCATGGGCTCTCGGTATGAGAGCCAATTCGAAAGCCGCGCCCAGCGCGCCAACCGACGTGCCCGCAAGATCCGGCGGCGGCTCGGCGGCTCCGACTGCCTGATGGATGAATTCCCGCCCAAACCGCGCGGCATGCACTGGGCAACCTATCGTCGCCTCGAAGCTCTGGAGGTTGCTGCGGATGAGCAGTGGACCGTGGGTGTAATGGACCTATTGGCGCGCGTCGGCAAGCGTCGCCCCTAGTTCAGCGTGACACCAAATGGTCTATTTGTTAGCGTGCGACTTGGCTGACGATGGGCACTGCCGTCCAGCGAGCGCGATCACTCCCCGCTGCCATCAAGCAAACGAGGGGAGACGACTTGACGGTCCCATGTCGACGATGACCGCGGTCGGCTACAATGCCGAGATTGCCCGGGAGGTACTCATGCATTTCAGGACTTTTGGGGTCGTGTTGCTCTGCGCGACGTGTGTCGCGGCTCCCGCGACCGCACAAACCACACCAGCTGCACCGGCGATCACGCGTACAGTCGTCGCCGCGACCAAGCTGCCGACCGTCGTGGCCATCCCGCTCATTTTTAGAGCCGTAAGTGTGACCATTCGGCCCGGCGAGGCGAGCAGTTTTTTGGGCGCCAATGGTGTCCTCTACCAGATTTCGGGTTCGACCGAGGTCTCGATCGATGGCGGGGTGAAAACCATCGGCGCCAGCGAAGGGCTCTTTATCGCTAGCGGGACACAGGTGTCGTTGAAGGCAGGGAGCGGAGAACCATCGACCTTCCTCCATTTCCTTCTTGTTCCGGCGACCGACCTTAACCAGCCGGCCGAGGCAGCACCCGCTGTCGTGAAAGAAATCTATCGCACAGCGGAACCGATTCCCGATTTGAAGCCTGGTAATTATGATCTCAATCTGACGCGGGTTACTTTCCCAGCGCGCATGCCCTCGAACGCGCCACACCATCGGTCTGGAGCCGCGCTTTATTACATCGTGTCTGGAACGGGTGCCAATACGGTCGGAGACAAAACAGAGCAAAGAGGGCCAGGCTCTTTGATTTATGAGCCATTCGGCCTTGTGCACCAGTGGGGAAACCCTGGCGATGAGCCTTTGACGTTCTTGGCTTTCAACATCAACCCGGATGGTGTGCCAGCTGTCGTTGCCGGGAGCCCAGCGAAACCTAAATAGGGCCAGCGAGACCAAGAGCGCTCGGCCGCATAGAAGACCGCATGCGCCATCCCGGATAGTGCCTGGGCTTTTTCACCGTCGCCGCCCGCGGTGCTGCAACCGACCATGGCGTATACCGCGCCGATCGCGCCGTAACGGTAGCCGACGAAGCAGCTTTGAGCGTGCTCGCCGTCGCAAACACCCCACGCCCGGCACAAGCGTGGGGTGCGCAATGCTCGGGGCCCTCGTTGCCCAGTCGGCCAAATCCGCAAATAGCAAGAAGGACTAGGGCTCAGACTCTGAAGGATCTGGTGGAAGGAAAGTCATCACACGGCCAAAAACCTTGACCTCTTGGTGTGCTATCCAGCCGCGTCTAGTCTCGAAGGAACAAACATGACCCACCTGATCGCTGCTCGCGGCACCGTCACAAGGGCTGCATCGGTCCGGGTTCGCGCCACGGCGCTTCTTATCCTGATTGCCGCGCCGTTCTCACTACCTTGGGCAGTCTCGTGCAGCAAGCGCCCGAACGACGAGCCAGGGTATTGGCTCCTGCGCACCTATCCCGACGGAGGCGTTGACCTCCTTGAGAAGGGTCTCCAACGGTTCCTTGCGAACGCAATCGGTCCATTGCTTGAAATCGGGGCGCAAGTAGTTCGTGAACGCTATGCCTTCGAGCACTCCAGCGAGGAATAACACCTGAGCATCCTCGGGCAACCTTGAGTACTCGTGGGGCGGGAGCACTTGCAGGGCTGGCGTCTGTGCGGCCGCCACGGTGGACCCAACAAGCAAAGCCGCCAAGGCCAGAGCTGCCGGAACTACGGGCATTGACTGTCACCCCATAGGGCCTTGCGCAAGGCAAGGCACTGCTCTTGCGCCAACTGGGCGAGGCTTACGCGCATGTCTGCGAACGCGTGCTGCGGGAACTCAGGCCGCTCCGAAGGTCTGCGTCGTGCGCGAGATCCTCTTTCGCCCTAACCACGCTTATCCATCGCTCGACGGGGAGGCACACCCTTCACCCAATCGCCATACTCGCTCTTGGAGACGCAGCAGAATAGCTGTGGGATCACCTGAAACGGGTGGGAGGTGATCCTGAGGGCATGCTCACGTAGCAAGAGCACCAAGGAGAGAGACTTGGGCCCAGTTGCGATAGCCTTCAATCGCAATCCAGTGGGGAGTAACGAGAGGCGATCCGCGAGTACGCAGCGGACCTTCCAATGCCCCGCACGTCGTTACTCCCCGAACGGATAATCCAATCACGTCCTATCTGTTCCTCGTCCTCAAAAAGAATATGGAAGTTATCCACATGGTCTTCACCAAGGACGGCGTCCAATTTCCTTAGTGGCCGTTCGGAAGCCCACCCCCGATACCCTGCATCAACTTCGCTTGGGTAATGACCAGGAGATTGAGGAGCGTCTTCGGGCTAACCCACAGGCCAGGCAGTTCGTACTTGCGGTGCCACTGCACGAACGTGGGGTTGCGCCGCTGCCAGAACTGGTAGGCGTCGTCAGACAGCCAGCCCGAGGGCTTGAGCTGCGTGCTGAGGAGGGTCTCGATGCGGTCGTACAGCATCATCGCGATGCCGCGTCGGCGGTGGTCCTCAGTGATCTCGGCATGGAGGACCTGCCAGCGCTTGTCGGGGTGTTGGACCAGCTCAACCACCGCCAGCGCGTGAGCCATCTCTGGCGTTGGACGAAAGAGCCCCTTGTCGGCATCGGCGCGGCGCACCAGACGGAAGTGTCGATGGACCCCGCCAAACGAAGGCTTGGGTATCGACTGGGTGTGCCCGATCCAGTCCTCGGTCTCCAGGAATAGCAATGGGGGTGTCACTTCGTTGCGGGCGGTGGGGTCCCACGGCGGCGTAGCGCCCGTCAGCTTTTCAAGATACTGGCCATACCAGAGGTAGTCGTCTGACACCTGGATCAGCGCATCATGCGTGGCTCGGTCATGATGCAGAAGCTCAGCGCGATGGAAGACGACCGTTGAGCCGATCTGAAGCTCGAAGGGGTCAGGCTGATAGTCGCGTCCTGGTGGCGTGGGCGGACGCATGAAACGAGCGTGCTCTCGACTTGCGGGAGTGCGATCACAGCGCGACAGGATGGAAGGCTTGGTGCTCCCATTGTCCTGTCGGCGCAGCGGGTGAGGGGCTTGCCCCCGCAAGCGGGCGCAACCTACTCCGCTGGTCCCCTCTCAGGCATCCCCTAGAAGGGGGACTGCGCTTGGCCGTGCGAGTTGAACCGCTGCCGACATCGGGGGTTCAGCCGGATTGCTCATGCCCTCCATCATGATCTGATGGGCACGGTTACAGGGCCTGTCGCGTAGGCCGGGAAAGGAAGGGCATCGGAGCGAACATGTCCACCCCTATTCCATGAATTGGGCGATGGTCGCTTGTCGAGGCGCGCCGCGTGGTGCGGGAAGACCGGCAGCATCACGGTAGCGAGATGCGATGAGGCGCAAAAGCAACGGGTGCGAAATTTGATGGTCCGGGAGGAACCACACAACCCGCACCGGCATTTCCGGCGAGGCGCGTGTCGCGGAGTGCTGGACCGGCGTGGGGGAATAAATGAACCGCACTGAGCTTTCGGTATCTGCCGTAGTTCTGGCGTGCGTTTTGGGCTGTGTCAGCGCGCCACCTTGGACCGCCATCCTTCTGGCCACGATTGTAGCATGCAGCGCAGCGTTGGATGCCGTTGCGTCCGGTCAGAGAGAGCCGTTCCTCGTGCCACCACGCACCATCGCAACAGTGGCAATTGAGACTGGACTGCTGTTTGCCGCCTATGTGTTGGGCGTGCTCGCAACCTACGCCTGAACAGTTTCGAGTGCGCCATTCACGCACTTGCGCCGGTATTTGCGCGTTGCTAGGTCAGGACTGTCTCCGAGACTCACACGCATCTATTCTTGGCAGAGGAGTAGACCTTCCTGCCGTTGCAAAAACAATTGATCACACCACATACAATTGCGCGATCCGTCGTTTCTCCCCCGTTACGACGGTAGTGAAGTTGCTATCTCCCCCATCTAGCTTCACGCGCAGTTCCCCAAAGGAACGAAGGGGAGCGCGTGTCCCTCGTGCGCTCCCCTTTCTCTCCCACCCAACCCTTCACCCACCTCACCCTGGTAAGTCGCGTGAACCTTTAGCGCCTGATTGCCGTTTTCCGCCTGCCCTCCCCCAGGACGAGATGTCATGCTCATCAAGTACGGCTGCGAGCTGTCCATTGTTGTGAACCAGCCCACACCATCATTCTGTCTCGTCGATATCCACCTGGACCGCCGCCCAGACATCATGCCCTCACAGCTTGGCCGAACGTCCCATTCACTGACGAGCGCGCCTTCGGCGATCGACTGCGGCGCTTCACTGCCCCCGCAGGTGAAACCGTGTTGCGTCTGTCCGGCGTCATCGCCGACAGCGGTGTGCCAGAGGTGCGCGACATGACGGCTCCGGTGGTGCCAGTCCCAACTGCCGGTCGATGTGCTGAGGTATCTGAGCGGCAGCCGTTACTGCGAGACAGACAAACTGGGCTCAGTGGCATGGGGTACCTTTGGTCATCTCCCCCGCAATGGTGCACTGGTCCAGGCGATCTGCGATTTCACCAACGCGCACATCACTTTCGAGTACCAGAGAGCCCGCAGCAGCACGCGGACGGCACTGGAAGCTTATGAGGAGCGTGCCGGAGTTTGCCGCGACTTCACACATCTCGCCATTACGCTTTGCCGCTGCCTGAATATCCCAGCGCGTTACGTCAACGGCTATCTCGGCGACATCGCTGTGCCCTTCAATCCGGCACCCATGGATTTCAACGCATGGTTCGAGGTCTATCTTGGCGGGTGCGTGGCACACCTGGGATCCACGACACAATGAGCCGCGCATCGGTCGCATACCGATTGCGGCATCGGCCGATCCGAGTGCGCCGCCGCCAGCACGTCGTTCAGGTGCTCGCGAAGCTTTCCGGACCTGATTGGCAACGCGATCGACCGCGGTATTGGATCGACCGCTGTAGGCATAATGGAAGGCGCCGTTGTGCGGCGCCTTCTGTGTATTTGTCAGGCGGAGAGGCGCTCAGCCAATCGCAATGCGTTTGGCTTTCGCCGCTTCCGCCTTAGGCAAGGTGACTGTCAGCACACCGTCACTCATATCAGCACTGATCTTGGCCTGATCAATCTTGTTGGACAGAGAAAAGCTGCGCCGATAGTTGCCGATATTGTACTCGCTATAGACCGGCTGCATTCCCTCATATTTGGAGAAATCAAGGCGTCCCTCGACGGTGAGCAGATCGTCCTCGACGGTGACCTCCACATTGGCTTTGTCTACGCCTGGCATTTCCAGAACCACCGTTAAGGCAAAGTCGGCCTCGAAGATGTCCGCTGCCGGCATGAAGGATCGCGCCGGGACCGTTAATTCCTGCTTTTTCTCGATCTCGCGTTTCTGTTGGACTTGAAGCTCGTTCGGCGACATGGGTTGTCTCCATTCGATCAGATGCATGGTCAATCAATGCGGATGCTGCGTGGCTTGTCGCTTTCCGCGCGCGGGATGAAGAGGGCAAGCATGCCATCGCGATATTCGGCCTTAATCCCGTTCGCATCGATTTGCATGGGCACCGTCAGTGTGCGATCGAAGCTGCCCGTCAGGCGCTCGCGTCGGTGCACACTGACCTCGTCGGGGAAACTGATCGCTTTCTTGCCCCTGATGCGGATGGCATTGCCTTTGGCCTGAATATCCAAGTCCCTCTTGCTCAGGCCAGGGGCTTCCAGGAGCGCGAAGAGATGATCGCCTTGTTGAAAGACATTAATGGGTGGAAAGGCCCCGGTGCCGGCTGTGCTGCCACGCAACCAGTCACTGTCCAAGCGGGCCTCCAGCGCCCTTTGTAGATCAAACAGGGCATTGAGCGTCGGATACATGGTTCTGGGTCTCCTCTGTGAATGGAGGGACGCAGTGCAGCTTTGGCATCCAGCGCGCCTCACAATTACCCGCTGGCAATTGGGACAGACGCTTTCCGGCCGCAGCTGCCCGCCGGTAGCGGGCGTGCTGGCACCGCCCCCCTCACCCGGGTGTTGTTGTGAAAGCAAGAACTCCCTGATGCTCTCGATTTCGCTGGCCGATGTTGGTGCCTGCTTTGGCACTATCAAGAGGACACTGGAAAATTTTTTGATGCTCCTCTTGACCGGTCGTGTGCGTGCCCTAACTCGGTAGTCGGCAGCCCAGGTTGGGTGCCATCACGCTTGTAAATCCGTGGTTGTCGCTTCGCAAAGGAGGATAGCTATGGCCGATGCGACATCGTCTGCCCTACTTCGGTCGCCCCCTCGATCTCCCCACAAGATCCAACGCCAGGTTACTAGCGGCAGTGCGCCTCGCTTGTGGCATCCCAGCTGATCGGTGCCGGGCTGTGACCTTTGACCTTCAAACTTTCCTAAGCATGCTCGGCTTCACGCTGAGTATGGGGTTCGTGATGGCCCTCGCGCTGGCCGGGTAACCACACCATTCGGTCAGGCTCGATTGAGTGTCGATTCACAGGCTCTCATGTCTTGGTATACGCGTCTGTTTGACCCTGTCGTCTTCGATCCCAAGCTGCTTGCAGTTGTGCAGCAGGCCTTCGATGCAGCCTGGATCTTGCACGCGTCCGACTATGGCGCCGCAGATTCAGCCTACGAGGATGCGCGGGAGGTACTGGCCAAAGCAATCATAGAGTGTGCGCATGACGGCGAAACCGACGTCAACAGAATGAAGTCGTACGGACTGGAAGCCCTAATGCGATTTCGCAATTTCCCGCCGGCTGCTGCGCAATGACAATCTGCTTGCCCATTGGCGCACGGGAAGCGCATAGCCGAGGTGGCTGGGGCTCGGAAGCGCGTTTCTCTATTTCCGGGTAGTCTCACCAATGCCGGCGGTTTGCTAACTCGTGCGGAAATACGGTGCCTGCCTGTCCAATCCGCCCCCGCAGCAGGACGGCCGGCCGGAAGATCGGTTCGCCGGGCTGCAGCGCGGCCAGCTTCACCCAGCGCTCCATCGCCGCACACACGTTCGGCATGTCCTCACAGGGAACGACAATCTCCACTGCGTGCGCCTGCGAGCGTTTGGACGTGGCCACCCTCACAACCAGGCCCTTGTCGAAGCCGTCAATGTTCTTGTTGCCCCCAGCTCCATTATGGCCGCGGCGCCTTTAGCCGCACGCGCCTTGCGGCCTCCTTGTTGCTGATGATCTGTCCCCGGTACTGCTTGATCTTCTTGCCCCACGGAATATCCTCGGCTGCGAACAGGCCTTGCCCGTGGATGGGAAAGTCGCGCACCTGCAGCTTATACCTTGTGCCCTTTACTTTCCTCATCGATGCATACACTTCATGTTCGGTGTCGGCACCGAGATTTCGCCTTGCTTACTCAAGGGGACGGAGCGCAGGACGTGCAGAGGGGCACAGCCACGGCCGGAGGTGCCGCGTAACTTACCCATCAGCTCTCGGTCACCGAAGGGGGGCCATCCGTTGCTAGAGCTCGAGGCGCCACGGGTCGTGCATCGACCTCTTCCTGTCTCAAGGCAACCCCAGTCAATGCACGGTAGTGGCGCAGATAGTCATTGGCCATACGCGTGGCCGTGAAACGTCTCTCAAACACGGCTCGGACGGAACGCCGGTCGAGTTCATCGAGCCGTGCTACGGCCTGGACGGCCTCCTCCTCGTTCTCAACAACAAAACCCGTGACGCCATGGTCGATGACCTCGGGAACCGATCCGCGCCGAAAGGCAATGACGGGCGTGCCGCAGGCCATGGCTTCGATCATCACGAGGCCGAAGGGCTCCGGCCAGTCGATCGGAAACAACAATGCTGCTGCACCCTGCAAAAAACTCTCCTTGCTGCGGTCGTTGACCTCTCCGATGAGTTCAGTGCGCGAGGCATCCATGAGTGGCTGCAACTGCTCCTTGAAATAGCGGCTGTGCCCGCGTGGCAGCTTCGCTGCTATGCGCAATGGCATGTTGGCCTGCCTTGCGACGCGGATAGCGACATCGGGGCCCTTCTCGGGTGACAACCGACCCAGGAAAGCCAAGTAGCTTCCGCGCTCGTACGAAGGCTGCAGTGAAGCCTTCGGAAGGCCATGATAGACCGTGCCGAGCCAGCGCAGCCCCGGCAAGCCGACGCGCTGGTCGTCGGAAATAGAAACAAATGGTGCGCTCGGAAACCGACGCAACACTTGGTCAAGACCAGGCAGGTCCACGCGCACATGGAGGGTCGTAAGGAACGGCACATCAAGATGCTGCAACAGGGGCAGGTGAAGCCATTCGATGTGAGCGTGAATGACATCGAACTGCGATGCCTGTTTTGCCACGTCGGCAAGCAGCGCGGCGCAAGCAGCGGAAGGGTCGTGCTTGGGGCGGCCCAGCCGCAAGGCGCTCGGAATTGCCGGCACGAGCTTTGCGCGGGTGACCGAGTCACCGCTGGCGAACAACGTGACCTGATGACCCCGACCAAGCAGCTCTTCGGTCAGCCAGTGGACCACGCGCTCGGTCCCGCCGTAGAGCTTCGGCGGCACGCTCTCTGCGAGCGGGGCGACTTGCGCGATGCGCATGGTGGGCTGCGGGCGTTGTACTTTACCGAGCTCTGAACGATTACAACGGGCGGCTGGTTCCCATTGGTGTCGCCGCGCCGGGCATTTAGCTGCGCAGCCGATATGCGCGTGGGTCTAGCACCCCCGCGAACGACTTCAGCGCCCGAGTGAAATCAGATGCAGCGCAGATAGGCCTACCCAAGTGGCAGGCGTCCGCGAGCGCCCTGTGGAGCGTCAACGCTCGACCCTCTTTCAACGTCACTCAGCGTAGCGTAAACGAGTTGCCGTTCCCGAGATCTGATCAGTTTAGAGCCATACGCTCATACGCTTACCCGCGCATGTAAAGCTGAGTTGCCGCAGCGATGAGCATCGCGTGCGTTGCCAGGAAGAGCGCGATGCGCAGCGACAGGGCCGACCATGTCATTTTGAAGTGCCGGGCGCTTTCGGAGCATTAACCGTCACCGACGTCGAGGGTCCGGACGCCGATCGGATGCCAATGCGCTCGCCGAACGCAAAATAGATCAGTCCCAGAACCAAAATCACGCCGACAATCACGCCGAGAATGCCGGTCGCTCCAGAGTCTCCATTTGCCATTGTCAATCTCCTTGCAGGCTGGCTCTGACGAACCAGGGACGTGTAGCTAAGGTTCCGCTGTTTGGAGGTGAAGCAGGCAACTTGACCTGGAATATGCGCGAGAATGGTGAATAGGCCGTTTTGCTTCTCTCCCACAAGCCATCAAAGGAACGAGCACGGAGGAATATGCGTTGACGGTCTCTGAAAGAAGGAGATCAGTCATGCTGCGCTACGTGCTACCGCTCGCCATGCTGGCAGCCACTGCCGTCCCGGCGCTTTCTGCCGAGTACTTCGTCGTACGCGATCCCTCGACCAAGACCTGCAAGGTCGTGGAGACGCGGCCCACCGACAAGACCATTGTCGTGATTGGCGACAAGGCTTTCGTCACGCGGGAAGAAGCCGAGAAGCAGGTCAAGGTGATCTGCAAGGACTAGTGACCAACAAAATCGCTGAGGCGCGCTGCTTCGGCGGCGCGCCTTTCTCGTGCTCTGATCCCGGCCTGCGCAACCTTGCGTTTAGGTTTCAGCCTAGGAGGCCCACATGTAACGGAGTGTCCAGCCTCCTCGCTGCACACAAAGACGTTGCTAACCAAGACACGAACTAACCAACCGACGTGCCGCCCCTCACGCAACGCCACGCCTCCTTGTGCCAAAGCGCAACCTTTCGCGCCCTGTGGTCGTTTCTCACGGTGAGTATAGGACGATCATGCCGCGCTACTACCTCCACATCAGAACACCCAACGGCATTGACCGTGACCCAATCGGCATTCAGTGCCGCAGCCTGGCCGATGCTCGAGCCTTTGCGAGCCAAGCGGTTATGACCTACGTCTCTGACGGTACAGACTTGAATTTGGAGCTCATAGCCACGGCCAAATTCGAGATCGTCAACGAGGAGGGCAGGCGGGAACTGCTCCTGCCGTTCGCCGACATTCTGCCAGACGAGGAGAAGGTGTGGGAAAGCACGGGATAGCGTCGAATCTCGCGACCTTTAGTGGTAAGTCCGAGCAGCTTCCCTTGCATTGGCCTCGGTCGTCTCAGCAAGATGCTGGGCCATGGTCTCGCTGCGCTGGACGAGCTTCTGCGATTGCTCCCGATACTGATGGAAGGCGGTCTCTAGGTATTGGGCATAGATTTCCTGCGCGTCGGCCAGACACTGGCAGCCGAGAAGCTGACGGGTGACAGCCACATTTTCCGTGATCCGCCGCTGCACAAACTTTGCCCAGTCTTTTTGGGCTGTCGCCAGCGCGTCGAGAAACCAACCTTGTGGTCTGAGCTGTCGGTTGACTGGCGTGCGATACGCGAACAGGGCGGCAGGGCGCGGACCGGACTCCACAACAACCAAGACTTCCCCCAGCTGTCATTGAGGTCCGGCCCCGACAACGCCCGTCCACGGGCGTCTGGGGGGCAGCTGCCTATGCCGGACGTTGCCGGCGATTGCCTGCGACGTAATCAGCCAAGCGTGAATGGGATCCCCATGTGTTCTTCAGCAAACCCTGCATGCTGATCGATGCCTGCCGCAACAGAAGGGTGAACGTGAGTGGCCTGCATGACGCCCGTGTATGGCATCACTCCTTGATTTCTGCGAGTGCGGAGAAAGCGGGCCCGTTGAGCGCCGTGCCGTCGGGCGCGAACTGCGAGCCGTGGCAGGGGCAGTCCCAGCAGCGCTCGAAACTGTTCCAGTGCAGATGGCACCCCAAGTGCGAGCACGCAGCAGAGCGCAGGAACAGCTTGCCCTTCTCGTCGCGGTAGGCGGCGACCTTGCTGAGACCCTTGCGGACAATGGCTCCTTGCCCCGGCTTGAGCTCGTCATAGGAGCTGAGTTCGCCCGGCGCGACGTACTGAGCAAAGTTCTTGGCTGTGGTCAGGTTCTCGCTCAAGAACGTGCCGGCCGCCTTCACCGGCTTGCGCGAGGGATCGTACACCTCCTCCCATACGCTTTCACCCTTGAGGATAAGGTCGCTGATCAGCATGCCGGCGACCGCCCCATGAGTAATGCCCTGGCCGGAATTGCCGGTGGCGATGAAGGTGCGCTTCTCGCCGGGATTGCGGCCGATGAAGGCGCAATAATCGACGGTATCCTGGATCTGGCCGGACCAGCGGTGCAGCTCCCTGCCAAGATCCGGGAGCAAATTGCGCATCCAGGCCTCGAGTGCAAGAAAGCGGGCGTCGGCATCGTCGGCCTCGCCCGACTTGTGGTCGGCGCCGCCCACGATCAAAATGTCGTTCTTGCTGCCCTGCCCGGGCTGCAGGCGTACGTAGTGGTAAGCCTCCGAGCGTATCCCAATAGAGGCCATCGGGCAGCGCGCCTTTGGGGAGCGCAAACGCCATCGCATAAGTGCGGTAGGGCGCCTGCTTGGTATGGATGGCGTATTTGTCGTTGATCGGCGCATTGGTGGCGACCACAGCGTGGAGTGCCTTTACCTTGTGCTTGCCGACTGTCACCTCCACGCCATTTTCATCCTCTTCCACGTGTTCGACCGTGGTCTCTGCATAAAAGCGGCCGCCGGCCTTGCGGATGGCGCCGGCAAGCCCTGCCAGATATTTGAGAGGATGGAAGGTGGCTTGGTTTGGATAGCGCAGAGAAGCCGTCTTTTCATGGGTTCGGAATGGCACGCCTGTCTCGCGCGCGATCGGCATGCCGACCTGCTTGGTCGCCTCGAACTCCTGGTCGATGATGCCGGGATCTGTGCCTGGCACATGAAAGAGATGGCCATCGAGCCGCCGGAAGTCGCAGTCGATGCCGAGGTCCTTCACGTTGCCTTCGATGCAGTCGATGGAGGCGGCCTGGCTTTGATACCAGAGCTTGGCCGTCTCCTCGCCACGGCGGCTGATCAGCTGGTGGAACCCGTCATCGCACTGCGCCGTCAAATGCGCCGTGGTGCGGGACGTCATGCCCTTGCCGATCGGGCCGCGGTCAATGATCACGACGTCCTTTCCGGCCTTGGCCAGCTCGTAGGCGACCGACATGCCGGCAATGCCTGAGCCGACGACCACGACATCGGCTTTCTCGCTGCGATTGAGGGCCGGTGCATCATCGACCACCTTGGTGCCCATCCACAGGGAGGTGCTCTGTTCGCTGCTAACATTCATGCAGTGATCACTCGATCAGATGACATCGTCCGCCTCGACTGTTTTGCAGCGAAGCGGACGCTCACGGGGCGAGGCGACCTTATGCGGCTGCCCTTTGGTTGACGGTGGCTTCGGCAATCTCGCTCAAAAGCTCATCGGCGTGCTTCTCTTCGTCGAGATTGGCCTGAAGGAGCTCGATGGCGTCGTCCTTGCCCAGCTGTTTCGCCCAGGCGATGAGGGTGCCATAGCGTGTGATTTCATAGTGCTCGACCGCCTGGGCCGAACCGATCATGCCGGCATCGCGCACTTCGGGGTCCTCGATGTCTTGCATGTGCTCCTTGGCTTCGGCGATGATCCCCTCGATGGCCTCGCATTTCTTGCCGCGCGGTGAGGCGTCGAACAGCTTGAACACCTGCTCCAGCCGATCGATCTGGCCTTCGGTCTCCTTCCGGTGGGTTTCGAGGGCGTCCTTGAGCTGCTTGGCGCCAGCCTTCTTGACCATGCCGGGCAGCGCTTTGAGGATGTGCTTCTCGGCATAGTAGATGTCCTTGAGGGTTTCGACGAACAGGTCTTCCATCGTTTTGACGGTCATGGGTATCTCCGGTCGTGGAAAAAGTGATGGGTTAAACCGAGGAAAAGAGAACCCCGCTCTGATCGGGGTTCGTCTTCCTATTGGCATCTATCGATTGCCGCACGCGGCCCTGAACTCAGCTTGGCTCAAGCTCATGTTCGCGCTCCACCCTTGCGCGCACTGCTCGGCTGTGGGGTTCTGAGCGGCCGACCCTTTGCCCGTATTTGTGCCGCTCGGACCGGTATCGGTGCCGCCGCTGCTGCTCGTGCCAGCGCCCGCGCCGGCCCCCGAGCCAGCTCCAGCGCCGCCGGCCCCGCCGCCAGAGCCGCCACCACCGGCTCCTTGGGCCAACGCACCGCTGATGCCCAACGTAAGCGCGAAAGCAACCGCCATAAGGGTCCTCATCTGTGTACTCCTTATCTGTGCGCTCCTCCGAAGAGGATGAGCCGCAGAACGAAGATGCTTCGGCAAAGTTCAGTTGTTTCGCAGATAGAATGCGCTGGGATGCCCGTCAGCCCCGACGCCGATGCCGTTGGACGTCAGCTTTTGAGTTATCGCGGCCCGAATTTGCTGACCAGATCGATCTAGGTTGGCAAAGCACTCGTCCAGACGCCTCGCAACTTTGCGCTCAGACTTCGAGAACTCCGACTGGCCGGCGGCCAACCACGCGGTGGCGGAAGCTCAAGAGCGCAGCGGACGCATCCTGCGCGAGCCTGACCTGTTGCAGATCGCAACCGCTCCTGGCGAGGTCCCGATGCGGGGAAAGCCATAACATGCAGATCGGTTAAGCAGGAAAGGCGCCCCAGGCGTCTTCCTTTGTAGAGAGCGTTAGGTCCGCTTGTAGTCCGGCGCACCCTCCAGACCTAGGGTCTCTGGCCCTATCTGGAAGCCGGGATCAGCCGTGCGCCCCCATTGTATGGGTCAGCAAATGCACGACGGAGCGCACCGGCTTACGCTGATACGCCCTCAGGTTTCGCATCCGACCGTAGTAGTGCTCACCCTAGGAACGACGCTCACCGGGCGGTGTTGCTCGGCAGGGCCGGTTAGATCCCCGTACCCGACCCGAGCATAGGAATCTTTTGCTCCGATCCGGAACGACTGCGCCGGGTTGCCATTTACGCGCCATGGAACGAGCATCCCGGCATAGCGCCGGGTGCGTAGTCTTCAAATGGAGCTCCGATATGCCTCGCACAAAATACTTGCTCATCCTCCCTGTCGCCCTCGCGCTTGGAAGCACGAGCCTTGCGATAGCCCAGACCTCGCCACCAACCATGGACAAGAGCGCGCCGGTCGCAGGGGCCAACAGTTTCACCGAGGACCAGGCGAAGGACCGCATGGAAAAGGCCGGCTTCACCCAGGTCACCGGCCTACGCAAGGATGACCAGGGAGTGTGGCGCGCTTCCACCAAACAGGGCGACAAGCAGGTCAACGTCTCGCTGGATTTTCGTGGCAACGTCGTCAGTCAATAAGGTTCCTCCGATGACACGTACAGTATCCAAGCTCTACGACAGTTACAGCCAGGCCCAACGCGCCGTGGAAGCGCTCGAGCAAGCCGGCTTCTCATCCTCAGAGGTGAGCCTCATCAGCCGCTACCGCGATGACAACACTCTGGCGGACGAGGCTTCGGGCACGACCACCGGCGCGACCGCTGGTGCCGTTGTGGGCGGCGGCACAGGGCTGCTCGCGGCCCTGGGGGTCATTGCGATCCCCGGTATTGGCCCCCTGGTTGCGGCAGGCGTCCTTGCGACCACCCTCGTTGGCGCCGCTGGTGGGTCGGTGGTCGGCGGGCTGATAGGGGCTCTTACCGATTACGGTGTCAGCGAGGACGACGCCCACGTCTACTCGGAGGCCGTGCGCCGCGGAAGTTCACTCGTGACGGTTCGAACGGATGACGATCGCTTGGCTACGGCGGACGCAATCCTCAATGCCCACACTCCCGTTGATGTCGGTCAACGTCGACAAGCCTATATGAAGAGCGGCTGGTCGAAGTATGACCCGGCGTCCAAGGGCTATACGGCCGAGGAAATTCGCAAGGAACGCGAGCGCTACTTACGCGGCTCGTGAAACCGACAAATGAAAAGGGTGGGACGCCACCCTTTTCACCACTCTGTGCGCTTTGGGGCCTGGACAAGGCCACTTTGGGTTGAGCTACGATGCTTCGGACACCCGAGCGCACCGGAATAATCGTCGGCCATCAGGATGCGGGTGATGACAACACGCTGCTTGGGCCAGTGGCGAGTAAAGCCACGTGTCATTGTCAGGCTAGCGGAGTGAGCAGTCTATCCCATCCTCGACGACGTTCCCGGCGCGGAAAGTATAAAAAGTACGGCAGACACGGATCGTCTCTCGCGAGGTCTCATTATGGCGGATTAGGAGCCGGCCGACGGCCCGGCGATAACTCCGAACCGCGGGAATGGGGGATCGCAGACCGTTATTTTATAGCTTGGCCACTTGGGTGCTCTGTAAGGGCATATTCCGACGGGACGGTTTGGCGCGCTAGAAATCTAAACCCTGCCTCCCGACGGCCATTCTTATCGGGAGATTGGCATCTTGGGGGGACCCTCGTGCTGCTGAGGTGCCGCTCTCGCTTAGCCAGTGGGCGAACCCCCGGTAGGGGAATTAAACCCAGGCCACAGTAGTTTCTGCCGCTGCCCTTGCCCCAAGGGCGGCGCACTTTTATTTCTGATCCGGGTGAAACATCATCGCGGCTGATTTGTTTGTAGATCACTACTCACTTGATATCCCGTGCTGACCTGTGAGTAGTGACTTCCCCGGTTACGACCAGCGCCAGCTTGGCTCCAGATCCAGGCTGGCGTTTTTTTGTGGAGAGCACCGCGCGTCGCCGCATTTATCTGCGTCGGTGGGAAGTGAAGGTACCCCGCCGCATGGGCGAGGTGCCTCACCGATGTGCGAGCGTGTCGGCTCATCGGGTTAAAAGGCCGATTTGGAACCTTGTGGGGTTGTGCCGGTTCACCTCATTCAGTAGTGAGCGAGAGCGCGCATGGATTGGGATCGTATTGAAGGCTCCTGGAAGCAATTCCGCGGCAAGGCCAAGAGCCAATGGGGCGCGCTGACCGACGACGAGCTCGCTCACATTGCCGGCAAACATGACCAGCTGATTGGCAAGCTGCAGCAGCGTTATGGCTATTCCCGGGACCGGGCCCGGGGCGAGGTCGAGCGTTGGGCGAACCAGCTCAACGGTTTCGGCCGGCCCCCCAAAGACAATGCGTCGGGGTTATTGCAGGTGGTCGGCAACCTGAATTCTGCAATTCGCAAATCACTCGACGAGCGTCCTCGGGAAACTCTGGCTGTGGCAGCCGTGGTTGGCTTCGTGCTCGGCGCCCTATGGAGATCCTGAGTTTCGACACGCTCAGATCTTCACTCAAGGAGAAACGCAATGACACACCAGAGCGGCACGTACGGCACCCAAGGCAAGCCTGAGCCAACACTGACCGAGCAGGTAGCCCAGGGTGCAACGACGGCGGTCAACAAGACGACTGAGTTTGCCTCGGAGGCCCTTGATCAAGCCGATGAGTGGTTAAAGCCTGTCGGACTATCCCTCAAAGAAAAACCCGGAACGGTCCTTGCCGTGGTGGGTGGGCTGGCGTTCGCCGCCGGCGCCTTGTGGATGCTTCGCTCCTCGCGCCAGCAGTCGCAAACGGCGGCGTGGATGTCTGAGCTTTCCAACTACGCGCGACGCTTTCGAGAATAAGGAGAGCACCATGGCCCAGAGTACACCCACACGAGGATCGGATCCCGTCTCCGATCTGAAAGACAAGGCTTCAGATCAGTTCAAGAAGGTGGCGGACCAGGCCGAAGACGTGGTTAGCCGCGTCACCGAGCAAGGCCGCGAAGCCACCGAGCGCATGGGCGAGGTAGCTGGCAACCTCAAGGGTGCCGTTGATCGCTCGGTCAAGGACCAGCCGATGGCGACGCTGGCGGTAGCCGCTGCTGTAGGCTTCGTGCTCGGCGCGCTTTGGAAATCGTAACGGCCAATGTTTACGGGCTTGCTCCACAGCGCCAAGTCCGCAGTCAGCGGGCTGCTCTTGAAGTACGTGGCGCGCGCGTCAGTCGCCATTCCCTTTGTGATTGCCGCCGGCTTTGCACTGGCGGCCTGCACGATGATGCTGGTCGAGCGTTTTGGCCACATTACAGCCTATTGGATGGTGGCCGGCGGCTTGGCGGTGGTGGGCGTGATTGCCGCCGCCGTCGTGTCGGCCAAGGAGGAAATTGAGGAGGAGGCTCGAGCAAGCCGCCGAGGCGAGCGATACTGGCGAGGTCGTAAGCGATGCGGCGGCACAGGCCATGATGCAGGCGCCGATTGCCGCTTTGGGCGCGCTGTTCAGCATTCCGGGGGCACATCGGCCGCGTTGGGTACCGCGCGGTTGTTGGGTCGCAATTGGCCGCTGGCCATTCTCATTGGCCTGATCGGCTTGCTATATTGGCCAAGCGGGCCTGAAAACTCCGAGCTTGGGGAAAGTAGCGAAGCTGATCCTGTGCCGCCCCTGCCCAACGGCCATGCCACTGTGCCCGACCTACGCTCCGACTACGACCGACTTCGTGACAGTATGCGAGCGCATGGGCACACCTGATGTGGCGCTCCGCCATTGCGACACTCCTGATCGCGGTGCTGTTGGCACCACCGCGAGCATGTTCTTGACGCGATGTTGGAGCTCAGCCATGAGCGATGCTTCCCGTCTCGCTTGCCTCACGGCAAGGGTGGTCAGCATCACGGCTTCCTCCCCACCTGGCGTCAATGTGAGCGACCGCGCGTGGTTTAAGGCATTGCAGGACGGGAAGACGGAGCCCTACGCACGCCAACTTGCGCTCGCGGAAGAAACATGAAGTCTTGTGTGGCTGCCTGGGACGCCGGCACCCACATGACCAAGGCGGACTGGCGACGGGTATGCGCAAACACGCTCAGCGACCGCAATACGTTCCTTCGATAGGCTGTCGATGCTGAGCCGCTCACTTGCATGACGTTCAAACGAATTGAACGTTGCGATCTCGAGGGCAGCTCGTTGAGGGTCTGCGACCAACTGGAACTTAATAGTCCACGGTGTTGTTCTCTGTGGGGCAATCTGCGGTGCGTGTAATGGAAGACAGCAAGCCAGTTGATCACCCAAGTCGAGAGACTGTTCAAATTCGCCAAGGAACAGGACCGCGAGCAACAGTTTCTGTGCTGTTTATTTCACTTGCGCTGGCGGCGATTGCTGCTGGAGGCCTCGGCGTCTACGCCTATTTCCTGCGGTAGCTCCATTTGTACGTGGGCTCGGGCTGGATTGATGTCGTCCGGCCGACGCTCGTGCTCAGAGGATTAGCCGATGGTAGATAAGGTGTTAGGCTGGACTGTGCGGGGCACGATGTTGCGACCCGGGGGCGGTTCGCCCATCGTAACTACCTACGATGCAGCACTTGCCAATGCGCCAGAGGCGATCGCTGCAGCCCGCTGAGTGGTTCGGATGCGGGAGCAATTGTCGAGGCGATCGCCCCGCTGCCTGCAACGGCGCTGCTCCTGCAGGCGACGTGTTGTTGCGATAAGCCGATGCACTTCCGAACCCGTTTTCGTTGCCTGAGTGTAGCTACGCGCGCTATGCCGTACTCGAAAACGATGGCGCGATTACGATCGGGTTGCGCAGCGACCAGGGCATCCGAACGAAGGAGGCATGATGCGTAAAGGCCAGCGAGCTTCAGGGCATAGAACGTCGAACAACACCTTGAGGAGTAGGAATAGCGTCTAGCGTGAACGGAATCCTCTCCATGCCATTTTCAAGGGAGGAGGACCTTCGATGCTTCGCCCGACACCTGCCTGGCGCAAGGTCATGGCCCAACCCGGGCGCTTCATTTTACAGGTCGTGAAGGCGTTCCAGAAAAGCCAGGGTCTGCTGCTGTCTGGAGCCCTGGCCTATTACATCCTGCTCTCCGTTATTCCCCTTTTCACCTTCCTGCTCCTGATGCTTTCTCACGTGGTTGATGAAGCCGCGCTGTTGGCGACCTTGCGACGTTACATCGGCCTTATCGTTCCCGGGGACTCCGCAGCGGTCCTTGCGCAAGTGCGCAACATCCTCGAGCACCGCGAAGTCGTCGGCTGGGTCGTGCTTGCCGCCATGCTGTTTTTCAGCTCGCTTGCGTTCAGCGTGCTCGAGAGCGCCATGTCGATCATTTTCCTGCATCGGGTGCGGCACAAACCGCGGCCGCTCATCGTCTCCTTGCTCCTTCCTTATCTCTACATCCTCTTGCTTGCCGTCGGCTTCCTGGTGATGACCGTCATTGCGAGCCTGCTGCAATCGATGAGTGATGACCAGTTTGTCCTGCTGGGACGCGGTTGGTCACTGGACCGGCTTTCGGTCGTCCTCTTGTATCTGGCCGGCGTCGTGGGTCTGATCCTGGTCCTCACCTCTATCTATGTGGTCATGCCGCCCAGAGGGCGCATCCGTCCCCGCCACGCGCTTGTCGGCGGCATCGTGGTTGGCCTGCTATGGGAGGCCACGCGTCACATCCTGCTCTGGTATTTTTCGACACTGTCGGTGGTCGGCGTGGTCTATGGCTCGCTGGCGACCACGATCATCGGGCTCCTGAGCCTCGAGATCGCCAGTATCATTCTGCTGCTTGGGGCGCAGGTGATTGCCGAGTACGAGCGCCTGCAAGACGGTGACACGGCTACGCCCGGTGAGCTGAAGACGGACTCTGCGCGCGCGGAGGTGAAGTGACCCTCTTGCAAAGCCCGCGCTCCCGCGCCGCTTGCGGGATTTATTGCCCTGCAAGCACGCTACGTCTGGAGCACCTTCTTGGCTTCCACGAAGGCGTAGTTGTCCGTGATCTTCTCGCCCTTCTCGCTCGTGACGGCTGCCGTCGATGTCAGCGCTTTACGACTTTGCACTCAGTGACTGCCGGATTGTTGCGAACGTACTTGCTGCGCCACACGCCCGTTGAATCGCACACCGTCTTGGCATCCTCGCAGTTGAGATCCGAAGCCGAAAGCTTGTTCTTGGTGCGATAGGCGACACAAGTTTGCACGGCACTGGCGCAAGTTGTTGTGGCTTTGCAGTTTTCAATCGCGCCCGCGGGGTTTGGAAGCAATAGCACCCCAACGACTGCTAGCTGCCAAGGCTTGAACATCAGCATTCTCCGTGCACGCAACCCTCGGCGACACCGTTTTGCGTACAAGTTCTGGGTGCGTTACGAGCTCTTCTTCTTGCCTGTGACCTCGTCCCATTTGTCGCCAAGCTCCTTCTTGATCTCGTCCACTTTCTTCCAGGCGTCGTCTTTCATCTCGACAAAAGCGGCGCGGCCCTTGGCATACTCGGTGTCAGGCAGATCGAATGTGGTCATGAACGGGCATCCGCCGGGACTTAATTGCGCAGCAGCATAACGCACCCGGGTCGTTCCAGGGGCCGCTCCCGGTCCCACGCGGGCAATCGTCGCGTCCTTATCCATGCGGCATTGGCCGCCTTCTGGGATATGTTTCAGATCCACAGCTACGTATTTGCCGCCCTCATTGAGCAGGGTCACGCTGGTCGTAGCGGGCATGAACGCGAGTTCTAGCCCGGGATCGCCCGTCTGCGCACTGAGAGACATGGGCAAAACCAACCATGGCAACACCGCTATCGACGCGCTTTGCAACCACTTCATAATCGGCCTCCTTTGCCGTGATGCGGCTTTTCCTCGGTTTTGAGATCCCTGAGCCCTCTTCCAGTTGGCCTCGCCATCTCACCAATCACACGGAACGATGGTGCGGTTGCACACGGCTTCGCCACAGGCCCAACACCCAGCTGCGTTGCTCGGTCGCCATCACCAGATGGCGGGTATGGATCGCGGTCGCGTTTGAGAATGACGGGGCGTGGCATGCGGGTGGTACTGCCGCTTCATCGACGTGCCCAAGCAACGTATCGAACAGAAGAAAGGTTGCTCGCACTGTGCGGCTTCTTATTGTGTGCGCCGGCAATCTTGAAGCCAGACAACACTGAGCGGCTTCTCCATTTATCGGGGTCAGATCGACTACGCGCCTTCGGGCGGCTTTTCTTTTGCGCAACCCGGCGCCGGCTTCCGCGTTATGGCGGCATGCCGATGTACTACTTCAACCTCAAGGGCAACGGCGAAGACCGTCCCGCCGAAGTGCCCGTCGCCTTCGCCAGTCTCGACGCGGCCAAGGACAATGTCCTGGAAGGCATCCGCGTCGTATTCCACGCTACCCCTGAGGAATATCAGTTCCGCACACTCCTTCTCTGCTTCGAGATTTGTGACGAGGACGGTGACATTCTCGACGTCGTGCCGTTTCGCGACGCCATCATTTTTCATTAGGGCCTCGCCTGCGGCGACTGGGCTGTCGTCACCCAAGCCCTTTGGTCTCGAAATTCGGACTTCCATCCCTTCCGCAAAAAGAAAACACCCACGCCGGGGGGCGTGGGTGCCAATTCCACACGCTCTGTCCTGGGGGAGGAGAAGAGCGCGCATTATCTGACGCATACGAGGGACTGAATCCGCCAGATCGTGTTGTCATAACAACACTACGCCGTCGCCGGTTCCGTTGGCCCGTGCGGCAGCCCCGCGCATAAGTGCCTAACTGTCACATCCAGATGGCATTTCGCGCGCTACGCTCGTGAGTGAAAGGAGTGCGCTCATGTCACTCAAGGGTCAGACCATTCTGCTGGTAGAGGACGAGCTTCTGCTCTCGCTCGATCTCAGCGCAACGCTTGAGGACAAAGGCGCCAAGGTTGTCACCGCCAGGAAACTGGCCGAAGCCTTTTCACTCATTGATACCGGCATTAACGGCGCCATCGTCGATCATGTCCTGTCGGACGGTGACAGCCGCGCGCTCTGCGAGCGGCTGAACGAGCGCGGCATCCCATTTGTGAACTACACCGGCTACGACATTGCTGAAGGCGCGTGCCGGCACGGACCGACCGTGGCCAAGCCGGTGCCGCCGGAGACGGTCGTCGCAGCCTTGCAAGAGCTGCTCAGTCGCAGCGGCAAGATTTGGCCGTGCATTCTGCAAAACATGCTTGGTTGGCGTATCAAGCCATTTGATTTCCTTTTGTAGACCACGTTCTTCCAGCCGCAGAGCTCGATCTAGCTCTGCACATCGCAGCCTCACCTTGTAGTTGGTTGTTCCACCGAAGGGAGCATTGCCCTGGAACAGGGCAATGACATCTCTAAGAGCATTCACCTGGGTTTGTAGTGCGTTCCCCCATTGGGCATGGCTATCCCATGCTTCAATCTCACACAGCATCTTAAGTATGTAGGCCTCGTCCCTTACACCTAGAGCGCTATCTGCAATGAACTTCTCATAGTTGCGGTTAGGCGCACCTGTCTGATGCTGCGCAACCATGATGGCAGCAATTGCTTTGATACCTGCACCTATGGCTGAACCGATCAATTGAGTGAACCCAGCGTCGAGCGGGATGCCCGCAAAGGTCGAGGTCAGAAACATCCCAATCAGGATGCCTATGAGTAGACCGTTTACAGTAGGTCCTAGGTTTTCAATGTGATGACGGATCATGCGTACCCCTCTTCCGGGTACGTCATAATGTGAAGTCGTGGTTAGGGGCGTTCTTCTGTGGAGAAGCTGTTAGGAAGATGTGAGCAACCAAGCAACCAATCAGCTTGCCTCCTTGAGCGACGCGTCCCAGCCCTCACGCGTAGCGACCAGCACGCTGCCGAGTAAGATGCATCGATGGCGTGTCTTGCGGTCGGTATTCAGCATTTCAACGATTACATGCGTACCTGACATGGCTCGCATAACTGCGGTGCCGGCGTGTGTTCCTCCATAGGTGACTTGGTCACGACTGGGCAATCTCCCCTCGCCGATCATTTGAGTGAGCCACTTGTCATCAACCGTAAGGAGTTCCCCTTCGGGCCATGTCCTCCAGTGGCCGCCCTTGTTGATCTCAATCTTCGGCAGTTTGGGCAGCTTGCGGATATGTTCTATGAACCAATCAATGGCCTGGCCAATCGTTGCCGTCCCCTGAAAGTATCCGCCCTTGTCTGCTTCCCAGTTAGTCAGCGTGGCCACGAGCTATCTCCCTCTTTGGAAAATGAGGTAGCTGATTTTTGCTCTGCGTGTGGCTCGGATTTTCTGGATCGCACATCCGCCCAACTAAGGTCGGCTCGTGCTCATCCATGTCGCATCCATGTTGCATGGAGCCATTGGGCATGGGCGGAAACGCCCGAAATCATGCGGGATCATGTTGCATTCAGCAGCATCAACCTGCAACACGGTCGAACGCTGTCGCGAACGTCTAAGGGCTTGATATGGTTTTGAAATCATGGTGGGCGCAGCAGGACTCGAACCTGCGACCCGCTGATTAAGAGTCAGCTGCTCTACCAACTGAGCTATGCGCCCCGACCACCAAAACGGGGCTGCTATGAGCCCTCGACGTGCGGTTCTCTATCCCAGCCAGCCTGCCTTGTCCAGCGAGCGGCCCTATTGCGACCTCATCATCGCGGCCGCCCGCCAAGGCGGCCGCGATGAGGCCTGATCACGCAGCCCGGCGCCGCGTCACGATACCATGGCTTGGGCGTGCAGCCCGCGCGTGCGCTTCAGCAGGAGCTTGTTGAGCGCGCTGACGTAGGCCCTGGCGGACGCCACCATTGTGTCGGTGTCTGCGCCCCGGCCCGTCACCGTGCGGCCGTTTTCCTCGAGCCGCACCATCACCTCGGCCTGTGCGTCCGTACCCTCGGTCACGGCCATCACCTGGTAGAGCGGCAGGCGTGCATCGTGCGGGACGATGGCCTTGATGGCCTTGAAGGTGGCGTCGACCGGCCCATCGCCCGTCGCCTCGTGCACGTGATGCTTGCCGTCGATGTCGAGCGTGATGGTGGCCTTCTGCGGGCCGCCGGTGCCGGCGATGACCGTCAGCGCCACCACCTTGATGTGGTCGTACTGGGACGCGACCTCCTGGTCGACCAGCGCCTCGATGTCCTCGTCGAACACGATCTTCTTCTTGTCAGCAAGGTCCTTGAAGCGGTTGAAAGCATCCTGGAAGGCGTTGTCGCCCAGCTCGTAGCCGAGTTCGCGCAGCTTCTCGCGGAAGGCGTGGCGGCCGGACAGCTTGCCCATGCTGAGCGAGGATTTGGCGAGCCCCACGCTCTCGGGCGTCATGATCTCGTACGTCTGGTTGTTCTTGAGCATGCCGTCCTGGTGGATGCCGCTCTCGTGTGCGAACGCGTTGCGACCCACGATGGCCTTGTTGTACTGCACGGGGAAAGCGGCCACGGCTGAGACGAGCTTGGAGGCGCGCATGAACTTGGTGGAATCCACGCCCGTCCAGTAAGGTAGTATGTCGCCGCGGACGTTGAGCGCCATCACGATCTCCTCGAGCGCGGCATTGCCGGCCCGCTCGCCCAGACCGTTGATGCAGCACTCGATCTGGCGCGCCCCGGCTCGCACGCCCGCGAGCGAGTTGGCGACCGCCATGCCGAGGTCGTTGTGACAGTGCGTCGACCACACCACTTTGTCTCCGCCCGGCACCGTCTCACGCAGCATCTTGATGAGGGCGTAGTACTCCTCCGGCACGGAGTATCCGACCGTATCCGGAATGTTGATGGTCGTGGCGCCAGCCTTGATCGCCACCTCGCAGCAGCGCAGCAGCACATCGCGCTCGGTACGCGTGGCGTCCTCGGGGCTCCACTCGACGTCGTCGACGTACTTGCGCGCGTGCGCCACGCTCTGCGACACAGCCTCGATCACCTGCTCCGCGTCCATCTGCAACTTCCACTTGCGATGCACGGGGCTGGTGGAAATGAAGGAGTGAATACGCGGACGCTTGGCATGGCGCACGGCCTCGCCGGCGCGGTCGATGTCCTTGAGGCCGGCGCGGGCAAGCCCGCACACCACCGACTTCTTGACGACCTTGGCGATCTCCGACACCGCCTCGAAGTCGCCGTTGGAGGAGATCGGGAACCCGGCCTCGATGATGTCGACGCCCATGTCGTCGAGCAGCACTGCGACCTTCAGCTTGTCCTCGAGCGTCATGGCGGCGCCCGGCGACTGCTCGCCGTCACGCAGCGTGGTGTCGAAGATCAGGACACGGTTGGCCTCGTTGCGCTCGGGCTTGCCTTGCTCGGCGGTAGCGGTATCGGTGGGTGCGGTCATGGTCTGGGTCCGTTGATATATGCCGGATCAGGTCCGGCGGAGATTGTATCTGCCTGACTTGAACTCGCGTTCCCCTGAGCACCCGTCCTGAACGCATCCAGGACCCAAGAGGCTCAGGGGCCAGTAAGGAGGAGGGTAATCAGGCCAAGCGCAGACGCACGGGCGCCAGCCTTCGGCGCGGTCGACGCGCCGAACCGGGGAGACATCGAACCTGGGCAACGTGGGTTCATGCTCGCGGTCGGGCTTTCGGGGCCCCATTGAAGCCTTGATGTCCGTCAAATAGCCGGACTGCGCACCCGATTGCAAGCTCTAATCCAGCTCACACCTCGATCGTGCCCTGGCTCACGCGAACCGCATGCCCGCCGATCCGTGCCGCCGCCAGCCGGCCCCCATCCACCACCAGTGAGAGCGTAATGAGGCTGGGCCGGCCCATCTCGAAGCCCTGCTCGATGACACGGCGGTGGGTGCCATCGGTGGGCGCATCGAAACGCCCCACTACGCCCGCAAAGGCTGCCGCGGCACTGCCCGTGGCCGGGTCCTCGGCCACGCCGTGATCGGGGGCGAACATGCGCGCGTGGAACGCGGAGGTCATGTGCACGACCTGACGCGTGTAGAGGAAGGCCCCGACACCTCCCTGTCCGGTGAAGGCCTTGCTCCAGTGTGTGGATGAGACCCTGGCCTTTGCCATGGCTTCCAGGGTCGAGACCGGCACGAAGACAAAGGCGTTTCCGGCCGTGTAGCGCGTCGGGCGATGGTTCTCGAAGCCGATCTCGGACGGGATCAGTCCCAGCGCCGCAGCCAGCAGCTCGGCCCCGGGCGGAGAGCCCTCCTCCGCGGGCAAGCGTGGGGCATCGAACTCGGCGAGCGCTGGCGCGCCTTCGGTCAGGCGCACGCCGACGCGCACCGGACCGACCTTCTCTTCGAGGACGATAATGGCCTCACGCTCGCCGACGCCCGAGGGTGAACGCAACTCGGCCAGCAGCGCTGCTGTGCCAACCGTGGGATGGCCTGCGAAAGGTATCTCTACGGCGGGAGTGAAGATGCGGACGCGTGCGGTGTGGGCCGGATTCTCGGGCTTCATCACGAACACGGTCTCGGAGAGGTTGAACTCGCGCGCGATGGTTTGCATCGCATTCCCGTCGAGCGCGTCGGCGTCGTGCACGACAGCCAGCGGATTACCGCCGAAACGCTTGTCGGTGAAAACATCGAGCGTGTGGAACTGAAGCCGCATTGCAAGTCTCTCCTAGAGCAGGATCGCTTCGGATTGAATCACGTTATCGCAATCGAGACGTGGCGGCCGAAGCGTGAATCCTGCTCTACACTCATAGTTTAGAGTGCGATTCACGCCTCACATGGAAGCGGCAGTGCTTCCATGTGAGGCGATCGCGCTCTGGTGCCGCCAATTGGCCTGCAACATGCCTCAATCCGCAAACTCCTCCAAGTCCGGGGCGTTGAGGCTGGACATCGGTTTGACTTGATGACTTTTCAATGCCGGAGTGGCCACTTGTGCTCGTGCGAGCACTATTTCGCACCCGACACACGACGTGATTGGAGGTCGCGAAATCGTCGCGCGGCGGCCTGAAAGTGATCACGTTTGCAGGGCCTCATGGGCGACATGAGACACGTTCCTTCAGGGCCAGCAACGCTCCCACGATGTGATGGCCTTGAAACCGCGCCTTGGTCCGTTCGCGTGCCAGCAGCATGTGCTTCGGACCTACTCTCTGCCGGAAGGTTCTGTCTGTCGCCGCACCGCCACACACCTCCCTCCCCGACGCGACGACAGACGGTTCCTTCCGGTGGCAGTGGCCTAGAGCAGGGTCGCTTCGGATTGAAGCACTTACCGCAATCGAGACGTCTCGGCCGAAGCGTGAATCCTGCTCTACACTTTAAGGTTTAGAGGGCGATTCACGTGTCGCGGCGGAGCCGCGCTACGCGCGGACACATGGAAGCAGTAATGCTTCCATGTGAGACGATCGCGCTCTTGCCGTTGCTAGGCACGATCGCTCAGAACCCGACAGAAGCGGCTGATCTCCTCGCTGGTATTATAGTAGTGCACGGACGCGCGTACGACGGCCGGCAGGCCGCGTTTGCCGAGATCGAGGGCGGCGTAGCGGGCGCGCGAGACCGAGACGTTGATTTGTGACGCTGCCAGCCGGGCCTTGATCGCGTCGGGCGTTTCATCCGCCTTCGTAAAGGTGACGATGCCGCATCTCTCGCGACCGAGGTCCTGCACCTCCACGCCCGGGATTTTCTCAAGAGCCGCCCGCAACTCCTCACCCAGTGCAAACACACGCTCCTTGATCGCCGGCAGGCCCAGGCCTAACGCGTAACGCACAGCGGCGCGCAGCCCAAGCCGACCAGCGATGAAACTCTCCCAGTTCTCGAAGCGCATGGCCCCAGGAGCCAGCCGATAGCCGCCGGAGGCGTCGATCTCGGCCGCCTGCATGTCGAGGAATGGCGGATCGAGCTGATCGAGGATACCGCGCCGCACGTAAAGAAAGCCCGTCCCACGCGGGCCGCGCAGAAACTTGCGCCCTGTGCCCGACAGCATGTCGCATTGGATCTCACCGACATCGACGGGTATCTGCCCGACCGACTGGCACGCATCGAGCAGATAGAGAATGCCGTTCGCACGCGCGATGCGCCCGATCGCGGCCGCCGGATTGACGAGCCCGCCCTGTGTCGGGACATGCGTGATGGCGATCAGCTTGACGCCACCCACACGCACCATGCGCTCCAGCGCGGCTACGTCCGTAGCGCCGCTCGAGTCCGACGGCACAACGTCGATCATGATGCCGCGCCGCTTCGCCATGTGCAGAAACGCAATGTAGTTGGAAGCGTATTCGGCCTCCACGGTCAGGATGCGGTCGCCCTCGCGGAACGGAATGGCATAGAACGCCATGTCCCAGGCACGCGTAGCGTTCTCGATATACGCAATCTCGTCAGGCTCGCATCCAAGCAGCTCGGCAAAGGATGAGTAAAAGTCGTCAAGCTCAGCCTGTGCCGCCGCAGCCGCTTCGTAGCCGCCGATGCGTCGCTCCAGATCCAGGTGCGCCTGAACGGCTTGGTACACCGGCTCGGGCATGAGCGCCGCGCCGGCATTGTTGAAGTGAATGAGATTGGCGCAGGCCGGTGTCTCGGCCCGCACCTTGTCCACGTCGATGCTGCTGGTCATGGCGTGGCCGGCAAGCCGGTGAAGGGTGACGCCGCACCCTTCACGCTGTTGTCCGTAGCGCTTACAGGCAGCCGATGGCCTTGGTGCCGCACACGCCCTGGCCCGTGACGTAGTTCATACAGCACGGCTGGTCCGCGGCGCACTTCCAAGTGACCGCCTTGCCGTCCAGGGCTTTGGCCTTGCATTGCTTCATGGCGGCTTTCTTGGCGGCAGCAGCAGGCATTTCGATGGTGGCAGGTGCGGCCAGCGACAGCGCCATGGCGCAGGCAACGGCAGCGAGCAGGCGATTTATGGCTTTCCCCCTTTGCAAATGACAACGCCGGAGCCGCCATTATGGCCCCGGCGCCCGCCTTCGACTAGGACCGAAAGGCCTCAGTTCTTCGTCTTGTCGACCAGCGCCTTCTCCTTGATCCAGGGCATCATGGCGCGCAGCTTGGCGCCCACTTCCTCGATCGGGTGGGCGTCGTTGTTGCGGCGGATGGCCTTGAACTTGGGCTGGCCGGCCTTGCACTCGGCGATCCATTTGGAGGCGAACTCGCCGGACTGGATGTCCTTGAGGATGCGCTTCATCTCCTTGCGCGTCTCGTCCGTGATGACGCGCGGCCCCGACACGTACTCGCCGAACTCGGCGGTGTTGGAGATTGAATAGTTCATGTTGGCGATGCCGCCCTCGTAGATCAGGTCGACGATCAGCTTCACCTCGTGCAGGCATTCGAAATAGGCCATCTCGGGCGCATAGCCGGCCTCGATCAGCGTCTCGTAGCCGGCGCGGATCAGCTCCACGAGCCCGCCGCACAGGACGACCTGCTCGCCGAAGAGATCGGTCTCGCACTCCTCCTTGAAGGTGGTCTCGATGATGCCCGCGCGCCCGCCGCCGATCGCCGCCGCATAGGACAGGAACAGATCGTGGCTGTTGCCGGAGGCATCCTGGGCGATCGCCATCAGGCACGGCACGCCGCCGCCGCGCGCGTATTCCGACCGCACGGTATGGCCGGGTCCCTTTGGCGCCACCATGCCGACGTCGATGTCCTTGCGCGCCTCGATCAGGTTGAAATGCACGTTGAGTCCGTGCGCGAACATGATGGCTGCGCCCTGCTTCATGTTGGCGTGCAGATGATCCTTGTAGATGTCGGCCTGCAGCTCGTCGGGCGTGAGCATCATCATCACGTCGGCCCACTTGGCGGCGTCGGCCACCTCCATGACCTTGAGCTTCTCGGCCTCGGCCTTCTTGGCGGAGGGGCTGCTCTTGCGCAGCGCCACGATCACATCCTTGACGCCGGAATCGCGCAGGTTCAGCGCATGCGCGTGGCCTTGGCTGCCATAGCCGATGACGGCCACTTTCTTGCCCTTGATCAGATTGATATCGGCATCACGATCATAGTAGACGCGCATGGGCTCAACTCCCTCTCGATGACGCAGCTTTCTAATTGGAAGCGGGATTTCGGTTGGGTACGCCTAGCGCCTTTGCGCCTTGGCCGGCAAGGGAAAAACGGAGCCCCAGGGGGTGTGAGCCCAGGACGCGAAAACGGCCAGCGGATCGCGCTTCGGTCCGGTTGCGGGCCAACCCGACATGCCTCAACGACTGCCTCGAGCGAAAGTCGGCGTCGACGTCGGGGGTGGTAAACAGGGGAGTGCGAGGCTTGCATCTTCGCCGCCCCTAACCCCGTGTCGTGCCGAAGGGGGCGGAAGATCCGAAAACACCCCCGTCAGCGGGCCTCTATATTTGCTTGCACGGCATCCAGCACCCATCGCAGAAGTACGCCCATGCTCAAGGTACGCATCATCCCCTGCCTCGACGTCAGGGACGGCCGCGTCGTCAAGGGCGTCAACTTCGTCGATCTGCGCGACGCCGGCGATCCCGTCGAGGCGGCAGCGGCTTATGACGCCGCCGGCGCCGACGAATTATGCTTTCTCGACATCACAGCGAGCCACGAGAACCGCGACACCATCTTCGCCATCGTCGAGCGCACGGCGGAGCGCTGCTTCATGCCACTCACCGTCGGTGGCGGGGTGCGTACGGTGGAGGACATCCGCAAGCTGCTGGAAGCCGGCGCCGACAAAGTCTCGATCAATACCGCAGCCGTGAACAGGCGCACCTTCGTGCGCGAAGGGGCTGAGAAATTCGGTGCTCAATGCATCGTTGTCGCCATCGACGCGAAGAAGGTTTCCACCGCCGGCGAGCCAGACCGCTGGGAGATCTTTACCCACGGCGGCCGCAAACCGACCGGGCTCGACGCCATCGACTACGCCCGCGAGGTCGTGGCCCTTGGCGCAGGTGAAATTCTACTTACGTCTATGGACCGCGACGGCACCAAGGTGGGCTTCGACCTCGATCTGACGCGCGCCATCGCCGACGCCGTCAACGTGCCGGTGATCGCCTCCGGCGGTGTCGGCACGCTCGATCACCTGGTCGAGGGCGTGAAACAGGGCCATGCCAGCGCCGTGCTCGCCGCCTCCATCTTCCATTTCGGCACGTACACGATCGGCCAGGCCAAGCAGCACATGGCCGCCGCCGGGATTCCCGTGCGGCCCAACTGACGGCTATCTGTCCCGCTTGGCCCGCAGCACCCGGAAACGCCCGTTCTCGGCCACCATCTCCACGTTGCCGAACGCAGTCTGCACCAGTTCGGTAGCCTTGATGCGTCGCTGCACGACGATCTGCAGGACGCCGCCCGCCACCAGATGCTGTGGCGCCTCGCCGATCAAACGTCCGAGCGCACCGTGATCCTCGGCCACCCCGTCATGCAGCGGCGGATTGGAAAGGATCGCGTGATAGCGCATCGTTCCCGCCGCCGCCAAGCCGTCGCCGAGCACCAGCCGAGCATCCAGCACGTTCTCGCGCGCAGCCTCCAGCGCAATGGCATCGGCATCCAGGAGATCGATCCGCGCACGCGGTGCTTTCACGCGCACGCCTGTGCCGATGATGCCCGCGCCGCAGCCAAAATCCAGAACGCGCGCGGTATCTGCCAGCTCGGGCAGATGCTCCAGCAGCAGAACCGTGCCCTCATCCAGACCGCCGCCGGCAAATAGGCCCGGATAGGACACCCAGCGGCGCGTCCCGCCTGCAATTGCAATCTCGCTTTCGCGGCGCCAGTGAGAGAGTGATGTCTTGTGGCCGTCAATCGCCGCACGCCGCCGTCCCACCAGCACGCGGCAGTGGCGGCGCGCATCGACCGTCGCCACATCCTCGGCCACGGCTTCCAGATGCGACGCTGCCGAGCGGATACCTTCATCGTTGGCGCCGAACACCATGATCTCCGCGCCCGCCGGCACGACGGACGCCACCACATGCAGTGCGAAGTCGAGCGCATCCTTGGCCTTGGGCAGTCGCACCAGCGCCGAACTGAACGGGCCAGCCGCAGGCCATGCTTGCGCTGGTTCCGAGCCACCGGCGCGCCGCAGCCAGACGCTAGCCGCAACCCCCTGCGCCGCCAGCGTATCGACCAGCAACCCCGCCGGCTCGTCGACAATGAGCGGGCGATCCCCGGGGTGGAGATGCGCCAGCGCGCCGGCCATCACGGAAGCGGCTGCATCTGCCGGCGCGCGCGCCGAAGCTGGGCTGTGCCTCATGGTCGATCCCGCTCGCATCAGGCCGCTATCTTGTCTTTCGAGGTGCACAGATCGGCGATCAGGCACACCCCGCAGCGCGGCTTGCGCGCCTGACAGATGTAGCGTCCATGCAGAATGAGCCAGTGATGCGCGTGCAGTAGATATCTCTCCGGCACCACCTTGAGCAAACCCTGTTCCACCTCCGGCGGCGTCCTGCCGGGTGCGATCCCGAGCCTGTTGGCCAGCCGGAACAAGTGCGTATCGACTGCGATGGTCGGCTCGCCGAAGGCAATGTTGAGTACCACGTTCGCCGTCTTGCGGCCGACACCGGGAAGCTTCTCGAGCGCTTCGCGGTCGTGCGGGACCCTGCCGCCATGCTCGCTGATAAGCTGCTGCGATAGCGCGATCACGTTCTTGGCCTTGTTGCGGTAGAGCCCGATGGTCTTGATGTAGTCGCGCACTTTTTCCTCGCCCAACGCCACCATCTTGGCCGGGGTGTCGGCGATCTGGAACAGTGCTCGCGTCGCCTTGTTGACACCGGCGTCCGTCGCCTGCGCCGAAAGCACGACCGCCACCAGTAGGGTGTAGGGATTGACGTGCTCCAGCTCGCCCTTGGGATGGGGATTGGCCGCCTCGAACCGGCGGAATATCTCTTCGATGGTCGCCGGCGAAACCTTGCCCTTGCGTGCGCGTCGCGGCTTGGCCCTGACGCCGCCTGCGGCCTGCGCTACCAGCGCGACCTTGGCGGGCTTTGTTGTTCGTGGTTTAAGCTGCTTCTGCATAAGAGTGTTCGCAAAGCGAATTGGTGATGAGCGACACGTCCCCTCACATGCCGGGACCCGGCGAGTTTCGGGCCGTATTGAGGCCGCACCGGTCGCTGGGTCCGACCGGCTTTCTCGTGCTGATGAGTATCATCAGTGCCGTTAGCTTTACGACTGGTGCGGTATTCTACTTCATGGGCGCTTGGCCGGTGCTCGGCTTCTTCGGCCTCGACGTCCTCATCATCTATATCGCATTCCGCCTCAACTATCGCGCCGGCCGCCTGCACGAGACGGTGGAGCTGAACTCCTCAGATCTGACGGTCACCCGCTTCCATCCCTCCGGTCGCACGGAGCGTTTCGTCCTCAACCCCTACTGGGTGCGCGTCCGCTTGGCCGAAGGCAGGGATGGGCGCACCGACCTGCGCCTGCATCTGCACGGCAAGGAATTGTCCTTCGGGCGCTTCCTCACCGATGACGAGCGGCGCGACTTCGCCAAGGCCCTCACCGGCGCCTTGATCGAGGCCAGGGGCGGCAGCCGCATCTAGTGGGGATTTGTTGTTGCGTGCGGCCGGGCTCCCAGCGAGTTACTGAGGCTACTCGAGCAGGTCGCAGAGATGCGGCGTGCGGTCCAGCTTGGGCACCACCTTCGGCATGTAGATTTCGACGAAGGGCTTGGCCTTGCGATGCGCGTCGAGCGAGGCCGCGTCCTCCCATACCTCGTTGAGGAAGAAGGCGCGGGGGTCAGCCTGCGAGTGATACACCTCGAAGCGCACGCAGCCCGCGTCCGAGCGGGCGAGCCGCCCGAGCTCCGTCATGGTCGAGCGCACGAACGGGATGTCCGCGGCATCTTTCACCGTCAGCACGACATTGAGATAGATCATGGTCTTCTCCTGGCGCTAGAGCGCGATCGTCTCACATGGAAGCATTACTGCTTCCATGTGTCCGCGCGTAGCGCGGCTCCGCCGCGACACGTGAATCGCCCTCTAAAACTTAAAGTATAGAGCAGGATTCACGCTTCGGCCGATACATCTCGATTGCGGTAAAGTGCTTCAATCCGAAGCGACCCTGCTCTAGCGGGAGGCGATAGGTCCCGCAAGATAATGGTCATACGCGGCATGTTCCCCGTCAAATGTGTGGTTCTATTAGGGCAGCGCTTGGCGTGATCGGGCACGCTGGTGCACACTCCGCGCCCATGAGCAAAGCCGCCAAAACTGCAAAATCTCCTGACCGGTTGACCAAGGCTGAGGCCCAGGTCGAGCTCACGCATCTGGCCGCGGAGATCGTGCGCCACGACGAGCTCTACCACCGTCAGGACACACCCGAGATTTCCGATGCCCAGTACGACGCGCTGGTTCAGCGCAACGCTGCTATCGAGGCGCGTTTTCCTGACCTCGTGCGCGACGACAGCCCCTCCCGACGTGTCGGCGCCGCCCCGCTAGAGACCTTCGCCAAGATCCGCCATGACGTGCCGATGCTCTCCCTCGGCAACGCCTTCGACGACACTGACATCACAGAGTTCGTCGAGCGGGTGCGCCGCTTCCTGCGCGTGCCGGCATCCGATCCGCTGACAATCCTGGCCGAGCCGAAAATTGACGGCCTGTCCATCTCCATCCGCTACGAGAACGGCACGCTCGTGCGAGCAGCCACGCGCGGCGACGGCACCACGGGCGAGAATGTCACCGCCAACGTCAAGACCATCGCTTCTCTGCCGCACAAACTCAAAGGCAAGGACGTTCCGGACCTCATAGACGTACGGGGCGAAATCTACTTGAGCCACGCCGACTTCCGCCGTCTCAACGCGACGCAGGCGGAAGCCGGTGACAAGGTGTTTGCCAACCCGCGCAACGCCGCCGCAGGCTCGCTGCGCCAGCTCGATGCCAACATCACGGGGCGCCGCCCGCTCAAGTTCTTCGCCTATGCCTGGGGCGCCATCTCCAGGGTGCCGGCCGACACGCAGTCAGGCATCATCGCCGCTTACGAGCGTTGGGGACTGCCCGTCAATCCGCTGCGCGAGGTATGCGCCAGCGCCGAGGACATGCTCGCATTCTATCGCAGCATGGCAGACAAGCGCGCCAAGCTCGGGTACGACATCGACGGCGTCGTCTACAAGGTGGACCGCCTCGACTACCAGGAGCGGCTTGGTTTCGTCTCGCGTTCGCCGCGCTGGGCCATCGCCCACAAGTTCCCGGCCGAGCAGGCCACCACCGTTCTCAACGACATCGAGATCCAGGTCGGCCGCACTGGTGCATTGACCCCTGTTGCCAAGCTGGAGCCGGTCACCGTCGGCGGCGTCGTGGTCTCCAATGCCACCCTGCACAATGAGGACGAGATCGCGCGCAAGGACGTGCGCACCGGCGACACCGTGGTCGTGCAGCGCGCCGGCGATGTCATCCCTCAGATCGTCTCGGTGGTGCTCGACAAGCGGCCGAAAGGCGCGCGCCGTTTCGTGTTTCCCCAGGTCTGCCCGGCTTGCGGCAGTCACGCGGTGCGCGAGATCGACGAGAAAACCGGCAAGGCCGATGCCGTACGTCGCTGCACCGGCGGCCTCATCTGTCCGGCCCAGGCCAAGGAGCGCCTGAAGCACTTCGTCTCGCGCAACGCCTTCGACATCGAAGGCCTCGGTGGCGAGCGTATCGAGCTGTTCTTCGACGAGGAGCGCATTCGCCAACCGGCTGACATTTTCACATTGCAGCGGCGTGACCCGAAGCATCCCGAGCCGTTGAGTACCAAGAAGGGCTTTGGTGCGAAGTCACTCGAGAATTTGTACGGAGCCATCGAGGCGCGGCGCACGATTGCTCTGGATCGCTTCATCTATGCCCTCGGCATCCGTCACATCGGCGAGACCACAGCGCGTGATCTGGCCCGTGCGTTGGGCAGCGCCGAGGAGTTCATGGCAGCGGTGCAGGCGGCAGTGAAGGGCGGCCGCGACAGCGACGCCTATCGCGACATCGACAACATCGAGGGTATTGGCGAGACCGTAGTTGATGCGCTCGTGGACTTCTTCGGCGAGCCGCATAATGTGAAAGCCGTGAATGATCTGCTGGCCGAGATCATGGTCGAGCCTTATGTGCGCCCGAGCACGGTGAATTCGGCGGTGACCGGCAAGACCGTCGTCTTCACCGGTACGCTGGAGCAGGTGACGCGCAGCGAGGCCAAGGCCCAGGCCGAGCGGCTTGGCGCCAAGGTGGCAGGCTCCGTCTCCAAGAAGACTGATTACGTCATCGCCGGTGCCGATGCCGGCTCGAAGCTCACCAAGGCGCGCGAGCTGGGCGTCGAGGTTCTGACCGAGGACGAATGGCTGAAGCTGATCGGACGCTAAGAGGTCTTACAAGGCGAAAGCGAGCGCGACCGAGACGACGAGCAGGACAGCGAACGCCACATTGATGATCCGACCCATGACCGGATCGCGCAAGGCACGGGTCAGGGCCGAGCCGATCAGCAGCCACACCCAGTCGACGGCGAGCATGATTACCACGAGCGTTGCGGTCTTTGCTGCGGCATCGGAAAGCGCATGGTCTTCCACCAGGACGAACCCGGAGTAGAGCGCGGCCATGGCTGCATAGGCCTTCGGATTGCCGAAGCCGAGGAACAGGCCGGGCACGAATCCCGGTGGGCTCGTTTGTCGCCCGTTGACACCCGCCAGCGGTGCCGTGGCGATGCGATAGGCCAGATACAGCATGTACCCGACGGCAAGCAGGCTGACGAGAGGACCCAGGCCCGGCTGCGCCAGAAGGAGTCCTGTCAAGCCGCTGGCTGTCACCATCATCACGATCAGCACGCCGATCAGGATTCCGCCGAATAAGCCAAGACTGCGGCGGACACCGAACGCCGCACCAGCCGCGGCGAGGCCGAGCGTGGCCGGGCCAGGGCTGCCGGTCAGCGCAATGCCTGCCAGCAGGAAACCAGGCAGGTCTTTCATGGGACAATCCTCCGCGGGCAGGGCGGCGCTTGTTCTGCTATGCATGCGCGATGCGTCGATTGGTGCATCAGGATGGCCCGGCCGGTCTTGAACGATCGTGCAGGGCCGGAGTGCGCGACTGGATCAGCTTGGCGCCGCTGCAACCTGGGCTCGAGCGTCTGGAAGCCAGATTTGCCGGGCACGGCTATGATCCGCACCGGCACGACGTCTATGCCGTCGGACTGACCCTGGCAGGTATTCAGGAGTTCGAGTATCGCGGCGCTACCCTGCGCAGCCTGCCTGGTCAGGTCGTCGTACTGCACCCCGACGAGATGCATGATGGACGGGCTGGATCGGACGCCGGTTTCCGCTACCGCATGGCCTACATCGAGCCGGCCCTCATTCAAGCAGCGATTGGTAGCGGTCGTGGTGTGCTGCCGTTCGTGGATGGGGCCGTCCTCGACAGCACACGGCTGCGCGGCGTCCTTGCGTTCGCCCTGGATGATCTGGAACGCCCCCTCGAGGATCTGGCACGCGATCAGTTCATCGTTGGTCTTGCCGAGGCGCTCTGCGCGCTCGATCGTTCCATGCCGCCCGCCAGAGATCACGCCCCGCATCGTCGCGCCGTCGCAGCAGCGCGCGACTACCTGGAGGTGCACGCAGGACGCTCGATTGGCTCGCACGAGCTCGAGACGGTCACGGGGCTCGGCCGTTATGCGTTGGCGCGACAGTTCCGGGCCTGTTACGGCACGAGTCCCTATCGCTACCTGACGATGCGGCGTCTCGATCGCGCACGGCGGCGTCTCATCGCCGGCGCATCGCTGGCTGAGGCGGCCGTTGCGAGCGGTTTTGCCGATCAAAGCCACATGACGCGGCAGTTCAAGCGCGCTTACGGCGTCTCGCCCGGCCGCTGGCTGACGATGCTTGCGCCGTTACCGCAAACGGCAGGAGCCAACGCGAAGGCTGGCGCATGACTGAATTGATGACGCGTCGCTCCGTTCTGCGCGCCGGTCTTGGCGCCGCCCTGGCCTTCGCCGGCGGCCAGGCGTCGCTCGCCCAGACTGCGGCCACAAGCTTCGCCGACTGGGTGCAGGCCTTCCGCGCCCGCGCCCGGGCTCGTGGCATCTCGGAGGCGACCTACAACCGGGTCATGAGCGCCATCAAGCCGGACACATCCGTTTACGCCCTCGACCGCGCGCAGCCCGAGTTTCGCGAGGCGGTGTGGCAATACCTGAACCGCCGCGTCTCCGATTGGCGCATCGCCACCGGCAAGGAGCGGGCGCGCCAGTACGCACCTCTGCTCGAGCGTATCGAGAGCACCTACGGCGTTGATCGCTACGTCATGCTGGGCTTGTGGGGCATGGAGTTCGGCCTTTGGCGACGTCGTCGAGAATCCCAAGCACATGCGCCCGGTGCTGCCGGCGCTCGCCGCATTGGCGTGGGGCGAGCCGCGCCGGCGTGGCTACTGGCAGCAGGAATTGCTCAACGCCCTCATCATCGTCGAGCGCGGCTGGGCCAAGCCGGATGAGATGATCGGCTCGTGGGCCGGGGCCATGGGTCACACGCAATGGATGCCCGAGGTGTGGCTGAACATGGGCGTCGACTTCAACCGCGACGGCCGCATCTGGCCATTCGGTCCGCCCGACGATGCGATCGCCGGCACTGCGCGCTATCTCGTCGAGCGCGGCAAGTATCGCCGCGGCGAGAGCTGGGGCTGCGAGGTGCGGCTGCCTGCCGGCGTCGTCGGTGCGCGGACCCGCGGCACACGCACGATGGCGGCTTGGGCAAAGCTCGGACTCACACGCGCCGACGGCAAAGCGTTCCCGCGCTCGCATGAGCAGGCGCGGCTGTGGCAACCCGCCCCCGGCGGCCCGATGCTGCTCGTCACCCGCAACTTCGATGCGGTGAAGTCCTATAATCCGGCCGCCGCTTACGCGCTGGCTATCGTCCATCTCGGCGATCGCATTCGCGGCGATGGGCCGTTCGTGCAGCAGTTCCCCGGCGGCGAGCGTGCCCCGACCCTGGCCGAGTTGCAGGAGATCCAGCGCCGGCTCACCGCCCAAGGCTTCAACACGGGTGGCGCCGATGGCCGCGTCGGCCGCGACACCATGGCTGCCGTGCGCGACTTCCAGCGCAAGGTCGGCCTCACACCTGCCGACGGCTACGCCGGCCTCAAAGTTCTCGCCCGCCTGCGCCAGATGCCATAGCGGTCACTGCTCACGGCCACGCACGTCTGCCCATACTTTCGAGCACTTGACCGCCGCGTCCGACTGCTGGAAACCATGACGACTTTATCGAGCCAGCAGCGAAAGCATGGCCTCCCAATCGTCGAGCGGCACCGCGGATATTGACAGGGCTGGGACCTCTGGGGCCGGTCTGAGCCCGCTTCGGCGCGCGTCCATTCTTGTCAGCGTCATTCTGGCCACGACGCTCTACGGCACCACGCTGCTCGTCGTCTCGACCATCCTGCCGCAGATGCAGGGGTCTTTCTCGGCGACTCCCGACGAGATCGCCTGGTCGATGACCTTCAACATCCTGGCCACCGCCATTGTTACGCCGATGACCGGCTGGCTGGCTGCGCGTTTCGGTCAGCGCGGCACCATGGTCTGGTGCATGGCGGGCTTCACGCTCGCCACCTTCATGTGTGCGATTGCCGACAGCCTGGAGGCGCTCATTTTCTGGCGCATCGCGCAAGGTGCGTTCGGCGCGCCGACCACTCCGCTCGCCCAGTCGATCCTTCTGGAGTCGTTCCCCAAGTCGCGGCACGGATTCGTCCTGTCCTTCTACGGCATCGGCGTGGTCATCGGTCCGGTCATCGGCCCGAGCCTCGGCGGCCTGATGGCCGAGCTCTACACTTGGCGCTGGGCGTTCTACTGTCTTGTGCCGGTGGGTGTGCTGTCCGTTGCCGGCCTGCGTCTGTCGCTGTTGCCGGACGCGCCCCGCAATCGCATCAGCCTCGACTGGGTCGGTTTTCTGGCACTGTCAACGGCGCTCGCCGCCATGCAGCTCGTGCTGTCGCGCGGCCAGCGGCTGGACTGGCTCGAGTTCGAACGAGATCATCGTCGAGATCATCATTGCTATCCTGGCGTTCTGGGTGTTTGCCGTGCATTGCCTGACGGTGGACAAGCCCTTCCTCAATCCGCGGCTGCTGCTCAATCGCAACTATTCCATCGGCCTGCTGCTGGTGACCATCTACGGCATGCTCAATTTCACGCCCATGGTGCTGCTGCCGCCCCTGCTCACGACCTATGCCGGCTATCCGGATTCGCTCGTCGGCATGGTCGTAGCGGCGCGCGGTGTTGGCGGCGGCCTCGGCTTCCTGCTCGCCGGCATCGCCGCCCGCATGGAGCCGCGCTTCACCATGTCGGTCGGCTTCGGCATGCTGCTGGGCGCCGGCCTGTGGCTGATGCATATCGACCTCAATGTCACGGCGCGGGATCTGATGGCCAATGCCGCCCTGCAGGGCCTTGCCATCGGCTTCATCTGGGTGCCGCTGACCACCACCACCTTTTCTAGCGTCGCCAACGAGGACATGGCCGAGGCAACGGCGGTCTACCACCTGCTGCGCAATCTGGGCTCGAGCTTCTTCATCTCGGTATGCGTGGCCGAGATCGTACGCTCCACCACCGGCAACTATGGCCGCATGGTCGAGTTCATCTCGCCCTTCAACAAGGTGATGGGCGCGCCGCAATCGACCGGCGCCTGGGATATGGAGACACTCGGCGGCCTTGCACGTGTTTCGCGCGAGATCGCGCGCCAGTCCGCCATGATCGGCTACCTGAACGCGTTCGGCCTCTTCACCGCCGCCTGCGCCACGACGTTGCCGCTCATACTCCTGATGCGGAGGCGGTGAGGAGACGCTGCGTGCCGCGTCCTATTTGGTTGCACCAAGAACGTCCTCGTACTGCTCCAGCTTGAAGCCCACGAGCAGCCTGCCGCCGACATCGAGCACGGGCCGCTTGATCAGCGACGGCTGGGCGAGCATCAGCGCGATGGCTTTCTTTTCGGTGATGCCTTCCTTGTCTTTGTCGGGCAGCTTGCGGAATGTTGTTCCGGCGCGGTTGAGCAGCGTCTCCCAGCCGGCCTTGCGCGCCCAGCCTTCGAGCTTGCCGTGCTCGATGCCCGCGCTCTTGTAGTCGTGAAACGCATACGCGACACCATGCGAGTCGAGCCAGGCCCGAGCCTTCTTCATGGTGTCGCAGTTCTTGATGCCGTAGATCGTGACGGACTTGGCTTTAGCCATTCGCTCCCTTCCCCACAAAGCTTGCAACCACGTCTGATCCGCAGCAGCGTCCTTCAGCCCCTCAGCGGCCATCGCGCGGGATATTGATGCAGGCTCTTTCCCAGCTGGCTGTGCACGAGCACGAACTCGCGCACCGTCCAGGTGATCGGCTCGTTGATCCTCTCCTCCGGAACAGATTGCCGATCGTATATAGCATCGTCATGTGCGGCGTGAAGTTCGAGTGATTGCCGAATTGAAATCCGATGTGGCGCATGGCGGCGCCGATCGCGTTGCGTAGCGTAGCGTAGTGAGCTCGGCGGTCCCGTGCCCGCTACGCAAGACGAACGGAAGGGGCGGCCTGGTCCTGAAACTCAGCGCGCTGTCGAGCGTCACCTTAAACGGTGCCATCCTCACGCTCGTACCGGCATAGATGGCGGCAGCCAATAGGTCGGCGGGCAGGCCAGAGAACGACCCAACGGCATTGAGGGTCACGTGCAGCAACTCAGTTGGCCGTCGCTTGGCGCGCAACCCATGCTGATGCCGCAGCCGTTCTGCTCGTGCCGCAATACGCTCCGCCGCAACGGGTGTCGGCAACACAGCAAAGAACAGGGTGCTTGGCTGCGAGTGCGCTGGCGCGTGTACCGGACTTTGCTGCGGCAAGCGAAGGTCCAGTGCAAGCTGCGCTGGACCGCCGCAAAGTGCCGATACCTTCCGCACGCCCTTGTCGGTCTGACGGAACGCCCACATTTGATACTCACTGAAATCCACGATGAGAACATAATAGGAACATTTGTTTTGAACGTCAACGAACCAAACGCGCTCGCGCATGCGTTTCCAGGATGGTTCCATCGATGCAGTTCGCGCACATCGCTTCCGTCGGGGTGGCTGACATGGTGCACTCATGACCCTGCGCATCGTTCGTCTCGGCACGCCCCGCCACTCGCAGGAAGGGCTACGCATCGGCACTGTGCGGCGTCCACCGCGCGGCGTTCGCAAGGAGCGCTACGCGGCCGACGACTGGTTCGACGTCTGGTATCCCGAGCTGGCGCCAAGTCTCGAGCTCATGTCTGAGGGGAGGGCAGCGGCGACTGCCAAGGAGTGGGCCGCTTTCCTTCGGTCCTTCAAGGTGGAAATGAAGGAGCCGATGCCCAGCCGCGCTCTGGATCTTCTCGCCGCACTGTCGCACGACGCGCATTTCTCGATCGGCTGCTACTGCGAGGACGAGGCCCGATGCCATCGCTCGGTGTTGCGCCAGCTTCTGGCTGACCGTGGCGCCAAGATTGCGTGATGGGATGGCGGAACCGTGCGCAACAAACGGGTCAACCCCTCCACTTGATCGCAGGAATTGGGTTGAGTTTTAGCGTTCGCGGCACGATCTTCACGAGTGATCGAAACGCGGGAGTCCTGCCATGAGCCAAGCAACGCACCACTATCACGTCTTCGAGACCGCGGGCGGCTTCTGCGGCATCGCCTGGAATGGTGCTGGCATCACGCGCTTCCAGTTGCCGGCGCGCACAGCCGAGGCGACTGAGCGCAACCTGCGGCGCCGGCTGCCGGATGCACAGTCCGGCGCACCTCCATTGGCCGTGAGCGACGCCATCGCCGCCGCAAAACGATACTTCGCGGGCGAGAAGGCGGATTTTGCCGATCTTCGTCTCGACCTCGGCGCGCAGGACGAGCTTTTCCAGCGCATCTACGCCGCGGTGCGGCGCGTCGGCTGGGGCAGCACCACCACGTATGGCGCGGTGGCGAATGAATTGGGCGTGGGCCCTGAAGCGGCACGCGATGTCGGCCAGGCCATGGCGAAAAACCCGGTGCCGCTGATCATCCCGTGCCATCGCGTGCTGGCGGCCGGCGGCAAGGTCGGCGGCTTTTCAGCGCCCGGCGGCGCGACCTCGAAGATACGCATGCTGGAGCTGGAAGGCATCCGCGTCGGCCCGCCGCCATCGGCGCAGCAGTCGCTGGAGCTGTAGTCCCTGACGGAGAGCGCCGGACAGCTGCGTTCCAAGTTCGCCGACCGATCAGCCTCTAGTCATGCAGACCTTCGTTTGCCAAGCCGCACGTCGGTAGGCTGTGGCTGCACGCTTGACAATCAGATCGTCAGGATTTACCTGACAGTCAGGCAATTCCTGACGCACGAACAGGAGGTCGATATGTCAAACTCAGCCCAAGCAGAGCTACCGACACCGCAACCGGCGAGCGCACCCATGCCATCAAAGACTCTCTACTGCTCCTTCTGTTCCAAGTCGCAGCACGAGGTGAAGAGGTTGATCTCCGGTCCATTCAGCATCTTCATTTGCGACGAGTGTGTGGACCAGTGCAACGAAATCATCGCCGGCGGCAAAGCCAAATCACCAAAGATGACCATAGAGGAGGTGTCGACGGAGCGCTTATTGCAGCGACTTCAACCAATCGAGGACACCCTCCAGGGCAAGGGCAATCAGCTCCAGCAGGTCGTCGAAATCCTACGATTGCGGGAAGTAAGTTGGGCGCAAATCGGGGGAGCCTTGGGCATCTCGCGCCAATCGGCATGGGAGCGATTTAACTGAACAATCAATGCTCGCGGCGTGCGCTCCATCAGTTGCGAGTTAATGCGAACTGACCGAGAAGTCCACTCATCCACATGTGATCGGACAACGGCTCCGGCGAACGTATCTTACGCGCTCGCGGTGGGCTGCTTGATGCCGGTCTGTTTGGGCTGGCGCACGAAGTAGGTCTTGTCGGCCGCGTTGTAGTACTTGCGGTCGGGCTTGTAGGTGCCGCCGACGATGGTCACCGAGATGGTGTCGTCGGTGAGCGCGGTGAAGCTGTGGATCTCCGACGGCGCGGCGGCAATCGGCGAGTTCAGGCGGCACGAAATCGGTGGGTCCGCATCGAAGCCAGATCGGACACACCCTTAGCCAGAAATTGGCGCGTCTCTCAGTCCGAGCCGCTCAAGGCGCGGTAGCACCTCCTCGACGAAGTAAGGAATCTCCTTGAGGTAGTCGAGAAACGCCACTGACGTGCCTGCGAGTCCTGCGGCGCTCATGTGTGCCATCTCGGAAGCCACGTCATCAGGAGTGCCGACGAATGGATACGTGCCCGGATAGGCGCCGTCATACCTCTTGCCCGCCCCCCGCATAAATCTGTTCTCGAGCGGCCGCGACAGGGTCTTGTCTCCGGCGCCGACTTTTGTGCCGCGCTGCCGGCGGTAATAGGCTTGCCCATCGGCGTCGGCCAGGTCCTCCGCGAAATAGTAGTAGAACTCCTCGGCTTCCTTGCGGGTCGGCCGGCACACCACGTGGCCCATGGCGTAGACGGGAAGGTGCCGCCCGTATTTGCCCGCGTGCTCGGCTACGTTCGCCAGCATGGCCGGCGCCTGATCGAGCTCTGTCATGGTGGTAAAAAGCGCATCCGCGGCCTGCGCCGCGAAATCCCGACCCTTGGGCGAGAAGCCCGCCGACATTACGAGCGGGCGCGGGCGTTGCACCGAGACAGGATTGGTCTCGAGCCGCTTGAGCTTGAAAAACCTCCCGTCCCAATCGAACTCGGGCCCGCCCTCCAGCAAGCGTGCCCACACGCGATACCATTCCAGGCCATGCTCATAACGCACGTCCTGATCGATTGTGACGCCATGCAGGTCGAATTCCTCTTGGTTCCAGCCGCATACGATGTTGAGGCCAGCCCGGCCGTGGGTGATGTGGTCGATGGTGGCAAGGGCCTTGGCGGCGAAGGCCGGGGTCACCAGTGGGACATGAATGGTCGAGAATACGCAGATCTGCTTGGTCAGCGCGCCGATGGCGGCGCTGTGCGTCATGGTCTCGAACGACTTGCCGTAGATATTGGCCTTGCCCTGATAGCCACGCCATTTCGCGACCGGCAGGATGAACTCCATGCCGGCGCGATCGGCGATCTGGCACATGGCAACGATATTGTCCCAGTTCGCGGGCCAGCGCTCGGGCGCCAGACTCATCGTGAGGCCGCCGTCGCAGTTGGCGCTGAATACGCCGAGCTTGAAGCGATTGGGCCCGTGCATCGGGTTGGTGTGGCGAGGCTCACCCATTTGGGCCTCCCGTGGCCGCCGGCGCTATCGCTAGAACTTCAGTTTATCGACGCCGTAGAAGTGCGCCACCTGATCGACCCGCTCGCGGTTCGGCACGCTGTTGAAGAACCCATGCCGGCTGTGCCTGATGCCGGTGGCGCGGTGAAGATCGACCATCAGCTCGGCCATCTTGAGGGTGGCCGCGAAGGTGTCCATCACCGGCACATCATCCACGCGCGCGACACCATTGACGGCCAACAGCAGGCTAAGGGGCACCTCACCGGGAATTATCACGTCCGCCCCGTCGTCACGGATCATCGCGCGTGCCGCCTGTTGGAAACGCTCTATCACGGACTCAGGACGCGGGAACCCCGAAAGGACGTCCTGGAAGGTCAGACCTGAGGCGCGGATCGCAGCACAGCGATCGGAGAGCCCGTATCCGCGTATCTGTTCACGGTAGAGCGGGATCATGCGATCGATGAACAGCAGAATACCGAAGCGCTGCCCGTACATGGTGGCAAGGTGAGCAGCCGTCTCGCCGAGGCCGACCACCGGGATATCGACCACCGCACGCACTTCGCGCAGCATCGGGTTGGGCAGCGTGCACATGGCGTAGGTGTCGAACCCGTCGCGCTCGGCCGCGCGGGCGGCAGCGACCCACTGATTGCCGTGCATCGTGAACAGATAGCCGTAGCCGATGTCGTCACCGGGATAGTTGGCTGGATAGGTGCCGGCGAGCTGCCCGTGCAGGACCAGTTGGGTGTCCGGCCTCAGAACCTTCTTGGCGTGTCGCTCGAGCGCGTCGGCGTAGGCCGGCAAGTCGGACAGCACGGTGAAGCTCTGATGCCAGATGCGCATGCTCATCGCGCTCTCCCATGCTCCTCTTTAGAACCAGGCCCAGAGGTCTTCCTTGCGCTCGAGCTCTCGGCTCGCGCCGTCAAATACCGTGCGGCCGGCCTTGAGCACGATGGCGCGGCCGGCGAGCTTCAAGGTCGCCGGGATGTTCTGCTCCACGATCACCACTGTCGTGCCACCGCGGTTGATCTGCCGCAGGCTGTCCATCACATCGTTGACGATGACGGGCGCGAGGCCGGTCGAAGGCTCATCCAACAGTAGGATCGATGGCTTGGTCATCAGCGACATGCCGAGCGCCAGAATTTGTTGCTGACCACCCGAGAGCGAGCCCGCGACCTGTCCGCCGCGCTGCTTGAGAACAGGAAACAGCCGATACACCTCGTCCAGCGCGCCGCCCGGATAGTTCAGTCCGGCCACCGCGAGGTTCTGCTGCACGGTCAATTGGCGGAACACGTTGTGCCCCTGCGGCACCAGTCCGATGCCGCGCCGTGCATTGAGAAACACTGCGCCGCGCACCACCGGCTCTCCGCGATAGATGACAGTGCCGCCGGCGCCTTCCACATCGCCGACACTGCATTTCAAGAGCGTCGTCTTGCCGGCACCATTGTGCCCGAATATGGCGACGCAATCGCCTTCCGCAACGCTGAACGAAATGTCTTTCAGCACCGGCAATCCGCCGTAGCTGACGTTGACATTGCTGTAGGTCAGCATCGGCCTACACCCCGAAATAGAGATCAGTCAGTACCTTGCTAGCCAGCAGCTCGTCGACGGTGCCGGCCTGCAGGATGCGTCCATTGGACATGAAGACGGCCCTCGTGCACAGGTCCTTGATGAACGAGACGTTGTGCTCGACCACACACACGGCGCGGCCCGCCTCGGCCTCCTGGCGCACCACACGTTGCATGGTTTCGTACGCCGCACCCTCCACGCCCGCCATCGGCTCGTCGAGCAATAGGAGGTCGCCGTCATTCATCAACGCGCGCGACAGGCCGACCAGCTTCTGGTGGCCGAACGGCAGATCGGTGACCATGGCATCGGCCGCCCCGGCAAGCCCGACGCGTTCGAGGATCTGCATGGCGCGAACCTGCGCCGCAGCCTCGGCTTGCCGCACGCCATCCCGCCCTAAGGTCAATTTGAAGATCGACTCGCCCGGGTATGACCGTGGTGCGATGAGCAGATTCTCCATCACCGTCATCGTTGTAAACAGCAGCATGTTCTGCCACGTGCGCGCGATGCCGTTGCGCGCGCGGCGGTAGAGCGGCTGCCCGTCGATGCGCGCACCGTTCAGGTAGATGCGGCCCGCATCGGGTTTGATGACGCCCGAAATCAGGTTGAAAAGCGAGGTCTTGCCCGCACCATTCGGTCCGATCAGGCCAAGGATCTCGCCCCTGCCGATCTCGATGTTGACTTTGTCGGCGACCACGATGCCACCGAACGCCTTGTCCAGATTCTCGACGCGCAGGACCACGCTCATTGCGCGGGCCCTCCGCCGGCCTTCTCCAGTGCCGTCCTGCCTGCCATGCGGTCTTTGCTCATCGCTCCGACCAGGCCCGATGGGCGCAGGAACAGGAAGAGCATGACAAGGGTGGTGAAGATAATGCCCTGCATCGGCGCCATCACCGCTGGCGGCAAATTGAGGAACGTGATGGCCTGCGGGATAGCAATCAGGACAACGGCGCCGACCACGGGCCCGAATGTGGTCCCCATGCCGCCCAGCACGACCATGGTCAGCATAGCGGCGGAATGCAGCACCTCGAACTGCTCCGGGCTTACGTACTGGAAATAGAAGGCATAGAGACCGCCCGCGATGCCGGCGATGCCGCAACCGATCGCGAAGACCACCACCTTGATCGTCATGGCGTTACGGCCGAGCGCGGAGAATGCCAGCTCCTCGTCACGCATCGCCGTGATCGCGCGCCCATAGGGTCCATGCACGATGCGCGCTATGAGCCAGACGGTGAGCACGGCCACACCGCCGCAGATGACGAGATAGGCCGGCGTGCGCCACGGCCCCGTGATGGTGCTCGGAATGGCCGAGAGTCCGCCCGGCCCTCCCGTGAACTCGAAGTTCTTGATGACCTGCAGCAGACCGAGCTGGAAGCCGAGGCTCGCGATCAGCAGATAATCGCCGGAGACGCGCAAGGCCGACAGCGCCAGCAGAACCGACGCCACGACGGCGACCAGCGCGCCAGCTATCACGCAGACGACCGCGGGAAGACCGAAATGAATGGCCAGCAGAGCGCTGGCGTACGCTCCAAGCGCGTAAAAGATAGGGTGAGCGACCGTTGCCAGCCCACCGTAGCCGATGACCAGGTTGTAGCTGGAGCTGAGGATCACGAAGATGGCGATCAGCACCATGATTGTCAGGATGTATTCCATCGCTGGTCGCCCTACTCGGCTCCTTGGACAACATTGGCTGGTTGCGCACCTGTACCCGGCGCCGGGTTCGCCACCTTCGGTCGCAGCCGCGGGATGTTGATGCCGCGCGGGAACAACGTGATGGTGACGAACAGGAAGCCGTACAGCAGGAGATTCTGCCAGCGCGAAGAGATCACCAGCACGCTGAAGCTCTGAATGAGCGCCAGAATCACCGCCGCGAGCGCGCCCATGAACACACGACCCATACCGCCGAGCAGCGTGGCGATGGTCGCCGCCAGCACCAGCTCGAAGGGCGAGTTGGGAGTAACGCCGCCGCGCGTACCCGTCAGATACATGGCAGCGCAGATGAATAAGCCCGCGATGACTGCGGTTATGCGGTAGGCGCGCTTAGCGCTGATGCCATAGAGCTCTGCCAGCTTGGCATTGTCCGAGACAGCAACGAGGAACTGCCCTTCCTTTGTCGATCGCAAAAATACGAAGAGGAGCGCCACCATCCCAACTGCTGTCGCGAGCGCCTGCAGATCCCAGTTGCTGACCGCGATGCCACCGACAATGCGCACCGGCGACATGATGCTCTTGTAGAGGGTCTGCGGCTCGGTCCCGAAGGTCAGTGTCAGCACATAGATGATGAACTGCGCCAGGATGAGCGTGAAGATGAAGAACATCAGGCTGCCGGACTTGCGCGCGCGCAGCACGTCGAGGCCCCACATCTCCGTCAGCACGGCCGCCACCGCAGCGCACACGGCGCCAGCAGCCAGCGCGATCATCAGCGGCATCTGCAGGTCATTCAGCACGTAGTACATCGCGTAGAAGGCGATGCCCATGAACCCGGCCTGGGCGAAGTTCCACAGGCCGGTGACTTTCTGGGTCAGGGAGAAGGCAACGGTCAGGAGCACGAAGATCGAGGACGTGGCTGCGCCGGTCCAGAGGATCTGCAGCAGCACGAGCGGATCAGTCATCTTCGCGTTCCGCCTTGGCTTTCGGACTATTGCCGGAAAATGTCTAGTCCAGCTTGGCCAAGGGCTTGAACTTGCCTTTGTCGACGGTCAACAGATAGACTGGCTTTCTCACGCGATGCCCGTCGATCACGGTCTTGCCGGTCATCGGCGAGTCGAACTCTTTGACCGCGAGCAGCGCCTCGCGCATCGTCTCTCCGGTCGCCGGCTGGTTCTTCTCCAGAATGTGCTTGTAGAGGCGCGCGGCGATGAGTACCGCATCGTATTGATACTGAATGTAGGGCAAGCCGTTGGGATGCCGGTTCTGCTCCTTCATCCAGCGGTCCAGGAAGCCCTGAACGTTGGAGTTGTCTGCCACGCCGGGCGCCAGCGACGTGACGATGAAATCCTCCGCCGCCGGTCCGAGCTGGTCCAACAGTTTCTGATTGTAGCCGGCGGAATAGCTTGAAATCCGCTGCTGCAGGCCGAGCTGACGCATCTGCGCCATCACCATCGGCAGGTCCGTCAGCAGACCGTGAATGTGGACCATGTCCGGGCTGGCGGCCCGCAGCTTCAGGAGCATGCCCGAGAATTCCGTCGCCTTGGGATCATAGGCCTCGTAGGTGACGACCTGGCCGCCCGCCTTCTCGAACACTTCCTTGTAGATTTTCGCCGCGTCGATGCCGGTGTCGTTGTTAATGTAGAGCACGGCGGCCTTGCGCTTGCTGAGCGTCCCGTAGGTGTATTTGGCGAGCGCCGTGATATCGACATCCGCGAGCGGAAACGTCGTGTAGACGAACTCGCCGAGATGCGCGATCTCAGGCGCATTGGCGCCGGTATTGAGGAGCAGCACTTTCTCACGATTGGCGGTGGGAGCTTGCGCTTTCACGACCGCGCTCCAGGCCGTCAGGATGATGGGTGCCTTGTCCACGTTGATGAGCTTGTTCATGGCGTTGATGCCGAGGGCGGGCTCGGCCTGGGTGTCGAGCACGACAAGTTCCAGCGGCCGGCCGGCAACGCCGCCGGCATCGTTCAAGTCCTTCAGCGCCTGCCGCATGCCGATGATAAAATCGTTGCCGTAGCCGGCCTGCGATCCGGTCAGCGGCATGGTCACACCGATCTTCAGCGGGTCTTTGCTCTGCGCCCAGGCCGCGCCGCCCGCCAGCGGTGCTGACACACCCGCAGCGGCGGCAGCCTGAAGGAAGCGGCGGCGATCTAGTCCCAACACGCGATTGGAATACATGACCCTATCCTTGTGTTGTGGATGCTGCGTGCTGCAGCACCTGCGTTTCATCCCAAGACGTTTCTATCCGGCCGCTTATTGCGCCGTGACCAAATTCCCACGTCGCGAAAAATCCGCTGGAATCCCCCTATAGCCAAAGCCCCGATGCCATGGCGCGATGACACGGTGCGTCCTGGCCAGAGCAAGCAGACAGCTATCGCTGGGCGTAGCAGCACCTTCGCCGGAGTGAAGAAACAGAAGTGGTTGGCCTGAGCCGATCTCGATGATGTCGGTCTCGATGCCTGCGATATTGCGGCGTGCGCGAGGCGGTGTTGCCGCCGTCGTCTTGACCACGCTTCCTCCGATACGCCGTTGTTCTACTTCTTTTCAATGATGACGCCGCCTCGCAAGTCGGTCAAGTCATCCTCACAGCAAGCAACTTTGAGTTCTCAGTCAATCCAGATGCCGCCGTTGATGTCGAGGATCTCGCCTGTTACCCAGCCAGCCTGCGCGCCCGCAAGATAGGCGACAGCATCGGCAACCTCGTCGGGTGTACCAAGCCGGCCAGCCGGTATCTGCATGCGAACCGTATCCGGCAGGTTGGTAGTCATGCGCGTACCGATCGGCCCCGGCGCGACCACGTTGACGGTGATATTGTCCGCAGCCAGCTCCTTGGCGAGGAACAGGCTCATAGCGTGTACGCCGGCCTTGGCGCTGCCGTAGGCAACGTTGCCTGCGCGTGCCTGCTCGCTGCGATCGATCCAAGGCCGAGGATTGCCACCATTCTTGGCGAGAAGCGAACCTATGTTGACGATACGGCCGTAGCGCTGGCTGCGCATGTGCGGGATGACGGCTTGGCAGGACAGGAATGCGCCCTTCAGGTTGATCGCCATCACCCGGTCCCATTCCTCCTCGGCGAGAGTCTCTGCCGGCCCCATCGATACGACCCCTGCCACGGTCACGAGAATATCGACTTTTCCAAACGCCGCGACCGCCTGCGCCACCATGTCTTGATTGGCGGCCTTGCTCGTCACATCCGTGCGCACCTCGATCGCACGCCGGCCGAGCGAGCGGATCTCGGCAGCCAATTCCGGCGCCCCGCGCCGCGCGGCGAGACATACGTCAGCGCCCTCGGCTGCAATTCGCCGGGAGACAGCGCTGCCAATCGAACCGGCTGCGCCCGTGACGATGGCCACCCTGTCCTTCAGACGCATAGCTAGACCCTTACCTGCTTCATGCGATCACCCAGCATTTCGCAGCGGCGCCAGCGACGCAAGCACCCCGGGCGGCGGGTAGCGCTCTTCATCGATGCACTGTTCGTCCCGCAAGCGAACGCCGGGTGGGCGGTTGGACGGAAGCTTTGCAACCCCTTATTTTGCTCACCAATTAGTGCCGACGCCTCCCACTCCCGCTATATTAGACAATGTCCGGACAAACACCTGCTTGACTCGCACAGTTCTGTTAGCCTGACCGCACATCAGCACGAGGGCGCCACGCGAGGAGGCTCAAGATGAACGATGTCGATCAGTCGCTGCAGCAGTTGCAAATGGCGGAACGCGCCCGACGTTCCACTGCACACTGGCTCGGCGCCTTCGAGACCGCGCTCCTAGCGCAGGACGCAGAGAAGATCGGCGCCTTGTTCCATGACGATTGCCACTGGCGCGACGTGCTGGCCTTCACGTGGCACTTCACGGCCGTTGAGGGCCGGGAGAACGTTGCGGGGCGGCTCGCGGTGGAACAAGAGCATGCGGCGGCGCACGGATTTCATCTGCCACTCGGCCGCAAGCCGCCTCGCAAAGTTCGCCGTGTCGGCATCGAGTCCATCGAGGCAATTTTCGAATTCGAGACCGCGTTGGGGCGCGGCGCCGGCATCATTCGCCTTTCCCCAACGCCGGACGGTAGCGAGGACATGAAGGCATGGCTTATTTCGACGACGCTGGAGGAATTGAAAGGCCATGAAGAGAAGATCGGCGCCAACCGGCCATCCGGTGCCGCGTACTCTCGCAATTTCGGTGGTGCCAATTGGGATGACGTGCGGCGAAAGGCTAGGGCTTATGAGGATCGCGAACCCGCTGTCATCGTTGTCGGCGGCGCCCAGGCGGGTCTCTCAGCCGCCGCGCGGCTCAATCAGCTCGGTGTCGATACACTCCTCGTCGAGAAGTGGCCTCGCATCGGCGATAGCTGGAGGAAGCGCTATCACTCTCTGGCGTTGCACAACTCGGTCCACCTCAATCACCTGCCATACTTGGAGTTTCCCCCGACCTTTCCGACATACATTCCGAAGGACATGCTCGGGAACTGGTTCGAGTTCTATGCCGATGCCATGGAGATCAACTGCTGGACGGATACGGAGTTCGTCGGCGGCTCTTGGGACGATAAGGCGAAATGCTGGACGGCGCGGCTGCGGCGGTCTGATGGGACCGAGCGCATCATGCGACCTCGGCATCTCGTGTTCGCCAATGGCGTCAGCAGCTATCCGTTCATCCCCGACCTTCCAGGGATCGACGATTTCAAGGGGGAGGTCATTCACTCCGAAGGGTTTACGAGCGGTGCGGCTTGGACGGGAAAAAGGGCGCTCGTTCTCGGTACAGGGAGCAGCGCCAATGATATCGCGCTCGACCTCCACAGCCATGGCGTGAACACGACGCTCATTCAGCGCGGCTCAACGACCGTGGTTTCGATCGACCCGAGTGCTAGGTTGAATGAGGCGATCTGGGACGAGGGCCCGCCACTCGAGGACTGCGATCTGATCGTCTCGTCGGCGACGCCGTCGCTGATCGTCAAGGCCTACAAGATGGTCGCACAACGCATGCTCGAGCTCGACAAGGAGATGATCGAGGGTCTCCAGAGCATCGGCTTCAAGCACGATATGGGCGAGGACGGAGCCGGCCACCAGATGAAATATTTCCGGCGCGGCGGCGGCTACAATCTCGATGCCGGCAGCTCGGCCCTGATGATCAAGGGTGAAATCGGACTCCTGCAATACGACCGGATCGAGTGCTTCACCGCTGGCGGCGCACGCTTGAAAGATGGCTCGACGGTCCCGGCCGATGTCCTTGTTCTGTCGACCGGCTACTTTCCGCAAATGGAGCTTGTCCGCCGCGCGCTTGGCGAGGAGATGGTGCAGCGCATCGGTCCGGTGTGGGGCATCGGCGATGATGGCGAGCTCAACAACATGTACAAGCGCACGCCGCAACAAGGCCTGTGGTTCATTGCCGGCGGTCTATCCCAGTGCCGCATCAATTCGAAGTATCTGGCCTTGCAGATCAAGGCAATGGAGCTAGGCAAGCTTGGTCCGCTTCAGGAAGCCGCAGATCCGCCGGCTTAGGACTGCCACATCAGCCGCGGCGCGGCTGCTCTCCCGTGCCGCGTAGCGTGACACAGCGCCTGCAAAACGGCCTACCACCGCGTTGGCCTGACACATTGAAAGAATGGTCGGAGCGGGGAGATTGTGGGAGAGGGCTGGGGGGCAGACCCTTGCTCGGCGTTTGCCGCTGCCCCTCATCCTAACCTTCTCCCCGCACGCGGGGAGAAGGGACTGGCAGCATGCGCGGCACAATCTCATCCGCCGACTGGCGTCATCCCGGCGCCGCATGTGCTCCACTCGGAGCACATGCGGGAATCGGCCGGGACCCAGACAAGCCTCTGCAATCTCTGAGATTGAGCCCGATTGGCTATCTCGTGGAATTGATCGAGACACACAGCACGTGGAGGCGCGCCTGGATCCCGGCCAATTCCCGCTCGCGTGCAGCACGCGAGCGGCGCCGGGATGACGTTGGGGATGGGAGTCGCGCGCAACAGACGCCGAAATCCCGTGTAGATCAGGGAGTCTTGTTCACCGCCGCGCCATCAACAACCTTCAGCAGGGAATTGATGAATGCGCAAACCTTCAGTGCGTCCTCACGCGTAATGTCGTCGAGAACATGGTGATGCGACGGGTTGCGATAGGCCCCGACCATTCCACGCAAGATGTTTGCGTAGCCTTCTTGCTCGCTCTTTTCATCACTGAGCTTGAGCACGCTCAAGCTAGGCTCGCTCTTCACGACCTTATTGACCAGCGCAGCACCGACTAGCCCTTCACCCTCACCGCTGGCCTTCGTCCGGATTCGATCCTCCAGCACCTGCGTCGCCTGGTTGATGACGCGATCAAAGTTACTGGGGGCGGACAGTAAATCCGCACACCGCGACTTGAGCTGCTCATCTTGGATTGAGTTAAATATCGATCCGATCTGAATGACTTCTGCGCCAACGTGCTGTGTATACTCAAGATACGAAACCAATTGGTTGAGTTTGTTTTGCACCTCATCCTCGCTGCAAAAATCCCCGTTGTTGTAGAAGGAGCCTCGGGGTAGTTCGAACTCGGTCGTGGGTTCGCCAATAATCTGTCCGACCTGTCTCGCGATTGAGTTGAAGTCCCGTCCTAAAGTTCCGCGACAGGCGTGAGAGCCCATGACGGCCTGTTGCATTCCCTTCAATCTCGCATAGGCCCCGCGCAGCTTGTGTCGATCAATCGACATCCCCCTACTCCCACTCGATCGTCCCTGGCGGCTTGCTGGTCACGTCGTACGTGACCCGGTTGATGCCCTTCACCTCGTTGACGATGCGCGTAGCGATGCGGCCCAGCACTTCATGGGGAAACGGGAAGTAGTCGGCCGTCATGCCGTCGGTCGAGGTCACCGCGCGCAGGGCACACACGTGGTCGTAGGTGCGCGCATCGCCCATCACGCCCACCGTGCGAACGGGAAGCAGCACCGCGAACGCCTGCCAGATCTGGTCGTACAGCCCCGCTTTGCGGATCTCTTCGAGATAGATCGCGTCGGCCTGGCGCAGGATGTCGAGCTTCTCGCGCGTCACTTCGCCGGGGCAGCGAATGGCAAGGCCCGGCCCCGGGAACGGGTGCCGGCCGATGAACGCCGTGGGCAGCCCCAGCTCGCGGCCGAGCGCGCGCACCTCGTCCTTGAACAGCTCGCGCAGCGGCTCCACCAGCTTGAGGTTCATGCGCGCAGGCAGCCCGCCGACATTGTGGTGCGACTTGATCGTCACCGACGGCCCACCGGTGAACGACACGCTCTCGATCACGTCGGGGTACAGCGTGCCTTGCGCCAGGAACTCGGCGCCGCCGATCTTCTTGGCCTCCGCCTCGAACACGTCGATGAACAGGGCGCCGATGGTCTTGCGCTTGGTCTCGGGGTCCGTGACGCCCGTCAGCGCGCCGAGGAATTTGTCGCTCGCGTCCACGTGAATCAGCGGGATGTTGTAATGCTCGCGGAAGAGCCTCACCACCTCCGCCGCCTCGTTCAGCCTGAGCAGGCCGTGGTCCACGAAGATGCAGGTGAGCTGCTCGCCGATGGCCTCGTGGATCAGCACCGCCGCCACCGCGCTGTCGACACCGCCCGACAGCCCACAGATGACGCGATTCTTGCCGACCTGCGCGCGGATGCGCGCGATCTCCGCGTCGCGGAAATGCTTCATGCTCCAGTCGCCCGGCAGCCCCGCAATCTTGCGCACGAAGTTGCCGATCAAGCGTGCGCCGTCGGGCGTGTGCACCACCTCGGGGTGAAACATCGTCGTATAGATGCGCCGGCGCTCATCGGTCGCGATCGCGAACGGTGCGTTCTCGCTCGTCGCCTTGACTGTGAAGCCGTCGGGCAGACGAGTGACGCGGTCGCCGTGGCTCATCCACACTGGATAGCGTTGGCCCACGTCCCACACGCCATCGAACAACGCGCTCTTTTCCTTGATCAGGACGTCGGCGCGGCCGAACTCCGCCGCGTGCCCGCCCTCGACCTCGCCGCCGAGCTGCACGGCCGTCGCCTGCTGGCCGTAGCAGATCGAGAGAACAGGCAGGCCGGCATCGAAGATCGCCTGCGATGCGCGCGGCGAGCTGTCCGCCGTCACGGAGGCTGGCCCTCCCGAGAGAATGACGGCCTTGGGCTTGAGCCGCGCCAGCGCCTCCTCGGCACGGTTGAACGGCACGATCTCGGAGTAGACGCCCTGCTCGCGCACGCGCCGCGCGATGAGCTGGGTCACCTGGCTGCCGAAGTCGATGATGAGGACGGTATCGGGGCCGCTGCTCGTCATAGCGGTGCTGGGCCTTACGGGAATCGATGGCATGCGCATCCCCGGATAGACCATCACGCCCGGGACCGGTCAAGCACCCCCTGTGCCCGGTAATTCGTCAGCTAGACCCGAAGAATGCGCACGGGCTGCCGGCATCATCCAAGTCGGTTCGATATTCCGCGATGCCGGAGAGAAAGAGATACCGGCACACCCTCGCCGACCGGTTGTAAATCCGGTTGGCCTGATCGTCCTTCTTGGAGTGGACCTCCAGCGTAGTCCCAACCCGGATGCCGCTACCGAGCGCGGCGACCGCAACAATCAGGCCAAAGCCAGTCTAAAGTGCAGGCGAGCCTGACTCCGCGAACTCATTTGAGCGCTCTCAACCTGCCCGGACCGCAGACGCCTACGCTGCTCAGCCGGTTTGCGCTGTGACGTGCGGGTGTACGCCAGTGCCATTGCCGTTCGCCGCTACACCATTGCCGGTTGCAGGTTGCGCCGCCTGCAGCTTGGCGACGATGCCGTGCCGCTCCTCGGCGGCGGCCAGGATCTGCGACAGCAGCTCCGTGTACCGCATGCCCTGGAATCCGGCCATGATGTTGAGCTTGCCGTCCCAGCACCAGCCAGGGTTCGGGTTCACCTCGAGCAGCTTGATCTCGCCCTTGGAGTCGGCGCGGAAATCGAAGCGCGCGTACTCGCGGCAGCCGAGCCGCTCGAACAGCCGCGCCGAGTGCTCGATGAGCTGTCCCTGCACGTGGTCAGGCAGGTTCGCCTCGTGATAGCGGATCTGCGTCCAGTAGGCGCTGGTGGGCTCCCACTTCGATTCGTAGCCGAGGATGCGCGGCAGGTTGGGGTCGAGGCGCGAGTAGTCCACCTCCAGCAACGCCAGCGCACGCAAGCCCTGATCGGGATTTCCGACGAGGCTGACGCTGTACTCCGGACCGGTGAGGAATTCCTGCACGAGGATTGGACGCCGTGGAAACTCCGCGCGCAGCCGTTCGAGGTAATCGAGCAGGCTCTTCTCGTTGTTGACGACGGCGTCCTTGGTGATGCCCTGCGAGCTGTCGCCGTAGTTGGGCTTGAGCAGTGCCGGGAATACCGACGGCAGCGTCGCACCCTGATCGCCTGGCCGCACATACGTCTCGAGCGGCACCGGCACGTCGAGGCTCTGCGCCACCGCCCGCACCAGTCCCTTGTCGTAGCAGGAGGCCAGCGTCGCTGGCCCCGCCCCCGTATAGGGAATGCCAAGCACGTCGAGCAGGGCCGGGACGTGGAGCTCCTTGAACGGATCGTTATTGTATCCCTCGTCGCACAGGTTCAGCACCAGGTCCGTGCGCAGCTCCGACAGGTCGCGCTCCAAGGTGGCGTGATTATCGAGATAGCGGAACTTGTAGTTGGGCAGCTCCGACAGCGCGTCCTTGAGCCTGCGGACGGTATCGAAGTCCTCCGGATTGAAGGTGCCGTTGAGTTTCACCGCATCAGGCAGCCGCGGATCGCCCATCACCACCGTGACGTCGATCTTCTGTACTCTGCCGCGGGTCTTGCGCGCCGGCAGCTGCGGGGCGTCGGCGGTCAGCAGGATGCGCCGCGCCATCATGCCGAGGTCCTGGTCGCGATCCGACACGGCCTCGGCATGGCCGTGGTGGCGGATGTTGCGGAAGCCGGTCTTCTCCAGCAGCTTGCCGATGCTTTCGCGCGTATACAGGCGCTCGGCATAGAACTGGTCGGCGATCACGCCCGTCTCGTCGTTGACGATCACCTCGCGCGAGATCAGCCGCTCGCCGTCCGCCGAGATCGAGCGCTCGCGGCACACGAAATGATGCTCGTCGATCCATTCCCACGAGCGCCGGTCGAAATTCTCCGACATGTGCGCGCCGTCGGTGATGTCGAGCACGAGTTGGCCCGTCGGTCGCAGCAGCTTGCCGATCGCGTTCAGAACTTTCTCGTCGTCCTGCTTGTTGGAGAAATAGCCGAACGAGTTGCCCATCACGGCCACGCAATCGAAGCTCGTCTCCGGCAGCCGCGGATTGCGCGCGTCGCCTTCCTTGAAGGCAACGCTCAGTCCTTCGTTCTGTGCGCGCTTGCGCGCGAGGCGTACGAGATAGCGCGAGCGGTCGACGCCCGTCACGTTCCTGAAGCCGCGGCGCGCGAGCTCGAGGCAGTGGCGACCCTGGCCGCAGCACAAATCGAGGATATGGCTATGGGGCTGAATGGCCGCGGCCGAGACGATGAAGTCGACCTCGCGGCGGGTGTTCTCGGCATTCTCGACGACGTCGCCGTCGGTCTTCACATAAAGCGCATTGAAAAGCTTGCGCCACCATTCCGCCGGCAGATGCGACTCGAGATCCGCGACTGGCCCGAGGCAGGAGCGCGCTGGTGCGCGTCTAGGCCGCTTCGTCTTCGAAGCTGTTGCCATGATGGACGAATGTCCTCCTCCAGATACCGCCGCGCTTGGCAGGAAGCTTCAGCCCCGACGTGACCGCTCGCGCGATCGCAACCACGAGACCCCTCTGGCCTCATCAGGCGCGATAGTTAGTCGGTCCTATGCACAATGCAAGAGACAGTTCTGTGGCGATCGCGCATCGAAACCAGGGTTGTGCACGAAAAGAGTCGCGCACTGAGTGACCCAACGCGACTTACGCGGGCGTGGTTCCGGCGATTCATGCGGGCGCGCCTTCGGCAACTCATGTGGGGGCGCCTTCGGCCGGTTATGCAGGCGCGCCTTCGGCCGGTTATATAGGCGCGCCTTCGGCGCGACGCAGGACGGCGATGAAGAATCCGTCGGTGCCGTGCCGTGCTGGCGTCAGCAGCAGCGAATCGGTGCGGCCGTCGGCCGAGGCGGGCGGCGACGGTGCCAGTCCAGCGGCGGTCCAAGCTGCGGCGGTTGGAACGGCGGCGTAGTCGGCGTGAGCGGCGAGGAAGGCGGCCACCTGATCCGCGCCCTCCTCAGGAAGTATCGAGCAGGTGGCGTAGACGAGGCGTCCCCCGGGCTTAACCAGCGTCGCCGCCAGCGCCAGGATCGCGCGTTGCTCGGCTTGCCGGTCGGGGAGGTCGTGTGGCTTGAGGCGCCACTTCGAATCGGGCCGCCGCCGCCACACACCGGTGCCCGTGCACGGCGCGTCGGCCAGAACAACATCGAACCGTGCGCCGAGCGCGGCGAGCGCCGTCTCGTCTCCCGCGCTCAGCACCTGCGCATTGCGCACTCCAGCGCGCTTCAGCCGCTCGAAGATCGGTCGCAGCCGCAGTTTGTCACGGTCGTAGGCGTAGATCTGGCCCGAGTTGCCCATGGCGGCGGCCATCGCCAGCGTCTTGCCGCCGGCGCCTGCACAGATATCCAGCACCTGCATGCGCCGCGTCGCGCCCGCGAGCAGCGCAGTAAGCTGCGAGCCTTCGTCCTGAACCTCGTACCAGCCCTTGCCATGTGCAGGCTCGGCCTCGACGTTGGGCTGGCGTCCCGCTCCTTCCGGCGCCGGCAGCCTGATCCCGACTGGAGACAACACGGTCGGGATGGCCTTCAGCGAGGACAATGCTTTCAGCGTCTTTTCGTGCGTCGCTTTGAGCGTGTTGACGCGGATATCGACCGGCGCCCGCTGCGCTAGGGCCGCACCTTCCTCGGCAGCTCCCGCACCGAACGCGCGCGTGAGCGAGGGCGCCAGCCACTCCGGATAGTCTCCTCGCACCCAATCTGGCGTATCTTCGGGTACGCCTCGTGCAAGCCCCGCCACCTCGTCGGCAGAGAGCGGCTCGGGCGCGTGCGGCGAGCCGTCCGCCGCCGCCACGATCGCCTCGGTGGAAAGCCCCAGCGCACGCCCGGCAGCACCTAGCACCAACGCGCGGGGCGCAACGCTCCCCATCTGTGCGGCGATGGAATTCTTCCGGCGCAGCGCGTCGTAGACGAGATTGCCCACCGCCGCACGGTCGCCCGAGCCCGCGAAACGGCTGGCCTTGGCCCAGTCCGCCAGCGCCTGGGCTGCAGGCCGGTGCCGGTTCACGATGTCGTCCAGCACCTCGATGGCTGAACTGATGCGCGGGCCGGGCCGCATGGGCTCACACCGTCGCGGACAGGAGTCGGATCGCCAACCAGATCCACATGATGAGGAGGACCAGCACCCCGATGCCATACACGCCGCCCCGCAGGCGGATCACGTTGCTCGTGGTGTGGACGTAGGCGTGGGCGAGCCGTGTCAGCACGAAGATCCAGGCGAGCGTCACCAGCACGATGTCGGACATGCGAAGGTTCAGAACGAGCAGCACCAGCACATAGAACAGCACCGGCGCCTCGAACTGGTTGCGAAAGCAGTTGGCGACCTGTGTGGGCTTTTGCGGCCAGTTCGGCTGCCCGAGAGCGATGTCGGCGGGGCGCACGTCTTTGCTCTGCAGGGCGCCTGTTCTCAGGTGCGCCAGCCAGAGCAGCAGGCCGAGCGCGAGCGCCACCTGCACGAGCAGGGGATAGACGATGGCGATTTGGGTCACGGCGCTTCCTGGGCCCGCATTGTGCGATCAGATGCCGTTTGGATAGTTGGGCGCCTCGCGCGTGATCGCTACGCCGTGCGCATGGCTCTCGCGTGCGGCCGCCGGCGAGATGCGGATGAAGCGTGCCTTGGCCCTCAGCTCGGCGAGATCGCGGGCGCCGAGATAGCCCATGCCGGCCCTCAGTCCGCCGATGAGCTGGTGTAGGACCGCCTGGACAGGTCCCTTGTAGGGTACCTGTCCCTCGATGCCTTCCGGGACCAGCTTGAGCTGGTCCTTGACCTCCTGCTGGAAGTAGCGGTCGGCGCTGCCGCGCGCCATGGCGCCCACCGAGCCCATCCCACGATAGGCTTTGTAGGTGCGCCCTTGATACAGATAGGTTTCGCCTGGGCTCTCATCCGTGCCGGCCAGCAGCGAGCCCACCATGGCGCAGTCGGCGCCGGCCGCGATCGCCTTGACGATGTCGCCGGAATACTTGATGCCGCCGTCGGCGATCACCGGGATGTCGCGCTTACGGGCCTCGTCCGCCGCATCCATGATGGCCGTCAGTTGCGGCACGCCGACGCCCGCCACGATGCGTGTGGTGCAGATCGAGCCCGGTCCGATGCCGATTTTGACGGCATCGGCGCCAGCATCGATCAGCGCCTTCGTGCCCTCGGACGTCGCCACGTTGCCCGCCACCACCTGCACCCGGTTCGACAGCCGCTTGATGCGCGTCACCATCTCCAGCACGCGCTGGGAATGGCCGTGCGCCGTGTCCACGACGATCAGATCGCATCCGGCCGCGATCAGCCGCTCGGTCCGCTCGAAGCCTTCCTCGCCCACGCTGGTCGCCGCAGCCACCCGCAGCCGCCCATGCTCGTCCTTGCAGGCGTCGGGGAACTTCTGTGCCTTCTCGATGTCTTTCACTGTGATGAGGCCGATGCAGCGATAGTCGTCGTCCACCACCACCAGCTTCTCGATGCGGTTCTGATGCAGGAGGCGCTTGGCCTCGTCGCGATCGACGCCTTCCTTGACGGTGATGAGCCTGTCCTTGGTCATGAGATCGGCGATCGGTTGGCGCGTGTTGGAGGCGAAGCGCACGTCACGGTGGGTAAGGATGCCGACCAGCTTGCCGTCGCGACCGCCGTTGCGGGCGGGCTCGACGACGGGAATGCCCGAGATTCTGTGGCGGGCCATGAGCTCCAGGGCATCGGCCAGCGGTGCGGTGGGATGGATGGTGACGGGATTGACCACCATGCCGGATTCGAACTTCTTGACCTGAGCCACCTCGTCGGCCTGCCGCTCGGGGTCCAGATTGCGGTGGATGACGCCGATGCCGCCGGCCTGAGCGACGGCGATGGCGAGCTTGCCTTCCGTCACCGTGTCCATGGCGGAGGAAAGAATGGGGATGCGGACCGAGATCTCCTTGGTGATGCGCGAGCCGACATCGGTTTCGGCCGGCATGATCTCGGAGGCGGCAGGCACCAGCAGCACGTCGTCGAAGGTTAGACCGAGATTAGCCTCGATAATGGAGGTCCGAGCTGCCATGATCGTCTCCTTGGGCCTGTTCCACCGCGGGAGTTGAGTAAAAGCAGCCGCGCCAGCGGTCTGGCGCGCGAAAGAGGGCTGCACCCGCGCGATGATGGAATTGTTGCCGCTAGATGTTTAGCAGACGCAACCTTCTAGGGAAAGGTGCAGGCCGGTCACATGGTGACCGACCTGTCACGCCCTGATCGCGCGCCAGCCTTGGTCCAGCACCACCGCCGCCAGGATCAGGGCGAAGCCTACGAGGTCGACGGCGCTCGGGCGCTCGCCCAGCAGCGCCACCGCGCCGAGCACTCCGAAGATCGGCACCAGTAACGTGCCAAGGGCTGTCGTTGAGACCGATACACGTGCCATCAGGCCGAACCAGAGCGCGTAGGCGACCGCTTGCGGGAAGATGATGTGATAGGCAAGCGTAGCGGCGACCACCGGCGTGAGGTCCAGGTGCGGCGTCTCGAACAGCAGCATGCCGGCCGTGGTCACGGCCGCGCCGACGAAGATCTGCCATGTCGTCAGCGCCAGCGGCGTACCGGGGATCTTGCACCGTTTCAGGTACACGGTGCCGAGCGACCAGCTGATTGCGGCACCCATGACATATGCCAGTCCGGCGGGGAACTGCCCGTCCTGCATTTGTGCCCAGAAGGGCAGGGACAGTAACGCGAGCCCAAGCGCGCCGATGCCGAGTGCCAGCCCGCGCAGGCGGTCGATGGGCTCGGCCAGAAAGATCCAGGCGAACAGCACCGACCACAGCGGCATGGTGTAGGTCAGTATGGCCGCGCGCGAGGCCGACATGGAGAGTTGGGCGAACACGGCACAGATGTTGAACCCGGCAATCGCCAGCAGCCCTGCCGTGATCAGCTGCCGCCAGTATTGCCGCGGCACAGCCAGCGATTGCCGCGAGGCCAGCGTCACGCCCGCCAGCAGCAGACCGCCCAGCGTCAGGCCCACCGACCGCAAGGTCCACGGCGAGATGCTGCCGAGCAGGATCTTCACGGCCGGCCAGTTCAAGCCCCAGAACAGCGCCGCCAGCCAGATTCGCCACACGCAGATGTCCCCTTGGTTCTATGGCAATATGGAGAGAACGGCCGCCACCACCCCGGGTGCTGGAGGTACGGCCGCTGATCGTCGTGCGTCGCACTTTCCGGCTCTCGGACGTTCCGGAACCCGACGCCGCGTCCATCGATCGGATGACGTAACGGGTCTGGATGGCCGGTTAGATAGTCGGTCAGACAATCGTTGGCGCGCGCCTTGGCCTGCATTATTCATGGTTGCAACGCGCGCCAATCGATCAACCTTGCACATTCCTGCAGAAAAAGGAGAAGGACGAACATGGCAACGAGCGTCAAGGAGATGATGGAGGCGGCTAACGCCGCAGTGCCGCGCATCACGCCCGCGCAGGCCAAGGAGATGATGGCCCAAGGCAACACCTTGGTGGTCGACGTACGCGATACGGCGGAGGTGGAGAAGAGCGGCAAGGTTGCCGGCGCTGTTCACGTTTCGCGTGGCATGCTGGAATTCCGCGCCGATCCCGCCTCGCCCTACCACGACAAGAATTTCGACAAGGCTAAGACCGCCATCCTCTACTGCGCGTCCGGCGGACGGTCGGCCTTGAGCGGCAAGACGCTCAAGGATCTGGGTTATGAAAAGGTCTACAACCTCGGAGCGTTCAAGGATTGGGCCGAAAGCGGGGCGTCTGTCGAAAAGTGAACCCTTCCGGTGCCGGCGCGCGAGCGGTTCGCGCGCCGCGCCGCCTGGATCGCTCCCGTTTCAGTCCAGCCCGTAAACGCGCACCGCCGTGTCGTGATACAGCTTGGCCTTCTCGCTCGCTGAATAGTCCCGTGTGATGCGCTTGAACGAATTCCACAGGATGCCGTAGCTGCAACTGATCTTGTCGACCGGAAAATTGGATTCGAACATGCAGCGGTCAGGGCCAAAGTATTCGATCGCCGTCTCGTAGTAGCGCCGCGTCGCGTCGCATAGCTCTTGGCTTGTCGGCGGCGTCGCACGCTCGTGCCAGCCGAACCCACAATAGTCCATGGCCAGCCCGCCGAGCTTGACCACGACGTTTGGGCATCTCGCCAGATCGGCCAGACTTTTGCGCCACGCCGCAAAGATCTCTTCGCGTCTGCCAGCGTAGACGCCGATGCCTGTGATGCCGCCGAGATGATTGAGCACGATGGTGGTATTGGGGAAAGTCCGGGCTAGGTCCTCACATTCCGGCAACTGGTGATACCGGCAAGGCAGCTCGAACAGCAGGCCGAGGGTGTCCAGCTCGGCGAAGCCTTTGCGGAACGTGGCGTCTAGGTACAGCCCCGGTCTCGGCGCGCGTGCGATGCGCGGGTCCGGATCCCAGGCCCCGGTGCAGCGGATGCCGCGAAAGCGATCGGGGGCAGCAGCGATCTCTGCTTCCAGCACGCGTTTCACGCTCGATCCGGCAGCAAGGTCAGCATAGCCGATGATGCCGGCCGCAACCCTTGTCTTGCCATAAAGGCCCGACGCGGCCATGGCCGCGATTCCGTTCGCGAATTCCACCTCGCCGACGTATTTCATCTCCTCCGGGCCGTTGGCGCGGTACATCGCAAGGTGCTCGATGAATACGGTCGAGGCAATGTTGTGGCCGCTCTGCAGGTCTCGCTGGATTTCATCCAGCAGATAGCGTCTCTCGATTTGTCCTTGGCGGTGATCCCACAGATGATGGTGTGGGTCGCAGATCGGCAGGTCCGGCTCGATGGCGTCCTCCTGGACCAGCGCCAACCAGGTGTCATTCGTCGCCATGACGTATGCCTTGTGCCCTACCCGCGAAATCCCGTCGCCAGCGCGTATAGCTCCGCTGAATCCGAGCGGCTGGCAGGCGGTTTCACATGCCGCACGCTGGCGAAGCGCTTCTTGAGCAGATCGAGCAGCGTGCGCTCGGTTCCACCCTGGAACACCTTGCACAGGAAGGTGCCGCCCGGCGCGAGCACATCGCAGGCGAAATCCGCCGCCGTCTCGGCCAGCCCCATGATGCGCATATGATCGGTGGCTGTGTGGCCTATGGTGGGCGCCGCCATGTCCGACAGCACGATATCGGCTCCTCCCTCCCGCAGCAGCGCCTCGAGCCGCCCCGGCGCCGTTGCATCGAGAAAGTCGAGCTGCAGGACCTCCACACCCGCGATCGGCTCCATCGCCAGCACATCTATGGCGATCACCTGGCCTCGCCCTTCCACGGCCTTGACGCGATCGGCGGCGACTTGCGACCACCCCCCTGGTGCGGCCCCGAGGTCCACTACGCGCAGCTCCGGACGCAACAGGCGATGCTTGTCGTCGATCTCGATCAACTTGAAGGCCGCACGGGAGCGCCAGCCCTGTCGCTTGGCTGCAGCCACGTAGGGATCGTTGAGCTGACGCTCGAGCCAGCGCTGCGAGGAGGTGGTGCGTCCGCGCGCGGTACGCAGCCGCTGCTTCATCAGCCGCGCCCCGCCGGTGCCGCCGGTCTTGCTGCCGCGTCCCGCCGGCGCCATCACCGCGACTGTCCGTGATGCGGCCGTCGATGCTCGGGGCGATGCAGCCGGTCCTCGGCCATCAGGTTGGCGAGGATGCCCTCGCGCAATCCTCGGTCGGCGACACGCAGGCGCTCGCACGGCCACGTCCTGAGCAGCGCCTCGAATATAGCGCACCCCGCCAGCACCAGGTCCGCCCGCTCGCGGCCGATGCAGGGCTCGGCTACGCGTCCTTCGTAGTTGCGCTCGAGCAGGCTGTGCACGACGGAGCGCACGTCGGCAGTTTGCATCCAGGTTCCATCGACGCGGCTGCGGTCGTATCGCGGCAGCTTCATATGAATGCCGGCGACCGTCGTGACCGTGCCGGAGGTCCCGAGCAGGTGCGTACGCACCCGCCCCATGGCGGAGCGGAAACCGTATTCACGCTCGAACGGCTCGAGCATGTGCATGACGTGCGCCACCATGGTTTCGAAGTCGTCAGGCGTGACGTCCTTGCCGCCGTAGCGCTCGGCCAGGGTCACGACCCCGACGGGGAGCGACGTCCAGGCGGCGATGCAGTTCTGTGCCTCGATGCGCTCGGCCAGCGAATGGCGCCACGCATGCCGTCGGCGCGACAGGTCGAGCCAGATCAGCTCGGATGACCCGCCCCCGATGTCGAATACCAGCACCAGATCGGCCTGGGGATCGATTAGCGCGGCGCAGCCCGACACGGCAAGCTTCGCCTCCGTCTCGCGTGTCAGGATCTCGATGCGCAGGCCGAGCTCCCGTCGCACGCGATCTAGGAATGCGCTGCCGTTGCTGGCGACCCGGCAGGCCTCGGTCGCCACGAGCTGGGAGCGCACGACGCGGGCTTTGGCGAGTTTCATGGAGCAGACGCGCAGCGCATCCATGGTGCGCGCCATTGCTGCATCCGACAGACTGCGTGTGGTGCCGAGCCCTTCGCCGAGGCGGATGATGCGGGAAAATGCATCGATCACCAGGAAACCGCGACGAGACGGGCGGGCCACCAGCAGCCGGCAGTTGTTGGTGCCGAGGTCGAGCGCACCATAGGCAGGCACGTTGGAGTGCGGTGTGGCCGCCGTCCGGCCGCCGAGCCGTGTATCGTCGGCGGCTGCTGCTCCGTTTTGCGCGTCTGCGGTGCCGTTGACCCTCCCCGGCGCCACCGATTTGTCATCGCTCAGCCGCGTCACGGTGTTCCCTGGTGCCTGGATCGGACGTACCGGCACGCCAGCGGCATGCGGTCTGCAGGCAAATGTCATGGTTGTTGTCTGGGGCGGACTGTAGCATCTCGCGAGTCAAGGTAAAGCGCGTAAAGCTTCGCCAACGTGAAAGAATTCCACAAATCGATGCGACGCTGACTGGCAAATGTCCTGTGCGTGTGCAGTGTCCTGACGGTCGCGTTAGGCTTCCTGATGCGCCCCGTCGCATCTGGCGTCTGCCCCCATGCTTCCACCGCAAGCGATCTCGCTCTACAGTGGCAAACCCGACATCAAGCTCGGGAGCGCGCCTGCTGGCGAGCGAACGAAGTTGTGCAATGTTGCGCGTGGCCCACGCTACGTGCGGGGAGGATCAAGACAATTCCGCAGACCGACAAGGATATTCTGAGCGGGCTCTTCTTCATGGCGCTCGGTGCGCTGGGGCTGTGGCTCGGATGGGACTATGCTTTCGGCACGACCGCGCGCATGGGCCCGGGTTTCGTGCCCAAGCTGCTGTGCTGGCTGCTTGTGGGCACGGGCGCCGTTGTTGCAGCGATCGGGCTCGTCCGGCGCGGGCCAGGCATGGACCCTTGGCATCTGCGGCCGCTCCTGTTCGTCCTCGCCAGCGTCCTTGTTTTTGCGGCCCTGATCGAGTTGGCAGGCCTTGCAATTGCCACCATCGGCATGGTGCTCGTCGGGGCGGCCGGATCGGTGGAAACGCGCTGGCTGGAGACCGCGATTTTGAGCGTAGTGCTCGCCGGTGCTGCAGTCCTGATCTTCGTCCGCGGGCTGGGCCTGCCGATGAAAATCCTGCCGGTCTACTGACATGGATCTCTTTGCCAACCTCGCGCATGGCTTCGGCGTCGCCATGTCGTTACAGAACGTCGCGTTCTGCCTGATGGGTGTCATTCTGGGAACGCTCATCGGTGTGCTGCCCGGCATCGGCCCGGTCCCCACCATCGCCATGCTGCTGCCCTTCACGTTCACCTTGGAGCCGGTATCGGCGCTGATCATGCTGGCCGGCATCTATTACGGCGCCCAGTACGGCGGCTCGACCACGGCCATTCTCGTCAACATGCCGGGTGAGAGCTCCTCCGTCGTTACCTGTCTCGACGGCTATCAGATGGCGCGCCAGGGTCGCGCTGGCGCCGCGCTGGCTATTGCCGCTATCGGGTCGTTCATTGCGGGCACGTTCGCCACCGTGCTCGTTGCCGTGTTCGCGCAGCCGCTGACCAAGGTGGCGCAGAGCTTTGGCGCCGCCGAATACTTCTCGCTCATGGTCTTCGGCCTCATCGCTGCTGTGGTACTGGCGCAGGGCAGCATCATCAAGGCGGTGGCCATGATCTTCGTTGGCCTCTTCCTTGGCCTCGTGGGAACCGACGTCAACACCGGCAAGCAGCGGTTCACATTCGGCATGCCGGAATTGTCCGACGGCATCGGTTTCGTGCCCATCGCGCTCGGTCTGTTCGGTCTGGCAGAGATCATTCACACGATATCCCGGCGCGAGGATCGCACGGTTCTGACGCAGCCGATCACTGGACTGATGCCGACCTGGGCCGATTTCAAGCGTGCGCTTCCGGCCATTGTTCGCGGCACGGGCGTGGGCTCCATTCTCGGTGTGCTACCTGGTGGCGGCGCGCTGCTGTCGGCGTTCTCCGCCTACACGCTGGAGAAGAAGATCTCGCGCCACCCCGAGCAGTTCGGACGCGGTGCGATCGAAGGTGTCGCGGCCCCCGAGTCCGCCAACAATGCGGGAGCGCAGACCTCCTTCATTCCGCTGCTGACGTTGGGCATTCCACCTAACCCAGTGATGGCGCTAATGATCGGCGCGATGATGATCCACGGCATTCAGCCGGGGCCGCAGGTGATGCTCAAGCAGCCGGACCTGTTCTGGGGTCTCGTCGCGTCGATGTGGATCGGCAACCTGATGCTGGTCGTCATCAACCTGCCGATGATCGGCATCTGGGTACGGCTGCTCGCCTTGCCCTACCGCATGCTCTTCCCCGCCATCATGCTGTTCTGCTGCATCGGGGTCTACAGTCTCAACAACAGCATGTTCGAGGTCGGCCTGACCGCACTGTTCGGCCTCATCGGCTATTTCTTTCTGAAGGTCGGTTGTGAGCCGGCGCCGCTGCTGCTGGGTTTCATCCTCGGCCCGATGATGGAGGAGAACCTGCGGCGCGCGCTCTTGCTGGCGCATGGCGATGCCACGGTATTCTTCACGCGTCCGCTGAGCCTGGCCTTGCTGCTGCTGGCCGCCTTCCTTTTGCTGATCGTCGTTCTGCCCGCGGTGAAGAACGTGCGCGAAAAGGCATTTCAGGAGTGAAGGTCAAGCCTCAAACTACGGTGGTCAGGTGGCCTTGCGGAGCCCTCGTGTGGTTGCTAAATAGCCCGTGCCCAATCGATCTCCTGCGCTCGCTGCGCAGGAGACGGTCTTGGGGGATCGTCTAATGGTAGGACTGCAAACTCTGACTCTGCCTGTCTAGGTTCAAATCCTAGTCCCCCAGCCAACACACCTCTAAGTCCCTGAACGCATTGACAGTCTTCGACGCGGCTGACCCGTGCAGCCGGAGAAATTGCGTCAATGCTCCCACAATGCTCCCACATCACGAGGAAGCGCGGCATCTACTACTATCGCCGCCGCCTTCCATCCGGGCTATCTGGAGAAGTCGCCCTGTCACTGTGCACCCGTGTTTATCGGGCAGCCGAAGGGGCGGCCATCGAGCTGAACAAGCACTTCGATAAGGTAGTAGCGTTCGTGCAGAAGAGCATTGGCGAGGCGGATGTTCCTCGCGTTGTCCGAGAGTATCTCAAGCGTGTCCTCGATTTCGATCTTTGGCAACGGGCACAAGCCAACGGCCGTCCCATCTACGGCAACATCTATGACGAGAGCGAGACTGTCGCCTCAGTCGATCTTGCGTTCGTAGATGCCGAGCTACAAAGTGCGAGGACTGAGCTGGCCAACCGGCTGTACGATTACCAGGGACCGCTGATTGACGAGCTGATGCAGGCACATTCGGTCCCACTCGAATTGCGTGGGGCGCTCGCGCTGGGCATTCTTCGGGCTCGTGTAGAGAAGTGGGAGACCGTGCGACGGCGCACGCTCGGAGAGTTTCCTCCGATTGCCGACACGTTCGAGACGAACAGGGATGTTCAGACGTGCGTAGACACGTCAGCTCCCGTAGGTCCTTTGCTCTCTGCCGTTCTACCGAATTTCCTAGCGATGATGGAAAAGGACGAGGGTTGGCGCGGTCAGACGCTCGCGCAAAGCACCGCAACGTACCGCATGTTCTTAGAGTGCTGCGGTGATAGGCCCGTCGCCGAGTACCAGCGCAAAGACCTGGCCAAGTTCTATGATCTATTGCGCGGCCTTCCCGCACTGTACTCGAAGCGCAGGAATTGGTCTGGTCGCCCTCTCAGCGAGATAGTCGAGAGTACTAAGGACGCTGATCATCCACGGCTCACTATGAAGACCGTTAAGCGCCACTTTTCAGCGCTGGGCCGCTTGTTCTCGTACCTGAAGCGGCGCGGCGAATACACGGGTGAAAACCCTGCCCACGGGTTCGAGTTTCCCAACAAGGGTCGCGCTAGAGACAAGCGGCGGATGTGGGAGGGCGAGGCCTTGCGAAGGCTGTTCGCTTCTCCTGTCTGGACGGGTTGCTTGTCCGAAAGCAGGCGTTCGGCACCAGGCCCACATATCATCAAGGACGAGAAGTATTGGCTGCCGATCCTCGCGCTGTTTCATGGCAATCGGCTGGAGGAGTTTGCACAGCTAAGGCGTGGCGATGTCAGATGTGAGGACGGTATCTGGTACCTCGACATCAACGATGATGACACCAAGCAAGTGAAGGACGCTCAATCGAAGCGACGTGTCCCGGTGCACCCCCGAGTGCAGCAGCTCGGATTTCTTGAGTACGTCGAGACAGCGGCGGCAAAGCCAGACGATCAAGTATTCCCCCAGCTAAGACCCGGTGGGCCTGATGGGAAGCTTGGATATTTCTTCACGAAATGGTGGACGCGGTATCGCAAGGATATTGGCCTTTACGAGAAGGGCCTTGACTACCATGCGTTCCGAGGCAGCGTGGCTACCAAGCTTGCAGCCGCCGACGTTTCGCTGGACATACGCAACGAGCTGCTCGGACACGAAGGAAAGTCCGTTGATGAGCGCGTCTATCAGAAGGGCCTTCCGCTTGCAGTGCTCGCCACTGCAATTGTCCGCATCGAGTGGGCGGAGTTTGTTGTGGAGCCAATAACCGCTGACGCTGGCCTCATGACCTTGCGTCAAGTTCGTGAACCAAGCGCTTCACAGCCCTGACAAGAACGGGAAGGCTCGTACATAGCGAAGAAGGAGACAAACGCACAGGGGGAGAAGTAGGCCCCATGCTCCAAGATATGTTAACTGTCGTGTCCTCTCTTCGCTACGTTGCTCTGGTGCGAGCCCTCCCAAGTGAGCAGGGACAGACGATACGGCGGTAGTGAGCGGGTGAAGACAGGTGCTGAGATGACCTACCACCCTCGCCCTACCCCGCTGTCCAACACCTGCACCACGGTGGTCGAGCGGACCATGGAGCAAATAAACTGAGCTGAGCGAGTGAGTAGGCCGTTCGCACCATCTTCACCCACTCACCACTCTGACCCATTGAGGCCGTGAAGATAGCTGTGGGATCACCTGAAATGGATGGAGGGTGATCCTGATACCTCGCTCGTCACAGACGCTAGTTCGATGGTGGACTTGAGGTCTTTGTGGAGCGCTCGCTGGCTGAGATCAGTCGCCGACCAACATTCTCCGCCATCGCATCCGTCAGTCGAAACGAGAGTTCAGTCGGCTGTCCTCTATCGAAGACCAGTGCGACCGTTGGCGGTGTTTCCATGTCCAGCCAACCAATGTCAGCCGTGCGAACACCAACGGGGACGATCTGCGCCCACGCACCGTTGTCTTTGCGTTCGCCTGCCGCAAGACGATCCTGAACGAGGGCGGCTCGCAAACTTTGCGCCGACAATCGCGCAAAGGCATCAAGGGGAAACTCAGCCTCAATGACCTCTCCCTTGCTGCTTTGGCCACGAACGATGACGGCATTCTCGGTGGCCTTGAAGGCCATGTTTGTTATCAGTGCGAACCGAAGTCCAGGCATACCCATCCCCTGTTGATTTCAGGCGAAGCGTAGGGGCCCCAGACGGCATTCACAGGAATGCCCGATGAGTGCTCTGCCCACCTTGGGGCGGACTTCAGAGAGGCGCGCCTCCCAAGTCTGATGCGGGGCAAAATATGCAGCCGTAGTGGGTGAAGACAGGGCGGCGAGGTCCTCTTTCGCCCTAACCCCGCTTATCCATCGCTCGACGGGGAGGCACACCCATGGAGCAAGACGGTGAGTACGGGCGAGCCGTCATTTCTACCTGCACCCAATCGCCATACTCGCTCATGGAGACGCAGCAGAATAGCTGTGGGATCACCTGAAACGGGTGGGAGGTGATCCTGAGGGTAGAGCCTGGAAGGGGGCCTTACGTAGCCAGAGCACCAAGGAGGTTTGCGCCAGGTGCGTTAGCCTTCAAACGAAATCCTGTGGGGAGTAACGAGAGGCGATCCGCGAGTACGCAGCGGACCTTCCAATGCCCCGCACGTCGTTACTCCCCGAAAGGAAAATCCAATCACGTCCTATCCGATCCCGGCTAGTGCAAATGCGGAGATGTGCAGATGTCCTCTAGGATCGCCAGGATCGCCCATAGCTACGTCGATTGTCGTAGCAGCAATACGTCTCTCATACGAACGAGCTGATCAAACCCACCGTTTAGTTCGGAAGCCCGCCTTCCGCATCCCGCATCCACTTGGCGCGGGCAACGGCCAATAGGTTGAGGAGCTGCTTCGGGCTGACCCACAGACTTGGCAGGTGCGGGTGCTTGCAGTGCCCTTGCACGAACTCTGGGTTGCGCCTCTGCCAGAACTGGTAGGCGTCGTCAGACAACCAGCCCGAGGGCCTGAGCTTGGTGTCGAGGAGGGTCTCGATGCGGTCGTACAGGAGCGTGGCGATGCCTTGTCGCCGACGCGCTTGCTTCACTTCAGCATGGAGAACTTGCCAGCGTTTGTCGGGACGTTGGACCAGTTCGACCGCGGCGTCTGCGTGAGCCATGACCGGTGTGGGCGAAAGCGACCCTTGTCCACGTCGCGGTGACATAAGAGGCGGAAGTGACGGTGAACCCCACCAAGTGAAGGCTTGGCTACCAACTGCGTGTACGCGACCCAGTCCTCGGTCTCCAGGAATTGCAATGGGGGTGTCACGTCGTTGCAGGCGCTGGCGTCCCACGGCGGTTCCGCGCCCGTCAGCTTCTCAAGGTACTGGCCATACCAGAGGTAGTCGTTCGCCACCTGGGTTAGTGCGTCATGCGTGGCTCGATCATGAGGCAGCAGCGCAGCGCGGTGGAAGACGACCATCGAGCCGATCTGAAGCTCGAAGGGATCGGGCTGATAGTCGCGTCCTGATGGCGTGGGCTGACGCATGACGGGAAAAAGAGCTGGCAAACTTTCGGGATGGGGTCGCAGGGAGACCCACGACGGAGCTGTGACGCTGCATGATCAGTGTGGTCGGAACTAGGCGCTTGCTCCCGCCCGAGCGAAAACCACTTAGCGGGTCTGCTCTGAGGTCTCCCCCGAAGTGGGGATGAGGGGGCAATGAAAGGGATGTACTGATCACGGACGATCTTCATGGCCCTTCTCGGAAGCCGATCAGGACCATCTCGCACGGCCTCCAAGGGGAGGATGGTGGGGGTGTGAGGGACTTGTTTGCTCTCTGGTGGCGGCGCGGCTGCCCCCAAGCATCACCACCGCCGACAGGCTGCAGTACTCGTCTCTCGCCCCCTCCTCCTGGAGATAGGTTGCCCGGAAAGGCTAGAAGCCTTTATTTTAATCGACGACCCCACACATTTCACATTTATTAGAAACTGCCTTTTCCAAGTTATTAGAAACTAGTATTTCCACGTCTGGTGACTATCACTCGCTAACGCTCGCTGCCGAGTGCCGCTCCAACCCCATGAAAAAACAGCGAATTGTCTGTCTGCGGGGGATTGGTTGCGTGACGTGGCCCCGAAGTCCAGTTTCAAGCCAATCCCCCAAACCAAACTAGCCTTCCAATCCCCCCGTAGTGGTCGTCTGACCGCTGCTCGAGACGGGTCGACTTCGGGAGGCTTTTCCAACCCTCGAACAATGGAAAACCACAATCAGAACCACCTCACCAGCGACTACGACTACCTCGGCTCCTCATCAGCCGCTGTCCCCACCCTCAGAGGGGGACAAACATGTAAGAAGAGCCTTCCTTACGAGATTGTCCCCCCTTGTGGCGTTGATCCTTGCCACGCTCTCGCTGACCTGACCGTCGATGCCCTGCGAGCCACCTTCAGGGAGCGCGGTCATGCCCCCTCAGAGGAGATGTGGCAGGCGCTGGCTGCGGTCGCAGTCACCCTGCAACAGATGGCCGAGGGGGACTGCTCCCCAGCAATCCACCTCTCCAGCCTCGATCCAGGGGTTGCTGTGATCTGCTTTCTCAAGGCCCTGCTGGCATCCAACCGACATCAACACGTTGGCGTTGTCGTCTGCGTCGGACGGCTAACTCAGATTGCAACGATGGTGGCGGAGGCTGGCCTCAGCCCAAGCGACTTCGCAGTCCTCACCTCCAACAAGGAGCTGAACGCGCTGGGCTGCCGCACTGCGCAACATGCTCGCATCCTGTTCACTACCCACAGCATGATCGAGAAACGATGCCAGGGCCGCAACTTCGCCGAGGTGGCCGCCCTGCACTACGGCGGTGAGCCAAGGCAGGTGCGGGTGTGGGATGAGGCCATTCTTCATGGGCAGACCCTCACAGTGTCTCGTGATGCACTCGGCTTCTTGTTCATGCCGCTACGTGCTCAATACCCTGGCCTTGCCGACGACATTGAGCACCTGTTCATCAGTCTCGGTGGGGCAGCCTCAGGGACCACCATGTGTCTTCCCGATGTCGCAGAGACGCACGGTGTTGATCTCAACGACGCGCTTCGCCTCGTTCAAGGCGGTCATCCCGAACAAGCACAAGCCATGGAGATGCTCTGGTTCTTATTCGGAAAGCACATCACCGTCCGCCGCGATGGAGCCTATGGCAACACGATGCTGGACTACCGCGACACGCTCCCCGAGGACATCAAGCCGCTGCTGGTGCTGGATGCCTCGGCACGAGTGCGGACGGTGTATCGCTGTTGGAAGGAGCATCGCGGTGGGATCAAAGAGTTGCCGTCTGCCACCAAGCGCTACGACGATCTGAGCATCCATGTCATGCAGAGGGGAGGAGGCAAAGCAGCCTTTCGCCAGGATGGTGAAGCTCTCGTCGAGCTTATTGCATCGACCATCGCGACGCGGCCAAACGAGGAGTGGCTGGTGATTGGTCACAAGACTGGCGTGAATATGGACTTCGAGGAGGCGGTGCGATCACTGCTGCGGACCAACGGTCCCACGGTGCACTTCCTGCATTGGGGCGCTCACGATGCCACCAACGACTACGCGAACGTGCCCAACATCATCCTGGCTGGGACGCTGTTCTATCGTCCCTCCTACTACGAGGCGCTTGGTCGATTGGCGTCAGGTCGTCCCTGCGTCCCAAGGGGCGTATGAAGATGGCAAGGTCCGCAGCGTCGCGCTTGGCGAGCATCGGCACCTCATCCTGCAGGCCCTCTGTCGAGGCGCTGTGAGGCGTTGCATCGGTGATCGGTGTCCGCCCACTCGTGCCTACATCATCGCCAGCGCGAAGTCGGGCATCCCTGAGGAGCTGCCGCGCATCTTCCAGGAGCCCGCATCAGCCGCTGGAAGGGCCTCAAACGAGCCTTGAGGGGAAAGGTGAAGGACGCCTTGGAGTTTATCATCGAGCAACTTGCAGTGCGTCCAACGGTGTCGTTCCGCGAAGTGACCGCACATCTTGGCTGGAAGGAGACGAAGGACTTCAAGCGCCGCATCCGTCAGCATCACCACTTCGTCGAGGCTTTGGAGGAGGAAGGCATCGAGGAATGGGGTGCGGGCAAATGGGCGACTGGATTTGGGCGCAAGACAGTCAGTGTCTAGCGTCAGGTTGTTGCGTGAAAGGAGGGCCGCGCTTGCGGCCTTCCTCTCTGCCGGTCGGCACATCACCAGTAAGGCTCCACACCAGCCGCTCACCGTGACGGCAATGGCCCGCATCATCGGCGCAGCGCCGAACACCGTGCGGCGTTGGCTCAGGGGTGACCATCACGATCTCTACTGGGATCATTGGGCGAGCTTCATGGAACGCTGGAGAGCCGCGCAGGATGCGCAAGCTCATCTGCTGAGCCACATTCGGGAAGCAAACGCGCTAGCGACCAAGCGGCGGAGTGATGCGCTGATGGATGCACTCAATTGCGAGTTGGAGCGGCTGAGCATTGATGCAGTGAGTAGATGATGTCGCAGGGTTGTGACTGACCACAATTCTCCCCCAAAGCACGGATACGTACCCGCCCGGCGCGTTCACATCTCTCGCGCCGTGGCTTCGAGCATTGCTCCTGTGCAGCGCTGCCACCACTGCCAGATTGGGCTGCCCGGCCCTTCCGTCAGGGCACGATCCAGTCACGATTGGGCTGCCCGGCCTAACTGGTCAGGGCACGATCCTTTCCAATGAGGTCGCGCCGGGCGGAGCACTGAAGTGCCTGAGCGCGTACCTCTTGCAGCCCGCACACGCAGGGCGTCCCACTCACGTTGGACTGGAGGGGTCATGGAACCGTACAGCCTCATCGTTGCTCTTGCGATTTTGCCAGTGGTCCTCGACACGCTCGGACTGTTCGTCAGTTTCATTCAGGACGATCTAGGTCCAAGCTGAACAATCAGCGTGGCTTACACGTCAGTCCGCCGCCCCGCTCGCAGTGTAGGCCGGGTATCTGTCGCGTACCGCCAGGATCGCCTCGTCTTTCAATATCCCTGGGTGCACCAGACCTTCCTTGACGAGGTGCAAGATGGTGCGGGCCAGTATGAGCCGTGCACAGTCTATGATGGCCTGCGGCTTGTCCCGAAATGCTGGCTTGATCCGATGCCAAGCCGCGTCCAACACCTCGCCCATCATCTGGACGACGGTGGGGTCGAGGGCGGCCTGATCGAGAAGCTGGCGAGCGCGTGGCATCACCTCGGCTACCACGACTGGCCTTTGCACTCCTTTGCCGAGCAGCAGCGAATTTATCGAAAAGCCCGTTTGTTACGGAGCCCAAATGAAGCGAGGCACCCCGTGGCCAACGAGGTGCCTCATGACGTAGCTCCGAGGAGTGGTTGGAACGACGCCGTCCCACACACGACTTGTATAGTCCACGACACGACGTGTGTATCCACGTTGTCCACAGCTCAGTTATCGGACGATAGCTTGAGGCGCACCTGTTGCACTGCCGCCTCTCTTTGAGTGGACGGCGCGAAATGAAGGCCACGCAGTGGCTACGTTTTCAGCGCCCCATGATTGATCGTGCGACAGCGTCGAATAAAACAACGTGTCGGCCGTTGTTACGTGGGGGAAGGCATGCAACGGACCCCCCAAGGGATTGCATGCCCTGAAGGTACCCTTCCCAGCCAAGGCTAGGGTGCCTTCTGCCTCCCCATTCCCGAGGTTGAGGTGCAACCAGCTCGCAACTCAAGCATCGATCAACTTGTTGCGGACGGCATAGCGCACCAATGCGGCCATGGAGCCCAGGCCAAGCTTGCGCATGATCGAGGCTCGATGGGTCTCGACCGTCTTGACGCTGATATTGAGTAGCTGCGCGATCTGCTTGTTGCTGTGGCCCTCGGCCACCAACCGAATGATCGTCTGCTCGCGGCCGGTCAGGGGCTGATCGAACTGTCGCCGATCCGTGCGCGATGTTTCCGGCACGTCCTCGCAAACCTGGCTGGCGAAGTAGGGCTTGTGGTCCGCCAGCGACCGGACGGCCGAAATCAAGTGCTGCTGGGCGTCTGACTTCAGCACATAACCACGCGCTCCCGCCTTCACCATATCGCGCAGCAGGGTTTCGTTGTCGTACATCGTGAAGATGAGGACCTCGACGTTTGGCACACGCTGTCGGATTTGCCGCGTGACTTCGATGCCGTCGATGAGTGGCAACGAGTGATCGAGAATGGCTATGTCGGGGTTGGTGGCTATGGCCTCGGCGATGGCTTCTTTGCCGTTCGCCGCTTCAGCGACAACACTCCAGTTGCGCTGGCCCTCAAGGATGCGCCGCACACCTGAGCGCACCACGGCGTGGTCATCAGCAATCAAGATGCGGGTCATGCCAAGGTCACGAAATTGGACGCACTGGGACCAATCGGAGGCCCGTGGCACCAGACTTAGACCATCAAATCAAATGCGGGGAGAAGTGGCGTGGCCTTGGGTTAATGGTGGGCCCGTCTAACTTGATGCTGACGCACTCGCGCATTGTGGCTTGGCTGAGTATGTCGTTCCACCCGCTCGCTGCCGCGCGGGAGCCGATGAGTTGGCGCGTCGGCGATGGCCCTCACTGCGGTCTCTTATGCCTGCACCAATTTGTTGCGCACGGCGTAGCGCACCAATGCCGCCGAGGAGGTGAGGGTGAGCTTGTGCATGACGGCGGCGCGGTGCGTCTCGACAGTTTTGATGCTGATACCGAGAACTCCGGCAATCTCTTTGTTGGTGTGGCCCTCGGCGACCAACTGAACCACAACTTGCTCGCGGCCAGTCAGGGTCGGCTTGCCCTGGCCCGCCTTGGTCAGGAAGATGTCCAGCAGGACCTGCGACGCCCTGTCCGTGAAGAAGGGCTTGTGTTCCGACAGCGACTGGACGGCAGAAATCAAATGCTGCCCCGCATCTGACTTCAGCACATAGCCACGCGCTCCAGCCACCAACAATTCGCGCAAAAGCTCTTCGTCGTCGTGCATCGTGAAGATGAGAACCTCGACCTTTGGCACATGCCGACGGATTTGGCGTGTGGCTTCGATGCCGTCGATCAGGGGCAGTCTATAGTCGAGGATGGCCACGTCGGGCTTGGTGGCAATGGCCTTGGCGATGGCGTCTTTGCCGTCCGTCGCTTCAGCGACAACGCTCCACCCAGGTTGATCCTCGATGATGCGTCGAATACCCGAGCGAACCACGTCATGGTCGTCGGCGATCAGGATGCGGGTCATGGACAGGCACGCCATGCGAGGCTCATCGAGCCAATGTAAAAGCATGCCTTGACCAGCGCCCATCAGCACACCCCCCACTTCGCATCGGGTTGAAACTTGAGCTGAGCAGGGAGAACACGCATCGCCTTCACGCGCATGACGTTGGTTAACTCCGGTAACGGATGAAAAGCGCGGATAGTTTGCTGCGCATATCCAAAGCGGTATTTGACAGTCAGCGAGCGCTGAAATCCCCCCGTACCCCCTCGAAGACTGTGCCTGTGCCGCGACTGCGGGCGGGTGGCCGAGCCACTGGATCAACGCCAAGCCTCCAGAGTTGCGCGGCCCAACCCCAGGGTAATCCCTGAGTGTCTCTCTGCCGCAGCGGTGGCATTCCTATTCAGCCGGGATCGAAGGAGTGCTCCGATGCACAAACAAAAACTCATTGGTATGGCAACTGCGGGGGCGATCTTGGCCAGCGTCATCATGGCGGCTCCTGCGTCCGCTGGCTGGAACAACTGCGGCTGCCGTTCCTACGGATATTATGCGCCTCGTGCCTACAGCTACGCGCCCTCCCGATGGGCTTATCGACCCGCGTTCTACGGTGCTTCCTTCTATCGTCCACGGGTGTGGGGATGGCGCTCGTGGGGCGGGCGGCACTGGGGCTGGCGCGGCCGACATTGGGGTTGGCGTGGCGGCTGGGGCGGCCGGCATTGGGGCTGGCGTGGCGGTTGGGGGCGGCGTTGGTAGGCTGATGCTGTCTGCCTAAGAAGACTTGCAATGAGCGTGTGGTGGTCTGCTGTTGCAGCCTCACGCGGCGGCAAGCATCTCCTGGCGCATGGCGGCAAAAAGTTCGTCCGTGCCGAACGGCTTTTGCAGGAACGCAGCATCGTTGCTGATCATCTTTGGCAGGATGGCCATGCCGCTCATGACGATGACGCGGAGCTTGCGCTGAAGCAGCCACTTGATGAGGCCGACTGCTTGCTCGCCGCCGAGATTGAGGTCCACCAGCGCAAGCTCTGGGCTCTGCGCAATTGTCAGCCGCTCAGCTTCGTGCGATGTGGCGGCGGGTCCCGTCACAGTCATGCCCGTATCGATCAGCACCGACGCCAACGCTGCGGCCACCTGACCATTGTCCTCGACGACAAGCACACGGACGCCCTGTAGCGCCCCTTCCTCCAAACCATTCCAGCTCGACACAGGCATGAGAGGCTCCAACTGGTGCCTGTCTCGGATGGCGTTGGGCCACCGCAAACGGCACAAACAATGAGGAGAACCCCCTGGCTGCATGTATGGGGACTGCTCGTGACACTCTGATGACGCAGCAGGTAAGATCTGATGACGCAGCAGGTAAGAACTGAGGGATACACCGCTCTGATCAACCGACCTGGCTGATCTGTCGCACGACCGATTGGGCGCGTGTGCCTGGTCTAGTGACTCGTGTCGTGAGGTGACTCACGGTGTGCCGCACGGGCTAATTTTGACATTATGCGGCGTGTGTGTCACAGTATTTAAGTGACCAATGGCACACGAGGGTGGGAATGGAGATCGGCTACGCACGGACTTCAACGGTGGAGCAGGCTGCGGGCTTTGAGGCGCAGAAGCGCGACCTCGCCAAAGCTGGGTGCACAAAGGTCTTCGCCGAGCAGGTCAGCAGCATCGCCGAGCGTCAACAGCTAGACGCCGCTCTTGACTACCTACGCGATGGTGACGTGCTGATCTGCACCAAGCTGGACCGCCTCTGCCGCTCGATGCGCGACTTGATGCACATCGTGGATCGCACCGCTGCCAAAGGCGCTGGGCTGCGCATTCTCTCCATGAACCTGGACACCACCACACCGACGGGCAAGCTGATGCTCAATGTGCTCGGCTCGGTGGCCGAGTGGGAGCGCGAGACGATGCTGGAGCGGCAGCGCGAGGGCATCGCCAAGGCCAAGGCAGCAGGCAAGTACAAGGGCCGTGCGAAGACAGCGATGGCGAAGGCTGACGACGTTGTGGCGCTGCTGGCAGCCGGTGTCAGTCCAACCGAGGTGGTGAAGCAGCTCCGTATTTCACGCAGCAGCGTCTATCGCGTCATGCGCGAACGCAAGCTGGAGCGACGGCAGATTACCTACACACCGATGCCGATCCCCTCCGCATAGCTGGGCTTTGACCCTGTAGCTGCCCTCGGGGTTCTTTGTCAGCGTCAGAGTGTGGAGGACGTGACGACAAACAGGGCGTTCCCCGATCCCCATGGCCTGGATGGATGTCATTCTGTTTCGAGACAAGGAGGTCAGGACATGACCAGGACTTGGGGCAAAGACGAGGAGGTGAGCAGGCTTCGCCGCGTCATTATCGGCTTGAAGGAGGATAATGCGATGCTTCGATGCATGCTGGCGGACGCCATCGCCATCGCTGACCTCGCGACCACGCCAGACATGGGGCAAGACGACACGCGCTCTGACAACGACAATGACCTCGGGCCAAACGTCGTGAGGCTCCGAAGGCATTAGCCGATAGGAGCATCAGTCGGTGAGGCTGGGCCACAGCACCATGCAGTTCGGCCTCTGACCACAGCGCTCGCTTACAATTGTGTAGGCGAGCGCCTCGGCCCAGATCATCTTCCGTCACAGGAGGGAAAGTATCCAAAAGGCGAGTGAGAAGACTGAGGAGGTACTGTGATGGCTCTCCGACGACCTTGGCTGAAGCGGGAGAGTGGGGTCACGCCCAAACTTCTCACTCACTGACCTTCGTCGCACAGACATCGTCCGCTAGCTATCGGGGCAAATACCGAAAAAACACCGCGCTGACCTATTTAGGCGGCGGGCTCCAGGTTCGGGTTGTCGAACGCCCTAGCCGTGAGTGACGTGTGCGAAGCGGGGCAATTCAGCTCGCCCGCGCCCTTCTTTGATTTTCTAAGATCGCCTCGCCGATCCCTTCGGCGCGGGTTTCAACACACCATCAAGCTACCGAGAGCGAAACCTTCAAGTGCACCGCAACGGTCCCTGTGAGCGGTCGTCCACGGGTGATGCCGTGGGCCTGATGAGCAGTCGGAAAGTGGCCAGGGCTCGTGCGACAGGCGGCCAGTAGCAGCCAGGGACAGGCGCTGCGCTCCAGACGTTGTCGGCAAGCGCCATACGAGCGATAACGTCGTACAGCTCCACGGAACGTGACTGAGAAAGGCTCGCCCTTCGTTGGGCGGGCCTTCTTCGTTTGATGCGTTGGAGAGAACTAGCGTTGTGTTTGGGGGCAAGGACGACAGATGGGCGCTGGGTTCTGCCGATGGACGGTGCAGTACCAGGTTCCCCTGACGTTACGTTCGGGGTTCCCCACAGGTATCCTTATGGGTCCTGTTAGTGGAATGATGGATAGGCGTGAGGATGGGTCGATGACCTTGCTCTCACTCGCACCGTGTCGGCGAGAGGATCGACGCGATGGCAGACGACCAGCAGAGAACCTGGGACTACATCGACATCGTGTTTGATGGCCCACCAGCCATCCAGATGCCTCGCCTTGTTGAGGTCGAGAATGCTGAAGGCTACAGCGTCAGCATCGGGCAATGGGTGAAGAAGCCGAATGGACGATGGGCTCTGCGCATCACGGCGGGTGATGTGTTCGTGGCCGTCGCCAACACCCTCATCTGACCTTTCGCATGATCTTCGAGGCGAACTGCCGCTGAGCGTGTAGCCCTGCCCGAGGGTGTACTTCAGGAAACCGTTCTGCTCTTGATCGAGCTTCTGCTCCTTGTGCGCTACTGCCTGCTCAGCGCTCCGCTCACTCCTGAACCACGTCCACTTGCCTGCGTTGACAGGATATTTGACTTTAGTGGACTATCCACGTATATGTATAGTTGTAGAGACAGGAGAAAGGACCAATGCCTCATGAAGACAAGCACCGCAGAACTGTATCTGGCCGCATGGTCAAGGCTCTCGCCCACCTACGCCGCTGCCACTCGGACATGACTGTCCAGCAGGCCATGATCCTGCTGCATATCGCGGAGAACCCTGGCGTCACCCAACGCGCCCTGTACGAGGCGCTTGGCGCGAACGACAGCGTCGCCTCGCGTACACTGGCAGTCCTCTCCAACTTCGGGATGCGCGGTGTGCGCGGCCTGAACCTGGTCGAACTCACCATCAACCCCGAGGATCGGCGAGAACGGCTACTGACGTTGACGCCAGGGGGACGGCGATTGATCGACGAAATCGTGTCCGATCTGACGGGGCACTCGCCCAAGCGCTAATCCGTTCACCTGCACCCACTCGCAAAATAGAAACCGCGTCTGTCCTCTAGGGGACGGCCACTAACCTCTGAGGTCCAATTGAAGCGTCAATGTCGCGTACCAGGCTGCTACTCTCCAGCAGCCTCCTCCTTTGCCGCCTACTGCTCACCCCATAAAGCCAACCATCGCCGCCACGGCGCACCTGATCAGAAGGGCGTCTCTCAGGCCCACCTCAAGCCCTACCTCAAGATCGTTCGAGCCCGCATTCGCAAGAACCCTCACAGCCTCGCTTGGACGGCCTTAGAGGAGCGCTGGCGGGGGCTCGTGGATCACGCCAGGGGCATTGAGGCGAAGTTTGAGAGGGGCGTGGCGGGCTTCCGAGCGGAGCGTAAGGCCGCCCAAGAAGTCCGCAAGCTGGCCGCCGATGTGGAGCCCCGAGCGATTGTCGAGGTAGTGGCCGCGATGGTGGTGATGCAGGAGTTCGAAGTCGAGGCGCTTCCGTTCGGATCGGGCGTTCTGGATACAGCTCGCACGGCGTGTTCGGGGGCTCACGGACGTGAACTACGGCGAGCGCTACATCCACGCCACTGGGCGGGTCAAGCGCGTCTACCGCGAGATGACACCCGACACCATGCGGTTGCTGGGGCAGTGGCTGGCGCAGTTGCTGGGCATCGGTGGCCAACACATAGCCAGGCTGGAGCGAGAGGAGGCGGAGCGGAAGGTGAACGAGCGCGAACAGCTCCAGGTGGCGTTGGCGGATTTGGTGTGAGGGGGGAAGTGATGGGCTACGTCGATACCGATGCCGCTCAGTTCAGGGCTCGGATGGCCCGCTCGAAGCCAAAGGGGCCGCGTCCGTCGCAGCCTGTCCGCTATTCATGGTTCGATCCCTGGAAGGTGGCCAAGGGCGAGCGGCTGCGGTCTCTGGTCCAAGCCACCATCCACTTCCTCGATCATCATGAGGAGTACTGCGCAGTCCGTGTGCGGGCTAGGCGAGCCGCCGATCAGGAGCATCACGTGCGCCGTGTCGAGGCCGTCGTCTGCAACCTGGCTTACACCGTCCTGATGCCACCACTCGGCGGTCGCATCGCCGTCAAGCGGGGGCATGGCAGCAAGGGGCGCACACGCTATGACAGTCCCGTGCTAGGCAAGGCGCTGTCACCACTCCTCGACATGATGGAGGCGACTGACTTCCTGCAGTCCTGGCGACCCCAGGCGATCAGGGGAGAGGTCACCTCGATGATGCCGTCCGCGTGGTTTGTCGGCAAAGTGCGCGAAGCGTGTGTTGAGTTGAGCGACTTTGGTCGGGATGAAACCGAGGAGGTCGTCATCCTGTCGCACAACTCGACTGGGTTTCTGGCTTCAGGCGAGCGGGTGCGTTCGCGTGAAACCATCAACTACGCGGACTGCACAGCCACGGATGCGCTCCGAAGCGATGTCCAGCACATCAATGCCTATCTGGCGACAGCCGACATCGGCTTCATCGAGGACGGGATCGAGCCTCGCGTTGATCCCTTCGACAGGACCCTCAGACGGCGGTTTGTCTCCGTTGAGGAACCCTCAGGGGCCTCAAGGCAATGGGCCTTCAATCAGGGAGGCCGCCTATACGGAGGTTTCTGGCAGAACCTACAGCGGCATAGGCGGCAACACATTCGCGTCAATGGCGAGGCGGTTGTGGTCCTGGATTACTCCTCCATGTTCACGCGGCTCGCCCACGCCCACCTCGGAGAAACACCGCCCGAGGGCGACCTCTACGCCATCCCCGAGCTGGAGGGCTACCGCAGCGGAGTGAAGCTGGCCATGAATTGCTTCCTGTTTGACGCAGGCCCGCGTCGTCGCACCTGGCCCAAGGAGCTAGGTGTTGGCGTGGGGGACGATGCTGCTGCCGCGGCTGACCCAGCAAGCCGCGCAGCGCAGTTCGATGCCAGGCTCCCTTCGGGGTGGGGCGTGGCTACGACCAAGAAGGCCATCCTCCAACGACATCCCCAACTAAAGGCTGCCTGGGGCAAGAGGCTGGGGATGGCGCTCATGTTGGAGGTGTCCGTCGTCAGGCTTTTCGGGACAACGGAGCTTCTGGGCTAAGAGAGCATCGGGCCCATCGATTTGGTTTTCAGGTTACGGTTTGCAGATGTAGTCGGCGTCGTTGCTCGATGGTCTTGCGTTTGATCTCCTCTCGACGTTGCAGGATGCGCGGGCCTCTGCCGAAGTAGACGTTGGCTGGCGTGAGATTGTCCAGGCTCTCATGATAGCGCCGATGATTGTAGTGTTCGACGAAGTCGGCGACGGCGCGCTCGAGATCACCGGGAAGATAGTAGTTTTCGAGCAGGATTCGGCTCTTCAGCGAGAGGTGCCATCGCTCGATCTTGCCCTGGGTCATGGGGTGGTAGGGTTTGCCGCGCGTGTGCTTCATGCCCTGACCTTCAAGCCAACTGGAGAGATCGCTCGCGACGTAGGATGGCCCGTTGTCGGAGAGCAGCCGCGGCCGACGCTCCGGCGGCGCGTCATCGAGCCCTGACGCCTGCAAGGCGAGATCGAGCGTGTCGGTGACATCGTCGGCGCGCATCGTGGTGCAAAGCTTCCAGGCGACGATGTAGCGCGAGAAGTCGTCGAGCACGGTCGACAGGTAGAACCAGCCCCACCCGGTGACTTTCAGGTACGTGAAGTCGGTCTGCCAGAGCTGGTTGATGGCGGTGGTCGGGTTGGTGAACTTGTCGGCGGCCTTTATGACGATGAAGGCCGGCGACGTGACCAGGCCACGTGCTTTTAAAAGCCTATAGACGCTGGCTTCCGAGACGAAGGAACGCTCGCGATCGGTGAACGCGACGGCGACCTCGCGTGGGGAGCGATCGGGCTCGTCGAGTGCGAGTTGGACGATCCTCTCCCGCACGTCGTCGGGAATGCGGTTCCAGACCCGGTGCGGTCTCGGCCGGTGATCCTCCAGCGCATCGAGACCGCCTGAAGCGTAGCGATCGAGCCAAGTATAGAACGTCGACTTGGGGATACCGATCTTGGCGAGCGTCCTGCGGACCGGCAGGTGTGAGGTCTCAACGGTTCGGATGATCTCGAGCTTCTCGGATACGGCGTACCTCATTCGCCGTCCTCCCCATCCGCGATCACGCTTTTTTTGAGCAGGCGGTTCTCGAGAGTGGCTTCTGCCAGCGCCTCCTTGAGCTGGCGCGCCTCGGCTCGCAGCGTCTTGACCTCGTCTGAAGTCGCCTCGCGCGCGGTATCGCCAGCGAGCCGCTTCTTGCCGGCCTCGAGAAACTCCTTCGACCAGCGGTAGTAGAGGTTCTGGGCGATGCCTTCCTTGCGGCACAGCTCGGCGATGCTGTCCTCGCCGCGCAGGCCTTCCAGGACGATGCGGATCTTGTCCTCGGCCGAGAAGTGCCGCCTGGTGGCTCGTCGGATGTCTCTGACGGTCTCCTCCGCGCTCTGCGGAGCCTGCTTTTCTCGCTGTCTCATCGTGTCCCTCCTCGGGGCCACGACGAGCTCAATTCTCTCCCTTACGCAATCAGCTCAATCTGTCCGGTGAGCGCTGACGGCGGACAGGCGGCTTCCTTCAACTCGCTCATCGACGCCGAGACGGCGACGAAAAGTGACGAACCGCTTTGTGATGCCCTGCCCTCTCTCGATAGCTGACCCTGCTGTGGGGTCACTCAATTCATGGAACAGGTATTCAGTCGCGGCCTTATCTTTGATCCTGCGAGAAACAAGTTCTCGTAGGTCGGCATGGATGGGTACGTCTCTAACTCCCGCTGCGGTCTTGGCTTGTGTGATGCTGAAGGCTTCTAGCGAGCAATCGCGTATCCTGAGCTGCGCTATTTCTTCAGTCCTCATGCCCGACAGAGCGGCGACAAGGACCGCGTCTCGAAGGAGCGGTTGGTGGATGCCGTGGATCAGTATCGAAACTTCTTCGTCAGTAAATGGACGCTTGGGTCGCTGAGCTTCACTCCTGACCTTGAGCTTCGGCAGCGATTGCTGCGCCCACACGTTTACTTCGGCATGCCCTTTTTTGATAAGCCATCGCCAATATCCCGACAGAGCGGAGATGTCCTTGTTGGCGGTTTTCCAATGTATCCCCTTGGCCACCATCGCCTGAGATACATACTGCCCCGCAATCTTGCGTGGGGTCGCCTCGATTGAAGCTGGCAGTTTCTGGTGTGTTAGCCAGCCATCGAACCTTGCAATTGCTCTTCGATAATCGAGTTTTTGACGAGGCTTCATATCCAACCTCTCGGCGAGCCAGGCATCCGTGAAGGCCGTCAGCGGGGTGGCTGTCCCTAACCCGACATTGTAAAAGTAGGACGCGCGTTCAGCTCCTTCGGTCTTTTCGACCTCCATGGCTCGCTCGTACAGCAGTCCTGAGACGACTTCATCTGGGAACCCTGAACTGTCCAATTTCTCTGGACCGTCCCGCTCCGCTTCGATGTCAGCCCGCCACGACAGCGCCTCGTCCAGTAGATGATCGTGCTGCCTCGTTGTGCGGCGCTGGGCTTCGCGCACGGCTTGGGCAATCCGATCTTTGAGTTGCCCCACTATTGCGTATTTGAGGCGATTAGCGTTTGCGAGGCTGTCGGTCTTGAGCGGAACGACCAGCTTGGAACGGCCGACGATTGGCCGCGCGATGGGTGGGACTTTGACCTGCACACGCCACTGATTGCCGTGCCACTCCAAGAACCTTCGATCCACGCGATCCCCCAACGCCAGACACTGCTGCACACCACTGGTGCACCAATCTGGTACACCATTGAGAGCGAGATTGATCAAGAAATGCAGCCATTTAAGGACCTAAGGATTGGTTGACCGATAATCCTAGTCCCCCAGCCATCATATTTGGCTTCCCCGAACTGTAGTCAGCCATGTGTTGGAGCCTCTCTTTCCAGAGGTGACAACAGGCCGGTGTCTCGTGTTACCGCACGAGGCTCCGCCTACTTACCGATGACTGCTCATCAGGCCCACGAAATCACCCGTGGACGACCGCTCAGAGGAATCGTTGCGGTGCCCTTGAAGGTTTCGCTTTCGGTGGCGTTGAAGGTGTGTTGAATGCCGCGCCGAAAGGGATCGGCGAGGCGATCTTGAAAAAACACTGAGGAGGACGCGGGCGAGCTGACTAGTCCGCTTCACGCACGTCTTACGCTGCACTCACGGCGCTGGGTGTCCCGTGGTTCGACAATCTCGAACCCTGGAGCCCGCATCATGTACCGTGCCGCGCTCGTTCTCTCGGCTGTGGTGCTCATCTTCGCCGTGCTGCACCTGGCCACCCATCATCCAGCCTCGGACGCTCAACACCAGCAGGTCACAGCGACCAGTTCGACCCGTGTCGAGGACGCTCCTACGAAGACAGAGCGATCCGAAACCGACCCTGCTTGGGTTGATGCGTCCTGGCGGCTGTGGCCCAGCCTCACTGATTTCTGACTATCTGAGGCTCCCGTCGGCTAATGTCTTCGAAGCCTCACTACGTTTCGCCCGAGGTCGTTGTCTGAGCGCGTGTCACCTCGCCCGATGTCTGGCGTGGTCGCGAGATCAGCGATGGCGATGGCGTCCGCCAGCATGCACCGAAGCATCGCGTTATCCTGCTTCAGGCCGATAATGACGCGGCGAAGCCTGATCACCTCCTCGTCTTCGTCCCGACTGTTGGTCATGGCCTGACCTCCTTGCCTCGGAACAGAATGACAATGCATCCGAGCCATGGGGATCGGGGAACGCCCTGTTTGTCGGCATGTCTTCCACAATCTGACGCTGACAAAGAACCCCGAGGGCAGCTACAGGGTCAAAGCCCAGCTATGCGGAGGGGATCGGCATCGGTGTATAGGTAATCTGCCGTCGCTCCAGCTTGCGTTCGCGCATGACGCGATAGACGCTGCTGCGTGAAATACGGAGCTGCTTCACCACATCTGTTGGACTGACACCGGCTGCCAGCAGCGCCACAACGTCGTCAGCCTTCGCCATCGCTGTCTTCGCACGGCCCTTGTACTTGCCTGCTGCCTTGGCCTTGGCGATGCCCTCGCGCTGCCGCTCCAGCATCGTCTCGCGCTCCCACTCGGCCACCGAGCCGAGCACGTTGAGTATCAGCTTGCCGGTCGGTGTGGTGGTGTCCAGGTTCATGGAGAGAATGCGCAACCCAGCGCCTTTGGCAGCGGTGCGGTCCACGATGTACATCAAGTCGCGCATCGAGCGGCAGAGGCGGTCCAGCTTGGTGACGATCAGAACGTCGCCCTCGCGTAGATAGTCGAGAGCGGCTTTGAGCTGCTGGCGCTCGGCCACGCTGCTGACCTGCTCGGCGAAGACCTTGCGACACCCAACATTGACGAGGTCGCGTTTCTGCGCCTCGAAGCCCGCCGCCTGCTCCACCGTTGAGATCCGTGCGTAACCGATCTCCATCCTCACCATGTGTGCCATTGATATCAAAGATATTGTGGTACACATGCCGCAAAATGTCAAAACAGGCCGATGCGACACACTCTCGATGGCCTCTGCGGCTGCGTCAGGAGGGCACGTCCAATCGGTCGCGCGACAGATCAGCCAGGTCCGGTTGACCCAGCTTGATGCACCCGTCAGTTCACGGAGGCTACGGCGCGTCATCAATTCTACGTACTGAGCGGCCAGGGAGGGAGCTTCTCGTCAGTCACGCCGTTCGTCTGGCAATCGCCATGATCGACGGCTGGTCGGAGCTTCGCTCATGCCTGTATCGAGCAGCGGTGATGTGCGCGGCGGCTCGCTGAGCGGGGCTCATGTGCTCGTGGTTGAAGACAATCGCTGCGTTGGCATGGCGCTCGTATCTGCCCTGACCGACAGCGGCATGGTGGTAGCAGGACCAGCGGCAACCCCAGCCGAAGCCAAACGGCTAACCAGGAAGCAGACGCCAGACCTCGTCCTCATGGACCTCAATCTCGGCGGGGAGCTGGCTGTCGATCTCATCCACTGGCTGCATCAGCGCGGACTGCGCGTGATTGCCATGAGCGGCGTGGCTGAGCTGCCGAAGTCGATCCGCGAGGACACGGCCTTCTTGCAGAAACCATTCGGTGCAGACGAGCTACTCACCACCATGCGTGACGTGATGCTCGCAGCTTAGATGCAGGGTGGTGGTCACTGGCCCGACCAGGTCTCGGCCTACCAGCGCCGCCCGCCCCAACCTCCACGCCAGCCCCACTGTGGCTCACCCCATGAGCGCCAACCCCACACGGCGGGACGATAGTAGGCAGCGTCGTAGTAGTACGTTGGTTGGTAATAGTATGTCGGTTGAGAGTAACCGCGATAAGCCCAGTAACTGTCGGTCGTAGGCGCGTAGTAGCCATAGTATCCAGAGCCGCAATAGCGGCCCGCCGAAGCTGGAGCACTCAGCCAGAAACTGGCACTCAACGCGCCAGCAACGACCAAGCCCACAAATATGGATTTGCGCATAAGAGGCACTCCTTCAAGACCCACTTGATAGGGATGCCATCTCTGCGTCAGCGAGACACTCAGTGATAACCCTGGGGATGAGCCGCGCAACTCTGGACGCTCGCTGATACGAGGGGTGAAACGGCCATCAGTGACCTACAAGGGGCCGGGGGGATTTCACTATCCACGGACTATCGAATGTCACTTTAGATGCGCTCAGCAAACTATCCGCGCTTTTCATCCGTTACCGGAGTAACGTACTGCCGACGCAAGCTCAAACGTAAGACATCCGCGAGGCATCATGTACAAACCGCTGCTCGCCACCTGCGCCATTGCGGTTTGATGGTGCTCCAACCCGGTACTGGCACAAACGCCAACCGAGAAGCGCATTACTATCCTCTACGATGCGTTCGGGCCGCCTTCGCGCTTGAAGATGGACTGGGGCTTTGCTGCCCTGATCGAATACGCGGACAAGCGCATACTGTTCGACACCGGCAACAACGCCAAGACCTTCGAGCACAACGTCAACGAACTGGGGGTGGACCTCAAGCGGCTGGACGCGGTGGTGATCTCCCACCGGCACGGCGACCACACGTCGGGCCTCAATCATCTCTTGCAGGTCAATCCCTCCGTGAAAATCTACGCGCCCGTCGAGGGTGCGCAATTCAAGGGACCGACGCCACCAGCCTTCCTCAAACGCGAGCCAGGCATACCCCTGGCCATGAGCTACTATGGCGGCCAGCAACCCGAGCGGTTCGTGACTGGGTCGCCGTGGCCCGATGCCGATTTCGAGATCATTCGCGCCACCACGGAAGTCTTCCCCGGCTTCTTCGTTCTCACCACCCAATCCGACAAACCAGGGTCGCGCGATATGAACGAGCTATCGCTCGCCATCCGTACCCCCGAAGGACTAGCGGTGATTGTGGGCTGCTCGCACCCTGGCGTTGACAAGATCCTCGACGCCGCCACCAAGATCGACCCGCAGCTCTATACCGTGACGGGTGGTTTCCACCTTGTTGTCACACCACCTGAGGAAGTGGAGAGAGTGGCGGCAGCGTTGGATGAGACGCTGAAGATCAAGCGCGTCGCCCCTGGTCACTGCACCAGTGAGCTTGGTTTCAAGGTCCTGATGGGACGGTTCAAGGATCGCTTCGATCAGGTGGGTGTCGGCCAGACCATCAAGCTTCCCTGATCCCCGAAGAGCACTCGACGAGCACAATAGAGCCGAGGAGCGCTTCGGGGTTTCTGCTGATGTTCGACTTCAAGCATCGGACGCATCCTGTCGCTCTTCACGTCAACGGAGTGGGAGGAGAGAGTGATGCCCTCACCGCAGTTGAGTGGCCACAACAGGCATATCGTAAAAGGCTTAGGCCGAGACAACAGCTCCAGCGACCTTCAAGAGGGCTTGCTTGAGTACTCCCGCAGCGTGAACACGTCGCGCACACCGCAGGAGGTCCTCGACACCTTGCATCAGGTGACGAGCACTTCGTTTGTGTCATTGAGTGTCTTGGGGGCGGCACGGTTACCCCTCAAGTCCAACGACTGGGATGCGATGCGCCTCGGCCAATCCGTCTTTCTGCACACGGATGCTCCCGACGGTTGGTGGGACGAATACTCAGCCTTGGCTCGGACGCGCTCTACCCTGGCGCTGTTCCTCGCCAGAACCAGTCTTGCCTCGTTCACCTGGACCGAGAGTATGCGATTGCTCGAACCCATCGGTGTTGACCGATGGGGATTTGAGTTAGCGCTCAAGTATGGAATGCGTGACGGCTTCATGTGCCCCGTTGGTGGGCGCTGGGTGATCGCCTACTGGTCTAAGCGGGACCTCTCCAATGTGCTGACACCCACGGCGCGCATCCTGCTGCAAGCCGCCAGTAGTTTTGCGGCGCAACGGTTAGAGCACCTGACGGGTCTTGACGTGAAGCGCGTAGGCTTGCGCTCACGCCTGACAGCCCGTGAGATCGCGGTGCTACGCTTGGTCTCGATGGGTCGGCAAGCGAGCGAGATTGCCAAGGGGCTCGGGCTTGGCGAAGAGACGGTGCGCAGTCACCTGAAGAAAGCACAAGTGAAACTCGGTGCTCGCAATCGCGCTCACGCTGCCTGCGAAGCGCTACGCCAGAACCTGATACCCTGACGCGCTACGCTGACCAAACTACGGTCTGCCATCCTCCTCGCCCTTACGAAAGTATTTACGTCATGGGCGTATATGTCGCTGTTGGTAGTGCGTATGTTTCGGATACTTCGCAAGGGACGGCGGCATGGCAATCGCTCGCCGTCCTTTGTCATTTCGGCGGCGCGGTGCAACGCAAGGGTAAGCAGAGCCGCACCATGCCTGAAGGCACGTTCCAGTCACGGGGGAGGGACGGTGGAAACGAGCAGGGGAACGCTCGTGTGCTGGCTCTACGGCACGTAGCTCTATCGAGACCGCCCAGCGCAGTTAATCGGTAAATAACCTGAGTTTGGCTCGGGAAACTGTCCAGGCATCGTCATCAAGGCCAGGCAATCCGCGACTACCCCGGCCATTGCGGCCCTCAAGTTTCAACCTGATGCGAAGTGGGGATTGTGCTGATGGGCGCTGGCCAAGGCAAGCCTGTAGCCTAGCTCGATAAGCCTCGCATGGCGTGCCTGCCCATGACCCGCATACTGATCGCCGATGACCACGAAGTGGTGCGCACGGGTGTCCGGCGCACCCTTGAAGATCACCCTGGGTGGAGCGTCGTCGCCGAGGCTGCGGACGGCAATGACGCCGTCGCTCAGGCGATTGCCACTAAACCCGACGTGGCCATCCTCGACTATAGACTGCCCTTGATCGATGGCATCGAAGCCACACGCCAAATCCGTCGGCGCATGCCAACGGTCGAGGTCCTCATCTTCACGATGCAGGATGACGACGACCTGTTGCGTGAGGCGCTGATCGCTGGAGCGCGCAGCTACGTGCAGAAGTCGGATGCTGGGCAGCATTTGATTTCTGCGGTCCAGGCGCTGGCCGAGCACAAGCCCTACTTCGCTGACAGGGCGTCACAGGTCCTGCTCAAAAACTTCCTGACCGAGGCGGACAAGGTCCAGCAGATCCTGACTGACCGCGAGCAAGTTGTGGTTCAGCTGGTCGCCGAAGGCCACACCAACAAAGAGGCGGCCGCTGTTCTCAACGTCAGCATCAAAACGATCGAGACACACCGCTCCACTCATCATGCGCAAGCTCGACCTCACCTCCTCGGCCGCATTGGTGCGCTACGCCATTCGCCACAATTTGGTTCAGGCATAAGAAAGCGAAGCGCCAACTCCCCGGCTCCCCCGGCAGCGAGCGGATGGAACGACGGCGCTCAGCCACGCCACAATGCGCGAGTGCGCCAGCTCAACCCAGTTGGACAGGGCTGCCATTAACCCAAGGACGCACATTCTCCCCGTCTTTGGTTTGATGGTCTAAGTCTGATGCCAACGGGGGGCCTTTGTCGATGGGTCCCGGAGCTTCCAATTTCGTGACCTTGGCATGACCCGCATCTTGATTGCTGATGACCACGCCGTGGTGCGCTCAGGTGTGCGGCGCATCCTTGAGGACCATCGCAACTGGAGTGTTGTCGCTGAAGCGGCGAACGGCAAAGAAGCCATCGCCGAGGCCATAGCCACCAACCCCGACATAGCCATTCTCGATCACTCGTTGCCACTCATCGACGGCCTCGAAGTCACGCGGCAAATCCGACAGCGTGTGCCAAACGTCGAGGTCCTCATCTTCACCATGCACGACAATGAAACCCTGTTGCGCGGTATGGTGAAGGCGGGAGCGCGTGGCTATGTACTGAAGTCAGACGCCCAGCAGCATTTGATTTCTGCCGTCCAGTCGCTGGCGGCCCACAAGCCCTACTTCGCCAGCCAGGCTTGCGAGGGTATGCTGGAAACATTGGGCACGGATGGGCGACAACTCGACCAACCTCTGACCAGCCGGGAGCGTGGTATCGTTCACCTGGTCGCCGAGGGGCATAGCAACAAGCAAATCGCGAACTTGCTGAGCATCAGCGTCAAGACGGTCGAGACCCATCGAGCGTCGATCATGCGCAAGCTTGGTCTGGGCTCCATGGCCGCATTGGTGCGCTACGCCGTCCGCAATAACTTGACTGAAGCTTGAAGCGCAGTGTGACTGCACCTTGCTCAGGCTAGTGGAGGGCAGAAGGCACTCCAACCTTGGCTGTGACTGAAGCCGTGCGCACTGCGGGCCTTCTTTTTCGGGCCCTCTAAGTCAGAGAGAGGCGGCGGTGCAACAGGTGCGGCTCAACCTATCGTCCGACAACTGAACTGTGGACAACGTGTCCGCGCACGTCGGTCCGTGGACTATACAAGTCGTGTGTGGGGCGGCGTCGTTCCTAACACTCCCGCCCATGTGTCGGAGCTACGTCGTGAGGCACCTCGTTGGCCACGGGGTGCCTCGCTTAATTTTGGGTCCGTGACAGACGGGCTTTGCAATAAATTCGCTGCTGTTTGGCAAGCGAGTGCAAAGGTCAGTCGTGATAGCTGAGATGATGCCTCGCGCTCGCCAGCTTCTCGATCAGGCGGCCCTGGACCCCGCCGTCGTCCTGATGATGGGAGAAGTATTGGACGCGGCTTGGCATCAGATCAAGCCCGCATTTCGGGGCAAGCCGCAGGCCATCATAGACTGTGCACGGCTCACGCTGGCCCGCACCATCGTGCACCTCGTCAAGGAAGGCGTCGTGCACCCAGGGATATTGAAGGACGAGGCGATCTTACAGCCCGTTTGAGAAGTCGGGCCGACGGCGCAGGATGGCCCATTGCCGACCTTTCTCCTGATCAGCTTGATTCAGTCATCTAACTGGTTAAAGCTGAGATGGTCTTGCCTTGAATGTCACGCCAGCATAAGCCTGCTCTGACCATGTTTGCTGATCACGACGCCTACATAGCTGACTCCTAAAGACCTCCGCCCTCTGCTGGTTCGATTGCGCGCTCAACTTGCGCGCGCGCTGCCTGACGCCGAAGAAGTCATCGCCTATAAAATGCCAGGGTTCAGGATCGGACAATCCATCATCGCGGGTTATGCAGCGTTCAGTAAGCAATGCGGCCTCTATCTATCTCCTTCCGCCATCAAGTCACATGCCGACGACATTGCCGCGGCCGGGCTCAAGTCTACCAAGACTGGCGTCACCTTCTCGCCGAGCCAGCCAATCCCTGACGGGCTCGTTAAGAAACTCGCCCTGGCTTCCAGAAAGGATCAAAATCTCTGAGAGTCCGTTGGAAAATCACGGATGAGCGTTTCTGCGTAGCATATTGCCGCCCATGGCGACTAGGATCATGGCCTTGGAGACATCGATAAGCTTTTCGTAAATGGTCGTCGAGCGCACCTTCGGATGGATGATCCGATGGCGCCACCTCGTGCGCGATTAGCGGTGCGCGATAGATACCCAGCCTACACTGTATAGCGGGGCGGCAGACTGACGTGTAAGCCAAACTGATTATTCAGCCTGGATGTCACTCCAGCTAAATAAGGGTATTCGACCCACCAATTCAGCAACCCTCCCGATACTTCGGTTCCGGTCTATTGCTCGATATTGCTCCGGCCACTTGCAGCGAGATGCATCGGTTCCTCATGGGAGAGGTGGTTGCCATGGCCATTGATCTTGCATCGGCGATTGGGCGTTACTTGACACCTGAGGTCGTCGGAAAAATAGCGTCCGCATCGGGCCTCAACGGGACCGTCGCCCAAAGTGCGGCAACCGCCGCTGTTCCCAGCATCTTGAGCGCCTTGGTCAACATGGTCGCCACGCCAGGGGGACCGAAAAAACTCGCGGATGCCGTCGCCAGTCAGCCCGGCGGCGTGTTGGCCGAGATCGCCAGCAAGCTCAATGGTTCTGCGCAGATGGCGACCCAAGGCAGCAACCTGCTGTCGTCGTTGTTGGGAGGCGGCGTGGCTAACCTGCTGGCTTCCACGGGCGGCAAGTTCCTCGGCATCGGCGAAGGTCCGGTGAAGACTGTTATGGGCCTACTCACTCCGGTCATTCTGGGTGTGCTGGGCAACCAGCAGCGAGCTGCCGATCTGGATAGCAACGGCCTGGCTCGCCTGCTGAGCGGGCAGAAGGATCAGATTGCCGAAGCCATGCCATCCGGGTTGTCTGACGCGCTCAAAAGAAGCGGCATTTTCCCCGGCGTTAGCACCACGCCATCACCGGGACGGCGCACCGTCGATACGCCAACAACACCGGCCATGCCTCGCACCGCAGACAGCACTCGGGCCGCGACGTGGCCCTACTGGGTCTTGCCTTTGCTCGCGGTGGCAGGGCTGCTCTGGTACTTGCTGCCGGGCGCACAGAAGACGGAGCCGATCAAGACCTCCGAGCCGACTGTCCAGAGCCCCGAGCGGGCCTCGATCTATCTGGCGAGGCTACCAGACGGGTGGGTCTCGATTGGCAGCACACCCAATGAATATGTCACGCGCAATCTCTACAATCGGGCGGGGGAGAACCTCGGCACTATAAAGGACATCGTGCTTGATACAGACGGCAAGATGGCAGCAGCCCTCGTCAATGTCGGACAATACCTTGGCATCGGCGACAAGGCGGTCGCGATCCCCTTCACGGCCTTGCAGCATGAGCCGAGCGGCAATACCCGCCGCATTGTCGTGGAGGCCACGAAGGAACAACTGCAAGCCGCACCAACAGTCGCGCCGCATCCCGCACTCAAGCGGTAGCTGACGAGCACAACTGCGACGGCGTAGGTCGTGGGGAGAATTGTGACGCAAGCTGTGCGAGGTGGTCCTGCGGCTGAGACCTACTCAGGAAGGACGTGCGCGAGATCGCACCCTGTCCGCCTGGGTCGCAAGACGCAACTGTAGAAGTCGATGGGGTACTGGTCGGGGGCGCGAACGAACCCTGCATCAACGCAATCGATGAGGTCGTCTTGTGGTGGCTCCGCGAGCAGCGCCCAGGGCCCTGCGCCCACGTCGATAGGGATGGGAACGGCCGCCTCACGGTAGAAGACATTGCGGTAGAAAATGAGAGTGATGGCCTGACAATGTCCATTGAACCAGGTCAGCTCATGGCTGGTGAGACGCGCCTTGCCTTGCTCCTCGACACCGGCGGCTCCCCGAAGCACAGCATCGCATTGGTTCTCGTGAAAAGTCCCGCAGCGCCTTCGCACCCAATCGGGCGGCCCCAGGTAACCGATGGCGAGAGCCACGAGGTTCTTGGCCTGCTTGGGATTGCGTCGGCCCTCGGCCCGTACCCCCGCGATCTTGCGACCAAGGTCCAGAAACTTCTCCCACTTCGGCGTGGAGCCTTCCATCTCTTGCAGCCAAGGGGCGGAGGATGAGCGGATCAACCCTGCGGCCTTGGCGAGGCGCGTCACCTCGGTGCGGTTGATCGCAGGGGGTGGCGGGAGTTGTGGTGCGTCCGTGTGCGCTTGATCGTCAGCCAATGCGAACCAGGGGCAGGCCGTGACCAGCAGCAGCACTACTGCCACAACAGCGCTCAGTGGCCAGTTCCTTTTAGCCACGCACCCGAGAGCGGAAGGTGAGAGCCACATCTTGCAGTCACTACTGACGAAGGGATTACCTTGCGCTCAGAGCCTCGACCAGCTCGGGCGCGGACCCTGTCAGTGCAGCCTCGACCCAGAGACCATCCTGGGCAATCGGGGGATCGGCTGAGAAAGATCAGAGCCGATGCTGATTGTGGAGGATGGGCAAACCCTGTCGCCGATCAGCGGTGCGCCTACCCAGCGAACATGCCTGCGTCGGATGTGGACACGAGGCGTTCCAGATCGCCGTTGAGAGCGTCCATCACCCAACTCCACCCGTCTCGAACAGCGGTCTGACGACCACTGCCGGGTATGGCAACCAATCCCAACCGAGCTGATGAGGAGGGGGCGAGAGACGAGTGCTGCTGCCAGTCGGGGGAGTGACATCCTTGGGGGTAGCCGCGCCGCCAACTAGAGAGCAAACCAATCCCTCACCCCCACCATCCTCCCCTTGGAGGCCGTGCGAGATGGTCCTTACCGGCTTCCGAGAAGGGCCAGGAAGATCGTCCGTGGTCAGTACATCCTCTTCATCACTTTCTCATCCCCCTTCTAGGGGATGCGTGAGAGGAGACCAGCGGAGTAGGTTGCGGCCGCTTGCCGCGAGTAAGCGCTTCACCCGTCGCGCCGACAGCACAATGGAAGCACCAAGGCTTCCATCCCGTCGCGCTGCAATCATCACACCCCCGTCGAGCCCCTACGTATATGCCGTCCTCATCATCGTCTGGCCGCGACCATCAGCCAGACCCCTTCGATCTCCAGGCCAGCTCCATGGTCATATACCATCGCGCCGCTCTGCTGCTGTACGACCGGACTACGCGCGATAAGCTGATGGAGGTGGCTGAGGACTTCCTCTGGTACGGCCGATACCTGCAAGAGCTGTCGGGAGCTGTGCCACCATGGGACCCAAGCGCCCGTCCCGACCTGTTGCCGCCCGACCTCCTATTCCTTGAGACTTGGGACCCGACTGCCCGCAACCAGGTGACGCCGCCCGAGCTATTCCTTAGGACTGACGAGTGGGCTGGACACACCCAGTCCATACACAAACCCGTGTTTGGTGGAGCACGCCGCCACTTCCGCCTCGCACCTGCCGACGAGGGAAGCTTCCGGCCGACACCAGCGTTGGCCAACGCGATAGCGGTCGTCGAGCTGCTCCAGCATCCTGATATGCGCTGGCGGGTGCTTCATGCGGAAGTGAGCCAAGAGCACCGCCGACACGGTCTCGCAACGTTGCTCTATAGCCGCATCGAGACCTTCCTCGGTGTCAAGCTCCATCCCTCCGGCTGGCTGTCCGAGGACGCCTATCAGTTCTGGCAGAAGCGCGACGCCAAGGCTGTGCAGTGGCACCGCCCGCACCCGGATTTGCCAAGCCTGTGGGTTGGTCCGAGAACACTCCTCACCCTATTGGCTGTCTCGCGAGCGAAGTTGATGCGGGATGCCGAAGATGGGCTCCCGAACTGACCGGTTTGCGTGCTTCTGGCACGATCTCGATGGCCGTGAAGGACGCGAAGGTCGTCCTGTGCAAGTCGTGCTCAACCCCCATTCTATAGGGAGACCTAAAAGCACTCACGCCCAACCACTTTCTGCCGCTCGGCGACCAGACAGCAGCTTGTCGTGGAAGTGCCGCAAGTCGCCCGGCTGACGTCTCGCGCGGCTAGTTGTTCCAATAATGCTTGGCCGCGAAATTGTAGTCGGGATAGGTCGAGATCCGCATCGGCACGATCTTGGACGCGTAGACGCGTTGGCTCTCGTAGACCTTCTTGAAGAAGGGATTCTTCGTCTCCTCCTCCTTGGCGATCTGGTCCCACGTCTCGAGGATCTTCTTCAGGATGTCGTCGGGCGTCCGGTGCGTCTGCACGCCGTGCTTGGTCCGCAGCTCCTCGAGCGCCTCGACGTTCAGCTTGTTGAACATGAGGCGCTGCATCATGGTCGCCTCCCACGCCGCGGTTTTGAGGATTTGCTGCAAGTCGGGCGTGAACTTTTTCCACACGTCGCCGTTGATCAGCACTTCGAGTATGGGCGCCGGCTCGTGCACGGACGGCATGTAGTAGTGTTTCCAGACGCTGTGGAAGCCAATCTTCATGTCGTCGGCTGGGCTCGACCATTCGGCGCACTCAATGACACCGCGCTCGGCCGCCGGCACGATCTCGCCGCCCGGCATATTGACCACGGCCATGCCGGCTTTCGCGAACACCTCGGCATTGATACCGGTCTGCCGGCATTTGCGGCCTTTCAAATCCTCCCAATTCTTGACCGGCTTGGCAAACCAGCCGAACACTTGGTTGCCGACGAACGTCATCGGGATGACGACGACGTTGCGTTTCAGCTCCTTCTCATAAAGCTCCTGGTAGAGCTCGAGCCCGCCGCCAGTGTAGAGCCAGCCGAGGAAATCCAGCTCGTCCATGCCCCATGGACCGCCCGGTGCCGGGCCGAAGAGGGCGGCGGCCCGCTGCTTTCCGACCCAGTACGCGGCCGCCGAGTAGCCGCCGTCCACCACCTGCTTGTGCACGGCGTCAAGCACCTCGAAGGCTGGCACCACCGTGCCGGCGGCAAGTCCTTCGATTTCGAGGCGGCCGCCGGACATGACGTTCACACGGTCGGACCAAAACTTGAAATTCTCCATCACCACGCTGCTGGGCGGAAAGCTCGCCTGTACGCGAAGCTTCTGCGACTGAGCGAATGCTGAGCTGGTGACGGAGACGAGCAGAGCCGACAAGCAAACGGTCAGCCAACGTGCCGTTGTCATGTGTTCCCTCCCGGATGTTTGGTTCGCCGTCGTGCGCGGCGTTGCAGGGAACGTAGCACCACGCGTAATTGCGTGTCAAAATGACGCATTCGTTCGCGCGGCTCATTCGCTGCGCCGACCCGGCAACATTCGATGCAGCAAACAATCTTTCAATACGAGCTGATGCCGGAGGACCAGACCCACGTGTCCGACCAGCGCCGCCAGGAGAACATAGCTGGTCACAACGTGCGTCCACTTGGCAGCAGTGGCCAGCCATGTATGCGCGCCAATGGGATTGCTCAGATCCAAGACGCCGAAGAGCCTCACGCCATAACCGCCCGCCATGACATAAAGAAAGCCGCTGACCGGCATCACGAACATCGCGGTGTAGAGCAATTGCTCGGCGCGGTGCATGAATCTGCGCTCTCCAGCGCTGAGCGTGGGGGCCCAATCGGGCAGCTGCCCGCTCTTTCGCACCAGCAGACGCACCACGGCAACGATCAACGCGATTAAACCGATCGATTTGTGCCAGTTGTAGAACGTGCCCTGCGTCAGCCCCAGGGTCGTTTCGTTCACGTCGATGCGCGTCATAATAGTGGAAGAAAAAAACTGGAATGCGAACAGGGCGACGACGAGCCAGTGCAGGAACTTGGTCAATTCTCCGTAGCCGTCTTGCGTATTCAGCAATCGTTTCGACATGCGTCGACCTCGGAATTGAAACGGCCACCATTGGGCACCGGAATCGCAGCCATCCAACCGCAAGAACACCCATGAAAATGAATGCGAAATGGCAGGTGGCCAGCCATTTCTATCCCCTTGTGCGTTGGTCGCCCGCTGGGGGCCTCTCGCAACCGCAAGCTTGCTTTGCCATCTGTCCGCCGTATCGGCTAGGTCTTAGTTCTCCGAGATTGTGCGGGGACGGACAGGCGAGGGGACCGGACGGTGAACAAGCGTATCATCCCTGAGGGGCGGGAAGCGGGCATCTGCGGCTGCGGTACGTGGGCCGCACACACGGGTGGCGGTATCTTAAAGCGCCTCCGCGTCTTTTTTGTTTTCGCCGCAGTTTTTATTTGCGCTCGTGCTGCCGTGGCCGCGCCGGCCAGCACCGCGGCAGAGGCCGCTCAGAAGCCGCCGCTCAGCATCGCCATCTTCTATAGCTCGCGCGTGGACGCGTGCTTTGACCCGGGGGACATTCCGGCGATCAAGAAGCTCGCCACCTTCGAGCAGGAGCGCATCAACAGGCAGGGCGGCATCAACGGGCGCCGCCTCGACATCCGCTTTCTGGACGATCAGCGCGACGCGCAGAAGTCGATCGCCAACATGCGCTCGGTGCTGGCCGACCCGTACACCGTGGCCATGGTCGGCATGTCCAACTCGACGCGCGCCAAGACCACCTTCGATGCGCTCGGGCGCGACATCGCCGCCAGCGGCATCCCGTTCCTGTCCGATATCTCACTCAACAGCATCTTTGCAGATCATCCCAATGTCTACACGATGCGGGCGTCGCAGGACGACGAGCGCATGCCGGTGCTGATCGAGTTCATCAAGCAGATGAACTATGCGCGCCCGGCATTCGTGGGCATCAAGGATGCACTGTTCAGCACCACGCTCGGGGACGGGCTGAAGGCAGGCCTCGGGGAGCGGGGGCTTGTTGCCGATCACCGCCTGCGATTGAAGGACAACGAGCTGGATCCCGGGGAAATCGCCACCTTGCTTGCCGACTTGAAGGACAAGGATCCGGATCTGCTGTTCCTCAATATCGGCGGCAACCGTACACCGGGCGTCATGAAGCAGCTCACGGACGCGGGCATCACGCCTAGTCTCTTCATCGGCAGCCGCATCGAGTCGCTTCCCGCTGAGGCCACCAAAGCCTATCCGGGCAGCCTCTATCAGCTTGCCTGGGACGGACTACCCGATGCCTACAGCGAGCGTCTGCGTAAGCTCATCTCGCGGTCGGCCCCGGAGGATTGGGTCTTCGAGGGGCGGAAAATTGCCGAGGCGCCGGGCTGGAAGAGCGGGGAGTGCAAAGCGCGTCCGAGTGACTTGACGCCGAACCCCCTCCAGGCGGCAAACCTGCGCGCGATTGGTGCAGGTGCGCAGTTCAGCGACATGGTGGGGCTGGTTGCAGCTGCCGCTCATGCGCTCGAGCCAGACGCGGAGATTGTCGATATCCGCAAGCAGGTGATCGAGAAACTGAGGACGACCTACGTCACGGGGCGGGGAACGTTCCAGGGCAGCTTCGAGAACTGGTCGTTCCGCCCGAAGTCGCGCGCGGCTGCACGAACGCCTTTCATCGTCATGTTGCCGCAAGGTCTGGGCAGGACGCAGCTGGCTCCGCTGCAGTTCGTGCGCTTGCGCGACGAGTTGCTACGCACGATCGAGACGCTTTACCTCGACGTAGACCTCGTCAAGGCCGCTCGCATCGACGACAACGAGAAGACGTTCTTCGCGGAGTTCTATGTATCCATGCGCGACAGCAAGGACGCGTCGATCAATCGGATCGAGTTCGCCAACGCCTTTCTCGACCCGCGCACCAATGATCGCCAGATCACGGTGCGCACTCTGCACGAGGGCGGCAAAAGCAGCACCTATCCCGAGAGCATGAGAATATACCACGTGTCGGGCAAATTCACGTACGAGCCCCAGCTCTCGAGCTACCCTTTCGACGTCCAGCGCTATGCCATCGATCTTCGCCCCAAGCTGAGCGAGGCGCCGTTCCTCATTCAGCCTCCGCCGCAAGCGCTGCGCGACACCACCGTCAACACCGACGGCTGGGACCCGAAAGAGCAGTACGTGGCGTACGATGAGGATTTTGTCCGTACGCTCGATGCCCGCACGCACCAGCAGAGCGTCGTGCCGTTCTACAAGGCGAGCTTCGTCTGGCTGATGAAGCGTCAGACCACAGACTATTACCTGCGCGTCGTGGCACCGTTGGCGTTCATCATCCTGATCGCCTACATGTCCATCTTCATTCCCGTGGCCCACTTCGAGGCGATTGTCACGATCCAGGTCACGGCGCTGCTCTCGGCCGTTGCGCTTTATCTGGCGCTGCCCAAGGTAGACTCGGATACGGCCACGCTCTCCGACCGCATCTTCCTGTTCAACTACATGGCCTTCAGTCTGATGATCACCATCTCGATCATCAGGATGAACCGCTTCGTGGCGAGCCGGAAATGGCTGCAGCGCTCGCTGGGCTTCGTCCACGTCGTGGGCGTACCCATCCTTGTCGCCGGCATGGCCATATACGTGCTTCAGGCGAGTGGGGCGGGATGACGCTTTCCATCATGGAACCATGAAAAAGGCGCCGGTCCGGGAGGAGGGCCAGCGCCTTCAGGCAACGCCACCTTTCGCGTCGACGCCGTCCAGGGCAGGAGCGCACCGCCGGGGAGCAGGGCGCGTTGGCGTCACGGGTGACACAACGCATCCAACGCATAGTTCTGAGGAGTTGTTCCGTTCCCGGCGCTTCTTTGTTGGTCCTAACCACGCTTGAGGTCGGGAGCAGTCGACGCGAGCGCTTCGCCGGCAGCCTCGTCTAGCAGCGCCGCCTACATCATACCGCTGCCTGTGGCGACCTTGGGCCGGCTCTTGCTCCAGTCCTCCTCCTGTTGCACGGCAAAGATGGAGGTGTAGCCGCCCGACCAGTCCGGCGGCAGCAGACATGGGCGCGGATCGTGATAGGCCCAGCGCGCCGGCTTGCCGCGTACGATTGCGCCGTAATATTTCGACTTCAGCGGATTGTGGGTATACGGCATGGCGTTGGCCGCCGAGTAAACGTTGAGCAGCAGCGGTCGTGGAATTTCAGACCAGTTTGCCTTCGAATAGTGCAGCGTGCGGCAGTTGTGGATCGTCACCGATCCTGCCGGGCCTTCCAGGTACACCACCTTGCTCATGTCGATGGCGGCGGCATCGCTGGGCTTGAGGCAGCCGACCCATTCGCCCTTGTCGTTGTACTGGTCGACGACCGGACCGTTGTGGCTGCCAGGCAGCACGCCGAGGGGTCCTTGCTCCGCATTGCAGTCAAACACGTACGTGCCTGCCGTGCACGGGCTGTAGTTGGTGTGCGGCCAGAACGAAATGTCCTGGTGCCACTTCACCTCATCCCCGCCCTTCGACCATTTGAAGTTGAGCTTCGACTGGTGGAACTTCACATCCGGCCCGACCAGATCAGCAATTGCGTCAGGCAGTGGGGATTTCTCCGAAGACGCATACTCCCAGTACGCAGGATGATGGTCGTTCATGCTGGAAAGTCGGCGCAGGCGCGGATTGGCGGCCGTGTGGCCCTTATCGATATCCCACGTTTCGTCCGACTTGGTGACCTGCCGGCTTTTGTCGACCATCTCGTCGGTGGCGCGACGTAGCCTCTCGACCCAGCTGTCGGGCAACAGCTTCTCCAGCAGGATGTAGCCGTTCTCGAAATAGAGCTCGCGCTGCTTCTGCGTGAGAATCTTTGGCGGGATGGAGAGAACCTGTTCTGGCGTCATGGGCGTCTCCCTGGGCTCGCTCTGCTGGCTCCGAGCGGCTCTGATATATCAGAAATCTAGCATGGCGCGCCCGTGGGTCAAATCGGCCAAGTCAGGAAAGCCGCCTCGGAGAGTACGTCCTCACTTGAATCCCAGCAGCACCGACGGCAGCCAGAGCACAAGCTGCGGGAAGGCTGCGACGATCAGCAGGCATATGAGCTGGATGGTGATGAAGGGGACCACACCGAGGAACATGTGGTGGATGGTGATCTCGGGCGGCGCGATGCCGCGCAGGTAGAAGATGGCCGGCGCCATCGGCGGGGACAGGTAGCTGGTCTGGATGATGATGAGGAACAGCACGCAGAACCAGACCGGATCGAAGCCCATCGCGTTGACGATCGGCATGAACACCGGAATGAAGATCAGCAGGATGGAAATCCAGTCGAGAATGAATCCTGCCAAAAAGCAGATGAACAGGAACAGGAACAGCGTCAGCCACGGCCCGAGATTCGCCGCCGCGATCAGCCGCTCCGTCGTCTGCACACCGCCGCTGGCGATGAACACACCCGCGAACATGTTGCCGGCCATCAGGATGGTCAGGATCATCACCGTGACTTTGAGCGTCTTGATGAGCGACTCGTGCAGCACCCTGAGCGAGAAATCGCCGTAGATCACCGATAGCAACAGCGCACCCAGCGCTCCCAACGCCGCCGCCTCCGTCGGCGCGGCGATGCCGAACATGATCGAGCCCAGCACCGCCGCGATCAGCAGCATCGGCGGCCACAGCGCGACCGCGGAAATCCGGCATTTCTCCAGAAACGACGGGTCGTCGGGCGAAGCCGGAATGCGCGGACCGGCCTCCGGCCGCACAATGCACAGGCCCAGGATGTAAACGATATAGAGCAGAGCCAGCAGCAGCCCCGGAATGAGCATGCCGAAAAGCAGGTCGCCAATCGACACATTGGCGACCGGGCCCAGCAGCACCACCACGATCGACGGCGGAATGATGGTGCCGAGCGAGCCGCCGGCACAGATCACGCCAGAGATCAGAGCCTTGTCGTACTTGTAGCGCAGCATGACCGGAATGGTGAGCAGGCCGACGACCGTCTCGGTCGCGCCGATCACGCCGGACGAAGCAGCGAACACCACGCACATCAGAACCGTGCCGACGGCGAGACCGCCGGGCAGACGTCGGGTCCACAGGTGGATGGCCTCGAACAGCCGCTCGGCGATGCCGGCCCGTTCCAGCATGGCGCCCATGAAAATGAAGAGCGGCACCGCCGCCAACACGAAGTTCGACGCCATGGCATCGATCTTCTGTATGAACTGGAAGATGATCGATGGTCCGAACGCCCAGTAGCCGAAGCCGAACGCCACCGCGATCATCGAGAACGCGACGGGAAAGCCGATGAACAGCGCGAACAGCAGCGCCGGGAACATCAGCAGCGATGCGGCGCCGAGCATCTAGTTCGCCTCCACCGGTACATCGCCCTCGTAGCTTGTGCGCCGGCCCTGCAGGAACAACAGGGCCTTGATGATCTGCGCGAGGATCTGCAGCACCAGCAGTGCGAACGCCACAAAGAACACGAGCTTGAATGGCCAGATAACCGGGTTCCACGCTGACTGGCCGGACAGCTCGTTGCTTTGGAAGGCGTGGACCCAGTAGCTCCACAAAGACCACGTGACCCAGACGAGGCACGGCAGCACGAAGATCGCATAGCCGATAAGATCGATGATCGCCTTCGTCCGCTCCGAGAACCTCTGCGAGAGCGCGTCGATGCGAATGTGGCCACCCTCGCGCAGGGTGTAAGCCATGCCCAGCAGCGCGTGCGTGCCCATCATCATGTAGCCGACCTCGTAGGCCCATTGTGTCGGCAGGGCGAACAGGTAGCGCGCCGCTACGTCGTATGCGGTCGCCGCGATCAAAGGCACGACCAGCCACGCGGTCAGGCTGCCGCTGAGGCCGGAGATGCGCTCGATCAGCCGAAGTAGTGCGTTCATGCGCTTCTCGGATCGGCCCCCAGGCGGATGGCCGGAAGCGAGCGCTTCCGGCCTCGTCATCTACTCAGTATTTCACGTTGCGATAGCTGGAAGCGTTCTCCCAAAGCTTCTCGAATTCGCGCTGGCTCTCCCATACCTTCTTGAACCAGGGACTGGCTTGAGCCTGCTCGTCCGCCCACTTGACCGACATGTCCTTGGTCGCCTTCTGTACCTCCGGTGACAGCTCGATGATCTCGTTGCCTTGCTCGCGGAAGAACTTGAGCGCCTTGGCGTCTTCCGCACCGACCCGCATCCAGCTCTCCAGCGTCACCTGCTTGGCAGCGAACTCGACGATCTTTTTGTCACGGTCGGAAAGCTTGCCCCATGCCGCCTTGTTGACGCACAGCTCGAACGGCGCCGACGGCTGGTGCACGCCCGGAATGATTACGTACTTGGCGATCTTGTGAAATCCCATCGAGATGTTTTCGTAGAGCGTGCCCCACTCGGTCGCGTCAATGGCGCCGCGCTCGAGCATCGGATACGTCTCGGGACCCGGTGTCGTCACCGACGCGGCGCCGAGCGACTTGGAGATCTCCAGCCATGCGCCAGCAGTCCTGAGTTTCAAGCCCTTCAGGTCGTCCATGGTGCGCACCGGCTTGCGCGAGTGCAGGAACGCTTCCGCGGTGCGGGCGAAGAGCGGCATGGAGACGAGACCGAACTTCTCGTCGTTGAACTGGCGCCAGAGCTCCAGACCGCCGCCGTCGTAGATCCAGTGCAGCATGCGCTCGCTGTCCATGGATCCGGAGAAGCCGCCGAAGAGGACGGTCGTCTTGTCCTTGCCCCAGTCGTAGCCGATCCAGGTGTGGCAGGCCTCGGCGACGCCGTTGGCGACCGCGGTGCGCGACTCCAGCCCCTTGGCCAGCGTGCCCACGGGAAGCACCTGCACCTCCACGCGCCCGTCGCTGAGAAACTTGACCTTCTCGGCGAATGCCTTGGCGCCGAGCTCCATCAGCGGCCCGCCACCCCATTCGGTCTGCATTTTCCAATTGTGCTCGGCGGCGCGAGCCGGCGCGATGGCGGTGGCAAGAACCGCGATGGCGCACATGACGGCAAGTCTGTGACCCGTCGGTCTACCCATTGGCGTCCTCTCCCGTTTGTCGTTTCCATATTCTCGCGCCGGATCATGGTAGCGCCGGCAGTGATAGGAAACTGATATATCACTCCCGAGCTTATTGGCGGCGGTTGAGCCTGTAAAGAAAGTCGCGTTTCTGCCTTGGCCCGTATCGGGCGTTGCCCTTCCGGCAGCGCTCACCGTATGGTGCGCCTCTCACCCGTTCACTTGCAGGAGACTATGCCATGTCCCAGGACGTCATCGCCGAGCTTGCGCCCACAGGCGTCCTGCGCGCTGGCATCAATATGTCGAATTTCCTGCTCGTCACCGGCAAGGCTGCGAACGGCGATCCGCAGGGCGTTTCGCCCGACATGGCGGCCGAGATTGCCAGAAGGCTCGGCGTGCCGCTCAAGCTCGTGCCTTTCAAAAGCCCCGGTGAGCTGGCGGACGTGGCCGGCAAGGGCGAATGGGACATCGGGCTGATCGGGGCCGAGCCGCAGCGCGCCGAGACCATCGCCTTCACGCCGGCCTATGTCGAGATCGAGGCCACCTACCTTGTGCCCGCCGGCTCGCCGATCAAGTCCATTGCCGAGGTGGATCGCCCTGGCGTGCGCATCGCCGTGACCGGCCGCAGCGCTTACGGCCTCTGGCTCGATCGCAACATCAAGAACGCGGAGCTGGTGCGCTCCGATACGCTCAACTCCGCTTTGGATCAGTTCGTGCGCGACAAGCTCGACGCTCTGGCCGGTCTCAGGCCGCGCCTCTTGACGGACGTGGAAAAGCTTCCGGGCGCGCGCATTCTCGACGGTCAGTTCAGCGCGGTCCAGCAGGCCGTCGGCACCGCACGCAAGAACAGCAAGGGCGCCGAGTTCCTGCACAAGGTCGTGGAGGAGGCGAAAGCCTCCGGCCTAGTCGCCAAGCTGATCGAGCGGCACAAGGTGGTCGGCCGACTGACGGTCGCGCCTCCGGGCTGAGAGGCTACCCGGGCGCCAGTGGAAAGAAGACGCCGCCGCTCCAGATGCCGAGCGGCGCGTCTGCTTCCCCTTGCTCCGATGCAGCCAGCTCCACCAAATCGTAATAGACGGCGCGCGTCACCAGCGCTTCCAAGCGCCCGCGCACCAGCAGGTACGGCTTGAGCCCGCCGCTGTGCGGCTCAGGCACGAAGCGGAGCGGATGCGTGCCGTCACAGCGCACGACGTCATCGACGTTGGTGCGAAAGGTGAGGACCTGTCCGGCGCCGTGCCCGTTCACCTCCATCTCGACCGCCAGGAAGGGAGCGTCGTCGACCGAGACATCGACCTTCTCGACCGGCGTGACCAGGTAGTGCCTGCCATCCGCATCCCTGCGCAGCACGCGGGAAAACAGCCGAACCAACGGTTTGCGGCCGATGGGACTGCCCTGATAGAACCATACGCCGTCGCTGCGAATGCGCATGCCGATGTCGCCGCAATAGGGTGGGTCCCACTTGTCCACGGGCGGCAGAAGGTCGCCTGCCTGCTCCTTGAGCAGGGCTTCGAGACCCCCAAGACCGCCGGCGGTGGTATTTTTCAAACCTCCATCTGTTCCCATCGGTTATCCATGCACGTTCAGCAGGCAAGTCAGATCAGGACACGGCAGCGTGAATGGCGTATCGCCGCACCTCTTCATATTCTGAACATCTTCCCGGGAACAGAGTTTCGCAAAAGCGAAAAGCGGGCCTATATTCTAGCCATGACAACCTTGATCGACAGTCACGACAATATCGTTGCGCGCGTGGAAGCAGCCGGCGAGCGTATTCAGCGCGTGCACAAGGCCGCCGCCTCGGTGATCTTCGGCCAGGACTTGGTGATCGAGCGCACGCTCATCACCATCCTGTCGGGCGGCCACGCGCTGCTGATCGGCGTTCCGGGCCTCGCCAAGACGCTGCTGGTGGAGACGCTGGGCCGTGTCCTCGGCCTCGATGCCAAGCGCATCCAGTTCACGCCGGACCTGATGCCCTCCGACATTATTGGCTCGGAGGTGCTGGAGGACGCTGCCGGCGGCCGGCGCGGCTTCCGCTTCATCAAGGGCCCGATCTTCACTCAGCTTTTGATGGCTGACGAGATCAACCGCGCCAGCCCGCGCACGCAATCGGCGCTCTTGCAAGCCATGCAGGAGCATCACGTGACGGTCGCCGGGCAGCGCCACGACCTGCCTATGCCCTTCCACGTGCTGGCGACGCAAAACCCGCTGGAGCAGGAAGGCACCTACCCCCTGCCTGAAGCTCAGCTCGACCGGTTCCTGCTGCAGATTGACGTCGGCTATCCGGGCGAGGCCGCCGAGCGGCGCATGCTGTTCGCCACCACCGGCGTCGAGGAGCGCAAGCTCGAGGCTATCCTCTCCGGCGAGGAGCTGATGGCCATGCAGCGGCTCGTACGTCAGATCCCCGTGCCCGACAAGGTGGTGGAGGGCATCCTGCGGCTCGTGCGCTCCGCACGCCCGGGACCGGAATCCGGCGCCGACACCAACGAGCTGATCGAGTGGGGTCCAGGGCCGCGCGCCAGTCAAGCCCTGATGCTCGCCGTGCGCGCCAAGGCGCTGATCGACGGCCGGCTCGCCCCGTCCATCGACGATGTCGCAGCTCTCGCCGAGCCGGTCCTGAAGCACCGCATGGCGCTGACATTCGCGGCGCGCACGGGCAAGAGCCCGAAGCGGATCGGCGATGTGATCGCCGGGCTGAAACAGGCGTTGGAGTAACGCCACGTGGCGGCAGCGGGCAGAGCGAGCTCCACCGACGATGCCGACGGTGCTGCGCGTCTCTTCGAGTTCGAGCGCGAGGCGCACGGGCTCGCGGACAGCCTGCCCGATCTCGTTCTCAAGGCGCTGCGCGTGGCGGTTACCGTCGCGCATGGGCTGCACGGTCGTAGGCGCTCCGGACCGGGTGAGACGTTCTGGCAGTTTCGCCAATATCATTCGAGCGATGCGGCTCGGCTCATCGACTGGCGGCGTTCTGCTAGCTCGGATCACCTCTACGTGCGCGAGCGCGAATGGGAAGCCGCGCACACCGTTTGGCTGTGGCCGGACCTCTCGCCGTCCATGGATTTCAGAAGCCACTTGTCCAGCGTCACGAAGCGCGAGCGCGCCATCGTGCTGATGCTGGCGGCGGCTGAGCTGCTCGTGCGCGGCGGCGAGCGTGTCGCCATCCTGGGCCTGACACGCCCCTCCGCCAGCCGCAACGCGACCACCAAGCTCGCCGAGGCCATCGCGCTCAGCAACGGGCAGTCCGTGCTGTATCAGAGCTTGCCACCGGGCCGGCGGCTCAGCCGCTATTCCGGCGTGCTGCTGATCAGCGATTTTCTCGATCCCGTCGATGCGATCGGCGACCGGCTGCGCGAGCTGGCTGCGGATGGCGTGTCGGGGCACCTGTTGCAGGTGCTGGACCCGGCCGAGGAGACGCTGCCCTATGAAGGGCGCACCGAGTTTGTCGGCATGGAGGATGGTGAGCGCTGGGTGGCCGACCGCGTCGAGACGCTGCGCGAGGATTATCGAATGAGGCTGCGCGCGCATCGCGACGGGCTCGAGGACCTGGCCACCAAGCTCGGATGGTCGTTCCTGGTCCATCATACGGACCGCTCCGCAGCGGAGCCGCTGCTGGCATTGATCGCTCGGTTGCAGACCGGCGCCAAAGCCGATCGCTTTGCTGTAGGGGCAGCGCTCGGAGGGACACGATGACGCTCGGCGCGCTCGCCTTCATCAATCCGTGGTTGCTCGGCGCGCTGGCGGCGCTGCCGCTCATCTACTGGCTGCTGCGCACCATTCCGCCGCGCCCGCGCCGTGTGGCTTTCCCGCCCACGCGCATCCTGCTCGACCTCATCAATCGCGAGAAGACGCCGGCCAAGACGCCGTGGTGGCTGACCCTGATCCGCATGGCGGCAGCCGCCCTGGTGATCCTGGCGCTGGCCGAGCCGGTGCTCAACCCCAACCCTGATTCGGCGCTGAAGGGCTCGGGTCCTGTCGTCATTGTCGTCGACAATGGCTGGGCGGCAGCCTCGCGCTTCGCCGAGCGCACACGCCTCGTCGATCGCCTGATCTCGGAAGCCGAAGGCCAGAGCCGCCCTGTCCTGATCGCGCAGACGGCGCCGGCCGGTAAGACACAGACCTTGCGCATCGAGGCGCCGAACTCCGCCCGGTCCACGGCGGCAGCGCTGCAGCCGCAACCCTTCGAGCCGCAGCGCACGGAAACGGCGGCGCATCTTGAGCGCACGCTGGCCGGCGAAGCGCAGGCCAGCATCATCTGGCTGGCGGACGGCATCGACCACGACGGCAAGACGCGCGCGTTCGCCGACAAGCTCGCGAGCCTCGCAGGATCGAGTGGCGTTGTGGTGATTCAGAGCCGCTCCGGCGATGAGGCAGTGGCTGCCGCCGCCGGTCTCGGCCGGGACGGCAAGCTCGAGGCGTACATCTTGCGCGCCGATGGCGGACAGCGAGCCGGCATTGCCCTTGCGTTTTCGGCACGCGGCCAAAGGCTCGGCGAGGCGCCCTTCGAGTTCACTCCTGGCGCCAACAGCACCACGGTACGGTTCGAGATGCCACTCGAGCTTCGCAACCAGGTCACGCGCGTGGAGATCGCTGGCGAGCGCTCGGCGGGCGCGGTGCACCTGCTCGATGCACGCTCCCGTTGGCACCGGATCGGGCTCGTCTCGGGCGAGAACCGTGAGCAGGCGCAGCCGCTGCTGGCGCCGCTCTACTACATCGAGAAAGCGCTGGCTCCGTTCGCCGAGCTGGTGCGCCCCAAGGACGCCAATCTCACGGCATCTGTGAGCGAGGCCTTCAAGCAGAACGCGTCCGTGCTGGTCATGGCCGACATCGGCACCCTGTCGGGCGACCTCATGGAGCGGGTGGACGATTGGGTGAAGAAGGGCGGCGTGCTCGTGCGTTTCGCCGGTCCCCGGCTCGAGAAGGGCGGCGACGAGTTGATCCCGGTGGGCCTGCGCCTCGGCGGGCGCACGCTCGGCGGCGCGCTTTCCTGGTCGACGCCGCAGCCGCTCGCCGCCTTCGACGAGTCGAGCCTTTTTACCGGCCTCTCCATTCCTCCCGACGTTCTCGTCAACCGCCAGGTGCTTGCCGATCCCGCACGTCTGACACAGGACGTGCAAATTTGGGCGCGGCTCAAGGACGGCACACCGCTCGTAACCGCGGCCCGGCGCGGCGAAGGCCAGCTCATTCTGTTTCACGTGACCGCCAACTCCGACTGGTCCAACCTGCCCATGTCGGGACTGTTCGTAGAGATGCTGCGCCGCATCTCCACGCTCGGACGCAGCGGCGGCGTAGCCGCTGGCGGAGTTGAGACCGCTGCCAACGCAACCGACGCACGCCAAACCGCCGAGGTGCTGAGCCCCATCCAGGTGCTGGACGGCTTCGGCGTCCTGAAGAGCCCGCCGCCCACCGCGCAGCCGATCGAGTCGGCACGCATCGACACGGCCAAGACCAGCATCGACCATCCGCCCGGCTACTACGGCACCGAAGCGACGCCGCGCGCGCTCAATGTCGTGACGCCGAAGACCGAGCTGAAGCCGCTGCCGAGCCTGCCCGGTGGCGTCGAGCGGCGCACGTTCGAAGGCGAGACGGCACAGCCGTTGAAACCGTGGCTGCTGGCGGCTGCGCTCGCGCTTCTGTTTATCGATATCGTCGCCGTCATGCTGCTCCAGGCCGGGCCGTTCTGGCGCCGCCGTGCGCGCGTGGCAGCGGGTACTGCGGCAGCCGCCCTCATCGTGCTGCTGTCGGTCGATCCGGCGCCTGTGTCTGCGCAGCCGGCGGCGCGTTCGCGCGACGCCCAGATGGCGATCCAGGCCACCGGGAAGGTGACGTTCGCCTACGTGCTGACCGGCGACGCCGCTGCAGACGATACCAGCCGCGCCGGTCTGACGGGATTGACCAAGGTGCTTGCCGCCCGCACCGCGGTGGAGCCCGGCGAGCCTTATGGCGTCAACGTCGTCACCGACGAGATCGCCTTCTTCCCGATTCTGTATTGGCCGGTACTGGCCGACACTAGGCCGCTGGCCGACGCCACGCTGGCCAAGATCGACGCCTACATGAAACAGGGCGGCATGATCGTGTTCGACACGCGCGACTTCGGTCAGGGCGTGCCGACCGGTCTCAATGTCGTGGGCCGCGGCGGCACCGCGCTGCAGCGACTGCTCGGCCGCCTCGACATTCCGCGCCTGGAGCCAGTGCCGGAAGGCCATGTTCTCACCAAGTCATTCTATCTGCTGCGCGCGTTTCCCGGCCGGTGGGATGGTGGCCAGCTCTGGGTCGAGGCGGAAAGTGCTGACCAAGGTGGCGACCAGAGCCGTAAGGCCCGTCGTGCCGACGGGGTGAGCTCCATACTCGTCACGTCCAACGATCTTGCAGCGGCCTGGGCATTAGATGACCGCAATCGGCCGATCTATCCGACTGTGCCAGGTGGCGAGGCGCAACGCGAGATGGCTTACAGGGTCGGCGTCAACATCGTCATGTATGCGCTCACCGGCAACTACAAGGCCGATCAGGTGCACGTGCCGGCGCTGCTCGAGCGGCTCGGGCAATAGGGCAGAGTTGCAATGAGCTGGTCGATCGACATCTCGCCGATGCTGCCCGCCCCCTTGTTCTGGGGTGCGGCCGCGCTCGCGGTCATTCTGGTCGCCGCATTGCTGCTGCGGCGCACGCGCGGCGCCACGCTGCGCGCGCTGGCTCTCGCCGCCCTGCTGGCCGCCCTCGCCAATCCAACGCTGCGCCAGGAGGAGCGCGAGAGCCTCGCCAACATCGCCATCGTCGTCACCGATCAGAGCACGAGCCAGACCATCGCGGGCCGGCCCGAGCAGACCGCAGCCATCAAGTCCGACCTGGAGGTCAAGCTCGGCAGGCTCCCGGGGCTCGAGGTGAAATGGGTGGACTCCTCCAAGCCGACGGGTGATGGCCCCTCGGGCACCAATATGTTTGCCGACCTCAACCGCGCGCTCGCCAACGTGCCGCCGGATCGCCTGTCAGGCGTCATCATGATCACCGACGGCCAGGTGCACGACGTGCCGAAGTCGGCGGCGGCGTTGGGCTTCGATGCGCCCGTGCATGCGCTGCTGACAGGCCGCCCGGACGAGTTCGATCGCCGCATCGAGGTGCTCAAGGCACCCAAGTTCGGCATCGTCGGCCAATCACGCGAGATCGAGGTGGCTGTGCGCGAGACCGGCCGCCGGGGCCGCGCTGGCGAGGCGGTGACACTCAGGGTCCGGCGCGAGGGCAGGCCGGACGAGACGCGGCGCACCGAGATCGACCGCAGGGTCCAGATCCAGATGGCGTTCCCGCACTCGGGCCAGAACATCATCGAGGTCGAGCTGGAGCCGGCGCAGGGTGAGTTGACCTCGGCCAACAACCGGGTCGTCATCGCCGCCGAAGGTGTGCGCGAGAACCTGCGCGTGCTGCTGGTCTCCGGCGAGCCGCATGCCGGCGAGCGCACGTGGCGCAACCTGCTGAAATCCGACGCGGCGGTCGATCTCGTGCATTTCACCATTCTGCGTCCGCCCGAGAAGCAGGATGGCACGCCGATCCATCAGCTCTCGCTGATCGCCTTCCCGACGCGCGAGCTGTTCTCGGAGAAGATCAAGGATTTCGACCTCATCATCTTCGACCGTTATCAGCATCGCGGCATCCTGCCGCTGCTCTACTACGACAACATCGCGCGCTACGTGGAGCGTCACGGCGGTGCGCTGCTGGTGGCCGCCGGCGACGATTACGCTGGCAACACCAGCCTGCAGCGCACACCGCTGGCACCTGTGCTTCCTGCAACGCCATCCGGGCGCGTGCTCGAGCAGCCGTTCAAGGCGCGCGTTGCCGGCGACGGCCTGAAGCATCCCGTCACGCGCGGACTGCCGGGCTCGCGCGAGGCTGGGCAGGAGCCCACGTGGGGCCGCTGGTTCCGCCAGGTCGAGGCGACGCCCGTGCGCGGCCGCACGCTGATGAATGGCGCCGAGGACCGGCCGCTGCTGGTGCTCGATCGCATGGGGCGCGGCCGTGTCGCTTTGCTGCTCTCCGATCACGCCTGGCTGTGGGCGCGTGGCTACGACGGCGGCGGGCCGCACACGGACCTGCTGCGCCGTCTCGCGCATTGGCTGATGAAGGAGCCGGATCTGGAGGAGGAGCGGCTGCTCGCCTCCTCCAAGGGCCTCAAGGTCTCCATCGAGCGCCGCTCCATGGAGGAAACTGTGCCGGCGGTCACGCTGTCGGCCCCTGGCGGCGAGACCTCCGAGGTGGCGCTGGAGAAATCCGGCCCTGGCGTATGGCGCTCGACCGTCGATGTGAAAGTGCCGGGCCTCTACAAGCTGCAAACGGGGTCATCAAATGGCGCGCTGACGGCCGTGACGCATGCGGGCCTCGAGGACGCGCGCGAGATGAACGAGGTGACGGCTACGGACGAGAAGCTGAGGCCGCTTGCCGAAGCAACTGGCGGCGGCACGTTCTGGACACGTGGCGGCGGCCTCCTTGCGAGCGCGACATCGGGCGTGGACGTGCCGCGTGTATCAATGCTCGCCAACGCCCGCGTGCTGGCCGGGTCCGGCTGGCTCGGCCTCAAGGATCGCGAGGCGTTCGTGACGCGCGGCGTCAAGCTCACGCCGATGTTCACGGGCCTGCTCGCGCTGGCAGCGCTCTTGTTCTTCATCACGCTCGCCTGGTGGCGCGAGGGGCGTTGACTAGAGCCAGCCTGAACAGAAGCAGACCGGCCAGGATCGTGCCGATGGACCTTTTCCCCCTATGCGGTGGAAGGTCCACAAATTCGTGCGCAAGGTGCATTCAATCCTGCACGCGACTCAGGCCTAGCTCAGCCCGCTCTGGCGGATCTGTGCTCACTGCGCAGGGCGCCGCGCCGTCCAGGCAGCGAGGTGGCCATGACGCTTCTCTTCCGCGTTCTCTACGCAGCACATGCCAAGGGCACGCACCACAAGCTGGCGCTGGACGCCCTCAACTGCCTCCAAGGGCCCGATGCGGAACTTTGGCGCCGGCTTTTCCTAAAGCACGCCACCGTCTATCTGCAGGGCTCCAAGGCACCCGACGACGAGTTCAAGGATTTCAAGAATCACGTTCTGCACGTGCGCGACGATTTCTGGGGTGGCGCACCGGTCAAGGCCCGGAGCTGGTACGCGCACCTCGTGGACGCGCTGGAGCGGCAGGACTGGCAGACGGCGGCCTATTGTGCGGGTGTGCTCAGCCACTACGTCACCGACCCGATCCAGCCTTTTCATACGGCTCAATCGGAGGCCGAGAACAATATCCATCGCGCCGCCGAATGGAGCATCTCCAAATCCTATGATGACTTGAAAGCTCTGGCCGCGCGCGAGCTGTCGCCGCCTGCAATTACTATCGCAGATGCGGACAACTGGCTCGAGCGGCTGATCTGTGACACCGCCACGGAGGCCAACCGGCACTATGAGAAGCTGATCGCGCACTACGATATTCACCGCGGCGTGGTCGATCCGCCGTCCGGCCTGGATGTGGTGTCCCGGCGCATCATTGCTGGGCTCATTGTGTTGGCATCGTCGTCTTTTGGCGCTGTGCTGCAGCGTGCGATCGGCGAAGCCAGAGTAGCGCCGCCCGAGGTCTCGCTCAGCTTGGAGAGCATAATCGCCACGCTCCAGGTGCCTGCCAAATGGGTCGTCAACAAACTGGCCAACGCCGAGGAGCGGCGCCTGGTGCAGCGCATGTACGATGAGCTCAAGGCGACGGGCACGGTGGAAGTGAACCTGCCCGAGGATGATCGCCTCGTGCGCGACCTGCATGCGGACGAGGTGCTGGCGCAGCGACCGCTCCGCGATCCCGCGACCAAGTTCGCATTCAGTCCACCGGCGAAGGCGATGACCACCGTGGACCGCGCCCGGCGCAGCCTCGTCGTGACCTTGACGAGATCTGCGGTGACAAAGCCGGATGCCCCGCCCATCGCTGAGCAGGCTGCGCCTCAAGCCAAACGCAGGCCGCCGCCGCTCCGCGTCGTTCAGGCGCCACCCGCGGCTGTTGAGCCGCCCATCGATGCCGCAGCCGAGGACGAACCTCGCCTCTACCTTACCGCCGAGCATGATGTGGTGGATGCCCCTTCCATCGGCCCCAAAACCGCTGCGCGTCTCAATGCGGTCGGCATCGACACCGTCGACGACTTGCTCAAGGCGCACCCGATTGCACTCGCTGCCCGTCTCAACGACCGCCACTTCACAGAAGAAACAATCGCAGAATGGCAGGATCAGGCCCGCCTCGTGTGCGCGGTGCCAGGTCTAAGAGGCACTGGCGCGCAACTCCTCACAGGTGCCGGCTATCGCTCGCTGGAGAGTATTGCCGACGCTGATGGCGACAAGCTCTGCGGCGATGTCTTGACCTTTGCCGCCAACAGCGATGGTCAGCGGATACTGCGCAACGGCAATCCGCCGGACATTGCGCGTATCAAGGCCTGGATCGAGAGTGCGCGTCGCGCCAAGGCGGCTTGAACGCATTGCAGCTCAACGCCCGAAGTCGACTGCCGTCGTGTTGCCGCCGCAGATGAGCACGCCGATACGCTCTCCTTTCGTCGGCACGTAGGCGCCGCTGAGTAAGGGCGCCAGCGCCGCCGCACCGCCCGGCTCGGCGACGATGCGTAGCCGCTCCCACAGGGCAAGCTGGGCGTCACGTATCGTCTCGTCGGCCACCAGCATCACCCGATCGACATGGCGCTGCGCGATCGCGAACGCGAGCCCGCCGATGCGGCTCGCGCCGAGCGAGTTGGCCGCTATGCCACCGACCGGGACTTCGGCCGGCTTGCCCGCCGCGAGCGCAGCATGCAGTGTTGGCGCTCGCTCCGGTTCCACTCCGACGATCTTCACGCGGCCCCGGTACCACGCGGCGATACCGCCGATGAGGCCGCCGCCGCCGACGGCGACGAACAGGGTGTCGAGTTTCGGCGCCTGCTCCTCGAGCTCGAGGCCAACGCTCCCCTGTCCCAGCAGCGTCGCCGGATGATCGTAGGCGTGGACCGACAGCGCTCCGCTCGCAGCGATGAAACTCTGGCACCGTTCGAGCGCTTCCGCGTACCTGGCCCCTTCCACCACGAGATCGGCGCCATAGTTGCGAATGCGCACGATCTTGGCCGGCGAGGAAATGGTGGGAACGAAGATACGCGCCTTGTGGCCGAGCCGCTGCGCCGCAAACGCCACAGCGGCGCCGTGATTGCCTCCCGAGGCCGCGGCGACCCCCGCGGCCGGAACCTCCCGCAGCAGAAGGTTGGCGAACGCGCCGCGCGCCTTGAACGACCCGGAGTGCTGCATCAACTCGAGCTTCAACGTGAAGGCCCCCGATGCGAGCCCAAGCTCGGAGGTATCGATGTCCACAGCGGGCGTGCGCCGGATGTAGCCGCTGATGCGGCCGTGGGCTTCCACGATGCGCGCAGGATCGATGCTGTCAGCCACCACGGGCCACTCCTTGCAAAAGCTCGTGTTTGCGTACCTGCGCGGCCATCACAGGTGTCCGGCATGGCTGCCATGCCGGGCCTTCGCACGCAAGCGCTTGCTCTGAGGGCAATCACGACGCAAACTTCATAAAAGAGGGGCAGCCGCGGTGCGTGCCGGCGCCCACAGGGAGAGAAACCATGGCAAAATCGAAGGCCAAGCCTGGCCAGACGGCGCTGGCGGGCGTGCGCGTGATCGATCTGACGCAATTCGAAGCAGGTACGTCGATTACCGAGACGCTGGCGTGGCTCGGCGCCGACGTGATCAAGGTCGAGAATCCGAAAGGCGGCGAGCAGGGGCGAAGCGCCTCCTCTGAACGCCCGGACGCCGACAGCTACTACTTCATGCTGTTGAACGCCAACAAGCGGTCCATCACACTCAATCTCAAGGATCCACGCGGCAAGGAGATGCTGCGCAAGTTGATCAAGGAAGCCGATATCTTCGCTGAGAACTTCGCGCCGGGCGCCATCGAGAAGCTCGGTTTCTCCTACGAGGAGGTGGCGAAGATCAATCCGCGCATCATTTATGCGACGGTCAAAGGCTTCGGTAAGGGAAGCCCCTACGAGAAGAACCTGGCCTTCGACATGATCGCGCAGGCGGCCGGTGGCGTCATGAGCATCACTGGCGAGAGAGATGGTCGGCCGATCAAGCCCGGCGTGACCCTCGGCGACACTGGCACGGGCCTGCACGCCGCCATCGGCGTGCTGGCCGCACTCTTTCAGCGCACGGTCACAGGCCGCGGTCAGAAGATCGAGGTGGCGATGCAGGATGCGATGGTCAACTACTGCCGCATTGCCTATTCGCGCCAGTTGCTCACCAACAAGGCTTGCGAGCGCAACGGCAACAGCGTTGTGCTCGGCAATGCGCCGTGCGAGGTCTTCAAGTGCAAGCCGGGTGGACACAACGACTACGTCTTCATCTACACGAGCCGCGCCACCAACGCGCACTGGGAGCGGCTGTGCGAGGTGATCGGTCGCGAGGATTTGAAGAACGATCCCCGCTTCAAGACGCCGCCCATGCGCGGCAACCATGCTGCCGAGATCAATGGCGAGATCGAGAAGTGGACGAAGGGCTTCTCCAAGTTCGAGGCCATGGAGAAGCTCGGTGCAATGGGTGTGCCGTGCGGCGCAGTGATGGACACGAAAGAGCTTTCCGACGAGCCGAGCATGCGCGAGCGGGAGATCTTCGCCGAGATCGACCATCCCGTGCGCGGCAAGCTCACGATCCCCGGCTGGCCGGTAAAGATGTCCGACAGCTACGTGAAGGTCACGGCCTCACCGCTGCTCGGCGCCGACAACGTGGACGTTTATGACGAGATCCTCGGTCTGTCGAAGAGTGACCTCGACTCCCTGAAGAAGGAAGGCGTGGTCTGAGGCGCACTGACCTCGCCCCGGCGGCGGGCGAGGTCCGCATCTAATTGAGTAGCCCCGAGAGGACCCCATGGCAATCGGATCCGACATCGTCGCGAAAGCGATGAAGCATGAAGGCGTGACGGACTTTTTCTACATCATGGGCGGCCCCATGCTGGCGGTCGAGTCGGCGTGCCTGAAGCTCGGGCTGCGCGGCATCGACGTGCGTCACGAGCAGGCCGCCGCCATGGCGGGCTTCGCCTATGCGCGCCTCCTGAACAAGCCGGGCTTCTGCATGGCCGCCTCCGGCCCCGCGACTACGAATCTGGTCACGGGCGTCGCCCATGCCTGGGCTGACTGCACCCCGATTGTCGCGCTCGGCGGCGCCGCACCCGTCTCGACCTGGCACCGCGGCGCGTTCCAGGACACCGACCAGCTCGCGCTGTTCAAGCCGATCACCAAGTGGGCGGACCGGGTGCACCATCCCAAGCGCATCCCCGAGCTCATTCACCTTGCCGTCGCGCAGGCCATGACCGGCAGGACCGGCCCGACCTACCTCGATCTGCCCGGCGATGTGCTCTACCAGGAGATCGACGAGTCGACGGTCGAGTATCCCGACCCCTTCGACTATGCCAAGCGCGCCCGTCCCGCGATCAACGCCAATGACGTGAAGGCCATCGTCGAGCTGATGGCGAAGGCGAAGCAGCCGGTCCTGGTCACCGGCTCGGGTGTGCAATGGTCGGAGGCCGACAAGGAGATGCTGGCCTTCGTCGAAGCGGCGGGCATCCCGTTCTTCGCAACGCCGCAAGGCCGCGGCGTGATTCCCGAGGACCACAAGTACAGCTACCTGACCGCGCGCGCGGCCGCCTTCAAGGACGCCGACCTGATCCTCGTCGTCGGCACGCGCATGAACTACGTCATCGGCAACGCCGCACCGCCGCGCTGGAATGCTGCCGCCAAGATCGTGCGCATCGACATCGACCCGGTGGAGATCGCCTCCGCGCCGCGTAAGCTCGACGTCGGCGTCGTCGCGGACGCGAAGATCGCCTTCAGCCAGCTGACCGAGGCGATCAAGGGCAAGGTCGCGCCGGCGAGCTACGAGACGTGGTGCGAGCGGCTGCGCTCCCGCAACGTGCAGAAGATGGCGGAGGCCGAGCAGTCGCTCTCCAACAACCAGTCGCCCATCCATCCCTTGCGGCTGTGCAAGGAGGTGCGCGATTTCATCGACCGCGACTGCGTGCTCTGCGTCGATGGCCAGGAGACGCTCAACTACGCGAGACAGGCGATCCCGCAATACACGGCCCGCCATCGCATCAACTCGGGCGCCTACGGCACCATGGGCGTCGGCATGCCCTTCGGCCTGGGTGCCAAAGCGGCAAAGCCCGACAAACAGGTCGTCGTTTTGCACGGCGACGGCTCGTGGGGCATGAACGCCATGGAGTTCGACACGGTGATGCGGCACAACCTGCCGGTGCTTGTCATTATCAGCCAGAACGGCGGCTGGACGGGCGATCCCGAGAAATCGAAGCCGGGCCGCGACCTCGGCTACCCGCGCTACGACAAGTTCGCCGAGTGCTTCGGCGGACACGGCGAGTATGTCGAGAAGCCAGAGGATATCCGCCCGGCGCTCGAGCGCGCTAAGAAGGCGGTCGCGGCTGGCAAGTCTGCGATCGTCACTGTCGTAACGGACTGGAAGGCGCGCGCCACCACGACGGCGTTCACGCGATATTCGACTTAGCACTGAATTGCGCTCGCACGGATTTTAGTTGTCATCCCGGGCGAGCGTCTATGCGAAGCATGGCTTAGCATGGCTCCGCCATGACGAGACCCGGGACCCAGGGCCATACGACGGCTGGCTGCCGCATTTGATCCTGGGTCCCGGCTCGCGCGCGGGAAGTGGAGTTGTGCGTCACACAACTGCCTGGACCCGCGCTTGGCCGGGATGACACAGCAAGGTCAAGCAACGGACGGAACAATGACAGCCAAGCTCACGCTCTATCTCATGCCGGGCTCGAGCTCGATGGCGCCGCACATCGCGCTGCACGAGGTCGGCGCCACTTTCGACAGCCGAGTGATTCAGCTCGCCAGCAAGGACAACCGCACCCCTGACTATCTGGCGGTCAATCCCGAAGGCAAGGTGCCGACGCTGCTCGTCGACGACCGCCCGATGACCGAGGTTGCAGCCATTCTCTATTATCTGGCCCGGCGTTTCCCGGCTGCGGGCCTGCTGCCCGAAGGCGATATCGAGGCCGAGGCGCAGATCATCTCGTGGATGTCCTTCATCGCCGCGACCGTGCATCCGGCCCGCGCCAAGGGCGCGGACCATGCGCGCGAAGTCTGGCAACTGGCCGACCGGCGGCTCGGCAAGCGCGAGTGGGCGGTCGCCGGGCGCTACTCCATCGCCGACATCCATTTGTTTCGTCTGTTCTGGCGCTTCCGCGGTTCCCTGAAACCGGCCCCCGACGAGTTTCCGAACCTTGAGGTGCACTACGACCGCGTCATGCAGCGCCCAGCGGTGAAGCGCACGATCGAGATCGAATCAAAGATCGGCTACCAGCTACCGGCTTGAGGCTGTCGGGCTCCGCCCCCTCTCGCCGCGTCAACGATGATCCTTCGCGCTCACCTCACAACAGCGCGAACTTCAACACGAACAGCACCGCAAGGATGACGAGCGCCGCATTGAGCTCGGACCAGCGTCCCGACAGCAGCTTGATGCCCACGTAGGCGATGAAGCCGAACGCCAGGCCGTGTGCGATCGAGAAGGTCAGCGGCATGGCGGCGATGGTGACGACGGCGGGCACGTACTCGGTCGCATCGGCAAAGTCGATCTCCTTGACCGCGGACATCATCAGGCAGGCGACATAGAACAACGCGGGCGCGGTCGCGAACGCGGGGATCGAGCCCGCGAGCGGTGCGAAGAACAGCGCCAGCAGGAACAGCACTGCGACGGTCACGGCCACTAATCCGGTGCGCCCGCCGGCATTGATGCCGGCCGCGCTCTCGATGTAGCTGGTGGTGGTCGAGGTACCGAGCGCAGCACCGGCCATCGCCGCCGTCGAGTCCACGGTCAGCGCGCGGCCGATGCGCGGCAGCTTGCCGTCCTCGCCAATCAACCCGGCTTTGTGTGCCACGGCGACCAGCGTGCCGGTGTTGTCGAACACGTCGACGAAGAAGAACGTGAAGACGATGGCGATGAGCCCGATCTCCAGCGCCGCCATAATGTCCATCTTCAGGAGCACCGGGGCAATCGAAGGCGGCAGCGACACCAGTCCCCCGAATGCATTGAGACCTGTCGCCATGCCGGCGAGCGCAGTGGCCAGGATGCCGATGAGGATGGCGCCCGGCACCTTGCGTACATCGAGCGCCACCATGGCCAGGAAGCCGAGCACGGCCAGCACGGTGCCGGCGGCCTTGAGGTCGCCGATCGTCACCAGCGTGGCGGGATGCGCAGCGATGATGCCGGCGTTCTTCAGCGCGATGATGCCGAGAAACAGGCCGATGCCCGCGGCGATCGCCATCTTGAGGCTAATGGGAATGCTGTCGATCACCCACTCGCGCACGCGCGTCACGCTGACGATGAGAAACAGCACGCCGGACAGGAACACGGCGCCGAGCGCCGTCTCCCAACTGTGCCCCATGCCTTTCACGACGCCGTACGTGAAATAGGCGTTGAGCCCCATGCCCGGCGCCAGCGCGATTGGATAATTCGCATAGAGCCCCATGAACGCGGAGCCGAACGCGGCAGCCAGACACGTGGCGACAAACACCGCGCCTTTGTCCATGCCCGCATCCGCCAGGATCGCCGGGTTGACGAAGATGATGTAGGCCATGGTCAGGAAGGTCGTAAGCCCCGGCCAGGACCTCTGTGCGCACGCTCGTTTGGTTGCGGTTCAACTCGAAATGACGTTCGAGCATGACCTTCCCCCCGAAGCTAGGCCCATCCAACCTAGGATCAGGCCTCGGCGCACGAGATGTCGACACTATCTTTGACCCTTGTCCAGGGCTGGTGCTACCGTATCGTCAGCACGTGATCGCCTCGGGCGGCTCGGGCATAACAAAGCACCCACACGGGAGGAATGCGTATGAGACTGAGAAATTGGCTTGCCGTCGCTGCGACGGCAGGCCTGGTGGCGACTGCGGCAAGCAATCCTGCAGACGCTCAGACCACAAAGCTGCGCTTCCAGGCGAGCTTCCCCGCTTCCAGCTACAGCTTCGACAACTTCAAGTTTTGGGCCGACCGGGTAAAGGTGATGTCCGGCGGCAGGCTCGAGATCGAGGTGCTGCCGGCCGGCACACTCGTCCCGGCCTTCGAGGTGCTCGATGCCGTGCACAAGCAGGTGATCGACGGCGGCCACACGGCGGCGGCCTATTGGGTCGGCAAGCATCGCGCGGCTGCTCTGTTCGGCCCCTCGCCGGGCGGTCCGTTCGGCATGGACATTGTCGATCTGATGGGCTGGCTCTATGAGTCCGGCGGACTGGAGCTCTGGAAGGAGCTCTATCAGGTCGAGCTCAAGCGCAACGTCATCCCGCTGCCCATGACGGCGGTCAACAACCAGGTGCTGGGCTGGTTCAAGACACCGATCAACAGCTGGGCTGACCTGAAGGGCAAGAAGTGTCGGCAAACCGGCCTGACTGCCGAGGTGTTTGCCAAGGCTGGCCTGTCGCCCGTCAATATGCCTGGTGGCGAGATCGTACCGGCCGGCGAGCGCGGCGTGATCGAGTGCGGCGAGTGGGTGGGCCCGGCCGAGGACATGCGCATCGGCTTCCACACGGTGTGGAAGAATTTCTACATGCCTTCGACGCACGAGCCGGCCACCGTGCTGGAGCTGCTCATCAATGGTGATACGTGGGCCAAGCTTGGCCCCGACCTGCAGCAGATCATGCATTCGGCGGCCTTCGAGGCGACCTATCGGCACTTCGCCTTCCTCAACAAGCTCAATGCCGATGCCATCAGCGAGCTGCGCGACAAGCACGGCGTCAAGATCCAGCGCACGCCGGACGAGATCCTCACCAAGATCTTGGAAGCGTGGGACCAGATCGCCAAGGAGGAAGAGGCGAAGAACCCCTTCTTCAAGAAGGTCTATGACAGCCAGCGCGCCTACGCCGCCAAGGTTGTGCCGGCGCGTCGCTCGGTGCAGCCCAATTACGACATCGGCGCCAACTACTACTGGCCCGAGAAGAAGTAGCGAATGACGCGGCGCCATCTCTTCAGTGAAATGGAGAGATGGCGCCGCTCCTGCCTCTACTGCGTGTGCCAGGTTTTGCGGTCCAGCCGGTAGACGAGGCAATCGTCGTCCCCGAACGTGCGCCGTTCCACAAGCCCGAAGCGGCAGCCTTGCAACCGAGCCGCAATCGGCGCACATTAGACATGTTTTCCGAGGGGGGCCGGCGGCAGCCGGCTGAGACCATCCTTCAAGTCGGATGGCCACCCTTTGAACCTGA
>CAWEBE010000053.1:0-68298 GCA_963806735.1 uncultured Alphaproteobacteria bacterium | reverse complement strand
ATGGGAGCGATTGTACAAAGCGCCGGAGGCCCGGAGCATCTGGGCGCATTTTCCAGGGGAGAGGGGCTCGCATCACTCGCGACGTTGCCGCTCCCGAGGGGGATTCGCGCTCAAGCCCCAGTTGCGCCAGCCGTCGATCGGCAGTCGCGTGCGCCCGATGCTGGGTGAGGAATTGAATATAGCCGCGCTGATAACGCGGACCGCGCCGCAGAGAAGCACTTGGCAAGGGGCGCCCACATTGGCTGCCTTTGATTTTTCAGTTTCATCGAAGTTTCCATGGGCATCGCGTCTTCCCGCGCGCCGATGACGGCCATTCGGCCGTGATGGCGCTCAACGCACCTAATGGGGTCTAAGCGCAGACGCGCCAGTTGATCGCGATCTGCCGCCAGCGCGACGCCAGTAGCTGCATCGTGAACAAGATGGGGCCGCGAGGTACGCAAGCCGCGCGCGAGCTGCTCGACGTATGCGGGCGAACTCGGCATCAACTGCGCCCATGTCCTTGGCGGCATCCGTGAACATACGCACTCAGGCCATGCCGCGCGCGCCAAGTCCGGCAGCAAGCGGCTGCGGCAGGACTTCGCGCCATTCCAATGACCGACCGCAAGACGCTGCGCAAACGCTTTGGCTGCCGCTGGGTCCTCACGTGTTGCGATCCGGTAGTGCGCACCCGAAAGCGGATGGCTCTTGATGAGATCCTTCCGGATCGCCATCAGGCCTGGGATTTCGGTTTTCGTGACGCGGATTTCAGTGCAATCCCAGCGACAACAAGTTGAAAAACCTCAACTGCATTCGCGTGCGGAACTCACCGCGAGACAGGGGTGAGCGTGATGGCGCGCGTGTCCTAGCCTCACCCTGGCAGCGCTGCCACGCTCCTCGATTGAATGCGATCGTTCAAAGCCGGGATGGAAAGCTCGCGTGAATCTCATGCGCACAGCCCGATTTACCCGCTGCTGCGGCACGCCTTCGCTTCGCGCCGAACAACTCCTCGGAACTAATCCAAGCCGCACGTTACCAAGCGGCGCCAGCTTGCTCTTAGTCGGAGCGCCGCATGGCAACGCATGTAACAAGATTCGCGAAGGAACAATCAATGAAACACCGGCTCTCTGACCTCAATGCAACGATCTTTCCGGCGGCCGTCTAACGCCTCCTTCGTCAGGCTTCTTGGACCTGCTTGAGCCGATAGTGCCCCGGTCTATTAAAGGCAACAGAAAGAAATCCGAGGATTAGATGAAAACCGGGATCCTCAATAACACGGAATAAAAAATTAACCTGCAACCAAAATCGCCACTTGGTGTATCAAGCATTCGGCCGCCGGCGAATCTCATCATAGACAGTATTCCAGTATCTAGCCAACCAGGCGCCCAATATATGAGTTTGGAGCCCGATGAAATGCCCAGGACTGACCTCGTTTTTAAACGCCGCCACCTTAAAATTCTTAGAAATCCATCTGGCTGGAGCATGGAACGAGAAAAATACCAAACAGCTCAATCTGTGCGATCGGTTGAATACACTGGAAAGCCTGGAAATCAACTGTCGAATTCGAATCGAGTTACTCCATTGAGCAGTACTTTCAAAGCTTGCCAGATTAAAACGAATTCACGTTTTTGGATCCAGCTTGGAACCGTGACGTTGAGAACTTTATAAAGGATCTCGTTCGGCGGCCACCCTGGAAGAGCTTATGTTGACGGCTCATGTTACGTGCGGACTGCACTACAAAGCTTTTGACGATCTAAGTATCGTAATTTCAAACAATCCAGCACTTCAAGCCCTGACGCTCCGGACCCGTCTAGATCAATCTGCATGGTTTTGCCAGGCTGGCCGCCTCGCTCGCCAAGCATCCGCAATCAAGTATATCGACCTTCAGCCGCAACAATTTGGAGGCGATTGCGCAACTCGTCTGAAGCGCTTTTGAAAAATGACTCACTCGAAAACTGAATATTTCGTTTATTTGCGGACATGCCACCACGCTTGACCAGATCGATCAACTTCAAGAATGCTTGTACACTAGATATATTGCTGAAGCAAAATCGTTCCCTCAAGACATTATAAATAGTGGAATCAAGCGTCGTAAGACATGCAGTAGCCATCCCAATTTCATATGCAGAAGCGCTAACGGCCTTAGCGGCGTAAAATATAACACTGGAATGCCTGCACGTAAACTATGGCGCCCTGGACGACGACACATTTAACGAATGGTACGATTCTCTAACAAAGAATAATTTCACGCTCGTGGAAATACACGGCGACGACACTCGTGGAAAAAAATGACCCGCGAATGGCCTCGCACAAATTAATTTGATGGAAATTACTGGGCGCAATCGCTGGATGCGCCTAAAATTCTTCCTGACTATTACATCTTTGGGGCGGCCATGGGCTCCGTAAAAACCCTTAATATGCCATCTGATATTGGGGCGGAATTCGCCGTCGCGCACCCAAGGTCATGACATTCGAGAAAACTATGAGTTTATAGACTTGAGCGCCTTGAACAAGCAAACTTACAACTCCGCGATCAGCGAGCGCAGCGAAGGTCATGCGAAGACTGCGAAGGCTCTGATCAAGTCAAGAAACTTACAAGGAGTTCTGCCGCTCTTTAAGGATGGCCTTCATGGCCTCTTGACCAATAAGGACCTGAACCAGCTGAAAGTCGCCCTCTACGACGCCAGATCGCGCGTTGGCATTCAACGCACGTTGCTCATGCTAAATGCCATGAATGAAGGCGCCACACGGTCCGTTAGCCCTTCAATGCCACGCCAGACACAAACACCTGATGTTGATTCCAAAGAAGACTACCTGATCGAGACGCATGCGCTCCATGCCATTCAGGACGCAATTGAACAAGGCAACTTCGAAAATGCCCAAGTTCTCGCGTCATCCTTCTACGATATTGGAGCACTAAGGGCGTCCAACGCGGCGCAACTCCTGGATGCTTTAGACGCTTTGGAAGCACTGTCGCCGCCCAAGCACCTGGAGCGCGACGACTGCGGGAACTGCTCAGTGCTGCAATGGCACCTGATGACTTAATGCGGCGCGACTCTCCGGAAGGGTTCGTGGAGCGGAGCGCAAATCAGGGAAGCGCAGTATCGAAAGGAAGTCGACACCGCAATTCGCACTGGCGCAGCTTGGTGCATCCAGCTTCTGGATCGACGACAGCAGATTCAACAGTCTACTGAATGATGATGAACAAGAAGAGCTTTTTCGGAATGCCTGGGACCTCAACGTCGAAAGGGAGAAGGACATTCTTTTCGAGATTAATCAGCGATAGCCGGCCCGGCGCAAGCGCAGCCGGCAACTAGAATTCTTGACTTTGCCTCCCGGGCGAACGCCCCGCGCGTCACCCCGGCCTTGCGCCATGACCTTCGCCTCCGAAACCCGCCGCCGTCGCACCTTCGCGATCATTTCCCACCCGGACGCCGGCAAGACCACGCTGACCGAGAAGCTGCTGCTGTTCTCCGGCGCGATCCAGATCGCCGGCTCGGTGAAGGCGCGCAAGGCCACGCGCCACGCCACCTCCGACTGGATGGAGATCGAGAAGCAGCGCGGCATCTCGGTGGCCAGCTCGGTGATGCAGATGATGTACCGCGACCACGTCATCAACCTGCTCGACACGCCGGGCCACAAGGACTTCTCCGAGGACACCTACCGCGTGCTGACGGCGGTCGACTCGGCCCTGATGGTGATCGACGCGGCCAACGGCGTCGAGGCGCAGACGCGTCCGGCTTATCGAGGTCTGCCGCCGCGCGACACGCCGATCATCACCTTCGTCAACAAGATGGACCGCGAGGTGCGCGAGCCGCTCGAGCTGCTCGACGAGATCGAGCGCGAGCTGGGCATGCCCTGCGTGCCGATGACCTGGCCCGTGGGCCAGGGCAAGAGCTTCGGCGGCATCGTGAACCTGCGCACCCGGGCGATGACGGTGTTCGAATCAGGACGCGGCCAAGCTGTTCAACGACTGGGGCGTATGGATCCTTATTATCAAAGGAATGACGCCGTTTCCCTACAAGGTGCTGACCATAGCAGCGGGCGCATTCGGCATGAACCTGGTCACATTCGTGCTGGCAAGCATCGTGGCGCGTGCCATGCGATTCTATCTCGTAACCGGACTGCTGTACTGGTTCGGTGAGCCCGTCCGCGAGTTCATCGAGAAGCGGCTGAGCCTCGTCACTACCGCGTTCGTGATTTTGCTGGTCGGCGGCTTCGTGGCTATCAGATTCCTGTTCTGATCGCACAGGCATAGGTCGCAAATGGCCGTTCGCTCTCTTCCGGCCGCCAAAGCGCCAGCTTACCGCGCGGGCGCGCTGGCGTTGCTGCTCAGCACCGCAATTATCCTTGCGGCGCTTGGGTTTGAGCACTTCGGTGGCTACCCTCCATGCCCGCTCTGCCTGATGCAGCGCTATGCCTATTACGCGGCCATTCCGCTGCTGTTCGCAGCCCTGGCGCTCGATACCGCCGAGTTTCACGCAGCCGCGCGGCTGATCTTTTTAGTCGTCGGCCTGATGTTTCTCGTCAACGTTGGCCTCGCCATCTATCACGCGGGCGCGGAATGGAAATTCTGGCCGGGCCCAAGCACCTGCGCGGCGCCATCAGCCCCGATTTCCACCCATGCCGGCGGGTTGTTGAAGGATCTCGAGCGCACGCGAGTGATTCGCTGCGACGAGGCGCCGTGGCAGCTCCTGGGGTTGTCGTTCGCAGGCTGGAACGCCGTGCTGTCGCTGCTACTGAGCGCCGTTTCGATACGCGCCGGAATTTCCGCTCGCCGCCGTTCATAAGGTGCGAGTCGTGTTGTTAAAGCCAGCGTCAATCTAAAATCCTTGAATAACCCTCGATTGTGCCAAGGCGTCGCCACAAAGCAACGGTCTATTGGCAATGTTCGCGGAACACGACGTGAACATCGAGTAAAACGGCAGCTGCGAGGAGAGTATCGAGTTGGTCCAGTCCCAGCGTACCTCCAGGCCGGCGCGCGTACCATCCGGGGTGCTTTTCGCCAGTGGCGTCAAGCGCATCGGCGCGGATGCAGGCAAGCATGCTGCATCGAGTGGTGCACGTGTGGTTACGACTAGTGTTGCGTCTCGGTTGCAGCCTGTTGCGTTGAAGTTGCGTAGTGTTGCGTCAGTGTACGGTCCGTCCCTCACGGACCTCCGCAAAAACCCGAGGAACGTCCTTGCAAGTGCGTTCCGGAATTTGAGGCGAACCGCCCTCGGCAGCAAGCGTACGCGTCTGGCAGAGCGGTTCGCTGGCCCCAACGAGTTGGCGTTGTCCCGTGCGTATCACGGTGCGTCAGAGTGGCTCGGTTCAGTAACGCGTTTGTCGCATGTGTGGCGTAGCGTCCGCCGATCGTGAGTATTTTGGTCGAGATGAGCAAAGTGGCATTGCGTGTCGAAGCCCCGAAGCAGGTGGCAAGTGACAGTGAGTGGCGTCAAGTCGGTGACGTGTTGAGTACCGTGTTGAGTTTCATTGAAACCAAAGAAACGGCGTCCAAAACCAGGTCCAGGCAGGAAGCAGCCCGGGTTCGTTGAACGAAGGTTTAGAGGATTGGGAGACGCACCCCCCGCATCTCCCAGCAGAAAGGCAAGCGCGCTCCAGCGAACGACGTACAGTCTCTCAGGGCATCGCATTGCATGGTTCTGCGTAGCGATGCCAGAGCGCCGAGCGTGCTTGCCTCCTTCGTACAACAATGGCGGCGCCCACTTAAAACAGCGAGGCAAGTCCCCCAATGACCTCAAATCTGGGTCCCGACCACATCAATCCTGTTCAGTGGCACCACTCGCTCGGCTATGCGCGCCAGGTGTGCGCGCGCATCTTCCGCGATGGCGGAGCCCCCCGCGACGCGATCAAGGCGTTCGGTCTCACTGCGCCCAACGGTGCGGATTGGAGCAAGGCCGTCGAATTGATCGCTGAGGTGCTGTGCACGCACCCATTGCGCAAAGCAGCTTGAGAAGCGACCACCACCATGCGTGCGTTCTCGGCGCCGGAAACCCCGTTCGGCGCCGATTTCTTAGGGTGCGATCGCCTTTTATGGAAGCGGTATTGCTTCCATATGAGGCGCGAACCGCACGGCAAAACAAGAAGTCGAGAGACTTTCCGCCGGCTTCGAAGAAAGCCGCAAGTTTCTAGGGCTCCAGCTCGGTATCCCAATACAGATAGTCGAGCCAGCTCTGGTGCAGATAGTTGGGCGGGAACAGCCGGCCGTTGCGATGCAGCTCGAACACGGTCGGCCGATACGGCCATTGCATCGGCCGCATGCCGGCGCGCTCTGGCATCAAGCCGCCCTTCGTCAGATTGCACGGCGCGCAGGCCGCTACGACGTTGTCCCAGCGTGTTTGTCCGCCGCGCGACCGTGGGATGAGGTGATCGAAGGTCAGCTCGTCCCTGGCCCCGCAATATTGGCACGAAAACTTGTCGCGCAGGAACACGTTGAACCGCGTGAATGCCGGATACAGCGCCGGTTTGACATAGGTCTTGAGCGAAACGACGCTGGGAATGCGCATCTCGAATGACGGGCTGCGCACGAAGCGGTCGTATTCTGAGACGATATTGACCCGGTCCAGGAACACCGCCTTGATGGTGTCCTGCCAGTTCCACAGCGACAGCGGATAGTAGCTCAGCGGCCGGAAATCGGCATTCAGCACCAGCGCTGGAAAGCTTTGCGGTGAGGCAGCGTGCGCAGTCACGAGTTGGCAGTCCTGACAGTTCCCTGTCCGAATCGCACTCGGAACTAATGATCGCCCGGGATACTAGACATGTGTGTCGCCGATGTGAAGCGTACAATCCCTAGCTATTTCAATAGGCCGCAGCGTCAGATCGCCCCTTCATCGCTCACGTCAAAGCTGTCGCAGCGCGTGGGCGAGAAAATGGCTCCCGAGCCGCAGTCCTTCGGCATCGATGCCATGCCCCAAGCCTGGGCGCCGGTGCCACTCGACTGCAAAGCCGCGCGCGGCCAGCATCTCTCGGGTCACATCGAGCGCCTCGATGGGAATGATCTCGTCCTGCTCGCCGTGCACGAGCAGAACACCGGGCTGGGACACGGCAGGCGCCAGACGCTCCGGACCCGCGAGCATCCCGGAGTAGCCGATGAGCGCTGCTGGTGGAGGGTTGAGCCGCAGACCGACATGCAAGGCCATCATGGTGCCCTGACTGAAACCGACCAGCGCCAGGCGTTGCGGCGGTAGCCGCTGCCGCTTCAGCTCCGCCTCCAGAAATGCGACAAGCCCGGGTCCAGTTGCGCTCACGCCGCGCCAGTATTCCGTCGGATCGCGCAGGGTCAGCGGGAACCACTGCAATCCACCCATGCCGGCCATGGGTAGCGCCTCCGGCGCGTTGGGCGCCACGAACGCCGCACGCGGCAGCGTCTGGCGCCACTCCTGCCCGAGCGCGATCAGATCCTCGCCGTTTGCGCCATAGCCGTGCAGCAGAACGACCAGCGCGTCCGCGCTGCCCGATGCCGCCTCCAGCCTCGGTCCGTCTAGCATTGGCCCTGACCTTGCCCTCGGGCGCTACACAGGCACGCCGGACTTTGTCGCTTTGACCGTCCGATAGTATGCCCAAAGCAATCGCGCCGCGACACCGCGCCAGGGCCGCCAGCGTTCTGCGAGCTCTACGAGCGTGCGCTGGTCCGGCCGCTCGTCCAGCCTGAAAGCATGCTGCGCCGCGACCTGGAGCGCCAGGTCGCCGGCTGCGAATGCATCTGCGCGCCCAAGGCAGAACAGGAGGTAGACATCTGCCGTCCACGGGCCGATGCCACTGACTGCAGTCAACGCTGCGTGCACTTCCTCATCGTTCAGCGTGCCGAGGCGCGTCAGATCCAGGCCGTCCGCGACGGCCTGGGATACGGCTCGCAACGTGCGTATCTTCGGACCTGACAGCCCGACACCTCGCAAATCCTCCTCAGTTGCGATCAGCAGCCGCTCGGCGGCCAGCGGGTTCACCAGCGTCTCGAAACGCGCCCAGATGGCAGTGGCACTCGCAACCGAAAGCTGCTGGGCAACGACGATGCGTGCCAATCCCTCGAACCCGGCTTCGCGGCGGCGCAGCGGCGGCTCACCGGCCGCATCGTGCACGCGGCGCATGATCTTGCACTTGCGGCGCAAGGACCTGACGCCCTCGCGGATGTCATCTTCGGTTTCAATGCAACGATGGTTGAGCACGCGGACGCGAGCCATGCACGATCCCTGTGTGATACTGGCGCCCCTTGCCGCCTGCGCCCACATTCGAGCTAATCGAAGCAGTCGCTGGCGCACAAGCCGGTTCTTGATCGAGGTCTTAGTCATCGGTGCAGGTTGAGCCTTCCCAACAAGCTGTCCTGCGCTTCGCGCCATCACCAAATGGCGCGCTTCATCTCGGCCACGCGCTTTCGGCACTCGTGACCTACGATATGGCCGCGCAACTTCGCGGCAAATTTCTGCTGCGCATCGAGGATATCGACCTCTCACGCAGCCGCGAGGAGTTTGTCACACAGATTTACGACGACTTGGCCTGGCTCGGATTGAAATGGGAAATCCCGGTTCTGCGCCAATCGCAGCATTTTGCTGATTATATGAGCGCAGCGCAAAAGTTGGAGGCTCTGGGTCTGCTTTATCCTTGCTTCGCAACCCGAGCCGAAATACTGGCCGCTGCGCGACCAGGCGCCTTGGACCCTGACGGCGCCCCGATTTATCCCGGCCTCAGCAAAAACCTCGATCCGAGTGAAATCGACCGCCGAAAAGCAGCCGGCCAGTCCTTCGCCATGCGGCTCGACATGGAGCGCGCACTACTGCTGCTCAAGGAGCGGGGTTCGTGCGGGCCTCTCGCGTTTACGGAGATCGACGAAAGCGGCCAACTGCAGCGCATTGCCGCTGATCCGGCACGCTGGGGCGATGTCGTGATCCAGCGCCGCGACGTGCCGACCAGCTATCATCTCGCCGTCGTGGTCGACGATGCGCGCCAGGGCATTACCCACGTCACGCGCGGCCGCGACCTCTTTGCCGCCACCGATGTGCATCGGCTGCTCCAGGTCCTGCTCGGCCTGCCGGAGCTGCTCTATCATCACCATCGGCTGGTAACGGATGAGCAGGGACGCAAGCTCGCCAAGAGCGCGGGCGACGTGGGGCTCCGGGAGCTGCGTACCCGCGGCGCCACACCGCGCGATATTCGGCAACTCGTCGGACTGGCCTGAAGCTGGATGGCCCGAAGCCACACCCGGCGGTATCCCTTCATTCATTCTCTTATCAAATAATTAACCCAATTCTTATTCCAATATTCCGCGATTTTGCTCTGTCTTCGCAAAAGGCTTGTTAGCGGTCGCAAGTGAGTTCAACATGGGCGTATAGTGTTAATCGGCACCCGAGAATGATCGACGTTTTGAAATCCCTTTTTGCAATAGGGCCGGAATTCGGCTGGCGCGCGCCATTCATCGCTGCCGCGACCTTAGCATCTTCGGCGCTGGCGCTGCTGTTCGTTGTATCTAATCGTATTCTGATCGATCCAATAGACGACACCTCCCGACAGCATTTAGGGGCGCCCACGCAAAGCCGACCCATACCCGCTGCAATCAACCACACGCCCAGCCGCGAGCCTCGCTCTGCCGGATCACACTGGCTGCAGATCGCACAGAGGATCGAAGACCGCCTGCAGGGTGCACGCAAAGCGGCGGAGTTTCAGTCCGCTGCACTGGTGCAGGTCGATGCAGCCGATTTTACGCTCGCCAAGATCATCGAGGACCTGTCGGCGGTCATGCCACATGCAGCCGCGCTGAGAGCGCGTTCATTGCGCCCAATCCCTGTCCCCCGGCGAGCTCTCGCCGCCTAATTGGCGGGGCCCGGCCCTTCAGAGCGAACCGCCCAGCCATCCCGCGCGCAGGATGGCGAGAACGATCGTCACGCTGATCACAGCAATCACAGTGCTGACGGCAATCGCCGCCGATACCGATCCGACGGCGCGATCGTAGAGAGCCGCGAACACGAACGCGTTGGCCCCCACCGGCATTGACGTGAACAGGAACAGTGCTGACGCCCAGAGCAGCGGCAGCTCGAAGACCCACAGCGCAAATGTCAGGGCCAGCGCAGGATAGAACGCCAGCTTGAGCGCGCAGATCAAAGTCATAGTAGCAATCTCACCCTTGATGCTGTAGGCGGACAGCGACATCCCGAGCGCGAACAGCGCGATCGGAATGGCCGATTGAGCGAGCAGAGAAAGCAATTTGTCGGGTATCGCGGGTATGGTGAGGCCGCTTGCCGCCCAGGCGACTCCGAGCGCGACCGAGCCGACGATCGGGTTGCGCGCCACATCGCGCAGAATGCCGCCGATGGCCGCAAACGAGATTGACCTCAATCCACGGCCCGCAATCTCCATATGCAGCGTCGCCAGGATCCACAGGTAAGCAGTCTCGACGGTGACCAGGAGCGCGATCGGCGTCGCGGCATCATTACCCAGCGCGCCGAGGATCAAGGGAATGCCGAGCATCACACCGTTGCCGAAGCACGAGCCCATGGCAATTGCCGAAGCATCCGCGGCTGGCCGGCGCAACAGCGCCCAGGTTGCGAGCGTGGCCAGGATCCAGATCGTCGTGATGGCCGCGAAGTAGGCGCCGAGAAGGCGCAGGGGCGATACCTGCGGCATGCTGGTGGACGACATGACGCGGAACAGCAGCGCCGGCACCGCCACCCTATAGCCGAACTCGGACAGCGCCCGGGTGGCGCTCGGGTCGAGCCATCGGAGACGCGCCGCCAAAAAGCCGAGACCGATCAGGCCGAAGACCGGCGCAATCAGAGAGATGACCGAAAGCATGAGAAGGCCGCAAGATGGTGGGAGCCCCCTTATGCGGGCTCCCGCCACCAATGGGAAGCCTGAACCGGGCCGCGGGCTGCGCCCTACATCTTCGAGACGTGCAACGGCGGCATGCGCATCGCCCACGGCATGGCCTGCTCGAGCGCGGCCGCAAGTTGCAGCAATAGATGCTCATCCGCGGGACGGCCGGCGAGTTGCACACCGATCGGAACGCCCGTCGCGTGCATGGCCAGCGGGAGCGAGATCGCCGGCGTGCCCATGATGTTGTGCGGCACCGTGAACTGGCAGGGGATGGCGAACAGGCTGTCGACGATATTGACCGCGCTCACTCCCGGCTTGCTGAGGTTGTAGTTGCCCCAGGGCTCGGCCACACGCGAGGTCGTCGGTGATAGCATGATGTCGTGGCTGGCATAAATGCGCGCCATCTTGCGACGGGCGGTATTCACCGCACCGAGGGCCGCCATGAAACGTGCCGGCGTGATACCATTCGACCACTCGTAGATGGACAGTATGACCGGCTCGAGCGTATCGGCGCCGATCTTCTGGCCCGACCGCTTGGTGTAGCTCTCGAGCCGCGCATCGAAGGCGAAAAAGAAGAGCTCGTTGAGTGCGCGCAGCGTATCCAGACCGCCGACATCCGTTTCAGCCGTCTCGACGACATGACCCATGCCGGCAAGCGTATTGCCTGTCTGCTTCACCGCCTCGGCAACTTCAGGATCGACCTTGACGCCGAACATCTCTGTGAGCACCAGACCGATCCTGAGCTTGCCCGGTGCCTTTCGCGCCAGTGCGGCATACGACTCGGCTGGTTTCGGAATGATGAAGGGATCGCCGATCTGCGGATTCGACACACAGTCGAGCATGGCCGCAGCATCACGCACGGTCTTCGCCTGGATGAAATTCATGGAGAAGCCGAGGCCGCCCTCATCCACCACCGGCCCACCCGATACCCGTCCACGCGACGGCTTGAGGCCCACGCCGCCACACCAGCTCGCCGGGATGCGGATCGATCCACCGATGTCCGATCCGTGTGCAATCGGCACCATTCCGCTTATGACGGCGGCCTGTCCGCCCCCGGTCGAGCCGCCGGGCGAGTAACCCTGCTTCCACGGGTTCGACGTATTGCCGAACATGACGCTCTCGGTCGTCGCCGACATGGAGTATTCGGGCGCCGCTGATCTGCCGAGAATGTTGACGCCTGCAGCTTTGAGCTGATCGACGAAATATGTGCCGACCTCGACCGTCATGCCGCGGCAGAGTCGTGATCCGAACTCGAATTCTGCGGCCTTGCTCGTGGCCAAATACATCCTTGATGAGAAACGGTACGCCACGGAAGGGACCCGAGCCGAGCGACGTTTCATCCAAATCATCGATGCGGTCGGGATAGGTCTCGACGACCGCTTTGATGATCGGGTTTGCCCGTTCGACAGCCCGCGCGGCGGTCAGCGCCAGCTCTTTCGGCGTCACCTGCTTCCGGGCAATCAGGTCAGCAAGGCCCAGTGCATCATACTTCGCATATTCCGCGATGTTCATGCGGGCGATCCTTCCGTCAGGCTGCCACAAGTCTGAGCGTGCCGTGCCGTACTTGCAAGTGGTGCGGAAGTTAGGAGAGCGCCGAGGCTCTCGCTTCCACCAGCCCCACGATATCGCCCATAATGGCGTTGAGCTCGAAATCCTTCGGCGTGTAGACGGCAGCGACGCCGAGTGCCTTCAAGACTTTCGCGTCGTCGGGTGGAATGATGCCGCCGACCACGAGGGGAACGTCGTCGAGCCCTTCCTTGCGCATTCGCTCGATCACGTCTCGCACCAGCGACACGTGGCTGCCGGACAAGATCGAAACACCGACAACGTGCGCGCTCTCCTCCACCGCAGCGCGCACGATCTGTGCCGGCGTCAGCCGGATACCCTCGTACACGACCTCCATGCCGCAATCGCGCGCCCGCACCGCAATCTGCTCCGCGCCATTGGAGTGGCCATCGAGCCCGGGCTTTCCCACCAGCAGCTTGATGCGCCGGCCGAGCCGCTCGGACACCTGATCGACACGCCGGCGCACATCCTCCACGCCGCTGAATGCTGCAGCCGACGCGCCCGCAACACCGGTTGGCGCGCGAAACTCGCCGAATATCCTACGCAGGCACGCACCCCATTCGCCCGTCGTCACGCCGGCCTTGGCGCAGGCGATGGACGCCTCCATGACACTGTGGCCCTCTTTGGCCGCCCGCCCCAGATCGTCCAGCGCCTGCTTGACCGCCCCAGCGTCGCGTTGAGCACGCCATGCCTCCAGCCGCGCCACCTGCTCGCGCTCCACGTGCTCGTCCACGACCTCGATGACGCTTTCGCCAGCCGACAACGGTGACGGCTCGCTCTCTCTCCAGCGGTTGACGCCGACGACGGTCTGCTCACCCGTCTCGATACGGTTGACGCGCTCGGCATTGCTCTCGACCAAACGCTGCTTCATGTAGTCGATGGCAGCAACGGCTCCACCCATATCCTCGATCCGGCGCAGCTCAGCCTTTGCCTCCGCCTTCAAGGCCTCAACCTTCCGCGCGATCTCCTGGGAGCCATCGAAAATGTCGCCGAACTCCAGCAGATCGGTCTCGTACGCGAGAACCTGCTGCAACCGAAGTGACCACTGTTGATCCCACGGGCGCGGCAGCCCCATCGCCTCGTTCCAAGCTGGAAGCTGCACGGCGCGAGCGCGGGCACTCTTTGAAAGAGTAACGCCCAGGGTTTCGAGCAGAATGCGATAGACGTTGTTTTCCGGCTGCTGCTCAGTCAGTCCCAGCGAGTTCACCTGCACGCCGTAGCGAAAACGGCGCAGCTTCGCATCTTCGACGCCATAGCGTTCGCGGCAGATTTCGTCCCAGAGTTCGGTGAACGCCCGCATCTTGCAGATCTCGGTGAGAAATCTGAGGCCTGCGTTGACGAAGAAGGAGATCCGGCCGACGACCTGCGGCAATTCCTCGGCGCTGACCTCACCCGACGCGCGAACCGTATCCAACACCGCTTGCGCCGTCGCCAGTGCAAAGGCCAGCTCTTGCACGGGCGTCGCCCCAGCCTCCTGCAGATGGTAGGAGCACACGTTGGTCGGATTCCACTTCGGCGCTTCGCGGCACGAGAACACGATCGTGTCCTTGATCAGCCGCAGCGACGGCGCCGGCGGAAACACGTATGTTCCGCGCGAGAGATATTCCTTGATAATGTCGTTCTGGATCGTGCCGGTGAGTTTGGCGCGCGCGATGCCCTGCTGATCCGCCACCGCGACGTAGAGCGCCAACAGCCATGCCGCCGTGGCGTTGATCGTCATCGACGTATTCATGCAGTCGAGGGGTATGCCCTCGAACAGCACGCCCATGTCGCCAAGGTGAGAGATCGGCACACCGACCTTGCCGACCTCGCCTTTGGCAAGTTCATGATCTGGGTCATAACCCGTCTGCGTCGGCAGGTCGAAAGCGATGGAGAGGCCGGTCTGCCCTTTGGCCAGGTTCTGCCTATAGAGCGCGTTGGACTTGGCCGCGGTCGAGTGGCCGGCATATGTGCGGAAAAGCCAAGGCTCTTCACGGCGTTGCTGCATGGCTGGGCCCCAGTGACCTCGGCAGGCGGATCGCCTCAATGCTGCGCCGCAGTATCGCAGGCGCGCTCAATGCAAGCAATCGCCGCTATTTATGGGCTTGAAATGATTGATGCGGTGCAAAAATTAACTTTGCGACGGCACCGAAATGTCGCAGGATCGTTTCCGCAATGCAGCATCCGCTCAACCAACGCGCAGGAGGGGATCATGCAATTGGAAGCCCGGTCCGCAGCTGACACCACCGGCACGTGCAAGGATCTCTACGAGGTCGGCGAAATTCCACCGCTGGGCCACGTCCCCAAGCAGATGTACGCTTGGTCGATCCGCGAGGAACGGCACGGCGAGCCGGATCAGGCCATGCAGGTCGAGGTCGTACCCGTGTGGCCCCTCGACAGCCACGACGTCCTCGTCCTCGTGATGGCGGCCGGCGTCAACTACAACGGCGTGTGGGCAGCACTCGGTACGCCCATCTCCCCCATTCGTGACGTGCACAAGAACCCGTTTCACATTGCTGGCTCGGACGCGTCCGGCATTGTCTGGGCTGTTGGCTCAAAGGTGAAGCGCTGGAAGGTCGGTGATGAGGTCGTCATTCATTGCAATCAGGACGATGGCGACGATGAGGAGTGCAACGGCGGCGATCCGATGTTCTCGCCATCCCAGCGCATCTGGGGCTACGAGACGCCGGACGGCTCGTTCGCCCAGTTCGCGCGTGTGCAGGACCGGCAGCTCATGGAGCGGCCGCGGCATCTGACTTGGGAGGAGAGCGCCTGCTATGTGCTGGTGCTCGCAACCGCGTATCGCATGCTGTTCGGCCATCGCCCGCACATCCTGCGCCCGGGGCATAACGTGCTCGTCTGGGGCGCCAGTGGCGGCCTGGGCTCCATGGCGGTGCAGCTCTGCGCGGCAGCAGGGGCCAACGCTATCGGTGTCGTGTCGGAGGACGATAAGCGCGACTTCGTCATGAGCCTCGGCGCCAAGGGCATCGTCAACCGCAAGAAATTCAACTGCTGGGGCCAGCTCCCCAAGGTGAACTCGCCTGAGTACGCCGCCTGGATGAAGGAGGCGCGCAACTTCGGCAAGGCGATCTGGGACGTCACCGGCAAAGGCAATAACGTCGACTTTGTCTTCGAGCATCCTGGCGAGTCGACATTTCCCGTTTCCGTGCTGATCGTGAAGCGCGGCGGAATGGTGGTCATCTGCGCCGGCACCACTGGCTACAACCTGACCATGGACGCGCGCTATCTCTGGATGCACCAGAAGCGCGTGCAGGGTTCGCACTTCGCCAATCTGCTGCAGGCGGCCCAGGCCAACAAGCTCGTGGTAGAGCGCCGCATCGACCCGTGCATGTCCGAAGTCTTCACTTGGGACCAAATCCCCAAGGCGCATACGCGCATGCGCAAGAACCAGCACAAGCCCGGCAACATGGCCGTGCTCGTCTCCGCACCGACAACGGGCTTGCGCACCTTCGGCGACGTGCTCGAGGCATCGAAATCGCGGTTTGGCTGATAGTGTGCCGGCTGATTACGATGGCTGTGCCGCCGAGATGCGCCTTGCCTCCGCCAGCGCGCGATTGAACTCCGCGCCCAGGATGACGATCATCCCGGTCACCTGGAAAAAGATGAGCGCGCTTAGAAGCTGAGTGAGACCCGCGTAGAAGCGCGAATAATTGCTGATGCTGAGCCAGGTGGAATAGAGCGACGCCGCCAGCAGCCAGAGCACGACACTCAGGAGAACACCCGGCCAGACCTCCCGCACGCTGCGCCGACCCGACGCCAGCCAGGTATGGTACGCCATGAGCTGCGCGGTGATCACGGCAAGCACGATCGCGTATCGCGTGCCGAACGAAAACAGGCCGTGATCCACCAGCCAGAGTACAGCAGTGGACTTGCTGCTGACGGCAAGGGCAGGCCCCACGATCACACCCCACGCCATCACCAGCATGCCGGCCGCCGTGGCAAAAACGAACAATGAGCTCTGCCCGATGCACCAGAGGAACGAGCGGCTCTCCTTCACGCGGTAGGCGAGGTTGAGGGCTGCCCGCAGGCTCTCGATGGCGCTGGTCGCAAAGAACAGAGAAATGGCAGCGCCGACGGTGAGCAGTCCATACTGGCTCTGCCCCATCACCCGTTCCACCTCGGGCGCCAGCGCTACGGCGACCGGATCGGGAACCGCATCGAACAGCTGCGAGATCGCATACGCGGCCAGATCACGTCCGCCGATGGTTCCGGCCAGCGCACCGAGAAAAATGCAGAACGGGAACAGCGACAGCACGAAGGAGAAAGCCACGGCGCCGGCCATCGAGAACCCGCTGTCCTCGAACAGAGTCCAGAGTGCGCGGCGCAGCACCTTAAGTCGATATTGCATGGTCGTCTCGAGCGGCCTTTCTGCGCACATTAGCGCGACGATGGCTTTGCTAAGCAACTGGGTTCTGTGAATATCTGTTCCGCGGAAGGATTGCCGGGCATATCGGCGCAAAATGGCTTCTATCTGGCGTCTACGCAGCTAAAGTTGATTCGCTCATGCAGGGCGAGGATGTGCAAAGCAGCGGCGAGCTAGAAACGATTTGCAACGCGCTGCTCGCGGTGCGTCAAACGCTCGAATCGCACCTCGCGCACAACGACAGCTGGCGCGCACTTAGGACCGCCGAGTTGGGGGCCATCGTCGCGCAACATCTCGGCTCCGACGCGAGCGAGGACAGCAAGAAGCTGCACCGCAAGCTTCTGCGCACCAGCGCCACCTATCGTGCCTACACTCGGCTGATTGAAGCCATCCGCATCTTGAGTGAGGCATCGGCCGAATTTGACTTGGCGATAGACCCGACGCCTGCGACAGACCACATCAGCCCACAGCACCGCGTTAGTGTCGCCGCTCAGGACCGCCCGAACGCAGACGGCAAGCCGCGGATCAGGGTCAAGGCTGCTAGCCGCCTCGTCTCGGATACGTCTCCAGCAGAGATCACTAAGGTTCGCGCAGCTTGAACGGGCGATCGATGAGCCGGCTGCCCAACAATCGGAATTGCCTCCTACGCAAGCGTGGCTATGCTGCGGTGCAGCAGAAAGAAACCTGACGATCGGCCGGCAGAAGGCGCTCGCTATGGCAACGGTATTCCAGGCAGGCTCGTCGCAAGGTTCGCCGCCAATTGCCTCCGAGACCTATGATGCGGCAGTCGCGGCCGCCGAGCGCATCCTCCAAGCAACCAAGAGCGCAGTCCGGCGCAAGGTCGAGAATGCCGGCCAAATCGACAAGGTGCAGCACGCAGCGCACGGACTGGCTTGGTTGGCAACCTATGTCGAATCCTTGAGACAGATGCACCGCTGGGCGCAGCGGCTCGGGGAGGACGGTCGTGCCGGCGAGCTCGAACGGCTCATTCTAGCGGCAGCATTCTCCGAATATCTGGCGCAGATCGCCGGCGGCATTCCGATGAGCCAGGGCGAAATCGTGCGCCTTGGACAGCTTGGCGTGCCCGCTGATGAGATCACCAGGTTCCTGTCCTCTGACGTCGTCGCATCACTGATCGAGGCAGGCGCTACGGAGGACGTGCGTGCACGGCTCGCCGAGCTGATCGCCGAGCACCCCGGCGCCACCACGTTCGGTGATACCGGCATGGACGACACCCACGCCGCCATGCGCGAGGAGATGCGCAAGTTTGCCGAGGAGCAGGTGCTGCCCTTCGCGCACGAATGGCATCTCGGGAACAGCTACATCCCGCTCGAGATCATCGCCAGGATGAGCGAGATGGGCGTGTTCGGCCTGACAATCCCCGAGCCGTTTGGTGGAATGGGCCTCGGCAAGGAAGCCATGTGCGTGGTCTCCGAGGAGCTGTCGCGCGGCTACATCGGCGTCGGCTCGCTCGGCACGCGATCCGAGATCGCCGCCGAGCTCATCATCAATGGCGGCACCGAGGTACAGAAGGAAAGCTATCTGCCCAAGATCGCCTCCGGCGAGATCCTGCCGACCGCCGTCTTCACCGAGCCCAACACCGGCTCGGATCTGGCATCGCTGAAGACGCGCGCAGTTCTCGAAGGTGAAGTCTACAAGGTGACTGGCCAGAAGACCTGGATCACGCATCCAGTGCGCGCCGATCTCATGACCCTGCTCGTCCGCACCAACCCGAAGGAGCCCGGATACAAAGGCCTCTCGATGCTGCTCGCCGAGAAGCCGCGTGGCACCGATGACAATCCATTCCCTGCTCCCGGCATGAGTGGTGGTGAGATCGAGGTGCTGGGCTATCGGGGCATGAAGGAGTTCGACATCTCCTTCGATGGCTTCGAGGTCCCGGCCAGCCAGCTTCTCGGCGGTGAGGAAGGCCAGGGCTTCAAGCAGCTCATGGCGACCTTCGAATCTGCCCGCATCCAGACTGCCGCCCGCGCCATAGGGGTGGCCCAGTCTGCGCTGGACCTGGCGCTCAAGTACGCGCTCGAGCGCAACCAATTCGGCAAGGCCATCTATGCCTTCCCGCGTGTTGCCAACAAGGTCGTCATGATGGCTGTGGAGGTCATGATCGCACGCCAGATCACCTATTTCGCCGCGCGCGAGAAGGACCAGGGGCGTCGCTGCGATCTTGAGGCCGGCATGGCCAAGCTGCTGGCTGCCCGCATTGCCTGGGCCAATGCCGACAACGCCCTGCAAATCCACGGTGGCAATGGTTTCGCCTTGGAGTATCCCGTGAGCCGCGTTCTGTGCGATGCTCGCATCCTCAACATCTTCGAGGGTGCAGCGGAGATTCAGGCCCAGGTCATCGCCCGGCGCCTCCTCGAAGGCGCCAACTGACCGGTTGCGTCGTGCACGCAGCCGCGATATCGAACCTGTCGTGACCGCACCATTCCCAATCTCAATTCTCGATCAATCCCCGGTAATCGGCACTGCCACGCCCGCGGAGGCCATCGCCTCGACGATTGCGCTGGCCAAGCATGCCGACAGCCTCGGCTACCATCGCTATTGGCTCGCCGAGCACCACGGCCTCCTCGGTCTCGCCGATGCCAGCCCCGAAATCTTGCTGGCCCGGCTCGGCGCGGAAACCAAGACGATACGCATCGGCACCGGCGGCATCATGTTGCCCTACTACGCCAGCTTCAAAATCGCTGAGCAGTTCAAGATGCTGGAGGCGCTCTACCCCGGCCGCATCGACTTGGGCCTCGGTCGCGCACCCGGCGGCCACCCGCGCACCGCACGCGTGCTGTTCGACGGCCGACCGATCGACAGCGAGGAAGGCTTCATCAACCAGCTCGCCGAGCTTTCCGCCATCTTCAAGGGCAAGGTGCCGGAAGGTCATCCGCTGGACGGCCAGATCGCCAACCCGGCCGTCCCCAGCGTGCCCGAGCTGTGGGTGCTGGGCTCCAGCGGCGGCGGCGCAGCCTTCGCCAGCCATCTTGGCATGCGCTTCGCCTTCGCCCACTTCATCAACGCCTACACCGGCGCTCAAGTCGCGCGTGCCTATCGCGAGCATTTCCGCAGCGGACACGAGGCCAAGCCACATCTGGCTGTGGCAGTGATCGCGCTCTGTGCGGATACGCCGGAGGAAGCAAAGCTGATCGAGCGCGCCATGCTGATGCGCTGGGTCATGACTGCGCTCGGCCACAATCGTCCGGTGCCGACGCTGGAGGAAGCAGCGGCCTACGCGTTTTCGTCAAAGGAAGAGGCAATCGCCGCGCGGGAGCGTCCGCGCGCGACCATCGGCACCCCCAAGGCTGTCGCCAAACGCATCGTCGAAATCAAGAACGAGTTCGCGGCCGACGAGGTTGTTCTCGTCGCCATCGCACCGTCCTACGAGATCCGTACCCGCACAATGGAGAAGCTGGCCGCCGAATTCGGGCTAACTCCTCGCGCGTAAGGCCGCTATCCGAGCGCCTGCTCCAGATCGAGTAGCAGATCGCCCGGGTCTTCCAGCCCGACCGACAGGCGCAGCAGGTCTGCGGGGCAGGGCGTTCCAGGCCCCTCCACGCTGGCGCGATGCTCGAGCAAACTTTCCACTCCGCCGAGCGACGTCGCTCGCTTCCAGATTTTCACGTTGGCCGCGGTACGAATGGCCGCTGCCTCGTCTCCCTTGACTCGCACGGACAGCATGCCACCGAAACCGCCCTGCATCTGCCGCGCCGCCACCTCGTGGCCGGCATGCGCCTGCAAACCTGGATAGAGAACCTCGGCAATGCGCGGGTCCTGCGCCAAACGACGCGCGAGCATGAGAGCAGACGCGGACTCGTGCCGCACACGCACATGCAGCGTTCGCATGCCGCGGATCAGCAGCGCGGCCTCGAAGGGGGCCAGCACTGCGCCGAGATTGGCGCGCATGCGCGCCGCCTTCTCGAACACGTCGTCCTTCCGCGCGAAAGCCAGTGCACCAGCTAGAACATCAGAGTGACCGTTGAGATACTTGGTCGCGGAATGCATGACGATGTCGGCGCCGAGCGAAAGTGGCCGTGTCAGGACTGGAGTGGCTACCGTCGAATCGACGCCCAGCAGCGCACCGGCATCGTGCGCGATTAACGCCACAGCTGCGATGTCGCTCACGCCCCACATGGGATTGGCCGGCGTCTCGATCCACACCATTCTTGTTTGGCCACGGCGGACCGCACCCCGAATTGCTTCCGGGCTCGTAGCGTCGACGAATGTCGCCTCAATGCCCAGTTCCTGCGCATCTTCAGCCAGCCACTTCTTCAAAGCCCAATACATGACGAGCGGCGCCACGACGTGGGTCGGCCGCTCCAGCGCCAGAAACGTCGAGGTCGCTGCCGCCATGCCAGAACCGAACATCAGGCACGCGTCTGCCCCCTCAAGGGCCTGCAGCACGGCCTCGGCTTGCCGCACGGTAGGCGTATCCGGCCGGCCGTAACCGAAGCCGCGGCGGTACTGGTTGTCGGGATCGCGGATGAATGTCGTCGCGGTATGGATCGCGGGAACGATAGCGCCAGTCGCCTCGTCGACAACCCCACCGGCCTGCGCGGCAATGGTTTCTGGCTTCATAGTCTTCGGCACAATCATCCTCTATGACGGTCAGCGACACAGCTTGGCGTTAGCATATCAGAACCTGCGATACGACGATGCGATCCATACTCATCACCGGCTGCTCTACGGGCATCGGGCTCGCCGCGGCGCGAACTCTCAAGGCCCGAGGCTGGCGCGTGCTAGCAACCGCTCGTAAGCCAGCCGATCTCGAACGCCTCGGCCGTGACGACGGGCTCGAGGCGCTGCCTCTCGAGATGTCGGACCCAGCCTCCGTCTCAGCGTGCGCCCTAGAGACCCTGAAGCGGACGGGTGGCCGTCTGGATGCGCTCTACAACAACGCCGCCTTCGGATCCGTCGGCGCCATGGAGGACGTGTCTGGAGACCTCCTGCGTCATCATCTGGAGGTGAACGTCGTCGCAGCACACGCCCTGACCCGGCAAATTATCCCCGCCATGCGTGCGCAGGGCCACGGCCGCATCGTCATGTGCTCATCCGTGCTGGGCTTCGTCAGCGGACCCTATCGCGGCGCCTACTGCGCCTCCAAGTTCGCGCTGGAGGCCCTGTCCGATGCGCTGCGGCAGGAGCTGGCGCCGGCGGGTATCTACGTTTCAATTCTCGAACCTGGACCTATCGAATCGCAGTTCCTGAGCACGGCGCTCGCCAGCTTCAGGCACTCAATAGACGTGACCGCCTCGCCCCACCGCACCGACTACGAGCGGCGCCTGGCGGAGATGGAAAGCGGCGGCCGTGCCCGCTTCCGGCTCGGCCCAGAGGCGGTCGTCGCCAAGCTCGTACATGCGCTGGAAAGCCGACGCCCGCGCATACGCTACAGGATCGGATTGCCCACGCAGGCGGCAGCGTTACTGAAACGCATGCTCCCTGATCGCGTCTTCGACCGGATCACTATGCGCATGTGAGGTGCCCACACAAAATCAAACGCGATGATATGGATGGCCCGAGAGAATGGTTGCGGCCCGATAGATCTGCTCGACGAGAACCACGCGTGCCAGTCCATGCGCCAGCGTCATCGGCCCGAGCGAAAGTTTCAGGTGGGCGGCTTCGAGCGCCGCCGTCCCGTGCCCGTCCGGACCGCCGATGAGAAAAGCGACCATGGACGTACCTCCATCGCGCCTTTCACCCAAGAGCCGCGCGAAGGCCCCGCTCGATAGCATCTTGCCCTTCTCGTCGAGCACGATGCGCATGTCTGCATCGTCGAGGACGCGTAGCAATCTGTCCGCCTCGTCAGCTCGCCGTACCGTGGCGCTTGCGTGCTTTCCTTCGACGATTTCCTTGATGCGCATCGGACCGATACCCGCGGCGCGGGCGCTCAGGCGCTCCACATAGCGCTCGACGAGACGCTGCTCGGCCCCGTCCTTCAACCTCCCGACGGCTGCAATCGTTACGCGCATGGAACGGGCGCGACCCAGCAAAAGGGCCACGCCTCCCTGTCACGATGCGAGCAGGCGCCTCAGTGCGCCGTCGTGTCGGCACCGCGGTCCGCGGACCACATTTTCTCGAGGTTGTAGAACTCCCGCACCTCGGGACGGAACACGTGCACGATGACGTCGCCGGTATCGATCAGCACCCAATCGCACTGCGGTTGGCCTTCGACCCGCACGCGGCGCTGGCCGCCGTCTTTCAGCTTGCGTTGGATCTGATCGGCTATGGCGCCCACATGTCGGTCTGACCGGCCCGATGCGATAACCATGTGATCGCCGATTGAAGACTTGCCTTTGAGGTCGATAGTCACGACATTTTCGGCTTTAGCATCGTCCAGCCATGTCGTGATGCTGCTCAGAAGCCTGTCCGAATCGTGCCCAGCGGACACGAGCTCAGCAGGAGGCGTACTCTGGTGAGCACCCTCTTGTGCGGTTCTCATCGTTTGGTGAGTATCCCTTTCGTCATCCAACCCTGGGTTGGCTCTACGCGGCGCGAGACGCCGAACATTGCCCTGCCGCCATTGGGCCGGAGCCTTGCTCCAACTCTTTTAAGGATATGCGGTCGCACGGAGCTGTTTCAAGGCTTTTACTCAGCACTGCTTTTCGCAGGCTTATCTGAGCTCGCAAGGACCCGATGTGGCCATTTAGCCACACTGAGGGATGCCGCATCGCGAATCTCGGTTGAAGACAAGGGCATGAGCGCCCCCGTCAGAAACGTCCATGCCGGCGGCGAGCGATCAACCAGTCGCGCTGCCATCGTCTCTGGCACGCGCGAGTGGGAAAATGCCCCGGCCGCAAGTGACGATAGGGCTTTGAAGTGCCAGCCGGGTCGATCGACGACGGCAATGGGCAGCATCTGAAATATCTCGCGCCACTGTCCCCAACGATGGAATTGGGGCAGGCCGTCAGCGCCCATGATCCAAACGAACCGCGTTCGTGGCCAGCGCGCGAGCACGAACGCCAATGTCCCTGCGGTAAACGCGCTCCCGAGTTGGGCTTCGAAGGCGGTAACCGTGATGCGCGCATCTCTGGCGACAGCGCGGCAAAGAGCGAGCCGCTCGTCGAGCGGCAGCAGGTGGCTGTTGGCCTTGAGAGGATTGCCGGGTGTGACAATCCACCAGACGCGATCAAGATGCAGGCGCTTCAACGCGATCTGGCTGATGAGCCGGTGCGCAGCATGCGGCGGATTGAAGGACCCGCCGAGCAACCCGATGCGCTGGCCCGCCTCGGCATGAGGCGGCCGCGCTCTGATCGAGCCGAACCGGAACGGAGCAGACTTGCGCACACAACCAACTTTCCTGGCACTACCGGTTTATTGGCGGTCTGGTCCGTGAAGGCGTCAAGAGCTGAGTTCGGTCCATCGTAAGCGCAGGGCGTTGCCGATCACGCTCACGGACGAAAGCGCCATGGCCGCAGCCGCCACCATCGGAGACAGGACGATGCCGATAATCGGATAGAGCACACCAGCCGCAATCGGTACTCCGGCGGCATTGTAGATAAAGGCGAAGAACAGGTTCTGGCGGATGTTCGCCATCGTCATGGCGGACAACTCGCGCGCCCGGGCAATGCCGAGCAGGTCACCCTTGACCAGGGTCACGCCCGCGCTCTGGATCGCAATATCGGTGCCCGTCCCCATGGCGATGCCGACATCGGCAGCAGCAAGCGCGGGAGCATCGTTGATGCCGTCTCCAGCCATGGCGACGATACGCCCTTCCGCGCGCAGGCGCTCGACGACCTTGCCCTTCACATCGGGCAGCACCTCAGCGTGAACCTCCGCAATGCCGAGTTGCGCAGCAACCGCGCTGGCCGTCGCCCTGGTATCGCCGGTCAGCATCACGACCCGGATGCCGGCGGCCTTCAGCGCAGCGATAGCCTTTGGTGTGCTCGCTTTGATCGGATCGGCAATGGCGATCAGACCTGCCGCCTCATCATCGACTGCGACGAGCACGACGGTGGCGCCATCCTGACCCAGCTTTTCGCTCTCCCCTTGCAGAGGCGCGACATCGATCCCCAGTTCCGCCAGAAACCGCCGATTGCCGATTGCGACCCGCCGGTTCTCCACTGTACCGATCACACCCTTGCCGACAGGCGAGTCGAAATCCTGCGCCGCCGACGACGCCAGACCACGCGCGGTGGCTGCCTGAACGATAGCGGCGGCGAGCGGATGCTCACTGCTGCGCTCGAGGCTGCCGGCAAGCCGTAACAGATCGTTTTCGCCGACCCCGGAAGCGGTCCACACTGCAACGACCTTGGGCTTCCCTTCCGTCAGCGTACCGGTCTTGTCGACGATGAGCGTATCGACTTTCTCGAGGCGCTCCAGGGCGTCCGCATTGCGGATCAGAATGCCGGACTGCGCACCGCGGCCGACGCCCACCATGATCGACATGGGCGTTGCCAATCCCAGGGCGCATGGACAGGCGATGATGAGCACGGACACCGCTGCAATCAGCGCGTACGCCAACCGCGGCTCAGGGCCCCATACCCACCATGCGAGAAAAGCGAGCGCAGCAACGGCCATGACCAGCGGAATAAACCAGGCTGAAACCTGGTCCGTCAGCCGCTGGATCGGTGCACGACTGCGCTGCGCCTGCGCCACCATTTGCACGATTTGCGCCAGCAGAGTCTCGCGACCAATCTTGTCGGCGCGCATGATGAAGCTGCCGGTCTGATTCATCGTGCCGCCGATGACCTTGGCATGGACCTCTTTGGTGACGGGCATTGACTCACCCGTGACCATGGACTCATCGACCGAGCTGCGCCCGGAAATAACTTCTCCATCGACCGGCACGCGCTCGCCCGGACGCACGCGCAGCCGATCGCCCACAACGACAGCTTCGAGCGGAACATCCTCGTCCATGTTGTCGGCTTTCAGCCTGCGCGCCCGTTTCGGCGTGAGGTCGAGCAGCGCCCGAATGGCGCTGCCGGTCTGCTCGCGCGCCCTGAGCTCGAGCACCTGCCCGAGCAAGACGAGCACTGTGATCACCGCGGCCGCCTCGAAATAAACCGGCACCGCACCATCGGCACCGCGCATGTCAGCCGGGAAGAGGTCCGGAAACACGGTCGCCACGACGCTGTAGACGAGAGCCACGCCCGTCCCCATGGCGATCAGCGTGAACATGTTGAGGTTGGCCGTCCTGAGCGAGGCCCAGCCGCGCTCGAGGAACGGCCAGCCTGCCCACAGAACAACTGGAGTTGCGAGCGCGAGCTGCAACCAGTTCGAGGTCTGCTGGCCGAGCAACAGATGGAGGCCCGTCAGATGCCCGCCCATCTCCAACACGAAAACGGGCAATGTCAGGATCAGACCGATCCAGAGCCGGCGCGTCATGTCGGCCAGCTCGGGGTTCGGCGCCGCGTCGGCAGTGACCAGCTCCGGCTCTAGCGCCATGCCGCAAATCGGGCACGAACCCGATCCGACCTGCCGCACCTCGGGGTGCATGGGGCAGGTGTAGATGGTGCCTTCGGGCATGGGCTCGGGAGTCGGCTTCTCGTCCGCGAGATACCGCGCCGGATCAGCCGCAAACTTCACACGGCAGCCCGCCGAGCAGAAGTAATACGTGCGCCCCGCGTGCTCCGCCGTGTGCTTGGCAGTGTTGATGGTGACACTCATGCCGCAGACCGGATCCTTGGCGGCGGATGAGCCCACTGCGTGCGAGTGGCAGCAGTCCCCGGCGTGCTCATGTTGGTGGTTCTTCATGCTCGTTGACAGATATACCCCCTAGGGGTATGAGTCAAGGATGCAACCCACCGCGAAATCATCCTGCCTCAAACGCCTGAGCCGCATCGAAGGCCAGGTGCGTGGCCTCGCCCGCATGGTCGAAGATGACCGCTACTGCATCGACGTGGTGACCCAGATCGCGGCCGTGCGGGCTGCGCTGCGCCGGGTCGAGGAAGAAGTCTTGCGTGATCACGCGGCCCACTGCGTCGAGCACGCCATCACCAGCGGCGATGCCGACGAGCAGCGCAAGAAGATCACCGAGCTGATGGACGTTCTGGCGCGCGCGCAGCGCTAAGCCTTAGCCCGGGCGCGCTTGGCCGGTGCCCCGCACCACATACTTGAAGCTGGTGAGCTGCTCCACGCCGACGGGACCGCGCGCATGCAGCTTGCCGGTCGCAATACCGATCTCGGCGCCCATTCCGAACTCGCCGCCGTCGGCGAATTGCGTCGAGGCATTGTGTAAGACAATCGCCGAGTTCTACGTGCCTGAGAAAGTGCTCGGCGGTAGCCTGGCGCTCCGTCACGATGCAGTCGGTGTGCTGCGAGCCGTAGCGCGCGATGTGGTCCACCGCCTCGTCAACACCGTCCACGACCTTCACGGCGATGATGGAATCGAGAAATTCCTTGCCGTAGTCATCCTGTTGGGCCGCTGTCACACGCGCATCGGTGCGCCGCGTTGCCTCATCGCCGCGCACCTGGCAGCCTGCATCGAGCAGCGCTTTGACCAGCATCGGCAGATAATTCGAATGGGCACCCTTGTCCACGAGCAGACACTCGGTCGCGCCGCAGACACCAGTACGCCGTAGCTTGGCATTGACAACGAGCGCAACGGCCATGCCCAGGTCCGCATCGCGATCGACATAGGTGTGGCAAATTCCTTCCAGGTGCGCGAGCACGGGCACGCGCGCCTCTGCTTGAACCCGCGCCACCAAACTCTTGCCGCCACGCGGCACGATCACGTCGATAGCGCCACCGAGACCCTTGAGCATCTCGCCGACGGCGGCACGATCCGTGGTCGGCACCAGCGAGATACCCGCCCCGGGTAGACCAGCGGCCGCCAGGCCGCGCACCAGGCTCGCATGTATTGCCCGGCCCGAATGAAAGCTCTCCGAGCCACCACGCAAGATCACCGCGTTGCCGGCCTTGAGCGCAAGCGCACCGGCATCGGCCGTCACGTTCGGCCGGCTCTCGTATATAATGCCGATGACGCCCAACGGCACGCGCACACGCTCTATTCTGAGCCCGTTGGGCCGCTCCCACGCAGCCAGCACAGTGCCGACAGGATCAGGAAGCGCAGCGACTTCCTCGACTCCCTTGGCCATAGCCTCGATGCGCTGTGCATCCAGCAGAAGCCGATCCAGAAAGGCACCGGTCACGCCTTTGGCGCGGGCGGCGTTCACGTCCTTGGAATTGGCCTCGAGAATTGGAGACGCATCGGCCCTGATTGCCCTAGCGGCTGCCTGCAGAGCGGCAATCTTCTGTTCGGCGGTGGCCAGCGCCAGCTCTCGAGCTGCCGCTCTCGCCTGCGCGCCCAGGTCGCGCATGGCGGCCTCGAGCACCGCGTCGCCATTGTCGATACGTTCGGGCCTGTTCATCGGTTCAGGTTCTACTCAGCGCCATGTCATCGCGATGGATGAGCTCAGCCCGGCCATCATAGCCCAGGATATGGGCAATCTCTCCGCTCTTCTTGCCGATGATGCGATCCGCATCGGCGCGGGAATAGGCAATGAGGCCGCGACCCAGCTCACGCCCGTTGCCGGAGCGGATGACGACCGCATCGCCCCGGTCGAAGCTGCCGTCGATGCGCTTCACACCGGCCGGCAGCAGGCTCTTGCCCGATGCGAGGGCACGCTCTGCGCCAGCGTCGATCTCGACCGTACCCTTGGGCTCGAGATTGCCGGCGATCCAGCGTTTGCGCGCGGCAACCGGATCGGAGGGTGCTAGAAACCATGTGCAGGGCGCGCCTTCGTCCAAGCCTCTCAGGGGGTGCATGACCTTGCCGGAAGAAATGACCATGTTGGTGCCGGAGCCGAGCGCTATCTTGGCGGCCTCGATCTTGGTCACCATGCCGCCGCGCGACAGCTCCGTCCCCGCATCGCCCGCCATCGCCTCGATGTCCGGCGTAATGCCCGTGACAACATCGATCCGCCGGACATCGGCTTGGCTTCCCGGAGGTGCCGTGTAAAGGCCGTCCACGTCCGACAGCAGCACCAAGCAGTCCGCGCTCATCATGCTCGCCACGCGTGCGGACAAGCGATCGTTGTCGCCATATCTGATTTCCGTCGTCGCCACCGTGTCGTTCTCATTGACGACCGGAACCGCCTTGTGAGCAAGCAGCGTATCCATGGTGCGCCGCGCGTTGAGGTAGCGGCGCCGCTCCTCCGTGTCACCAAGCGTCAGCAGCACCTGCGCGGCAGAAATGCCTCGCGCCTTGAATACGTCCTGGTAGGCGCTGGCGAGGCTGATCTGTCCGACAGCCGCCGCCGCCTGACTTTGCTCGAGCTCGAGCGAACCCCTCGCCAATCCGAGAGCATGGCGGCCGAGTGCAATGGCCCCGGACGAAACAAGAATGACATCCTTGCCGCTGGCCACGAGGCCCGCAACATCATCGGCCAGCGAATTGAGCCACGTTGCCTTCAGCTGTCCTGTGGCGCGGTCGACCAGGAGAGCCGAGCCGATCTTCACCACGACACGGCGCGCGTTCCTCCATTCGGTGCGAACGCCGATGTCGCCTTGCGCCTCGGTTCTCGTGACTGAACGCATGAACTTGTTCATCCGCTGCAGGTTCGGGCGATGTAGCAGAATTCGATCCGTCGTGGGTTAACTACGGCTGCCACCGCGGCTGGCCGTGGGCCGGCTCCTGCGCCTTGCGCTCCTTGTCCTCGGCCCTCCCAATTTCCCGCCCGAGCGCAAACAGTGCTTCGTCAATGCCTCGGCGCGCCACCGCAGACAGGATGAGCGGCGTCTTGCGCGCCACCTTCTTGAGCGCTTGCGCGCGAGCCCTGATGGTCTCGGTATCCAGCGCGTCGCACTTGGACAGCGCTACGATCTCCTTCTTGCGCGCAAGCTCCGCGCTGTAGGCCTTCAGCTCAGCGCGGACAGTCTTGTAAGCATCCGCAACGTCCTCTTGTGTTGCATCAACCAGATGCAAGAGCACGCGGCATCGCTCGATGTGCCCGAGAAAGCGCGTGCCAAGCCCCGCTCCCTCGTTGGCGCCCTCGATGAGACCGGGAATGTCTGCCAGCACGAAATCCAGCGAGCCGGCCCGCACCACACCGAGGTTGGGATGCAGCGTCGTGAACGGATAGTCGGCAATCTTCGGCCTGGCAGCGCTAACGGCCGCGAGAAACGTCGATTTGCCGGCATTGGGCAGGCCGATGAGACCCGCATCCGCAATCAGCTTGAGGCGCAGCCAGATGATCAGCTCCTCACCCGATTGTCCGGGATTGGCGCGGCGCGGCGCTCGATTGGTCGATGACTTGAAGTGAGCATTGCCGAAGCCGCCATTGCCGCCCTTGGCGAGGAGTGCCCGGTCGCCCACGCTCGTTAGATCCGCAAGGAGCGTCTCCTGGTCCTCGGCAAGGATCTGCGTTCCCGGCGGCACATGCACGACCACATCTGCACCGCCGGCACCGGATCGGTTCTTGCCCATGCCGGAGCCGCCGTTCTTGGCTCTGAAATGCTGCTGATAGCGATAGTCGATCAGCGTGTTGAGATTGCCGACGCACTCCGCCCACACATCGCCGCCCCTGCCGCCGTCGCCGCCGTCGGGCCCGCCGAACTCGATGAACTTCTCACGTCGGAAACTGATGCAGCCGGCACCGCCGTCGCCCGAGCGAATGTAGATTTTCGCCTGATCCAGGAACTTCATGAGCCCCCCGCACGACCCTGGGTCAGTTTCTGCCTCGCGGCCAGCGCTGGCCACCGCACCTTGTCCAACAGAGAGCGCCAACGCCGCTCCGCCGGCAATCTCTGTTCGGCAGGCCGCGCCAGCCAATACTCCACGACGTCGACCATGGACCGGCGGGCCACGCACCACATCGACGCGCGGCCGATTGGCTGAAAGCCGAGTTTCTGCAGCACACGCTCGGATGAGGCATTGTCGACAAAATGGGAGCTGGAGAACGACTGCAGTCCACCGTCAGTGAACCCGTAGCCAACGATGGCGCGTGTCGCCTCGGTCGCAAACCCCAATCCCCACCACGGACGGCCGATCCAGAACCCGAGCTCACCCGCACCGGAGGGGCGGCGGAAATACCCAGCTCCGCCGACGAGCTGACCCTGGTATTCCAGGGCGAACCTTACCTCACCGGGTTCCTGTCGCAGCCAGGGAGCCGCTTCGGCTTCTGTCAGCGGATGAGGAATGTCGCTTGTCATACGTGCGACAGCTAGATCGCCGGCCAAAGCCACGAACGCACGCGCATCATCAGCGCGAAACAGGCGCAAGCCTAGCCGATCGGTGTGGAGTTCCGTCATGGCAACAGCGTTGGTCACTAGTTGTCCCGATCGCGAAGTTGGTCGAATCTCGGGACAACCGTTGAACGAGCTTCGCGATCGAAAGGACACTAGAGCGACACCTGCCCCTGAGCAAAACAGAAAAGGGGCGATGGCGCACCACCTCCCCTTCGTAGCATTCGGGTCGTGAAGATCGGCCCCTGGCCGGACCGTGGTGCTGACCGGCCTACTCGGCTGCGTCGAGCTTCGACGGTCGCACGGAGACGAAGACGCGCCCATTACGCTTGGTCGCGAACTCTACATTGCCGTCGACAACGGCGAAGATCGTGTGGTCGGTACCGATGCCGACACCCGCGCCAGGATGCACCTTGGTGCCGCGCTGGCGCACGATGATGTTGCCGGAAATGACCTGTTCGCCACCGTATTTCTTCACGCCGAGCCTGCGGCCTGCCGTGTCGCGGCCGTTCCTTGACGAGCCGCCTGCTTTCTTATGTGCCATGACAGCGTATCCTTGCGCTGGCGACCCGATCAGGCGCCAATGATTTCCTTGATCTTGACGGTCGTCTGCTCTTGGCGATGACCGCGCTTGCGCCGCGAGTTCTTGCGGCGGCGTTTCTTGAACGCGATCACCTTCGCCGCGCGGCCCTGCTCGACCACCTCGGCCACCACCTTGGCGCCCGAGACATGCGGTGCGCCGACCTTCGGGCTGTCGCTGCCACCCACCATCAGCACCTCGCCGAACTCCACAACAGAGCCCGGATCACCGGTGATCTTCTCGATGATCAGAACATCGTCAGGAGCGACACGGTACTGCTTACCGCCTGTCTTGATGACAGCGTACATGATTGAATTCCTTAACTTTCTACCTTGCGGTCAACACTTGACTGGCAGGTAGCCCTCGGACGCGCAACCAGCTCGCGCCACCAACCCCACCCGCAATGAAGCTCTGGAACGGCGCGCTTCCAGGGTGAGCTGCGCCGCGCGCACGCTTTATCTTCGACCTGCCGCTCGATGTCAATAATCGGGAACCGCCGGTGATCAGGCTGGAGCCGCCATGCCGCCGTGGTAGCGTAAGAAGCAGCGAGATCGATCAAAAGACGGGTGGGAGCGTATGGCCAAGATTGAGTGGCGGGTCGAAGGTGCCGTCCGGCAGGTGCTGCTCAACCGGGCTGACAAGCGCAACGCGCTCGACGGCGAGATGATGGCCGAGTTGAAGTCGGCTTTTACCGCACCACCAGCCGCAACGGAGCGCCTCGCCGTCATCCGAGCCGCCGGACCCGTGTTCTGCGCCGGCCTCGACATGCGGGAACGCGCCGCCAAGCCCATCGGCATCTCGCCCATTGAGGCCATGCTGCACACGATCGAGACCTATCCGCTTCCCGTTGTCGCCGTAGTGCAGGGCGATGCCATCGCCGGCGGCAATGAGCTGGCGCTGCATTGCGATCTTGTCGTGGCGAGTACGAGCGCGCGCTTTGGCATGTCGCTCGCGCAAATAGGGCTGGCGCCGAGCTGGTTCCTGGCCAAGAAGCTGCTGGAGGTAGCAGGCCCGGTGACGACGCGCCGGATCCTGCTGCTCGGCGACCCGCTGCCGGCGCAGCGCCTGTACGATCTCGGCGTGATCTCACATGTTGCTGAGCCATCCGAGCTGGAAGGCACCGCACAAAGCATCATTCAGCGTCTCGCCGACAACGCACCGTTGTCCCTCAGAGCCATGAAAGCGCTTATCGTGCGCGAAATGGCGTTCCGCGATCAGATCACGCACGAGGATGTCGACGGGCTGGTCGAGCAGGTGCGCCGATCCGAGGATGCCCAGGAGGGCATCGCCGCTCGGCTTGCCCGCCGCAAGGCCGACTTCAAGGGGCGCTAAATGTCGATCCGTATGACCAAGCCTTGGATCGACCTCACGCCCGAAACGGTGAAACGATTGCCCGGACAGCTCGGCGTCTACCAGCTCGCGGACGCCGAAGATTGTGTCGTCTACATCGGCTATGCTGGCGGGCGCACGCTGTTCGGACTACGCAGCGAGCTGGAGCGTGCGCTGGCGGAGCGTCCCGGCGACGCCGTCCGCTTTCGCTGCGAGGTCAATCAGCAGTACACCACGCGCTATCAGGAGCTGCTGATGCTGCACGTCGCCGATCATGGTGAGCTGCCGCTCATCAATCGCGCCAACCCGCCGGTCCGACTTGGCCGCTTGAGCCCGCTCTAGTTTCCACTGCAGAGATACTTCCGATGAACCTCGAGCCGACCGAAGAGCAGAAGCAGATCGTCGCCACAGTCCGCCGCTTCGTGCGCGAGGAGATCGTGCCGCTCGAGACCAAGCTCGATCCCGACGCCAGCGAGCTGCCGCGTGAGGACTTCGAGCGCCTGACCGCCAAAGTGCGCCAGATGGGCTTCTGGGGCCTGGACATCCCAGCCGAATATGGTGGCGCCGGCGTGGATCTCGTCACGCGCACGCTGATGGCGGTCGAGATGGGGCAGCATCGCGCCGGCCTTTACGTGCCCTGCTATGGCGTGTTCGGCAGCGCCGGTCTCGCCCAGCTCTACGAGGCTACGGAGGAGCAGAAGCAGCGCTACCTGCATCCCATGCTGCGCGGCGAGAAGCGCGGTTTCTTCGGCCTCACCGAGCCATCGGGCGGCAGCGATCCCGCACGCGCCATCCGCACCCGCGCCGTGCGCGACGGCAGCGACTGGATCATCAACGGCTCCAAGGTATTCATCTCGGGCGCCGACAAGGCCGATTTCGGCCTGGTGTTCGCCCGCACCGATGCGAGCAAGGGTCGCGACGGCGTCACCTGCTTCATCGTCGATACCAATACGAAAGGCTTCCACGTCCGGCGTGTCGTGCACACGCTGCGCTCGTCGCACTATGCCACCGAGCTTCAGTTCGAGGACATGCGCGTACCCAACGCCAACATCCTCGGCGAGGTCAACAAAGGCTTTGCCATTGCCAACGAACGCCTGTCCCGCCAGCGCATCCCCTACGCTGCCGCGTGCATTGCCGTGGCGGTGAAAGCGCAGGAGTTGGCCGTAGACTACGCCAAGCAGCGCGAGACTTTCGGTGCCCCGCTTGCGAGTTGCCAGGCCATTCAATGGATGATCGTCGACAATGAGATCGACATCCGTACCAGCCTTTGGCTCACCCTCGACGCCGCCCACAAGGCCGATCGCGGCGAGCCTTATCGCATGGAAGCCGGCATAGCCAAATTGGTTGCCAGCGAGGCCGGAGGCCGCGTGGTGGATCGCGCCATGCAGATCCATGGCGGCTATGGCATGACCAAGGACCTGCCTTTCGAGCGCTGGTATCGCGAAATGCGCATCCGCCGTGTCGGCGAGGGTCCCAACGAGGTGCAGCGCCACATCGTGGCCCGCGATCTTCTGGGCGGCAGCTTGCGATGAGCGACCGCCCCAACCTGCCGCTGGCTGGCGTGACAGTTGTAGACCTCGGTCAAGTCTATCAAGGCCCCTACGCTACCTTGCTGATGGCCAAGGCCGGTGCCGAGGTCATCAAGGTGGAGCCGCTGACGGGCGAGGCCGCACGCTTGCGCGCCAAGGTCGGCAAGAGCGCCACGCTGCCCTTTGGCATGCTCAACTCCAACAAGCGCGGCATCACGCTCAACCTCAAGGACCCTCGCGGCCAAGACCTCCTGAAACGCATGGTGGCCAAGGCCGACGTGCTGCTGGAAAATTTCGCGCCGGGCGTCATGGACCGGCTCGGCGTCGGCTGGTCGGCGCTGTCCGAGATCAACCCGCGCCTGATCTATGCGTCCGGTACAGGCTACGGCCTCGATGGCCCCGACCGCGACAACCTCGCCATGGACCTGACGGTGCAGGCGGCCTCCGGTGTCATGAGCATCACGGGATTTCCCGATGGACCGCCGGTCAAGGCAGGACCTGCCGTGGTGGATTTCATGAGCGGGGTCCACCTCTACGCGGCCGTTGTTACTGCGCTCTACGAGCGCACGATCACGGGGCGAGGCCGGCTGGTCGAGGTCGCCATGCAAGAGGCCATCTACCCCAGCCTCGCCTCCAACCTGAGCTTCCTGCACAATTCACCGGGTGGCGTACCGCCGCGCACCGGCAACCGCCACGGCGGCCTGGCCATCGCCCCCTACAACGTCTACGCGGCGCAAGACGGCTATATCGCGATCATCACGGTGGTCGAAACGCACTGGACGAACCTCCTCGAGGCCATGGGCCGGCACGACCTGAAAGGCGACCCGCGGTTCGCCAGCAACGCCAAGCGCGTCGAGCACATGCAAGAGGTCGATGCTCTCATCGAGGCCTGGACACGCACGCTGCCGAAGTATGAGGCATTCGCCATCACTCGACGCCATCGCGTGCCGTCGGCGCCCGTGCGCGATCTCGGCGAGGTCATGAACGACCCGCACATGCACGCGCGCGGCATGCTCGAGCGCATTGATCACCCCGACCTCGGCAACGTCGTTGTGCCGAACTCGCCCCTGCGCTTCCATGGCGCTGATCGGGTCGAGACGACACCGAGCCCGCGCATCGGCCAGCACAACGACGAGGTTTACGGCCACTGGCTCGGGCTGGCGCCGGTTGAAATCGAAACCCTGCGGCGCGATGGCGTCATTTGACGTATGGCGTGTACCCATAAGAAACAGACTGATCATCCAAGCAGGGAGAGAAGTGGCGTGTTTGTTGTTCATCGGACGGGGTTGATAGCAATCACGCTGCTGGCACTCCTGGCCATTGATCATCGCTCCCTTGCGCAAGCGCAGACCGCGACGACGGTGAAAACCCGAAGCGGCGACCTACAGGGCATCGCCGAGCATGGCGCATTCGCGTTCAAGGGCATTCCCTACGCAGCGCCGCCCGTGGGTCCGTTGCGCTGGCGCGAGCCCAAACCTGTTTCCGTCTGGCAGGGCGTTCGCAGGGCGGACAGCTATGGCAACGCCTGCATCCAGCTCCCCGAGCTTTCCATTGCGAACGGAGGCGATCCCGGGCCCGTCAGTGAGGATTGCCTCTATCTGAATGTCTGGACTCCGAAGCTGGATCGCACGGCCAAGTTGCCAGTGATGGTCTGGATCCACGGCGGCGCCTGTATCTTCGGCTCGGGCTCGCTGCCGCTCTACAACGGCTCACCTTTGGCAACCAAAGGCGCCGTCGTCGTCAGCCTGAACTATCGCCTTGGACAACTCGGCTTCTTCAGTCATCCGGCGCTGCAGAAAGAATCTCCTGGCGGGCCAATGAACTTCGGTCTGCTCGACCAGATCACCGCACTGAAATGGGTGCAGCAGAACATCGCACAGTTCGGCGGCGACGCTGGCAATGTGACCATCATGGGCCAATCCGCAGGCGGCAAGAGCGTGCTGGCGCTGTTCGCCTCCCCGCTTGCGCGCGGACTCTTTCACAAGGGAATTGCACAAAGCTCTTACGTCGTGCCCGATGCCACGCGGGCCAAGGCGCTCGAGGTCGGCGCCAAGGTGGCCGACGCCTTGAAGCTGAATGGCGCCAACGCCACCGCCGCGCAGTTGCGGGCGATCGAGCCCGAGAGGTTTGCAGCCCTCAAGGGCCAGGGCCTGTCCAACTCGCCGGTCCCGATTCGCGGAGACAAGGTGCTGCCCCAGTCCATTCAGGACGCCTTTGCAGCCGGCAAGGAAGCGCCCCTGCCATTGATCGTCGGCAACACTAGCGACGACTTCGAGCGTAGTGCTTAGCTTCGGCATCAATCCGGCCGACGTGCTCAAACGCCTGGGAGCTGCCGGCTTCCTCATCAAGGTGCTGTATCCAGGAGTAAAGGACGGCAACGAACTCGCGCGCCAGGCAACACGGGATGTGGTGTTCACCCAACCGGTACGCGGCGCTGCCGACCGTCACTCCAGGCGCGCACCGACCTGGCGCTACTACTTTGACTACAGCGCCGCCAAAGAGCGTCCGAAACATCCTGGTGGTGTGCCGCACGGCGGCGAGGTGCCCTATGTCTTGAACACGATAGACCTTTTCGAAGGCACCAAGGACATCGTGACCGACGGCGATCGAGCCTTCGCCCGGCGTATCAGTGACTACTGGTTTGAGTTCGCCCGCACCGGCAAGCCTGCTGCGAAAGGCAGCGCAGCATGGCCGGACGACCGTCGGAGGCAGGACCGAACAATGGTGTTTGGTGAAAACACCGAGGTGCAATCGAACTTCATGAGGGCTCGCCTCACCGTATTTCTCGGTGTCGGTAAGGCGCTTGGCGCGGTCCTGGGCCGCCAATAGATTACGTCAACGCATGAGCAACCGAGCAGACCGTCGGGGCGGTCTGCTCGGCCAGTGTCCGAGAACGGGACGCGACACTCACACGCGTCTCAGTGAACTGTTTAGTGCGGGGTACTCGATACTCAACTGTACGCGTACTAACGCCACACCACCGTCCGAAACGCAACGCAACAACACGCTACAGTCGCCTGCCGTGTGAGCCGTGCTCAACGACAGACCCAACAACAACGAATCAGCGCCGATCTTGTTCTCAACTCAAGAGAGTTATCCACAGCTCATGGCGAACTCTGCGGAAAAACTCACATAGCCTCAGCTCGAGCAAATGACCGCGGCGATCCGTGTAAGCTCAGGTGCTTGCTGCCACCACGGCACGCTTGGCCATCACAGCGACGAGGTTCGCACGATACGCTGCATCGGCGTGTAGATCGCTCATGAGCCCAGACGGATCCACCTTGATGCCGTCGATGGCGCCGGGCGCAAATGTCTTGGCCAGCGCCGCCTCCATCGCCGGCACACGGAAGACGCCGGACGCACCTGCGCCCGTTGCAACAACACGCACCTCCGCTCCACGCTGCGCAACCCCAACACCGACCAGCGCATAGCGCGACGCTGGATTGTGAAATTTGGCGTAGGCAAACTTGGCCCCCAGCGGGAAGGATAGCCGGGTGATGATCTCCTCCTCGTCCAGCGCTGTCGTGAACAACCCCTTGAAGAACTGATCGGCAGCGATCTGCCGCTTGCTGGTGACGATGGTCGCGCCGAGGGCCAGCACAGCAGCTGGATAGTCGGCGGCTGGATCGTTGTTCGCGACCGAGCCCCCGATGGTGCCGCTGTTGCGCACGTGCGGATCGCCGATGCTTTCCGCAAGCGCGGCCAGCCCCGGCAAAGCAGCCCGCACGACTTTCGACTCGGCAACCTCGGCATGCCGGGTCATGGCGCCGATGACCAGCGCACCAGCCGATTGCTCGATGCCGCGCAGCTCGGCAATGGCGCCGAGGTCCACGACCACGGGCGGGTTGGCAAGCCGCTGCTTCAAGGTCGGAATCAGCGTCTGGCCGCCGGCCAGTGGCCGGGCGCCGTCTTTCAGCAAGCTTTGGGCGTCCCGCACCGTAGTCGGCCGATGATAATCAAACGCGTACATGCGCTCGTCCTCCCTATTCGGCCGCCATCTTGCGCGGCGTCTTCTGGGCCGCACGCCAGACGGTCTGCGGCGTCGCCGGCATGGCTAGATCCTCATGCCCAAGAGCATCCGTCAGTGCATTGATCAGGGCCGCAGGTGCAGCGATCGCACCGGCTTCGCCACACCCTTTGACGCCCAGCGGATTGGAGGGGCACGGGGTGCTGGTCATGGCCACGTTGAAGGACGGCAGATCGTCCGCGCGTGGCATGCAGTAGTCCATGAAGCTCGCGGTGATCAGCTGCCCGTCCTCGTTGTAGACCGCACCTTCGAGCATGGCCTGGCCGACGCCCTGTGCGATGCCCCCATGCACCTGGCCTTCCACGATCATCGGATTGATGAGGACACCGAAGTCGTCGACCGCTGTCCAGCGGTCGAGGTGCACCGCCCCGGTATCCGGGTCCACCTCGACCTCGGCGATATGCACGCCCGACGGGAAGGTGAAGTTCTTGGGATCGTAGAACGCGCCCTCCTTGAGGCCCGGCTCGATTTCCGCGCTGTCGAACTTGTGAGCGACATAGGCCTGCAGGGCCACTTCGCCAAATGCCATCGACTTGTTGGTGCCGCGACCCGAGAACACGCCATCCTTGAAGTCGACGTCGGTCTCCGGCACCTCCATGCAGCGTGACGCCACTTTGGTAGCCTTGGTCACGACCTTGTCGAGCGCCTTGGAAACGGCCGACATGCCGACGGCACCTGAGCGGGACCCATAGGTGCCCATGCCCATCTGCACCTTGTCGGTGTCGCCGTGCACGATCGACACTTGCTCGATCGGAATGCCGAGACGGTGCGACACCAGCTGGGCAAATGTCGTTTCGTGACCCTGGCCATGGCTGTGCGAGCCAGTGAGCACCTCTACGGTGCCGACCGGATTGACGCGCACCTCTGCCGATTCCCACAGCCCCACGCCGGCGCCGAGCGAGCCGACAGCTCGGCTCGGCGCGATTCCACAAGCCTCGATGTAGGCCGAGAACCCGACGCCGCGCAGCTTGCCCTTCTTGGCGCTGTCCGCCTTGCGCTTGCCGAGATTGGCATAGTCGGCCATCTCCAGCGCCTTGCGCATGCAGGCATCATAGTCACCGGCATCGTAGTTCATGATCACTGGCGTCTGATGCGGGAAGCTCTGGATGAAATTCCGGCGGCGAAACTCAGCCGGGTCGATCCCAAGTTGGCGCGCCGCCACCTCGACGAGCCGCTCCACTACAAAAGTTGCTTCCGGCCGGCCGGCGCCACGATAGGCATCGACGGGTGTGGTGTTCGTGTAAATGCCATCCACCTCGCAATAGATCGACGGGATGTCGTACTGCCCCGACAGCAGCGGTGCGTAGAGGTACGTTGGGACCGACGAGGAGAACGTCGAAAGATAGGCGCCGAGGTTAGCTTTTGTCTTAGCGCGCAGGGCCACGATCTTGCCGGTCGAATCCATCGCCACTTCGGCAGTGGTAACGTGATCGCGACCGTGTGCATCGGAAAGGAAGGCCTCCGAGCGGTCCGCGGTCCACTTCACTGGACGTCCGACCTTTTTGGCCGCCCACACGCACACGGTCTCTTCCGCATAGATGAAGATCTTGGAGCCGAAGCCGCCGCCCACGTCCGGCGCAATCACGCGCAGCTTGTGCTCTGGAGCAATGCCGATGAATGCGGACAGCACGAGCCGCGCCACATGCGGATTCTGACTCGTGGTGTAGAGCGTGAACGCATCCTGACCGGAATCGTGCTCGCCGATCGCCGCCCGCGGCTCCATAGCGTTCGGAATCAGACGGTTGTTGGTGAGATCGATCTTGGTGACGTGATGCGCCTTGCCGAATGCGGCATCCACCGCGGCCTTGTCGCCCAGATGCCAGGCGAAAACCGTGTTGTTGGGCGCCTCCGCGTGGAGTTGCGGCTGCCCGTTCTCCTGCGCCTTGGCGAGATCGATACAGGGGGCCAGGACGTCATAGTCCACTGACACTAGCTCGGCTGCGTCTCGCGCCTCCGCCAGCGTCTCTGCAATAACGACTGCCACGTGGTCGCCGACGTACCGCACCTTGCCCTGGGCCAAGGCCGGATGTGCCCCGGCCTTCATGGGAGAGCCGTCCTTGGAATGGATCATCCAGCCGCAGATGAGATTGCCGATCTTGTCGGCGGCCAGATCCGCACCCGTGAAGATGCCGAGGACTCCGGGCGCGTTGATCGCCGCACTGGTATCGATCTTCTTGATCGTCGCATGCGCATGCACCGAGCGAACGAAAACCGCGTAGGCCTGTCCAGCGCGGTTGATGTCATCGACGTACTGCCCCTTGCCGGTGATGAACCGATGATCTTCTACGCGGCGCACCGAAGCGCCGATGCCGGTCGCAGCCATTGTCGTCCTCCCGAGCTATTCGGCGGCTTGGCGAGCCGAGGCGCCGCCCATGGCAGCGGCTCCGGCCGCGATCGCCTTGACGATGTTGTGGTACCCGGTGCAGCGGCAGATGTTGCCGTCGAGCTCGTGCCGGATGGTGTGCTCGTCGACGCCAGTACCTTTACGCGCGACGATATCCACACCGGCCATGATCATTCCTGGCGTGCAGAAACCGCACTGCAGCGCATGATGCTCACGGAAGGCTTCCTGCATCGGGTGCAGCTTGCCGTCGGTGGCCAGCCCTTCGATGGTCGTGATCGCTCGCCCTTCGCAGGACAGCGCCAGTGTCGTGCACGACTTGACCGCGCGTCCATCGACATGGACCACGCAGGCGCCGCATTGGCTCGTGTCACAGCCCACGTGAGTGCCGGTGAGGCGCAAGTTGCCGCGCAGGAACTCGACGAGCAGCGTACGCGCTTCGACAGTTCCCGCGACCTTCTTGCCGTTCACCGTCATGGATACGGTGGCCATCAAGTCCTCCCTTCCATATTCGTCGCAGATGCCGACGACCCCTCTCGCACTCAGGTCGCCCTCCTCGGACATACCCACCGTTTATCGTGGGCTGGCGGCCGTTGGAGCCGCTCCGGCGCCTCCGCGCCGCGTTGCAGGCGCCATTGAAGTTCAGAATTAGAATAGTTGCAACACTTTGACATAGGAGCGTGACGCCGAGCTCACGCACTGTGCGTCGCCGGTATCGTCACGCCACGTGGCGCGGCACCAGCAGGACCCCCACGGATCACTTCAGCCAATTCAGCCACGAAGCGCCGCATCGACCGGCCATCGGCCGTGGCTGCCAAGTCGCGCGAGATCGAATTGTAGAGGTTCGTGTCGAGCGTGAGCCTGCGGATGGCGTCGGCAAGCGATGCAGCGCCGAGCCGTTGTGCCAAAACACCCGTCCGCCCATCCTCGACCTGCTCGACGAGGCCCCCGACAGGCGCTGCCACCACCGGCATACGGTGCCCGAATGCCATCGCAGCAACGCCTGATTGGCTCGCCTCGATGTGCGAGAGTGCAACGGCATCGTAGCGCGCCAACAGCGGACCAACCTCGTGGTCCCCGATCCAGCGATTGATGACTTCCGCTTGCAACGCCTCGAGCCTGCTGCGCTCGTAGCGGATGTTACCTGTCCCAGCGACGCCGAGGTGCACGGGTACACCCTCAGCGCGCAGCTTCTCGACGGCATCGATCAACAACGGCAGCCCTTTGTATTTGAGAACCCGCCCAAAAAATAGCAGCCGCAGCGGATCCCCGACCGTGCGTTGGCGGACGGAGGAGGGGCTTTCATAGTGCAAGTCCGGATGGAACAGGGGTATGACCCGGGCGGCCGGCACGCGACGGGTGCCGACGAGGCGATCGGCCACCGTGCGGCTGAGCGCGACCACCATGTCAGCATGCCTTGTATCGCGCAGCAGCCATGGCGTCAGGATCGCCGTCGGATCTCCCGGATGCGGGCCGGCGTCATGCGCAATGCTGATGTAGGAGATGCCGAGCCGCCTTATCGCTGGCGCCAGTAGCGGTGTCCAGACATGCGGCATCAGAGTAACGACGGCAGCAGGCTGCTGGCTGACTAGGTGCGCCAGAAGGGCCTTACGAGCAGCCGGGTAGTTCACAAGCAACTCAGGGATCGGCCGATCGTCATAGGTGTCGAGCTTGAAGAGGTGCTCGTCAAGCTCATCGAACCGCGCCGCGGTCTGGCTCGACCGGGCGATGACCATGGTCGGCTCGAGGCCTTCGCAATCGACCGCCGCTCTCGTCAATTCCAGCGCAAATTGGCCAAAGCTGCCCTTGCGCCCCAAAAACAGGAACGCGACGCGGAAGGGCGAGTTTGCGTGCCACCCCCCTCGCGCAAAAACACCTTCGCCGACTGGGCGCGCACGCGCAGCACTCCATCTGCCCACTCAGCCACCCCGTCGAACCAGCCCAGACGGCTTCTGATAGGACCCATATTGTTCACGCCTATGACAGTTATCCAATGTCCGACGATTGATTCTGTGGACAAGCAGGCAGCACACGTGACCGCTGATTGCTCCGCTCGCTCGCCGCCCCTACAAGCAAAGTATCTGGCGGAGTTCGGGATAAATCGTTTCCATGCTCGCTGCGCATAGTGCATCGAAAGCGGGTGGCTCGGATGCGGCTGCTTTGCGTCCCGTCGTGCTGATCACGGGTGGGTCGGCCGGCATCGGGCTTGCGATCGCGCGCGAATTTGCGGCACACGGCCATGACCTGCTGCTGGTCGCACGTGACGCCACAAAGCTGGAAGTGGCGGCTCTGACACTGGCAAGAAGCTTCCCTGTCCGCGTCCATTTGCTTGCTCTCGATATTGCCGATGTCGATGCCGTCGCCCGCATCAGCCGAGAGCTGCTGGAAGCGGGCCTTACCGTGGCTTGGCTGGTCAACAATGCCGGGACTTGGCTGGCCGGGGCGGTATGCGACAGCCGCCCCGAGGATCTCGAGGCGGCATTGAGCACGAATGTCGTGGCTGCACACCGCCTGACACGCGCGGTTCTGCCGGGCATGCTCGAGCGTGGCAACGGCGCCATCCTCAACGTCGGCTCGCTTGCGGGTATGACTCCGGCGCCCGGCTTTGCTCTCTACGCCGCCTCCAAGGCGTTCCTGCACGACATGACCATCGCATTGCGTGAGGAGCTGCGCGGCACTGGGGTGACGGTGTCCCTGCTGGCGCCTGGCGTGGTGCGCACCGCATTCGTCAGCGACAAGGCGGATGCCGGACGATCCTGGTTTTCCTGGCTGCAGAGCTCGCCTGAAACGGTTGCCCGTGCCGCCTATCTTGGAACGATGTCGGCACAGGCCGTCATTGTGCCAGGTCTTGTCTGGCGTCTGGTTTGGCTCGGCATGCGCATCTTGCCGATGCGCACCACGGCCTGGACCCTGCGCGTGGCACAATCGGCTCTGCCGACTGTCGCCTCGTCTGAAGAACTCGTCCCGACGAGTCCTGCGGCCACCACAGCCCCGTCTCGCAGCGCTTCAGCAGTCGCATGATCGCGACAGCACGACCGGTTGCAGCTTGGCGCCGACCGACCGCTACGGCCTCCCCATCCATGCGACGCTGGCTGGTCCTGCTCCTGGCGCTGATCTCGCTCATTGTCGGCGTGCGCACATTCGGACTGGCCAGCAAGCCGGAAGGCACCATCGACATCGAGAGCGTGGAGGTCGCGCGCGATCTTCTCAGCAACATACGAACCGAAATCCCCCTACCGGGCACCACAGCTCACGATCGCCCACCGGGATTGGCAATGATCCTGACGCTTGCTGCGCTGGTGGATGGGCGGGTCGAGCTTGGACTTCTTGCACCCTCGCAGACCGCGCCGGGTGCCGGCCTGACCTTTTTGCCTCGGTGATCGTGGCTCAATATTTCGCCGCGGTTGCCATCTTCGTCATGATGCTCCTCATGGCTTGGCGGCTGTCACGCGCATGGGACATCACTCTTATTGCCCTGGTCCTCACCTTCATCGCGGTGCGGCCTGCCGATACGGCCGGCCTCGTGCGGCCGATGATCTGGTATCAGTTCCTGCTGGCGCTCTACCTGCTTCTCGCGCTCGTCGCGCATCAGAAACGTTCGGGCGCTTTCGCTTTCGCCGCTGGGGCGGCCTTGGGCTTGAGTGCCCTTTTCGAGCCGCTGACAGCATTTGTGATCCCGGTCGCCGCACTGCTCTGTTTCCTGCCATCGAGCAGCAGGCGTGAGAGCCTCACGCCCTGCACTCCAAGCCACTGCCATCCTCACAGGCGTCGCGTTGAGTATCGGGCTACTCGCGATAGCCATCAGTCACTCCTACGACCTTAATGGAGCCGTGCGCCACGTGGGCCGGCACCTGGCTGAGCGCGCGGCTTTCAACGGCATGGATCTTGGGACGTGGGTGGCCGCGCTGATTGTCCCCATCCCACTCGTTGGCGACTGGCTGCAAGCGCTGTTTCCGATGCAGCACAGAAAGTGGGTGGCGCACGTGCCGGCTCCATCGCCAGTGACGGCATGGTCAGGCTCTTCGAGGCGGGGATGGCGAAAGGTGGCTCACCACCTGGGGCCGTGCTTTGGTTGGTCCGTGAGCAAATGGCGGGGCAATTGGGAGCCTACCTCTGGTCGCTTCCGCCCATGGTCAGCCGTGGTATCTGGGCCGGTGGCGGAGTGGTGGCACTGTTTGGCCTGTTTCATGTTTATCGCGCCTTCGCCTACGCGCGCGTCGAGAAACGGCTTGCCGACCTGCTCGTTATCGTGCTGCCGATCGTCGCCCTGTTCATCGTCAATACGCTGCTGACCGGCAATGCTCATTGGCTCAATCCGATGCTGCCGTTCGTCTACTGCTATGCCATCGCCTATGTGGCTTCGGGTATCTGACCCGCCGAGCCATCGTAAGCTTACGAGCCTCAAAATTTCTGTCTGACCGCCTGTAGAAGCTTGCGGCAAGGCCGACTTGCTGGTGGGATAGCCACAGCTCAACAAGAACCGTGCTGCAAGGAGACGCCCATGGCCCTTTCCATTCGCCAGATCCATCCGGTGTTCGTCGGGGAGGTATCGGGGGTCGATCTCACCAAACCGCTGAGCCGCGACGATGTTGCCGCCATCGACGCCGGCATGGATCAAGTACGCGGTGCTCGTCTTTCACGATCAGAAGCTGACCGACGAGCAGCAAATGGCGTTCACACTCAACTTCGGTGAGATCGAGAACGCGGTCGGCAACAACATCACAAAGCAGAACGAGCGGCGCCTGCCGGTGGGCATGAACGACGTCTCCAACCTCGACCAGAACAACAAGCCGCTGGCGCGCGACGACCGCCGCCGGATGTTCAACCTCGGCAATCAGCTTTGGCATTCGGACAGCTCGTTCCGGGCTATCCCGGCCAAGTACTCGTTGCTGTCTGCCCGGACCATCACCACGAAGGGCGGCAACACCGAATTTGCCGATATGCGCGCCGCCTATGATGCCCTCGACGACGAGACCAAGGCCGAGGCGGAGGACCTCGTCTGCGAGCATTCACTGATCTATTCGCGCGGCTCCTTGGGCTTCACCGAGCTCACCGACGAAGAGAAAGCAATGTTCAAGCCGGTGCGTCAGCGCCTGGTACGCAAGCACCCGGTGACCGGGCGCAAGTCGCTCTACCTCTCATCGCACATCGGCACCATCGTCGGCCGGCCGATGCCGGAGGCGCGCGCCTTCATCCGCGACCTTGCCGAGCACGCCGTGCAGCCGAAGTTCGTCTACGTCCACAAGTGGCAGCAATACGATCTTATCATCTGGGACAATCGCCAAACCATGCATCGCGTGCGCCGTTTCGACGAAACACAACCGCGCGACATGCGGCGCACCACTGTGGCTGGCGATGCCCCAACTGCCGAGCAGGTGGCGGCCTGATCGCATCCAACCCGACAGGCGGGCATCGGCAAGACAAGGAAGAGACCATGAAAGCTGCCGTCGTGACCGAGCACGGCGTCGCCATTCGCGACGTCCCCAAACCTTCACCCGGGCCGGCTCAGGTGCTCGTGCAAGTCAGAGCCGCAGGCCTCAACCGCGCCGACCTGATCATGGCGTCCGGCCGCATGCATGGGCCCTCGGGTGGTCCGGGTGCTGTCATGGGATTGGAATTCGCCGGTGAGGTCGTTGCAGTTGGGCCAGAGGTTCAGGGCTTCAAGCCGGGCGATCGCGTCATGTGCTCGGGTGCCAGCGCCTACGCCGAGTATGCGGTTGCTGATTTTGGCCGCACGGCAAGAATACCCGCCAATAACATGACCTTCACGCAGGCCGCCACGCTGCCGGTAGCCCTACAGACGATGCACGATGCGGTGATCACCAACGGGCGTCTCAAGGTAGGTGAGGCGGTTCTGATCCAGGGTGCCAGCTCCGGTGTCGGCCTGATGGGCTTGCAGATCGCCAAGTTCATGGGCGCTCGACTTGTGATCGGCTCGTCCACTAATTCTGCTCGGCGCGCTCGGCTCAAGGAATTTGGCGCCGATCTCGCCATCGACAGCAAAGCAACAGGCTGGGCCGACGAGGTCTTGCAGGCGACAGGCGGTAAGGGCGTTGACCTGATCGTCGACCAAATCTCCGCAAGCGTAGCGAACGACAACTTGAAGGCTACTGCCGTGCGGGGCCGCATTGTCAACGTCGGCCGTCTCGGCGGCTCTAAGGGCGAGTTCGATTTCGACCTGCACGCTCTGAAGCGCATCGACTATATCGGCGTCACGTTCCGCACGCGCTCCGTCGAGGAGGTGCGCGAGATCAACCGCCGCATGCGCCAGGACCTCTGGGGCGCAGTCGAAGCCGGCAAGCTATCTCTGCCGATAGATCGCACGTTCATGCTCGATGAGGCTGCGGCAGCGCTTGCGCACATGAAAGCCAACCAGCATTTCGGCAAGATCACACTGACCGTCTGAGATCGACTTGCCTGGGAGACGTGCACATGCTGCCGCCGAGCCGAACGTCGATTGCCATGCCTAAAGGCGCGTGCGACTGCCATGTCCACGTATTCGGGCCGTTCGACAAATATCCGCTCGCTGCCAAGCGCAGCTATACGCCTCCGCCCGCCACTGTCGCCGATTTGATCGCACGCATGGATACGGCCGGCGTCGATCGTGCCGTCATCGTTCAGCCGAGTGCGTACGGAACCGACAATCGCGTCACGCTCGACGGCGTCCGCGCTTATCCCAGGCGTTTGCGCGCCGTTGCCGTCATCGACGGCAGCGAAAGTGAGGCGGCGCTGGAGGAAATGAACAGCGCTGGCACGCGCGGCGTGCGGCTCAACATCATCAGCGGCGGCGGGCAGAGCGCGGCGACCTTCGAGGCCATGATTACCCGCATTGCCGAACGCATCGCCCCCTTCAAATGGCACATCCAGGTCTATGCACCGATTGCCACGCTTGCCGCCAACGCCCGCCTGCTCGAGAGGCTTCCCGTGGACATCGTGCTCGACCATATGGGCCAGCCCGACGCCGCAGCGGGCGTCGGACAACCGGGCTTCGACACGCTGCTCAGTCTGCTGCGCACAGAGAAATTCTGGGTGAAGCTGTCTGGACCCTATCGCACGTCACCCGACCCGCTCGGCAATGCCGACGTCGTGAAGATCGCACAGAGGCTGGCCGCCACCGCGCCTGACAGGGCGGTATGGGGCTCGGACTGGCCCCACATCGGCGAGCACGCCGGAGCTGCCGGGACCGCAGCCCCGCCCGTCGAATACCGGCCGGTCGACTATGGACGCCTGCTTTCCGTGGCAGCCGACTGGGTCGAGGACGAGGTGGCGCTGCGCAAGGTCCTGGTCGACAACGCAGCCCGCCTTTACGGGTTCTGAGGCCGCGCTAGGCTGATTGCGCGAACCGGCAGCAACCGGTACAAGCCCGCCCATGCTGAAATCCCCCGCGCGCTCTGTCGCGCCCAAACTCCGCTCGAAAGCTGCTGCGCGCAAGAGCACGCCGAAGGTCGGCTTCGTGTCGCTTGGCTGTCCGAAAGCGCTGGTTGACAGCGAGCGTATCATCACGCGGCTGCGGTCTGAGGGCTACGAGATTGCCCGCGACTACGGAGGCGCCGACGTTGTCGTCGTCAACACCTGCGGCTTTCTCAATTCCGCCAAGCAGGAGAGCCTGGAGGCCATTGGCGAGGCTTTGGCCGAAAACGGCCGCGTCATCGTCACGGGCTGCCTCGGAGTCGAGAAGGACCGCATCCTTGCGGAGCATCCCGGCGTGCTGGCGGTCACAGGGCCGCATCAGTACGAAGCCGTGATGGAGGCCGTGCACGAGGCGGTGCCCCCGGTGCACGATCCGTTCGTCGATCTGGTGCCGCCGGAGGGATTGCGCCTCACGCCGCGGCACTACGCTTACCTGAAGATCTCCGAGGGCTGCAACAACCGTTGCTCGTTCTGCATCATTCCATCATTGCGCGGACGGCTCGCCAGCCGGCCGGCGGCGCACGTCATGACCGAAGCCGAGCGGTTGGTGAAGGCCGGCGTCAAGGAACTGCTCGTCATCAGCCAGGACACCAGCGCTTACGGCCTTGATATCAAGTACGCCGAGAGCATGTGGAAAGGCGCGCCGCTCAAGGCCAAGTTTTTCGATCTGACCAAGGCTCTCGGCAGCCTCGGCGCCTGGGTGCGGCTGCACTACGTCTATCCGTACCCGCACGTGGACGACGTACTGCCGCTGATGGCGGACGGCTTGGTGCTGCCTTATCTCGACATTCCGTTCCAGCACGCGTCTCCAATCGTGCTGAAGGCGATGCGGCGTCCAGCGCATCAAGAGAAAACCGCGGAGCGCATCCGCACCTGGCGGCAGGCTGTACCGGATCTCGCCATCCGCTCGACCTTCATCGTCGGGTTTCCCGGCGAGACCGAGCGCGACTTCGATCTGCTCCTGCAGTGGATCAAGGAAGCACGGATCAACCGCGCCGGCTGCTTCAAGTATGAGCCGGTCGATGGTGCGGCCGCCAATGACCTGACCGGCGCCGTGCCCGAGAAGGTGAAGGAGGAACGCTGGCACCGCTTCATGGCAGCGCAGCAGGACGTCAGCCGCTCCCTCATGGCTGAGAAGGTCGGGCGCACGATCGACGTGCTCATTGATACCGTAAGTCCGAACGAAACTGTTGGACGCTCCCAGTGGGACGCGCCCGAGATCGACGGCAACGTCCACCTCGACAGCGCAAGCGGCGTCAAGCCCGGCGACATCGTCTCGGCCAAGATCGTGCGCTCGGATGAATACGATCTTCGGGCTGTCCTGGCCTAGCCGGTTGGTCGATCTGCCCAGAGCACGACAACGCCCTTGTGTCGCGCCTCACCTTCTGGCTCCACGTGAATCAAGACCTCGGCGCCGCGCACCTCCTTGCCGATCGCATCCTCCAGCCGATCGCAGATGCGATGCGCCTCCGCCACGCTCATGCCGCCCGGCACGACGAGGTGGAACTCGATGAAGGTCGCGCGCCCCGCGCTTCGCGTTCTCAAATCATGCGCCTCGATGGCGCCGGTCGAATTGCTGGAGATGATCTGGCGAATGCGGCTCGAGACATCCGAGGCAACCGCCTCGTCCATCAGACCACTCACCGAGTCGCGCGTGAGCCGCCAGCCCACATACAGAATGTAGACCGCCATGGCCGCTGCCAGCGCGGGGTCGAGCATGCTCCAGCCCGTCGCAGTTGCGAGCCCCAACCCCGCAATGACGCCGACAGATGTGGCAACGTCCGTAAGCAGGTGTTTGCCGTCTGCCGCAAGCGCTGGCGAACGCAGCCGCCGCGCAAATGCCGTGAGGCAAACCGACCAGCCGGCATTGATCGCTGAGGCAACACCCGAGATCGCCAATCCCGCCCCCATGTCGGTCAATGTCCGCGGGCGTTGAAGGGCGTCCCAGGCCTCGCTCAGGATGAGGATGGCCGCAACAATGATGAGCGCACCCTCCAGCACGGCCGAGAAGTATTCCGCCTTGTGGTGGCCGAATTGATGCCGTCGGTCCGCTGGGCGCGAACTGATGCGAATGGCGATGAAGGTCGCGGCAGCCGTCACCAGATTGACGATGCTTTCCAGCGCATCGGAATAGAGCGCAGCGCTACCGGTCTTGAGGTAGGCCACGTACTTGACGCCCATGACGACCGCGGCGACGACGATGCTGGCCGCAGCGACCCAGGGCAGATAGTCCTTGTCGTCGGTCATGAAGACGGCGCACGGTCTCGTTGCGAAATCGAGGCCTCACTAGAGCGCGATCGCCTCACATGGAAGCCCTACCGCTTCACTGTGAGGCGTGAATCGCACTCTAAGCTCCAGGTGTGGAGCAGGATTCACGCTCCAGATGGATCGCGACTGCAATTCCATCTGAAACGATCCTGCTCTAGCGGGTTCGCCACCCGCGCGCAACCCATCCCCACAGCTTGCCATCAGTGCCTGCAAATCACTCGCAAGAGCGCATGCGATTGCTCTCTCAGTAGACCACCACGCTCCTGATGCTCTTGCCCTCGTGCATTAGGTCGAAACCCTTGTTGATGTCAGCGAGCGGCATGGTGTGGGTGATCATCGGGTCGATCTGAATTTTGCCTTCCATGTACCAGTCGACGATCCTGGGTACGTCCGTGCGCCCTCTTGCGCCGCCGAAGGCTGTACCCTTCCATACACGACCGGTGACAAGCTGGAATGGCCGTGTGGCGATCTCTGCGCCTGCCGGCGCCACGCCGATGATGATGGACTGACCCCAGCCACGATGGCAGGCCTCCAGCGCTTGACGCATAACCGTCACGTTGCCCGTGCAGTCGAAGGTGTAGTCGGCGCCACCGATCTGATCGGCGCCGCGCTTCGTCATATTCACCAGATGTGCGACCAGATCGCTGCCAACCTCCTTCGGATTGACGAAATGCGTCATGCCGAAGCGTTCGCCCCAGTCCTTGCGGGCCGGATTGATATCGACGCCGATGATCATGTCGGCGCCGGCGAGTCTCAGCCCCTGCAGCACATTGAGGCCGATGCCGCCGAGACCGAACACGATGGCCTTCGCACCCGGCTCCACCTTCGCCGTGTTGAGGACGGCGCCGATGCCCGTGGTCACGCCGCAGCCGATGTAGCAGACCTTGTCGAACGGTGCGTCCTCGCGGATTTTGGCGACCGCAATCTCCGGCAGCACGGTGAAATTCGAGAACGTTGATGTGCCCATGTAGTGATGCAGTTTTTTTCCATCCATCGAGAACCGGGAAGAGCCGTCCGGCATCACGCCCTGGCCCTGCGTGGCGCGAATTGCGGTGCACAAATTGGTCTTGCGCGAGAGGCACGAGGGACATTGCCGGCATTCAGGCGTGTAGAGCGGAATGACGTGATCGCCCTTTTTCACGCTGGCTACGCCCGGCCCGACGTCAACGACGATGCCGGCGCCTTCATGACCCAGGATGGCTGGAAACAGGCCCTCCGGATCGGCGCCGGACAGCGTGAACTCGTCGGTGTGGCAGATCCCCGTCGCCTTGATCTCGACCATGACCTCGCCGGCCTTGGGACCCTCCAGGTCCACATCGACGATTTGCAGCGGCTTGGCCTTCTCGAGTGCGACGGCGGCGCGGGTCTTCATTGTCGGCTCCGACAGACAGTTGCGCTAGAGCAGGATCGCTTCGGATTGAATCACTTTACCGCAATTGAGAGGTCGCGGCCGAAGCGTGAATCCTGCTCTACACTTTAAGTTTAGAGTGCGATTCACGCCTCACATGGAAGCGGGAGTGCTTCCATGTGAGGCGATCGCGCTCTAGCAGCACACTATCGCAGCGGCACGTCCCATGGCACCTGGAAAGAAAATGAGGGACGCACAGCCGCGCCCCTCACCAACTGTCAGTCGTTGTCGGATCAGTGCAATCCCCATACCTCGACCGTTGCCAGCCCCCTGAATGTCGGTCTCGAGCGATAAATCATCTGAACCTCGCGAATGGCGCGGTCGCGGCCTCTGAGGTCGATGGCCCGTGTCTCACCGCCGGCGCGGATGTCCGCACGGACGGGCAAATCGTCAGGCTCTCCGTTGGCGTAGACGACCTTCAGGTCCGTCATGTGGATCGGGGCATTTCGCACACGCAACTTGATGGCGCGGAACCGGCCTTCCTGCCTGCCGACTTGTACAGTATCGCGGTCCGCGATGAAGCCAACCTTCTTGGTGCCGAGCAATTCCCAACCGCGCTCGGGGCGCCGTTGGGCGTCAGCAGACCCTGCCAGAACGACCGTCGCGAGCACACCTGCCACTGTCGCAAAAAATACTCTGCGGTTCATTCGAGAACTCCTTTAGTCGATGGTTCGACGCGCATGCGCCATAACGTGTTCGCACGATCGCGCACACCGCCTGAACGCGTCATGAAAGCTGGAACCGTCGCGCGCACGAATTTGTTATCGCTTCACCGTGCGAAACGGCGCGGCAACAAACTCCCGCGCCGTTTTTTGGCACTCGTGCGCGAGTTCACCTCGCCCAGAACTCGACGAAGGCGTAGCTGCTGCCTTGCGCTTGCGAGTCGAAAATGCGTGAGCGATAGCTTATCTCGATCTGCTTGACCGGCCGTCGGGACTTGAGCTCAACCGGACCAAAAGACTGGCCGCCGTCAACTCTCTGCCGGTCCGCGAATGTGTCGCTGGACCCATCGGAATAGACGACCTTGATCTGATTCAAGGTAATGGCGCGATTCTTCACATCGAGACGCAGGTTCCTGAACCCGCGATTGCGCGCCACGGAAACCACATCGGTTTCGTATCCCAAGCCGCGCCGTATGCTCACAAACAACGGCGACTGGCCACCGAGATAGAGCCAGCCGTTATTGGCCGATGAGAATGCCCCCGTGCCTGAGCCGGGCCGGAACCAGCTCTCCGCGTATTCGCCGTAAACCTCCAGGCGCGCCTTGCTGCGCGACTGGCTCGCGTAAACAAAGTAGAATCTCCCTAATGAAGCGATCGCCTTTCAGATCGAGCCACGGCGTACGTTCGTCAGCACCGACAACAGCATTGAGCGCCAGGACGTCGGGCTCGCCGCCCGAATAAATGACGCGCATCTCCTTGATCCCCACAGCATTGCTGAGCGCGCGCAAACGAACCCTGCCGAACCGGCCGTATTCCCTGCCCAACCGGAAAACATCGTGATCGACTTCCGTCCCAACGTCCTGCACACCAAACAGCACAGCGCCAGCGCCGTCCGTCTCATCATCGGCCTGCGCCGTGGATGTTGCGGCGGCCGTCGTGCTCCGCGGCGGCTCGAACCGGGCAACCGGCTGTTCGGCCGCCGCCCGCAGTGCCCACAATTCCACTTTGGCAGGGCCTGCCGCCCCCAAATGCAAGCGATAGGAAAGGTCTACATGCCGGACCACACTTCCTTCACGACTGAACAAGATGACAGGTGATTTGTCTCCTTGCTCCAGCATGAGGCGTCTTTTCTCGACATACGGCTCGCCATCGGTAGTCACGGTCACGCGTTTGATGTCGATGAGCCGGTTCATGCCGACAAGCACAATCGACTTGAAGCGCCCCTTGCTCGCCCCAATGTTGAAGCGGTCCTCTTCTTTCTTGAGATCGACGTCGCGCGCCTCGATCAGGACCCAATTGCCGTCGCCATCACCAGCATGGGCACGGTCCCGGCCTCGATCTCGGCCATTCGCCTCAACCGCGGTTGCGATGCCGCCGGCAAACACGAGAAGCGCAATGAGCGTTCTGAAACACATGGTCCCACCCCCTACTAGTGTCACCTGACGGCACACACTCATGAGCGCCGAGCTTTGGGCATCGAGTTAGCCGGCACCGTCGTCGGAAAGATGACGAAGTGCGGTCGCTGGCACCGATCGGTTGCGGCTCCCCCTATGCAACATCCCCTAGAATACATACGATCCGGCACAAATCGAGCGGCTGGATAGCCGCCCCAAAGGAGTACATATGGCAACGACCGCTAGCACGCTGCAAACTCGGCCGGACGTGGCGACAGCCATTGCCATCCTGAAGCAGCGTTTTGGCGACCGCGTGCAGACCGGCGAGGCTATCCGACGGCAGCATGCCAACACTGTGACCTGGCTGACAAACGAGCCGCCGGATGCCGTAGTATGGCCAAGGTCGACCGAGGAGGTGCGCGATATCGTCGAGTTGGCCTCGACGCATCGCGTCCCCATCGTGCCGTTCGGCGCGGGAACATCGCTCGAAGGCCACGTCAATGCACCGCACGGCGGGCTTTCGCTCGATTTCCAGCAGATGGACGAGATCCTGGCCGTAAACGAGCGGGACCTGGACTGCGTGGTCCAACCGGGCGTCTCACGCAAGAAATTGAACGACTACCTGCGCGACATGGGCCTGTTTTTCCCCGTCGACCCAGGCGCCGAGGAAGCCACAATCGGCGGCATGGCGGCCACCCGCGCGTCGGGCACCACTGCCGTGCGCTACGGCACGATGCGCGACAACGTGCTGAACCTCACCGTCGTTATGGCCGACGGCTCCGTGGTGCGTACCGCGCGGCGGGCGCGCAAATCGTCGGCCGGTTACGACCTGACGCGCCTGCTGGTCGGCTCGGAGGGCACGCTTGGCATCATCACGGAGGCGACGGTCCGCCTTTACGGCATCCCCGAGGTGATCCTGGCCGCGGTCTGCCCGTTCAAGTCCATCGAAGGCGCGTGCAACGCCGTTATTCAGGCGATCCAGCTCGGCCTCGGTCTGGCGCGCATGGAGCTGCTGGACGAGGTCCAGGTGCGTGCCATCAATCTGCATTCCAAGCTCGGCCTCGAGGAGCAGCCGATGCTGTTTCTCGAGTTTCACGGAACGGAAAATGGTGCGCGCGAGCAGGTCAAGCTCTTCGAGGAGATCGCCCTGAGCGAGGGTGCAATCCGCTTCGATTGGGCTGAGAAAGAGGAAGACCGGCGCCGGCTGTGGAAAGCCCGCCACGAAGCCTATTGGGCGAACAAATCCACCTGGCCGGGCCGCGAGGGCCTCGCCACGGACGTATGCGTGCCGATCTCACGCCTCGCCGAATGCGTGCTCGAGACGCAGGCCGATATCCGCAGCACAGGTCTGATCGCTCCAATCGTCGGTCACGTCGGCGACGGCAACTTCCATTCCACACCGATGATCGATCCCAACAACCCACAGGAAATCAAAGCAGCTAAAGGCTTTCTCGAGCGGCTCGCGGCGCGTGCGCTCGCCATGGACGGCACGTGCACGGGTGAGCACGGCGTAGGGCAGGGCAAGCGCCAGTATCTGGAGGCCGAGCACGGCGCGGGTGTTGCCGTCATGCGCTCGATCAAGGCTACGCTCGACCCTTTGAACATTCTCAATCCGGGGAAAATTGTGCCCGCGGCCTGAGTGCGGTCCCCTTCGATTTAGCGATTTTTTAGGGATTGATGCGAGGATCGGTTGAGGCTTGGTAGGCGCGAAAGCCTTCCAGCCAGCCCTGCGGCGCGCCGACCTCGAGGACACCAGCAATATGAAGAGACCGACCAGGCTCGCGATCCTGTTCAATGGAGCGGCGCTTCTCGTCGTGCTGGCATCCGGTGCAGCCGTCCTGCGTTCGGTGTTCATGCCGGACGAGGTGGCGCCTTGCAGCACGCGTTACAGCCAGGGTACCCAGCTTTCGCTGGAACGCTCGCGCGGCGAGCTGCTGACGGCGGCGGATCTGCAAGCCAGGTTTGGTGGAGATGACTGGGGACTGCTCGACAACGCGCGCGTGGTCGCGCTCAAGGGAGATCCGGTCAAACCGGCTATCGAGGTGCGGCTGGCCAAGGTTCCGGGCGAAGCCTCACGGGCCAACTCTCGGTTCGGCATGGGCTTCACGTGGATGCCGAAGGCCATGCACCAGACCTCGTCGGCTTGCCTCACCTACTCGGTGTTGTTGCCGTCCGACTTCGATTTCGCCAAGGGTGGGCGCCTGCCGAGTCTGTTGACGACTGCGCAATCGCAGATTGCGGGGTCCAACCCGCCGTTCCGCAGTGGCTGGAGCGAGACCGGCGCCTTGGAAGTCCGTGCGCAACTGTCGGGATGGTCCGACGCCCGCACGCTGGCCAGTGACCGCAGCGAGTATGTGTTGCGGCGCGGACAATGGATTGCGCTCGAGCAGGAGGTTGTGCTCAACACGCCCGGCCAGAAGAATGGCGTGATCCGCGTTTGGGCCGATGGCGCTCTCAAGTTCGAGAAAACCAGTCTCGTCCTGCGGGACACCACGGATATCAGGATCTCGGGCGTTGCTGCCGAAGCGCTCTCCACCGCTGCCGCAGCCCGCGAGCGAAAGCTGTGGTTCTCTATCTTGGAGCTGCGCTGGCAGTAAACTCCTCGCCAACTCGAATTGAGTCTCGCCTCCGCCTAGGTTTGCACTAATCTTTCTCCTGTCGACCCCGCACGGGCTTCGCCAGGAGAGCAGACGACGCATGGACTTCGAGATCCCCCAGCCGCTCACCGAGCTGCGCGATCGGGTCGCCGCCTTCGTGCGCGAGAAGATCATTCCGTTCGAGCGTGACCCGCGCTGGGGGCATCACGGCATCCCGGAGGACCTGCGCCGCGACCTCAACATGGCCGCGAAGGCAGCCGGTTTGCTGGGCATCAACAGTCCCGAGGACTTCGGCGGCAAGGGTTTCTCTCACTTCGAGCAGGCCGTGATCTTCGAGGCGGCCGGCTACTCCATTCTCGGCCCCATCGCCCTGCACTTTCATGCGCCCGACGAGGGCAATATTCATCTGCTCGACGTGGTGGCGACACCGGCCCAACGCGAGAAATACCTGAAGCGCCTCGCCACCGGCGAGGTACGCTCTTGCTTCGCCATGACGGAGCCCGACGGCGGCGCCGGAGCCGACCCGGCCATGCTGAAGGTGCGCGCGGATCCCGACGGCAACGGCTTCGTCATCAACGGCCGCAAATGGCTGATCACCGGAGCAGAGGGAGCTTCGTTCGCCATTATCATGGCCCGCACCGGCGACGGACCGAGCGACGCCACCATGTTCCTGACCGAGCTGCCCAACCCTGCGTTCAAGATCAGCCGCGTGCTGGGCACCATGGACTCGAGCTTCATGGGCGGGCACGCGGTGGTCGATATCGAGAACTTGCGCGTCTCCGGTGACGACGTGCTGGGCGAGGTAGGTCAAGGCTTTCGCTATGCGCAGGTGCGGCTCGCGCCGGCCCGACTGACGCACTGCATGCGCTGGCTTGGCTCCGCCATTCGCGCCCACGACATTGCTACCGAGTACGCGCGCAAGCGCATGTCGTTCGGCAAACCGCTCGGCGAGCATCAGGGCGTGAGCTTCATGCTGGCCGACAACGCCATGGACATTTACATGTGCCGGCTTGCCATCTGGCACACGGCTTGGTTGCTGGATCAAGGTCGGCGCGCGTCTAGCGAAAGCTCCATGGCCAAGGTGTTCTGCTCCGAGGCGATCTTCCGCATCGTCGACCGCTCGCTGCAGATCCTCGGCGGCACCGGGATTACCAGCGACACGGTGGTCGAGCGCATCTTTCGCGATGTGCGCGCCTTCCGTATCTACGACGGTCCCTCCGAAGTGCACCGCCACGCGCTGGGGCGTCGCATCGTTGCTGGCGAACGCAAGAGCCCACCCAAGAACTCACTGACGGAGACGACAGTGAGAGACGCCCATCTCTTCGGCATCGCCCGCAACAAGCATTATGCCGAGCTTGTGCGCGAGTTCCGCTGGGACATTCCCGAAAAGTTCAACTTCGGCGTTGATGTGGTGGACGCCTGGGCCACCGAGCGCGACGGCCTCGCCATCCTTTGGGAGAACGCAGCCGGCGAGCAGGCCAGCTATCGCTTCTCCGATGTGGCGCGCCTGTCCAACCGTCTTGCCGATACGCTGCGGCGTCAGGGCGTCGCCAAGGGCGATCGCGTCATCGTCATGCTGCCGCGTATCCCGGAGTGGCAGATCGCTCTGATTGCCTGCCTCAAGCTCGGAGCAGTGGTGATCCCGTGCATCGAGATGCTGACAGCGCGCGATATCGAATATCGTGTGCGCAATTCCGAGGCGCGCGCCGCAATCTGCCGGACCGAGCAGGTCGACAAGTTCGCGCCAGTTCTCGATCTGCTGAAAATCAAGATCGCTGTCGGCGGGGCGCCGGATTGGATCACTTGGCGCGAAGCGCTGGACGCAGGCGATGAAGCCTTTTCGTCTGCCATCGTCGCGGCTGAAGACCCGGCAATCATGTACTACACGTCGGGCTCAACGGGGCACCCGAAGGGCGTGCTGCACGCTTCCCGCGGGCTCTATGTGTGGCGCATTGCGGCATTCTACTGGCTCGATCTCACGCCCGAGGACCGCATCTGGTGCACGGCCGATACCGGCTGGAGCAAGGCCGGAACCAGCATTATCTGGGGACCTTGGAGCTGTGGCTCGTGCGCCTTTTTCTACGATGGTCCGTACGTACCCGCCGAGCGCCTGCGGCTGCTTTCGACGCATCGCATCAGCGTCTTCTGCGCATCGGCAACGGAGCTCAACCGGATTGCCAACGAGGATTTCAGGGGCGTCGACATCTCTGCACTGCGCCGCACGATCTCTGCGGGTGAGGCCGTCAATCCGGCCATCGCACAGCGCTGGGGGCAGGTCACGGGCTGCAAGGTGTCGGAGGCCTATGGGCAGACCGAAGCCCTGATGATGGTGCTCAACTATCCCTCGGAACCGCTGCGCTATGGCTCCATGGGCCGGCCACAACCGGGACTGGACATTGCCATCGTCGACGACAATGGATGTTTCCTGCCCGACGGGGAAGAAGGCCACGTCGCGCTCAAGGTGCCGAGCCCGCACATGATGCTCGGCTATTGGAAGGACCCCGAGCGCACAGCCGCCTGCCACGTCGATGGACCGGACGGCCGCTGGTATCTGTCGGGCGATCGCGGCAGTCGGGATGCCGATGGCCAGTTCTGGTACGCGGGTCGCGCCGACGACGTGATCAACTCCGCCGGCTATCGCATCGGCCCGCTGGAGGTCGAGAACGCGCTGCTGGAGCACCCATCGGTCCAGGAATGCGCGGTCGTTGCCAGCCCCGACCCCGAGCGCAACGAGATCGTGAAGGCTTTCATCGTCCTGAAGGAGGGACTGAGCGGATCGCCGGCGCTCGTTGGCGAACTGCAGACGCACGTCAAGAACGTCACCGCGCCCTATAAATATCCGCGCGCCATCGAGTTCATCGCCGAGCTGCCAAAGACCGTGACCGGCAAGATCCGCCGCCGGTCCCTTCGGGACCTTGAGGTTGAGCGGGCTAAAACCGGCAAGTCGTAGCTCGCTTCATTTCTTGCCGCTCGGCCGCAGCGCCACGAGACACAGCAGCTCGAACAGCATTTGCGCTGCGACCTGGGCGGTCGTCGTATTGGCATCGTACTGCGGTGCGACCTCCACCACATCACCGCCGATGATGTCGATGCCGGCCAACCCGCGCAGGATGGTCAGAACTTCACGCGGTGTCAGGCCGCCGACTTCCGGCGTGCCCGTCCCCGGCGCGAAGGCCGGATCAAGGCTGTCCACATCGAAGCTCACGTAGACTGGTCCATTCCCCACCACGGATCGCGCCTTGGCGATGACGGCGCGCAAGCCCATGGCAGCCACGTCCTCGGCGTGTATGACCGTCATGCCGCTGTCGAAGGAGAACTCCCAGAGGTACTCGGCACCGCCGCGGATGCCGATCTGGATCGTACGCTCGGGATCGAGCACGCCGTCGAGCACAGCCTGGCGGAAGGGAGCACCGTGGTGAAATTTGGCGCCCTCGTACTCGCCGGAGGTATCGCAGTGCGCATCGATGTGCACCATCCCCACCGGCCGTGACGCGCCCAGCCCCTTGAGAATGGGATGGCCGATGGAGTGATCACCGCCGACGGACAGGGGAATGACACCCGCCGCCGCAATGCGGCTATAGAAGGCCTCGATGTCGGCGTGGCATTCGGACAGGCTGAAACGGCTGCGCATGGGGACGTCGCCGATGTCGGCGACTTTCAACCTGCCCATGGGCGCGACCCGGAGCACATGCTCGTAGGGTCCGATTCTCTCCACTGCGCGGACGGCCCTCGGACCAAGCCTCGCCCCGGCGCGGTTCGTAACGCCCAGATCCATCGGCACGCCGATGAGGGCCACGTCGAGGCCGCCAAAATCAGCAGAAGCCACGGCGTCCGGCCGAAACGGCGCACTTAGAAACGTCGCTGGCTCGGCAAAGGGCCACTTGCGCCTGTCAGGCGAGGTGAACACGGCCTCGGCAACGGCCTTGAAGGCCGGATCATGAATGTCGCCGCCCTTGGCGTCGGCATATTTGCGCCGCAGCGCATCAAGCTTTTCCGGATCCACGGCCCTCTCCGTCTGCAAGCACACGCGATCTGCCACTCGGCGGATCATGCTTCCGCCAATAAGCATTGATATTGCGTCGAATTCTTCGAGTTACCGATCTCAGTCCACAACTCAGTCCACATATCAAGTTGAGGGTAAGGTATGCGACTGTGGTGGGTAGGTGGCTAGTCAGCAACGCAACGCAAATCGCGTCAACAAGGTGCGTTAGCCATGCGGCTTGGCTTTAGGATCATCGGGGTATTGATAATGGGGGTCTGGCGCATCGCGCACTCACGCTGGCGCTTAGGCACCCGTGAGCCGGGACTGGAAGGGCTATTGGCAGCGTTTGGCAACGGCACTACGACCTCCGACAGCATGACGTCTTCTCCCATAGGGTAAATTTGTCCGGACCAATTTTCTTTTGTGCCACCCCACGCTTCTCCCAATGCCTGAGGTAAGCGCCTGTCCGCTTGCCTATCAGCTTCACGAGCCCGACGATTGCAGGCGGTGCCCATGCCTAGCCCATGTTGGGCACCCGATAGACCATGATGCGCTGGCCATGACGCCTGACCTTGCGCTTGTCGGTGAGCTTCCTCAGCTCTCGTCCAATTGCAGTCCAGTGCAGCGCCGACCACTCTCTGCGTCGGCACTCTTCAACATACATGCGCTGCAGCTGCGACTTCGGGACGTACTGCCCGCCATGATCATCGCTCAGATCCTTCATCAGATCGAACAGCGCAGCGGCATGAAGCCGGGCCGCAGACGTTCCGCCAGCCGGTCCCGGTAGATGTCCAGGATGCGGATCGGTTTGCGGCGCCGGCTTTGGGTCCGGGACGCAGGAACCGGGTTTCGGACCGGGTCAGTGCCACTAGTTGGAGGCTCCACTCGTGGCACCGGGTTAGGCGCCCCTGTTCTGGCTACCAGTTGAGGCGCCGGTTCTGTCCGTCTCAACAGCGCGCGAAGCACCTGAATTCCCTTCTTTTAGCCGCTGTGATATCATGGTAGCATGGTAAATAGCATGATACTCAAGACCCGCGTCCACGACAAGGTCAAAGCTATGCGCACCTGGGCATTCGTGTCGCAAAAAGGCGGCGTCGGGAAATCCTCGCTCGCCACCAACTTGGCCGTTATCGCCGAGAAGTCCGGCGAGACGTGCTGCATCGTCGATGTCGACCCGCAGGCCAATGCTCTGCTGTGGGCGGAGAGACGCGGCACCAACGCGCCGATGGTGCTCGAGGCCACCTATGAGAAGCTAGCCGATGTCGTCGCAGCCGCAGCCACGATCGGCGTGACGCTGACCATGATCGATACACCAGGCAAGGTCGATGCCGGCGCTCTCGCCGCCATGAAGATTGCTGACACGATCGTCTGTCCGACCCTCGGCGATCTGTTCTCGCTCGGCTCGCTCGACGACACGGTGCGTCTACTCAAGGCCGCCGATCGGTTGAGCGCGGCCATTGCTGTGATCAACAACGTCGACAAGTCGGGCGCCAAGCAGACAATCGCCGAAGCTACGGCTGTGCTCAAAAGTTACGGCATCAGCATCGCCACGACCCCGATCATGCATCACCCGCATTTCGCCAAGGCCATCTCGCGTGGCAAGGGCGTCACGGAGACTGCGCCGACGAGCGGTGCTGCCGAGGAGATCTCAGCGTTGTGGGCGGTACTCAACAAGGGTGCTACGGCCAAACCGAAGCGTCGGACCGTGAAGACAGGGAGGGCCACGTTGTGAAGAACGACCGCACCAGCATGCTCGAGTTTCTCAGGGACCGGTCTGGCAAGACGCGCCTAGACGCGGCGCCGCCTGAGAGCCGTGCGAAGAGCGTGCCGAAAAGCCGGCAAGGCAAAGTTGGCATCTTGACCTATCACGCTCCGGAGGTCGCCAAGCAATTGAAGCTGCTGGCTGCCGAGACCGGGCGGACACAAGGCGAGCTCGTGGCCGAAGGGCTCAATGCGGTGTTCGGCAAGTACGGCAAACCGCCAATTGCAAGCTGATTGGAAGCACAGGTTCTCGGCGGAGATGAAGAAGGCAATCGAGGAGGAGGTGGCGCGGACGGAGAAGAAGCGGAAGGGTCAAAAGAGGAAGCGTCAGTCGAACTATTCTGCTTACTTCCGCAAGCCGCGACGCTCTTCAGGATGCGCTTCACAGATGAGGTCTCGGAGCTGTCGCATCAGCACCGGCCCTATCAACGTCCGGGAATTAAGACCTTCGCGATTAAGCTGCTGTCGAATGTCGGCGAGAGAAGAACACTGGCCGGAGCGTGCGAGTTCAAAGGCGCGCTCGAGCGAAGTGGGCTGGTAACTCATGGTGCCAAACTCCTCATAAGACACCATAATCAACGCACGGCTTGGCGCGACCGTTCCGAGAAGCCTAGACTCTTCGGCGTGCGCCGAGTGGATCTGCTCCTGCAGGTACGCAAGCCAGCGGGTGTCGTAGGTTCTGACGGGTTCGCCGTTCTGCCATCGGCGCAAGTGTTTGGCGAACCGGCGGTACCGCCTGCTCTCGTTCTGATTTCGTTGAGCAGAGGCTCTGTGCTTGGCGGCCATCTTGCTGCTCCCTTTGCTTCGGGAAGCAACCCAGGCTTGGTTGAGTTGGTAAAGCAAACGTTAATTTCTGGTCAGTTGCCGGCGTTGGAATCGAACCAACATTGCGAGGACCATAGCCTCGAGTCCGACCATTGAACGAACCGGCAGTATCAAAGATGGTGGTGTTCCTTGTTGAGCGGGGAACACCGAAGGCCGCTACTTAGGCACCTAGGCGGGTGGGATACATGAGTTTTCGTTCGACGACCATGAACTGCGTCATCTCGATCGGCAAAAAACCCATCGGGGTATGCACCGCGATGATCGCGAGCTGCATGATGATGAGCTCGTGGTGACGGACGGTCAGGTCCTTCACTTCCTGCATGGCCTCGAAGACGACGAGTCCGAAGACGCATGCAGTCTCTTTTCCAGCCGCGTGGTTTACCTGCGCGAGTGCTTCGTGTGCAGGCGTGTCGTTGGCCGCGAGCGTAACGAACGCTTCCACTTGTTCACTGGTGTCACAGAATACACCCCGTGCTTGGTTTTGCTCTGCGCGTGCTGGTGTAGCAAAGAGGCAGAGGGCAAGGACGGCAAGTACGACCGGAACCAGGAAAGAAGTGATGTCATCTGTCCAATCCCATTTCATGGTGCACCTCCAAGAGCCAAGCAACGTCCGATGATCGGGCGCTGCAAAGGCTCGGCGACGGATCGCCGAGGTTGCTTTCATGCCTGCGGTCAGGCGAATGGTTGTCGATGCGGGACAGGGAACAAGGGCTCGCTGATTTCACGCTGAAGGTCGTATCAGTCACCTCCGTGCGTGTAGCCGTGTTTGACCTTGTACCAACGAACGCCGATGAGCGGGACGCCTTTGGGAGAATCACCATTCTTGTCAAGAATTCGACCACAGTAGGCGCAGCGAATGGGACTTCGCCATTGAAAGCTCTCCTAGTTGTGAAAGAGCAACATCCAGCTTCGTGAGCTGGAAGGCGGCGACAGCGGATCTGAATTATGAAAAAGAGCGCTTCAGATTTTATGCTTGGGTCTACCCGACCCTGACGCGCACGGGGTCGATACCTATGCGGTGTGAGCCCGTTGCAGCCACCTTCCAAATCACGTGAAAGAGCTTTCGAGCCGGTTGGCTGGAGTGACGGCGCCAGGGAACCACGGATCGCCATCTGTGGTTTGCGACGCCCTCGCCCCAGGCAAAAGCCTAGGGACCACTATGGCAGCCTTCATTAGACCACGGTGAAGTGGGGATCATGAGCGGGCGTGTGTGGATAAGAGGCATAGGTCGGGGATCTGACATGAAGATCACGGCGATGGTCAAAGTGGAGTTCGAAGGCGATCTGACCATGGACGAAATGGCGCTGCAAATGGCGCTGCAGCGAGCATTGGGCCATTTGTGCCTAACCATCGAGCATGGATCCCTATCTGGCAGACCCACTTCAATCAGGAAGGGGTCTTGCAGCGCGGACGTGGTCACCACGGAGTTCAACAACTTGAGCGTGCTACGCTGAAGGTATGGAATACCCACCCGATCAGATGCAGATCGTGCAGGAAGGCTTCACGAAGCAGGACATGCTTGAGGCGGCCTGAGGTTCTCAGCCCTATTCGCCACGTTCCCGGCGTGGGTTATCCACAACCAACTCGTTGCAAACCACGCGACAGGGTCGCGTCCCTTCACTTGCGGTCTTCATCGCAAGAGCGAAGCACCGCATTGTCGGCTCGATCGTCGGTTGGGTATTCCCCTAAGGGCATATGCTGATGGGACGGTTTGGCGCGCCGACAAATCGAACCCTGCCCTCTGACGGCCATTCTTATTGGGAGATTGGCAGCCTGATCTGTTGCGTTGAGGGGGGCCTATGCCGAAATACTATTTCAATCTCAAAGGTAATGGCGATCTCATAGAGAGCGACCGACCCGTACAATTTCCGTGTCTCACCACTGCCAAAGCCGATGCCTTGGCGATTATCCGCGGCATGCTGGCCGACCTGCCGGGTGACTGGCAGTGCGGCACCATTGGCTTCGCCTTTGAGATTTGCGACGAGGCGGGTGAGTTACTCGATATCGTCAAGTTCGAAGACGCCGTGCTGCTGCATTAGGTATCGCTCTAGGTAGTTCCTGGTAGCGCGGCAGCATGCTCTAGCCTGACAGCGACCCGTGGCTTTGCTCGCCACTGGCCCAAGCGTGTGGCCATGACCCGCATCCTGATCGCTGATGATCATGCCGTGGTGCGCTCGGGTGTCCGACGCATCATCGAAAGTCACGCGGGCTGGACTGTCGTCGCCGAGGCGGCTGACGGCAAAGAGGCCATCGACAAGGCCATTGCCACCAAGCCTGACGTGGCCATTCTCGACGACACGCTTCCCCGGATCAACGGCATTGAAGCCGCGCGTCGAATTCGCTCGCGTGCACCGAGCGTCGAGGTCCTGATCCTTACGGAGCACGACAACGAGATCATCATGCGCGAAGCGTTCAGCGCGGGCGCACGCGCCTATTTGGTGAAGACAGAAGCCGAACAAGAGCTGGTGGCCGCCATCGAAACCCTTGCGGCGCATCGGCCGTATTTGACCAGCAAGGCTATGGAGGCGCTCCTCGCGGTCTTTTTGACCGATGCGCAGCCGGCCCAGGTACTGACGGCCCGTGAGCGCAGCGTGGTGCAATTGGTTGCCGAGGGGCACAGCAACAAGCAGATTGCCCAGGTACTCAGCATCAGCATCAAGACGGTGGAGTCGCACCGTTCTGCGATCATGCACAAGCTTGGACTGACCTCGACTGCGGCTTTGGTGCGTTACGCCGTGCGCCATAAGCTGATCGAGCCTTGAGCCGATCACGGCGCCCGCACGCGCAAGCAAATAGGGCGGCATGTCAGTCGAAGGTGTCAGCGCACAACATAGTGTTACCGCACGCGCCAGCCGGCCCGCTTCTGAGGTGGAAAACGGATGTTATGATTTAGGCAGTTCGTGATTCGGCGAGTAACCAAAGACGCACGGAGGCTCGCTATGACCACACTGCTGCAGCAGATCGAGGAGATGCGCGTTCAGGTGAACGAGCTCGCTGGCGGCGAGCAAAAGCTCCTCCATTCGCTGAGTGACGCTCTCACCTGCGCCGACCACCAGCTCCTGCACGACGTGCGCAACGTCACGGCCGAGCACGAGCGACGCCGCAGGATGATCCTCAAGGAACTGCAGGCACTCGCCTTGTCCATTGGTTCTTTCCCGGATCAGGGCAAGTCCATCGCGGCGCTGGAGCAGGCGCCGCGCAGCCTGTCCTCGGTCGCGTCCTCGTATGCGGAAGACCAGATCGTCGTCGGCGGCGATTGGCGCCAGGCGGTTAGCAACGTCCAGGACGAGCTGGACTTCCAGCTGAATAGGCGTGTGGCGACGCACTAAGTGCGGGACACCACCAGGTTAGAAAGAGCCACCCATCGGCAATGGCGCGAGGAGTCTCGAATTTGTCTGCGGTGTAGCGCGGAGTCGGAGCACGGGTGGCGGCTGGTTTTGCGAAGAAGTAATCACCGGCTAGGGAGCCGCGCCTACTGCAACCGGGACTTCGCCTGCCAATCGGCACCCTCAAGATAGGTGATCAAGTCCGCCAGCATCTGCGCGCCTAGCGGCGCGGCAGAAGATTGCATGGCCGCGTCATGCGCCTGCTGAAACCGCTCACACAGTTCTTCTCGCGTGACGATGCCCTTGTCGATCAGAACGTTTGCCAGTACGGCCACTAAGCTCAGTTGACCGGCCAGCAACTTTCCAAGCTCGTCAGGCACGCTTGCTCCTGTGTGCAAGAGTTTGTCGATCAAATCTTTCGGGTCGAAGCGTTCGACGTTGCCACCCGAAATGGGCGCCCTAGGCACCGATCGGTGTTGCCAACCACACAGCCAAGCTGGGGCCCCAGGCTATGGCCTTCATCGCGCCACTGGCGAGAGCAATGGGCTGCACCCAGTACATTGCCGCTTGAATGCACCACAGTTGTGTTTCGTGGGCTATTGAGGATGACTGAACCGGTGGCTCAACTGGTAGCCAGAACAGAGGTGCCTGACGAGGTGCCACGGGTGGGGCCTCCAACTAGTGGCTCTGACCCGGTCCGAAAGTCGGTTCCGAAACCCCGGACCCAAACCCGTCGCCGCAAGCTGGTCCGTATCTTGGACATCTACCGTGACCCGGCGGGCGGAACGTCTGAGCCGCAGCTTCATGCCGCCGCGTTGTTCGATCTAATGAAGGATCTGAGCGACGATCATGGAGGGCAGTACGTCCCGAAGTTGTGGAACTCCGGCCCGCGCCTGTCGCACCATGTTCGTCCGTTGTAGCAATCTGATTGCCGCTCAGCGGCAGTCACAAAGCAGCAGACCCCAGGACGGCTCGTCTCGGCCATCCTATTGGACCGATGAAGGTACGTTAGCGACAACTGCTCCGAAGTCAGGTCGCGTACGAGCAGTCGGATCACCTGACCATAGGAGGGAGTGGCGTGAAGGTTGCGTAGATTCTAGCGGCAAAATATCGACGCGTCATCACGATCAGGCCATCGGACACCATTGGCGCGCTGTGCGAGCGCCTGCGCGATCAGCGCATCGGTGCGGCGATTGTGAGCAGCGATGGACAGACGGTCGAGGGGGTCATTACGGAGCGGGATGTGACTTATGGCCTGGCCGTGCACAAAAGCGATCTGTACGCGCAGCCGGTTTCGGCACTCATGACCACGACCGTGATCATCGTGTTCCGCGAGCGAGAAGGTTTCGCTCGTCGCATCGACCATGCTGGCACGCAATATTCGACACATTCCAGTCGTGGAGGGCAAGCGCCTTGTTGGGATGATCAGCATCCGCGATGTTCGAACTGGCGTGTCAACGAGCTCCAACAGGAGACCGGCGGATTGCGCGCGTTTGCAGTCTGAGGGACCGAAATGGCCCCATGGATCGATAACAGGATCAACGTCCGTTTTGCGTGCGTCATCTGACGTACCAGTACTCGGCCGCACACGGCGAATAAGTGCCACTTTCGGACTTACCGCAACAAACCCGACCGCCGCAAACCCGATCAGAGCGACAGCACTTTCCGATTTGCGCCGGGTGCACGCAGTAGCGGCAGAAGAACTGCGAACGTTAGCCCTCTGGCTCCGATGCCCACGCCCGCGACCGCCTACGCCGCCCTGCAGGATGCCATCGTGCCGTACATGGCTTTGTCATGCGCATGGCGGCGCCGCATACGTGTGGGTGTCCCAGGTAGCCGAGGCGTGCTTGCGTATCGGCGTCCGGAAGACCCGAACATGCATACACGATGTTGGATTCATCCGAGAGTTGGCGCGAGCTGGGGAAACCCTCCGAGCACTGCGCCATAGATGGCCTGGCCGACGAGCGTCGTCAGCGGCGTACGCGATCCGTAGTTGAGGGCCATGAATTCCGGGAGGCTCAAGC
>CAWEBE010000052.1:0-63225 GCA_963806735.1 uncultured Alphaproteobacteria bacterium | reverse complement strand
CAGCCGAGGTCGCTCGGCGTCGACAACGGGCGTGACGACTTGTGGGGTGGGCGCCGAACGTCAATGCGCGGCGCCACACTTGCGTTTAGCGGCCAAGTTTGAAGTTCAAGCCGGCGCGAATGACGTCCACTCCATCGCTCTGGCCCCCGTCATTGTCGAACATCAAATACTCAAGACGCGCCGACATCGCGTCGGTGAATATACTCTCGGCGCCAAACCCGTATACGAACCCAGACTCGGTATCGCCATTACTTACCAGGCCGACGCCCGCAGTGCCGTAGATCAGCAGATTGGGCAGAACCAGATATCCCAAGCGGCCACGTACCGAGCCAAGCGCGTCGATCCGGTCGCTGTCCATTACGGAGAGATCGCCTTCTACGCCGTAAACGATCCGGTCCATCTGCCAGTTGTAACCAAGCTGCACACCTCCGACGAGGCCGTCATCGACGTCTGCATCCGCATGACCGAGATGCACGCCGCCGTAGAGGCCTTGCCAGATTGGTGGGCGCTCGACGGGCGCCTGTCGCGCGTTAGGGAGCCCCTCGGCCACCGCGGCCGTTGCCCCAAGGCCAACTCCGGCCACAGCTATCAATCGTGCGAAATCCCTACGCAACGCTCGCATACACTTGCTCCTCACTCTGCATCCGTCGGACCTTCTCCCCTAGTCGAGCGTCGTAGTCGCTCGATGTGGCCGTGCGGGGGCGCCGCTCCCTGAGCGCTGGCTGCGAAGAGATTGAACTCTTATGCAGCCCCGACCAAGAAAACCCTTGTTATCAATGCGTTCGAGAGGTTTCTCTAAGTATCAAAGAGAGCATTTGCATGGCTTGCGTGACACAGGCGACAGAAAAAACCACCAATTGCGTCAACTCAACCGCGACTGCTGCTGGGCAGGGGCTCGCACGATGCCGGGCTGCCTGTCCTCCGAAACCAGAACCGCGGGGTGGAGCCGCTTGGCCTCCATGGGAACTGGCGCTCGCCGGGGGCGTTATAGGTGCCAACGCACGTTCACCGGGGAGTCCCAGATGGCTGAGATTAGCGCCGTCAACCCGCGGCAGGCTCGCGACGACCCTGCTTCCGAGTTCAATTATCCGCATGAGATCGTCGACAGCAAAGGCCTCACCAGAGGCCAGAAGCTCGAGGCCCTGAAACGCTGGTTGTTCGATGTCGAGCGCCGGCTGGCGTCCGATGCGGAGGGCATGGGGCCGCCGCGCCAAGCCAACGGCGACGTGGCGCTCGTCGAGCAGATCAAGGCGGCCCAGCAGGAGTTGGGCGGCGAGCCTCAGGGGCCCGCGTAGGAGAAAATTCCGAAAAACCGACCTTCCATCCGGAGGATTACCCCGCTCCCGGAAGGATGAGCGGCCTCTTGATTCTGCCCTATGGTGCGACGCCACTGCCAAATCGCCGCGACAGATACCACGCCGTGACCGCCGGTACGCCGAACACGACCAGCAGCACGAGGATCTCGGTCAGTAGGGGGATGCCGGCCACGAACACGCCCACCAGCAGGTTGACGAGCGCGATGGCGAGCCAGAGCCAGATGAAGATCCAGGCGCCGTCGATTCGCTTGGCCTGGCTCCGGTTCCACAGCCATGCTCCAAGCACGAACAGGCCGAGCAGAAGCAGCCCGATGATGGTCATTCGCAATGTGTGCATGCGCTTCCTCTCAGGATCAACGGGCGCCGGCACGCGGCATGAGCAAGAGCATCTCCCACACGGCAACCAGAACGAGGACGAGCGATGTCGCTGCACTGAATAGCACGGGCGAGGCGATGTGGGAGACGGGAACGAGCACGGCCAACAGTGCCAGGCCTGCGAGATGCGATAACGGGATGCGGTTTACCGTCGCGCGCTTGAACAGAATGTTGCCGATCAGAAAGAGTGCGGCGCCACCGAGCAGGGCCACAACGGTCTTGGCGTCGGTGTGGCCGGTCGGGTGCGCCAGCACGAGCTCATCGGCGACGGCGGTGACAATGATGCCGGCGACGATGAAAATCGGAATGTAGGTGTAGGCGAGACGCCCGATCCGGCCTGGATCGGTCGCATCGATGATGCGGCGGCTGGCCGCCTCCGCGCCGATGTTGAAGTAGATCCACCACATCGCCACGCTCGAGACGAAGGACGCCGTGAAGGCGCCGATGGTTGCCGGCGTCCATTCCAGGCCAGTGAAGGTGGCGCCGATGACGAGGATCGACTCGCCCAGAACGATGATGATGAAGAGACCGCACCGCTCGGCCAGATGGCCGCCGTCGATGTCCCAGTCGACAGTCGTCGAGCGGCCGAGGTGGGGCGTCCAGAAGCCGAGCGACGGCGAGATGTATTCGATGCCGAGCGCGATCATCCACAAGGCCAGGCGGAGATGACCTTCGGCCAGCCCGCCGGCGATCCAGAACACCGCCGAGAGAAGGAGCCAGCACAAGATGCGCTGGAAATTGCGGATCAGGCGATCGCTGCCGGATCCGACCGCCCACAGCATGAAGAGCGTGCGCCCGACCTGGATCAGCGCGTAGGCGGCGGCGAACGCGAGCCCGCGCGCTTCAAAGGCCTTGGGGATCGAGGCCGACAGCAGCAGCCCGATCAGCATGAGGGCGAAGAGGGCGAGCCGGACCGGCGTCGTCTCAGGGTCCAGCCAGTTGGTGATCCAGGACGTGTAGATCCAAGCCCACCAGACCGCCATCAGCAGCAAGATGGTTTGCGCCGCACCCAACGGCGTGAAGTGGGCGAGCAGCAGGTGGGAGAGCTGCGTCACGGCGAAGACGAAGACCAGGTCGAAGAACAGCTCGACGAACGTGACCTTGCCGTGCTCGTGGCCGCCGCGCACCCGCAGCAACTTGCCGTGCTGCCGATCGCCGGTCATGTGTTGTCTCGATCCCCGAGTTGCCGCACGTCGCCCCAGATTGCAGCTTACCGCCTCGTCCAACGGCGTGAAAACGCCTTGCTGGCGCGGGGCTGCGAGGGTACCCAAACATGCGCCAAATTGCCCCGTGTGCCGCCCCTTGCCGCTGCCTTGTGCCCCGGGCGAAAGGATGCCAAAAGAACGCGCGTCAATCCGCCCTGTCATGGGGAGCGCGGGGCACCTTATGATTTTGTCGTGCAGTTCCGAAGCCGTTGCGGCGTCGGTGCGGCCTGCCGGATGCTCCCGCCGGCGCGGGCAGGGTTGGGCATGAGCATTCGGATGCGTCTGGTTGCGTCCGGATGCCGATACTGAGAATGCGAGGAGGGTAGCCTTGGCGGCGCATACCGACGATCCGACACGCCGGGATTTTCTGATGATAGCGGCGGGCTCGTTTGCCGCTGTCGGCGCCGCCGCCACGCTCTGGCCGCTCATCCAACAGATGAACCCTGATGCCTCGACCCAAGCGCTCGCCTCCACCGAGGTCGATCTAGCGCCGATAAAGGAAGGCCAGGCCATTACGGTGATGTGGCGCGGCAAGCCGGTGTTCATCCGCAATCGCACGGTGACCGAGGTGAAGACCGCCGCCGCTACCCCGCTCGGGGACCTGCCCGACCAGAGCGCGCGCAACGACGCCTTGCCCGAAAGGGCCACGGCGATCGACGTAAACCGCACGAAGAAGGGCAAGGAGAACTGGCTGATCCTGGTCGGTATCTGCACGCATCTGGGTTGCATTCCGAAGGGCCAGTCGCTGGCCGACGCCAAAGGTGACTACGGCGGCTGGTTCTGTCCGTGCCACGGATCGCACTACGATACGTCGGGGCGTATCCGCAAAGGGCCGGCGCCACGCAACTTGGAGGTCCCTACCTACGAGTTCATGTCCGACACGATGATCCGGATCGGCTGAGGCGCACGCACATGGCTGAGCACGAAACGACCTATCGCCCGGCGTCGCGCTTCGAGCACTGGCTGGACGAGCGCCTGCCGATCGCGCGTCTGATGCACGGCTCGTTCGTCGACTATCCGACGCCGCGCAACCTGAACTACTTGTGGACGTTCGGCGGCATCCTGGCGTTCTGCCTCGGTGTGCAGATCATCACCGGCGTGGTGCTGGCCATGCACTACGTGCCCAACGACAAGCTGGCGTTCGACTCGGTCGAGCACATCCGGCGCAACGTCAACTACGGCTGGTTGATCCGCAACATCCACGCAGTCGGCGCGTCCATGTTCTTTGTCGCGGTCTACATCCACATCGCGCGCGGCCTCTACTACGGCTCCTACAAAGCGCCGCGGGAGGTGCTGTGGATCCTCGGCGTCATCATCTACCTGCTGATGATGGCCACCGGTTTCATGGGCTACACGCTGCCCTGGGGGCAGATGAGCTTCTGGGGCGTGACGGTCATCACCAACCTGTTCTCGTCCATCGACAGCATCATTCCGGGGCTCGGCACGCGCATCGTCACCTGGCTGTGGGGCGGGTATGCCGTATCCGGCACGACGCTCAACCGTTTCTTCTCCTTGCACTACCTGCTGCCGTTCGTGATCGCGGGTGTGGTGGTGTTGCACATCTGGGCGCTGCACGTCGTCGGGCAGAACAATCCGACGGGCATCGAGGTCAAGACCAAGTCCGACACGGTGCCGATGACGCCCTACGCCGTCATGAAGGACTTCGTGGGCCTGAGCCTATTCGTGCTGGTGTTCGCCTGGTTCGTGTTCTTCGCACCCGACTATCTCGGCCACGCCGACAACTACATCGAGGCCAATCCGCTGGCGACGCCGCCGCATATCGTGCCCGAATGGTACTATCTGCCGTTCTACGCCATTCTGCGCGCGATCCCCAACAAGCTCGGCGGCGTGGTGGCGATGTTCTCGGCCATTCTCATCCTCGCCTTCATCCCCTGGCTCGATACGTCGCGGGTCAAGTCGACGCGTTACCGGCCGATCTACAAGTGGTTCTTCTGGTTCTTCATTTTCTCGACCGTGGCGCTCGGCTATCTCGGCGCCAAGCCGCCGGAGGGCGCCTACGTCTACTGGGCGCGCTTCTTCACGGCCTACTACTTCCTCCACTTCCTCGTGGTCATGCCGATCGTCGGGGTGCTGGAGACGCCGAGCAAGATGCCGCGGTCGATCACCGAGTCGGTGCTGGGCAAAGGAGCCGGCGGCACGCCGGCTGGCGCCACTGCCGCGCCCGAAAAGCGCTAGAGATGCGGGAGCTTGATGGTATGAGGACATCCTTCCGCACCAGGGGCTTTGCCGCCGTGGTCATGACTCTGGCGCTCGGCGCGAGCGCGGCGCTGGCTGCTGGTGAGGCCGTGCATATCGACCGGCAGAAGTGGAGCTTCGGCGGCTTCGTCGGCCGCTTCGACCGGGCGCAACTGCAGCGCGGCTTTCAGGTCTACAAGGAGGTCTGCGCCGTCTGCCACGGCTTGCGGCGCGTCAACTTCCGCAATTTGGCGGAGCCGGGTGGGCCGGAATTCTCTGTCGACGGCGTGAAGGGCTTGGCGGAGACGTATCGGGTCGAGGACGGTCCCAACGACCAGGGCAAGATGTTCCAGCGCGCCGGCCGGCCGTCGGACGCCATTCCCGGTCCGTTCAAGAACGAGCAGGAGGCGCGCTTCGTGCACAACGGCGCCTATCCGCCGGACCTGTCGCTCATCACCAAGGCGCGCTCGGCGGGGGAAAATACGTCGGTCCTGGCGACCCTCGGCTCGATGCTGCGCGACATTCCAAACGGCTATCAGGAGGGTGGCGCCGACTATCTGTACGCGCTGCTCACGGGCTACGCCAATCCGCCGGCGGATATGCAGATGGCGGCCGGAATGACCTACAACAGGGCATTCCCGGGTCATCAGATCGCGATGGTGCCGCCGCTGCAGTCCGGCCGCGTGAAGTACGAGGATGGCGCGCCCGCGACGGTCGAGCAATATGCCAAGGACGTGACGGCGTTTCTCGCTTGGGCTGGCGATCCCAAGCTCGAGGAACGCAAGCAGATGGGCTTGCTGGTGACGCTGTACCTTCTGGTCACGGCGGTGCTGGTGTATTTCGCCAAGCGCCGGCTTTGGGCCAGGGTGCACTGACGCACGCGCGGCCCAGACTTTCGAACCGGGGGCCTCGATTGCGGGGCCCTTTTCGTTTATGCGTGGCGCGCGGTGCTGCCGCTCGGGTGCTTAGAGCAGGATCGTTTCAGATGAATCGCATGCGCAATCCATCTGGAGCGTGAATCCTGCTCTACACTTGAGAGTTTAGAGTGCGATTCACGCCTCATATGGATGCGACAGTGCTTCCGTGTGAGCCGATCGCACTCTAGCGAGGAGGCGTACATGGCGCGATCTGTACTCGGCATCATCGGCGGCAGCGGCCTCTACGATCTGCCGGTGTTCGAGAAGCCGCGCTGGGAACGGGTCGCGAGTCCCTGGGGCGAGGCGTCCGACGCCGTGCTGTTTGCCGAGGTGGCGGGATTGCCGGTGCGCTTCCTGCCCAGGCACGGGCGCGGCCACAGGCTGTCGCCGACCACCATCAACTATCGCGCCAACATCGACGTTCTGAAGCGCGCGGGCGTGACCGATCTCGTCTCCGTCTCGGCTTGCGGCTCGCTCAAGGAGGAGTATCCGCCGGGTCACTTCGTGCTGGTCGACCAGTTCATCGACCGCACGTTCGCGCGCGAGAAGAGCTTCTTTGGCACGGGATGCGTGGCGCACGTCTCGCTTGCCGACCCCGTCAGTCCCCTGCTGGCGGACGCAATCGAGACGGCGGCGCGCAATGAGGCGGTCGCTATGACGCGCGGCGGCACATATCTCGTCATCGAGGGCCCACAGTTTTCCACGCGTGCGGAGTCCAACCTCTATCGCGCCTGGGATTGCGACGTGATCGGCATGACCAACATGCCCGAGGCCAAGCTCGCGCGCGAGGCGGAGATCTGCTACGCAACCGTCGCCATGGTCACCGACTACGATTGCTGGCATGACGACCATGCCGAGGTCGACGTGGCTGCCGTCATCCGGGTGCTGAAGCAGAACGTCGAGATTGCGCAGCGGCTGATCGCCAGGCTCGCCACGGACTTTCCGAGAGAGCATCCGCCCTGCCCGATCGGTTCGGACCGCGCATTGGACGTGGCGCTCATCACGGCGCCGGAAGCCCGCGATCCAGCATATCTGACGAGACTCGACGCGGTGGCCGGCCGCGTGCTGACGCCGAAGGCGTGAGCGCTGCTATCCCTTCGGGAAGTGTATGAGGATCTGCATCTTGCCGAGCTGCGGGAAGAAGATCGACAAGGCCTGACCGCCGACCCAGAGGAGCACGGTGAGCAGGATCAAGGCTGGGATGGCGGCGAACGCCGCCTTGAAGCAGAACCCCATCAGATGCAGGAAGGGGATCTGCAGCCGCTGCACGGCGCCGGAGTGGGCAGCACGATCCACGTAGGCGACGTCGTCCTCCTGGGCGAGCGCGGAGGCGAATTTCGGCATCTCGCGTAGCCTCCCTTCGCGCTCACGCGCCTCTCGCTCGCGGCGGAAGGTCCGGGGAAGGTCATCGTCGGCGGCGGCAAAGTGCGGTTCGGGCATGCCGTCCTGCTCCTGCATACGAAGGCGTCAGCCTGCGGCCTCCCCAGCCGCAGGCCCAATCTCACACCGCCGCTTTCCCCCGGCGCGATGTTGTGGACTTTAGGTCCGCTTACATTGATCCAGCAATTTGGCGGGATTGGGAAGCAGAGGAGTGCATCTGTTGCACAGGATGTTGATGGGTATGCGCAGCAGCCTACGCAAACGTCGGTATGCGTAGCCCGAAAACGAGGCAGCTGCTGTGGCTAGGTGTATTGCACACGACACGGCTTTCGCACACTGTCGCAGCCTGAAATATTGCTACGCAGCGCCGGAGCAACGCACGTGCAGGACTTGAAAAAGCTGATCCGCACCATTCCGGATTACCCCAAGCCAGGCATCATGTTCCGGGATGTGACGACGCTGTTGGGCGATGCCCAGGGCTTCAAGGCCGCGGTGGCGGCGCTGGCCGAGCGGTACCGGACCAGGCCCGTCGATGCAGTGGCCGGCATCGAGGCGCGCGGCTTCATCCTGGGCGGCGCGGTGGCCGACCGGTTGGGCTGCGGGTTCGTGCCGGTGCGCAAGAAGGGCAAGCTGCCCTGGAAGACGATCGGGCAGGACTACACGCTGGAGTATGGCGTCGACACCATCGAGATCCACGCCGATGCTATCGAAAAGGACGAGCGTGTCCTCATCGTCGACGATCTCATCGCCACCGGCGGCACTGCGGAAGCCGCCGTGCAACTCGTCCGCCGGTCGGGCGGCGAGGTGGTAGGCGCGGCCTTCATCATCGATCTGCCCGACCTCGGAGGGCGCAAGCGGCTGGAGGCGTTGGGCGTCGCCTGTCATGTGCTGATGGCATTCGAGGGACATTAGCCATCAAGGGTTCTTCGCATCGAGCAGGGGGTGGATATAGCCTTGTTTGCGGGCTGAAACACGCCACATTCCCTGCGTTGTAGCCCTGGAATATCGCACTTGAAAATCAAAGGCCGTCCCTATCGCACCATCTGGCTGGCGCTCGACGGTTGGTCGATCGAGATCATCGATCAGCTCAAGCTGCCACATACCTTCGCCACGGCGCGTTTAGCGACGATGGAGGAGGTGGCGCGCGCCATCCTCACCATGCAGGTGCGCGGCGCGCCGCTGATCGGCGCCGCGGCGGCCTATGGCGTGTGCCTGGCGCTGCGTCAGGACAGCTCGGACGATGCCCTGGAGCGGGCGATCGCGCATCTTGGCAAGCAGCGGCCGACCGCGATCAACCTGCACTGGGCGTTGGAGGAAATGCGCAAGGCAGTGCGCAATCTACCGCGCGAGAGGCGCGTGGCGGCGGCCTATGCGCGAGCGGCCGAAATCTGCGATGCCGATGTCGAGACCAACCGCCGGATTGGCGCCAACGGACTGAAGCTCATCGAGGACATCGCGGCCAGCAAGGCACCGGGCGAGAAGGTCAACGTGCTGACGCACTGCAATGCCGGCTGGCTCGCTTGCGTCGATTGGGGCACGGCCACATCTCCGATCTACCAGGCGCATGACAAGGGCTTGGCCATGCATGTCTGGGTGGACGAGACAAGGCCGCGCAATCAGGGCGCGGCACTCACCGCCTTCGAGCTTGGCGCCCACGGCGTGCCACACACGATTGTCGCTGACAATGCCGGCGGGCACCTGATGCAGCAGGGCGAGGTGGATATCGTCATTGTTGGAACTGACCGTGTAACACGCAACGGCGACGTCGCCAACAAGATCGGCACCTATCTGAAGGCGCTTGCGGCCAAGGACAACAGTGTTCCGTTCTTCGTGGCGCTGCCGCATTCCACCATCGACTGGACGCTGGAGAATGGAGCGGACATTCCCATTGAGGAGCGCTCCCCCGACGAGGTGCTGATCATGACGGGACGCACCAAAAGTGGAGAAGTGGTGCCGGTCGAGATCGGGGCACCCGGATCCCCGGCGGCCAATCCTGCCTTTGACGTGACGCCGGCGCGGCTGGTAACCGGGTTCATCACCGAGCGCGGCGTGGCACCGGCATCGCGCGAAGGGCTGCTGACGCTATATGCCGAGGAGGCTGCGGCCAAAGCAACCTGAAGCCCTTGCGGCCGGTCGCAGCCGTGCCAATTTGATCGAATGGATACGCACGCTCCTTCTTTCGCGGGGGTGCTCATGATCGAAGCCGGCTCAGTGCTTATCATAGTCGACGTGCAGAACGATTTTCTGCCGGGCGGCGCGCTCGCGGTGCCGAAAGGGGAGGAGGTCATCCCCGTCATCAACCGCCTGTCGCGCCGGTTCGAGAGTGTGATCCTGACACAGGACTGGCATCCGGCCGGCCATGCGTCCTTTGCCTCGACGCACGCCGGCCGCAAGCCGTTCGAGATGATCGAGCTCCCTTACGGGCAGCAGGTGCTGTGGCCCGACCATTGCATTCAAGGCACGCAGGGCGCGGCATTCCACGCCGGGCTCGACGTGCTGCATGCGCAGATGGTCGTGCGCAAAGGGCACCGCCCCGACGTCGACAGCTACTCGGGTTTCTTGGAGGCGGATCGGATGACGTCCACCGGGCTCGCGGGCTATCTGCGCGAGCGTAGCCTGGAGCGCTGTTTCGTGGTGGGACTCGCCACCGACTTCTGCGTCGCCTGGACGGCGCTCGATGCGCGCAGGCTCGGCTTTGAGGCGACCGTGATCGAAGACGCCTGCCGCGGTATCGACACTGATGGTAGTCTGGCACGAGCGTGGAGCGAGATGGAAGCTGCAGGCGTTACACGAGCACAGCTCGGATATGCGGGATGATGCGGCAATTGACAGGAGATCGTTGATGTCGAGACGGTTGCTCGGTTCGGCTCTCGTCGTGCTGGGGCTCGCCCTTACAGTGCCCGCTGCTGCGCATCATGGCTGGGGCAGCTATGATGCCGCCAAGCCGGTGACAGTGACTGGCAAGATTCTGACATCGAAGTACGAGAACCCACACGTCTCGATCACGGTGCAGGCAGCCGAAAAGGTTTGGACCGTGACGCTGGCGCCGACCTCGCGCATGGTGAATTGCGGCGCGCTGGTCGAGCTGGTGGCGGTCGGCAAGGATATTTCCGCCTACGGCTATCCTTCGACGGTCGAGAAGGACGAGATGCGCGCAGAGCGCATCACGGTCGACGGCAAGACCGTCGAGATGCGCTGATGTTGGCCGAAGCACCGGCGTTCCTGATCGCAATCGAGCAATCCGCCTTCGCCGCTGCTGTCCGGCAATCGCTGTGGGCCTATCCCGCTGCGAACGTCGGGCACATTCTGGCGTTGTTCCTGTTCGCCGGCGCGGTCAGCATCATGGATCTTGCGCTGCTCGGCGCGTTGCGCGGCGCCAAGCCAGCAACCATTGTTCTGCAATCCCGTCACGCTGCGATCGGTGGCCTGTTGCTGATGATGGTGACTGGATCGGTTCTATTCGCGGCCGAGGCGAGCCATGTTGCTATGAATCCTGTTTTCCAGATCAAGGCGGCGCTGATCGGTATCGGCATTCTCAACGCGCTGGTAACGGGGCCGCCGCTGCGCCGGGCGCTCGTCGAGATGCCGGCAGGCGCGCCCTTCCCGCTACGGCTGCGCGCGGCTGCCGTCGTCTCGCTATTGACCTGGCTGTCGGTGGCAGCCTGTGGGCGCCTGATCGCGTATTTCTGAAGCGCGCTCAGGCGACCGGCGCGACAGTGTCTGCAGCCTCTCCAATAAACGGCTTGAAGTGGCGCCGCACGGTCTCCTCGGCCAGGTCCTTGGTGATGAACACCAGGCGCGAGGCGCGGTTGTCGTTTGGCCAACGCTCCAGCGTGTCGGGCGGATAGAAGATGTGCTGCACGCCGTGGATGACGAACGGCCTGGGCTGGTCCTTCACGTTGACGATGCCTTTGACGCGCAGCAGCTTGCCGCCATAGAGCTGGGCCAGGAGTTGCAGCGCGTTGGAGAGCTCCGATCCCTCGAGAGGATCTGAGAATGTGAGGCAGAACGAGCCGATGCCGTGCAGATGCCCGTGCCCATGCTCATGATCGGGGTGGTCGCAGTCCTCGGCGCCACAGTCGTGAGCATGATGATGATGATGATGGTGCTGGTGCGCGGCAGATGGCGCCGAATATTTGTCTGCAGCCAGCCAGCGTTCGGGATTCGCATCCGTGATGGCAGGCTCATGCGCGCCAAGTCCGATCAGCTCCGCCGGCGCGATGTCTCCCTTGACGGCGCGCAGGATGACGGCGGCGCGGTTCAAGGCCCTCAGACACGCCTCGAGCCGGGCTACGCCGCTGGCCTCCACGAGATCGGATTTGGTGACAACGAGCCGGTCGGCTACGGCGATCTGTTTGGCCGGCTCGAAGTGCTCGTCGATCTGGGTTAGGCCGAGCTGGGCATCGACGGTGGTAACGACGGCGTCGAGCTGATAGATGCGGTAGAGTCGCTCCTCGGTCATCAGCGTGTGGATGATCGGCGTTGGGTCGGCAAGGCCCGTGGTCTCCAGCACGACGCGCCGCATCGGCGGGATGTCGCCCCACAGCGATCTCTGATGCAGCTTCTCGAGGGCCTCGATCAGGTCGCCGCGCACTGCGCAGCAGATGCAGCCGGACGGTAGCAGCACGGCATCCTCGTCCACCTTCTCGACCAGAGCGTCGTCAATGCCGACCTCGCCGAACTCGTTAATGAGCACGGCCGTGCCTGACATGGAGGGTGTCTGGAGCAGGCGCTTCAGGAGTGTCGTTTTGCCCGAGCCGAGGAAGCCGGTGAGCACCGTCAGCGGAACGGCAGCAACCATATTCCAACCTTTAGTTGTACGACTGCATTGTGAGTTGGGGTTTGCAATGTATCTTTTCGGGGTGGAGAAGGGGAGAGAAACATGAGCAACCCGGATATTGGGCAAGCCGAGCGCGCGGCCGAGGATAGGGCGCGCCGGGAGGTGTTGGATACTGCACTAGCCATGAGCCGCCGCGGCCTATCGCCGGGGCGCTCCGGCAACGTATCGCGCCGCTTTCGCGACGGCATGCTGATTACGCCATCCGGCCAGACCTACGCTTCGATCATGCCGGCGGATATCGTTTTCGTGGGCGACGACGGCGGTGTCGCGCCGGGACAGAAAAAGCCCTCCACCGAATGGCGGTTTCACCTGGCGGCCTACCGGGCACGGGCTGACATGGGCGGCATCGTGCACACGCATTCCACGCACGCGACTGTGCTCGCTTGCGCGGGCAAATCGATCCCGGCATTTCATTACATGGTAGCCGTGGCCGGCGGCAATGACATCCCGATCATCCCGTACGCCACGTTCGGCACCAAGGAGCTGGCCCGTCTTGTTGCCAAGGGCTTGAGGGACCGGGATGCCTGTCTGATGGCCAATCACGGTCAGATTGCCATCGGTGAGACGTGCGCTAGAGCACTCGATCTGGCGGCCGAGGTCGAGAACCTCGCTGAGCAATACTTCAAAGTGCTGTGCCTGGGCGAGCCGATCCTGCTCGACGAGGACGCGATGGAGAAAGTGCTCGAGCAGTTTGGTACGTATGGACAGCAGGAGCATCAGTAGCGGCCACTCGGTGCCCGCAGCGCACGATCTGCAGTTGCAAACCGACACCTTCAATCGTAAAGCCGATGCTTCCAATGGGGCCGATCTGGCTCTAGCCTGCACGTGCAAGACGACAGGCAACGAGCGCGCAGCCAAGCGCACCGGTCAAGGTCCGGGAGGAGCGGCACGGTGGCATCGGTCGAGCTCAGGCGGCTGACGAAGCGCTTCGGGACCTCGACGGCCGTCGACAACGTCAATCTGAAGATTGATCATGGCAAGCTGGTCTGCCTGCTCGGACCCTCGGGCTGCGGCAAGACAACGACCTTGCGCCTGATCGCCGGCTTCGTGGAGCCGAGCGATGGGGAGATCCTGGTCGGTGACCGTATGGTCTCCTCGCCGCGTCGCACGCTGCCGCCCGAAGTACGCAATATGTCGATGATCTTCCAGAGCTACGCGTTGTGGCCGCACATGACGGTGGCCGAGAATATCGGCTACGGGCTCAAGATCAGGGGACTGGATCGCTCTGCGATTGCTGCCAAACTCGATACCATACTGGCTAAGACTCGGCTGAAGCCGCTTGCCGAGCGCTACCCTGGCGAGCTTTCCGGCGGCCAGCAGCAGCGCGTGTCGCTGGCTCGCGCGCTCATCGTGGAACCAGAGACGCTGTTGCTTGATGAGCCGCTATCGAACCTGGACGCCAACCTACGCGAGGAAATGCGCTTCGAGGTGCGCCGCCTGCATGACGAGTTTCACTATACGACGGTCTATGTGACACACGACCAGGCGGAGGCCATGACCACGGCCGACCTGATCGCTGTCATGAATATGGGCCGGATCGAGCAGCTCGGCGCGCCCGAGGACATCTACTTCGCACCGCGTTCGGAGTTCGTGGCCCGCTTTATTGGCGGCAGCAACATCCTCCGCGGCAAGGCACTGGACGAGCGGCATGTGTCGGTTGCCAACGGCACCTTGCGTTGTGCCGGTGCTGCGCTGCAGACCGGCCGCGAGACGCCGGTGTCGGTGCGACAGCACAACATCCAACTTCTGGACAAAGTACCGCCGGACAATATGGCTAATGTATTGTCGGCCACGGTGAGGCGTCAGGTCTTTCTCGGAGCCACCCGGGATTTCTTCGTGACGCTGTGCGACGGCACCGAGCTGAGAGTGACCGCACCGGCGTCCCAGAGCGCGCCGGTTGGCGCGGGCGTGTGGCTGCATCTGCCGCCGGAGTTGTGTCGGGCACTGGTAGAGTAACAAAGCAACAAGGACGACAGGGGAGGACATCCATGACCATCAAGGCTCCCTCGAGACGGCAAGTAGTGGCAGGCTCGGCCGCCGTCATGGCGAGCGCAGCCATCCCGTTCTCGACCACGGTGCGCTCGCAGGCGCCAGCGGCAGAGAAGATCACGCCGGTGCTGATCGATGCGGCGCGGAAGGAGGGCAAGATCGCCTGGTACACATCAGTCGATCTACCGGTCGCTGAAAAGGTGGCCAAGGCCTTCGAGGCGAAATTCTCCGGCGTTTCGGTACGGGTGGAGCGCACAGGCGCCGAGCGCCTGTACCAGCGCATAGGCCAAGAGACGTCCAGCCGCATCTTCGCTTGCGACGTCGTGCAGAGCTCGGATGCCGCGCACTATATCGTCTGGAAGCGCGAGGGTCTGCTCGCAGCCTACGTGCCCGAGGACGTGGCGCAGCACTATCCGGCCGAGCACAAGGATCCCGACGGGACGTTCGCCTCCTGGCGCGTTTGGCTTTGTCCCATCGCTTACAACACCAAGCTTGTGAAGCCAGAGGACGTGCCGAAGGGCTTCATGGACCTGCTGGACCCCAAGTGGATGGGCAAGATCGTGAAGGCGCATCCTGGCTACAGCGGCACCATCATGACCTCCACGTTTCAGACCGCGCGGGACCTGGGCTGGGAGTATTTCGAGAAGCTTGCCAAGCAGAAAGTGATGCAGGTGCAGTCGGCGGCCGATCCGCCCAAGAAGCTGGCGCTCGGCGAGCGGGCGATCATGGCCGATGGCGCGGACTACGGGGTGTACCGGCTCAAGGACAACGGCGATCCCGTCGAGGTGGTGTATGCCGTCGAAGGCACGCCGCTGATCGTCGGGCCGGCGGGTGTGATGAAGAATGCGCCCAACCCAAACGCCGCGCGCCTGTTCCATAACTGGTCGCTCACGGCCGAGGCGCAGCAGTACAATATCGATGTCGGCGCGCTCTACTCCGCCCATCCGGGCACCAAGGAGCGGCCGGGCCGCCGGCCGCTCAAGGACGTCAAGCTGATGAAGGACGATCCCGCTGGCGTGGAAAAAATGGCCGAGGAGATCAAGGCAAGGTACACGCAGATCTTCAAGGTGTGAGCGTGGCGGTCGAGATCCTTTCTGGCGTGCGCGAGGACCGATCGCGAAAGTGGCGATTGGACCTGTCGCAGCCCGTGCTGATTTCGTTCGCGCTGCTGTTGTGCCTGCTCATCCTGCTGCCCATTGGCTGGACCGTCGTCTACAGCGTGAGCGACAGCCGCGGCGCCTTCACGCTAGCGAATTTCGCACGCCTGTTCACCGATCCAGCCTTCCTCGATCCGCTGCTGACGACGCTGACCATTGCCGTTTGCGTCGGACTTGCCTGCTGCCTCATTGCCGCGCCGATGGGCTGGCTCGTTGCGCGCTCCGACATGCCCCTGGCCTGGGCCGTCCGCATCCTGGTGATGGCGTCGTTCGTCACCCCTCCGTTTCTCGGCGCCATTGCCTGGGAGCTGCTGGCTGCACCCAACAGCGGACTGCTCAACCAGGCATGGCGTGCACTCACTGGAGCTGAGTTTGACGAGTACCTGTTCAACATTTACACGCTGCCGGGTTTGATCTTCGTCATCTCCTGCTACACGTTCCCGTACGTGTTTGTGCTTCTCACCAATGCACTGGAGAGGATGCCCGGCGAGCTCGAGGACGCCTCGGCTATGCTTGGCGCCCGTGCAGCGACGACGGCGCGGCGCATCACCCTGCCGTTGGCTCTTCCCGCCATCGTCGCCGGTGTGCTGATTGCCTTTCTGCAAGCCATGAACTTGTTCGGCTCACCGGCGATCCTGGCGATCCCGGCAGGGTTTCACACCATGACGACCAAGATCTGGAGCCTGTTCCAGTTTCCGCCCAAGCCTGAGCTGGCTGCAGCGGCCGCGCTGCCGCTGTTGGTGCTGACCGTGGTGCTGCTGAGGGCGCAGACACGCGTCCTCGGTCGGCGCGGTTATGCCGTGCTGGGCGGCAAGTACGGTCCGCCGCGGGCCGTACGCCTCGGCTTTTGGAAATGGCCGGCGCTGGCTCTATGCTTTTTTGTTCTGCTGATGCCTGTATTTCTGCCCTATGGCGCGCTCATCAATGCCGCATTCTCGCGCAATCCCTCCCGACTGCTCTCACCCGAAACGGCAACCCTGCACAACGTGACATTCACCTTCTTCGAGCTCTCGCAGACGCGGCATGTGCTGGAGAATACGTTTCTGCTCGCCGCGCTGGCGGCGACGCTCGGGACGGTGCTGGCATTGGTGATCGCATACCTTACGGTACGCAAGGCCGTGCGCGGCCATCAGGCGCTGGGGTTTCTCGCCACCGCGCCGATCGCAATTCCTGGTATCGTTCTGGGCGTGGGGCTTTTTCTGAGCTACACGCGACCGCCGCTGGTGCTGTATGGGACGCTCTGGATCTTGTTGATCGCCTACGTGACCATCGAGCTGCCGGCCGCCTATCAGCAACTGCAGTCGTCGTTCCATGCTGTGCATCCCGAGCTCGAGGAAGCAGGTCGCATCCTTGGTGCTGGCAGGCTGCGCACACTCAAGGATATTACCGCGCCTCTACTCCGCTCCGGTGTGATCGCGACTTGGTGCTTCATCTTCGTCGCAGTCGTGCGCGAGCTGTCCGCCGCCGTCATTCTTTTCACTTCCGAGACGAAAGTCCTCTCGGTACTCATCTTCGACCTCAAGGAGAGCGGGGATCTCGGCGCCATTGCAGTGCTGGGACTCCTGATGCTCGTTCTCACCACCATTGTCATCATCGCCGCCAATCGCATTCCGGGTTTCGGAGGTGGGGCGCGGCTGAGGAACAACTGAGGAGTGGACATGCAGATTTCATTCAAAGGCAAGAAGGCCGTGGTGGCCGGCGGCAGCCGCGGGATCGGTCGTGCCATCGCGCTTGCCTTCGCCGCAGACGGCGCGAACGTGGCGATCTGTGCGCGCGGCGCCGACGGCGTGAAGGCGGCTGAGGCAGAGCTGAAGCGCTACGGCGGCAGGGCGTTCGGCATGGCTTGCGACCTGAGCGATGGCGCGGCCGTTACGAGCTACATCAACGAGGCTGCCAATGCGCTGGGCGGCATCGATATCCTGGTCAATAACGCCTCGGGCTTCGGTATGAAAGACGACGAAAGCGGCTGGCTCGCCAGCGTCGACATCGATCTCATGGCCACTGTGCGGGCGACCCAGGCGGCCGTGCCTTTCTTGGAGAAGGACGGCGGCGCGATCATCAATATCTCGTCGATCTCGGGCTATATGGCGGTGGCGCGGTCCATCCCCTATGCGGCGGTCAAGGCAGCAGTCATCAACTACACGGCGGGGCAGGGATTGGCATTGGCGCCCAAGCGCATTCGTGTCAACGCCATCGCGCCGGGCTCCATCGAGTTTCCCGGCGGCACTTGGGAGAAGCGCAAGACGACAGATCCCAAGCTCTACGAGGGAACGCTGCGCAAGATTCCCCTGGGGCCGTTACGGTACGGCGGAGGAAATCGCCAAGGTGGCTGTGTTTCTCGCCAGCGACATGGCGAGCTGGGTGACCGGGCAGACGATTGTGGTCGACGGCGGGCAGGTCCTGAGCTGAGCCGTTGCGGAAGAAGCGTGGCAGCGGAATGGCTTCCATGCGAGCCGATCGCACTTTAATGTCCGGACATGAGGAAACGACGAGGATATGAGTATGAACATCAAGCCTAGCGGTGAGGCACTTGGCGCCAGCATCACCGGCATCGATCTGGCCAAGCCTGTTGCGGATGCAGATTTCAAGATCATCCTGCGCGCGCTTGGCGAACACGGTGTTATTTGCTTTCCGCGCCAGCGCATTGACACCGAGGACCTGGCGCGCTTCGGCAAGATGTTCGGCGACCTCGAGATCAATGTCGCCAACCTCTTTTACGAGCCGGGTCACCCGGAGGTGATGATCCTCTCGAACCTGAAGAAGGATGGCAAAGCCGTCGGCCTCGGCGATGCGGGCCAGGGCTGGCATACGGACATGAGCTACAGCAAAGACATCGCGCTTGCCAATGTGCTGTACGCTCTCAAAGTGCCCATGCGGGATGGCAGGCCGCTCGGCGATACCCAGTTCCGCAACATGCACTTGGCTTATGACGCCCTGCCGCAGGACATCAAGGAGCGGCTAAAGGGGCGCACAGCTACGCACGATTTCATCAAGTTCTGGGACATGATGCGGGCGCGGCCGGGAACACAGCGTGGGCCGTTGACGCCGGAGCAGCGCCGCCAGAAACCGCCGGTGTCACAGCCGATCTTCCAGACGCATCCGATTTCCGGCCGCACCATCCTTTACTGCAATCCCGGCTATGCCATGCATATCGACGGCATGGACAAGAAGGAGAGTGACGAGCTGCTCGAATATCTCTTCAAGCATCAGGAGAATCCGAAGTTCTTCTATGCGCACAAGTGGGCCGAGGGCGATGTCCTGATGTGGGACAACATCGGCACCGTGCACAACGCCGTGCCGGACTATGGCCCCGACGAGCCGCGCTACATGCGCCGCATCCAGGTGATGGCGACCAAGGATTACGCGCGGCTGGCCGCCTGAGAGGAGAATACCATGCGACTTGCGACCTTTGCAGGCAGCGCCGTTGCGCGGCTGGGCGCCGTGTCGGGCGAGGAGATCGTCGATTTGGTTCTAGCCTCGGGCGATGCAAATTTTCCGAGCACCATGCTGGCGCTGCTCGATCGCGGGGAAAGCGGCCGTGCGATGGCCGGACGCGCCCTGGAGCGCGGCTTGAAGGAGCGGCCCTCTGAGGCAGTGCATGCGCTGAGGAGCGTGCGCCTGCTGGCGCCGGTGCCGAGGCCCGGCAAGATCATCGGCGTCGGGCTCAACTACAAGGACCACGCGGCCGAGGTCGGCCGGCCGAAACAGGACATTCCGCGCTTGTTCTTCAAGGCGTCCTCATCGGTGGTTGGCCCGGACAGTGCCGTCGCCATCCCGCCTGGCATCAAGAAGCTTGATTTCGAGGTGGAGCTGGCCGTCGTCATCGGCAAGCGGGCCAACCGTGTGGCAGAAAGCGATGCGATCAGCCACGTGGCCGGCTACACGATTCTCAATGACCTTTCCGCACGCGAGTTCCAGTTCGATGTGAGTCCTGCCCAGACAAGTATCGCCAAGAGTATGGACGGCTTGTGCCCGATGGGTCCCTGGATCGTGACTGCTGACGAGCTGGGTGACGGGGCCGGGCTCGGCGTGCGTACGTGGGTCAATGGCGAGAAGATGCAGGACGGCACGACCTCGGATCTGATTTTCTCAGTAACCGCGCTCGTCTCCTACATCAGCCGCTACATGACGCTGGAGCCCGGCGATGTGATCGCCACAGGCACGCCGGCCGGCGTCGGTGCATTCCGCAAGCCGCCCCTGTTCCTCAAGAGCGGCGACCACGTGAGGCTGGAGATCGACCGTATCGGCGAGCTTCAGACGACAATTACCTCCTAGGAAGGAAATCATCATGATCGGAAGGCAAGCGCTGGCAGCTTCGTGCTGTGCGGGTGCGGTTTTGTGGTCGCTCAGTGCTCCCGAAGCCTTCGCCGAGGTGACGGAAATCTGCTTCGCGCGCCAGTTCTCGATGGGCTACCTGCAGTTCAATATGATGGAGCGCCACAAGCTGCTCGAGAAGCATGCCAAGGCCATGGGCCTGCCCGACGTCAAGGTCGTGTGGGCCACATTCAACGGCCCCAATGCCATGAACGATGCGTTGCTCTCGGGGTCTGTCGACATTGTTTCAGGCGGTGTGCCGGGCCTTATCACGCTCTGGGCAAAGACGAAGGGGACACCGCTGGCGGTCAAGGGTATCACTGCCTTCTCGTCCCAGCCGCTTCTGCTCAACACGCGCAATCCCAACGTCAAGACGATTGCCGACTTTACCGAACAGGACAAGATCGCGCTGCCGGCGGTGAAGGTGGCGGTACAAGCCGTGTTCCTCCAGATGGCAGCCGCCAAGCTGTGGGGGTCGGCGAGCTACGCCAAGCTTGATCCGTTGACCGTGTCCATGACGCCGCCTGACTCGACTATTGCCCTCTTGAGCGGTTCGGCCGGGGTGACGGCGGTGTTCAGCGTGCCACCCTTCCAGCAGCAGCAACTCGATGGCAGCGGTATCCACACGGTGCTCAATTCTTTCGACGTGATGGACGGCCCCCACACCATGACGGTGGCGTGGACCTCGTCGCAATTCCGCGACAAGAATCCGCAACTCTACAAGGCGCTCGTTGCCGCCTTTGGCGAAGCAACGGATATGCTCGGCGCAAACCTCAAGGAGGCCGCGCAGTACTGGGCGGACGATGTCAAATCCAAGCTACCTGTGGATAAGGTCGCGGCGATTGCGTCTGGACCGCAAGTGAAGTGGACCATGACGCCGCAAAGCAGCCTGAAGTTTGCAGAATTTATGCATGCCGTCGGCACAATCAAGGAGAAGCCCGCCGACTGGAAGGAGCTGTTCTTCCCCGAAATCCATCATCTGCCAGGAAGTTGAGGTGCGGGCAGCGAGTTGCGAGACTGTGATCGAACCAGAGAAAGGCCTACGACGTGTTTCTCGAGTCGGGGGGCGACGCGGCTGGAGTCTCGACGAGATCGTCGAGGTTCTGAACGATCCGGACAACAAATTCACGACCGCGCCTGAGAACGTCATGAAGTACGTGAACTTCATGGCTGACATCGGCACGCTGAAAGTCCGGCCAGCATCATGGAAGGACTTGTTCTTCCCTGAGATCCATTCCAAGCCCGGCAACTGAGGCGACAGGCATTGCGTTGCCCAATGAGATGTCAGCGCCCGGTGCCTGGAAATGTGGGCGCCGGGCCGATGGGCTCCACGTCGAGGCGCACGACGACGCCCTCCAGCTCTGGCTTGGCCGCCGGGTACTCCTTCATGACGTAAGGGTCGTGTCCTGGAATCATGTGTCGCGGGGTCGGCGACAATTTCTCGAGCACGCGATAGGCGTCGAGCATCTGGCCGACATGAAAAGCCGTGGTGTAGGGCCGGTTCATCATCATGTTCTCGTAGAAATGCGTGGCGTCGGAGGCCAGTACCACCCAGCCGCGGCGTGTGTGCACGCGGGCAACCTGCAGGCCGTCGGAATGACCGGGGGTGGGATATAGCAAGATGCCCGGTGCAATCTCGACCTCGCCTTCGTGCATCTCGACGCGACCCTTGAAGTTGAGGCGCACCATGCCGACCACATCCTCGACATGGAAGCTGCGGCCGATGCGCGGATAGCGCATGTACTTGCCGGTAGCATAGGCCATCTCCCGGGCCTGCAGATGGAAGCGGGCGTTCGGAAATTTGTGGAAATTGCCGACGTGATCGTAGTGCATGTGCGTGAGCACGACATCGCGAACAGCACCGGCATCCACACCGATTAGCTTTAGGCTGTCGACCGGGCAGCGCAGGAATGTGCGCTGGCGCTCCTTTGCCATCTCCGCCGTGAAGCCCGTGTCGACGACGAATGCGCCGGCTCGCCCGACGGCAACCCATGTGTAGTAGTCCATGGGCATAGGCCCGTCGTGGGGATCGCCGCCGATGAAGTGGTCGCGCCGCTGCGCCTCACGTGTGGCGTAGCGGATGGCGTAGATCTCGTATTCAGGCAGCCCTTCGGGCATTCACTTTTGTCTCCATTCCCCGCCGAGCGGCAACCGGCATCCCGGCGCCGGCCCGCGGGCTCTTCCCGGCCGGCGCAACGATAGGACGCGCGGTACCTCGCTGACCATGGCAAAATATGAAGACAGGCAGTGCGGGCAAGACGCTAGCTGTAGCCGGTTGCAGCCGGCAATGCGGAAGGAGGGGAACCCGCCCGAGCGTCGCTGACCATGATGTGGCGCCGATGCCTTGGAATGCCCGGCGGCCTTGTCTATAGTGCCGCGCAAAACCGAACGGTCGTTTTCAGGGGAGACGCGGCAACGGGGAAACCTGGGGACTGCGACACCGCACCGTTTCGGACCGGCGACGCCGAAAAGAGCTGACTGCTGCGACGCCGGTGGATGGGGTGGGATCGGGCGCCTGGCACGGCGCCGAGATCCACTGCAATTGGGGAGTTCACCGATCATGCGGTGTAATCCGTGGCGCTGGCTGTGGGGCCTCGTTCCGGTCGCCCTCATGGGCTGGGCGGCGGTCCAGATCGAGCATGCGCGCATCGAGCGCGATCTAACTGCTCGGGGCAAGGAGGTGCTTGCGCAAGCTGGGTTTGGTTGGGCCGACCTTTCTTTCTCGGGACGTGACGGTACGCTTTCCGGCAAGGCGGTGGAGGAGAGCGAGCCGGCTCGCGCCATGGAGACTGCGCTGGGCACATGGGGTATCCGCACCGTCCGCGACTACTCCGGCCTGATCGACAAAGTAGATCGCTACGAGTGGACGGCATGGCGTCGGGACAATCGCATCCGGCTCAATGGTCTAGTTCCGAACGAACAGGCGCGGCGTCAGGTTATCGGCATCGTCAAGGCCAGCTTGCCGAATCTCGAGGTTGATGACCGATTGCGCCTGGCGCGCGGGGCGCCTCCAACCGATATCTGGCTCGGCGGCGTCGGGTTCGGCCTCAAGCAGCTTGCCCAACTCAAGAATGGCGGCCGTATCGACCTCGATGTGGCGGGTCTTTCAGTGGCGGGCGAGGCGAACGATGTGCGCGCATATCGGAGCGTCAAAGCGGCATTGCGCGGCGCCATGCCGCCGGGCATTACCCTGAAGCAGGACGATGTGACTGCGCCGGTCGTGAAGCCGCACATATGGTCTGCAAGGCGCACTGGCGATCAGCTTACGCTCGCGGGGTTCGTGCCGAACGAGAAGACCCTCGAGGTCATTGTTGCGGCAGCGCGCGATGGCGGCGTCAGGCTCAAGGTCGTGGACGAGACCCAGCCGGGCGAGGGCGAGACAGAATCGTGGGCCGATGCGGCCGTCGCCGCTGTACGTGCGCTTGCAGAGCTCGAGGAAGGCTCGGCCGAGCTGCGCGATGCGACGCTCACTTTTACCGGCCTCGCCGAGAGCGAGACTGGCGCTGCCGCCGCCCGCAAGGAGCTCCAGCAGGGCGTGAAAGGCGCCTTCAAGGTCAGCGAGCAGGTGCGTGTGCGCGCGCCGCTGGTGCCGACTATCGCGCCGCACACGACTGTTGGCGCTCTCGATGATGGAGAGCTGACGCTTTCGGGGCACGTCCCGACGGAGGGCGCGCGCCAGGCGCTTTTGACTTTCGCCGCCGCGCGCCTGCCGAGCGTGCGCGTACGCGACACACTGCAACTCGGATTGGGCCAGCAGCCAGGTTGGCAGAAGTGTGTGGAAATTGGCCTCGATGCGCTGGCGCGACTGGGCAATGGGCGCGCCAGCATCGTCGATCGCAAGCTCGAGTTGGCTGGAAGAACGCAGGCCGAGGATTTGGCACGATCGCTGCCAGCTGCGTTGCGCAACGCAGCTGGCGTGGACTGCGAGACCGAGGCGCGCATTGCGTTGGAGCCGCGGCCGGAACCGATGCTACGGTGGTCGGCGGTACATGACCACGGCGAGCTCGTCCTCAGTGGACAGGTCGCGGGCGATGAGGCGCGGTCCGAGCTGGTGCGGACTGCTGAGGGGCTGTTCGGCGGCGCCCGCCTTACCGACCACATGACGGTTGTTGGGGAAGCCTCGGAGAAATGGACGCGGACAGCGCGCGAAGGACTGACACAGCTGGCCCGGTTGCGCCGGGGCGATGCGCAGATTGAAGGTCTCGAGCTGACCGTCTCTGGTGAAGCGCGCGAGGATGCCGTTCATAGCAGCGTCCGCGAGACCTTGGCTCATCAACTCCCCACCGAATATCGAGGGCGTGAGACGATTGTTGTGCGTCCTGATCAGCTGTCAGCGCCCGTGAGCCATTCCCAGACGACGGCTGCCATTGAGACTAGGTCCAGGTCTGAGGAGGCCCGCAAGATCGAGGTCAATACCTGCCAGGAGATGCTGCAGGCGACCATGCGGATGGGAACCATCGAGTTCGAGCGCGGCAGCGCCAAGCTCGATGCCGAGAGCTTGCCGACGCTGCAACGCCTGGGTGAGGTGGCCAGCAAATGTACCAGCGTTCGTATCGAAGTGGCCGGCCACACCGACGTCGAGGGCCATCCGGACAACAACCAGCGTTTGTCCGAGCGGCGCGCGCAGGCAGTGGTCGATTTCCTCGCCGAGATCGGAGTGCCGGCCACACGCATGCACGCTGTCGGTTATGGCGTCTCTCGGCCCCTCGTGCCGAATACGACGGATGAGAACAAGGCCCGAAACCGGCGCATCGAGTTCAGCGTCAGTGCTGAATGAGCACGCGCCGAGAGGGGATGGACGCATGGAATACCTAGTTTATCAGATGATCTGGTACGTGCTGATAGCGTTTGTGTTCGGATTGCTGGTGGGATGGTTTGCCTGCGGCCGCGCCGGCGAGCGAACCTAGCCGCTCGATGTGTGAGAGTAGGCGGAGTCCAAAGCCATGACCACGTTGACCTGGCAGACGCTGCTGCTGCTCGCGGTCACCTATTTTGCGGGTTGCTGCATCGGCTGTCTGGCACATAGGGCCGTCTGGAGAAGACGCGCGCAGCCAGCGGTGGTGGAGACGGCAGAGCCACTCTCGGTGTCGGGAGCTGCGGCCCAAGCTGGGCCCGATCGCTCCACCGCGCCCGCACCCGTCGTGGCGAACAGGACAGCCACCGCCTCCTCCGCGCAACCGGCGCGTGAGCCGTTTCGGCGCGCTGATGCCCCAACTCCGCAGCCCAAGCCGGTGACGGGCGCGTTGGGCTCTGCTGCGGGCGGTGCCGACCAAGCGGCGCGGATGGAGCACGTCTTGGAGTTTGGAGGGCAGATCCCGGCCCGACCGGAGCCGGTCGCGAGTACTGCCGGCGACGACCTCAAGCGCATCCGGGCCATCGACGCGGCATTGGAAGCTCAGCTCAAGGCGCTAGGCACTGACACGTTCGCGACCATTGCGCAGTGGACAGCCGCCGACACCGCACGCATGAGCCGGGAGCTCGGCTTCAAGGGGCGCATCGAGCAGGAGAATTGGATCGAGCAGGCACATATCCTGGCCAAGGGCGGTGACACCCGCTACTCGCAGCGCTTGGCGCGTGGCGAAGTCGCAGCTGCCCGAGCGATAGAGGATGAAGGCGAGAGGCGCCCACCCGTGGCAGCGCTCGCGTCTGCTGCGTCCGTCCGTCCGTCCGCACAAGCGGTTGCGGACCCGACTGCCGACGGCATCGCCAGCAGCCCCAACGTATCGGACCGCGCAGCATTCGCACGCAACGAACCTCAAGCGGCCGAGACTGCAGAACCCGCTACTTCGGCGCGGCCCGCGACCGTCGGTACACCGGACGACCTGCAGCGCATTCGCGGCATCAATATGGAGATCGAGGCCCTTCTCAATCGGCAGGGTGTGACCCGCTACTCGCAGATCTCGAGTTGGAGCAGGGTTGATACCGGTCGCTTCGATGGTCTGCTCGGCCAGGACGGTCGCATCGCGCGCGAGAACTGGATCGAGCAGGCCCAGATTCTCGCCAGGGGTGGCGACACGTCTTATTCGCGCGACTATGACCGCCGTGTCTCTGGTGCCAAGGCGACGGAAGAGCAATCGAGCGCCGGGCGCACGAGTGATCTCGCGGCCCTGCGCTCCGTTCGCTCCGAAGCCTATCGTGCTGGCGAGGATGCCGCGATCGGGCGAGGTGGATTCCCTGCGGAGCCGGATGACTTGAAGCGCATCCGAGGCATCGGCATTCTCGTTGAGAGGAGGCTCAATAGTCTGGGAGTGATGACCTACGCACAGATTGCCGGCTGGTCGGCGGCGGATGTCGACAAGGCGAGTGAGGTGTTGGAGCTCAAGGATCGCGCTGCGCTGGAAAGTTGGGTCGAGCAGGCCCGGCTCTTGTTGTTGGAAGACAGTGGGCCAAGGACGCGTCGTATCGGTGTGGCTGGGCTGCAGAGAGAGCACATCGAGGAGCCCATCGCGACTGTTTCCGCGCCGTCGACGAGCCAGGCTGGCGATGGGGCTATCGGCAGTGCCGTGCAAACCAGCGAGCTCGCGCCTCTGCGCTCGGTTCGCTCCGAAGCGTACCGTCCAGGTCAGGATGTATCCGGCGCGCGGGGCGGCCGTCCGGCGGAACCCGATGACCTGAAGCGCATCCGAGGCATTGGTGTGCTGATCGAGAAAAAATTGAATGGACTAGGCGTCTCCAGTTACGAGCATATTGCCAATTGGACGGCTGCGGATATCGCTCGAGTGAGCCAAGTGCTCGACTTCAAGGGTCGTATCGAGCGCGAGAATTGGGTGGAGCAGGCGCGCATCCTGGCATCGGGGGGACAGACGGAGTTCTCACGCCGGATCGACCGCAGCACTGCAATGCCCGGCAGTGGTCCATAGGCTCCAAGCCTGCTCATCCGCCTCGATCGGAGGCGGCGAGGAACCGGCCGACGGCGGTTTGAGTGGCCGGGTCGAGCAGAAGCGGGGCATGTCCCTGGCCCGCTACAAGGAAGGTTTCGAGGCGCGGGTGACGTACGCACATCTGATAGAGCGTCTGCTCGCTGAGAACGTCCGAAAGCTCCCCGCGGATGGCCAGCGTCGGCGCGTAGGATAGCGCCTCGAACTGCAGCCAGAGCGACGGGACGGGACCGTCGAGCAAGCTGATGGCTTTGGCCAGATTCTGATCGTAGCTGTGGGCCGGCTGGCCGTTGACGTCATCGAACCATTGCCGCGCCACGTCAGCCCACTGTTGCGCCGGGACACCCGGAAAGTGGCGCTTGCTCATGTCGTGTGTCAGTGCTGCAGCTTCGGCCCACGAGTTCGGCAAGGGTACGCGGCCAGCGTAGGCGACAATGCGCGCAAGCCCGTCGCGCTCGATCACGGGACCAATGTCGTTGAGGACCACCGCCCCGATGCTGGTGGGCCGCATGGTGGCCATGATCATGGCGATGAGACCGCCGCGCGAAGTACCGATCAATGCTGCGTCGTGTATGCCCGCCACCGTCATGAAATCGAGAACATCGAGCGTTTCCACTTGAATGGCATAATTGCGCCAGTCCGCATCGTGCGCCGATCGTCCGCGGCCGCGATAGTCGACGGCGTAAACGTCTCGCGGGTAGGGGTGATCAGTGCCGCTCAGATAGGAGGCGAGTGCGTGAAAGTCACGCGCATTGCGCGTTAGGCCCGGGAGGCAAAGCGCAGGGCGACGGGGCGAGGCCGGTGCGGGATAGTGGCGGGCATGGAGACGCAGGCCGTCACGGGACGTGTAGAAGATGTCCCGCCAGTTCCGCTTTTCTGAAATCGGCTGATCGGCGTGCGCCGCACGCGTCTCGATCTCGGTCTGCATCCAGCAAGGTCCTGTGTGGACGGGCGCAAGCTGGCATGGGGCGCTTTGGTGTGCAAGCGCGGCCTGCGAACAGGCCAGGTCTAGTGGTGGCCCGTATCCGCCCGCCGCAAGAGACTGATGAGCATCGCCGAGGATCGCGCCAAATGATCGTGATGCAGCGCATAGGCCGCGTCGGCATCGTGCCGGCGCACGGCGTCGACAACGGCCGCGTGATCGCGATTGGAATCGACGGGTAGGGGGCGCACGCCCAGGGTCAGCATGCGCGCGCGATGGCGCTGGTCCATGCAAGCGGTCAGCAGCAAGCGCAATCGCTTGTTGCCGCACAGCTCGATGAGGCGGGCATGGAAGAGCTCGTCGGCCTTGGCCCAGGCGACGAGGTCGTCCTTGAGGAGAGCCGCATCCATCTGCCGGATGGTCGCCGTCAGCCGATCGAGGTCGGCCTTGGTCACATCCTGTAACGCGACCCGCCGGGCAGCCATCGGCTCCAGTGCGATCATGATCTCGAAGACCTCGCGCAGGTCGTCGAGCGAGATCGGCATGATCCGCACGCCATGCCGGAGATGAAGCTCGACGAGCCCTTCCTCCGCCAGTCGTCGAAGCGCGCCACGCAGCGTCGCTGAGTTGAGACCGACCACCTGCTCCAGCTGCCTTTCGGAGTAGCTTTCCCCTGGCGCCAAGTCATTATCGAGAATGCGGCGTCGAAGCTCGCGATAGGCACGCTCTGGAGCGCCAAGTTGGCGTGCACCAGCGGCTGAACCTTTCCCGCGAACAGTGGGTTTGGACTTGCGCTGAGCCGTTCTCGCTTGTGTAGCGGGCATGGTGGTGCTGGCCTGATGTCAGGTGACTGACAATCTGCAATTGACCACATATCTCTAATATCAAACAAAGTGGAAATATGGAGTTGTTTTCAAAGTTTCCGCTTGTCCACCGGGTATCTGCAACTGCTCGGAGGCCGCAGATCGATTGTGGCCGTTCCGAAACCGAGCCGCAGTGCGTCCGGCGACATTGATTTGCCAAGTGCAGCAGGGGGTGGCAGATGGCGGGCCGACCCGACCTTCTTATCTTGCCCGCCCATGCTGAGCCTCCTGTGACCCGATCGCCGCCTCTCCGTATTGCCGCGACACTCCTCGCCATGCTGTCGGCGACCACGATCTTGTCACAATTCTTCCGCTCGTCCCTCAATGTGATTGCGCCGGAGCTGATCCGGGATCTGGCGCTCTCCCCGGAGGTGCTGGGTTTGGCCAATTCAGCGTTCTTTCTGGCGCTTCTTACCATTCAGGTGCCCGTGGGCATCCTGTTCGATCGGATCGGGGCACGACTGACTGTTGCCGGTCTCGCACTGCTCTCGGTCGCCGGCGCACTGATGCACGCCATCATAGAGACCGGCGCTGGTCTGACGCTGGCCCGGTTCCTGCTGGGCCTGGGCCACGGCGGCAGCTTCATGTCGACCATCGTCCTGTGCTCGCACTGGTATCCGCGCGAACGCTGGAGCACCGTCATGAGCTGGGTATTTGCGCTCAGCATGCTGGGCGTTGTTCTGGCTGGGACGCCGCTGGCGCTCGCGAGCGAGCACGTCGGTTGGCGCATGGCCTTCGTTGGCGCGGCCGGCCTGTCGGCGTTGACCGGCCTCCTGTTTTATCTCTTTGTGCGCGACGACCCTCCGGGTCATGCGAGCACGCCGCGACGAGCCGAAGGCGTATACGAAGCTCTGGCGGGCTTCATGCACATCGTTCGGCTTCCCGGCATCTTGCGTGTACTTGGTCTGCAGACAGTCGCCTATGCCGTCATGGCCGGTGTCATGGGGTTATGGGCCGGACCCTACCTGCACGATGTGCACGGCCTCGATGCGGTGGCGCGGGGCAATGTCTTGATCGCGATGGCCGTGGCGCAGACCATCGGTGTGCTGGCGTTCGGGCCGCTCGACCGGCTCTTCGACACGCGCAAGTGGGTGGCGGTGTCTGGAGCGGCCCTCACCACAGCGATACTGATAGCGTTGGCCGCGCAGCCGCAACCGCCGGCCTGGTTGGCGATCGTGCTTCTGGTCGCGCTCTGCGGCGCTTCATCCTACGGCGTGCATGTCGTCACGCATGCGCGCGCCTTCTATCCGCCATGGCTCGCAGGTCGCGGTGCCACGACCGCCAACATGGCGCAACTTCTGGGCTGCGCGTTGATCCCGCTAGGCACGGGTTTCATACCGTCGCTCTTTCCCCAAACCGCGATGGGGTATTCGCCGGTCGCCTATCAATGGATTTTTGCTACCATTGCCGCAACTTTGGTCGCCGGCTTGGCCATCTATCTCACGTCCAGCGACATGAAGCCGAGCGCGCCGGCAGCGTCGCAAGCCCCCCAGCGGGTAGGTGCGGCGGTCCGCAAGAACGATTGACCAACGGGCATGAAGGGAAAGGACGCCGATGCGTGACCATATGACGGAAGCCGCGACGCTGCCTCGGGATGGCACGAAGGGTGCGCTCGCTGGACGGGTCTGGCGGCACGATGTCGCCGGACCATCGGTCGTGGCTGTGCGTGCCGATGGCGTATATGACATCTCTTGCCACGCCGCGACCATGCGCGATCTGTGCGAGGCAGCAGATCCGGCAAAGTTGGTGCGCGAGGCTGACGGCGAGCGAATCGGTTCGCTGGCTGATATCTTGGCCAACACACCAGAAATTGCGCAGAACGACAGTAAACCGCATCTGCTGGCGCCGATCGATCTGCAAGCCGTCAAGGCGGCGGGCGTCACGTTCGCTCGCTCGATGGTGGAGCGCGTGATTGAGGAGCAGGCCAAGGGCGCCCCTGAGAAGGCGGAGGCAATCAGAGCGAAAGTGCAAGAGCAGCTTGGCGGCGATTTGCGCAAGCTCAAACCAGGCTCTGCGCAGGCGTTGGAATTGAAGAAGGCGCTGATCGCGGCTGGTGCGTGGTCGCAGTATCTCGAAGTCGGGATTGGAGAGCACGCCGAGATCTTCACCAAGGCACAGCCAATGTCCGCGGTCGGGCACGGCATGGACGCCGGGCTGCATCCGCGCTCGACTTGGAACAATCCCGAGCCGGAGGTTGTGCTGGTTGTCTCCGCCAAGGGTAGGATTGTCGGTGCCACTCTCGGCAATGATGTGAATCTGCGGGATTTCGAAGGCCGCTCGGCGCTACTGCTGTCCAAGGCCAAGGACAACAACGCTTCGGCGACAGTCGGGCCGTTCATCCGCTTCTTCGATGCGACCTTCTCGCTCGACACGGTCAGGGAAATGGACGTGCATCTGGATGTCGAGGGGCCGGATGGCTTCCGCCTGACCGGCAAGTCATCCATGAGCGAGATTGCGCGCGATCCGGCTGATCTTGTCGGTGAGTTGATCGGCAAGACGCACCAATATGCGGACGGGGCCGTGCTCTATCTCGGCACCATGTTTGCGCCGACCGAGGACCGCGGCGCCAAGGGCATGGGCTTCACGCACAAAGAGGGTGACGTCGTCAAAATAAGTGCACCCGAGCTCGGCGCCCTGGTGAACCGCATGACAATGGCCGACAAGGCACGTCCATGGACGTTCGGGGCCGGCGACCTCATGCGCAACTTGGCCAAACGAAAGCTGATTTGAGGAGTTGCGTCGATGCTGTTCATGGTGATCTCGAGCCCGCGACCCGAGCCGCCGTCCACCATGACCGGCAAGCGTCAGGCCTACTGGCGCTGGCTCGCGCCACTGCAAGAGAACGGGACTTGCAAGGGCGTCTGGGCACGCGCAGGGCGCGGCGCTGTTGCTTTGTTCGACGTGCCGGACAACGAGACGTTGCACCGGATCATGAACGAGTGGGCCGAGATCATTCCTGCACACTTCGACGTCTATCCGCTGATCGATCCGGAGAAGGCGAAGGCCTACCTGGAGCAGAGCTAGGAGCCTTAACAAGTGATCGAAGGACTAAGCCACCTGACCTTCATCGTGCGCGACCTGGAGCGCATGTCGCGTCTGATCGTCGACGTGCTTGGCGGGCGGGAGGTGTATTCCAGCGGCGATGCGACGTTCTCGATTGCGCGTGAGAAGTTTTTCGTCGCGGGCGGCTTGTGGATCGCCATCATGGAAGGCGAGCCTCTCAGAGAACGTACCTACAATCACGTCGCCTTCAAGGTTCGAGAGAAGGATCTCGACAAGCTCAAGCATAAAATAGCGATGCTGGGGCTCGAGATGCGCGAGTCACGGCCGCGCGTCGAAGGTGAAGGCGCGTCGATCTACTTCCACGATTGGGACAACCATCTTTTCGAGTTGCACGCCGGCACGCTCGATGATCGGTTGCAGCGCTATGCCGAGGGTCGCTGAACTGGCCGCGGATTGATGCGGTGCGTTGCAAGCTTGTCATAGATGGGCTGCGCCGCGTCGGCGATGCGCTGCAGCTCGACAGGCAGCGCGGGAACGCGGTCGTCGGGCGCAACGAAGCCCGTTGATTTCATGACACGGTCGTACCACGCAGGCGCCCACACGCCATCGCTCTTGCGCGATCCTGCCGGCCACGACAGCATCCTTACTGAAAATTCGATGCCGCACGCTTGGCAGAGTGCCCTGAGCGTGCCGCGCGGATCGGCAAGAACATCGTTGGAGTCGACGACCGGTGGCGCCTTGCCGAGCCTGTCGGCCACGCTCGCAAAAATGGCGAGTTGCTGCGGGAAACCGATGTCCCCCAACGACACTTCGCTCCATTTGCGTGTGTAGCTGGCCAGCACTTGTTGTGGGTCGCGGATGAGGAAAGCGTTGGTGACCTTGTCGATCCAGCTGCGCTGGAATGCTGGGAGCATATGGTGCGTCATGTGCTTCTGATAGAAGATGCGAGCATTCGGCTTGTCGGGGTCGTCGATGCGGCTCAGTAGGCGTGCAATGACCTTCTCGGCATCAGCCTCGCCGGCCGCGATCACCTCGGCCCGCATCGGATGGTCGCGTCCCGTTGCGGCCAACTCGGCCGCGTAGAACGGCTCGTCCCACACCACCGTGTCGAGCCGGTTCTCGAACGCGCGCATCATCGCCGTCGAGATGTTGCGCGGCCCCGACCACATGGCGATGCGAACGATGCCGTCGGTTACCGGCATGGGCGCACGGTCTCACGCTCGGCGAGGTTCTTGTAGAACGCGGCTAGCCGGCGGGTCATGGGGCCGGCAGCGGAGCCATCGGGTGAAGCCGGCGCAGCCTGTGTCGGGTGGCCGAGCTTGCGGCCGTCGACCTCGACCACAGGCGTCAGGCCGGCGAACGTGCCTGTGACGAACGCCTCATCCGCTCCATAGACATCCACCAGCGAGAAATCCTTCTCGAACGCGGGTATGCCGGCCTCGCGAGCCACGCGTAGCACGTTGCCGCGTGTGATCCCGCCGAGGCAGTACATGCCACTCGAGGTCCACAGCTCGCCCCGGCGCACGATGAAGAAGTGCGTGGAATTACAGGTCGCGACGTGCCCGCGTGGATCAAGCATCAGCGCCTCGTCGGCGCCGGCCTGGGCTGCCTGAATGCAGGCCAGGATGCAGTTCAGCTTGGAGTGGGAGTTGAGCTTTTGGTCCTGCTGGTCGGGACCAGTGCGGCGCACGTGCACGGTGAACAGCTTGAGTCCACGCTGCTGTACTTCGGGCTTGGGTGTTTTGTATTCGGGAATGATGACGACGGTGGGCGGCCCGATCGTGACGCGCGGGTCCTGGTAGGGGGTTTTCTTGACGCCGCGCGTCACCATGAGGCGGATATGTACGCCGTCCTGCATGCTGTTGGCGGCAAGACAGTCGAACAATCTCTGCGTCATTTCGGCCGGCGTTAGCCCGATGTCCATGTAGATGGCGCGCGCACCCTCGTAGAGCCGCTCCAGGTGCCGGTCGAGAAAGGCGATGCCACCTTTGTACATGCGCAGGCCTTCCCACACGCCGTCACCCAAAATGAAGCCGGAGTTGAATACGGACACCGTGGCTTCGGCGCGGGGCACGAGCCGGCCGTTGACTGAGATCAGGATCGAGGCGTTGCGCGGATCGTCGACGAACTCGTGGGTGGAGGCGCCGGTCGAAATGGTTGGCGTGGTCATGCGGAAAACTCTCGGATACGCAGGCTCGATGAACATTGTTTGGGTGCAACGGCCTCAAAGGTCAACGGTGGCCAGCGGGGCTCACCACCGCCGCTTCGGTTCACAGTGAATGGTCGCCTACCGCGCCTTGCGCTCAACCTCGGGGTCGAGCATTTCGCTGACGAAGCGGTCGCCTAGACCGGCATTGATCGGCCGCTTCAGCGCCGCCAGAACCGCCGAATGGATGCGCGCCCCGTCCGGATCGGTGCCTATCAAGTCGCCGGCATACTCCACGTCCTTGGCCGCGTTGGAGATTGAAAATTGCTGTCCTCTGAAATTGCCCTTGATCGCATTGCCGATGATGCGCTCGAGGGTGCCGGAGCGGGCGGCGCCCTGCAGCATGGCATTGTAGAGCTTGTCCCAATTTACATCGTTGCGGCGCGCCGCACGATACGCCTGCATGATGACCTGGCACGCACTCTGGGTGACGAAGTTGTTCAGCAGCTTGGCGGTGATGCCGGCACCGGTAGGTCCGAACAGAATGGCCTGGACCGTGTAGGTGTCAAAGATCGGTTTCAGCTTCTCGAATACCTCGGGACTGCCGCCTGCGAGAATCGCGAGTTTGCCTTCCGCGGCTTGCGCTGGTCCGCCGGTGACGGGCGCGTCGACATAGGTGACCCCCTTTGTTGCAAGTGCTGCCGCGATCCTCTTGGAAGTTTCCGGCTTGCCGGTCGTGACATCAATGATGAATTGGCCGGAGCGCAACACAGGCGTGATCTCCGAGATAATCCTTTCAACAGTCTCAGCTCGGTCGACGCACAGCATGACGATATCGACGCCCTTGGCGAGCTCCGGTGCGGACTTGGCCTCCCGGGCGCCCAGCTTCACTAGCTCGTCGATGGGGGCACGATTGCGGTGGGCGATGACCGTGACAGGATGGCCGGCCTTCAGCAGGCTCTTGCAGATCCCGCTGCCCATCATGCCCGCGCCGATAAACCCGATGCTCTGTTTCATGTTTTTTTGCTTCCTCCGGCCAAGACAGGGCGTCGCTCGCCTGTCGAGGGATGCTATAAGTCGAGGCCACTATCGTGCCATTTCAGAGAGGCTGCGTCATGCCCAGACAAGCCGAGAAGGGGACACTCTTCCGCTCGCTGCACGAACGCCCGGGTAGTTTCGTTATCCCCAACCCCTGGGACGTGGGGTCGGCCCGACTTCTGGCCCATGTTGGGTTCGAGGCGCTGGCCACTACGAGCGCCGGCTTTGCCTTCAGCCTTGGCCTGCCCGACGGCAACGTCACGCGTGACTGGAAGCTCGCGCACTGCCGCGAGATCGTGCAGGCAACGGAGCTGCCGGTCAGTGCCGACCTGGAGAAGTGCTTTGCCGACGAGCCTGCCGGCGTGGCTGAGACGATACGGCTGGCGGCTCAGTCCGGCCTCGTGGGCTGCTCGGTGGAGGATGCGACGGGAGATCCGGCCAAGCCGATTTTCGAATTCGATTTCGCCGTCGAGCGCGTGCGCGCGGCCGTCGAGGCTGCCCGCGCACTGCCGTTCCCGTTCACCTTGACTGCACGGGCCGAGAACCTGCTGCACGGACGCAAGGATATGGGAGACACCATCAGGCGACTGCAGGCTTTCGAGGCCGTTGGCGCGGATGTGCTCTATGCACCAGGCTTGGCGACCCTTGATGAGGTACGCGAGGTGATCTCTGCGGTAAATAAGCCCGTCAACGTACTGGTGGTGGCGAGCTCGAAGGGCTTCTCGGTCGAGAGCCTCGCGGCTGCTGGCGTCAAGCGTATCAGCGTGGGCGGCACGCTAGCACGGGTGGCATATGGCGCTGTGCTGGGTGCAGCGCAGGAAATGAAGGATAAAGGTAGCTTCAGCTTTACCTTCGGGGGCGTCTCGAACAAAGAGCTGGGCGCAATCTTCTCGAATTGGGTGTGAGATGACGGGACGGCTTCAAGGCAAGACGGCATTCTGCACGGCATCGGCGGCGGGCATCGGACGTGCTTGCGCTCTGGCTTTCGCGCGCGAAGGCGCCAAGGTCATTGCCACAGACATCGACGAGAAGGGCCTTGCTGCCTTGAAGAGGGAGGGCGTGGCGGAAGCGCTGCGGCTCGATGTGCTCGATGCGGCTGCGGTTGATGCCATGGCCAAGCGCGTGAGTGCTGTCGATATCCTGTTCAACGCCGCGGAATTCGTGGCGCACGGCACGGTGCTCGAGGCGACGGACAAGGATTGGGACTTCTCCTTCGACCTCAACGTCAAATCCATGCATCGTACGATCAAGGCATTCCTACCGGCGATGCTGGCCAACGGCGGCGGCTCGATCGTCAATATCGCCTCGGGTGCAAGCTCGGTTCGCGGCATTCCCAACCGCTATGTGTACGGGGCGACGAAGGCGGCAGTCGTAGGGTTGTCCAAGGCCGTGGCTGCCGACTTCATCCGCAGGGGCATCCGCTGCAACGCCATCTGTCCCGGCACGGTGGAGTCACCCTCGCTCGACCGACGCATCGCCACTCAGGCCAAGGCACTGGGTAAGAGTGACAAGGAAGTCCGGCAGATGTTCATCGACCGCCAGCCCATGGGCCGGCTTGGCACGGCCGAGGAAATCGCGGCGATCGCAGTTTATCTTGCCGGAGACGAAAGCGCCTTCACCACCGGCCAAATCTTCGTGGTCGACGGCGGGTTTGCGCTTTGATGCCAAGTGCTCGGCTGGAGGCTGCCGGGCTGGCCTTGCGGCGCGCTGGGCCGGATGATCGGGACGCTGTGGTCGCCTTGCAGCGCGCCGCCTACGCCCGCAACCGGGCACTACTTGGGCGTGAGCCCTTGCCTTTGTTGGCGGACTACGAGCAGATACTCAGGGATTATGAGGTTTGGCTGGCTGAGAGGGGCGGGCTTGCCGGAGCCCTGATCCTGGAGCCGCGGCAAGAGGACCTCCTGATCTGGAGCATCGCAACTGATCCCGAGAGGCAGTCGAATGGCCTCGGCAAGGCCATGTTGGCAGCGGCGGAAACGCGGGCCCGCCAGCTCGGCCTCGGCACAATGCGGCTCTACACGGGAGCCACGCTGCAGCACCTGATCGACTGGTATGGCCGCAATGGCTACGTGGTCGAGCGCATCGAGCAGTTGAGCGATCGCGCCATTACGCACATGATGAAGCGGCTCGATACGAACTGACCCTGGGGAACGCCATGCCGCGCTTTGCCGCCAATCTCTCCTTCATGTTCAACGAGGTGCCGTTTCTCGATCGCTTCGAGGCGGCCGCCAAGGCCGGCTTCAAGGCCGTCGAGTTCCTGTTTCCCTACGAGCATCCGGCCGAGGAGATCGCGGCGCGCTTGAAGGGCAATGGTCTGGCACAGGCCCTGTTTAACCTGCCACCGGGAGACTGGACCAAGGGCGAGCGAGGCCTTGCCGCACTTCCCGGACGCGAGGCCGAATTCGAGGCGGCGGTAAAGACGTCACTGGAATATGCAGCGGCGCTGGGCTGTCCGCGCGTGCATGCGATGCCGGGGCTGCGCCATCACGGGGCGGATCGCAAGACATACGTCGCCAATCTCAAGAAGGCAGCGAGGATGGCGGCAGGGGCCGGAGTGGATGTGATCATCGAGCCGATCAACACCCGCGACATTCCAGGCTTCTTCCTCAACACCACGGCCGAGGCGCGGGCCGTCATCTACGAGGTCAGCGAACCCAATCTTGGTCTGCAATTCGACCTCTATCACCGACAAATCCAGGAAGGGGACACGGCGACGGCCATCCGCGAGTTTGGTCACCTCGCGCGCCACTATCAGATCGCCAGCCCTCCCGATCGCGGCGAGCCCGACGACGGCGAGATGAACTACCGCTATCTTTTCAAAGCTATCGACGACAGCGGCTTCAAGGGCTTCGTCGGCTGCGAGTACCGGCCGCGCAAGGGAACTGTCGAAGGCTTGAAGTGGGTGGACGCTTGCGGCGTGAAGCTCGGATAGAACAGTACGGTAACGCTCCGGAGAACGATATGAAGGTCTTGATCCTCGGTGGCGCCGGCATGGTCGGGCGCAAGCTGGCCGAGCGCCTGGCAAGAGACGGGCGTCTCGGCAATCGCGAGATCTCCGAGATGACGCTCTATGACGTGGTGGCGGCGGAGAAGGCCGCCAGCGCCAAGTTTCCGGTGAAGGTCGCCGTCGGCGACCTGCCCGCCGACGGCGAGACCGACAAGCTGGTCGCCGCCAAACCGGATGTCATCTTTCATCTTGCCGCCATCGTTTCCGGCGAGGCGGAGCAGGATTTCGACAAGGGCTACCGTATCAACCTCAAAGGCACGATGAACCTGCTCGAATCCGTGCGGGCTGCAGGTCACAATCCGCGTATCGTCTTCACCAGCTCGATTGCCGTGTATGGAGCACCATTTCCCGAGAAGATTCCTGACGACTTCTTCACCACGCCGCTGACCTCTTACGGCACACAAAAAGCCATTGGCGAGCTGCTCCTGGCGGATTACACCCGCAAGGGCTTTCTCGACGGCGTCGGCATCCGGCTTCCCACCATCTGTGTGCGACCCGGCAAGCCGAACAAGGCCGCGTCTGGTTTCTTCTCCAATATCATCCGCGAGCCGATGGCTGGGCACGAGGCCGTGCTGCCGGTGTCGGACGATGTCATGCACTGGCACGCTTCCCCACGTGCGGCAGTCAATTTCCTTGTTCATGCAGCCGCGCTGGATAGCGAGAAAATCGGCCCGCGTCGCAATCTTGCGATGCCTGGACTTGCCGTGACGGTCGGTGGGCAGATCGAGGCGTTGCGCAAGATCGCCGGTGAGAAGGTTGTCAAGCGCATCCGTCGTGAGCCAGATCCTTTCATTCAGAAGATTGTTTCTGGCTGGGCGCGCGAGTTAGATGCTAAGCGTGCCCTCGCGCTGGGTTTCAAGGCTGAATCCACGTTCGAGGAAATCATTCGAGTTCATCTCGAGGATGAGCTCGGCGGCAAGATTGTGTGAGGATCGATATGTCCAACAAACCATTGATGTTGCTGACCCTGGGTGATGCGAAGCCCTTTACGGCTTCGCTCGAAAAGGCTGGTTTCAGTGACAAGTTCGATATTGCCGCCGTGGCGCCCGGCAAGAAGCCGGATGCGGCCCATCTGGCGCGCGCCGAGATACTTCTCGGCTTCAACGCGCCGCCTGGAATGCTCGGCGAAATGCCGAAGCTGAAATGGGTGCAGTCGATGTCGGTCGGCGTCGACCACTGGCTGGAGCGCAAGGACCTGACGCCTGCGCATGTGCTCACGGCGGCGCGCGGCACGCATCGTGTACAGATGCCCGAGAACATTCTCGGCGCCATCTTCCACATCGCCAAGCCATACATGCGAGCTGCGCTGGAACAGAAGGAGAGCCGCTGGACGCGCCTCATGTCGGTGCCGCTGGCCGGCATGACGCTCGGTATCCTCGGGTTGGGCGCCATCGGCCAGGAGCTGGCGCGCAAGGCCGCCGCGCTGGAGCTGCGGGTGATCGGCACGAAGCGCACGACCGAAGCCGTGCCACACGTCGACAAGGTCTACCGGCCCGATCAGGTCGGCGAAGTTCTGGCGCAGAGCGATTTCGTGGTTCTCCTGGTGCCGGTCACAGATGCAACGCGCAACATGGTCGACACCGCATGGCTGTCGCGCATGAAGCCGACGGCGTGGCTCCTGAATTTCGCGCGCGGCGGCCTGATCGTGGACCAGGACCTGATCGCGGCCGCGAAGTCGAAGAAGATAGCGGGGGCCATTCTCGACGTATTCCGCACCGAGCCGCTGCCTGCCGACGATCCGTACTGGAAAGCCGAAGGCATCACGGTGCTGCCGCATATCGGCGGCGGGCATCCGACCCGCGATCTCATGGTGGCAGAGCTCTTCACGGAGAATGCACGACGTTATCTCGCTGGAGCGACGCTGAAGGAAGTGGTCGACCGCAGCCGCGGCTATTGATGGCCGTTGACTTGGGCACGCCGATCTCGTTGATGGTGCCGCTCGTAACGATCAGGTGAGATGCGTTTCCATGCCGAAGAAAAACTCCGGTCCCGCATTTTCGACACTTGCCGTCCACGCTGGCGCTGCGCCAGACCCATCCACCGGGGCGCGTGTGACGCCGATCTACCAGACCACGTCCTTCGTCTTCAACGACGCTGAGCACGCGGCCTCGCTGTTCGGCTTGCAGGTGTTCGGCAACATCTATTCACGCATAGGCAACCCGACCCAAAGTGTGCTGGAGCAGCGCGTGGCGGCGCTCGAGGGTGGGACGGCGGCGCTGGCCGTGGCGTCTGGGCACGCGGCGCAGTTCTTGATCTTCCATACGCTGCTGGAGCCGGGCGACGAGTTCGTGGCGGGGCGGCAGCTGTACGGCGGCTCGGTCAATCAGTTCAATCACTCGTTCAAGAAGTTCAATTGGAATGTCGCCTGGGCCGATGCCACCGAGCCCAAGAGCTTCGAAAAGGCGATCACCCCAAAGACCAAGGCGATCTTCTGCGAGTCGATCGCCAATCCGGGCGGCATCGTCGTGGATTTGCCGGCCATTGCCGCCATCGCCAAGAAGCACGGCATTCCGTTCATCGTCGACAACACGCTGGCGACACCCTACTTGTGCCGGCCGAAGGACCACGGCGCCGACATCGTCGTGCATTCTCTGACGAAGTTCATGGGCGGGCATGGCAATTCGATCGGCGGCGTGATCGTGGATTGCGGCACCTACGACTGGATCAAAGCCGACAAGAGGTATCCGACGCTGACTGCACCCAATGCCAGCTACAACGGCATGGTGCTGGCAGAGACCTTCGGTAACTTCGCCTTCGCCATCGCTTGCCGTGTCATGGGCCTGCGCGATATCGGTCCGGCCATCTCGCCGTTCAACTCGTTTCTCATTCTCAACGGTATCGAGACGCTGCCGTTGCGTATGGCGAAGCACTGCGAGAACGCGGTAGCGGTGGCGAAGTGGTTGGAAAAGTATCCAAAGGTTGCTTGGGTGAATTACGCCGGTCTGCCCGAGAACAAGTACAACGCGCTGGCGAAGAAGATCTGTCCTAACGGCGCGGGCGCCGTCTTCACCTTCGGCCTCAAGGGCGGCTACGATGCAGGTGTGAAGCTGGTAGCAGGCTTGCAGCTGTTCTCGCACCTCGCCAACATCGGCGATACGCGCAGCCTCGTCATCCATCCGGCCTCGACCACGCACAGCCAGCTCACCAAGGAGCAGCGCGCGGCCGCCGGCGCCGGCGACGACGTCGTGCGCCTGTCGATCGGCATCGAGGACGCGGTCGACATCATTGCGGATCTCGAGCAGGCTTTGGCTGGGGCATAGCGTGCGCCGCTCTTCCGCCAAGGAATTTTGAAGTCCGGTTCAAAGGGAGGAACAAGAAATGAGCGTTGCTGACCCAAACCGCACGATCCTGACTGGCGAGAACCCGTTCATCCGGCTCAGCTCGGTCGACAGCGACAATTTCACGACCAATGCCAGCTACTGGCGTATTATCTTTTCGCCGGCGGGTCCTGGGCATGTGCTCTATCTCAAGAGCGAGCTGACGGACAACCGTTTGCGCATCTACTCCGACAACATCGCCATGGCGCGCTGGCTGCAATCGACAGTGCAGGGCATGCTCAACGCCGAGACCAAGGACCTGACCATTCCTGTGGTGGACGCTCAGTTCAGCAAGACGGGGGATCCCCGCTATTTCTGGACCGAGCGTATTGCTGCCGCCGGCGAGGACATCGCCCTTACCTGGTATGATATTGGTGAGCCACTCTTGATCCATACGCAACCCAACGCGCAGCCAGAGCGGCCCTACGGTGTTTGCACCGTGCTCATTCCAGCACTGGGTGCACGGTTGACACGCAACGGCGTGCAGGCGGCGGGCAAACCCTGGCCGCGTGAACGGGAGAAGCGGCCGTTCAGCACGAGTGCTTTGGCCTTCTCCGAGAGCTGGACGGAGGCGAGGTGACACTGGGCTGGGCTTGGCCGACCGACAGGTCGGCCGGCCCTATGCTTTCACTGCCACATACGACCCTGGCGCATCCTCGATAACGCCGAGCTTGGCGCCCGGCTGGCGCGCGTCCACCATGCTGCCGGAATGCGACGCCAGCCACTTGGTCCAGTGCGGCCACCAGGAGCCGGGCGTCTCCTCTGCGCCTTGCAGCCATTCCTCCAATGTGTCTACCCGATCCGGATTGGTCCAATACTGGTACTTCGGCTTCTTGTCGGCCTCGGGCGGGGGATTGACCACGCCTGCAATGTGGCCCGAGCCAGCCAGGACGTACTCGACCGGGCCCCCGAACAGGCGTGAGCTGATGTAAACAGATTTGGCGGGTGCTATGTGATCCTCACGTGTCGCCAATTCGTAGATTGGCAACTTCACCTTGCCGAGGTCGAGGCGCACGCCGCCGAGAGCCATCTGTCCCCTGGCGAGCCTGTTCTCGTGATAGAACTCGCGCAGGTAGAAGTTGTGGTTGGCTGCCGGCATCCGCGTCGAGTTCCTGGTTCCAGAACAGCAGGTCGAACGGGAACGGCTTCTTGCCCAGCATGTAGTTGTTGACGATGTAGGGCCAGATGAGGTCGCGCGGGCGCAACATGTTGAAGACCGTGGCCATGCGCGAGCCGTCGAGATAGCCGCGCTCGGCCATCATCTCCTCCAGCGCCTTGAGCTGTGCCTCGTCGATGAAGAGGGACAAGTCGCCGGCCTTCGTAAAGTCAGCCTGCGCGGCGAGAAATGTCGCAGAGGAGAAGGGCTCCTGTCCGCGCGATGCGACATAGGCGAGCGTGGCGGCGAGCAACGTGCCGCCAACACAGTAACCCAACACGTTGGTTTGTTTAGCGCCCGTCTCGCGCAACACCGCGTCAGTTGCCGATAGGATGCCTTCGTTCATGTAGTCTTCGAATGTCTTATGAGACAAGCGCTGGTCGGGATTGACCCACGAGACGACAAAGACCGTGAAGCCCTGCGCGACGGCATACCTGATGAGGGACTTTGGCGGCGTCAGATCGAGGATGTAGAACTTGTTGATCCACGGCGGCACGATCAGCAGCGGGACCTCGTGCACCTTTTCTGTTGTCGGCGTGTACTGCACGAGCTGGAGCACATCGTTCTGCCACACGACCTTGCCGGGCGTGATGGCGAGGTTCTTGCCGACCTGAAAGGCCGATACATCGGTCTGGCTGAATTGCAGCAGGTCGGGCGACTTCTTGAGGTCCGTGAGCAGCTGCTGCATGCCGCGCACAAGGTTCTCCCCGTTCGAGGCGAGGGTCTCGCGCACGACCTCGGGATTGGTCATTGGGAAATTGGAGGGCGAAAGCGCGCTCAGCAACTGGCGTAGGTAATACTCGGCGCGCTGCCGGGTGCGATCGTCCAGCCCTTTGGTCTCGTCGAGGACCTTCTCGGCCCACTGGCTGGTCACGAGATAGGACTGCTTCCAGAAGTCGAAATAGGGATTGGAGGACCACTCCGGATCACGGAAGCGAGCGTCGCCCGGTTCCGGCTTGACGACCGGCGCGACATGCCCACCCGTCATGCGCTGTAGGGCGTTGCTCCACACGTCCAGGTAGCCGCGAACGAGTTCTGCCTGGGCTTCCACGGTCTTGCCCGGATCGCGCAGCCACTGCTGCGCCACCACGCCAAAGACCTTGGACATTTCGTTGATCTCGCTGGAGGGGCTGAAGGGCCCCGTCCGCGTATCTGCGTGCTGGACCAGGCTGGCCAATGCCTTGCCACCCTCCTCCACGAGGCGAAGCATGTTGAGCGCAAAATCATCCGGTTTCGAAACCTGGTAAGCGGACCAGTCGAACTCGTGAGGAGCGTTGGACTTCTGCATTCGAGTTCTCTCAGGCTTGGCGGCGCTCGGAAGCGACGTGCTGCGGCGCCACATTTGTCCGCCAAAATGGACTCGGCACCTTAATTTCAGAGCTTTTAGCGGCGTAAAGATGCGGTGACAACGTATCTGGTCAATTTGGAATCTGATAAAAGAACGCATATGCACAATTGGTTTAGAACGAGGCGAGCTGAGACGCTGCTAATGCCCCGGGCGGGGGCGTGGCGGCGGGCCGCCCTCTTGACCCTGGTGATGGCACTGGGGGGCTGTGGCTATGCGCTCCCGTCAGTTCCCATACCCGACCTGGTCAGAGACCCACGCAAACTGCTGTCCAGGGAAGAGCAGCAGCAAGCCATCGACGAGCTGTCCGAGAAGAAGGCGGCCCAGCAGGCGGACGCGGCGAAGCAGGGCGAAAAGGCCAAGTAGCAATATCGCGCTTTGACGTATGCCCATCCCGGCGGCTAAACAGCGTGTGGCGAAATTGATCCCTTACCGCATGCGCAGGGGCAAGACGTGATAGAAGATTTTCATCGCATCAAGCGGTTGCCGCCTTATGTCTTCGCCGAGGTCAATCGGCTGAAGGCCGCTGCCCGTGCACGGGGGGCCGACATCATCGATCTCGGCATGGGCAACCCGGACATGCCGACGCCGCAGCATATCGTCGACAAGATGGTTGAGACGATCGCCAAGCCGCGCACCAACCGCTATTCGGCGTCCAAGGGCATACCTGGCCTGCGCAAGGCGCAGGCGGCCTACTACGAGCGCCGGTTCGGTGTCCGGCTCGATCCCGAGAAACACATCGTCGCTACGCTTGGATCGAAGGAAGGCTTCGCCAACATGGCGCAAGCTATCACGGCGCCAGGAGACGTGATCCTGGTTCCCAACCCGACCTATCCCATTCACGAGTTCGGATTTATCATCTCGGGCGCGGCCATCCGGCATCTGCCCGCCGGCACGGGCGCAGAGTTCCTCCACGCGGTGGAGCGCGCGGTGCGGCACTCGATCCCACGGCCACTTGCCATGGTGCTGAGCTATCCCTCCAATCCAACCGCGATGACGGCAGATTTGGCGTTTTATACGGAGGCCGTGCAACTCGCCAAGAAGCTCGACCTCATCATCCTGTCCGACCTTGCCTATGCCGAGATCTATTTCGATGGCATTCCGCCGCCATCGGTCCTGCAGGTTCCGGGCGCCATGGATGTCACGGTCGAGTTCACGTCGCTGTCGAAGACCTACAGTATGCCGGGCTGGCGCATGGGCTTTGCGGTTGGCAATGAGCGGCTGATCGGCGCGCTGGGCCGGGTAAAGTCGTACCTGGACTATGGCGCCTTCACGCCGATACAAGTCGCCGCCGCGGCCGCACTCAACGGCCCACAGGACTGCGTGACCGAGATCCGCAACACCTACAAGCGGCGGCGCGATTGCCTGGTCGAGAGCTTCGCGCGTGCCGGTTGGGACATTCCGCCTCCGCCTGCCACCATGTTCGCCTGGGCGCCGGTCCCGGAGCCCTTCCGCCATCTTGGGTCGGTGGAGTTTGCCAAGCTCCTGATCGAGAGAGCGGATGTTGCAGTCTCGCCGGGGCTCGGGTTCGGCGAGCACGGCGAGGGCTACATACGCATCGCGTTGGTTGAGAACGAGCATCGCATCAGGCAAGCGGCGCGTAACATCAAGAAGTTCCTTTCCCAGGGCGTCGGTACCATGCACAACGTGATACCGATCCGCGAATTGGCCAATCGGTAGTCCTGTACTCGTATGAACGAGGCACTCAAACTTGGCGTAGCCGGGGTCGGAACTGTCGGCGCCGGTCTTCTCAGCCTACTGGCGGAGCATGGCCAGCGGCTGTCCGGTGGTGTCGGGCGACGAATTGAGGTCGTCGCGGTGTCGGCGCGCGACAGGCGCAAGAAGCGCAGCATCGATCTCGCCAAGCTCCAGTGGTTCGATGATCCAGTAAAGCTTGCGGCCCATCCCGGCATCGATGTATTTGTCGAGCTCATTGGTGGAGAGGAAGGTGTCGCACGGCAGGCCGTGGAGGCCGCGCTGGCTGCAGGCAAGCATGTGGTAACTGCCAACAAGGCGCTGCTTGCCAAGCATGGCACTGAGCTCGCGCGCTTGGCCGAGAAGAGGGGCGTTGCCCTCAACTTCGAGGCGGCCGTCGCGGGTGGCATCCCCATTATCAAGACGTTGCGGGAGGCGCTGGCGGGCAACGCGATTCGCCGCGTCTACGGCATCCTTAACGGTACGTGTAACTACATCCTCACCCAGATGCAGGCGGAAAGCCGCTCTTTCACCGATGTGCTGAAGGAGGCCCAGGCCAAAGGCTACGCCGAGGCTGATCCGACGTTTGACATCGGCGGGTTCGACACTGCGCACAAGCTGGCGCTGCTCACCAGCCTGGCATTCGGCACGCGGGTGGCGCTCGATCAGATGCATATTGAAGGCATCGAGACGATCACCCAGGCCGACATAGAGGCCGCTGATGATCTTGGCTACCGTATCAAGCTGCTCGGCGTCGCCATGCTGACTGAGAGCGGCATCGAGCAGCGCGTGCACCCGGCCATGGTCCCCAAGCACTCGACTATCGCCGAGGTTTCGGGCGTGACCAACTGCGTTGCCATTGATGGTGACTTCGTCAATACGCTCCTGTTGGTCGGTCCTGGGGCCGGCGGCAGGGCGACGGCTTCGGCGGTTATGAGCGACATCGTCGATCTCGCGCGCGGGCTGGTGCTGCCGCCGTTCATGGTGCCGGCAAACGCGCTCAAGCCATACAAGCGCGCCAAGATCGGCCAGCACCAGGGTGCCTACTACGTACGGCTGTCGGTCTATGACCGGCCCGGCGCCATGGCGGCTATTGCCAAGCGTATGGGCGACCGCGATGTATCGCTGGAAAGCATTGTGCAGCGCCGGCCGAAGAAGGCCCTGCCCGGCATCGATGCGCGCCCGCCGCTGGGAGAGGCTACGCCGCTGATCATGATCACGCACGAGACCACGGAGGAGGCCATCCGCAAGGCGCTCGAGGCCATCGAGAGCGACGGGAAGGTTTCCGAGAAGCCGCAGATGATCCGCATCGAGAAGCTCTGACAAAACCGAGGGGACGCCATGGCCGTCAGCACGAGCACAGGTACGCTGGACAGAGTTCTGTCGATCGAACTCGCGCGCGTGACTGAGGCTGCTGCCATCGCCGCCGCACGATTGCGCGGTCGGGGTGACGTCAAGGGCGCCGACAAGGCCGCCGTCGATGCCATGCGGCGAGAGCTGGCCAAACTGTCCATTCGGGGGCGCGTGGTCATCGGTGAGGGAGAAATGGACGAGGCGCCGATGCTTTACATCGGTGAGGAGGTAGGCACTGGCGAGGGGCCCCGTGTCGACATCGCCGTCGATCCGCTCGAGGGCACGACGATCTGCGCCAAGGCCATGCCCAATGCGCTGGCGGTGCTCGCGATATCTGCCGAGGGCGGCCTGCTGCATGCGCCCGATATGTACATGAACAAGATCGCGATCGGCCCGGGTTATCCGGAAGGCATCGTCGACCTCGATCGCCCGGCGGAGGACAATCTGAGCTCTCTGGCCAAGGCCAAAGGCGTGCCGGTATCCGAGATCACGGCCTGCATCCTCGATCGTCCACGCCACACTGAGCTCATCAATGCCGTGCGCAAGGCTGGGGCCGGCATTCAGCTCATCCCTGACGGCGATATTGCCGGGGTGATCTGGACCACGGACCCCGAGAAGACCAACGTCGACATTTATCTGGGCAGCGGTGGCGCGCCCGAGGGCGTGCTGGCGGCAGCAGCGCTGCGGTGCATCGGCGGTCAGATGCAGGGCCGCCTGATGCCACTCAAGGAGGAGGAGAAGAAGCGGGCCGCCGACATGGGAATCAAGGATATCAATCGCAAGTTCTCCATGCATGAGATGGCCGCGGCCGATGTGATCTTCTCCGCCACGGGCGTGACCGACGGATCGCTCTTGAGCGGCGTCCACTTCCGTCAGGGCTTCGCCGAGACGGAGACCGTCGTGATGCGCGCGGCAACGGGCACCGTTCGGCGCATCAAGACTACGTTCCGCATGATCGGGACCAAGGCAACGGTCTGACAGACCAAATCAATCTGGGGACAACAACCCGACAAAACTCACGAATCGCATTAGCAACCCATGCGCATCCCGCGAGGAGCGCGCATGGCATTGGCACGACTCAAATCCGCTCCGGGCGGTGCAGACTATTTTCTAGGCGTCGAGCGTTCCGCCCGAGGATTTGCTTGGCGCGAGCGCCTCGACATCCCAGGGCGGAATCTAGCCACGGCCATATGTCAGCGGCATGGGGTGCCGGATCTGCTGGGACGCGTTCTGGCGGCTCGCGGCATCGGCATCGATGAAGTGCCCCTCGTGCTCGAGCCGACCATCAAGGCGCTGATGCCGGATCCGAGCAGCGTCAATGATATGGATAAGGCCGCAGCTCGATTGGCCGACGCCATCGTCAATGGTGAGGCGATTGCGGTGTTTGGCGACTACGACGTCGATGGCGCCTGCGCATCAGCGTTGCTGCATCGTTTTCTGCGCGCGCATGGACGCGACGCGCGCATCTACATTCCCGATCGTATGCTGGAAGGATACGGGCCCAACGCAACTGCACTTGAGATCCTGGTCAAGGATGGCTTTCACCTGATTGTCACGGTCGATTGCGGCACCACGAGTTTCGAGCCACTGGCGCATGCAGGGCGGCTTGGGGCTGAGGTGATCATCGTCGACCACCATCAGGCCGATGAGCGTCTTCCGGACGTGCATTCCGTGGTCAACCCTAACCGCCAGGATGATCTCTCCGGACTGGGGTACCTCTGCGCTGCCGGTGTCACGTTCATGGTGCTCGTGGCGACCACACGTGAGCTCCGCCGCCGCGGCTTCTACGGTGGAGACATCCTCGCCCCGGACCTGATGCAGCTTCTCGATTTGGTGGCGCTGGCTACGGTGGCCGACGTAGTCCCGCTTTGGGGGCTGAACCGTGCCTTCGTAACCCGCGGCCTACAAGTGATGCGCCGCCGCGAGAATGTGGGACTGCGTGCGCTGTTCGATGCCGCGGGACTGAACCAGGCGCCAACGCCCTATCATCTCGGCTTTGTGCTCGGTCCTCGCATCAACGCGGGCGGCCGCATCGGCGATGCGGCGCTTGGCGCCAAGCTGCTCGCGACCGAGGACGAGGTCGAGGCGGCGCGTATCGCCGTCCTGCTCGACAAGCTCAACCGTGAGCGCAAGGCGCTCGAGACGCAGATGTTGGAGGAGGCCGTCGCCGAAGCGGATCGGTTGATTAACGAGGAGCCGGATCTGCCGCTGCTCATGGTGGCCTCACCGAGCTGGCATAAAGGTGTGGTCGGGCTCGTCGCCAGTCGGCTGGTAGAGCGCTTCGGTCGTCCGGCGTGCGTGATTGCATGGGAAAGTCGCGACGAGGGTACGGGTTCACTGCGATCGATGCAGGGCATCGACATCGGCGCGGCCGTGCGTGTGGCCGTTGCCGAAGGGCTTTTGGTAAAGGGAGGCGGCCATGCCATGGCTGCCGGGCTGACGGTGAACCGTGCACACTTCGATGATCTGGCATTGCGCCTTCGTGCTCTGCTGCGCGAGCCGAGCAACTTGGCGAGAGAGCGCAGCGGCCTCGAGTTCGATGGCGCGTTGACACCGGCCGGGGCTACTGAGGAATTGATCGGACTTCTGGAGCGCGCAGGTCCCTACGGTCAGGGTAATCCGCAACCGCGTTTCGCCTTTCCCGCGCACAGGGTGAAGTTCGCCAAGGTAATGGGAGACGCGCACGTGCGTTGTGTGCTCGAGGCAGCCGACGGCACGCGGCTCGATGCCGTCGCTTTCCGATCGGTCGGCCAGCCGCTGGGCGATTTGCTCGTATCATCTGCAGGAATGCCGATTTACGTCGCAGGAGCATTGCGGCGTGACGACTGGGGCGGACGCAATCGCATCGAGCTGCAAATCGAGGATGCGGCCGATCCGCGAAGACAGGGTTGAGGCGGACAAGTGATGCCCAAAGCGGGCCAAAAGTGCGCCGGCGATTTCTTGCGTTTGGCTCTAAAGCCCCCTATACGAATGCCTTTCGCGCTCCCTTCGTCTATCGGTTAGGACGTCAGATTTTCAATCTGAAAAGACGGGTTCGAACTCCCGTAGGGAGCGCCATGATATTGTTAAATTTTCTCCGTCGATCCTAGTCTGTTTGCCAATTGCCAAACAGTGCGTTTGCCACTCGCGGTTCACCGCGCGTTCTCCAGCTTCAAAATCGCGGCGCTCGCACGCTTCTTCTTTTCGGCCGTCTTCGTGTACTTGCTGACCATCTGCGTCGTCACATGGCCAGTGATGGCTTTGATTTCCTCCTCGGTGCAGCCAGCGTCCGCCAGCTTGCGCGCGGCCGTTTTTCGCAGCCCGTGCAGCACGCAATCGTCCGGCAGCTCGGCATCCTCGATCGCGTCGGCAAACCAAGCGCCGAAGTAGACCGGATCGAAGCCCTTCCCGAGAGAGGTTGTCAGCAGGCTCATGTGGCCTGTTTCGCCACATTCGAGCTCGTCCTTGAGCGCGCGATGCTCGGGGATCCAGACCTCTTCCCCGGTCTTCCCCTGCTTGACGCGGATTAAACCATCTTTGCGGTGCGCTCTGGTCATCGCGACCACATCGCCTTTGCGCTGGCCGGTGTAGACGGCCAGGGCATAGGCGCGATGCTGCATCGTGCCTGCAGGCCAGCGCTGCTCGAACACGGTGCACTCCTCATCGGTCCAGTCGCGCCATTCGCCGACCTTCAGCTCCTTCATTTTCGCTGCCGGATTTGATTCAATCCACTCCTCGTCCACAGCAAAATTCAACACCAGCTTGAGCATGCGGACGATGGTATTGGCCGCACCCGGCGTCTCGGCGCGGTCATCGCAAATCTTGCGGATGTGGCGCTTCTTGATCATATGCACCCGCTTGTCGCCGTGCTGAGCCTGCAGCGATTCCAGCACACGTCTATACTCGGAGCGGGTTGACGGCTTTTTCTCCTTGTAGACAGCCGTGGCGAGATAGTCTTGCACGAGGGCGCCGAAGGTGCCGGGCGCATAGTGACGCTTGTCGGTCGGCGCTTGGGTTGCTGGTGTCGTGCTGGAGAGTTCAGTCAGGCGCCGGTATTCAGCCATGAATTCTTCGGACCATAGCTCGCCGGGGAGGCGCCAGCGCCGGCCGTGTCGCCGGAAATAGTAGTAGGTCACACGCCCTTGCCGGTCCCGCTCAGGCTTCACGTAGGCCAATTCGACCTTGACCATGTCGCCCCTCACTTGTCGTCCCACTCGTTCACCGGCGGTGAGGGTGGCATGGATTCCGGGTTACCTGGAATGACCACGATGTCACCATCCTTGGTGATTCGAACGGCGGCGACGGGAAAGGCGGCCTTTTTGGCAGCCTTCATCGCGCGCACGACGTCGATCTGTTTGAAAGTCGCAGGCCGCTTAGGTGCGCTCATTTGATGCCCTGCGCTTACCGGGCCAGAGAGGGCTACGGAGACCAAAACGTGTCCCGACAGCCTTTCGCAGGTTTCTGGCTTGCGGGACACGTCTGTCCCGCCTCTGTCCCGCGTACTGTCCCGGTCCAGGACGCCAAAATCTCCGTGCTGCGAGGGCATTCCTTGGTGGTGTCCCGCTACTGTCCCATTCGTTGTCCCGCGTTCGGGCTAACTGTCCCGCTGTCCCAGACCCTGGAGTGCGGGACAGTGGGACAGCGTTTGTCGGGAGGTCGGTCATGCGTCCTCCGTTCCGGCCTTGCTGAGGGCACGCTGGACGGCCGACTTCGATATGTTGAGTTCCTGCGCGATTTGACGGACTGACCGTCCGTCGCTTTTCAGCTCTTGGATGTCGGCCAGCCTGGCATCTTCGATGTCACGCATGGTCCAGACCGCAGCGCCGTCTCGCATCTCCAGCTTTGCCTCGAAGGGGTTGACCGCCTCTGTGCCGCTGAGGCCGCGCGCTTTCTCGAAATGCACCTCAAAGCGGGCGCCCTCGCTCGGCTCATAGTCAGATGGCGCTCGAAGGTTGAGGACGGTGTCGAGCACATCTTCGCGCTTCGACGTGCCACGCTGCGCCTTCGCCTTGTTCGAGTGGTGGATGATAACCACAGTGCGCCCTTCCCGGCGCAACTTCAGCAGCCAGTTCTGGACCGGCGCCCAGCTTTCCGCTTCATTCTCTTGGCCGGTTCGGAACAATGTCGAGACGTTGTCGAACAGCACGACCTCCGCATCGCCGAGTACAGCATCCATCGCTGCTTGGCCCTCGGCCGTTGCGAGATCAGGGACGCCAAGCTCATGGAGGTCGGCGGAGATGATACGGAGAAAGGCGGGCTCCGGAGGCTTGTCGTTGGTCGCGGCCACGACTCGCTCGAAGCGTTGCTTCAAGTCCACCGCCGGCATCTCACCGCACACGTGCAGCACACGGCGGGGCTTCGCGGCCGTCCACTTGAGATACTTGCCGCCCGCGGCGATGGCATGCGCGAGGCCTAGGGCAAACCACGTCTTGCCGACACCGCGCCAAGCATAGACCATGACTAGCCCACGCTCGTGAATCAGGGGCTCGATGACGAATTCGCGGGGCTTGATGTCGCGGCTAAGCAGGTCTTCAAGCGTGATTGGACATAGTACGGTGCCTGCCGTGACGTCAGCAGGCTCCGACCGCCCGCTAGAAGAATGTTGCCGCCCGTCCAGGTCGGGATGCGGATCTTGCAGTCCCGCCGTGAGGCCGCTCGCCAGCGTTGCTTGTACAGCGTCGGCTCCATCGTCGCTCACCAGTCCATTCAGTTCGCAGGCCCGCCAGAGGACGTCGGCTATACAAGTGCGGTCGATCCATTCTCGGGCCGTCATGCGGCCCATGCGGTAGCCAGCGCCGTTCAGCGCATCATTCCTCGTCCCAGGCCGTGTGTCGCTCAACTCCATTCCCAACGCGTTCAGGGTCGCGGTTGCGTAAGCCGATTCACGGGATGCTGAGTTCTTGCGAGTGCCAGAGGAATGAGAATTGCTCTTCGCTTTCTGCCGACGCTCCGGATCCGCGCGAATGATCCTGCCAATCCAGGCGGGCAGCGGATATATGGTGCCGCAGCGATAGGCGTCCGCCAACGACTGCGTGCCGAGAACGGGTTGCCAGCGTGCACCGTCGGACCGCACCGCACCTGGTGCAACAATCCATCCTCCAGAGCCGCGGACATCAATGCCCTCCGGAAGCGCACCGCGCTGATTGCGGAAGGGCTCGCCCTCAGGCTGACGAAAAATAAGGTGCTTCCCTCCTCCAGCCGTATCCGTCTCTGGATGCGCTGGGATACCGTTATTCTCAGCCTCAAGCGCCGCAAACGCCGCGACGCCATCGGGTCCGTCGGGATGCCGGTCTGGATCGATCACAACAAGACCCGCGCGGCCGAGCTCAATGCCAGGAATGGCGTCGGGGAAGCGTTGCCACCATTCTTGAAGTTGGTGCGGATCGGTGGTTGCCACCTCTCGCCACCGAAGGACGAGCGGTTGTTTCTGCCATTTGCCTGAGGAAGGCAGCTTGAAAGCGCGCGCCGGGAATATGGGGATACCGGCGGCCGCTAGGTCGAGTGCCTGAGCCAAGTTCGAGGCTGTGTGCGTCGACACGCTCTCGTCGCCGGACTCGATGGCGCCCCGATGCGGATCATTGAATTGCGGATGTCTGTCTTCGAGCATGACTGCCATCTCCAGAGTCGGTTGAGCTGGTGATGGCGGTCGCAAACCATTGCGACGCGGGACGAAAACGAGTATGTTTCCGCCATCGATGATTTGAATATTTGGCCGTGTCGGAGGGCTATCCGGCCGGCCATTTTTTTGTGGTCACGTTGGCTTTCACGCCGCCCTCCTTCGCTCGAATTTTCACAGTCAGTGCTTTCGGCGCTGGCCTTGAGCATCGGCGCCTTCCTGGTACGGCGCGAACCCGTCGCGGCGCTGGAGGAGTTGCCACGCGGCGGCGTTCTTCGCGTTGAGAAGTCGGCGCGTTGCTCCAACCAGCATACTGCCCGTCACACTAACGATTACCGCGTAGACCAAATGGTGGAATTGCTCTTGCGCTCGTGGCGCCCCTTCGTGGGCGATCTGTGGCACACTCCGCCCCTATCAGCGGAGGCGTAGTCTAGTCAGCGCATCGAGCGAACGCTGAGACTATGCAGCCTAAGCAGACATGTCCGGCTGCAAGAGTTTCGTGAAGTGGTCAATTGAGCTTGTGCAGCTTGGTTTCGGCGGCGTAGCCAAGCACCTTGCCGTCTCGGGCGATCAGCACCCAACCCCGTTCGCGTTTGACGAGGGTGACTGTAGTGAAGGGCGGCAGCTTCTGCACGACGTCGGCACCGCCCGCCTCCCTGAAGACCTGCAACGGCTCTGTGCTCACGTGCGTCGGCCGAACCGGAATGATGATGGCGTTGTCCTGGACCGGCGCCAGCGCCGACACCTGGCGCGCCAGCGCAAAATTCGACCCGTAAGCATCCATTTGCGGGAACTGCCGGGCGCCCCAACGCTTCTCGGTGATGGCCGGCACCAGGCCGTCGACGTGCTGGATCAGCTCGGCCAGCTCGACCAACCCGTTGCCGTTGGCGTCGGCACGGCCCAGAGCGTCGAGAAGCGAGAAGGTGAAGACGCCGTGGCCGCCATGGCCCTCGTAGGCCTCCTGCGTGGCGGTGGAGGCCGTAAGCGTTGCGCGCCCGGTCGCCTGGATCAGGCGGCCCAGCGCCGCCTTCTGCTCGAGGCCGCCGCGGGTCTGTCTGCGCTCAGTGAGCGAGCCCGCCTCGCAGGTGTCGAACATCAGCACCGCCTTCTTGGCCTGGATGCGGGCGAACCAGGCCTGCAGCTTGTCCTGCCCGATGGCATCGCGCACGAGCGACCTGTCGGTGTGGTAGCGCAGGTCTTGCGGAATGAAATAGTAGCGCCCGTCGAGCGTCTTGCCGTGGCCGGCGGCGAAGAAGAGGAACACGTCGCGTGGGCGCACCTTGGCCGCGAGGTCCGTGAACGCGGCATCGAGCTTGCTGGCAGTGGCGTCGCCGTCGAGGACGTGGGTGACGATGACCTCCTCGTAGTGGCCCTGGCCCGCATCCTTGAGCGCGGCGGCCAGAGCCTTGGCGTCCGGGACCGCGTAGGTGAGCTTCAGGCTGGCGTCGAGGTAGTCGTTGATACCGACCACCAGCACATAGAGGCGCGGCGGCACCGTGGGCTCGCTGCCAGTCCAGACGATCCTGGCACGCGCCGGGGCGGAGGCGACCAGGTTGGTGCCGTTATAGGCGACGAACTCGATGGTGTTCTCTCCGGGGTCGAGTGCCATTGCCTGCTTCAGCGGGAAAGGCCGGCGTGCGGCCCCAGCCGTCTTTTCCACCACGCCGACGGTGATGCCGTTGATGCGCCACTCGGCGCGACCGATGCCGCCACCCTGATCGTCGAGCCGCGCCTCCACGTTAACAAGATCGACGGGGGATGCGTCCTGGACCTTGTGCGAGATGATGTCGACGCGGGGCACGCGACCGCTATCGAGCAGCTTGGCGAGGTCGAGCTTGGCGGCAGCCTGTCTCACCCTGCCGTTGGGGTCGCCGGCGAGCTTCTCGCGCACGAGGTCGGGGCGGTAGAGGACTTGGTAGAACTGGTCGATGCCGAAAACCTCGAGGCCGCGGACGATGGTGAGCATGTCCGCGCCCTTTGCCGAAGCGTCGAAGAAGCCCTCTGGCGTCATGGCAAGCCACTCGCCGCTCTGCGCAGCAAGCAGCGTTGCAAGCAGCTCTCCGGTCGCGGCCTGCCAAATTCGAAGCGTCCCGTCGGAGCTGCCCGAGATTAGGCGCGTGCCATCGGGCAGGAACGTCCCTGAGTTGACCCAGCCCGAGTGACCCTCGAAGCTGCGGATTGGCTGCCCGCCCGCAGCGTCCCACATCCTGAGCGTCTTGTCCCAGCTGCCCGAGAGCACGTGCGTTCCGTCGGGCGAGAATGCCACTGAGGCCACCGGACCGGAGTGCCCCTCGAAGCTGCGGATTGGCTGCCCGCTCGCCGCGTCCCATAGCTTGAGTGTCTTGTCATTGCTGCCCGAGAGCAGGTGCTTGCCGTCGGGCGAGAAGGCAACCGCTGCGATCCTGAACGCGTGCCCTGTGAAGGTGCGGATCAGCTTCCCACTTCCGGCATCCCACAGTCCAAGCGTCCTGTCGTCGCTGCCCGAGAGCAGGCGCGTGCCGTCGGGCGAAAAGGCCACCGACTCCACCAGGCTCTTGTGCCCCCGCAAGGTGTGAAGCAGTTGTCCGCTTGCTGTGTCCCTTAGTGCGAGCGTGTTGTCGGGGCCAATAGAGAGCAGGCGCGTGCCATCGGGCGAGAACGCAACCGAGCCGACGTTACGGCGCTCCGTCTCGAAGGTGCGGACCAGCTGACCGCTTGCGGTGTCCCACAGTCTGAGCATCCTGTCGTCGCCGTCCGAGATGAGACGCGTGCCGTCAGGCGAGAACGCCACCGACCGGAGCCAATGCGCGTGACCCACAAACGTTCGCACCAGCTGCCCAGTTGCCGCATCCCATAGCTTGAGGGTCTTGTCGGCGCTACCGGAGAGCAGATGCTTGCCGTCGGGCGAGGAGGCCACCGACTGGACTGAATCCGAGTACCCTTTGAAACTGCGGATCAGCCGACCGCTTGCAGTGTCCCAAAGCCTGACATGCTCGGCGCCTGATAACAGGCGCGTGCCGTCTGGCGAGAACGCAACCGCGTAGACTGGAAGCTCGTGCTCCGTGAAGCTGTAAATGAGCTGTCCGCTAGCGGCATCCCACAGCCTGGCGCCGCGAGAGCCGCCTGAGAGCAAGCGCGTACCATCGGGCGAGAAAGCCACCGAGAGCGCAGGAGATGAGAGGACCCGGAGCAACTGCCCGCTTGCGCTGTCCCACAGCTTGAGCGTGTCGTCGCGGCCGCCCGAGAGCAGGCGCGTGCCGTCCGGCGAAAAGGCCACCGACTTGACCTCGGCGTGCGCCTCGAATGTACTGATAAGCTGCCCGGTGGTGGCGTCCCACAACTTGACCGTCTTGTCATCGCTGCCCGAGAGCAGGCGCGTGCCGTCGGGCGAGAACGCCACTGAGGTGACGCTATTGGAGTGCCCCTCGTGTACCGAGCCATGCCACTTTGTGCCGTCTGGCGTGTAGGTCGCGGACGCGCCGAAGATGCGGACCAGCTGCCCGCTCGCCGCATCCCACAGCCTGAGTGTGTTATCCATGCGCCCCACAGGATCCGAGCCGGCGGAGAGCAGGTGGATACCGTCGCGCGAGAAAGCCACTGCGGTTACGCCGAGGCGCTGCGCCTCCCAGCCGCGGATCAGGTTCCCGCTTGCGGCGTCCCAGATTTTGAGAGTTTTGTCATCGCTGCCCGAGAGGAGGCGCGCTCCGTCGGGCGAGAACGCCACCGAAGTGACGGTTTCAGAGTGCCCTTCGAAGGTACGCAGCAGTCGACCGGTCGCTGCATCCCAAAGCTTGAGAAGTCTTGTCCTGGCTGCCCGAGAGCAGGCGCGTGCCGTCAGGCGAGACAGCTGCTGACTTGATGCCCAGCGAGTGCGGGATGCTGGGCACGATTTCGACCTTGGGGCGCTCTTGCGCGTTCCCTTTCGTGCTCAGCGACAGGAGCCCGAGCAGCGCCAACCCGAGCACTAGTTGAAATTGCCACCGAGCCGCTCTCGAGCATCTCGTCATCGCTGCCCTCATGCTCGCTCTGTGCCGGAACAAAGTCGGCTGTTGGGCGGTCGTCGACCAGCGAGGTGTCCTGCGCGGAGCTAAGTCCCTGGCGCAACAACGGCCGGCGACATCACAAAATACCCACCCCGAGAGGCGAGGATATTCAGCAAAGCGGTGAACAATGTGACCGACCCTCCAGAGCCCGGCGTTGGCCCTCGCAAGTTCGGCAGCTCCTGGCACGAATTTGCCGAACATTGGTAGCTGCGTATATGTCGGCTTTCGAGGCCAAAGCTGACATGGCGCGGTGCTGGAAAAGTCGGTCGAGTCTCGTAGCTCGTATCGAGGCTGGTGGAGCCTGGCACAGGGGTCATGCAAATCTCTTGTAGGGTGCGTCTGCGGGGCGTCGCATATCGGGCGCGTGGCTGCCGCGAATGCGGTCGCTGCCGATGTGGTGCGGGTTGCGTGCGCCCAGCAAAGCCATGGCCACGTCCAACTCGTTGCGGAGAATCTCCAGGCCTCGAAAAACGCCAGCCTCGCCCGCGACGGCGGCAGCATAGAGCGTGGCACGGCCTACCTGAACGGCACTGGCACCCAGTACTAGGGCCTTGGCAATATCCGTGCCGGTTCTGTAACCGCTGTCGGTCAGAATGGTGAGGCGCGAGCCAACCTCCGATGCGATCTCGCCGAGGGCGTCAATACTGGCCAATGCTCCATCGAGCTGGCGGCCGCCATGGTTGGACACGATGATGCCATCCATCCCAAGCTTTGCAGCTTGGATGGCATCGTTGACGTCGATCAGTCCCTTGACGACCAGCTTGCCGCGCCAGCGCTCGCGGAGCCGGGCGAGATCGTCCCAAGTCACGGTAGGATTGAGCAGCTTGCCCATAGCCTCGGCGATTGTCGCGGCCTTGCCGTCGGTCTCGATCAGGTCCGCAATCACCTCGAGGCGGGGCACGCCGACTCGCGACATGCGCCAGGCCCAACCAGGGTGTGCGGCGACCGACAGCATCTTGCGGGCGGTCCATCGGAGCGGCAGGGAGAACCCGTTGCGGCTGTCGCGCAGGCGGTTTCGTTCGACGGCAGCGTGCTGGAGCGACAGTATATGTCAGCCGGTGTTGGCATGTATCTTCAAGGTCTGAAGATCGTTCGGGGCCGTCCAGTGCTCTACGGGAGCTTGGGTGGCCTGCCTGCTCTCACGCACTGGGTTCCCGAGCAGCCGCGTCAGATGAAGCCCAAGCCCACGGTGCAGCGGACCCTCGCACCGGAGGAGTGGCGCATCACCGTTCACAAGGGGCAGTGAGGGGTCGAAAGCGAAAGCAGCGTCGTCACGACGCGAGACGCTTCGCATTTGGTCGGACATTCGCCACTCCGCCGGCGATTGCTTTTGGTCGGCAGGACCTCAAATGTCGCCGCAACAGGATGGCCTCGGGCGATCTAAAGTAGACCTAAATAGACACTGCACAGATGCTGTTACGCCGCTCTCCGCGCACTCGCGTCATGGGCTTTTACGGCTTCATTGAAAAGATATCATTTGAAATCAAACACAGCGGAGCGCGCCATGGCAGCTCCGGATCTCGAGGAGCATTTGGCCGGGCTGCCGTCCCCAGCTTCAAATATGCCGGCGCAATCCTCTGCCTATTGCACGAAACCATGGGCACACCGACGCTCTGAATTGATCCATTTTTCCGCAGTACGCGCACGTATGCGCGCGCATCATGGAGTTCTAACCGCCTGGAAGAGGCCGTACGCGCCTGGCTTCCTTACCGTTCAAGCTGACAAAGGTTCTTTGCGGAGCTCGGACCCGGAAGGGGTCACCGTGCCAGCGCCGGGCCTATGGAAATGGCCGCTGCCGCAACCATGGAGGGTTGAGCACCTGACCGAAGACGCTTGAGGGTCGAGCACGCATCGCCGCGCTTATGCGAGAGCGCTGGGCAGTCTGGCGGGGGCACGCTGTTAATGCAGGTCAAGAGCAAGTAGGTGACGTCCCCAGGGCGTTGGCAGCGAGCCCGCCTAGCTAGCAGCAGGTCACGCTTAGCAGTCCTCGCCACGACATGTCCCGCCGTCGGCACCAAACATCGACGCCAGGGCCTCAAATCTGCCCGTCCAGACTCAAACGCTCGTTCTGGCTCCCTCGGGCTGGTCGGAAATTTCGAGTCTGTACGCGAATCCTGGAGTCTTGGAAGACTTTGCGATGCGGACACAGGTCGACCTGGCGCCGCCAACAATTGCTGTCATAGCACGTGTGCGCCAGGTCCGTTCATGACCTCACAGTAGACGTTCAACCCCAACTCCTCTGACTACCGGTTTTGACCCAAGTCGAACCTTCAGATCAGTGCATCGGTCATCCGCTGCGAACTGACTAGGGCGTGAACTCATAAACGATGGTCAGTTGCTTCGACGGTGCCCGCAACCTCAGCTTGGACAAGTCAGGGCGCGTGATCGCGCGGTCCGAGCAAGCGTTCGACCGATGCAACGACCTCCTCAGCGGTCGCGGGCTTGGGGATTACAGTAGCGCCCGCGCATTCATCGTCGAGATGCACGCGCCCCGAATGGACCACATAGGGGACCTTCTTCTCGTCCAGCAAACGGCATAGTTGGGCGCTGTCGCTGTCTAAAACAGCGGCCGCAAGATCAGGATCGTCGACAAGTTTCAAACCGGCCGCGCCGTCACGCACCGACAACACTCGCGCTCCCTCGGCCTCGAACGCGCGTGCCATCTCGCGCGCGATAGCCCATTGTTTTTGGACGATCAAGATCGAGCGCCCGACAAATGGGTTCTTCGTCATAACCAGAACAACGCGCCGACCCTGCGCGGAGGTCCAACCAGCGGGGACCGAGATGAACAGGCGGGGAGTTCCTGATCGTTTGCTGCGGTGCAGCTCTGACTGGTTGCTGCAAATGCTCAGGTCTCGAAGTGGCCCGCCTAACTCGATGCAAGCGCCACCTACTTTTATGGGTTCACGACCTAGTATGCGGTCCAGCTGGTCCGCGGCTTAAATAGCGGGTGAGCCTGTATTAACTGTTGTCTCGCTGCGACCTATCGACTTCTGCCAGTGATGTCAGGGTTACCCCTGATGCGGGCACTTCGCCGGCCGTTTACCGTAGTCGTGGGTCAATCGGGACGTTACCCGAGTTGACGGGAGAGGGGATCCACACATGCAGCTGAAGCTCCCGCACGGGAAGCCCCATGGCATTGGTTTGCGACACAGTGCGCGGTCCTCACCGATTGAAGCGGTAGCTCTCGGGATCGTCGTCGGGATTGGCTATTGGCTCGCCGCGCGGCTTAGCCTCTTGTTGCTCACCCCAAACGATGGCGTGGCCGTGTTCTGGCCGGCAGCGGGTATCGCCTCGGGTGTCCTGATCGCGCTTGGACCCAAGGCGCGATGGCCGGTGGCCGCCGGCGTGATGGCCGCCACGGTTGCGGCCAACCTGCAGGGCGATCGCAACCTCGCAACCGCCATTGTGTTTGCATTCTGCAACGCGGGCGAAGCGCTGTTCGCGGCGTGGCTGATCGAACGGCGCTACGGGTCAGGTTTCAATTTCGATAGCGTTCGCCACGTGCTGCACTTCTTTGCGGCGATCGCCGTTGCTGCTGTCATCTCGGGCGCCGTTGCAACGGCAGGGTTCATCCTGTTCCACAACCTGGGCGCACCGGTGCTCACCATCTGGCTCGACTGGTCCGCCGCCGATGCACTGGGGGCCATCGCCGTTGCGCCGCTGATCATCGGGCTCGCGCGCTTGCTCGACGATAGGCCGCAGATGGGAGAGAGTGTCGAAGGGATGGTGGCACTTGTGGTGCTCACAGCCGTCAGCATCGGCACTCTTGCGACATCGTCGAACTATTGGTTCAGCATCGCACCGCTGGGCTTGATCTTGCCGCTGCTGTTTTGGCTGGCGGCGCGCGGCCGGCCGCTGTTTGCTGCGGCGGGGGTCTTTATCCTCGCTCTGGTCATCGTTTGGACCACGACGTTCGGCGTCGGGCGCTTGGGAGACCCGAGCCTACCTCTGCTTGATCGTGTGCACGCTGCTCGCGCAGCATTGCTGCTTGTTTCGCTGTTCGGCTTGATCCTGGCCGCGCTGTTTGCAGAGAAGCGGCACAGTGAGGCGGCGCTCCGGGACAGCAACGAGCAACTGCAATTGGCCGTCGAAGGTGCCGAGCTGGGGATCTGGAGTCTCGATCTGATCTCCGGCCGCTTCGTAAATAACGTGCGGGATCGACAGATCCATGGACATGATTTGCAGGCACCACCCCAAACGCTCGCGGCAGCGCGGTCATTTATCAATTCCGACGATCTGGCCAGCATCGATGCAGGCTTCCGCGCCTCAGGACGTGCGCGCAGCAATTACAAAGTCGATTACCGCTTGGCGCCAACCACCGGTTCGACGCCTGCGCCAGAGCGTTGGGTTGCGCTCGAGGGCACGGTCGTGCGCGATGCCAAGGGCCGGCCTATACGATTGCTTGGCGTGACACGCGACATCACCGAGCGCAAACAGCTCGAAGGAGCGCTGCAAAGGAACGAGCGCAAATTCCGAGAGCTGCTCGAGGCGCTTCCCGCCGCCATCTACGTGACGGACGCCGATGGCTACGTCACCTACTGCAACCAGGCGGCAGTCGATCTCTGGGGGACAAGGCCCAGGTTCGGTGAGGACAGATGGTGTGATCTTGCCCGCTTCTATGATCGTCACGGCGCGCCGATGCCCGTCGAGGATTGTCCGACCGAAATCGCGTTGAGGCAGGGCCGCTCCGTGCGCAGCGTCGAGGCCATCCTCGAGCGGCTGGACGGCACTCGCATCCCCATCATGCCCTATCCCACTCCCGTGTATGACGGAGCTGGCGCTGTGGTCGGCGTCATAAACATGACCGTCGATATCAGTGAACGCAAGACGGCCGAGCTGGCCTTGGCCGAGCGCACGATGCAGCTTGACCTTGCAGGCAAGGTGGCTTTGGTCGGCACATTCACGTTCGACGTCGCAACGGGACGCATGCAGGTATCGCCCGGCTACGCAGCCATCCACGGCCTGCCCGAGGGAACTGAGGACAGCAGCCGGGCTGAGTGGCGCACCAGAGTTCACCCGGACGATCTGGCTCGTCTTGAGACACGTTTAGCGGGAACTGTTGCGGCCCGGCGGCACGACCACCATTGCGACTATCGCATTGTCCGCCCCGACGGTGAGGTGCGCTGGATCGAGTCACGCAGCTTCATATCCTACGACGGCGATGGGCCACGTCTGGTCGGTGCCAACATCGACGTCACGGATCGCAAGAGGGCAGAGCGGGCCCTGGACGAGCGCAACATGCAGCTTTCGCTTGCGGGGAAGGCGGCTCGCGTCGGCAGCTACGCCTATGATTTCGATGCAGATGTGATGCAGATTACGGAAGGCTATGCCGCCCTGCACGGTCTGCCGGAAGGGACGACGGAGACAACGCGCAGCCAATGGCGGGCCCGCGCTCACCCCGAGGACCTTGGTCGCGTCGAGGCCGCCCGCAGGCAGGCCCTCCGCGAACGTCGGGAGGAATACGGCATTGAGTATCGCATCGTTCGCCCTGGGGGCGAGATGCGTTGGATCGAGTCACGCAGCTTCATATCGTATGATGCGGACAACCAACCGCAGCGGGTGATTGGGCTCAATATCGATGTCACCGAGCGTCGGCGTGCCGAAGACCACCAGCGGGTGCTGATTGCCGAGCTCGATCATCGCGTCAAGAACGTGCTCGCCACCGTCGCTGCCGTCGCCGCCAATACACTGGAGACCAGCAGCTCGATGCAGCACTTCGTGGCTGCGCTCGATGCGCGCATCCGGGCTCTTGCGTCGACGCACGAGCTGCTGAGCACCCGTCGCTGGCAGGGCTTGCCGTTGGACGCGCTGCTCAGGCGCCAGCTTGCACCCTATGCCGCACCCAACAACACGCACATCGATGGGCCTGACGTGCTCCTGACGCCGGAGGCAGGCCAGGCGGTAGGAATGGCGCTGCATGAGCTGGCCACCAACGCCGCCAAGTATGGTGCGCTGTCGGTCCGCACCGGCCGGGTATCGGTGCAATGGTCTTGGTCGCAGAACCAGGGCGCCGGCGATGGGCTCGTGATTAAGTGGCAGGAGACCGGCGGGCCCGCCGTCAAAGCTCCAGGCAAGTTCGGATACGGAACGAGTGTCATCAACCACCTGATCCCCTATGAGCTTGGCGGTAAGACCGACTGCGAGTTTTTGGGCACGGGCGTGTGTTGCCGGCTCGACATCCCTGCCACGTGGG
>CAWEBE010000051.1:0-12860 GCA_963806735.1 uncultured Alphaproteobacteria bacterium | reverse complement strand
TTCATGGCGGCAAGTTTCGCGTTTTTTTCGGCGCGTAAGCAGCCGTGAAGGCGACTGAGGTTGGCGGCACAAGCCGACGAATGTTTATAACGACGAACTCCAGCTTGAGCTGTGCTCTTCTACCAAGATGGCTCGATTTGGATTTCCACTCCCCATGGTCCAGAAACCCGAGATGATTTGCTCGCGGATCTGTTATTCACCCAAGGCGACGTCAGCCGCACCCCCGAGCGCGATGACGGCCTGGCGCATCGGCTGTGGCGAGATATGGATCAGACCTCCCAGCCCCTGCTCTAATTCGAGGATCATCCCAACCGCGCCCGAAACTGCAAGCGCGCAGAGCGCCAGGGTAGCGGCTGACGTAAAGTTGGGCGGTGCAAACAGCGCAAAACTCGCAAAAAGTAACGTCAGCCAGAAGACCAGGAGCGCGACGAACGCTTTTGGCGTTCCCTGACCTACCTGCTGGGCCAATACCCAGCGTGCGTCGCCGATCTTGGCGGCCAACGTCATGGCCTGTCCCAGCCACCATTGGTCGCGCGGATTTGCGGGTTTCAAGGCAAGGAGCGAGTCTTCGAATTGTTGCAGCAGTTCATAGGTCGCCGGATTGCCCAGGTGTGGCAGGGCGCGCGCATTGCGGTCGGGGAACAGATCTTTGGCCTTATGTTCCGCGTACTGCAGCAGGATTTTCCGGGCTGGCTCTGTGTCCGGCCCGTATCGGCGCAGTATCTGATCGAGGCGGATGATCTGCGCGGACAGGCTCGTCACTTGGCCTCCGAGCGCAATGAACGAGGTGTTTGCGTTTGAGATCAGCAGCCCCAGAACCAGCGCCGAAGTTGTAGTCACCACGGCCATCGAGACTGACACGAGGCTTTTTGTTTCTTCGGTCAGGTCTTCCCGCGGCAGAAGCCGCCTCACGGTTCGACCGGCGAATGCCCCCGTCAGGATGACCACGAAGATGAGAAGGCCGATCGTCAACGGACTTAGTATGTTCGACATACCGCTACCGTGTGAGTTGATTGGATAGATGGAACCTCGCTGCCAGGGCATATCGCAAGGCAACCGGGGTGGATCCGATCATCTCGTTGGACACCCTCATGGCTTCCGCCGGATGGGGCGCCAGGCCCCGCAGGAAGGAGGCTTCGGACTCGCAAGATCGGGATACATCGATCGAAGCGCGCGCAACACGCCGTTGCTCCAGCCGAATCCGATCTGAAGCTCGTATTCGCCTCCGCCACCGGGCTTATTGGCAACCACGTCGTACTTCTCGATCAAGGTTCCCGACGCGCGATACCCATCGAGGTTCTCACAATTCCAGCGCCTAGCGATCGTCTGCGCTAGCTGCCGTTCCCCGTAATTTCTGAGCCCGACGACCGCGACCCACTGTAGCGGGGCCCAGCCGTTCGGATAGTCCCACTGCTCGCGGCTCGCCTTGAGCGTCGTTGCAACACCGCCGGCCCTCAGGAGACGTCTGCGCACCGTTTGAGCCACGACCGCGGCTTGGCGTCGGTCCGCGATCTTGAGAAAAAGCGGGAAAAGTCCCGCTGCGGTCACGGGCAAAGCTCTTTCGGGCTGTTGCCATACATGGTCGACGAACATGCGAGAGTGTCGATCCCACATGAGCCGGCGGATTGCCGCCGCGCGATGATGCGCGGCGGCGGCGAACCTCGACGCTTGGTCTGCATCGCCCTTGATCCGGTAGGCCTTGGCGATCGTTTGCTCGAGGTGAACCATGAGGCAGTTAAGGTCCACCGGGGCCAGCAAATCGGTCCTGATGGTGTGGAGGTGACCGCCGTCGGCAAGCCATCGCGAGCTGAAATCCCATCCCGATTCGGCGCCCGCTCGCAGGCTTCGGTAGAAACCCGCCGGATCAGCGGGACGCTCCAAACCGGTCTTGACGTCCTCGCGATAGGACTTATCGCGCGGCTCGGGCCGGTCATCCCAATAGCGATTGAGAAGCGTTCCATCGGCGAGCCGAACGACGCGGCGGTGGCCCTGATTGGGTGCCAGGGCAGCAGACCCGTCCATCCAGTAATCGTACTCGGCCTTCAGCTGCGGCAGGTAATACACATAGGATTCGTCGCCTTCGCGTCGGGCGAGGAGGTCCACCATCAACGAGAAGAAGGGCGGCTGAGAGCGGCTGAGATAATAGCTGCGGTTCCCCGTGGGCACGTGTCCGTAGCAGTCGATTTGAAATGCGAAGTTTTGGATCATGTTCCGCACGAGATCGTGTCGGCCGTCGGCTTCGAGGCCCAGCATCGTGAAATAGGAGTCCCAATAGTAGAGTTCGCGGAATCGCCCACCCGGCACAACATAGGGATGGGGCAGCGGCAGAAGTGACGAATGCCCGGACATCTCGCCAGTCTGGTGCGTCAGCACGCTCCAAAGCGTTGCGATATATTTATCGATCGATTGTCCCCGCTCGGCGGGAGCGACCGTTGGTCGTTCAGTCGGTAGCGAGAAATGGCGTTGCAGGAATGCCTTGAGATCGAAGTCGGGATCGTTCTTGTGCGCGCGATAGTCGGCCAGGATCGCATCGGCAGATGCGTGGTATTCCACGTCGGCGAAGGTTTTGCTGTCGTGAAAGATCCCCTTCATCTGAACATCGCGAAATAGCTCGCCCAATTGCACGGAGGGCGGTGGCTTCACGGCGCATGTGATCGATTTGGCGCCGGCGACGGTGGCATCCAGCAGGCAGAGGATGATGGCCGCGAGGAATGTCGTGCGGGCGGTGCCCGCTCGCGCTCGCCGCCTCTCCGCGCCGGGGTTCTGGGCGACCGACATCATTCACTCAACCGGGGTGCACTGGAAGACAAAGGTGTGCTCGGCCTTCCAGCCGCCGGGCGGACCGGGCCAAAGAAGTTGTAGCCCCGCGGACAAGTCTGGTTGGCGAAGGCCTCGGCGTAAGTCCGGGCTTCCTGCTCGATGATCGTTGGATCCTGCGCCACGCCTCGCACAGGTGTGACGATCAGCATGCTCTTGCCGTCGTTACGTTCGTGGACACGGTGCTGGAAGCGAATCCCGCCATTGAGTGATGCGCCGACGGCTGACTTGGGCTCAGCTGAGCAGCTGGCCATCGCCAGGCCTGTCGAGATGAGAGCTATGATCTGGCTTCGGCGCATGGTCTGTCCGGACCGAGCAAAGATTTCTGCCAACGACCCTCGCGGCTTCGAGGAGGTTTGAGCCGCGAGGGCCTAAATCACGCATGTCTGGGCACAGACATGCGCTCGGGCCGGGTAACAGGGTGGTGTATAACCGGCCCTGCCATGCCAACACTGCCCTGGTGAGGCTCGTTCCTAGGGGTGAGCACTACAATGATCGGATGCGAAACCTGAGGGCGATCTTGCTGATGGGGATCCCTGCGGCTCGCGACCCGATTCGAACGCCGCCATCCTCTGGTCCAGGAGTAATTGAGAGTGATGCTATGACAGGTGTATCGCAGCGGCATCGGCGAGCTGCGGCCAGTACATGTACCCGGATGACGGGAAGTGTGTGGATGCGAGAAATAAGGGCTCGTCGAACTGGATGCGCAAGCTGGATTGGAATTTCAACTCTAGCCGCTGGTGATGCTCGTCCGTCAGCGAGACAATCTGGCGATAGCTCACCAGTACCAATTGTCCGCCGATCCAGTCGGTGCATCACGCGACGCTGAGCCCGCGCACAGCGACGGGCGAAGTGATGGCGCGCTGTCGTGAGAGTTACTTGCCAGGTGCCGGCGGAGGCGCCTTGTCGGAAGCGTCAAGCGGGTCATGCGCGAGCGATGCCGCTTGCGGTGTCAGGACCGCGAAAGGTCGCTCCTGGTGCAGCGGCTCCCGCCTGGTCACGCTTCGGCCCGCCGCAATGAGGCCCAGCACGATCGCCGCGGTCGCCATGAAGTAGATGACACCATCGATGCCAAAGCGCGGCATGATGGTGGCGCCAATGAGCGGACCAAGCACCGAGCCGAGGCCGCTGATGAGGATCAGACGGCCGCTCACCGCCACCACCCGATCCCCGGGCATGCGGTCGTGGGCGTGAGCGACGCAGACCGGGTAAAGGGCCGACATGAAGCCGCCGAGCAGGACCGCGGCAGGCAATACCGCCGGCATGGTGCGCGGAAGGAAGACCAGAACAACGGCAATGCCAGCGAAACTGAAACCGAGGCAGGCTAGCACCATGCGTCGATTGAAACGGTCCGAGAGCCGACCGACGGGAACCTGAAACGCGAGCCCGCCGAGCACGGTCACGAGCATGAACAGCGCGATCATCACCTGCTCGATGTGCTTGGCCTGCATCCACGCTGGAACAAGCGCGTAATACGCGCTCGTGATGACGCCGCTCAACAAACAACCGACCACAGCAACAGGCGCGGCGCGAGCGAGCTCCCCGTAGGGAAGCGGTGGAGTTGCGGCCGCGCCTGGCGGCCCGGCCCGGGTTGTGCTCACCATGACCAGGGCGACGGCGAAAAAGGCGACAATCACGTTGAACGGTGCTGCTGATTTGATCTCCGTAGCGCCGATTAGAAGCTGGCCCAAAGCCAGGGCCAGGAATGTGCCGACCATGTAAATTGAGAAGATCCGACCACGCTCTGATGGCCGCGCTTTGGCGTTGAGCCAACTCTCGGTCGTAACAAAGAGGCCAGCGCAGCCCAGCCCGACGGCTGCGCGCAGGATCACCCAGGGCACCGGTGCGACCAGCAATGGCATCGTCGCAGTCGCGGCTGCGACCAAGCCGGCGAAGGCGGCATAGGCGCGGATATGCCCAATCCTCTCGATGATTCGTCCGCAGCCCGCCGCGCCGAATGTAAACCCGGCAAAGTAGCTGCTGAGGACCAGGCCCGTCATGGTTGGATCGAAGTTCTCGGCCGCCACCCGCAACGAGACAAAAGTCGTAAAGAAGCCGTTCGCGAGCTGAACAAGGCTTGTAGCGATCACCAACGTGCCAATATCGGAGCGCGAGCCAACCCGACCATCCGCTATCTCGGTGTCAGTGCGCATGAAACTGCACCCCGGCCCCAGGTTGAACCAGCGTCCAGGCGAGCTGCGCTAGGACAGCAGCGACTCGCCAGCGGGCGCGCACGGCACCGGAGTTTCATTGCTTGGCGCGCGCCCGCCATTGCTTGTCGTTAGCGATGTAGCCGTGCTCTCGTAGATATTTAACGCGCTCGGATGTGACGCGTCTGCAGATGCGTTTCCACTCGGGCCTGGTCAAATGTGTGTTCGCATCCCAGTCCTTCAAGCACTGCTTTAACCGCGCCTCTTCATCGAAGAGGGAGGCTCCACGGTACTTCGGACCAGGTGTCGGTTGGGCGCCAGATTGTGCAAGCGCTACGTCCGCTGCCATGAGCACACAGAGCGGTCCAACCCAGATCAGCGCACGCAGCACGACGGACTTGGGGTCGGCTAAGCAGCTGGCAATCGCTAGGCCTTTCGAACGGAGAGCTATGGTCTGGTTTGGGCGCATGGTTTGCTCCGCGAGACTGCGCCCAACGCCTAAGCTGTTGGGGAGTTTCAGGGTCAAAAATAGCTAACTAAGGTGAAGGCCGCGAAGGGGAGCCGAAAGCAGATGGCCGATCTAGCTGCGACTGCCGACAGTCTTACCAATATCAATGCTCGATGCCGGGGCTCATCTTGATGGGACAGCCTGCGCGAAGCAGGCCGTCACTCGCCCCACGTCGTTCGCCATGACGCCACGCGAAGATCCGGTCTATCGGCGGCTGAGCGCAATTGGTTCGATATCGCAGCGCTTCGCCGCCTGCGAATGCCACCGCCTTTGCAAATATGATCGTCGCAGTGGGTCGTCTCGTTGCAACGCCTTAACGATCAAATCGAGCTTGAGTCGTTGAGCATCGAGGCTTCGAGGTGCGGCGCCACCGACACCATTACGCGGGAGCCCTACAAGGGTCGCTTCAAGCACATCGAGGGGCATGCTGTCCTCCGTTGCCGTGAACAGTGGCGCGCGTTGTCAGATTTGTGAATACGGCAAAACCCCTAGTGCAGCGCGATACGTCACGAAATTCCGCCGGCTGCATCGAAGCGGCACCGAGCTGCCGGCTCGGCGCTCGTCCGCCATCGATCCTGAAGCAGACCCCACTCCGCAACGCTTGTTACTGACGACCCGTGTGCGGTTTCGCAAAAAAAACCACGGATTTCGTCCGTACTCCCCGTCGACACGTGAGGCCACTTAGCTGCGCGTCCCGCCGCTTTCAGTGCCGCTGCGATGATGCCACCGGGGGTCGATCATGCGTGAGCTACCCGGTTGGCCGGTCTTTTCCGGTGTCGGTAGGCCCGCAGCCTTGAAGGCGGCCGCAATCACCGCGTTGGGGTCAATGCCGACGCCCCGTCGCGAGGTCCAGCATCACTGTGAAGAGGCATCGTCTCCCGGCGCGCCGGCAATGCAGGGAGGCTTGGCACAACGTAGACACGACCAGGCGGCCACGTTTTGATTGTACTTGTCTCCGTCGGTTTGCACCGGGTCTTGCGCACTTGCAGAAGAAGAAAAGAGGAAGGCAACACACACGAGAACCATTCGCAGCATAATTTGCGGACCTCGATGGGAGCTATGGGTTGCGCCTGCAAACACCGGATTTTTTAGCCGTACAGAGGGTTCCTGGCTTGAATTTGGCCTTCATACGATAAGACGAACCACTCCATTGGAAACCCTTAGAAATGGCCAAAAAGAACCCGATCGAGGCCGTCGCCTATTTGCGGACCAGCTCGGCCGCCAACCTCGGCGCCGATAAGGACAGCGACAAACGCCAGCGGGAGGCCATCGCGGCATTCGCAAAACACAATGGCTACGTGATCGCGTCCGAGTATTTCGACGCCGCCGTATCGGGAGCCGACCCGATCGATGATCGACCTGGCTTCAAAGCCCTCATTGAGCGCATCGCCAGCAATGGCGTCCGAACCGTCATCGTGGAGGACGCCAGCCGCTTTGCGCGGACCCTGATGGTGCAGGAGGCCGGCATTGCCATCCTCGTTTCCATGGGAGTCCGCGTCCTGACGTCCCGCGGCGATGATCTGACGGACAGCGACGACGAAATGCGGGTCGCCATGCGACAGATCGCTGGCGTGTTCTCCCAGCTCGAGAAGACCCGCCTCGTCAAGAAGCTGAAAGCTGCCAGGGACCGCAGGAGGGCCACGGGAGCCCGTGTAGAAGGTCGCAGGAGTCGTTTACAGCGCCTTCGCGATGCAAAAGCTACAGACGCCGTGACGAACCTGGAGGCCGCTGTCGGACTCGCCAAGCGCCTGAGGAGGGCAAGCCCTGTCACCGGCAAACGCATGAGCCTCAGGAAGATCTCGGCCGAGCTGGCGAAGGCTGGCCACCTCAATGAGCAAGGCCGACCCTACAATCCAAAGTCCGTGCTGGCCCTAATCAATGGACCGAGGCCCAAGTCCCGGCCGGAGCGCCGGAAGGACGTTGACGGACGGACACTGTAACGGATGGGGACACTGCGAGAGCTCTGACATCTACTCGGCGCATCACCTAGCTCCGAGGCGGGCGCCGCAAGGACGCGCTTTTTGGGCGCGCACCCGAACTCAATAGGTCGCCATGCTGCAGATGCCATCGGGCTAGGCGAAATCACAACAGATCTGTCATCACTATTGCCGGCATGATCGGCTCGCACGTAGTGGAATGACCATGCACCAGAACGACGACAGCGACCTGCCATTCGGGCCCTGGATACTCGCTTTGGCCCTCGCGCTCGTGCTGACTGTCGCCGGCTACGGATTCTGGTTGTTCTCCTAGCCGGTCATACAGAACCACGAGTTGACATCAACGCGCCACTGACGTCGCGGACGCTGCCGCACCGGTCGCAGCGAAGGACGCTGCCATTGACCGCGTCGGCGGTCTCCCTGAGCGCAAAACGCGCTTCGTCGCGAAGCCAACAGTGAGGGCACTGGAAATCTCGCCCAATACGCGCCTTGAAACTCGATAAGCGGTTGCGCAGACGGTCCGTCATGCTCGTGGTCAGCCGCTGCGTCTCGGCCTCCAAAGTCTTTTCAATACTCATGCTTGGTGCGCCTTGTTGCGGTCGCGCTGGCATGCGCTTCGGGCTGTCCATCAGATCAAAGCCGGTGCAAAGAGACAGCGAATGAGGGCTTCACCATAAGGGTCGTCAACGAGACAAATGTGTGTGCGATCATCCGGAGACAGCCGCGCCACGGTTCCCGGGGGGACCAAAACCCGACGTTGGCCAACAACGACAATCAGACGGCCTCTTGTATCTGTATAGACCGCGTCTGCCGGAGCACAGTCCTGCCCAGAGCAACACTCCTCCGGGTACCATGAATGAGCCGTGATGGAAGGTGCAACACCCAAGGCGAGAGCGAGGGACAGACCTGCGGCCGCACAAAGTGTTTTGCGCTGATGCAGTTTTTTCTCGCCACTAGTGGTGCGGAACACGACCTGTTGCCCCCATGGCCGAGCAAGCACTCGGATCCGCAATATGAATGTGGGACAGCTGGTGACAGACCATTCGAAGAAGGTTCAGGTCAGGGAAAGGCGACAAGCACCGTCGCTTGATCAGCGCTTCTGCGCCTGCCTGCGATGCAGTCGCGACGCGCATAGATCATGGACACACGGAATGGGCATCCCCATTCCGGGGGAGATTGCACGAAAACGCCTGTCACGGTGACTCGGTGCTCGCGCGGTGGCGGGCCTCAGTGACGTGACCCAGAGAGTGGCGATCCAGCGAGGTTTTTAATGTGTTAGTGCAATCCGATAGATGTCCCAGTTGATATTACACATAAACCCCAACATACAGCTCCGCGCTTGGGAGGTAGGGTTGTCATTCTGCCCCTGCGAGTTTTCGGCCCCCCCGCCGATGTCCCCCTCTCGCTTGGGCGCAGACAGCGCCACCGTGCCCACGTGTGGCGCTTTTTTCATGTCGTGCCCTGGCTGAGATTACATACAAATCCCGGCTTGCCGCACAAAAGGGGGCATGTAGCGTGGCAGTCTGCTCCTTCGAGCGCATCGGCCACCCACGGCCGGTCAACTAGAACAGACAGCGCCAGCCTTTTGCCTCCCGGTTGACGCACCTCTGGGTGTTAGTGGAGATGGCGCCAGCGCTCGTTCTGGCGCCATCTGCGTATTCAGTCTGGCATCTTGCTTTGCTTTTGATGGACCAGCTTGAATAGTACCAGAGCACGCCCCAATGGGGGCCGGCATCCCAGTCTTTCATACACGACGTCACGTCGCCACCCGCTGCCCTCGCGACGCGGGGAGCCGCAGCCTACGTGCTGGATCAGAGAATCGATATGCCATTTCGATACCGTTCACGACCCATCCACGGGTGGGATTAACCCAGGCGATAAAAGGGATCAGCCCGCGTTGGTGAAAAGGTATTATTTGCCCTACCCCTCGCGCGCGAAATCGCTTGGCCGAACGCGCGACCGGGCAGCAACAAATGGAGTATTCAATGAATTCAAAAGTGCCAGCAGCAGCGTTGCTCACGGGAATGGTCGCTGTCGCCCTATTGCCCGTGCCTGCACGCGCCGATGTCGTCACTGACTGGAATGTGACGGCCAATACCGTGATGAGGGCCGAGAACGTCGGCAACAATCCTTGGCTGCGCAATCTCGCCATGATGCATGTTGCGATGTCGGATGCGATCAATACTGTGCAGAACCGCTACACTCGGGTGGTGGCAACTATTCCGCTAATGCCCGGCGCGTCGGCGGAGGCAGCAGCTGCGGCAGCAGCGCATCAGATCCTGGTCGAGCTCTACCCGGCACAAAAAGCCAAGATCGAAGAAACCTACGCGACATCCCTGAAGTCGATCCCTGACGGATCCGCGAAGAGCGAGGGCGTTGCGCTCGGCAAGCGGGTGGCGAATGACGTGCAGGCGGAGTGCGCAAAAGATGGCACCGACACGCCTGACACCTACCGCCCGCACACCACCCCCGGCGCCTATGTGTCGACTCAGCCGCCCGTGTTCGAGCAATACGCGCGTGCAAAACCGTGGGTGCTCAAGAGCGTCGACCAGTTCCGGCCCGGACCGCCGCCAGCACTATCGAGCGCGGAGTGGGCGCGCGATTACAATGAGGTCAAGAGTCTCGGCGGTACCAAGAGCACGGCGCGTACCGCTGAGCAGAGCGAGGCGGTGAAGTTCTGGGGCAACGTCAATTTCGGCGGGTCGTGGCAAGCGGCGGCGCGCGAGCTCTCAGCGAAGAAAGAGCTCAATCTCGCCGACTCGGCGCGCCTCCTGGCGTTGCTCAACATGAGCTTGGCCAACGCCTACATGGTCAATTGGGACGCGAAGTACCACTACCATTTCTGGCGACCCGTCACCGCAATCCGCAATGGCGACAAGGACACCAATGACGCCACCGAGCGCGATGGCGGCTGGACTTCGTTCAACCCTAATCCGCTGCATCCCGAATACCCGTCGCAGGCGACCATCAACGCCACGATTGCGTTGGCAGTATTGGAATCGGTGTTCGGCCCCGTGAAGGCCGTTCCGTTCACGGCGACTGATGTACGAGATACGAAGCGGACGCGGCAGTTCACCAGCTTGGTTGACATGGCCGAGGAGCAGAAGAATGTCCGCGTCTGGGGCGGCGTTCACTATCGATTCGCGATCCGCGCAAGCGAGGACATGGGCCCAAAGGTGGCGGCCTACATGATCGAGAACACACTCAAGCCGGTACGTTGATTGCAGGCATGAAAAAAGCCGGTCTGGGGAGCAGACCGGCGACGCTTGTCAAGCTATCCGCGCTCTGGGGGAGGGGCGGACTGTCAGTCGTCGCGGTCGTCGAATACGAGAAGGAGCAGAAACCAACATGTGCTCTTGCTGATAAGTTCGCAATGAAACTCAAACCCGGTCATTGCCATGCCTGAACAGACTGCGGATGTTGAAGCCCATTGGACGCGGCGTGGTGTGCTTGCCCGGATCGACGCGGTGCTCACCGAGCTCGGACATGATCCACAAAATCTCACCCCGGACATCCTAGCGACGGTCGACCATCTCCATTCCGGTGGTTTGGCGACAACACGTGAGCAGGCCGAGCGCATAGCGCTTACCAAGGACAGCCGCGTTCTGGATATCGGCTGCGGCACCGGTGGCCCGGCGCGCTACCTCGCTCACAGATTTGGCTGCCGGGTCGAGGGCATCGACCTGACACCAGAGCTGATTGAGACCGGAGAAGTGCTGACCAGCGCGCTGCGGACTTGCCGACCGCATCACGCTGAAGCTCGGAAATGCACTCGACCTGCCCTACGCCGATCAGGCCTTCGACGTCGTTTGGTGCCAAAACGTCACCATGAATATTGCTGACAAGGCTCGTTTTCTTGCCGGCGTCTATCGCGTGCTCAAGCCTGGCGGCGTGTTCACGTCGACCGAGTATTCGACCGGGCCGGGGGGCGACATCTTTTACCCGTTGCCCTGGGCTTACGACGCCTCGATCAATTTTCTCGATTCAGAGCAAGTGATGCGCGAGCAGTTTCAAGCCGCTGGCTTGCGCACCCGCGAGTGGACCAACTACTCGGATGCTGTCATCGCTCAATACGAGAAGGCGCAGAACGCGCCTGCCAACAAGCTGGCTCTCCATCTCGTGTTCGGCGACGACATTCCCGAGCGGCAGCGCAACTCCCGACGCAACCTGATGGAAAATCGCATCATCTACTGGATGATCACTGCGGAGCGCCCGCAGGACTAGCGGCACGCGACCATAATTGCACTTCCGGCAGGCAACCGCGTTCCGGCAGCCATAGACGACGCGGCGCCCAAATCCTCCTCGAGACCCGGAGCCGCCATAGCGGCGCTCCGCTGTGTTTGATTTCAAATGATATCTTTTCAATGAAGCCGTAAAACCCATGCGTAAAAGCCCATGACGCGGGTGCGCGTAGAGCGGCGTAACACCATCTGTGGAGTGTCTATTTACGTCTACTTTAGATCGCCCGCTGGCTCCAGGCGGCGAGGCGCTCCCGCGCGGTACTTCCCACAATTCGTTCAGAGCGTGCCCTAGCCCGATAGCCTTTGGGTGCTTCCAAAGCCGGCGATAGTTCGCGCGACTCGGTGTGAAAAGTTGAGGTTTTCAAGCCGCCGAACCTTGCGTTGTATGCATTGGCTTGGCTCAGCCTCGGGCGACCTCGAGGGTAACGGCCACGGCGATGCGCGCAAGCGGGTCGGCACGGAGCAAGACCGAGGGTTAACTCCAATTGGCGCCACCACCTGCTCGTGGGACTATCCGGCCGGCCGGGCTGGCACAGCAGGCCATAGATCGCGGACGGGGAAACCTGGAGTATCCTTGCCGTGATTTGACGCGGGTTATTGGGGGGCAGCCATGGAGTTGCACCAAATCAAATATTTTGTGGCGCTGTGCGAGGAGCTAAGCTTCACGCGAGCGGCCAAACGATGCGGTGTCTCTCAACCTTCACTTACAAACGGAATTAAAACACTCGAAGAGGCCTTGGGCGGCGAGCTATTTACGCGACGTCCGAGCATTGCCATCACACGGCTAGGGTCCGCTGTTCGACCGCGCCTGATGAGGATAGCGGGGGATGCAGAGAAGGTGCTTGAGGTGGCGCGTTCGTTCAAACAAGATCGGTTAAGGCGCGTAGTTCCTCACGCACCGGCTTATGGTTCAGAGACTTCCGACGCGACATGACTGGACAGACTTGGCCGTAGAGCTCCTGAGCCTCTAGGATTCGCGTACAGACTCGAAATTTCTGACCAGCCCGAGGTAGCCAGAACGCGCGTTTGAGTCTGGACGGGCAAATTTGAGGCCCTGGCGGCGATGTTCGGTGCCGACGGCGGGCCAGAGCAGTCTTTCGGACTGTCCGCTTTGATTGTTTGCACCGGCATTGCCATCCTCGTTTCCATGGGAGTCGCGCTCGCGACTTCCCGCGGCGATGATCTGACGGACAGCGACGACGAAATG
>CAWEBE010000050.1:0-99676 GCA_963806735.1 uncultured Alphaproteobacteria bacterium | reverse complement strand
CCTTGAAAATAAAACGTATTTAGACCGACGCTCGCCTCGCATTGTAAGTCGCGAATGCGTTGGCTACCAGCTGGCAACCACGCAGCTGATTTCTCTGAGCTTTAACGCTGAAGCCAGAGAAACGTTTGAGTGGTGCGAGACCGGCCCGGATGAGACGCTTAGGCCAACGGTGCGTCAGCTCGTACGCGTGATGAAGCGGACATCGGACGCCGCTTAGGCGCTTAGCTTGCAAGGCTGCGCGCCAGAGTCAGCTCTCGCACGTCGCCCATCCCATCTCTCTCGGCCATCCAACGCCTCGCTCGTGCGCCTTCGCGGCGGCGTGCCGCGTGACTAGCCGAGACGTCGAGTTGTCGAGCGGGTATTCCTGCCTGGCGGAACTCGCCTCGCATCCACAGCTCATCCAGATCGTGCGCGTGACGGGGGTGGGGGTTGCGAATGCTCACGCGCTCTGTCGCGCATGATGCCGCGGAAAACTGTGAAAGGTTTGCGGGGAGCCAGGCTAAAATGAGGTCAGTTCGAAGGCCTAAACGCTTAGAATCATCTCATGCGGCACCTTAGCTGACACATCGGATCTTTGGCGCAAAGCGGACATGTTTAGAGGTGTATGCGAGGTCGCATTTTGACCCAATTGTATGGACCGGCCGTGCGTTGCAAGCTGAATTTGCTGAGCAGTGACTGGTCTTGCTCTTCTGTATCCGGCCCTTTTATGGAGCGGACTGCTCCTGGCCATCTGGCTATCCGCGCGCATCCGATCTCATTCTGGACAGGCCCTCGAAGGCCTTCGGTCACCAGATTCACGGACGCGACGGCGAGACCGTTTCCATCTCCTCAAATCCAACTCGCAGACCTCGGCGGGAACCTCTCCTTCTGCTAACCTAGCTACTTCAGGATCGACTGAAGTCATCCCTTCGGAGCCACCGTCGCTCGCCGCCTGACCAGGCGAGCGGCGGGGCGGAGAGGGGATGGCGGTCATCATCCCTTTGGTGAACCAGAGCAAGTTCATCTCAAGCCCCTCCGGGGCTGACGCGGTCCGTTGCCCGACGAGGCGGGAGCGTACCCGATGTAACGCCTGAAGATCGAGCTGCTCTTCCGTCTTTGGCGGCACGCACCGCGTCGTTGGCCGTTGCACGGCTTCCGCGATCGCATGCGCATCGCGGAAGTCATTCTTGTGCGTCTGCCGGAAGGGCTTGGAATAGACCTGTGACCTGCCTCACGTCGTGTCCGAGGGCAAGTAGTTCGCGGGTCACATAGTGCGTACCCATGCCGCCTCTACCCCGATCAGGCAGGGCGGCACATTGGCAAGCCGTGGCCACAATTCTGTCGCGCGCGACCTTCTCGCGCAGCACAATCCCCCCTCGAGCATCGAGGCCTATCAGGTGGAACGTGTTTTTCCGGGATCGATACCAATGGTGACGGCGGTGGCGTTAGACTTACGGGGCATGGCATGTGCTCCTTTGCTGGGTTGCCCCACACATGCTCGCTGGAGGGGCGGGAGCACGGCCGGTCCATCCCATTCTCGGACGTTCCGGAACCAGTCAGTCGCGCGGGACTAAGGACGGGGTTGGATGGGTTTTGGCTCATCGCGGTCCGATTGCGCACCCGTGGGTAGCGCCACATTAATCATATATTTCAATAGATTAAAGAAGTTGGGCAATGATGAAAATCCACCTCATTCTCGATCCTTGGCTTGCAGAAACCCATTTCGCTCTGGGTAGCGCAAGGGGGCGTCGTGAATGCCGGCGAGCAAGCAAGTCAACTTCACCGGGCCAATCCGGCAATGCACAATCCTTCGAGCAATCTCGCATTGTCCGCAGGCCGCCGATATACGACGCGATCTTTAATATTGGCGGCACACAGGCCCGGATCGGCCCTCATCAACCGCGCGAAGATTTTCTGTGCTTCCTGCAGTCGCCCGCCGAGTGCATGGCTAGCCGTGATAATGCGCAACGCAGACCCGAATTCGGGTTGGTCTTTCAGCGCCAGTTCCGCCCACGCGCAGGCTTCGTCATAGCGACATGCGATGAAATGAGCGGCCGCGGTGCCAGCCTGCATGTTGAACATCTGCGGATCGACTGGGCTGAGCCGCATGGCACGAAGGAAGCGAGTGATGCCGTCGTTGGGTTCGCTCCGCCAAACACTAACCCATCCTCCAAAAAACCAGGCGCTACCAAGATTTGGACTGAGCTCGAGAGCGCGATTGACGAGTTGGGCCCCAGTTTCTGTATCGCCGACGACACGGGCGAGTGCGTGGCCAGCCGTGCAAAGCGCAATAGCGTCGTCTTGGCCGAGAACCATCACAGCCCTGCACAGTCGCAGAACTTCATCCGCGTCCGCGGCGGGACTGGTCATCCAACCGTTGGCGGTGCGGAAAGTATAGCAGCGCGCCGCCATGCCGTAGGCGGAAGCAAAATCCGGTTCGAGCTCGATCACCTTGTAAAAAAGGCGTAGTGCGTCGTCGTGCGAGTCCTTAGTCCATCGGTAAACATGTGACATCGCGCGCAAGTAGAGGTCGTATGCATCGAGGCTTTCGATGGGTTTGCGCCTTGCACGCGCGATCTCGGCTCTCTCCAGGCTCGGCAACAAGGCGCTGATAACACTTGCAGTCACCTGATCCTGCAGCTCGAAGATGTCATCGAGAGTGCCATCAACACGTTGCGCCGCTAGACTTTCGCCAGAAGATACATCGACCAGTTGCGCATTGATGCGTACTCGATTGGCCGCTTTCCGGACGCTGCCCACGAGCAGATAGCGAACACCAAGTTCGCGACCCACCTGCTTTGGGTCCACAGAACGGCCTTTGAAGGTGAAACTCGAATTGCGCGCGATGACAAAAAGCCACCGCATGCGCGACAGGCCCGCGATGATGTCCTCGACGATACCATCGGCGAAGTATTCCTGCTCTGGGTCGTCACTGAGGCTGATGAAGGGTAGAACTGCCACAGACGGCCGGTCGGGTTGCGACACTACTATCTTCGATCTCTCAACCGGTTCTTGCGCGACTGCAGTAGATGGGCTCTGCTCTTCCCGCACCGTTCCGACAAATCGAATGCCCTTGCGGGCAAGGGTCTTGATCAGCCGCTGTTGCTCACCGCTATCACCGATGGCAGTGCGAGCCGCATTGATGCAGGTTGCCATCGCCGATTCGGAGACGATGCGGCCCTTCCAAACCTCTGCAATGAGTTCGTCCTTGCTGATCACGTGCTCGCGTTGGGCGATCACGTGCACCAGAAGGTCGAACACTTTGGGCTCAACGGGCACTGGCCGTCCGGCGTGACGCAACTCGCGCCGGCCCGTGTCCAACAAGAAATTTTCGAAGATATACAACACCTCGTTGCCTCACCGCGAACACCAAGGCACACGCTTAGTCAGCTCAGAGCAAAGATAATCCTAAGGAAAAGCGGCACGTAAACCAAGGCCTCGCGAGAGCGGTTCGCTATTCCACCTGTCATCCTCTGACTAATGGCGTGGTTGTGTTCAACAGCTTCGATCACGATCCTGAGGAGGACGACATGACGGCAAATTCAGCCTTGCAATGGCCTGAAGAGGGTGTGACGCGCGTCCCTTATTGGGTCTATTCCGACCAAGGCACGTACGATCGCGAGCAGAGGCGCATATTTCGAGGCGACACCTGGAGTTATCTCTGTCTTGAGGCGGAGCTGCCCGGCTCGAATAGCTGGCGCACGTCGAGCCTCGGGGAGATGTCCATCGTCGTCACGCGTGACGAAAAAGGACAGGTGCATGCCTTCGAGAACCGTTGCGCCCATCGCGGCGCGCTGATCTGCCTGGGACAGCAGGGACAAGGCCGGCGACTACTCACCTGCGTGTATCACAACTGGACCTACGACCTCGAAGGCAACCTGCGCGGCGTCGCCTTTCGGCACGGCATTGGCGGCAAGGGCGGTATGCCGGACAGTTGCAAGCCGGAAGAGCAGGCGCCGAGAAAGCTTCGGGTTGCCATCGTGCATGGCCTCGTGTTCGGCACACTGTCGGAGACGGCGCCGCCCATCGAGGCTTACATCGGGCCCGAAGTGGTCTCGCGCATCACGCGTGTCATGCGTGGGCCGGTGCGTGTGCTCGGCAGGTACAGCCAGATGATACCGAGCAACTGGAAGCTCTACATGGAGAACGTCAAGGACGTCTACCACGCGAGCCTCTTGCACACTTTTTTCACGACGTTCCGCCTAAATCGCCTACTTAGAAGGGTGGCATCATCATCAACGAGAGCGGCGGGTGTCATGCCAGTTATTCGCAGACCGCCGACACCGGTGATCGCGAATACGAAAATGCCGGCATGCGCGCCGCCAAGGAGGAGTTGACGCTCGAAGCGTCTGAGATCTTTGCGTCGGTCGATGAGGTGGGAGATGGCGTTGGCATCCAGATCCTCGGCGTCTTTCCAAACCTCGTCCTGCACCAGATCCGCAATAGCCTTGCGACCCGTCGAGTGGTGCCCAGGGGTGTCGATAAGACGGAGCTCGTGTGGACGCTATTCGGTTTCGAGACCGACGATGACGCGATGACCGAGCGCCGACTCCTACAGTCAAATCTCGTTGGACCCTCGGGCTATATTTCGATGGAGGACGGCGCAGCACCGGGCTTCGTGCAACGCGCCGCGCCGTCGGCAGATGGCGCCCTGTCGGTAATCGAGATGGGCGGCAACGGCTACACCACCACTGAGGACCGCCTCAACGAGGCCCCGGTGCGCGGTATGTGGGCGGCTTGGCGTTCGCACATGGACATCTGATGCGGAAGGGCGCTCGGAGGGTGGAAGACCGGCCGTCCATCGCAACATTGCGCCGGCTAGGAGTGGTCATGGACTACGCGCTTCACTTTAGCATACAGGATCTCGGGGCCCGCTACGCTCAGGCGATTGACGATGACCGGCTGGAAGAGTGGCCTGAGTTTTTCACTGAGAAAGGCCGCTACATCGTCACGACGGCGGACACGAGCGCAGGGTTTGCCCGCCGCACTTATCTACGCGACGTCTCGGGGCATGATCCGCGATCGTGTTAAGTCATTGCGCGAAGCCAACATCTACGAGGGTCAGCACTACCGTCACGTAGTGGGTACGCCGCTCGTTGGTAAGGCTGCGACGGGACACTCACGTCGACTTCAAGCTTTCTCGTGGTGCGCATTATGCACACCGGCGAGAGCACTTTGTTCGCATCGGGCGTCTACCGCGACCGCATCGAAATCGGCGGAGACAGCGAGCCGCGGATTGCCGAACGAATAGTCGTCCTCGACAGTCAGCAGATCGATACGCTGCTGGCAATTCCGCTCTAGGTCTTGAACAGCCCCGCACAGGCACGAAACAGAGCGAGACACATGTGGATGTCGTCACGGCGAGGCGGAGACAGGACCGCAGACGGTTAGACAGTCAGGCAGTAAGCTATCAAAACCGTTGCGCGCAAGATGTGAGTTGGGTGTTGAACGACCCGTCCTCGCTGTTTGCTGCGGTGCATAGAGTCAGAAGCTGGCACCTTTTCTCCGTCGTGCACAGCTCGCCCGCAGTTCCGTTTTTGGGGGTAAACCAGACGTCCTGAACCAACGATCAGGACGGTGAGAAGATGACCCTTCCTGGCAATTGCTGTTCTCCAGCCGCGCCACGTTCGACGCGGAAGGGCATCACCTCAAGATGGAAAGTCATTTCTCCGGTAGCCCGGCCTTGCGCAAGCCTGCAAAAAGATGCTCTGCGTCCTCGTCGAGCCTGAACGCGGCAAATTGCTTTGCCGTACCTTGGATCGTGTAGTCGGGTTGGATTTTAAGGACCGCCGCGGCCTCCTCCCGAGCCCCTTCACTTTGATCCAGTTGGCCATAGGTTGCGGCAAGCCATTGTCGAACTGATCGGTGGTTCGGCGAGCGCGAAGCGGCATCGATGAGAGCCGTCTTGGCCGCCTCGTATCGCCTCAACATGTAGTTTGCGAGGCCCAGGAATCCGGCCGCCAGGGGCAAATAGAATGGATCAAGGCGCACGAGCGCATCAGTAACCTTGAGGGCTCTTGCTGCATCGCCGGCGTACACCAGCGAGTTGGCAAACCGCCAGTCGTTAAAGTTTGGGTTCAAGAGCTGCGCGCGCTCGAACTCGGCAATGGCCTCGTCATGACGGCGCCTGAATGTGAGCACCATGCCAAGCTGAGCACGAGCCATAGGCAAAGTGGTATCGAGCTGCACACCCTTGCGCGCGAGCTGGTAGGCCCGATCCAGGGTTGGCGATTTTGCAAAATCACCATCCCCCGGATTGATCCACGCGGTGAAATACGTGTGCGAGAGATCGGCGTAAGCGCGCGCATAGTTGGAGTTGACTGCAAGGCACTGCTGCAGACATGCGCGTGCCTCGTGGAGTTCGGTGCTGTCATACGATGAAAGGTAGCTGCCCAGAATGTCAGCGCCACGCAGGTAGAAATCATGCGCTTGCCAACTGGACGCTGGCTTCAACAATGTTCGCTCTACCTCTGCCCTCTTGATGTGGGCGACTAAGACCGGCGCGATGGCGCACACGAGCTGGTCCTGAATAGCAAAAATATCCTCAAGCTGCCGGTCGTAGCGCTCGGCCCAGCGGTGGGTGCCGGTCACGGCATCAATGAGTTCAGCGCTGATGCGGACGCGATCAGCAACACGCCGGATGCTGCCCTCCAACACGTAGCGTACGCCCAGCTCTCTCCCGACCTGCCGCACATCGACCGCCTTGCCCTTGTATTGGAAGCTTGAGTTGCGGGCGATGACGAAAAGCTCAGAGAATCGCGACAGCCCCGTGATGATGTCGTTGGTGATGCCATCGGCGAAGTATTCCTGCTCGGAATCGCCGCTCATATTGGTGAACGGAAGAACCGCGATCGAGGGCTTATCCGGAAGGGTGAGGGCAGGTTTCAGGGTATCCCCCAGATCCGACCGGTCTGCGCCGGGGCTGGGCTCCTGCCGCACCGCACCTACGAAGCGTATACCCTTGCGAGGCAGCGTCTTGATGAGGCGCTGCGCCTCGCCGCTGTCGCCGATTGCCGTCCGGGCTCCATTGATGCACGTCGTTAGCGCTGCTTCCGAGACGATGCGCCCATCCCACACTGAGGAAAGGAGATCATTCCTGCTGACGACGTGTTCACGGTTTTGGATGACGTAGGACAGAAGGTCGAAGACCTTGGGCTCAATTGCCACCGGCGCATCGCCCCGCCGCAGTTCGCGCCGTTCGGTATCAAGGGCGAAATCTTCGAATAGATAGCGCAATTCTGGCGCTCCCGTCGTGCCGACCTAGCACACTCAGGGTAAAATCAGATAACCCTCAGACAAAACTAGGAAGTCCGAACCAATCGCTAAGCTGTTCTGAAGGCGCCTTTCCCCGGTCCCTGCCATCCTGTTCCTGCCGAAGGTTACAACAGCCATCAGGAGGAAGGCTATGCCGCTTCGGACTCTCGCCTTGTCGGTTGCTGCCATTGTGCACGTTCTCTGGTTGCCAGCGGCGGCTCATGATTGGTGTTCTGAGGGGTACTAACAACACGGCCTGTGCCTGGATTGATGAAGTGGTTTGGTCTGCGCCAATGAGCGGAAGCAACTAATCCACCGGTGACGCGCCAGCTAAGAGGATATTCGTTTTGGCTGTCGCCGCGGGCCTGTCACCCCCGTTTGGGAGCATGGTTCTTATGCATGCAGAAATTGCCGGCGCAGGGTTCGCCGGGTTGACCGCTGCGATCGCGCTGCGTCGCCGCGGCTGGAGCGTCCGAGTACATGAGAAGGAGGCAGCGTTACGCGCCTTCGGCGCCGGGATCTTCCTCTGGGAGAACGGGATGCGCGTGCTACACGCGATCGGCGCATATGATGCCGTTGTTGCCGGTGCGCATCAGGCTCCAGCGTATGAGACGCGGCGAGATGGCACCTGCGTCGCTTTTGAGAAAGTGAACGGCGCCAACCGCTATCGACTTCTGACTATGACGCGTGAACATCTCTACGCGGCAATCCTCGCGTCGGCGCAGCGAGAAGGAATCGAGATACTCACGTGCTCGGAGGCGGTGGCAGCACGCCCTGACGGCGCTTTGCAGCTCGCGGATGGACGCAACCTCCTGGCGGACCTGGTGATCGCAGCCGATGGTGTGCGCTCGCGCGTGCGTGACTCGGTCGGCCTAATTGGTACGAGACGCAAGTACCAGGACGGTATCATCAGGGTGCTCGTGGAGCGCAATGATTTCGTGGGCGGGGACTGGGATCATGTCATCGACTTCTGGGCGTTCCAGCCGCGAACCCTACGCATTCTTTACGCGCCCTGTGAGTCTGGGCGTTTGTATTTCGCCATGATGGCGCCACGCGATGACACGGCGGCCTCGGCCCTGCCGGTCGACGCCGAGACTTGGGGCAGGTGCTTTCCGAGCCTTCTCCCCGCCTTGAAGGCGATCGGGTCGCGCGGACGGTATGATGTGTACGAGACCACGCACCTCCACTCCTGGTCCGTCGGCCGCGTTGCCATCGTCGGGGACTCCGCCCATGCGATGCCGCCGACCCTTGCGCAGGGGGCCGGCTGCGCAATGATGAACGCACTAAGCCTTGCGGAAATCGTATCTGATGGATCAGAGGTGTCGGTTGCTCTTCAACGGTGGGAGGAACAGGAACGCGCACTCACGGATCATACCCAAGCTCGGGCCGCAGAGCTTGCTCGCACGCGTGCTCTAGGCAGCGGTATGCAATGGGATGATGCAGGACTGCGCGCCGCCCTGCATGTCCCCACCGGCACTATGCCGGAGGAATTTGCGGCGCTTCGGGCCGCGTAGTGCTCTGAGGAAGGCCGAGTTTCGCCCGATCCGCCGCCGAGCAAATCAGCGCATGCCTGCAGGGAACAAATCAGCGCATGCCTGCAGGGAAGATGCCGAGGTTTGGCGTTGAACCTGGATGCGTGAATTTCAATGCGACCAGTGTTGGCGCCCACTAACGAGGAGCTGCAGAAAGTAGGCAAGCTGCTCGCCGGCAGCCGGGTTGCACTCGCCAGGGTCGAAGACCAAGCTGGTACCGTCCGGCACTCAGGTCGCCGAAGCCGTGGCGAAAGGCGAGAGCGAGATCGGACTCGGACTGGCAAGCGACGCTGTGGTTATTCCCGGGCTCGTTGCCGTCCCATTGCCGGCTGAGATTCAGACTTACACGACCTAATAGATCGCGCGGCAAAGCCCGATGGAGTAAACATCTTATCCAGTAATGGGCAGATATCTCGCCAGGAAGCTCTTAGCCTCGTCGAAGCTCTGCTTCGCCGCATCCTCGGCGTAGCCGGGGTGGGTGCGCACGGCAAAGCCGTGGCGGGCACCGTCGTAGAACACGAAGGTGCAGACCTTGCCAAGGACCCGCATCTGCGCCTCCATCCGACGCATGTCCGCCATGGGCGCCCGCTCGTCCTCCGTACCGTGCAGGACCAGCATGGGGACGTTCACACCCCCGGCGAGGTCGTATGGCTCGGCACCTGACTGAGCCCCCGCCGGCCGGAAGGCGAAACCGTGGAAGACGACGACCACTCGGATCTCCGCGTGCGCTCGGGCCGCCATGAGCGCGTGCACCCCACCGCGACAGAAGCCGAAGACGGCCAGTCTCTTGAGATCGGCCTGCGCGACCGATCCCAGGAACGACATCGCTCCCTGCAGATCGGAGTACACGGGCTCATCCGTCGGGTCGGCCCCGCGAACCTTCCAGCCGTGTACCAGCGCGACATAGCCCCACTCGGCGAGGCGCCGGGCGATCTCCGTGTACCCGTCGTCCGGGCCAGCCACACCCCGGAGAATCAACACGACCGGATGGGGCCCGTCGCGGTCCGGGGTGGCCAGGTACGACGGGACGCGCGTCGCCCCGTCTCCGCTCGTGAACGTCACCGACTCCAGCCGCACGGTCATGACCGACCTCCGCCTTCGTGATGCACAGGCCGACACACCCGCGCAGCAGACGTATCCTGCGCTCGGCACGTCGGGGCCATTGTGCGGCGGACCAGGCAGCGAATGCAAATGGCCGACCCTCACGTCCTGCTAACGGCGCACCTTGAAACCGGGGCTGAGTTCGATCGCTCTCGTGGCCGCCCGCGTGGCTTGCCGGAATTCGCCGGCGGCGCAGCTTGTGATGGCGAGCCCATAGTGGGCATAGGGACTTTTCTCGTCGAGGCGGATGGCCGCGAAGGCCGCCGTTAGGCCCTCTTGCCAGACGATGGCAGGCTCGTCGCTCCAGCCCCACAGGACGATGCCGCCGGACACGCGCGCCAGCCAGGTATGTGCTTCGGCGAGCTGCGGATCGAGCGCGGCCGCGGAGCGAAAGAGGTCTCGTGCTCTTTGGTGCGACTCGAGCTCAACTTTGTGGAATTGCCACACGCCGCGTCTCACCAGGTTCCGGGCCGTCTTACCTTCCACGTCACCGGCGGCGTTGGCCAAACGCGCCTCTGTCTTGAGAAGCTCGGGCTCAATCGCACCTATGACACTGTCCGTGATCTCGTCCTGAATGACAAAGACGTCGGCCAAATCCCGCTCGTAGCGCTCCGCCCAGATGTGGCTGCCGGTCGTTGCGTCGATCAGCTGGGCAGTAATGCGGATGCGATGCCCGACCTGACGATGGCTCCCCTCAATGACATAGCGCGCGCCAAGCCGTTTCGCGATCTCGCGAACGTCGATAATCGAATCCCTGAAAGCGAAACTGGAGTTGCGGGCTACAACCGAAAACCACCTGAACCTCGTCAATGCCGTGATGATGTCGTTGGCAATCGCATCGCCGAAGTACTGCTGATCCGAATGCCCGGACAAATTCGCGAACGGCAGGACGGCGATCGCGGCCTGTTCGAGGCCGTGCCGAGAGGGCTTCAGGCTCGCAGCCTCCGTGCCGTCGGTGGATACTGCCGGGCCGACGTATCGATAGCCTCGCCGAGGCAGCGTTTCAATCCACTGCTCGCCGCCGGGCTCCTCGCCCAGCGCGCGCCGTACAGCGGCGATCTGAACGGGCAGATTGCTCTCTTCAACGGTTTGATCCCGCCACGCAGCCTCGATGAGGGCGTCCTTGGAGACGAGCACACCGGGTTTCTGGATAAGCACGCGCAGCAGAGCCACCGCGCGTCGACCGAGGGGCGTCGTTGCCCCGCCTCGGAATAGAACTTCGGCTTCAGTGTCGAGGCGAAAGGAAGCGAACTTGTAGTTCGTTACCATCGGGGCGCTCGAACTAATTCAGCAACATTTCTGCGCTTTTTTATTGGTGCTTCATGACTTCTGATCGGCTTAGGGCAATGCTGGCGCGTGATCGCATCGAACCTTGGAGGGAACACGGTCATGACGAGCATGAAAGACCGCATTCAGAAGAGCAAAGAGCCGCTGGGTGGGTACCTTTGCATGATCCCCTCGGCAATGGTGAGCCAGGCGCTCGCCGCCGCCGGGGCCGATTGGCTGGTTATCGATCAAGAACATGCGCCGATCGGCCCAGAAAATCTACACGCGATGATCGCGGCAACCGCGGGGACGGCCTGCTCGCCTTGGGTCCGCGTGCCCCGTCTGGATGAAGCCTTTGTCAAGCCGGCTCTCGACGCCGGCGCGGAGGGAATCCTGTTTCCGCTGGTGCGCACCGCCGCGGAGGCGGCTGAGTGCGTGGCCCTCACTAGGTATCCACCGCAAGGTCGGCGTGGCTGGGGGCCGTTCGCTGCCCACTCACGTTGGGGCGTCGAACTGTTCGATTATCTCGGCAAGCGCGGTGGTGAGACTGTCTGCGGGCTCCTGATCGAAACCAAGGCGGCCGTCGACAACATCGAAGACATCTGCAAGGTCGAGGGAATTGACTATATGGTTCTTGCGACTTTCGATCTCTCCACCGAGTTGGGCGTATCCGGCAAGCTCGACGCCCCGATCGTGCTGGAGGCGGTGAAGCACGCCGAGCAAGCCATACTCAAGGCAGGGATTGCCTTGGGAGCAGCTGCATTTACGAAAGAGCAGGCGCAGACGAACCTGCGCCGAGGGCATCGCCTCTTCTTTTACGGATTTGACGTGCTGATGCTGAAGCAACATGCGCGACAAGCGGCAGGGTGGTTGGGCGGGTAGTCCCAGAACCGCTTTGGGAGCCAGCTGAGCGCCATGATCGAGATGATGCCCGGCACCGGCTGCGCGTTAGTGACTTTAGGTTCGGGTCAAATTTCCCCGTTCCGGTGACGTGCCCTGCACGTCCGATCCGCATCGGAAAGCCGACTAAGTTGCGCGAAGCCAAGAACGGGCAATTTGTGCCAATTCCAGCCGTTGCGCACATGGACTTACTCGACGACGGCTGGAGCGAGCAGCGTCCTCGGCGGCATGGTCGGCCCAAGCGCCTTGGCGGTCTTGCAACACAGGACATTTATCGCAGCGCTAACCACCGACACGGTGTTCATGGCCACACTGCCACCGAATTCCCAACCTAGCGCTGGAGCGCTGAGGCGGCTTTCTATGTAGTGTTCGGAGTATGAGCCGTGCAGGGTGATGTTGACAGAGTATGGTTCGTCGCGCGCGGCAGGGGCACTTATGGCCCGTTCACCGATGACGGTTTTGCGCAGCTCGCGTCCAGTGGGCACCTTGGTCTAACGGACTACGTCTGGTATTCGGGCCTCAGGAACTGGGTTTTGTGCGAGCAGTTGTGCGCGCAGAACGCTTACTTGAACATCCCAGGACGCGGTGCACCGGTCCCCTCCTCTCCAGAGATTGCTCGGCAAGGTCGACCGCTTCACAACCGGCCAGTTGTTCAGCATGAAGCCCGGTCCCTCGGTGCGGTCGTGCCGGCGGCGCTGTTACCGGGACAGCAAGACGCCCTAGTCGGGGTTCATGCCGTGCGCGAACTGCAGGCAATTGTGGCCAAGTCATCGCCTCTAAGGACAACACTTCGAACAGCTGCCCACATGGTCGCGGGACGTGCCTTCCCTTCGGCTGCAGCCATCAAAACGCGATCCGCCCATGCAGCAACTGCGGTTGTTCCCGCGGTGCTCATGAGGGCCTTCGGCGGGCTTTCCGATCTCCTAACGAGAAGCGCCGCGTTCGTCCGAGGTCGCGTTGATCAACGCCTGCCCAGACGGACGTCGTCATTCTACTTTCGAGTTCTGGTTTTGCTGCCGCTCATTTCCGTCGCGTTATGGGGGCTAACTCTTTACGGCCGCACCTTCTGGTCCGAAAGCGGTACGCTTGCCAGAAAGAGTCCCGATGCTGTCGCCGAAACGACGAAGGCAACCGAGCTTACTGCGGCTGCTGGGGCTGGCGCTGGCATTTCCAAAAAGGCCGCATCCAAAGTAGAAGCCGATAAATCTCGCGCGCCAACGAAATCCAAGACGGATGCGAAGACGAACCCTGCCCCGAAGCAACCCGCCGCCAAAGCAGTGCCGCAGGACACGACGTCAGAGTGGGTCCGCCAAGTTTTCAGAAACTAAGGTGCCGCTAACGGGCGATTGACCGACGTTGCCGTTCCGAGAAGCCGATGCCGGGAACAAAACCTCAAGGCGGGCTGACTTTAAGAGGTCGGGTGTGCAAGGTGTATCGGGGGCGGGGTGTACTAGGCCACGAACTCATAAATTGGCGGCTTTGATCAACAGCCTGGCAACTCTTAGGTCGCGTCGGATCTTTGGTCCGCTCATGCCCCATGATCGCACGTCAGCGCGGCCGATCGCAATGTCGCAAAAGTGCCGATTTTGTTGCAGAAGTCGGTTGCTGTAAGCCGCGAACCGTGATTCACCGCGCCGGAAGGCGACGCGGCAGCGGGGGCTGGCGATGATGGGGCGGCACAACCGGGACCAGGGGCAGCTGTTCTATTCGTTCTGCCTCGATGACGCGGTACCAGTCGATCACCGCGTGCGCGAGATTGCCGGCGTGCTGGACCTGTCGTGGGTGTACGCCGAGCTGGCACCGCACTATCCCTCGATCGGGCGGCCGTCGATCGATCCGGTGCTCATGATCCGGATGCTCATCGTCGGCTACGTGTTCGCCATCCGCTCGGAGCGGCTGCTGTGCCGCGAGGTGCAGGTGAACCTAGCGTACCGCTGGTTCTGTGGCCTGAGCATCGAGGACAAGATCCCGGACCATTCGGCGTTCTCGCGCGCCCGCAATGAGCGCTTCCGCGACAGCAACATCTTCCGCCACGTGTTCGAGCGCGTCGTGGAGAGTTGCATTGCGGCGGGTCTGGTCGGCGGCGAAGGCTTCGCGGTCGATGCCAGCCTGATCGTGGCGGACGCCAACAAGCAGCGATCGATCCCGGGCAAGGAGTGGGACAAGCAGCGCGATGCTCAGACCGCGAGCCGGGCGGTGAAGGAGTACCTGGCAACGCTGGACGATGCGGCCTTTGGCGCGGCGAGCGAGGTGATGCCGAAGTTCGTTTCCCCATCCGATCCGGCGGCGCAATGGACCGGCGCGATGCGCGGACCGGCGTTCTTCGCCTACGCCGACAACTACCTGATCGACGTGAAGTTCGGCGTCATCATGGATGTGGAAGCCTCGCGTGCCATCCGCCAGGCCGAGGTGGGCGCGGCCAAGACCATGATCGAGCGCACCGAGGAGCGCTTCGGTCTGAAGCCCGAGCGGTTGGCGGCCGATACGGCCTATGGATCGGCGGCAAACCTCAACTGGCTCGTCAACGACAAGCAGATCGCGCCGCACATTCCGGTAATCGACAAGTCCAAGCGCGAGGACGGTACCTTCTCACGTGAAGACTTCACGTTCGACAAGGCGCGCGACATCTACACCTGCCCGGCGGGCAAGGTTCTCACCACGACCGGCAGGATCGTGAATGTCGAGCAGCTCTTGTATAGAGCGAGCAAGTTTGACTGCGACGTGTGCCCATTCAAGATGCGATGCTGCCCGAAGGAGCCGGCGCGCAAGATCCCGCGCAGCATCTACGAGGGCGCACGCGATGCCGCCCGCGCTCTCGCCGGCAGTAAAGCGTTCGAGCAATCCTGCCGCGATCGCAAGCGCGTGGAGATGCTGTTTGCTCACCTCAAGCGCATCCTCAGGCTCGGCCGGCTTCGCCTGCGCGGACCTCGCGGAGCGCAGTTCGAGTTCACACTGGCGGCCATCGCCCAGAACCTACGCCGCCTCGCCAGGCTGGTGGCCAGACCGCCACCGGCGGCTGCGTGCGTTGCGTGAGTTGCGTGAGCGTCGCGTGCGTCAGCGCCGAAGCCGCCGCTCCCATGCGGGCGAGCGGCAGACAGCGATATCGCGACGACTGCCTCGACCGATCCCGTCTGGTCGCTTGCCGACTTCTGCAACAAAATCTGCCAACTTCGGAAGTTGACAATCTACGTCCCAGGAAGCGATTAAGGTTCTGCGCGTTCTGCCACGCTACTTGCGTTGAGCACTTGCAGGCTGACCGCCCATGATGCCACACGAGTTCACGCCTGTTGGAACACTGCCACCAGGTAGGCCGCATACACGGCCAAAAGGGCCCCTCCGCGCCAACGACCGATTAGTCCCGATGAGGGCGGATAGGTAAGGGCTACGGCGGCCAGACCAAGCACTAGCGCCGGGGCTGCGACTTTCGGCGACACCACAATCGGAGTGATCGTCGATGCAACGCCAATGATGAACAAGCCGTTGAAGATATTGCTGCCAAGTATTGTGCCCAGCCCGATCTCGTCATGTCCGCGCAGACGAGAGACGATGGCGGTTGCAAGTTCTGGAACCGACGTGCCGACAGCCACGATGGTCGCTCCGATAATGAACTCACTGAGCCCGAATGACTTGGCAGCGCCAGTTGCTCCAAACACGATGAACTTGCCAGCAGCCACCAACAACAAGAGACCTGCGCCGCCCGCGGCGAAGGCACGAAGCGGTCGCATCTCACCGAGTATTTCTGCTGCCGCCGAGCGCTCCGTTCGAGCCTCGCGTATGACGGCTCCGAGCCAAACAACAAAAACGACCAACAAGAGCATCCCGTCGAGCCTGGATAGGAGCCCGTCCAAGAGCAGGACTGCAATGACGACAGGGAGCAGAAGTGCCACGGGAAAATCGCGCTTGATGCTGTTACGGCGAGCGCGGATCGGCGCAATAAGCAGCGCTAGAGCAAGAATCAAGGCGACATTGACGACGTTGCTTCCGAGCGCATCTCCGAGGGAGATCTCGGGTTTCTTTTCGAGCGCCGAACTTATCGCGATCGTCAGTTCAGGGCTCGACGTTGCGAAGGCGGCAACCGTAGCCGCGATGATGCCTGGCGAAATCCTCGCCGCCTTCGCCAGCCCGACCGTCCCCTTTACGAACAGCTCGCCCCCGCCTCCCGCGCACGCAAGACCAATCAACAATGCAAAGTAGGTGTTCACGGCCCCATTCCGTCAATAGTCGATGATTTGAGGACACATCAGGATGCGCCTCCCTTGCCCGGATCGCGGTCTGCAACGTCAAGCTCGATATGCCGCGGACTGCAAAGCCTGCCGGTGCAGGCTGAACATTCCAAACGGTATTAGCTATCAAGCCGCTGCACCGAGCGAGGCTTGTCTTCCCAAAATTGCTCCATTGAGAGATAGGTGAATGACGCGGACCAGCCGATCAGCACAAGGCCGTTGAGCGATTCGACGCCAGCGATGATGCGCAAGCTACCGCGCGGGTGAACATCGCCGATGCCTAGCGTAGTGAACGTCGTGATCGACAAGTAGAAATAGTCGAGCACGCCGCCCTCAAGTTCGCCGTCGATCCGCCCCAGTCCGCCCCATAGTTCGCAGAGGTAATACGCAGCCGCGTACAAAGATACCTCTGAAATGTGGGCCAAGAGGACGCCTGCGAGCACGACAAGGATATGTGCGCGACGGGGAATGTCGGCGCGGTTCGCGAAATCAGACGTCACGCGCAAGAACTCGTAGTGAATGATGACGCTCGCGGCTATGAGCAGCAGCGACAGAGCGATAGCGACTGAGGTGACCATGGGTGGCTCCGGCAGCACAAGAAGCAACCCGCTCAGTCTATGCGGATTGGTGAAGCTGTTGTGAGCCTAGCCAACGCCCGGGCGCACAGAGATTACCCTTCGAACAAGACGTCGGTTTAGCAGTATTACCGCCACGCAGGATGATGGATACTCGACTAGCGTGTTTCCACTGGCCGCCTCGATAGCCAGCAACGATCAAGAATGTTGTCGACGCGGAATGGCATGCATTCAACCCGGCCGGGGAGCACTTGCGAGCGGTAAGCGATGATGCAAGCTGAGGCCGATAAGAAATGAGTCCTGGACAATGAGTCGAAGCTCAGCTCGGGCATCGGGCACTACATCTCTCAAACCTGTCCTCGGCCCAGTCCAGCTCATTTTCTACAGCGTCGGAGTGATTGTCGGCGCCGGAGTTTACTCCGTCATCGGCAGCGCCGCCGGTCTGGCCCATCAGAGCCTTTGGCTGAGTTTCGTCGTGGGCGCAGGTGTGGCGATGCTGACCGCGTTGTCATATGCCGAGATGGCAACATCGTTCCCGGTAGCGGGCGCTGAATATGTCTATCTCAGGAAGGCATGGCCCGGCGCGGATTGGCTCGCATTCAGCGTCGGTTCGATCCTGCTTCTTGGGGGAGCGGCGACGGCAGCTACAGTAGCGATGGCATTTGCTGGCTATCTGCGAGTCTTTGTCGATGTGCCGGCGATCGCTGCAGCGGGTTTGCTCCTCACGTTCTGCACTGCGCTGGGCATCTGGGGCCTGCGTGAGTCGAGCTGGCTGAATATCGTCTTCACTTTGATTGAAGTGGCAGGATTGCTGATGGTGGTTGCGGCAGCGCTCTTGAGCGATGTCCGGCTTCCGCCTCAACCAGCGGGCGCAGAACCAGCCGTGCTGGCAGCTGCTGCCCTGCTGTTCTTCGTGTATCTGGGCTTCGAGGAAGTCGCCAATCTGGCCGAAGAGGTACGCGATCCCGCTCGGGACCTACCGATGGCTCTTTTCGTCAGTTTAGGGGTCACGACAGCACTCTATGTGATGGTCGCGATTGCTGTGGTCAGCATTGCAGCAACCGCCGACCTGGCCGCCAGCGAAGCCCCTCTGGCCACGGCCATTGAGAATGTCTGGCCACGGGCCGGCAATCTCCTCAGCGGGGTCGCACTCTTTGCGACGGCAAATACTGTTCTGATTACGCTGATTGCTACTTCCCGGTTGGCATTTGCCATGGGCCGCGACGGAGAGATCCCAGACGTCTTCGCGAAAGTGTTGCCCGGTCGACTGACGCCTTGGATCGCGACCCTCCTAACATTCGGATTGGCGGCCGTTCTGCTGCCGGCGGGCAGCGTGAAAATTCTAGCGGAGATTTCGTCCTTTGCTGCTTTGCTGGCGTTTCTTTCTGTCAACGTCGTCTTGATCGTCCTCCGCTATCGGATGCCGGATCATCCACGGCCATTCCGGGTGCCGTTCGCGGTTGGGCGGCTACCGATCCTGCCGCTGGCGGCCATTGTCTCTATCATTGTGCTGCTGATCCACTTCGACTGGGCGATTTACGCAGCCGGCCTTTTGGCAGTTGCGCTGACTGCGGTGGCCTTCCTGGCTCGACAATATGTGCGTCGCGCCAATCCCTTGTAGGTAAATTTGGCGGCGGACGGACAGACGCGACGCAATCGCGGCACTGAACTCAGAGTCTGCAACGGGTCATCTTCTCCCGTCGTGCTCGTTGGTTCAGCACGTCTGGTTTACCCCCAAAAACGGAAATGCGAGCGAGCTGTGCACGACGGAGAAAAGGTGCCTCTCCGAAGGTGGACGCCAGAGGCGATGGCCGCGGAAGAACGGACGACACCTATTTCGTGGTTTTCAAGAGTTGGTCGTGGATAACCAACGCCGGGAACGTGGCAAATTGGGCTGAGAACCTCAGGCCGCCTCAAGCATGTCTTGCTTCGTGAAGCCTTCCTGCACGATGCGCATGCACTCGGGTGGGTATTGCCGCGCCAGCGACATGGCCTCAGTCGGCGTGCCGTTGAGCCAGGTGGCAAACTCGTCCTCGGTCGTCAGCAGCACCGGCATGCGCTCGTGGTTGATGGTCTCGACCAGCGGATTGGGTGTGGTCGTCAAAAAGCTGTAGACCTCCAACTCGACGCTCGGCCCATCCTTCTTGATCGGCCCCTTGTACCGGCGCCAGACACCGGCGAAGGCGAACAGTGGCCGCGCATCATCGCCTTTGATCGCAAACCAGTGCCACGTGGCCGGCTTCACCCTTGGGCTCGCAGAATGAGGTGGCTGGCACCAGGCAACGGCGTTGCTCGAATGAGGGTCGCCAGAATGAGCTGGTCAGGATCTTGTCGTCGCGCACATTGGTGACCCGCCGCGGCGCCTTGCCGGCCTGCAGCAGTGGAAAGCCCCAGCTCATGAGCGCCATCTCGCGCTCGCCGTCGGCGGCATGGCGAACGACCGGTGCCGTGTAGTTGGGAAAGATGCCCGGCAGCGGATCGATGTGGACGGTGCGGTTGTGCGGCACGCGAAACATGGTCGCGACCGTGTTCTTGTTCTTGTTGAGGCTGTAGATGGGGTGATTGCGGTTGCTCTCGATAGGTCCAGTCTGTGGCAAGGAGAGCTAGCGTGTGCCGGCTCGCAGACAGGGGAGCGTAGTCGTGAAGCATTTCGTTGGACTGGATGTATCGCTGCAGGAGACGTCGATTTGCGTTGTCGATGAAAACGGTGTCATCGCCCGCGAAGGGAAAGCGATGTCAGATCCCGAGGCAATCGGCACCTGGCTTGGAAAGATGAATCTCCCTTTTGAGAAGGTTGGGCTCGAGATCGGTGGCGTTGCCCGCTGGCTCTGTATCGAGCTCTGCAAACTCGGCTTCGCTGCCATCTGCATAGATCCGTCGACGGCTCCGCAGTGTCACAAAGACAATGCCCGTGAAGACCGATCGCAATGACGCTCGGGCGATCGCCCAGGCGATGCGTGTTGGTTGGTACACCCCCGTACACATGAAGAGCGCGGGCAGCCAGGAACTGAAGATGCTGCTGACCAATCGAAAAACGTTGCTATCGAAGAAGATCGATATCGAGAATGAAATTCGTGGCACCCTTCGCGTGTTTGGGATCAAGCTCGCCGGCCGCATCACGGACGCGACGTTTGAAAGGCGAGCCCTTGAGCTTGTTGAAGGCAAGCCGAAACTGCTGGCAATGATGCGACCGATGTTGGTTGCCCGCGCTGCACTCCGCGAGCAATACGTGGTGCTGCACAAGCTGATGTTGGCCGCTGTGCGAGAGGACACGACCTGTCGGCGGCTGATGACAGTTCCCGGCGTTGGGCCTGTCGTGGCCATCACGTACGTCACGACAATTGATGATCCGGTACCGATTCCATCGATCACGCGACGTTGGTGCTCATCTTGGACTTACTCCGCGCAAGTACGCTTCTGGCGAGACCGACTACAACGGTCGGATTTCTAAATGCGGCGACAGCACCATGCGAACGGCGCTGTATCAAGCGGCGCTAGTTGTGCTTACGCGAAACCCGCGTTGGTCTGCGCTGAAAGCCTGGGGCATGGCCGTTGCTAAGCGGCGCGGCCTAAGACGCGCCATTGTTGCTGTCGCGCGCAAACTTGCTGTGGTGCTTCATCGAATCTGGGGCTGATGGCACCGAGTTCCGCTGGTCGCGCAAAGACGAGGTTCCTGCATGAGCTGACGGCGTTCTAAGTTCCGCTTCGGCGGATCGACGTCCCGCGAGGACGAGGTTGAGATGACTGCGCTGCAATCTGTGTGCTTCAGCACGCGGTAGTAGATCGCAGCATCTTCGCCTTCGGACCACCATCTTGAGGCGCCCTGTGAGCCGACCTCGGAGACAAGAGCGAGCCTTGCGGGTCGAAGATGAGCAAGCGGCTGGACCATTGCGCCCACAACCGCAATCAGACAAGAGATTGCACATCGTGCTTCAACCCTTGCCGCCGTCGATGCGACCGCCGGGCCAACGCTTGGCCTCGTAGGCATCGAGCGCATGGGCTACGGCCCGAAGTTCGTCACTCTCAGGCGAGTTGTCAGTGCCGCCGGCCAGCGCTTCGGCACGGTCCATCAGCAGCCCGTGCAGGGCGTCAGCTTCCGGCACGATGGCGGGTACGCCGCCGACCCAATGCTCACCGTCGAACTTGAAACCCAGGCGCTCCAGCATACAGACCGCCGAGATCCGCTGCTTTTCCACCTTCCCCATGTTGTCCTCTATATGTTCCCATTTTGTTCCATGCATATTACCGTACTACGGGAGGCTGTTAACTGAAGGCCGCAGGCGGGGGTATGCACAGGTACAAGTGCTGGCGCGCGAATGGGGCAGACGACCGGAGCGATCCGAATGGGCAAATTCACGTGCTCTACCATGACGGCGAGGGCCTTCGAAAAACTATAAATAAAAAATGAAGTGCCCTCTGGCCCGAACTCTCGTCTAGGCCGCGTACGATCGACGCACGCAGGCAGGCTACATTTACTTTTTGCGAGCCTTTGGCTTGGCCATGGGGGCTGCGTCGTCGTTAGCCGGCAATCGGCGCGCGCTCTGACGTAGGGCGTCCTTCAGCGTCACCGGGCGCTGGTGCTTGCGCAGCAGATCGCGAAATGCCTCGTCCGCCAATTCCTGCAATGACTTCATGCTGTCCCGCCCGAACAGCTGCAGGGCATGCCAAGTCTCCGCATCGAATTCCAAGCGTTTGCGTATGGGAGACGTCACGATCTTTGCCCGCTATGCCCGTTTCTTCGAACTGGCGACCTTCTTGCTCTTACCCGAGTCGCCGATGCTGCGCTTCAAGGCTTCCATCAAGTCGACAACTTTGCCGCCATCGCGGGGTGACTCCGGCGCCGCAATGATCTTCTGGCCTTTGACCTTCTTGTCCACGAGCTCCCGCAAGGCCGTGCCGTAATGATCCTGGAACTCCTCGGGCTTGAACGGACCGGACTTGCTGTTGATGAGTTGAACGGCAAGTTCGGTCAGCTCCTTGGCGGGCTTCATGGCCGGAATCTTGTCGAAGTACTCCGCCGGGTCCCGCAGCTCGTTGGCGTAGCGCAGCATCTCCATGACCAGGCCGTCTTCCAGCGGCGCCACCGCCACCAGCCATTCGCGACCGCCGATCGTCAACTGCCCCAGGCCGATCTTGCCAGTCTTACGTAGCGCATCGCGGATGACGACATAGCCTTCCATGGCCATGTCGTCCGACGGCGTCAGGAAGTAGGGCCGCTCGAAGAAGCGGTAATCGACGTCCTTGGCGTCGACAAAGCGCGCCAGTTCCAAGGTCTTCTTGCTCTCCAGCTTGACGGCGTCGATCTCCTCGGGGTCGAGGGTGACGTAGACATCCTTGTCGACCTCGTAGCCCTTGACGATGTCGGCGTTGTCGATCTTGCCGATGCCCTGCACCACCTTCTCGTAGTTGATGCGCCGCCCGGAAGGCTTGTGGATCTGGCGGAATGAGATCTCGGAACCGCTTTCGACGGCATTGAAGATCTCGACAGGGATCGAGACGAGCGAGAGCTTGAGAAAGCCCTTCCAGTAGGCGCGGGGCATGGGGAACCTGCGATACGCGAGACGTTGGGACCACTATATGTAGTGGTGTCTCGTTGCGGATAGATCAACGCCTATCAGACGCTGCCCTGGATGCAGCGCCTCGGCGGCCTTCGTTTTTCGACTTCCATACCCCTGAGAGTCGCGTGCGCTATCAGGCGCGTGGTTTTCCGCGCTTGACTTGTTCTTCATTTGTTCTAGGATGGGGACCCTGATTTCCTTGAGTATTCTGAGATGCCCCACGTTCTACATGCGGTCTGCCGCGACGTCGGCAGGCTATCCGAACTTCAGGCTTCGACCGCTCCTGATCCGCGGCAGGCACGCCTTGCGGAACTGCGTCACGCGATCGCCCGCATCGAACGCAAGGCTCGGTCCGGCAAAGGCCTTCTCCTGTCTCTAACCCTCCCAGAAATCCACAGGCACTTGCCCGAACCTGGCCTGGCGGCGGGCGTGCTGCACGAGATCGTTTCTGCATCCTACGCAGACCGGCCCTCCGCCTTCGGTTTTGGGTTTGCCTTGTTGGTTGAAGCCCAAAGGCTCCGTAAGGGTCCCGCCGTCTTTGTCGCCACGCAAAGGGCCCTGAAGGACTTCGACAGACCTTTCTCGCAAGGGCTCCGCCACCTGGGCGTTGAGCCGCGCCGGCTCGTGTTGGTCGAAGCGCGTAACGACAAGGATGCGCTGTGGGCCATGGAGGAAGCGCTTCGCTCCGATGCGCGGCCATCGATCGTGATGGGCGCCAATAGTGCCGACCTCAATCTGACCGTGAGCCGAAGATTGAACCTGGCGGCCGAAGCGCAGGCTGTGCCGCTCGTGATGCTGCGCATGGCAGGCGCCCAGGGAACAAACGCTGCCGCCACGCGGTGGTCCGTGAAGGCGGCGCCCGCCGCACGCAACGCCTTCGGTGCACTTACCCACGCGCGATGGCATCTGACTCTTGAGCGCTGTCGCAACGGCTGTCCCGGTCAGTGGCTTGTTGAGTGGAACCATGTCACGCATCGTTTCTGTCTGGCTGAAGGCGTGGCCGATCGCACGCCTCATGCGGGCGCAGGCCTTCGCCGCGCCGGCTGACGCCATCGATCCATCCTTGCCGCTTGTCCTCGTCGCGCCTGGAACTGGCGGCGCGCGCGTAATGGCGCTCAACCGTGCGGCACAACGAAGTGGGCTCGTTGTCGGCGACCTGCTCTCGAACGCTCGCTCAAAAGTCCTCACCCTGCAAACGCGTGACACGGATCCAGGCGCAGACGCCGACGCCCTGCAGAGGCTAGCGCTGTGGGCCATGCGGTACTCTCCGATCGTTGCCGCGTGGGATGCAGCAAGCGGTGCGGATGGTCTCTTTCTCGACATTGCTGGATGCGCCCACTTGTTCGGCGGCGAGCAAGCGATTGTTGCAGGACCTCGATGCCCGATTGCGTGCATTTGGGCTTGTACCTCGTCTGGCTGTCGCAGACACGGCGGGCGCGGCCTGGGCCATCGCTCGCTACGGACGTGTTGAACGGGCCGTTGTGCGTCGAGGAGCAGAGAAGCAAGCGCTCGCGGCCTTGCCACTGGCGGGGTTGAGGCTGTCCGCAGGCGCTCGTTCGCTCATGCGCCGGTTAGGCCTAAGGCGCATTGGCGATGTCATCGATCAACCCCGCGCGCCTTTCGCGGCAAGGTTCGAGGCTGAGTTTCTGCAACGCCTGGATCAGGCCCTTGGCCGTGCGCCCGAACCATTGATCACAGTCGTGCCTCCGCCTGCCTATCGTGTTCAGGCGACGTTTGTCGAACCCATCATGAGCGCGGAGCATGTGCTGGAAGCAGCAAAGCGGCTGCTTATAGAGGTTGCCAAGCTGCTTGCGGCCAACGATGCCGGCATGCGGGCACTTCAACTCCTGCTGTTTCGCGTGGATGGGCAGGTCACGAAAATTGAACTTGGACTAGCGGCCCCCAGCCGCGATCCCGAACACATCCTCCGCTTGATCGCCCTGCGCCTGGAAGGCCTCGGCTCCGAGCTTGATGCCGATTTCGGGTTTGAGGCTGCTGCGCTTCATGTGGTGGCAGCAGAGCCGCTCTCGGCCCGGCAGGCGTCGTTGACCGTGGATGACTGCGAGCCCACCCCGGATGGGCTGGCCTGTCTCATCGATCGCTTGCAGCAACGCCTTGGCGCCGGCGCCGTGTACCAACTCCATCCGCAGCAAAGTCATCTGCCTGAGCGGTCCGAACGGGCCGTGATGCCGCAACTCACAAACAAGCAGCCGGCCGAACTGCCTGGAGAAGCCGCGCATAATGCACCGAGTGCGCCGCGCCCTTTGCTGCTTCTGCGACAGCCGGAGGCGGCCGAGGTGACGGCTTTGATCCCGCACGGTCCTCCGCGCCGCTTTCGGTGGCGAGGCGTCACGCACCTGGTCGCAGAGGCAGACGGGCCCGAGCGCATCACGCCAGAATGGTGGCGGCGAAGAGAAGCCGCAGCAGCGGGACTACTACGTCGTTGAGGATACGAGCGGCCGCCGCTTCTGGCTTTTCCGCGACGGTCTATATGGCGACGGCCCTACCCCGCGATGGTTCGTGCATGGGGTGTTCGCATGAGCGGTTTCGCAGAACTCGTCGCCTGCACGAATTTTTCCTTTCTGCGCGGCGCGTCACACGCGCATGAGATCGTCGGCCAGGCCGCCGAGCTGAAACTTGCGGCCATCGGCGTTGCCGATCGCAATACTCTGGCCGGCGTTGTCCGCGCCCACACCGCAGCCAAGGAGGCTGGCATCCGCCTTGTCGTCGGCGCGCGACTGATCACAACCGACGGCTTTGAAGCTGTCTGCTATCCGACTGACCGTGCGGCTTACGGCCGATTGTGCCGGCTCCTCACGCTCGGCAATCGCCGGTCGCAGAAAGGCCAATGCCAATTCAGTTTCGAGGAGATGCGTGCAGCCTCACAAGGACAGATCTTCATTGTCATCCCGCCATCTGTGCTGTCGGAAGCATTTTCCGACCAGCTCTCGATGTTGGCGCGCACGGCCAGGCGCCGCGTGTATTTGGCGGCGCGCTTCGGGTACCGGGGCGACGAGCGCACGCGCCTTGGAACGCTGGCTGAACTCGCGACCCGGTCGGGTGCCGCGCTGCTGGCGACGAACGACGTTCTTTATCACCATCCCGTTCGAAAACCGCTCGCCGACGTACTCGTGTGCATCCGCGAGAAGTGCACCATCGCTGAGGCAGGCTACCGGCTTGAGGCCAATGCCGAGCGGCACCTGAAGCCCGCCGCGGAGATGGCGCGCCTCTTCGCGTCCTACCCTAAGGCCTTTGCCCGTTCCGTTGAGATCGTGGACCAGATCAAATTCAATCTCGAAGAGCTTCGCTACGAATATCCGGATGAACCTGTCCCGGCCGGCAAAACTCCGCAGGCCTATCTCCAGGAGCTGACCTGGCGGCTGGCCGAGGGCCGCTATCCAGACGGCATACCTGAGAATGTGCGCGCCTTGGTCGCGAAGGAACTGAGGCTCATCGAGCAACTCGACTATGCCCGCTATTTCCTGACCGTCTATGACGTGGTGCGCTTTGCCAAAGAGAAGGAGATTCTCTGCCAGGGCAGGGGATCGGCCGCCAACAGTGCTGTCTGCTATTGCCTTGGCATCACTGCCGTAGATCCAACCCGCATCAACGTTCTCTTTGAGCGCTTCATCTCGGCCGAGCGGCGCGAACCGCCCGACATCGATGTTGATTTCGAGCATGAACGCCGCGAGGAGGTGATCCAATACCTCTACGATCGCTACACGCGTGAGCGCGCCGCCATCTGCTCAACGGTCATTCACTACCGACCGCGCATGGCAATCCGCGAAGTCGGCAAGGCCATGGGCCTCAAGGAGGATGTAACGGCCGGCCTTTCCGGATTGATTTGGGGCCTAGGTGAGGGGGAGATACCAGAGGAGCACGTGCGGGAAGCAGGCCTTGATCCGGCCAATCCTGTGCTGCGCCAGGCGATCGGGCTTGCGCGCGAACTGCTCGGTTTTCCGCGCCATCTCTCGCAGCATGTCGGCGGCTTCGTGCTGACGCGCGAGCGTCTTGATGAGACCGTGCCCGTCCTCAACGCCGCCATGGAAGACCGGACCAATATCGAATGGGATAAGGACGACATCGACGCGCTTGGGATGCTGAAGGTCGATGTCCTGGCGCTCGGCATGTTGACCTGCATTCGCAAAGCGCTTGATCTCGTCAACACCCACTATGACAAGGCACTCACCCTTGCGACCGTGCCGCCGGAAGATCCTGATGTTTACGAGATGCTGTGCCGGGCGGATTCGGTCGGCGTGTTCCAGGTCGAAAGCCGCGCGCAGATGTCGATGCTGCCGCGCCTCCAGCCCCGCTGCTTCTATGACCTTGTGATCGAGGTCGCGATCGTCCGCCCGGGGCCTATTCAGGGCGACATGGTGCATCCCTATTTGCGTCGGCGTTCCGGCGCCGAGACCGTTGAATATCCCTCGAAGGCACTGGAGGCCGTGCTCGCGAAAACGCTTGGTGTGCCTCTTTTCCAGGAACAGGCCATGCAGATTGCGATTGTCGGGGCCGGCTTCTCGCCGGGCGAAGCCGACCGCCTGCGCCGCGCCATGGCGACCTTCCGAAATGTCGGCACTATTCACTCGTTCCGCGAGAAGTTCATCAGCTGGCATGATCGGCAACGGCTACGATCCTGGCTTTGCGGAGCGGTGCTTCAACCAGATCGAGGGCTTCGGCGAATATGGTTTCCCGGAGAGCCACGCGGCCAGCTTCGCGCTGCTCGTCTATGTCTCCGCCTGGATCAAACACCATTATCCGGAAGTATTTTGCGCGGCCATCCTGAACAGCCAACCGATGGGCTTCTATCAACCTGCGCAGCTCGTTCGCGACGCCCGCGAGCACCAGGTCGAAGTCCTGCATCCCGATGTCAATCGCAGCGATTGGGATTGCACGCTGGAGCCATCCAGCGATCCCGAGATGAAGCGCCGCGCCGTGCGCCTCGGCCTTCGCCTCGTCTCGGGCGCGCCCGAGAAGGTCACGACCCAAATCGTGACAGCGCGTGGCAAGGGCTATGCGGATGTGGCCTCGGTCTGGATGCGAAGTGGCGTGCCGGTCAGCGTCGTCGAACGCCTCGCCGATGCGGACGCCTTCCGTTCGATCGGCCTCGATCGCCGCCAAGCTCTGTGGGCCGTAAAGGGCCTCAGTGGCGGGACGCTCCAGGCCCGAGCCAAGCGAGCGATCGCATCAAAGGACTCCCTCATGACCTGGTCTGGCACGGGCGATTTGTTCGATGAAAAGCCTGTCGCCCTTCCACAGACCACGCTCGGCGAGCATGTGGTGCATGACTATTCGAGTATCTCGCTCTCCCTAAAGGCGCATCCCGTCGCCTTCTTCCGCGATGAGCTTGCAAACCGCGGTGTGATCACGAGCGCCGAGCACTGGGACGAGCGCCAAAAAGGCCGCTACGCGCGGGTCGCAGGCCTTGTGCTGGTCCGCCAGCAGCCAGGCACGGCCAAGGGCGTTATCTTCATCACGCTGGAGGACGAGACGGGCATCGTCAACGTCGTCGTCTGGCCCAAGGTGTTTGCAAAGAACCGCCGCACCGTCATGACGTCCCAGTTCCTTGAGGTGCGCGGGCGTATCGAGCGCGAAGGCCTTGTCATTCATGTCATCGCCAACGAACTGATCGATCTTTCCGACCGGCTGCGGGCCCTTGGCGAGGGCGAAGCGCAGCTTCCCAACCTTGAGAAGGTGCACCGCGAAGGCTCCTGGAAGCCCAGGAGCCGGGATTTTCACTGATGGTGCCACCTATGAAAGCCCCCCATGAAATGCGGCCCGGCAATCGCTATGCCCGTGAACGCGGTGGGGGGCGAACTCTTGGCGATCTCGTGCGTGCGAAGAGGGCGCTTATCGCCGTGTGCCGCCGATGCAAACACCGGCGTCTCATCCATCCTGCCAATCTTATTGCCCGCTATGGGGAGACTTTCGTGGCCATCGACCTTGTGCCGCGGTTGCGCTGCAGTGGCTGCCGCTCACGCTCTCCGAACCTTCATGAGTTCGGCTCGCTAGATCCGGACCACGATCGACTCTGCTGTGCGAACCCACATTCGATAAGGCGGCTTGGGTTTGGAGTACGCATCGCCCTGTCGTCATCGCAACGGCCGGTTTCGGAGCGTGCCCGCACAGCAACACAGCTCCTCCAACCACCTGAAGGTCTTGAATGAGCCTCAATTCCGCACCGAGTTCCGCCACAATCTGATTCAACCCTCCGCATGCGGTGATTAGTTTCAGTCAGTTGGTAGCGGGGGCTTCCAATGTCATATCGTGCGTCGCTCATGCTCGCCTTCGGCGGGCGCTGTTTCTACTGTCGCGCTCCACTTTCCTACACCCAGGCCACGGCAGACCATTTCATTCCCAGGGCCAACGGCGGCAAGAACCACGCTACCAACCGCGTCCTCTCCTGCCACCCGTGCAATTCGCATAAAGGCGACCTCGACCCGAGGCTCTACGGCCTCGCCACTCCCGATGAGACCACGCCGCATCTCCAAGAGCTCATGCAGCGCTTCCGGCTCATCGTCATGTGGCGACAATTGAAAACAATCCGTTCCCGGACTATGGTTTCGACCCAGTAAATGCTGCACCTATCCCTTTTTACAGGGAACCCGGGGAGACTTCGGAGAGGTGAACGTCACCAAGACGTTCTGTAAGGCGTCTTGATATCCAGCGATCGCTTCCCGTATCGAGTTCCATTTCTTAGCTGCCGGCTCGTAAGCTGTTGCGCAGATACCACCACCGCCGCGGCCTCCAGTGATAGCCATCGCTGCAAGTGCAACCTGGAGGTAGCGTCATGCGGGCACGCGCAGCAAGCGTTGGATTGTCCCTCGGGCTGTTGGCCACATCTGCTTTTGCAGCTTTTGCAGCCGACCTGGGCCCTTATCCCCGGCGAGGGTCCATCAAGGATGAGCCAATTCCCGTTCACGTATTTTCCTGGACTGGGTTCTACATCGGCGCACAGATTGGCTACGGCTGGGCGGATGTTGATGCCCAGTCCGGTCCCCTCGGGGGGTTTGACCAGTCCTACGCCTACGACGCCGATGGTGTGCTCGGTGGCGGCCACCTAGGCTACAACTGGCAACATGGGCGTTGGGTGTTCGGCATTGAGGCTGACCTTGAAGCCGCCGACATCAATGGCACCGGTATAGGCACGCTCGGCTTCACCCACCAGACTGAGGTTGACTGGCTTGGATCAGTGCGCGGTCGGTTGGGCATCGCGCATGACCGGACACTGTTCTATGCGACAGCCGGTTGGGCATTCGGCAACGTCGAGGTCACCAAGGCGACGGGCCCTGGCGATCCGCCTTTCGCCTCCTATGGCGATGTCCGACATGGCTGGACCGTGGGCGGAGGCATCGAGCAGGCTTTCACGGATCGGGTGACGGCTCGCATCGAGTACCGCTATACCGATCTTGGCGATGGAGACTTCCGCAGCACGAGCGTGAACTCGATCGACACCAGCGATGTCACGTTTCATGCCCTGCGCGCGGGCCTCAGCCTCAAATTTTAATCGCTATCGCCACGCTGCCAGCGAGCCCAACGGCTGGCTCGCTGGCACTTCGGACTTGAGGGACACGCGGACACCAGCCCGAAATGCGTCCTACTTTCGCTCGTGTGGCTGAAACGATTTGGCTTAAGCTTGCGGCTGCCTGTTTCGCGAGTATTCTCGCCGTTCTCGCAACGCCCACTCCAAGCTTGGCCCAGAGCCTCCTGTCGTTCCTTTGGGACGAAGGCGGAGCGCGCGAAGTGGTGCCATTCCATCCGCGCCACACGCCGGGCCAGATCATTGTCAGCTTCGGCGACCGGCGCCTGTACTGGGTGCACCGTCGTGGGGAAGCCATCAGTTACCCAATAGCCATTCCACGCGAGAAGAGCCGTTGGGCCGGGGTGACGCGGGTATCTGACAAGCGCGTCAATCCGGCGTGGACGCCAACAGCCGAGATGCGGCGAGAGAATCCGCGCTTACCGGTTCACATGCCGGGCGGTCATCCGCAAAACCCTATGGGCGTCAGAGCCCTCTATCTCGGCGCCAGCATGTTTCGCATTCACGGAACCGACGCGCCCTGGACCATTGGCACGGCCGCATCCAAGGGCTGCATTCGACTGTACAATCGCGACGTGCTCGACCTTTATCCGCGCGTGCCTCTTGGAACGCGCGTGACGGTGACTTGGGGTCGCTTTCGGGCATAAAAGCCGGTTCAATCTGCAAATGGTCACCGGCCAGGCCGCCGATTTCACCCTCAAGCGCTTGTCAGATGACGACTTCGCGTTGCTGCAACCGCCCTTGAGGAGATCCGCCTGCCCGTGCAGGCCGACGCCCGCACCGACATACGTGCCGGCGAGAATCGCCGCGAGCGCGTTCTCGGCTTCCACAGCAACCACGCGCCCGGCAGTTGTTCCGAACACAGTTGCGACAACCGCGATCACCGTTAGACGAATAGCTCTGTCATGCTCTTCGACCTTGTAGTGCCAATCGGGAGGGTCCGACGTGTCATCGCAACCAGACGTGATCATCTTTGGCGGCTTTCGAAACTCAACCTGCCGTGTCACGGGACTGCAAGCATCGCATGGAAGCAGTGCCACTGACCGTGTCTGGCGACCGTCATCCTCGCACGGGAAAAAAGAAGGCGCCCGGAGCGAAGGGGCGCCTTGAGAGGAGGAAACCGCCGTCCGAGGGGATCGGCGGCGGTAGCCTATATGTACCAACGAGAAGCAATGATTCTGTTGCCACTTGCATCGAATTCCCGGGGTGCTCTTTAACGAACCAAGCACCATACGCTCTGCACGAAACCAAGATCATCCAGCGTCGTTTTTCCGGCATGTGGGCGAAGTGCCATGAAGTACTGAACATGTGGCCAAGGTCTCGTTGCTCAAGATGTAAGGGAGTGCAGCGCGGTTCTGCATGACGTTATCGCGGATGACACAGAAGCGGCAGGGCGCTCCACATGGCAATGAAGCACCCTGCCAAATGATCTCAGTTCCAATCTGGGTGGCTAGTTCGTTTTCGGCTGGCTGGGCGATCCAGGCTGGGCAGGCGGTTGGCTACGTGCACGCTCGGCCTGCTTCTCCTGCTCCTGCTCCTTCTTCGACTTGAAAGTCGGAGCGTTCGTCAGCTCCTCCTTTTTGATGTCCATCACGAGCTTCAGCGAAGCATCTTGCTCTGGCGTCATCTTCAGACGATCCAGCTTCAAGGCGACGGCCTTTTCACCGATGCCGAGAAAGCCGCCGACACCGATGACGAAGCCCTGAACGGTCATGCCGTCCTTACTCAGGATAAGGTCGCTAATGCTGCCGATCTTGGCATTGTCAGGATCATAGACCGTTTGGCCGATGAGGTCCCGGGCGAGGATCGTGTTCTCTTCCTGCATTAGGATTTGACCGGTGACCGGGGTCTTGGGGGTCTCACGCTTTACATCTGTGTTAGGCCTTGCAGTCGGCGCAGCATCTCGCTGGGCAGGCGGGGTCTGAGACATGGCCAGTGGAGAAAAACCTACCACTGCGATTAAAGCAGCCATACTTGCTCCTGCTTTGAGCGACATGGCAAACCTCCGTTAGCCGCGAAGCCCTCAGTTGAGCTCCAACGTGTCAACCAGTTCAGCCCCGAGAAGTTGCAAAAGTGATCGAAGCGGATGGGGTAACCTTACGAGTTGTGTTCAAGCCGTGCCGTCTCGCCACGCCGAACGAGAAGTCCAAAAAGTGCGGTGCGCAAATCGAGCGGCGAGACCGGCTTATCCAGCACAGGAACGAGGCCGATCCACTGTCGCATCTCTGGCTGGTTGGCGGTGATGACGACGAATGGAATGCTGCGCTCAAGCAAGCATCGCATGATCGGTTCGCTCTTTCCGTCTCTGAGCACGTAGTCAACAATGGCCGCGTCGACCGCATTGCTCGCGAGAAAGTCGAGAGCGGCACTATTCGTTGATTTATAGCCGACCGGGATCGCGCCCATGTCGTGAACCTGAAAGTGGTAGTCGACCGCCATGAGGGGCTCGTCTTCCACGATCAGAATTCGGCTGCCTCCAAGAACTCCTTGGCGGTTGCGCTGACTGTCACTAGTAGGTGCCGTGTACGCGTGACTAAACATGGCTCGGTCCTCACTGTGTACGTGAAGTCCGCAGCGACCCTTTGGCTTCCAAACTTGTGTCGCGTTATCTCCGCTACGAGCATTTGCGGATGGAGTGGACCTACTCCGCCAACGTGACAGAACACGGTTGGTTCCGAGCACTGTGAATGGCCGCGATCGCACCGCCCCAGACGGCCTGATGGTAATTGGCTGTTGGCGTTAGACCGCCCTGTTCCCCTGGCTTGTCCGGCGCTGCAACACCTCGGGCATTTAGTGTCTCTCCCAGCCCCGTTCTGAGCCCGTTCTAGGCAGCTATCGTCGTTCGCGAAAACACCCCCTGCTAAGCCCAACACACGCCCGCGCAAATCATCCTGGTGGCGAAGGCTGGGCCCGGTGTCTCGAAACTCGAAGGCGGCGCCTGGCGGCCAAAGGGCTCGCTTGTCGGTGTCTGCCACTCGGGTTTGCGCGCCGGCACTCTTGCGGCTAACCCGGTCAGATGCCCGCCGCCGGAATTTCAAGTCCAGCTCAATCTCGGCTTCTGCGATGGCTTGCGTATGCGGCGGCAGCAACGCTGTGCGGTATCAGCGCGCTGGCAAACCTGAAGTTCGGCATGTCTCTCGGCGCCGATCGGGTTGATCAGATGGCGCTCGGCGGCGCCAGTGTCGCTGTCGACGTCTTGAAAGCCGCGCTGCCGCTGTTGGTCCTCAACCTTTGGCGGCGATGCCATCGCGGCTTGGCCATCGCCGGCGCGGTGCTGTGGCTCGGTTGCCTGAGCTGGTCGGCCTGCTCGGCCATGGGCTTTGCCGTCGACAGCCGTAGCCAGGTCAACGCCGACCGAACGATGCAAAGCGCGGCGTCACAGGGTTCGATGGCGACGATCGGCCGAGCGGAAAGCCAACTGACGGCGATTGGCACCACCCGGCCAGTCGCCGTCGTGAAGGCCGACTTGGCAGCGGCCAACGTGCCCGCTCCGTCTGGGCTAGGACGAAGGAATGCACCGCCATCACGCTTCCAGAAAGCTATGCCGGCTGTGCGGCTGTCGTCAGCTTGCGCCGAGAGTTGGCCGTCGCCGAAGTCGCCGAACGGCTGGAGCAAAGCCTGGCCGCCGAGCGCGAGGGCTTGCGGACGGCGAAGTCCGGTCCCGGTGAACCTGATCCGCAGGCAACCGCCTTGGCGCACTTAGTGGGCGTTGAGGAGTCCTTCGTGCGGGTGAGCCTGGCTCTGCTTCTGGCCGCGGTAGTGGAGGCGGGCTCTGCCTTGGGCTTCACCATCGTCGCCTTGGCCACCAGGGCCCTTCCTGTCCCTCCTTCGGGCCGAGCGACGGCAACGTCGGCACAGACCTGATGAATCGTCATCAACGACCACCGACACCGTGATCGTTGATAACAACCACAACATTGTCGCGCGCGATCCGGGCTTTGCACCCAGGTTTCCGGCCGAGAAGAAGCAAGTGCTGGCAAAGGGTGCGCTGGGAAGGTCAGCGCCTTGAGGTGCTGCCGCTATTCAAGGAAGCCGCCAAGCTGGCCTGCTCCCCCGAGTGTCTCGCCGCGCAGAAAGTCGGGTAAAGCGCCCCCGGCGCTGGAGGGCTGCCCCACGCAAGGACGACGAGTTCTGACGCGGCGCTCAGCCACAATGCCAAGGGTTGCTCGGGTTATCCACAGCTCCCGCTGGCGTCTCCGGAACAGGCAACAGCAGCGGTGTGTTCTACGGCCATCCCGTCGTGCAGCGTATCGACGTTCGAGATGACCATGCAGTCCATCATGCTTTCGATTGCCATCCTGGCTGTGTCGCTGTCGGCCGTGCTCGGAGCAGCCGTCTACGCTGTGAGCGAAACTCCAGACAGCAAGGCCACGACTGTCACGGTGATGATCGCCCATACGACACACTGATCGGCCAGCCGATCACCGGCACCGCAGGCTCGTCTAGCAGCATTCTGGAGGGAGCCCTGCACGGTGCCGTGCGTAATCGAGCCGCAAGCTGGCACCCATGACGCAGGCGTGCAGCAGAAGGCCGACCACGTTCCTGGCGGTCCTCATTGCATCTCGCTTCCGTAGTGATGCTGCCGGTCGTCGTGCACCATGCGGCGCGCCTCGTCGGCACACTTCGCCCAGACAAGTGAGAGGATCATCACTGCGGCGGCTCCACCGAACACCACCAGGGCGAGCACTGCTGTCTCGATGCTCATGGCCGGATCCCTTCAAAGCAGGTTGACACCGTGGAGGAGACCACAATCACGAAGCCGTGGGCTGTTCCCCAGGGAACATCGCCCTGGCCCCTAACAATTCATGGGATATACGTGGAGATGTTCGCCCCTATGCCCCTCCTGCCCCGGACTGCGCGACGTGCACATTTAACCGGGCTAGCCCCATCAGATCAGGATCGAGGGAAAGGGCAATCCGGCTAAACCCTCGATGTCGGCAGCGGTCAACTCGCACGGCCAATTGCGGGTTGCACCACGGCTCACTTTGCACCCGCCTTCTGCCAGCTCTTTCATTGGTGATGTTGTATTGTCCGGTCGCGAACAACTGGCGCTCCTGCTCGATCTCATCGCCGAAGGTCACACGTTGGTCGTCACCAAGCTCGACCGCCTGGCCCGTTCGACGCTCGACATGCTGACGATCATCACCAAGCTCGGCGAGCGCGGCGTCAAGTTCGTGTCGCTGGCAGAACCCTGGGCCAACACCGACAATCCAGCGTCCAAGCTCATGTTGACGGTGATGGCAGGCATCGCCGAGTTCGAGCGCGGGCGCATTCGCGAGCGTCAGCGGGAAGGCATCGTGCTTGCCAAAACCAAGGGCGTGTTCAAGGGCGGCAAGGTGCGCTTCGATCCGACCGTCATCCAGCAGAAGCACGCCGAAGGCATGACACCGAACCAGATCGCACGGCAGCTTGGCTGCAATCCCGCCACTGTGTTCAGGGCGCTGCGCGCGACGGCTCCCGAGTACCAGCCACGCATCAACGTGTGAAAGCCACCGCAAGCTATTGTTGGACACCGGCGGTAGCATTCAGGGTCGTCTTGCGGCGGGCAGCCGCCGATAACGGCGCGAGCGAGGCCTCGCTCGCCCGTCGCCATCAGGCCTACAGGCCCCCTCAAAACTTGCGCTGGAAATCCTTGTCTTTGCGCCCCTGCGGTCCACCGCGATCAGGACGATCGGCATCGTGCTGTCTCTGCCGTTGCCGGCCTTTGGCCGCTTCGCCCTGATACTTGTCCTTTGTCCCAAGCTCGGCGGGACCTTTGCGCGAGCGCTGAGACTTCTCGGTCTTGGGCTTGCCTGGACTGGGCACGTGCTTGCTCCTTTTCATCATGCCGCGACGAGTTCGGCCAAGAGGGTGAGGCCGTCGCGGAGAGTACACTGCAAGATCTCCTGCTTGGATTTCTGACCGAATTGGCGCTCCAGATGCAACTCCCGGCCGCCGCGCGCGATAGCAGCGATGTGGACCAGGCCCACGGGATTGCCGTCTTCGTCGGGATCAGGACCAGCTACACCCGTAACCGCCACCACGGCATCGGCCGGCATGCGCGCCAAGCCTCCGCGCGCCATCGCAAGCGCGACCTCGCGGCTGACGGCGGTATGTTTGTCTAGGAGATCGGGCGGCACGCCGACCGTGGCCGATTTGGCCGTCTTTGTGTAGACGACAAAGCCCCCATGGAGCACCTCGCTGGCCCCCTCGCCCTCGGCGAGCACGCAGGCCAGCGCCCCAGCCGTGCACGATTCCACCGTCGCCACACAACGGCCGCGCGATCGGGCCGACCTGACGACCCGATCGGCCAGTTCTTTCAACGACTCTGACATGGTGCGCTGAAACTCCACGGCAGGCCCCGAGTTCCTCTTGCAAACAAGGCATGCCTCGATGATCTGGAACGTCTTCAAGACCGCAATCGACCAATGGTTCTGTCATCGCAGTGCCCGGCTGGGAGCAGCGCTCGCCTATTACTCGGTATTCTCGATGGGACCGCTGCTGCTGATTGTAACCAGCGTGGCGGGCCTGTTTTTCGGGGCGGAGGCGGTTCGCGGCAGCCTCAGCACGCAATTCCGTTCGCTGCTGGGGGACACCGGCAGCAAGGCGGTCGAAGCCATGCTCGCCGGAGCCAGCTCAGAACAATCCGGCCGTCTCGCCGCCATCACCGGCGTCCTGTTGCTGCTCGTGGCCGCCCTTGGCGTCGTCGTCCAGCTCAAAGACGCCATGAACACCATCTGGAACGTCGAGGAGCCGAAGGAGACGGGCGTGTGGTGGTATCTGCGCACGTACCTGATCTCGTTCGCCGGCATCCTCGGCCTGGGCTTCCTTCTGGCAGTGTCTCTGGTGGTGAGCACGGGCCTGGCGGCGCTCTCGTCGTTCTGGAGCGGCAGCGCCGCGGCCATTGGCGAGACCATCAACCTCTTCGCGTCAACCGTCATCCTGACAGCGCTGTTCGCCATGCTGTTCAAGTGGTTTCCCGACACCGAGATCGCCTGGAGCGATGTCCTGCCCGGAGCCGTGGCGACGGCCGTCCTGTTCAACCTCGGCAAGTTCGCCATTGGCTGGTACATCGGCACGCAGGGCCTTGAATCCACATACGGCGCGGCCGCATCGATCGTGATCCTCCTGATATGGGTCTATTATTCGGCGCAAATCGTTCTGTTCGGTGCCGAGCTCACGCACGCTTATGCCGCCGAAAACGGCTCCCGGCGGAGTGAGAGCGTCGACGCCACTGCACCTCACAAGGCGCAATAGGCGGGCTCAACCGCGCGCGCGATTGCGCCGCGACATCAATGACTGCGCGGGCGCTTCGGCGCAGACCTTCCCAGTGATTTCACCAGTGCTCGCATGGGTCCGTACATGGCGTGGTCCCGGCGCATGGGTGAGACGTTCTCAAGATGCTCCAGTAGAAACGAACGAAACTCGCCATTCTCGATGACGCCTTCGCCTTCTAGAAAACGCACCAGCAGTTCTTGCGTTAGAACTGCGCCAGCGATCATGTCAGCGTATGGGTCAGTCGCCATGGCGGCAACTGCTTATGCCGCCCAACGCAACCGGCTCGCATTCACCAAGCTGGATTGGTGGGGAGAGATATTTCGTGTGCACGCGCGGCTCTTCACCACGCCGCTGCGCGAATGCCGATACAGGTACGTAGTAGCGATACCGCTCAGTCACCTGATGGCGCTGGATGGCCTGATAGGCAGCCTCCCGCACCCGCACTCTGGCTTCCTCCCGGTCGGCACAATAGGCGGGGGTCGAAACAAGCAGGACCGTTATCAAGGCGAGGAGCTGCTTCATATCTTCACTCCCAACGCTGCGAATAGGCCGACTAACTGATGCGCGTGGCTTGTCCCTCGATGATCGGACCACGTGGCTCCCGTGAAGCGAGCCCGCGTTTGGCCATGTGACGGCGCAGCAGGGCCATGTTCTTCATGTTGGCGCGAAACATCACATCGAAGGCATCGCCCAGGATCGGAATGGCGCCCACGGTGGTATCCAGCAGCGTGTTGGCCATCATGCGGCCGATCAGCCATCGGGGCGCACCAAGCTTGCGCGCCTCCCAGATCAGATAGCTTGAGATCACGCCCGAGATCACGTCGCCGATGCCCGGCACAAGGCCGATCAAGGCATCGACGCCCAGACGGATGTTGGTGCCTGGAACAGCGAGCACACCGTCCATGACCTTGGCTACGGCCTCCAGCCGCGCCACCGATTGCTCAGTTGCCCCATCCGCTCGCCAAGCAGCTTTCTCGTCCATAGGCGCTGTTTCTCGCCTGTCGCTCATGAGGGTCGCCCTTGCCGACTTTGGAGCCGGCCCCTGTCAGTTGGTGCTTGGTTTAGTGATCGGTGCAGGCTCGTGAGCATTGTACGTCACGCCGAGAAACGGATTGTCCCGCATGCCATACTCCCAGAAGATGTATGCGATGAATGCCACCATGCAGATGGCGAAGACGATATTTGGAATTGCCGTGCTTCGCGGTTGCTTCTGCCGAACAACAAGCTCTTCGCTTCGATCCCGGACCATATGCGCCTCCAGCACGCTAGACGAACAAGCGTCGGCAGCCTCCAACTGCATCGGGTGACATCTGCTGCCAGACCGCGCACAAAAAGAGCTGCCGACGATCTGATTTGCTAACGCGGTAGCGTGGCCCCCGTTCCAGTAGACTGCGCTCTGGCCGGAGCATGCGCCGTTGCGGAGCGCTGCATTTGGCCCTCGGCAGGAACGTGCCGGGGCTCACTGCGTTCATTTGCCTACAGCATGTGCAATTTCCTCTAAGCCGGGCAGAACATCCATGCGTCGTCGAAGGGCCGCGATAGCTTGCCTCACAACGCTGGCATTGCTCGCACCAACGGTTCTTTCGTCGGGTCAATCGCGCCCGCTGCTGGATCAACCGGGCACGGACGCTTACGTGCCGCCCATCACAGCCGAGCTTCACGATGGTTCTACTCACGGCACCGGCTATGGCTACGGCTTCAGCCTGAGCCCGGCCGGAGGGCCATGCGAAAGGGCCTATCAGCGCGCGCTCACGCGAAGTCATCCCTCATGGTGGGATCGCTACGAGGATTGCGTGCGACAGGAGCAGAGCAGATAGGTTTCCGGAGCCCTCTCAAGGCAACCCCCAGACATTCTGGGCGTTACTTCCCATTCTCGGAGGTCGTCCCATGACCCGGCTCTCGCTGGCCTGTGTTGCCCTCGCTCTGGCCACGAAGGTCGCTGCGCAAGCCAGTCGCACCAACCTCGGCGCGTTGACCTGTACGCTTTCGGAAGTGGCCGACCAGCAGAAAGCACCGGCCGCCGAGGAGCGGGCCATGCGCTGCGCCTTCAAGCCCACCAACGCGGGGGCCGAACTGACGTACAGCGGGACCATCCGCCAGATCGGACAGGGTCAACTGCCCGGGGGCAAGCTGGTCATGATCTGGGTGGTGCAAGGTCCAGCCGATACCAAGCTGGAGCCCGGGGCTGCTGGCCCAAACCTACGTTGGCGCACCGCAACCAATCCCGAGCGCGCCAGCCGGTTCTGCCGCCCTGATCGGCGAACGCAACCCCGACATCGTCTTGCGCTCTGAGACAAACGAGAACGCGCCGGCAGGCTTGGTCGTCATGGTCATGGAGCTGAAGGTGCTTAGCGTTCCAGCCTAGAGTCGTAACAACGCCGTGTTGCGCCCGGGTTTTTGAGCGCACCTCAGATCCCGACGCCAAGTTTGATTTGGATGGCCAAGAGCTCACCGCGGAGGCAAGCATGTACCTTGCTCGGTTTTCCTACGACGTGGCACCGATAAACCGGCAGGCCGCGCTCGACTTGATTCGGCGAGAGGCGGAGGCTGCCCGCAAGAGCGGGCTCAGTGCCCGCATTCTCGTCCCATTGACCCGGGCCCATGGCGCCGCCGCCCTGCAGTTTGAAATCGAGCTGACCAAACTCGATCAACTTGAGGACTTTCGTCAGGAGGGCGTGGGCTCGAAGAAAAAGACGGGTGATTGGATGCACAAGTTTAGCGAAATTCTCCTGTCACCGCCGGTGGTCGAGATCTTGCGGGTGGATGCTGAGTAGGCCTGTGTGCCGCCGCCGGCAACTCCCTCTCAGCGGACACGACTGCTGCTGTCCGCTTGCTGCTTCGGACGCATACGCCCATGACGTCCCGTCCGTGTGTGTAGTGCGCTGGAAACGTGGAGAGGTGTGCATGCGCGCAGGCCTTCCTGCGCGAGCGGGCGAAGATGGTCACCGCCGAGCCGCCGCTGATCACGCGTGTTTGACTTGGCCCGGCTGTAAATCTTCTGCGGCCAGCTCAAGTTCAGAGAGCGTCGCCACCCCTTCAATCGTTTGGTCAGCAAGGGCTCCGATGCGCGCCCTTACCGCCTCGACGGCTGCCGCTTCTTCGGGGATGGCGGCGCATCGGCCACCCACGGCCGGTAAATCTCCCTCGTTAGGCGCAGACAACGCCAGCCGTTGTGCCTCCCGGTTGGCGCACCTCTGGGTGTTAATGGAGATGGCGCCAGTGCTCGTTCTGGCGCATCTGCATATTCAGTCCGGCATCTTGCTTCGCTTTTGATCAGCTTGATAGCACGCTGTACCAGGGCACGCGCTGCTCGGATGGGTTAGTCCCCCATCCAGTGACGCGCTCTCAGGTTCATCGTGTGGTCAAGTCCACCAAAATCGAGCGGTATCGAGTAACCGATGAACCAGCCGTGGGCTGATTTGTAACCAAACTGCTCCCAGCACATGCGTCTACCATCGCAATCCTGGCGATCATCGGAACCACAGATCGGAGTAGCAGCGTCCCACGCAGCCCGCCTCCGCACCTCTTCGCGGCTCGATCCCGCGAACATTGCCATTCTCATAGTGAACCTTCCCCTTTCGTGATCCGCCAACAGCTTGACCGCCGATCGTCGATTAGGGAAGTCAACTTCTTGCCACAGTGCCGATTGCGCCAAGCACATCGTGCTACGCGCAGTTATCCACAGTGGAGCGCCTTGAGTGCTGGCACGGCGGCTCAGATCGCCGGCCTTGCACTGGGATTTCAGCGGAACCTTTTGTCGCAGCCTGTAATTGGACCCCTAACGCACTGCGACGAACTCAACGGTTGCTTTCGGCCCCGCTTGCCCGGGATGAAGCGCCGGCGGCATCAAAAGACCTATGGTGTGCATCATTCCACCATCAGAGGCTTGCCGGATAGAAGAAGCGCTTCTGGGCGCGGTCATGCGTAGCACCGCCCGCTTGGCGGAGAATTTCGCCTGGGCGCAACTGCTCGCTAGTTCTTCTTGGCATTGCGTTTCTTTCGATCTCTTGCGCTCTCGCCTATGTGCTGGACGGTTACGATGGACGCTCCACTCTTGTCGGTCTCGTCCTCTACATGTACGGAGATCATTTTGTCCGGGTGAGCGGCGATCTCCTTGAGACGTCGGTCCTCAGCGATCTTCTGCTTTTCGTCGACACCAAGCCTGCGCTTTGGCATGCGGCTGCCTGCTTCGCCAACTGGTTCGTGTCGCGGGGGGCGTTTCTTCTTCGAGGAAGTTTGCGGACCACTGCGAGTGGCGCCGCCTTCGTTTTCCCACCGGTCGATGGACTTCTGGGACGGTTTCCTGGGTGAAGTCATCACAGCCTCTGCTTGGCTTGACCATGCGTGAGACCAAAGCTTCTGACACGAGCGGCGGAAAGTTCCTGGACCGCCTCTATCCTCTCGCCGCTCGCCCTGATGTACTTATGGACCTCTTTGACTGCTTCATCGGGGTCGGACATTGCGACGTCCCAAATCTCGGGCTCTGGCGCACCGCCGCCCATTTGTTCGGGCGCTGTCACGCGTACTACCCATCCAGACTGGCTATGAGACGCGTTATCGGCCATGCATGAGATATGGCATGCGAGAAGGCCGATCTCTAGGTGTCGCAATCGCATGAAAACACGGCGCAGGAAGCCGACCTCGGTGGTCTGAGGCGGCGGGGAGCGACGACAGGCAGGTGCGGCGTCTCAAGGAGCAGGGATTGCCGGGTTCCGACGGCAAATCGGGGGACGCGTACGTCGAGATCTCGGTCCGACCGCACTCCGGCTTTAGGCGCGAGGGGCATGACATTCTGAGCACGCTACCGGTGTCGCTCGGCGAGGCGCTGGCTCAGTTCATGGCCGAGTGGGAGAAGACGCACCCACAGAATCCGCGCAGGAAGGACGCAGCTTGACATGATCCGCGAAAGCGAACTCATCGCGCAGTTCTCGTATCTGGAGCGGCAGGTGCTGCTGACTTGGATCGAGGAGGGAGTGATCGCACCGCACCGCGACGAGGAGGGCTACCTGTTCGATCGGGTCGATGAGTCCCGGGTGGCGCTGGCGTGCGACCTGCACTATCGCATGGGCTCGAGCACGCGAGCTTGCCAGTGATTCTGTCTCTAATCGATCAGCTACACGACGCGCGGTACCACCTTCGGGCGCTGGCGCGCGCGGTGGCCGAGCAGTCGGAGGCGGTACAGCAGGAGATCACCAGCCGGATGGCCGGTAATCGCACGACCTGAGCGCCTTATGTTCGCGACGCGGTAAAGCCGAGCTAGACAGGATGCCGGTGACGATGAAGGCAATCCAGCTCGGCCACACGAGTATCTCTGTGCCGCCAACCACAGTAGGCCAGCCACCGACCGCGCGTACCAATTGCAAAAGCGCAATGATTGCGAAAATGACTGCGGCCAAGCGGGTATAGCTGCTCGCGTTCATCATGTTCTCCTCAGACCTGGCCTTGCGCGGTCTGCACACGCTTGGTCCTCGAAGCCCGCCAGGCTCTGCGCACCAAGCCTATCTCGAAGGCCAGGGCAGATTAGGCGCTTTCGGGCGATAGCTGTTCGTCGTCGGGCACGTCTCGCCGGCTAGTTCCTCGCCTTCCTTCCGATCGCCGCTAAGGATGCAATTTCAACACCTTTGACTGCGGTTCAACCGTCGCCCATCCCAAGTTCGCGGCGGCGCGTGAGATTTGAATTAGGCGACTACAGGTGCGATGGTCGGTTCTCGCGCAGGCCAGACGGCACGCGCCAACGTCAAAGGAATCAAAGCCAATGGCTGAGATCGACAACCGGTACGCCGCCGCCCGCGTGGGCGCGCGCACCGACGTCGCGGTGGACGAGGGTCTGCGCGCCTACATGCTGCGCGTCTACAACTACATGGCTGGCGGCGTTTTCCTCACCGGCATCGTTGCCTACTTGGCATCTCAAGCGGCGATGACACGCGGACCGACCGGGGCGCGCCAGCTGACCGAGTTCGGTCAGCTGATCTACGTGTCCCCCCTCAAGTGGGTGATCATGCTGGCGCCCCTGGCGTTCGTGTTCTTCCTGTCCTTCCGCATCTACAAGATGAGCGTGCCGGCGGCGCAGATCGCGTTCTGGGCGTTTGCCGGCGTGATGGGCCTGTCGCTGTCTTCGATCTTCCTGGTGTACACCGGGCAGTCGATCTCGCAGGTGTTCTTCGTCACAGCGGCGGCTTTCGGCGGCCTCAGCCTATACGGCTATACGACCAAGAGGGACCTATCTGCTTGGGGCACGTTCCTCTTCATGGGCGTGATCGGCGTCGTCATCGCCTCGCTGGTCAACCTATTCCTGCAGTCGAGCGCGTTGCAGTTTGCCATCTCCGTGATCGGCGTGCTGGTGTTCGCGGGCCTCACCGCCTACGACACGCAGCGCATCAAGGACGGCTACTATGAGGTGATGGGCGACGCGACGGCGATGACGAAGGGTGCCATCATGGGCGCGCTCAACCTCTACCTCGACTTCATCAACCTGTTCGTCATGCTGCTGCAGCTGTTCGGCAAACGCGACTAGTGAAGTGTCTCAAGAAGGGCCCCGCTTCCGCGGGGCCCTTTCCCTCATTGCACCTGGTTCCGCAGGCGATGAGGCCGCTTGTCGGAAGCTGATCGGCGACATTCGGAGAGCGGAACCGTGCGTTTGGATGATGGCCTGACGCGTCAAGAGATGAGGACTGTTGCGTGAACAGCAGTGCCGTTCGGGCCGGAACGAATGTCAAGATGGCCGCCGAACTGCTGCATGCGATTGATCATGCCTGGGATGCCCACCCCCAACCGGTACGGCGTGCCGTTCAGTCCGGCGGTCGCCTCAGTTTTCTGCCCGTCATCGCGGATCACCAAACGCAGTCTATTACCCACACATCTGAACTTGACGGAGACGCACGTCGCCGAGGCGTGGCGATACACGTTGGTCAAGGCTTCCTGAACGACGCGGAGCAGCGTTTGCTGAAGCGGAAACGACAGTTGGTCGACACTGCCGCATGATCTCACCGTGACTCTCAGTCCAGTCCGCCTGCCGAAACCCTCAACATATCGATTGAGCGTGACCGACAAACCCTCCTTTTGCAGGTCTGGCGGGTAAAGCAGATAGCTAAAGGCGCGCAGCTCCTTTGTGGCTTCCCCCAGCGACCCATCGATCTCGTCCAGGATGTCGCGTGTGTCAGCCTTGACCTCAGCATCCGCTCTCACCCGCATCAGGTTGAGGTTGATGGCCGCCAAATGCTGTGCGGTCGAGTCATGCAGCTCATTGGCAATGCGTCGGCGCTCCTCGTCCTGAAGAGCGAGCAGCCGCTCGTGCTCCGCCTTCTTGCGCGCGCTGATGTCCCGCGCAATCTTGGACACGCCCGTGATCTGGCCTGCGGCATTCCGTAAAGGGGACACCGTCAACGAGATATCGACCAGACTTCCATCCTTGCGGCGACGCACCGTCTCATAGTGTTCGATCTGCTCGCCACGTCGTATGCGCTCAAGAATTGCGCATTCCTCATTGAGGAGGTCCTCTGGAAACAAACAGGTGACCGACTTGCCGACGACCTCCTCGGCTGTGAAGCCAAAAAGACGTGCGGCTCCTGGATTCCAGCTGGCAATGACGCCATTGAGGTCCTTAGTGACAATGGCATCGTCCGAGTGCTCGACGATAGAGGCGAGCACTTTCCTCGCCTGCTCCGCCTGTGAGCGGTCCGTGAGATCAACCAGCATGTTCACGGCCCCGATGACATTGCCGGCCCCATCATGCAGCGGCGTCGGGTAAGGCATGAACGGTACCAGCGTGCCATCAGGCCGCTCGGCGATAGCTTCCACGCCTCTTACGGGGCGTCCCGTTTTCAGGGCGACCGCCATGGGGCATTCGTCGTGCGGCAACGGGGTTCCATCAGGACGATAGAGCCGCCAGGTTACGCACCATTCATCGCTGCCGATCTTGGGGGTACGACCAGCCAGCTGAACGGCGGCCGCATTGTAGTACGTTACGCGTCCGGCGGCGTCGGTGGTGTAGATGGCAGCGGGCAGCGCGTCCAGCAGTTCGCGGCAGGGTAACTCGGGAGCCAGCTTGTTGTGCATCGATCCCCATCCCGTGAGTGATCTTCGATCAAGGCTGACGTGATGCTACGGAAGGCCTTGCAATTCGGACTCGTATCAGACATTTCCCACACACCGGATCCGGGCTTTTCCATACTTGGAAGTAGCGTTAACCCCTAGAACGGCGCACCTCGGGTCCGCTATTGAGCCGTAAATGTCATGACAGGTTTTCGTATTCCCGGAGGGAGCGGCATCGGGCGATGTCGTCCCGCAGCGTCGTCCACTTCAAAATGGCTGGCCCGCAGCCAACGCGATCTATCAATGCGTTTTTCATTTGGGTGCACTGGAAGACAAAGGTGTGCTCCGCCTTCCAGCCACCGGGCGGACCGTGGCCAAAATAGTTGTAACCCCTCGGGCAAGTCTGGTTGGCAAAGGCCTCGGCGTAGGTTCTGGCCCCCCGCTCGATGATCGTCGAATCCTGCACTAGACCACGCACAGGGGTGACGATCAGCATGGTCTTGCCGTCGTTGCGCTCGTGGACACGGTGTTGGAAGCGAACCCCACCGCTGAGTGATGCACCAACGGCTGACTTGGGATCAGCTGAGCAGCTGGCCATCGCGAGGCCTAACAAGAAGAGAGCAATGGTCTGGTGGCACATGGTCTGTTCCGGACCGGAGCAAGAGATTCCACCCCACGACCCTCGCGGCTACGAGGAGGCTTCGAGCCGCGAGGGCCTAAGTCACATGTCTGGACACAGACACGCGCTCGGGCCGGGCAACAGAGAGGGATTAACCGACCCTGCCATACAACCCTGCCCGGGTGAGCGCTGTTTCTAGGGGTGAGCACTACAATGGTCGGATGCGAAACCTGAGGGCTTAGCAGGACTTTTTTGTGGGCTCCGGGGAAACAATCAGTTCTCCGCTTTCAAAACGGCCAGTGGTCCCGGGGAGAGGTGACGGCCGACAGCCTTTCCTTTCTACGCTAGTCGGAACTCTCCCGGTCAACACGGGTCTCGCACAGCGAATCCTCGCGTGCGCGGCCGAAAGGGAATGACAGAAGTACGGGATGAGTTCTCACGCCGGGCTAAAGGTCAGCCGATCATAGTCCTGACGCACGGCGACGCAGCCGGTCATGGTCCGGGTGTAGCTCGTGCACATTGGCACGGCCATTGGGCTGGGGCGGGACAGGCTCAGCTTCGCCACTGTCTGCACGTTCAGAGTGTTCAGATTGGCTTGGCCAATACAGCAAGCCGATCAGCCCAACGAGTATGGCCAGCGGCCAATTGCGCGCCAACAGTCGCGCACCGCCCAATGCTGCGGCGGTCCCTCCTGGAATGCTGAAGAGCGCACCCAAGGCGGCAATGGGTGCCTGCACCATGGCTTGCGCCGCCGCATCGCTTACGACCTCGCCAGTGTCGCTCGCCTCGGCCGCTTGCTCGGCCTCTTCCTCTATTTCCTCCTTGACCGACACGACGGCGGCGGCAATCGACGCCCACTACCGCCAGGCCGCCGGCCACCAGCCAATAGGCCGTGATGTGGCCAAAACGCTCAACCAGCATCGCCGTACCGGCTGCCAGAGCGAAGCCGGCGGCAATCACAAAGGGAATGGCGACTGACGCGCGGGCTACGTATTTCAAAAGCAGTCCGCTAACCGCTGACTTGGCGCTATTGAGCAGACCGGAAAACATCGGCTTACGCCTTCCAGAGGGCGCCGAGCACGAAGCCCACAGCAGCGGCTACCGCCAGGGTCGCCATCGGCTGGTCCTTGACCGAGCGGTCAACGGCACCCTTGAGGTTGCCGGCCACCTCGCCCATGCGCTCGGCGGCTTCGCGACCTTGGTCGGAAACGCGGGTCGCCATGTCTTCGGCCTGGTCCGCCACCTTCTTGAACTGATCTGAAGCCTTATCCTTCAGATCTGAGACGGGATCCGATCCTCGTGTGGGTGTACTCTGGGCCATGGTGCTCTCCTTATTCTCGAAAGCGTCGCGCGTAGTTGGACAGCTCAGACATCCACGCCGCCGTTTGCGACTGCTGGCGCGAGGAGCGAAGCATCCACAAGGCGCCGGCGGCGAACGCCAGCCCACCCACCACGGCAAGGACCGTTCCGGGTTTTTCCTTGAGGGATAATCCGACAGGCTTTAACCACTCATCGGCTTGATCAAGGGCCTCCGAGGCAAACTCCGCCGTCTTGTTAACCGCCGTCGTTGCGCCCTGGGCTACCTGCTCGGTCAATGTTGGCTCAGGCTTGCCTTGGCTTCCGTACGTGCCGCTCTGGTGTGTCATTACGTTCTCCTTGGGTGAGATTTGATTGATTCAAAACTCAGGATCTCCATAGGGCGCCAAGCACGAAGCCAACCGCGGCCGCCACAGCCAGAGTTTCCCGAGGACGCTCGGCGAGTGATTTGCGAAGTGCAGAATTCAGGTTGCCGACCACCTGCAATAACTCTGACGCATTGTCTTTGGGCACCGGCCGCCCGAAACCGTTGAGCTGGTTTGCCCAACGTTCGACCTCGCCCCGGGCCCGGTCCCGGGAATAGCCGTAACGCTCTTGCAGCTTGCCGATCAGCTGATCTTGTTTGCCGGCAATGCGAGTGAGCTCGTCATCGGTCAACGCGCCCCATTGGCTCTTGGCCTTGCCGCGGAATTGCTTCCAGGAGCCTTCGATACGATTCCAATCCACGCGCACTCTCCCTCAGCTATTGAGCGAGGTGAACCTGCAGGACCCATCAAGGTTCCAAATCGGCTTTGAGCCCGATGGGCCGCTTATGACCCGCCGCAGTGGGTCGTCGTCTGTTAACAACGAGTCGTTCGGCATCGCTCCCACACCCTCGGGGTTTGTTCGGTTCAACGCAGCAGAGCTTTCCGATCACTCAGCGTGTTGGCGCAGACCCGCCGCCACTCCGCCTTGGTCATGTGCGTGCCGGCATCCCAGGCTTTCATGCACGACGTCATGTCACCACCAGCTGCCCCCTCGCGACGCGAGGAGCCGCCGCTCGATTGTGAGTTTCGTTGCTGCGATTGATCGATGGGGCTGTTGGGCTGCTTCTGCGTATTGGGCGTTGGATCAGGCATGCCGTCGCGATTGGTCGCGCGGGCGCCGACTTGCCCTTGTTCTTGGTCTTTGAGATTGCCCTGACCTTCCGCACTTCCAGGCGTCGCCGATTGATTGGATCCCGGAGACGGCGACGGCACGGCAGACTGGCCGGGCGCCGCCGGATTGGAGTTGAGCGCAGGGTTCGGCACAGCCGTCCCATTGAGCCGACCGCCCGTTGTTGTCCCGGGCTGGTTGCTGCTGCTGGTGCCTGTCCCGCGGCTTGCTGCGGAACCACCGCCCGTTGAGGTACCGCCAGCTGCGCTCCCGCTGCTAGAGCCCCCGCTACCCCCACCACCGCTTTGTGCCATCGCGGTGCCGGGCACCACGAGCACGGCCGCGAGGACGGCCCACACGAATACGTTCATGCCGATGTTCCTTGCAGGATCGCTGTCAGGTCAACGAAGGTCTGAGCGCAACCCAAATCGATCAGAGCGCGTCGGGGCCGGCACAGGGATCCACGCGGCCCTGACAAACCAACACTGCCCGGGTGAGCGTCGTTCCTAAGGGTGAGCACTACAATGTTCGGATGCGAAACCTGAGTGTCGTGCATGGTGAAGATGAGGACCTCGACGCTTGGCACACGGTGTCGGGTTTGTGCGTGGCCTCAATGCCGTTGAGCACAGGCAGCGCATAGTCAGTTTGTCGAACTGATCGCTCGCCGGATTGGGTTCAACTTCCTGGTTGCCGCGCCTCCGCCTCGAAGAAAAAACTCAAACTGAGCAACCATGTCTTGGGATACCGCGTTCTTAGGGCGAGCAATCCGCAGGCTGTCTCCCCCGACAGTCCGTCCCTCCCCCGAGCGCGGATTAGCTCCCTTTGACGAGCGTCGCCGATCTGTCTTCCCCAGACCGGCGTTTTCATGACTTCTCCCCCGTAATGGGGGATGCCATTCATGCGTGTCACGGTGTATGTGTCTCGCGATTGTATCGCAGGCAATCGTCCGCAACGTCCGGCATAGGCAGCTGCCCCCCAGACGCCCGTGAACGGGCGTTGTCGGGGCCGGATCTCATGAACTGAAAGCTACGCCCTCAGCCCCAACCATAGCGGTCCAGGGCTCACTTGCGTTAATGCACGTCACGCCCGCCGCGAGGGCTTTAGCGGGCCTCAAACCCGCCGTTACGGCTTTGGCTGCGAGCTCCGATCCATCAGTGGCTATGAGGATGTGCGTGTACATGTCTGACTCCTCGGCTGTCGTTGGTTCCGATCACAGCACGTCGGTCGGAACGACCAGGTGGGCGTCAGACGGCGTTCAGCCGCCGGCCAACTGGTCGGGACATCTTGTTTTGCGGCTGAGGGCCATGCTCGGATCCAGCGTATTTTTGTAGTTTCTTCCGTCCTTCACGCAAGTTGTTGAGCTGACACGCGAACGCGTTGGCGTCCGCGGTTGCCGCAAGTCCTGATATTGGTGGAAACCCTGAAAAATCATCTAGACCAGCGAGTGCATCGCACGAATAGCGCTTCTCTCGCTTGTCAGTGTCGTTCGCGTAAGTCGGCCCATCAAGAATTGAGGCAACGATGGCCCAGAACATCTACGACAGGCCGGACTTCTTTGAAGCCTACAGTCAACTCGGCCGCTCGATCCACGGACTGGAGGGCGCACCGGAGTGGCCGAATCTCCAAGCAATGCTGCCCGACATGCGTGGGCTTCGGGTTGTCGATCTCGGGTGCGGTTTTGGCTGGTTCTGCCGCTGGGCCCGAAAGGCAGGCGCCTCCAGCGTCTTGGGAATCGATCTGTCGGAAAAGATGTTAGCGCGCGCCCGAACCGACACGGCAGATCTCGCGGTGAAATACGAAATCTCAGACCTCGAAGATCTTTCGCTTTCCGAAGCCAGCTTTGATATCGCTTACAGTTCGTTGGCCCTTCATTATGTCGAAGATGTCGGACGCTTGTATAAAACCATCCATCGGGCACTCGTTGATGGCGGACGCCTTGTGTTCTCGACCGAACACCCGATCGTTATGGCGCCGACCAAGCCGGGATGGCTCATCGCTCAGGACGGCCGAAAGACCTGGCCGGTTGACCAATATTTCGTTGAAGGACCGCGGACGACGGACTGGCTGAGTAAAGGCGTGGTGAAGTACCATCGGACGATTGGCACCACGCTCAACCTCCTAAACGATGCTGGATTTCGGATCACTCGTCTGGTGGAGTTCTGTCCTAATCCTGCCCAAATTGCCGCTGCGCCCGCATTGGCCGAAGAGGTTGAGCGGCCCATGTTCCTGCTCGTCGCGGCACAACACGAATGATCTCCGCCCGCCTGTGCAGGTTGCCGGCGATCAGAGGTAAATTAAGGGCAGAGAGACCGGCGGCACGGATGGTTCGCCCGAGGCTGATGAACTCGCGACCATCGCCGATGTGCTGGAGGCCTACGAAGCAAAGCGCTGGCCCGGCGGTCGGCTCGACGGCGGCAAGGGCTGAAGCCGTGTGCAATCTCTACAGCCTCAACAAGAACAAGAACACAGTCGCGACCATGTTTCGCGTGCCGCACAACCGCACCGTCCATATCGATCCGCTGCCGGGCATCTTTCCCAATTATGCGGCACCCGTGGTGCGCCATGCCGCCGACGGCGAGCGCGAGATGGCGATCATGAGCTGGGGCTTCCCTTTGCTGCAGGCCGGCAAGGCACCCCGGCGTGTCACCAATGTGCGCGACGACAAGATCCTGACCATCCTCATTCGAGCAACGCCGTTGTCTGGTGCCGGCCACCTCATTCTGCGAACCCAACGGCGACGTGAAGCCGGCGACGTGGCACTGGTTTGCGATCAAAGGCGATGACCCGCGGCCCCTATTCGCCTTCGCCGGTGTCTGGCGCCGGTACAAGGGACCGATCAAGAAGGATGGGCCGAGCGTCGAGTTGGAGGTCTACAGCTTTCTAACCACGACGCCCAATCCGCTGGTCGAAACCATCAACCACGAGCGCATGCCGGTACTGCTGACGACCGAAGACGAGTTTGCAACCTGGCTCAACGGCACGCAGGCTGAGGCCATGTCTCTGGCGCGGCAATTCCCACCCGAGTGCATGCGCATCGTGCAGGAGGGGCTGGAAAAGGAAGATCAACTGGCAGCGTGACCCATGGTGCAGAGCAAGCGGCCATCGAACCCACCCATCCGCAAGCGCATCGAGTTCGACGCGGAGACCTATCAGGCGCTCGGGCTTCTTGCGCGCGACAGCATGAAGTCGCTTCAGGAGCTAGCGGATGAAGCATTTGACGATCTGTTGAAGAAGCACCGGAGGCCGGTCACGCTGAAGCAGGCTCTCAAGCAGAGCGAACAGCAAATTCCGGCCAACGATCCAGGACCTCGCGGCAAGCAAGCCGGCAAGCACCGGCGCTAGCCCGCTGTCCACTGGGTGTTGGCCAATGAGTTCACGCCCTAGCGAACCGGGGTTGAAACCAGCCAGAATATAACTAGTACACCCCGCCCCCGATACGCCTTGCACACCCGACCTCTGAACCAAGAAAAGTGAAGCTCAGCACGATTAGCAATCCCTCGGTGAGAACGCCAAGCGCACACTCCGCCGTTGGCCGAGCTGTGCCCAGTAACGTCGCGCCAGCATCATAAGGTCGGCGCGCCGCACAACTGAATAGTATCTGGCTGACCGTTGAAGCCGACGTCACACGGGAGAAGGTGATAGCCGTCCCTGGATTCGGACCGACGAGCTCACAGCCGCTGCTGCAGTGGGCCCGCGATTGCGCTCGTGGCTTCGTCTACAATTCGCAGCCAACTGTCGCTGATCGCCTCGAACTCGGGCGGATTTGCGCGGATATCGAAGGCAAGGGAAGAGAACTCCGCGAGAAGCTAACCAAGGGGGCGCGAGAGTACGCCGAGGTGGCGCGGGCGTCCCAGTTGATGAGCTCACAACCGGATGCCCATCTCACCACGGTTCACACAAGACGCGGTCAGATCGAGGAAGATCTGAAGTTTCTTGGCATTCTCCTGCCCGCTAGACCGCCACGCCCGACATACACCGTGAGAACGCATCCGCCTTCGCGATCTGTCCCAGCGCACGCAGACTAGCACGGCAAGGCCAACGCCTCACACCCACACTGGAATTCCCTCCTGTCCCCGCTGCAATAGCGCTCAGAGCATCTCGTAAAAGTCGGGCTCGGCTGCCAGCCGCACAAGCTCAAGAAACTGGTCGAGCCGATCCAAGCCAACGAGGTCGACAATCAGAGCCGCGAGCGCCTTGTCGAATTCGGCCGGCGTGCCGCGTGCGAAGCCGTGACTTTGCTCAAGCGTGTTGTGAGCCTCAATGCCGTTGCGGCTTTCTTGTCACAGCTTCCTATGCAGACACCCTAAGCCGATTTTGCTAGTTGACCGTGCACGAACTTTCCGTAACGTGTCGACCGTCAAAGCGATATTCCCTCTACACATCTCTGTCTATTGTTCTTGGAACTGTGCACAGCCGGTCCTTGTGGCCGGCTTCTTTGTTTGGAACGAAGCTCCCCACCCCCACGTTGACTCGATACTTCCCGACAAAACGTCCTCTTTTTGGAGCCACAGCAATGGCAATACGCGATGACGAGCGCTCCGTGGCGCTGGATGACAATCCCCCCGGTCGGACAGGGTTAGACCGCGCACGCGATACTTCCATCATGTTTCCCTTAATCCTAGGCGCGATAATCGCCGCTTTCTTGGCATGGTGGCTGTTCTCGAATTCTTCAACGATCGATGTCGGACCGACGCGCACATCCGAACCGACGAGCCAAACTGCTCCGACCACCACAGTACCGAAGACCACGCCCTAAGTATCAGTAAGAAACGTTACTGCTCTATGCACAGCCGCTCACTTGTGGGCGGCTTTTTCTATGATTCAATTACGACATGCTTAATCCGTACACTCAAAACAAATTGGATGAGCTGCAATCTCTGATCAGCCAGCGCAACGATATTGACGAACGTATTCGCGCACTTCTCGATGGAGGATTACCGCCGGCTCCCCAAAAGGCGAAAGCGAGCGGAAGGGCTGTTGCGCTGTGGAACTTTGCGTCGGAAAAACAGTCAGCTTCGGACGGCCATATCTTACCGCGGAGCCGCGAGACGGTGAAACTTCGCACCACATGGTGGATCAACCTGGAGTGCTGACAAGCTCGTAACGCGCGGGCAGAGTGTGACCAACTGGGAAGCCACAAAACTTCGCCGCAGGTGACAACGATGACGCCGCAGGTCCGCCGGATATGCGCAGACGAGGGCCCACGATTGCGAGCGCTCCGACTGCACGCACTTGCAGATGCGCCCATGGCTTTCGGCTCGACGCTGGCTCGTGAGCAGGGTTATTCAGACGAGGTCTGGCACGAGAGGGCGACAGGTGCATCGGCGGGCTGCGGCCGTGCCACCTTCATCGCAGAGCGCGGCGAGCAATGGGTGGGTTTGGCTACTGGCCTCGATGGCGCCAATGGCTCAGAGAGCACCGGTCCAGTTCTTGTAGCTATGTTCGTTGATAGGACGGCACGACGCATGGGCCTTGGTGTCGCGTTGGTCGAAGCTGTGTCCGCCTGGGCGCGGACGTGCGGAGCCACCCGCCTTAGCCTTTGGGTAACTTCCGGCAATGACCCTGCCATTGCGCTCTACCAATGCTGCGGATTCCAGCCCACCGGCATAACCAGACCGCTCGCCCATACACGAACGCATACCGAGCGTGAGATGCGGCGAGCCTTGGCGGCGCCGGTGCCTCGACCGGCGACACGGCCCTGACAAAATCGATCTTTTACCAGGGCAGTCAGCGTGCGCTCCACCCGGATGCGCAGGCGTGCCATCGGCAATTGGGTTGGTCGATCGGCGATCCGGATAGCCGTGGAACGAGCGGCCGCTAAAGACCTCTTCTGAGCCTATGACCCGGCTCTAGGCGGTCTTGGCGGCGCGATCGAGGGTCGCCCGGGTCCGGGCGCAGATCAACTGAGTTCATGACCTTGGCCGAGCTAACGACGGTGCGCGACTGATCACGCGTCGGCCGGGAACGCAACGGCGGCAGTACTCTGCAAGTTCTTCGACAAATTGCTGAGCGTAGGCTGAGAGGGATCGCTGAGGATCCCACGCTATGGTCAACCATCGTCCGATCGAAGCTTTGCGGTGAACAAGCGGAAAAGCTCGGAGAGGCCCTGGAACGACCACGGTCGAAGGGACGATCGAGATCCCATATCCCACCTGCGTCAAAGCCATAAGCGTGTGAGGCGCGGCACTCTCAAGGATGACGCGGACACGCACGTGCGCGATGTTGCAAGCGGAATCAAGCCATTCTCGTGATCCAAACGTGCGGTGGAGCAAAAGCAGCGGCTGCTCCGCGAGCTCCTCGATCTGGATGACGCGATGCCGACTGAGAGGATGCTTGTTAGGCAGCACCGCCAAATTGTGGACGGGATAGAGGAATTTGCTCTGGAAACGACCGTCGGGCACGATCAGGGCCAGATGAACGTCGCTGTGTTCGAGCCGCTTCAACAGCCGCAATCCGCCGTCTTCCACAAAATGCACTTCGACACCCGGGTGTCGAAGCTGATACTCGCCAAGGAACGGTGAGAGCGTATGCTCAATCACCATCGGCGTCGCACCAACGCGCAAGATGCCGGTTTGCCCCCCCTTGAGGGCTCGCGCCCGAGCGCTGAGCAAATCGGCCTCCATCAACAGCCTGCGGCTCTGACGCAGCACTTCCTCGCCCTGTGAGGTCAAGCGCAGACGCCGCCCGATCCGGTCGAATAGACGCACCCCCAGTTCGGCCTCAAGCGCGAGAACCTGCCGCGACGCCGCCGGCTGACTTACATTCAGTCGGGTGCTCGCGCGAGCCATGCTCCCGGCGTCGACGATACTGACGAACGTTTGGAGGTAGCGCAGGTTCATGTCGCTCTCTCGATTAGTGCATAAGAGATTACAAAACAAATGCATTGGACACATCAATTGAGCATGACTTAGCGTCCCTCTTCGAATTGCTGATCCTTGCTCCAGCCTGAGACGCAGAATGGAGACCGGTCCATGAACGCAGCATTCGCAAATACATGGCTCGCTGTAAGCTTGCTGCTCGGCTTGCCTCACGATGCGCTCGCTCAGCAGCCGTTGCGCGTCGGAGCGTCCCTGTCGATCACCGGAAAGCAATACTCTGTACAGGGCAACTACTGTCGTGAGGGGTACCTGCTGTGCCAGAAGCACGTGAATGCGAGCGGCGGAGTGGGTGGACGGCCGATCGAGTTCGTCATTTACGATGACGCTTCAGATGAGAAGATCGCGGCAGGGCTGTACGAGAAGCTGATCACCGTGGACAAGGTGGATGCCGTGCTTGGTCCATATGGCTCAGCTATAACAGACGCTGTGGCCGACGTCGCCGAGAAGCACCGCAGGCTCATGATTGCGGCCAACGCGGCGACCACCTCGATCTGGGAGAAAGGACGCCGGTATCTGATCATGGTACTTGCGCCAATCGACTTTGCCGCCCTGGGCGCGCTTGATCTCGCAGCGGCCAGTGGCCTCAAGAGTGTGGCCGTCATCAACCAGGATGCGCTTCTCCCGAAGGCGGTGGCAAAAGGAGCCTCTGACATCGCCAAGCGGAAAGGCCTGGAGGTCGTCCTTTTTGAGACATACCCTGGCAACACGGACGATTTCTCGCCCCTCATCACGAAGATCAAAGCGGTCAATCCCGACGTCTTGGTGGCGGCCTCTGTCCGACTTGACGAGCTTGTGGGCATCACGCGCCAGATGAAGGGCGCTGATCTCAACGTCAAAATGCTGAGCAGTCTGCCCTATGGACTGCTGCCTGAATATTACCAGCAGCTGAGCAAGGATGCAGAGTTCGTCTACAGCGCCACTTTCTGGGAGGCGGGTCTGCCTTACCCTGGAAACCAGGAGTTTGTCACCGCCTACGAGCACGAATACAAGCGAGCTCCGGCCGTGCAATCCGCCAACTCGTACGCCGGCTGCCAGCTCTTTGTGGAGGCGGTCCGACGCGCTGGGACGACGGATTCCGATAGGCTCAGAGAGGTTCTGCTCGCACTTAAGACGAAGACTGTCCTGGGTGATTACGCCGTCGACGAGCGTGGTTTCCAGATCGGCCAGAAAGCCGTGACCATTCAGTGGCAGGGCGGCAAGCAGGTCGTGGTGTGGCCAGATGAGATGGTCACCGGAAAGCTCCGGTTCCCGACCCCGCTATGGAAGGCGCGCTAGCGCGCTTGCAATCGCTCGACGGTAATTGGCTGTTGGCGTTAGACCGTCCTGTCGCCCGGGCTTGTCCTGCGCCGCACCACGTCGAGGGCCTTGGCCTTGAGTGTCGCGCGCTCACTGTTGCCAAGCCCGGCAAATAGGACGACGGCTTTCGCCAGAGCTAAGCGGGCTGCTTCGATCTCTGTCTCATCCAGCGCTGTGTATTCATGCTCGATCGAGCCCCAAGCGTCTGTGAAAGCTTCGCCCATGAGCTTGACCGTGGCCGGAAGAAAAGCGGTTTCGATGATCAATCGCTCAGCGTCTGGCATGACCACCTCCGATCAACAGGTGTGAGGAAGCATACGCGCCATGTTTGACAAGGCCATCGCATTCTTTGTCCGATACCGAGCACTCGGACATTGAGCATCATGCGGGATTCATTTCCCGCGGACCTCCGCTCGCGACTTGTCAGGGAATAGAGATCGCGCACGCAGTTAGCTGGCGCGCCGGTCCTGCCGATCCAGCTCGAATATCTCGCTGGTGATGGTCAACCGTGCCGAGCGCAGCTCTTTCATGCGGCTTAGTTTGGCCTCGGTGCCGCTCGCACGCGACAGATCGCGCCACTCTGTGTTCACACGCGCCAACATGTCCCGCAGCAGGCTGCGCCGCTCTCTTTCTGTCATGAGCATTTCCCCACACTTGAACTGGTGCGCGATGTCGCCTGCTCCTAAGGCCTCAGCAAGGCGCTCGCGTGAAACTTTTGCCACATCGGTGACGGCTCCTGTGATCACAATGTCCATCATGCGGCGCACAAAAGTTGTTGCGCTGCGAGCCTAACGCGTCATCTCGTGGAGGGTGGCCGAGCACCTCTCACTCCAATCGTCGTGTACAGGTGCGCGCACTGGTGACGGACCGCAAGAGGGCGGTGATGTGCCATCGACCAATCAAGCTTCATGGCCACCTGTTTCAAGACGAGGACGCGCGGTCCGTCCGACGCGTCGAAGTTGCTGCATTGCAGTGCGATAGGGCTCGCGGGGCGAAGGAATTGGTCGCTGCCAGCTTGTCCTGCCCTGTGGTCGCACATACACTTGCCGCAAAAAAGATGTGTCAGGGAGGAAACAAAAATGGCTCGTGTTACTCGCCGGAAGTTCTTGAAGGCGTCTGGCGCTGGCGCGCTCACTGCCAAGGCCAGCGGCATAGCTGGCATTCTAGCAGCCGCCAAAGCGCCCGCTTATGCGCAGGCTACAGCCGTACACTGGCTCAAGTGGAACGACTTCGTTCCGGCTGGCGATCAGATTCTGCGCCAGTCGATGCTGGCCGAAGCCGAGAAGGCGCTGGGCTTCAAAATCAACATGGAGACTATCGGCCTCAATGACCTGCAGCCGCGTGCCACTGCGGCGATCCAAACTCAAAGTGGGCCCGACATCATCATGATCTTTGACAACAAGGCCCAGCTCTATGCCGACAGCGTGGCCGATGTGTCGAGCGTATGCGAGGCGATCGGTTCCGCGCAGGGCGGCTACCACGATCTCGCCAAGGCCAACACGCACGACGGCACGAAATGGATTGCCGTGCCCTACTGCATCGTCGGCGCCATGATCGCCTACCGCAAAAGTTGGTTTGACGAGATCGGAGTCACCAAATTCCCGGAGACCTGGGAGGAGTATCGGGAAGCCGGCAAGAAGCTCAAGGCCAAGGGCCACCCTCTCGGACAGACCCTTGGTCACACGGTCGGCGATGCGCCTGCTTTCGCCTATCCCTACTTGTGGTCCTGGGGCGGCCGCGAGGTCGAAGCCGACGGCAAGACCGTCAAACTCAACACGAAAGAGACCATAGAGTCGGTGAAGTTCTTGACCGCCTTCTGGAAGGAGGCGCACGACGAGGGCGGCCTCGCCTGGGACGACTCCAACAACAATCGGGCTTTCCTGTCGGGCACGATCAGTGCCACTCTGAACGGCGCCTCTATCTACATCGAATCCTTGCGCAAACCCGATCAATACAAGACGGCCGATGGAGCACCCATGAAGACCGATATCCTGCACGCGCCTCTGCCTAAGGGGCCGGCGGGACAGTTCGGCGTGCATCCATTCCAGTGCATGATGGTGATGCGCTATTCCAAGAATCAGAAGCAGGCGATGGAATTTTTGAAGTGGTTCCACTCGACCGATGTCTATGACAAGTGGTTCAACGTGCAAAAAGGGTTTGCCACCGGCCCCACCAAGCAGTGGGAGAACCACAAGATGTGGGGCGAGGACCCGGTAATGGCGCCCTTACCGTGTTGCGCCCCGACTAGGCCGCGTCTATGGATATGCGGGACCGGCGGGAGCGAAGGCCGCTGAGGTGCTCTCCAAGTACGTCATCGTCGACATGTATGCGAAGGCTGTACAGGGCATGCCCGCCGAGGACGCGGTGAAATGGGCCGAAGGCGAGGTGCGAAAGGTTTACACCTGAACCGCTTGTTGCTGCGACCGTTTCATAGCTGGTGGCGCGGCCGACATCCGGTGACCGCAATCCGCGAACGGCATTGAGGCTCACAACACGCTTGCGCAAAGCCACGGGTTTGCACGCGGCACGCCGGCCGAATTCGAGACGGCGCTCGCGGCTCTGATTGTCGACCTCGTTGGCTTGGATCGGCTCGACCCGTTTCTTGAGCTTGTACGGCTTGGCAGCCGAGCCTGACTTTTACGAGATGCTGTAGCGCCGAGCGGCCCATAAGGCACCGCCGTCGCGCGAAGCATGTGGGCACGCACAGCTTTGGAGGCGAGAGCTGATTGTCAAGCTAGCGCCGGCACGTGCGGCAGCGGTGAGGCGCACAACCTTCGCGGACCAGCTGCGGCGTCAATATATCTAGAGCTTGCGCTTTGCTGCGTCGCCGTCCGTGGGCGCCACGCGTTGAGACCGTTGGCGCGCCGGCCCTTGCGCCTTAATCAGATTGTAGGCCGTGTTGACGAGACCCACGTGCGAAAATCCTTGTGGGAAATTGCCGACGAGACGCCGTCGCACGGGATCATACTCTTCGGCGAGGAGGCCAAGATCGTTGCGGATCGACAAAAGGCGTTCGAACAAGCGCGACGCATCGTCGAGGCGGCCGAGCATGACATAAGCGTCGGCAAGCCAAAACGAGCAGGCAAGGAACGCACCTTCCTCGCCACCCACGCCGTCATCGACCGTCTCTGTCGCATACCGACGGACGAAGCCATTCCGAAGTAATTCACGTTCGACGGTCGCAATGGTGCCGGCGACGCGTGCATCGTCAGCGGGCAAAAATCCGAACTGAGGTATCAGTAGAAGCGCTGCATCGACGGCCTTCCCACCATAATGCTGGAGGAAGGTGTTGCGCTGGCGATCGTAGCCGCGATCGCAGATCTCAGCGTGAATGGCATCGCGGATCTCGCGCCAGCGATCCGTTGGGCCGTCAAGACCAAAATGCTCGCAGCTTTTCACTGCGCGGTCGAATGCGACCCAGCACATCAGCCGCGAATGCGTGAAATGCTTGGGCTCGCCCCGCACCTCCCATATACCGTGGTCCGGCTCGGTCCACACTGTCTCCAGATGCGCTAGCAGGACCTTCTGCATGCGCCACGCCTCGTCGTCGAGTGCACTAAGATCGGCCTCGCGCGCCGCATGCAGCGTGTCCATCAACTCACCATAGACATCGAGCTGCATCTGCGTTGCGGCGGCATTACCGATCCGGACAGGCCGACTCTCCTCGTACCCTGGCAGCCAGGGTACCTCGTTCTCGGGCAACCAGCGCTCGCCGGCCACCCCATACATGATTTGCAGTTGCTGGGGATGACCTGCGGCTGCACGCAACAGCCATTGCCGCCAGGCTTCTGCCTCCTCTCGATAGCCGGCGTTGAGGAGAGCATAGAGCGTGAGCCCGGAATCGCGCAGCCAGCAATAGCGGTAGTCCCAATTGCGATGTCCACCAACTGCCTCGGGAAGCGACATCGTCGGCGCCGCGATGAGTCCACCGGTGGGCTTGTAGGTGAGAAGCTTCAGCGTGATCAGTGATCGCTTCACCGCGTCCTGCCAGGCCTCGTCGCAGTCTTCGAGACGGCAGTGCTTCGACCATTCGCGCCACCACGTAACAGTGCGCTGCAAACTCTCGGAACTGTCCGGCACGAATTGTGGCGTCTTGTGCGATGGATGATAGGACAGCGCGAAGGGTACGCTTTCCCCTTCGTGTACCGTGAAAACTGCAAAGGTCTTCAGCTCGCGACCTTCGAGCCGGACGGAGGTATGCAGCTCGATGGCGTCGGGGCCAGAGATTGCGCTTAGCCCATAATCGCGCCGCCGCACCCAGGGAACGGCTTGGCCGTAGTTGAAGCGTAAGGTCAATTCCATTGCCATGCGCACCTGGCCACGCTCGCCGCGCACAATGCGCACGACGTCGACCTTCTCTTCGTCCTCGGTGAACGGCATGAAATCGGTGACCGTGCCGGCCCCGTCTTTCGTTTCGAAGCGCGTTTCGATAACGGCTGTATCCTGCAAGTATCGCCGGCTCGTCCGCGCGGAAGGGTCCTCGGGCGCGATCAACCAGCGCCCGTGCTCCGGGCCGCCGAGCAAGGCGGCGAAACAGGCGCCTGAATCGAAGCGCGGCAGACACAGCCAATCGATCGACCCGTCGCGCCCGACAAGCGCTGCCGACACCAGGTTTCCGATCAGGCCATAATCCTCAAGACGTTTGGACATGTACTAAATAACCGGTGCAGATCGCCGCATTGTTCAGATCTGGTGTTCTCAACCTTGACCTCGGAAGGCCGGGTAGAGCGTCATGCCGCCATCTACGACCAGGGTCACGCCAGTAACATAATCGGAAGCATCGGAGGCAAGCCAGGTCACGGCGCGGGCGATATCTTCAGGCTCGCCGATGCGTCCGTAAGGAATGAGCTTGAGAAGGTCATTTCTTGCCGCTTCTGTCTGCCAGGCTTCTCTGTTGATGGGTGTGCGAATGGCGCCCGGCGCGACGGAATTGACTCGGATCTTCATGGGCGCCAGCTCCTGGGCCAGCGAGCGCATGAGCATCGCTAGGCCCCCTTTCGAAGCGGCATAGTTCGCCTGAAACGCCCAGGGGATGACCTCGTGGACCGAACTGGTAAAGATGATCTTGCCGGTCGCGGTCGAGAGTGTCGGCACTGCCCCGCGTCGTAGGAACTCGCGCGTAGCCGCGCGCGCTGCCAAAAATGCGCCCGTAAGATTGATATCGATCACCGCCTGCCAGTCGGCGAGGGACATATCTTGAATGGCGGCAGGCCGCTCGATGCCGGCGTTGGCGACAAGGATGTGCACCGTACCGAAGCGCCTCACAGCCTCGGCAACCATCGCGTTGACCTGATCTTCCTTGGAAACGTCCGCGGCAATTGCGACCGACTGGCCTCCGGACGCTTCGATTTCGGCGACAACGGCAGCGGCTTTGGCGTCTGAGCTCGGCTTTGGCGGATGGTTTACAATTGTGAGGGCGCCTGCCTCGGCCAGCGCCTGTGCCGTCGCCCGGCCAAGACCTGATGATGCGCCGGTGACGATCGCGATCTGGCCGGAAAGATCGTACCGAATTTTGGAGCTCGTTTTCATCTTGGTCTCTCCGCGTGTCCCTCGAATATGAACCCGTGTCACGGATGGCTGTTCCGTTAGGGGAGCGGGCAAGCAGCGGCGACGCCTGACCACGTCGTCAACGACGACCGGCTACTGGAACTGTTGCCCCAGAACGGCGTTCTTAGGCCAAGCTCACTATCGCCTGTCGAGTCGAAACAGGTTTCCTTGGCGGGAAAGCAAGGACGGCGGCCCTCGGGCAATCGCGACGCCGTCCTTTGCCGCTAGTGGCGCAGCTCGCCACAAACGTCTCCAACGCGACGGTCAAGAGCGCGCCACATAGTGGCGCTTTCCGGCCCGACTTCGGATGCTCCCATGGATTTCGCGGCGCTCACGAACACGGTGTTGGACTTCATCCGCCAACATCCAAACTGGGCGGCGGTGTTTGTGTTTGCCCTGGCGTTCGGCGAGTCTTTGCCGCTCGCGTCGCTGGTGCTGCCCTTCTGGGCCGTGCTGGTTGGCGTGGGTGCGGTCATAGCGGTGGCCGACCCGCTGATTTTCTGGACGATTGTGGTTGCCGCCGCGATTGGGGCCGCCATGGGGGACTGGCTGTCGTATTGGATTGGATACCACTATCACGCTCGGCTGCAGCAGATGTGGCCGCTGAAGAAGTACCCCAAGCTATTGGACAGCGGCCGGTCGTTCTTCAAGCGCTGGGGTGCGCTGGGCATTGTCATATCCCGTTTTTCCGGACCGCTGCGCGCCAGTGTGCCCATCGTGGCCGGTATCGCGGAAATGGCATGGCCACGTTTTCAATTGGCCAATTGGAGCTCGGCTTTCCTATGGGCTTTTGTTTTGCTGTCACCCGGGGCATGGGGCCTCAAATGGTGGACCCAACACATTGGGTGATCACGTCGACTTGGCGCGCATCCTCCACGTTTCCTCTACAGCCATGATGGATTGGTCATGAGCGGTTTATTGGCGCTGTTGGACGATGTTGTGGCGCTGATGAAGCTTGCCGCTGTCACGATCGACGATGCCGCTGGCCAAGCTGCCCGTGCCAGTGCGAAAGCCGCCGGAGTTGTTATTGATGACGCAGCCGTCACGCCGCGCTACGTCACAGGCTTGAGCGCCCAGCGCGAGCTACCGATCGTGGGGCGCATTGCCCTTGGATCGCTCAAGAACAAGCTGTTCTTTCTGCTGCCGGCTGCCCTTTTGCTGAGTTCTTTCTGGCCTCAAGCCATTACGCCTCTGCTGATGCTCGGCTCCCTGTATCTGTGTTTTGAAGGCTTTGAGAAAGTGCTGCACATGGTCGCTGGCGCGCCCCATGTCGCGCCAGCAGTTGCGCATCGTCATGCCGACGCCACGGCGTTAGAAGAGCAAAAGGTGTCTGGTGCAATCCGCACGGATTTTGTCCTGTCCGCCGAGATCATGGCGATTGCGCTTGCCAGCATCACGGCTCCGGACCTGCTCACTCAAACCCTGGCCTTGGCGGCCGTTGCCGTGTTGATCACCGTCGGCGTTTACGGTGCGGTGGCGCTGATCGTCAAAGCCGATGATGTCGGGCTCCGCCTAGCCCAGCGCGCAGGGCCGCTGTCGGGGCCGTTTGGCAGAGGGCTGGTCCGTGCCATGCCCACACTTCTGGCGGCACTAAGCTTTGTGGGCATGATAGCCATGCTCTGGGTGGGCGGTGGCATCCTGGTGCATGGTTTTGCCGGGTACGGGATGAGCGGCCCAGAACATGCCATACAAGTAGTATCTGAAACTGTTGGACGCAGCGTCCCGCTCGGCAGCACGGCTTTGGCTTGGCTCGTCTCCGTGAGCGGGTCGGGAATTGTTGGGTTGATCGCTGGTGCACTGACGTGGAGTGTCGTTCGCGTGGGTGCCCGGATAAGGCGCAAGGCATAGTGGCTGATCGCCTTCGACACCGGCAACGACAACTACTTTTACAAATAGCGCGACGACCCAGGACTTCCTCGGCCACCGCGATCCAAAGCATTCAGCCAGGTACACACCCAAGGCGAAACATTCGGGCTGGCGCAGCAGCTCAATGCGCGGGTTGATCTGGTCACCGGCGCCGAGGGCACAATCATGACCGTCTGCTGCAAGAGATCGGGATCAAGCGCTTGTCCGACGTAGTGCCCGGGGAACACGTGCAACAAGCCGGATAGCGTCACTTCGGGTGCGTAGCATTGGCTGCGGGCCGGTCGCCCGCCATTCGATGGTTTCTTGGCCACGTTCCCTCCCTGGTGTCGATCGGGACAGTGCTCCATGCTGCGCAGCGTATTATTGTACGCATACAGGTGCGGCTCGGATCGGTTACTCCTGCTCGTCTGGCCCTGACTTGCCCGTGCCCTTACCCCCGCTGCCGCCGTATCCTTTGCTGAAGCCTTCGCCCCATGGCCCTTTTGTGTGCTGGAACGAGACCGGTTCTTGCCTTTGACATTCGGTACTGGCTCTAGGGGTGCGTTCGGGTCCGGCTTGCCGCCTTGCTCAGGAGACCGATGCACTCTTCCCTTCTGAGCGGCAGCCTCCACCTGCGCTTTGCTGATCCGCGGTGTTCGACGATCGACGGGGCGGCGTGGTGGCTCTGTGCTTGTGGGGTCGCCGACAGCGGTGGGATCGCTGGCGGGGAAGGTCATCTCCAGCGCTTCATCCAGCTGCCGCGATTTCTTGGCTTCGATCTGCATCTCGCTATCGTCTGGGTGAAAACGCCAGCTGTTTCCGGCGGCAGAAACGCATTACCCCGCAAGACCGGCTAGTCTCGGCCTGTACTTCTGGGGGTTAGCGGCGGGCCGGTCAGAACTCACCGGATCGCCTTAGCCGATACGCATCTGCGGGGTGAAGTGCTCGGCCTCAATGAGGCAATGAGCTTGGTACATGTGCGCTTTCCTATGCGGCGTGGGTAGCCGTAACAGTCACACCGCGCTTCGTGGGTGGAAGTTCCGCGGCCAGACCATAAGCAACGAGAGCAAGTGCAGATCGCAGTTCATGAGGCAAGATCGCTGCTGCGTGGGCCCGTTACGAACCTTTAACTGATCTGCATCAGTGCGCAGAGCTGAGGGCTGTGCGATGCAGGGTTTGGGAACGGCGTTGCGCAGCATCTCTCGCGGGAAGAGTCCCAGCCAAGACCGAGACCGCTCTGGGCTGTGTGTGGGGCGCCGTTTCCTAACCGCAAGCACGGAGGTTGAGAAGTGCCTAGTTGAGGCGGGCTCCTCGCCAACATCGAAGCATCACCGCTTGTATGCTGTGTAAACGTCATCGACTGGCACGGTGGCGCCGAAAGGCTGTGGTTTGCGTTCTGGCCGCCTTGACGGTGTGTATGTTCATGCGCGCGGCTGAGATGCGCATCCTCGTGCAACAGAGGGTTATTCAGCCGGGCGAGAAACTTCTCCTTGAGGGTAGGGGCGACCTTGGCAAATCGGAGAGCGCGTCCCTGGTGTGCCGCTACTTCACCGGGTTGGGAATTACGACCAGCGTCTTCTGGTACTCGCCAAGCAACGTTCTTGGTCGCGACGGCTGCACGGTCGTGAGCCGCGAGCGCTACAGTCTTCGTCGATAGCGAGGTCTTCCAGCGCGGAACAGCGCGCATCGCTCTGAAGCGAACCATTCCACGCGAAAGGGGTTGTTGGGTCACGCAGAGGGGGCCGAACAAAGGGAGCACCCTTCATGCCGAAGCTTGCTGACTTACTGACACAGGCCGAAGAGAACGTCGCAGAAGGCGAGATACTAGTCGCGGAGCAGCGGCAGAACATTGAAGAGATCAAGCAGCGCGGTGAGGACGCTTACTTTTACGAGTGCGTGCTCCAAGAAATGGAAACTTCACTCCATCTGATGCACCAGTACCGGCAGGCGCTACAGGAAGAAGCGAGCCTCGCCCATCTCGAGCGCTGGCAGATTTTGAGGCTGCAAGGCAAAAAAACCTGAGAGACTATCGGCTAAACAACGATCAAGGTCGCGCGTATCTGCAGAAGAAGATGCCCGACCAAGCCATTGCCGAGTTCTCAAAAGCAACCGAGCAAATCCGACTTACGCGCTCTCCTTCGCGAACCGTGGCTCGGCATACGAGATGAAAGGAGATTACGAGCGGGCTCTTGCCGATTACGAAAGCGCGATACGAAATGCGCTGAACGACACAAAGATCTATCTCAGTCGGGGTCTAATATTTGCCAAGAGAGGGCAGCACGAAGTCGCGATATCTGACTTCAACCAATCGTCAAGGTTCAAAAACACCCCGAAAAACGGGATCTTGTGCGTGACCAAAACTCGATTTATTATGACCGCTAAGATAACGTTAGCGGACTATATAGGACACGGATCGGGGCCATGCAGTGTCCGCCGCTCAGCGCTCACCGGACAGATTGAGCTGATTGCGTAAGGGAGAGAATTCGAGCTCGTCGTGGCCCCGAGGAGGGACACGATGAGACAGCGAGAAAAGCAGGCTCCGCAGAGCGCGGAGGAGACCGCCAGAGACATCCGACGAGCCACCAGGCGGCACTTCTCGGCCGAGGACAAGATCCGCATCGTCCTGGAAGGCCTGCGCGGCGAGGACAGCATCGCCGAGCTGTGCCGCAAGGAAGGCATCGCCCAGAACCTCTACTACCGCTGGTCGAAGGAGTTTCTCGAGGCCGGCAAGAAGCGGCTCGCTGGCGATACCGCGCGCGAGGCGACTTCAGACGAGGTCAAGACGCTGCGAGCCGAGGCGCGCCAGCTCAAGGAGGCGCTGGCAGAAGCCACTCTCGAGAACCGCCTGCTCAAAAAAAGCGTGATCGCGGATGGGGAGGACGGCGAATGAGGTACGCCGTATCCGAGAAGCTCGAGATCATCCGAACCGTTGAGACCTCACACCTGCCGGTCCGCAGGACGCTCGCCAAGATCGGTATCCCCAAGTCGACGTTCTATACTTGGCTCGATCGCTACGCTTCAGGCGGTCTCGATGCGCTGGAGGATCACCGGCCGAGACCGCACCGGGTCTGGAACCGCATTCCCGACGACGTGCGGGAGAGGATCGTCCAACTCGCACTCGACGAGCCCGATCGCTCCCCACGCGAGGTCGCCGTCGCGTTCACCGATCGCGAGCGTTCCTTCGTCTCGGAAGCCAGCGTCTATAGGCTTTTAAAAGCACGTGGCCTGGTCACGTCGCCGGCCTTCATCGTCATAAAGGCCGCCGACAAGTTCACCAACCCGACCACCGCCATCAACCAGCTCTGGCAGACCGACTTCACGTACCTGAAAGTCACCGGGTGGGGCTGGTTCTACCTGTCGACCGTGCTCGACGACTTCTCGCGCTACATCGTCGCCTGGAAGCTTTGCACCACGATGCGCGCCGACGATGTCACCGACACGCTCGATCTCGCCTTGCAGGCGTCAGGGCTCGATGACGCGCCGCCGGAGCGTCGGCCGCGGCTGCTCTCCGACAACGGGCCATCCTACGTCGCGAGCGATCTCTCCAGTTGGCTTGAAGGTCAGGGCATGAAGCACACGCGCGGCAAACCCTACCACCCCATGACCCAGGGCAAGATCGAGCGATGGCACCTCTCGCTGAAGAGCCGAATCCTGCTCGAAAACTACTATCTTCCCGGTGATCTCGAGCGCGCCGTCGCCGACTTCGTCGAACACTACAATCATCGGCGCTATCATGAGAGCCTGGACAATCTCACGCCAGCCAACGTCTACTTCGGCAGAGGCCCGCGCATCCTGCAACGTCGAGAGGAGATCAAACGCAAGACCATCGAGCAACGACGCCGACTACATCTGCAAACCGTAACCTGAAAACCAAATCGATGGGCCCGATGCTCTCTTAGCCCAGAAGCTCCGTTGTCCCGAAAAGCCTGACGACGGACAATGCTGTAGACTCGAGAGGTGTCGGGGTTTCGTAGCGCCAGGAGAGGACTGGGTGCGGAAGTTGGTGACCGGGGTCTTGGCCATCGCGACGGTTTGGATGTTCATGCGCGCAACTGAGATGCGTATCCTTATGCAGCAAGAGATTGTGCTGGGCACATCCGGAAGCGCGTCTCTCGTGTGCCGATAATACTTCAACGGGACAGGGACGACAACCAACGTTTTCTGGTACTCGCCGAGTAATGTCCTGGGTCGAGACAGCTGCGCACTCGTCCACACGGATTTGCACAGTCTTCGTCGCTAGGGTGGGTGCGCCCCCTTCTCTAAAGCCGCCTTGTTTTGCATTATCGTGAGGGTGCGCGATGACTTTCGGCAATCGCCCTCCCTCCACGCCGAATTTTGCCGCGCAGCGCCGGTTGTCTCATTCCGGTTGGGACGGCCGGCGTTTTATTGGGCACGCCCGCTTCTCATTATGTGAAACACTTGAGAGCATACGGTGAGGTTGGCGCAGCCTGCCGGCGTTGAACCCCGTTGCCGACAAGCCGTGCACACGCCGGTCTTCTCAGCCCTCTGAGATGGCCGGCGTTTTAGGGCGTGAACCATAAACGATGGTCAGATGCAGCTGGGACTACGATCAAGCCTGAGCTTTCATGACAATTCTGATCTCGGGGAATGGCCCGTAAAGTCTGCTTTCGCGGGACATGCGGACACGCGCTCGGGATCTGAGTTCTTCTGGTTTTGACCGATTTTGTTGCAGAAGTCGGCAAGCGACCAGACGGGATCGGTCGAGGCAGTCGTCGCGATATCGCTGTCTGCCGCTCGCCCGCATGGGAGCGGCGGCTTCGGCGCTGACGCACGCGACGCTCACGCAACGCACGCAGCCGCCGGTGGCGGTCTGGCCACCAGCCTGGCGAGGCGGCGTAGGTTCTGGGCGATGGCCGCCAGTGTGAACTCGAACTGCGCTCCGCGAGGTCCGCGCAGGCGAAGCCGGCCGAGCCTGAGGATGCGCTTGAGGTGAGCAAACAGCATCTCCACGCGCTTGCGATCGCGGCAGGATTGCTCGAACGCCTTACTGCCGGCGAGAGCGCGGGCGGCATCGCGTGCGCCCTCGTAGATGCTGCGCGGGATCTTGCGCGCCGGCTCCTTCGGGCAGCATCGCATCTTGAATGGGCACACGTCGCAGTCAAACTTGCTCGCTCTATACAAGAGCTGCTCGACATTCACGATCCTGCCGGTCGTGGTGAGAACCTTGCCCGCCGGGCAGGTGTAGATGTCGCGCGCCTTGTCGAACGTGAAGTCTTCACGTGAGAAGGTACCGTCCTCGCGCTTGGACTTGTCGATTACCGGAATGTGCGGCGCGATCTGCTTGTCGTTGACGAGCCAGTTGAGGTTTGCCGCCGATCCATAGGCCGTATCGGCCGCCAACCGCTCGGGCTTCAGACCGAAGCGCTCCTCGGTGCGCTCGATCATGGTCTTGGCCGCGCCCACCTCGGCCTGGCGGATGGCACGCGAGGCTTCCACATCCATGATGACGCCGAACTTCACGTCGATAAGGTAGTTGTCGGCGTAGGCGAAGAACGCCGGTCCGCGCATCGCGCCGGTCCATTGCGCCGCCGGATCGGATGGGGAAACGAACTTCGGCATCACCTCGCTCGCCGCGCCAAAGGCCGCATCGTCCAGCGTTGCCAGGTACTCCTTCACCGCCCGGCTCGCGGTCTGAGCATCGCGCTGCTTGTCCCACTCCTTGCCCGGGATCGATCGCTGCTTGTTGGCGTCCGCCACGATCAGGCTGGCATCGACCGCGAAGCCTTCGCCGCCGACCAGACCCGCCGCAATGCAACTCTCCACGACGCGCTCGAACACGTGGCGGAAGATGTTGCTGTCGCGGAAGCGCTCATTGCGGGCGCGCGAGAACGCCGAATGGTCCGGGATCTTGTCCTCGATGCTCAGGCCACAGAACCAGCGGTACGCTAGGTTCACCTGCACCTCGCGGCACAGCAGCCGCTCCGAGCGGATGGCGAACACGTAGCCGACGATGAGCATCCGGATCATGAGCACCGGATCGATCGACGGCCGCCCGATCGAGGGATAGTGCGGTGCCAGCTCGGCGTACACCCACGACAGGTCCAGCACGCCGGCAATCTCGCGCACGCGGTGATCGGCTGGTACCGCGTCATCGAGGCAGAACGAATAGAACAGCTGCCCCTGGTCCCGGTTGTGCCGCCCCATCATCGCCAGCCCCCGCTGCCGCGTCGCCTTCCGGCGCGGTGAATCACGGTTCGCGGCTTACAGCAACCGACTTCTGCAACAAAATCGACCCAACTCAGACATTCTGGGGCTGGCGAACGTGCACCTGCAGGTCCGGCGAAAGGGGCAGCAGACGGTTCGCAATCAGCCAAAGCCCCAGCACGATCGTAAGATGACGGCGAACAAGGTTTGTGGAGAAACAGCCTTTCCGGCACCAGCCGTGACGGGTCGGGCGCGTTGCCCGACGCGTAATTGACGGGCATCCTCGGCTGGGCAGCGCGGCCGGCCTCAGCCACATCGCTGCAGCGTAAGAGTGCCAGAGCCGGACGGGTGCTCAGGCGACGCCAGAGCGCACTGCGACGACGCGGTTCTCGACCTCAGTTACGCCGGGGACATCGCGCACCAGCTGCTCGACGTTGGCAATCGGACCAACCATCGTGCCCGTAAGCGTGACCTTGCCCTTCACGACGTGGATGGTGATTGGCAAGCTGCTACTACCACCCAGTGCAGCGCGCACGCGCGACTCTGTGAGCTTGTCGGCGAGCATCGACCGCGTTTCCTCGGTCTCTTGGAATTCCGGCCTCTCGGCGAGCAACCGCACCATCTTCACGCACGTCTCAATGGGTACGATCGCGGTGTTGAGCGCCAAGTGGTAAAGTAGGGGGTTCTGCCAGTCGACGCCGAAAAAGCTGCGCACGATTCCCGCGTGCGCCGCATCGCTGCGCTCGATCTCGCGGCGGGCGGCTGCCGCATCGGTGATGCCGAGCCGCTGCATCATCACCCGCTCGCGAAAACCCATGTCCGCGCACAGGCGCATTCGGAGCACATTGGGTATGTGTCGCAGCACGCCTGTCGCGCCCCAGCCGCGGATCACAACGTTGCCCTTCCTGGCGAGCTCGAGGATTTCCTCGGCCGTGTACCGGGATAGCTTCTCCTTGTCGATCTTCCAGCGCTCCAAGAGCGAGGCCTCGCCTTCGAGATAGCGATGGACGGCGCTCTCTTGCATTCCCAGCCGCTCGGCGAGGTGGTGTTCGACAAGCTCGTGGTGAACCACCGTGAGACCCATCTGATCGGCAAGGGCTGTGGCGACATCCTTACCGCGCGAGCCCATCTCTCGTGTCATTGCGATCACAGCCATCGAGTCCTCCTGTCGCTTCCTGGCGGCGCGGGTGCACAATCAACCCCTCACACCCGGCCCGCCTCGGTCGGGCCGCTTTCTGCGCGGAAGCTCAACCTGGCTGCGCGCCTCGAATGGCGGCGTCAGCCGGAGCGGCGAGCGCCTGGACGCGGGTCGTCGAGGGAAGCGTTCGCCGCTTGCCCCATACCAAGGCTACGGGCTGTTCAGGGGCGCTGTTGCTTCCACGCTATCCCCGGACGCGACATGCGTGCGCTCGGCAGCGGGTTGGCCGAAATACACGACGCCCAGGACGACAAGCATGATGGCGCCAACGATCAGACCGGCCGGGCCAATGCTTGGGGTCGCCTCATCGAGTTCATGCCGCAAGTGAAGGTCGCGAAGGTCGTCGCGCCTGCGGAGAAGGTCGTAGTCCATGGCCGTGCTCCTATGCGACTAAAGTCGTAGAACGGCCCAGCGTCGCTTAGGTTCCACCCCAAAAAAAGTGCGCCGGATTTGTGCATCGCAATTGGGCTCTCGCTGCAATGCCACGGGGGCCGCGCAGCAACTCGCGACGAGGAAGGAGGATGACCGACTTGGCTGCAACGGCGCACGTATCCGAACGTCGCCGTGCCGCCTGAAACTCATTAATCGTGTAAAGTGGCTTTCCTAAACAGGAGGGAAGTTCATGACCAACTCCCAGGAAAAGCGCATCAACCGCGCCGCTCAGACCAAGGGCTATCGTCTGGAGAAAGTCGGCAAGGGTCCGCACCACGGTCGCTTCTGTATCCTAAATGTAGCCGAGGGTTCACGAATTGCCTCCGGCATCTCTGGCGCCGAGTTTTCCTTCTCGCTCCAGGAAGCTGAAGACTGGCTGAGTCAAGCCAAGCGCGGGCAATCAACTCAGCCTTAGATACCAAAACCGCGATCGATGCTTACGCTCAATCATCCGCAAGTCCTGAGGGGGCCGCTACCGATCTTCTTTCTCTGGCTCCCCAGCGAAATCCGCTGGATTGGTATCGTCATCATCTTCTTCGGGAAGGACGTCGTCGCCAGGATCGTCTAGGGCCACATCAGCGCTAGCTTCTTGGAGCAAGGCATCTTCCGCCGCTGGTTCAGGAGCCACGGGTACAAATGCCGGCCGCTTTGTTGGCCGCCGCTCGGCTACCGGTGGGCTCGCCACGATCTGGTAGAGAGCACCACAGCTCGGACATTTTATCGGATCACGAGCCAAGTCGTAGAAGCGGACGGCGCACGAAGCGTCCTGACATGTTCTCTTGGTGCCTCGATCGGCTTTCGTCGCCATTTTTTTTTCCTCGGAATTGCAGTTGGCAGCGCGGGATGCCGGTTACACCGGTCTAGCGCCGAGACGCCTGCGTCGGATTGCCCCCAGATTGCCCCCCAACTCCTTCAGTCGGGTGGCGGGCTCGCGCTAAGTCACTGATGTTACTGGCGACCCCGACAGGATTCGAACCTGCGACCCCCAGATTAGGAATCTCAGTTCCTCTGGTGTCATAGACCGCCACTCACCCGAAACTCCTTGAATCTGTGGATAGGCCAGCGACCCCCGGCAACTCCGAGTGCCACTCGCCGCTATTGAGATTGGCACTACGCTGGCACTACAGGAGCGGTCGATGGCAAGGTTCAAGACGAGCAAGATCACCACGCGATTGGTCGAAGGTCTAGCGCCGGGGAGATCGTTTCCGACAGTCGGCTGCCAGGCTATGGCGTGCGGCGACAGCTCGATGCCCGCGTCTACTTTGTGCGCAAGTACTGCAATGGCCGGCGCCACTTTCTGAGCCTCGGTGAGCATGGCCGAGCGGGGATGACGGAAGCCAAAGCGCGGCAGGCCGCACTCCTCGCAATCGCAGCTATCAAGCAAGGCCGCGATCCCGCCGTCGAACGCGCGAGCGTACGGGGCATGCCGACACTAGCAGAGTTTGCCGAGCAGTTCCTTGCCGATCGGTCAGGCAAACTTAAGCCGAGCACTCTGGCCAACTATCGGGGACTGCTCAACACCCATATCGCTCCACGGGATGAGCGCGGCCGTCTGAAACCTGGATGTCTCGGTTTGCTGCGCCTGGACCAAGTAACCCACCAGCATGTGGCAGGCCTGCATAGAAGCCGGAAAGCCACGCCGCGGGCAGCGAACCACACTTTGGATTTCTTGAGCAGCATGTACAGCGAGGCCACGACACAGGGCTTCGTCGAAGAGAACTTCAGCCCTGGTCGACGGGTGTCCCGCTACCGCATCCAGCCTCGCCAGCGCTTCCTGAGTGAGGCCGAGTTCGCCCGCTTGGGAGAGGTGTTGCTTCGGGCAGAGTCCGAGCAAACCGAGGACCCCTATGCGATCGCCGCACTCCGGCTCCTGATCTTCACCGGCTGTCGCCGTGACGAGATCCTGACTGCCCGTTGGGACTGGCTGGATTTGGATCGCGGCCTTCTCAACTTGCCGGACAGTAAGACCGGCCCAAAATCCATCCACCTAAACCCGCCCGCACTCGAAGTGCTCCACCGTTTACCGCGCGTCGCAAGGCAATCCCTACATCATTGCCGGCAAGAAGACGGGGCAGCGCTGGGTCAACCTGCGCAAGGTATGGGTGCGCATTCGTCAGAAGGCGCGCCTTCCCGCGATGCCTGACCAACATGGCAAGCCACAGCAGGTCCGCCTTCACGATTTGCGACACAGTTACGCGAGCCTGCTCGCATCCGGCGGCGGATCCCTTCCCATGATTGGCGCCCTGCTCGGACATGCCAATCCGGCAACGACGGCCCGATATGCGCATCTGGCCGCCGATCCGCTCCGGCGCCTAAGCGAGATAGCGGGCAACCGCGCCCAAGCAGTTCTGTCACCCCCACAACGATCGTACTAGGCAGGTTTCGATGACTATAGATGCCGACGAGATGCGACGAATTTGGTTTGGGAATTTTAACGCTAGAGCTGAGGAGATCATGGCAACCAACCAGGTGCCGGCATATCTGGCGAAGGCACTGCCGGAAGAAATAATGCACCGATTTAGCCAAGGCACATAGTTTGCCGCAGCAAGTGAGCAGCCAATTGCTGAAGCTCGCCGTCATGCTCGATATTGCCATGCCCGAGTCGCGAGTTCGAGTCCGAGCCCGAGCCCGAGCCCGAGCGGCCGCAGCCCAAGTACGTGAAGAGGAGAAATTGAGCGTCTTCTTTAAAGCTGTTGAAAAGCTATCGCGCGCCACCCATTCCCTCAGTCGGGATGCGAGGTCTGCTATATTCGGGCCTTTCGTCCGCGTCGACGATGGCTTCAGCGATACATGGACCTATGCCCCGTTGCACGAACACATCCTGGAAAACGTCAGAAACGGTCTTGCAGGACCTTTTGAATTTACAAGGCACGGTTGATCCAGAGTTGGGTACGGCCGGGAGCCATTTGTCCCCGGAAGCCTTGGCAGAAATCGCTGCTCGACGGGCTGCTCGCAGAGCACGCTTGCGTGCTGAAAGCCAAAGCGCGCAAAGACCTATCCAATACTCTGTTCGAGGCCATCAAACATCAGCGTGGGCGCCGCAGTCGAGGCGAGGGCGCTGGCCCCGACGAAGTCCCCGCGAATTGATGATCTCGTCAGTCGGACGAAAAAGCGTCGCAAGACCGCGATACTAGCAATCAGGCACAAACCTGCCCAATTGTGCGCCGCAGCCGCTGAGATTTTCGCGAAGTACCTCCGACGGCTGCTGACGGCCACCGCCGATTCGGAGGAACCAATGACCGACACTGTCAACGATCCCTGCCAGTGGCTGACGCAGGATCAACTCGCCGCGCGCTTGGACCTTTCGCAAAGAACACTGGAGCGCATGCGCAATGCGGGCTCGGGCCCGCGCTTCGCCAAAACCGGCAAGAAAATCCTTTACCGCCTGCAAGATGTCGAAGCTTGGCTGGCAGAGAGAAGCTTCTCCTCCACGGCTGAGGCCAAGCTAGGGAGCCGGCGAGCCCGGCCTTGGTGACGCTCACCAACGGCGATGCGACTTGGATTTCCGCAATACGGCACAATTGGCGCTCCGTTCGGCACCGCACCTCGTCAGCAGGTGGCTTCCGGATGGGCGCCTGTTCGGCAACGAGTGGGTAGCTCGTAACCCACGTCGGTCCGATCGAAGCGCCGGCAGCTTCAAGGTGAACATCAAGACTGGGCGCTGGGCCGACTTCGCCACCGGCGACAGCGGCGGCGATCTGATTTCCCTGTTGGCCTATCTGCGTGGCTGCGGCCAGGCCCAGGCTGCACGCGCCATCATCGAGGAGCTCGGCGTATGACCGGCCTTGATCTGACCAATAGCTGCACGCTGGAAGCCTACGCCGCGCACAAAGCGCTGCCGGTAGAGAGACTGCGCAGCCTCGGCCTACGCACCATCCCCAATCCGTATCGGCCCGGGCGCCCGGCGCTGGCCATCCCGTATCGCAAACGCGACGGCTCCGAGCACCGGATGCGCATTCGGGCCGCGCTGCTCAAGGGGCCCGATGGCGACGACCGCCGCATGCTGTGGGATCGCCGTCCGCCCGATCACGGCGTCATCCTCTATGGGCTCGATCGGCTGCCGCAGAGCAACGACCCCCTATACGTCGTCGAAGGCGAATCCGACACCCAGACGCTTTGGTGCCACGGCTTTGACGCCTTGGGCTTGCCCGGCGCGTCCAACTTCAAGCCCGACCGCGATGACCAGCATCTGGAGGGTCGCGATGTCATCGCGCTGATGGAGAAGGATGACGGCGGCAAAGCGCTGCTGCGCAGGCTGTCGCGGTCGCGCCATCGAGGGCGCATCCGTGTGGCTCCGATGTTGAGCTTCAAAGATGTATCCGAGATGCACGTGGCCTGCCCTGAGCGGTTTCGCGCCAGGCTTGAGGCTATCGGTTCACAAGCGGTACCACTCGAAACTCTGTTGGGTGACATACCCGAGCTCGATGAAGCTGTGGCAGTGCATCATCCGGATTTGCCTTCGAGGTTTCGGCGCAGACCAAGCGGTGACATCGAGTTCATCGCCTCAGATGGCGAGGATGGACCGAACTGGCAACGGCTATGCACACCGTTACAGTTCGTCGCTACCTCGCGTGACGGCGAGCAGCGCCGGTGGGGTCTGGTCATCCGGGCGCGCACGCCTGACGGCCACTGGCATCGACATGTCGTGCGCAGGGACCTGCTGGCCGGCAATGGCGAAGAGCTGCGCCGAACCTTGCTGGACCTCGGCGTCAGCTTCGCGATAGGCCGTGACGCCAAGAACGCCTTGTTTGAGCTAATCGGCAGTGCGATGCCGCGTGCACGCGCGCTATCGGTAACCTCCACCGGCTGGCACGGCTTGGCCTTCGTGCTGCCGGACGAGGTCTTCGGTGAGGCCGATGACGAGATCGTGGTCTACCAGCCGCCGGTCGAGATCAAACACAGCTACGGGGTCGGCGGCGAGTTTGAGACGTGGCAGCGCGACGTTGCGCGTTACGCCGTCGGCAACAGTCGTTTGACCGTTGCCATGTCTATGGCTTTGGCCGCGCCCCTGCTGCATGTCGTGGGAATGGAAGGCGGTGGTCTGCACTTTCGCGGGTCATCGTCCATCGGCAAGACCACGCTACTGCATTTCGCGGGTAGCGTTTGGGGCGGCGGCGGCCTTGCCGGTTATGTCCGCAGTTGGCGGGCCACCGACAACGCGCTGGAAGGCGTCGCCCAGAGCCACTGCGATACGCTGCTGGCGCTGGACGAGCTGGCCGGGATCGAGCCAGCGGCAGCGGGGCGTGCCGCCTACATGCTTGCCAACGGCCAGGGCAAGGCGCGCGCCAATCGCGCCGGTGAGAGCCGGCCGGTGGCCGAGTGGCGTCTGCTTTTCTTGAGCAGCGGCGAGATCAGCCTGTCCGATAAGTTGGCCGAGGATCGCGGTCGCCGCGCCACCGCTGGCCAGGAGGTGCGCGTCATCGATCTGGAAGCCGATGCTGGTGCCGGTCATGGCATTTTCGACGAGCTGCATGGGTTCAACCGGGCATCGGATTTGGCCGATCATCTTGTTAGCGCCAGCAAGCGCAACTACGGGCATGCCGCCCATCGTTTCCTTGAGCAAATCGTGGCCGACATCGACGGCACTCGTCACCACGCCAATGCGCTGATCGCTGACTGGATGCAGGATCACTGTCCGCCCGGAGCTGACGGCCAGGTTAGGCGTGTGGCCAAGCGTTTCGCCCTGATCGCTGCGGCCGGCGAACTGGCCATCACATGGAAAATTGTCCCGTGGGGCACTGGCGAGGCCAAGATGGCGGCCGCACGGTGCTTTGAAGATTGTCTTGAAGCGCGGGGCGGGTTGGAGCCGGCCGAAATTCGTCGAGGTATCGCGCAGGTTCGCGCGTTTATCGAGCGGAACGGCACCCGCTTTGCTGACTGGGTGTGTCCAAGCACACAGGTGCGCGATTGCGCCGGGTTCCGCCAACAGCAGGAGGGTGGCCGGCTCGATTATCTGTTCTATCCCGAAGCGTTCCGCGAGGCCTGTGACGGGCTCGACCATATCGTGGTCGCTCGCGCACTTTCGGAGCGCGGCATGCTTGTGCCTGCAAACGACGGCAAGCCCGCCAAATCGGTTCGAATTCCCCGACAATCGCGGGGTCCATCGCATGTACTGGGTTACAGGCGCCATTTTCCAGGAGGATGCGGTCGATGGATAGATCGTGCTCGGCGCGTTACGTGGGTTACACGGGTTACTGGTGTTACGCCGCTGATCTGCATGCACATTCGATGAAACCCAAGGTCGCCATCCGTGGGTTACGGCTGCCTCGCCTGTAACCTTTGGTAACCTCGATACGTCACAACGTAACTCAGGTATCGTCTTGCGTTTCAAGGGTGTAGCGCGCGTAACCCGTGTAACCCATACAGTGATGGTGTCGGGTGCACCGTTAACGACCGCGTTCCTCACCACATTCAGCAGTGACTCAGCCACGAGTCGAACGTGGAGACAGCACGGGCTCATCGTTGCAGCTTGAACGACAAAGGCGAACACTTCCCTCCCGAATCACTTGGGTTCCCTCCAAGAGGAGACGACACGTCTTGTGATTAAATGGCGGCAGCTGACGGCTAACGCGTAGCGCTGTCACCACCTGCCGCTCCGGTTTGCGCGCCGGCACTCTTGCGGCTAACCCGGTCAGATGTCCGCCGCCGGAATTTCAAGTCCAACTCAATCTCGGCTTCTGCGATGGCTTGCGTACGCCGCGGCCGCGACGCTGTGCGGTATCAGCGCCCTGGCAAACCTGAAGTTCGGCATGTCTCTCGGCGCCGATCAGGTTGATCAGATGGCTCTCGGCGGCGCCAGCGTCGCTGTCGACGTCTTGAAAGCCGCGCTGCCGCTGCTGGTCCTCAATCTTTGGAGTCGACGGTATCGCGTCCTTGCCGTCCTCAGTGCCGTTCTGTGGTGCGGATGCCTGAGCTGGTCGGCGTGCTCGGCCATGGGCTTTGCCGTCGACAGCCGCAGCCAGGTCAACGCCGACCGAGCGATGCAAAGCGCGGCGTCACAAGGCTCGATGGCGACGATGGGCCGAGCGGAGCACCAACTGACGGCGATTGGCACCGCCCGGCCAGTCGCCGTCGTGAAGGCCGACTTGGCAGCGGCCAACGTGCCGGCTCCCGTCTGGGCGCGAACCAAGGAATGCACCGCCATCACGCTCCCGGAAAGCTATGCCGCCTGTGCGGCTGTCGTCAGCTTGCGCCGAGAGTTGGCCGTCGCGGAAGTCGCCGAACGGCTGGAGCAAAGCCTGGCCGCCGAGCTCCACAACCGCGGCCAGAAGCAGAGCCAGGCTTGTCCGCACGAAGGCCTCCTCAATGGGGCATAGCAAACCTTAGTGCGTCGGATCTTTGGTCCGCTCATGCCCATGATCGGACGTCATGCTAGGGCTCGGGATGTCGGTCGCGGCGCTGGGCTGCTTGGACTGTTTGCGGCGCCAGGCTGCCGTGCGAGGCCGGACCGCGCCACCGAGCTGTATGAAGCCTTCAGGCGGCATTGCCAGCGCCAGGGCATTCCCGAAGCTTCACAACAAGCGCTGGGCCGGGAGCTGACGCGCCTGGGCCTAACCAAAGGCCGATGCAGCCGCTCAGGCCGCTTCGCCTATCTCGGCCTAGCGTTGAACGATCAGAGCAAGGAGACGATCGCAGTGCTGCCGCGCAGCAGATCGAGACAGAACTCGTTCCGGCCCCTCGCGAGAAAGTTAGCAATTTCCCCCAAGTGTCGGAACATTCGAAGGTGCCATGCTCTTACTACACCTCTACATCGACGCACCAAGGCGAAATCACAGATCGGGAGATTGTCTATGGCGTCAGTTCGACGAGAAATCCTGACAAAGGCTCGCATCGATGACGTGTGGTCGGCCATTCGAGATGTGGGCGCACTACACACGCGATTGGTACCGGGCTTTGTTACCGATACCAAGCTCGAAGGTGCTGTACGGATCGTTACGTTCGGCAATGGGATGGTCGTGCGCGAGCCCATCGTTACGGTTGACGACCAGGAAAAGCGGCTCGTGTGGTCGGCCGAAGGAGGCACAACGAAGCACTACAATGCGTCGGTGCAAGTCTCGGCCAATGACGATGGATCGAGCAAGGTGGTCTGGATAGCCGACTTCCTCCCGGACAGCGTGGCGACCACCATTTCGAGTGCCATCGACACTGGTATGGCCGTCATGAAGAAGACCCTTGACCGGTTGGCATAGACCGCCCCGTCTTTGTCTCCTCTGGAACATCTTCTCCCGTCGTGCTCACGTGACGACCGCTGCATGAGGGGCAGTGCACAAGTCTTGCAGACAAACACCATCACGAGCTGCATGGGAGCACCGGAGGCAGTGAAGGCGGACTGGTACCATCGCCAAACGCGAGGCGGCCGTCTCGGTACTTCCACGTATGCTGGTGCCCGCACTCCTGACATAGGATGCTCACCTCGTCATCGCGCCGCGTTGCGAGGTCTTGGCCTTCTGGCAGGGCTCCAACAGGAATGTCGCGCCCGCTGGTGGGGCACGTGAATACGATCATCACGCTCATGACACGCTCCGCATGTTTTGCGGTTAGCCCTCAAACGTGCTTCGTCTTTGTGAGTTCCACCCAGGGCCAAATCACCTGACGGTCGCAAGTGCAGGCGGGAGGGAAGCGTCATGAGAACAAACGGAGCCAAAGCTCGTACTGCAGCGCACAGAGTCGAGCTTGCATGCGTTCAAATGCCTGTAGTCAGGTTCGACCCTTGCCTATACGCGCTTAGGTGTGCTTCTCGCCATCGCGCTCGTCCAGTCAAAACCTGATGATGAAGAATTACGCACATGGCCGCCAGTCCCGTGACGTAGAGCGCGATGAGCGCGGAGCTACGATTCTTGGCATCGTGCTCGCGTTCATCCTCGCCACCATCGTAGCTGTTTCAGTGTACGTGATTGGGTGGGTTTGAACTGGAGAAGACCGCCTCGCCCCGAAAGGGATCGAGACGCGCGGGCCCCAGCAAATGAATCGGAGCAGCTCTACTGCTTCGGTGTCTGCGCTGGATCGTGGTGACGCCTGACATGCACCGCGTCCACCACTCGATTGTGTCGCACGAGACGCCGCGATCGATAGGACATACTTACTGTCTCGTCTCCTGTGTTTTCCCACGTGTCGGAAAACAGCGAAGACAGAGGGTCGGTTCCAACCCTAGGGCTCGTTAATCAAGTTCGCGCTCGACGAGAGGCATCGGTAGCCGCGTCAGGCTCTGACAGGACGCTTCACATAGCCCGAAGCGCATTCCTTCTCTCTGAGAACGCTCGTTGGCGAGAATCTGCGATGGCGCGAAGCAAATGCGCATGGCGTTCACCGATAACGCCGGAACAACGATTCACCCTGCGGTGTTGAGGAGCAAACGTGCTTAACACAGAAGGAACAAGACATGCGCAGATTTGCAGGCCTTGGGTCAGCCCTGGCGCTCGCCGCGCTGGCGACCAGCACCAGCGTGTCCGCTCAGGTGATCGATGATTACTATTACGGCGATGACGTTCCTCGGGCCTACCGCTACTATTCCTACGACACACCGCGCGTCATTGTCCCGCGCGTAGATGCCTACGGCAACGTGTACACCTATGATCGTCCATTTGGACGCAATGGTTGCGGCACCTATCGTTTCTGGAACGGCGAGCGCTGCGTTGACGCACGCTATCGTTAGTTGGGCCCCGCATTGCGAGCGGAACCGTACGCGCTACTATAAGCGGACCTAAGCCATCCATGCAGGTGAGGAAGGCGCCGGGTTGCGGCGCCTTCCTTATGGCTACAGCCCTCTTTCCCAATACGCGGGGACTCTATAGTGCTGGTGCACACGCGTTTCCCAATTGCGGTCGCCCCAGGAATCGTCACTGAAAGCCGGGGCATCCTTGAGCTGCTGCTCGGTGACGCCGGTGCGATAACCATCAAGCGCGGTGTCGTATTTCAGAGCAGCCCACGGCAGCGGGTAGTGGCTGTGACCCAGACCCAAAAAGCCGCCGAAGCTCATGACGGCATAGACCACCCGGCCTGACACCTTATCGATTATCAGATGGTCGATTTCGCCGATCTTGCCGTCGTCGAGCCCGTAGACATTGGCGCCCTTGACGTCCTCACTCGAAATCAGCTGATGGTTGGGATGGACAGTGGTGGTTGCCATGTTGATCACTCCGTTAGTTACTGAGCTTGTTCAGCAACTACGGCCGCCAAATCCCGGTTCCACCGGCGCCAAAATGCGAAAGGCACGCTTTTTATCATGTCGGCGATCTGGGTCGGGCGACGCGGGCGGTCATACGAGCCGTCTCACATGTCGGCAGGTCGAGGAGCTTCCGAGCGTGCTCCTCAAATGCAAAGCCCGCCATGTCTGGCGGGCTCGTTCGTTGCGGCCTATGCGCTGGCTTAATCGCGGCTGCGCTTACACTTGATCTTTTCCTCGTACTCGCCGCGCTTCCATTCGCGCTCAACCTCGCAGCCATCAGCGGTGCGGAACTTCTCTTTGCGCTCGCCATCGTAGCGATAGGACCATAGGTGCCGCGGCGGTCATCGTCGCGCCACCGGGCCTTGCCGCTCTCATCCTTGTCGGGATCGGCCTGTACCGCGCCGGAAAGCCGACAATTGCGACGACTAGACGAGGATCGCTGCTATCCGCCACTAGCGTTCCCCGACGCTAGGCAACGTCCCCCGATCCCCGAGCGGATGGCTGTTCGCGCCGATCCTGTATCCCCGGACCGGCGCTATTTTTTTGTCGTGCCGACCTTAGTCGCTACCTTCTTCAGCCTTTTCGAAGGCTTGCTCGGCATCAGATGGGCTTCCGGGTCAACTTAGAGGAATCGAACGTCGACGTAGCCCTCACCTTTGTCCACTAGCTCGCAGTCTGCCTTCACGCCTTTAGCCTCCACGGTCAAACGGAAGCGTGGTGGCAACGCTGTCTTCACCATGAGCCGTGCGCCATCAGGTGTGAGATCGCGCGCGAAGCATGAAAGCGGCGTATGTTGGTAAGCTTCGATCAACCCAGGATAGAACAGATTGCGACGTCCGAATTGCCCTCGCACGCGCCCTTGTGAACCGTCTTTCCCCTGCATGGTGTCTCCATTTGCCGACGCGGGATCAATCTGGGTCGCAGAGGTTGCCGATCTCTTTCTGCCTTAGCTAAAGTTTAATCGATCACGGATTGCCTCAACTTAACGTTATCGGGCCAGCGCCCCAAAGGAGAGCGCTCAATTCCAGAAGAAGCCGGCGAAGGAACGCGTGCGCCGCCATATCTCTGCTGGCCCGCACTGCCATCCGTACTTCAGGAAATGGATCGCGCGATCTGAAGCAAGGTTGAGACCCACCACTGATCAAAAACCAGATGAGCGCCCATAGCAGGTCAAGGCTCGTTACGATTGACCACCAGAGCCAAGCCAGTAGGTCCATGGGAAGCGCGCCTGACCGGAGCCAGGCGCGCTCGTAAGCACGGTACGCAACACGTCAGTCCTTGCGGTTAGTGCCGATCGCGACGCCCGTGGTGTCGATGGTGGCCGCGGTGCCGATCACGGCCGAAGTTCAGATAAACGCCGGGGCTGGAATCGCGATAGTAATAGCCGCCGCAGCGAACGCGATCGCCATCCCACTGGTGGCGATGGCCGTAGCGACAGCTGCGGTGATAGCCGTGCACCTTTTCGATCGCCAACTCGGCCCCGGCTGCCTGTGGCGATAGCGGTGCTGCATTGGCGGCGGGAGCAGCCATCATAAGGCCAGCACCCATCGCGGCGAATGTTTAGGAATCTCATCGTTACGAGCTCCTTTGACGGACGACGTTCTGCGGTGAAAACGCGGCCCCTAGGTAGATGTTCCGATGCGGTAGCTAAGGGATTGCACTGACACCAGTCGCGGGAACTCCAGTAGTCCGGCGATACACTATAGAAATGATGACGCTGGTTGGTGCGATGGGCGCTGCCGTGCGGGCCGCTCATCATACCAGCACACGACTTGTGTCGCTGGACCTTGCTGTTCAGCGATGCAGAAGGAAGCGGTCCGGTGTCTCTGGTGCCGGCATATTCTAGCGATGAATGGTGAGATCGGGAGAGGCCGCACCCTTGAGGGTGTGCTCCCATGCTTTTGTTCCAGCGCAAGCCGTTCAGTCAACTCCGGTCCGTATGCCCGAACCCTTCCCGACGGCCATGACTCGCGCCGAAAGGGCCGTCGGCGCCAACAAGGCACAAGCCTAAATCTGTCATACCAGCTGGTGACAGGCGAAGGTTCAGCCGTCGCTGTCGATGAGGTCGTGAACCTTCGGTCGACAAAGACATCGCTCGCCGGCATACGCCGATGGTTCGAATGTCCCGGATGCAATCGTCGCAGTCGCGTCCTGTACGGGCCTCGTTTCCGCTGCCGGCTCTGCCATGGCCTGTCCTATGAGTCCCAATTCGAGGGCCGTGCCCAGCGCGCCAACCGGCGTGCCCGCAAGATCCGGCGGCGGCTCGGCGGCTCCGACTGCCTGATAGAGAAATTCCCGCCCAAACCGCGCGGCATGCATTGGGCAACCTATCGTCGCCTCGAAGCTCTGGAGGCGGCCGCGGATCATCAGTGGATGGCGGCCGTCGTTGCGCGCTTCGGGTGCTCCAAGGGACGCCGCAAGCCGTGACGGCAAGCGCTAGCTGAAAGCTCAAACTCGGTCCGTTCCTGGAGCGGGCCGTTGTCTTTCAGGCCGGAACGCCGGCCCATATTGTGCGTTATCGCACCAAGTCAACACCGCCACTCGTGTGAGCTTCGTGCCACGTGGGCGGGGCAAAGGACGGTGAGGTGGGCCAACCGATCACCGTCCTTTGTTGCTTCCTGGAAACCTTGCATCGTCGATGTGAAAGCCGCGGCCCTCGCGCAAAAGTTCCACGCTGCGCTCTTCGCAGCATTCGTCGTTCTCACCGCAGCCGCTAGCCGCTACGAGCCTTGCAGTCGCAGCATTCTTCCAGGCGCGAAGCTACGGCGTCTCGCTGCCGCAGGGCCCGGCCGTATTGAAACCTCGCTGCAGAGCCGCATAAGCGCATCGGATACGTCCATGACGCTCGTCGCGAACTCGGTGCTCGGTAACGTGGTGTCATACTGCGAGCTCCACTGCGCAAGGAACCATAAAGAACCGGAAGCGTTGTGTTTTGCTTAACTCCAAATGCGTCCGGGGAGCATGCAGCAAACTGACAAGCTTTATCAAATCAACGACGCCAAACGCCATCAGCTGCTTATCAATGCCGTCGTCGACTACGCCATCTATATGATCAGTCTCGACGGGCTGGTGCTGTCCTGGAATTCAGGCGGTCAGCGGCTCAAGGGCTTCGAGTCTCAGGAGATCATTGGCCAGCCATTCGCACGTTTTTTTACGCCCGAGGACCAAGCCGAGGGATTGCCCCAACGTGCCCTTATGATCGCCGCCAAAGAGGGCAAGTTCGAAACTGAAGGATGGCGGGTGCGCAAGGACGGCAGCCGTTTTTGGGCGCTCGCCGTCATTGACGCAATGAAAGATGAGGATGGCGAGCTGATTGGCTTCGTCAAAATCACCCGTGACTTGACTGAACGGCGTCTGGCACTCCAACGATTACTAGACAGCGAGCAGCATTATCGCCGGTTGATCGAGGCGGTCGTCGACTACGCAATCTTTCAGCTTGATGTCGACGGTTACGTCACGTCCTGGAATCCGGGGGCCGAGCGCATCAAGGGTTACACCGCGGAAGAGATTATCGGCCAGCACTTCAGTCGCTTCTATTCGCGCGAAGATCGTGAGGCTGGCGTGCCGACCAAGGCTCTGCTGACGGCTTCCCAAGAAGGCAAGTATGAGGCCGAGGGGCGTCGCTGCCGAAAAGATGGCAGTGAGTTTTTCGCTTCTGTGGTCATTGATCCCATCCGCGATGAGAACGGCACGCTGATCGGATACGCCAAGGTCACGCGTGACATCACAGAACGCCTCCAAGCACAAAACAAGTTACGCGAAACCCAAGACCAGTTGGCCGTCTCGCAAAAGATGGAAGCGGTGGGCCAGCTCAGTGGCGGCATTGCCCATGATTTCAATAACCTTCTGATGATCGTGCTTGGCAATTTGGAAACCGTGCAGCGCCACATCAAAGAGATTGCCAACACCAATCTTCACCGTGCGGCTGATAATGCGATGCGTGGAGCACAACGCGCCACGGCTCTCACCAGCCGGCTGCTCGCGTTCTCTAGGCGCCAGGCGCTGGATCCCAAGCCTCTCGACGTGAACAAGTTTCTCAACGGCGCCGTGGATTTTCTACAGCGCACATTGGGCGAAACCATTGAAGTGGAAGCCGTGGGAGCGGCCGGGCTGTGGCACGTGGAGGTCAACTCCAACCAACTCGAAACTGCACTCTTAAATCTCGCTATTAACGCGCGCGATGCCATGCCCAACGGTGGGAAGCTCACTCTCGACGCCGCAAACGTCTTCTTGGATGAGCAATACGTTCGCGCCAACCCCGAGGCTTCGACGGGGCAGTACGTCCTGATGTGCGTCAGCGATACGGGCCACGGGATGTCGGCGGACGTGCTGAGGAGAGCTTTTGAGCCCTTTTTTACCACGAAGGAGATCGGCCAGGGGACGGGCCTTGGACTAAGTCAGGTCTACGGTTTTGTGAAGCAGTCCGGCGGTCACATCAAGATCTACAGCGAGGAGGGGCAGGGTACCACGGTCAAGATCTACCTTAGCAGGCTTACCAAGAAGACGGCCGACAAGGACGTGGAGATTGTGGAAGCCGGCGGGGAAGGCGAGCAAAGCGAAATTATCTTGGTGGTCGAGGATGACTCGGATCTGCGAGCCTACATCACCGACGTCCTGCGTGAACTTAACTATCGGGTGTTAAGTGCGGCTAACCCCCAAGCAGCTTTGACCATACTTGGACGGGACGAACGCATCGACCTGCTGCTCACCGACATTGTCATGCCTGGGCAAAACGGTCGCGAGCTGGCAGACGCTGCACGAGCCCTTCGGGCCGACCTGCCTGTTCTGTTCATGACAGGGTACTCACGCAACGCCGTGGTGCATCAGGGTCGGCTCGATGAGGGCGTCGAGCTCCTGCAAAAGCCGATCAGCCAAGCCGAGCTCGCGCAACGCGTCCGAGGCATCTTGGATCGAAATCGATCAAGAAAAATTGGGTAACGTGGGACCCGCCATGACCCGTCCGCGTGTCTTGATCCTCGAAGATGAGCCACTTATCGCCATGCTTGTGGAGGATTGGCTGACGGAGCTGGGATATGAGCCGATCGGTCCGTGCGGCGCGGTGGGTGAGGCGTTAGAGCTTGTTCGCAGTCAGGATCTCGAAGCAGCAATCCTGGATATTTCTGTCAGGAATGACACTTCCTATCCCGTCGCTGACCTTCTGAAGAGCAGGACCGTGCCGTTTGCGTTCGCCACTGGTCGAAATGGTGACGCCATGCCCGCTAGGTTCGAGGGCACACCGATGCTTACGAAGCCCTATGATTTCCAAACAATGCGAGCGGTGCTCAAGGCCTTGCTTGAAAAGCCGAGCTTCTGAGTCGGCAATGAACCAACATGTTGTGGCAGCCGCATTGAACTTTTTTGTCGACAAGCGGCTGCGTGCGGGCACCCGCTAGCCCTTGCTTCCGGCAAGAACTTTGGGCCTAAATACACGTGCAAGATTATTCCTTTTGAACGGGGCTCCGACGAAGTGCGTTGGAATGGGTACGACAGCTGGTGCCAAATTTGACGAACCAGCCTGGTTCATCCGCTGGCTCAGTAGCTTGGTTGACTGAGCTTGCACATTTGCAGCCTGCCGAAATTCTGGAGAGCATCGACGAGGCTTTCTACTCCCTCGATCGTGCTTGGCGCTTGCTGTATGCCAACAGCAAAGCCATGCGCATGTGGGGAAAAACGCCAGCCGAGCTGCTAGGGCGTAGCGCGTTAGAGGCTTTCCCCGCATTTGTCGGGTCGCCGTCTCATGAGGCTCACGAGCAGGCATTTCGAACCGGCAAGCCGGTGCGTGTGCAAGTGATGTCGACTGTCCTCGGTACGCCTGTCGAGCTCAATATATTTCCGAACTCGTCAGGGTTGGCGGTGTATTTTCGTGATGTTACGGAGCAGTGGCGGGGCGAACAGGAGCTGCGAGACCGCGACCAGATCCTTTCGCTGGCCGAACAATCTGCCGGTATCGGCGTGTGGGATGCAGATCTTGCCACCGGCCAAGTGCGCGGCACGGCGCAGTTTTATGAGATTATGGGCTTGCCGCCCTCTAGCGAGCCCGTGCAGCAAGACGTTTTCCGCGCCCTGCGTCACCCCGATGACCGCGATCGCGTCGTTGATGGGTTCCGAGCGGCCATGGCGGCTGGCGCGGACGCATACGAAACGGAATATCGAATTATCAGGCCGGACGGCAAAGTCCGCTGGATCTTCGGCCGCGGGCGCGTCGTGCGCGACAGGCAGGGCAACCCGGTGCGCTATAGCGGCGTCGATGTTGACATCACCGAGCGCAAGGAAGCCGAGGCGCGGCTGCGCGAGAGCGAGCAGCGCTTTCGGCAGGCATTCGATTCCGCCCAAAAACTTGGTGCTATCGTCGAAGCATCCCGAGATGCCATTTGGAGCTGGAACGTCGAGGGAATCATTAGAGTCCTGGAATGCAGAAGCGGCGCGGCTTTTTCAGTACCGCTCCGACGAAATCATCGGGCAGTCGCTTCTCCTGCTGGTTCCTGCAGATCAAATGCACCGTACCCGCAGCGCTATCAACAGCCTGCTAAGGGGCGATTGGCACGAGCGATTTGAAACGGTCAGGCTTCGCAAAGACGGGACTGCAGTCCCCGTCGAGCTGACCGTCTCTCCTATTAAGAGCCGCGACGGCGAGGTCACGGGAGGCGCGACCATTTGCCGGGACATTTCTGCCCGCGTGCGCCAGGACGAGGCACTCCGCGCCAGCGAGGCGCGGTATCGCGCCGCCGTGATTACCGGCCGCATCGGCGCTTGGCAAACCAACATGTTGACGCGCACCAGGACCTGGACAACTGAGGGAATGCAGCTGTTTGGTCTCGATCTGGTTGATGGGAAGGGAATAGTCGGCGGCCCTAATGACGAGTTTAGGAAGGCGTTGCACCCTAATGACAAGCACATGATGGAGCAGTTTCATCGCACCGCCGATGAACTTGATTCCTATCCGTGCGAATACCGTATCGTCCGCCCCGACGGGCAAACTTTGTGGGTGTCAGGGCGTGGCAGAGTGGTGGCGCGGGGACCGGAAGGAAAGGCTCACCTCGTCGACAATATGGTCATGGACGTCACTGAGCGAAAAAACGCTGAGGAACAAGTTCAGCTGCTAATGCAAGAAGTGACGCACCGCTCCAAGAATCTTTTGGCCGTGGTCGCCGCGATCGCAGCGCAGACTGCTCGTCGGTCTACGACGCTTGATAACTTCCAGGACAAGTTTAGCCTGCGCTTGCACGCTCTGGCTGCGTCCCATGATTTGTTGATCGAAGGCGGGTGGCGCGGCGCCAACTTGGATCATTTGATCCGCCAGCAACTGGCCGCGTTTGCGGAGCATGGCGTTGGTTTCGAGATGATGGGTCCTCCAGTGGCGGTGCCACCCTCTATGGCCCAGACGCTTGGACTGGCATTGCATGAGCTGGCGACCAATGCAGCGAAACACGGAGCATGGTCGGCGCCTGGCGGCACAGTGACTATCCGATGGCAGGTCTCTGAGGGCGCCGAACGACAACTGCAAATCACATGGGCTGAAAAAGGGGGGCCGCCAGTCGCTGTACCGGCTCGCAAGGGATTTGGTCACATTGTGTTTGAGCAAATGGTTGCTCACTCAGCGCAGGGCAAAGTAACGATGGACTACAGGCCCACGGGGTTACACTGGAATGTGTTGCTGCCGATTGGTGAGCTCGACGATGCCGGTTCTGCGCTATTGGCGCCAGCGCCCTGGTCCGAAAACGATCGCGGGAGCAAATAATCAAGGCGGACAGTCGAGAAACTGCTCTGGCACGCCGACACCGTAGATCGCCTGCGCGCGCAGAGGGCGCGAGATCGGCTCAAGGCTCGATCAGCTTATGCCGCACGGCGTAGCGCACCAAAGCCGCCGTCGAGGTCAGCTCAAGCTTGCGCATGATCGCGGCGCGGTGCGTCTCCAACCGTTTTGATGCTGACGCTGAGGACCTTGGGAGTTGGCGATAATTTCAAACTGAGGCACTACCGGATTTCGGGTGAGTGGCGATCTATGACACCAGAGGAATTGAGATTGAGGTGATCCGCCCGACCCGAGGCCACTTTGATCACCTCACCGGCATCCAGATCCGCGTTATGGCGTCATCAAAAAATGAGTGAGCGATCGGGTGCATAGCCTGACAAGAGCCAGGTCTGGTAGTGACGGAGGTCCGGACGCACACTAGACCCGTGACTTCAGACGCACGGTCTCAGGGATTGTCTCGATTTGAGCAGGCTCGTCCGCGGGCGATACTGGTAACTCGCCTGTGGAAGTTAGGAGTTCGCCGTGACTGTATCCCCGCTCCGGCTTGTCACCATGCTAACTGCACTCAGCGCGGCAGCAGTCGGCATTGCCGTTCTATTCGTCGGCCTAATCCATGCTGCGGAACCGGACAAATCCTTCACGCTCGCGCAAGCGAAAGTCATTCAACACACAAGCAGCAAGACCGGCAGGCCTGGCAAAAAGTCTCCCATGACCCGTTGTCTGGAGACGTGGGATCGGGTCACGCAAATGTCGAAGCAAGGGTGGAAGGAAACCTGCAAACGGACCGTCAAGGAGTATCCGGACATTTACAATAAGCCTTTTTGATCACCCAGCTTCGTTTGCGCCTTCTTGATGGGTGTTCCGCCTGACAATGTCCATCACCGTGTTCTTGCTCATGCCCACGTTGCGGGCAATAAGCCGATAGGACAGCCCGTCGGCATGCATGCCGAGCACCCGCTTGGCCTTCTTGTCCGAGGGACGTTGGCCCACCTGGCGGCCGAGCTTGACACCCCTGGCTCTAGCCGCAGCCAGGCCTGACTTGACCCGATCTCTGATCAGATCGCGCTCAAATTCCGCTAGGCCGGCCATGATGGTGCGCATCAGCTTGCCGCTGGCGGTACTGAGATCGAAGCTGAGGCCAGTTTGGGCCAGGACGCTAACTTTCCACCCATGCAGATCGTCAAGCGTCTGGACGAGGTCCTGCGTGCTGCGGCCCCAGCGGCTTAGCTCCGTGACGAGGATGGCATCGATCTCGTGGGCTCTGGCCAACGCTAGAACCTTGGCGCGCTCGGGCCGCGCATTCTCGGCACCTGACGCGGTCTCCTTGAACACGACTAGGATCTTGTATCTGGCACGCTTGGCGAACGCGCGAAGCTCCCTTTCCTGGCGCTCGCACGACTGATCATCCGTCGAGACGCGGCAATAGATGGCCACTTGTCCCAATTGAACCCCTTGCGATTTCGCTTTTGCAAATGCCAGCATTTACGCGGCGAAATGCTCTTCGGCCACTGTACCTGATACACTACTGTCTAACAAGGACAATTGCCGGCGGTTCCCGTTCCCAGTTGGCCAAACCCGTCACGTCAGTTCAGCGAAGTGAGCAACAGCCGTAGAAAACCTAACCGGGTCTTCCACAAACATCAGATGCTTAGCACCTGGAATGATTTCGAGCTTCGTGTCCGGTACGTGCCGAGCCAGGGTCTGCAATATGGTGCGTAACGATCCGCTCGTATGTTCACCGCCAATGAAGAGCGTAGGCATACCCATGCTTTTTGCGTCCGCAAGGGAGTGAGGGCTTCTCCGATCATTGACCTGACCGAGCAGTGTGTAAGCATTGTCACGAAACGACTGCCGTACCGCCTCGGAATGGCCGCGCCAAGCGCCATCGCCGTCGACGGCATCGACGAACAATTCAAGTCCGCCATCCACATCGCCGCCCGCGATTTTCTCTGCCGCAGTACTGAGGGCTGGCCTGCGCAAAATTGGCGGCTGTCCGGCAGGCATTAGGTCCGCTTCCAGCTCACCTCCGGGCTCCGCAAAAATCAATCGGCGCACAAGATCCGGCCGCGCCTGAGCCACACGGAAAGCAATATGACCGCCTCTCGAATGGCCCAACAGGTTCACGGGCGAGCCCAGGTACTCGATAAACGCCACTAAGTCATCGACGTGCTGCGGCACATTGAAAGTGCTGCTCCGTCCATCCCAGCGTTCGGGAAAGAAGTGCCTTAGGCTCGGAGTGATGACGCGAAATCGCTTCGACAAGGGCCCAAGGACAGGGGACCAAACGCGGAAATCGCACAACGCACCGTGAACGCAAACGAGGGGTTCGCCCTGGCCTACCTCTAGGTAGGGCATTGCGAACCCATTGACGCAAGTCTGCTTCATGGCTTGGCCCCCCGCAGAGCGATGGTAAAGTAGACCCATAGCTTGACGTAGACCCGCCTGCTCGACAACACAGAGGCTACTCCGCTTCCTGAAACAGGACCCTCTGTGACCCGCCGCACCGGCAGCCGATGATCCGCAGGCAACGGCCCTTCCAATTCCCCACAGGCCGTAGACCTTGGATCGATGTGGGGGCCGGGGTCCCTACGGAGTGCTCCGCGCGTGCCTTCTTCGCCATCAACTTCACAGCTACGGCGTCCAGCTCGCCGGGATCGAAATGGCACCCATCAGGGCTCACCTCGAATCTGCGCGTAGTGCCCGAGGGAACGAGCCCTGACCCGGTGACGTTTGCGTGGACTACATGCGACCAGCGAACCGGAGGTCCAGTGCCCCAGCGCTGGCGGCGCAGTGCAGCCCTTGTGGCCTTGAGCGTGCTTGGGCCTTGCTGCTCCAGACGCATACGCCCATGACGTTCCTAGTGCGCTGGAAACGTGGTCAAGGTGCATTTGAATCGAGCTTCATCGCTACCCCGCGCAACGTAAACCCGCTGAGATCACGATCGTCGCGGTAGCGGCGCGGTTTGTAACGAAAATCGTCGTTTGCAAGCGAGTGGACGCGGAACGACAACGCGAGGGTGGTTGGCATGGGATCTGGCGGAGTGTCTATCGACTGGCCGATTGGGCTTCCTTGTAATCACCGCTTCCTTTTTTTGCGCAGGTTGCACTATCCGCCCTTCGTCGCGATCACGGTCAGCCAAGCCACTCGCGCAGATCGTTCAGCGTCTGCCCAACGCTCACGCTGCGGCGGCCGGTCAGCAATTTGCCGGCCCAGCGCGTCGCGGTGGCGCCGCAGTTCTGACAGACGAAAGCTGAGCGAGCGGGTCGTTCGCAACGAGACTCGGCAAGTTCCGATCCATGCCCAGAGGAAGCCTCAGGCGACCGAAAGTGGGCTCTCCACCAAGTCCCCCTCGCGTCCCATTGCTCCCCTACCGCGGAGCGGTTTAGTGCAAGATAACCTCTGCGACGTATCCGTACTCAACGGGTCTTCCCCGGCACGCCATCAGGTTTGATGCAGAGCAGCGCTTGTATCCCGTGATCGTGAACATCAGCTGAGCTCCGAGTGTTTCATTGCGACTTTGACTTCGCGTGCAAATGAGATCAGCGAAAATGTGAAGAGACCAAGCGACAGTGTGAAAAGGATCGCTGCACCTGGCTCATGTCGAATGCCGAAGTACGCACTTCCAAAAGCCGCAATCATGAGGAGGCAGGTAGCAATGCCACTTGCGACCGCCCAGTAGATTGCTCGGTTGACGAGATCTGCTCGAAGCCGCAGCACTGGAAGCGTAGCCCGGAGCTGCGCCTTGATGGGGTCTTCGTCCGGGATGGCGTTGATAGCACGTGATCTGTCGGTGATGCGGTTCATATGTGAGACCAGCACCGAAAGAAACGATGCCACCGCGCCCAAAATGAAAGCGGGCGCCGCAGCTTGGGATATCACAAGCGAAAGCTGATCGAGTGTTAGCACTGTGGGCAACATCACAAACCTCCAGGGTCGTTGCACTTAACCGGTGCCGGCTTGAGGTAAACCGGCAGGAAAGATTAAACCCCGCCTTCGTGGATCGTGATGGAGGCAATGGTTTGTGCCCAAGGCAGCCGGAAACTCTACCTTCCCTTGAGGCCACTTGCTTGTTCAAAGTCGGCCTTCGCCCGTGTTTGCCATATGACGGCTCGGGGGACGCGTTTCTGCACGCTACTCTAGCCGGTTATCCTGGGTCATAGTGGCGCCCGAGCATCGGCGGCGCGGGTATCGGTGGAGACGTGTGGGTGTGCTCAGAATGAGAGCAGAATGGGAGGTTGCAGCATGACCGCGTTCAACACCGTGCGCTTCCGGGTGAAGCCCGGGCGTGACCAGGAATTTCTCGACGCCCACAAGAAGGTGCAAGTGAATTGGCCCGGCCTGCTGCATGCGAACATGATCAAGACTGGGGAGCATACCTACTGCATCATCGCCGAGTGGTCGGACATAGACGCGCTCGCCAACGCGCGTTCGCAGATGGTCGCAACGCTCAATTCCTTCCGCGACACGCTAGAGGACCTTGGCGGCGGCCTTGGCGTCACTGATCCGGTCTCGGGTCCTGTGGTGCTGGCCCTCAAGTAGGTTGCGCGCGCCCGCGGATTTGGAGATAGCGAGCATGCGGCTCGAAGATCTGAACGACACGGGTGACGGCCGGCTCGCGAGCCCTTCGGCTGAGCGTAACCGGGAGCCTATTGCGGAGGTGCTATCGCAAGTCCTGCCGCAATCTGGACTCGTGCTCGAAGTTGGCAGCGGGACGGGAGAGCACGCCATCCATTTCGCGCGCGTCATGCCGCATCTTACATGGCAGCCAAGCGAACAGGATAAGGATTGCCTCCATTCGATCTCTGCGTGGACTGCTGTCGAGGCCCAGGCAAACGTACGGCAGCCTCTTTATCTTGATGTCACGGATGCGCAGTGGCCGATCGCGGCCGCCGATGTAATCGTCTGCATCAATATGATCCACATTGCGCCGTGGTCGGTAGCGCAAGCCTTGTTGCGGGGCGCCAGCCATATTCTGCCGCCTGGAGGCCTTCTCTGCCTGTATGGGCCATATCGTGTGGCAGGTAAGCATACGTCTGCGAGCAACCGGGCATTCGACGCACAATTGCGAGCGATGAATTCTGAGTGGGGCATCCGCGATCTCGATGCGACGGCAAACGAGGCGCGGACCTTCAACATTGAACTTGCACGGACATTCCACATGCCGGCAAACAACCTAGTTGCGGTTTTTCAGAAATCATAGAGAGACACGCGAGCGCGAACGATGCAGTTTGCAGTAGGCTTGAAGGCAAACGGAAAGTCGGAGCACACGGTCGTGGACGCGGAGGATGCGCTCATCGCTGCCCTGAAGATCAAAATGCAGAGGCCAGAGGCCGAGATCATGTATGTGCGTCGCGCGAACAAGCGAGGGGACGCGCGGCATCCGGCGCATGCACTCAGGAAGGGCCGAACCTGACGCAACCTGCTGTCGCAGCTGGTTTAGCGCAGTCCCCAATCGGTAACCCAAACCGTGCTGGCGACCTTACGAACGCACGGCAACTGAATGGTAACGCCCTTGGTGCCGCAGTATTGGCACCTGGCGTTGCGCCTCAACACATTGCTGGAGGCCTCTGCGCCCCATGGATTTGTTGCGTGGTCTCGATGCCGTTGAGCAGGGGCAGTCTATAGTCGAGCACGGCCACATCGGGCTGAGTGGCGATGGCTTCGGCAATAGCGTCCTTGCCGTTGGTCGCCAATAGACGGAAGATGCGAGGCCTTCAACCCAGAGGGCCCAACTCCAATGCAGCTTAAACGGATCAGTGTCGCAGGTCGCTCCGAAACTTAGCTGCTAGCTTACAAGCGTCAGCTCTGACTTCGAGCGGGTCTCAGGACTTTCGCGCTTTTAGGAAGTCGGCGCGGATTTGCTTGGTGATGTTGCCGCCGAACTTGATTGTGAGTTTGTCGCCATCAAGCGCCTTCACAGTGCCGTCGCCAAACATGGGGTGGAAAATCTGATCGCCCACTGTGTACTCGCTCACGCTCGGAGCGGGCGCTGAAAGCGCAGCCTCGGTGGGTTCGGATGTCGCCTGTTTGGTGGCGGCAACGGCCTTGAGGGCTGAAGCGCTCTTGCCGCGCGCCTTGGCTGGTTTCTTTGCTCAACGGCGGGCGCCGCTTAGGTCCGCTGCCTATGCTGGTTGGCGACTCGCAGGCTATGCCAGGAGGGTAAGCGAAACCGCCTCACGTCCTTTTTGCGTCCGTACCACCTTCATCGCCACGCGCTGGGCCTCGTGCAGTACATGCAGGCCTGCACGCTGGACGATGGAGACGTGGACAAACACATCCTTCTCGCCATCCTCGCAGGCCACGAACCCGAAGCCCTTATCTGCATTGAACCATTTGACGGGCCGAGCTACCGGGGACGAAATCGGACGCTGGAAATGATGCCACTTCGGCAGCACATCATCCAACACATCTGCTGCCACGTGAGACGGCAACGATCAGAATGTGAGCGTGCCTTCGGCATGACTTGCGCCGTCGCCGTCAGCCATCTTCAAATCGTGGCCTATCGGTGGAGTTTCAGAGACGGCCCGTCAGCAACAGGACAATTACGATGATAAGAAGAACACCTATCAGGCCATTGCCGCGGTTGCCATAACCGTAACCGGCCCCGCCAAAGCGGCCACTGAACCCCCCGAGCAAAAAGATGATGAGGACGATAAGGAGTAGCGTTCCTATTGTCATGGGTGCAGCCCCTTGCCCTGGAGTGAGCCTGCTGAAGTCTACTCAGCCGAATCAGCATTGTTGAAAGGCTAGTTGGATACGAGCATTTTGCAAACGCTTCCTGGAGGCTTTGACGCATGCCGTACTGGAAGTGTGCTGACCAAGATGCGCATGGAAACGATCGACGACGAACGGTATGTCGGCTCGGCCATGCCGTTTCGGCTGCGCCAGCTTCGTCGCATGGACGGGCGCACATGCGTGAAGGTGTGCATGCGCGTCGAGCTAAACCAGGCAAAAAAACGGCTTGTTGGCGCGCGCCTGTCGTTGAATGAAGTCGATCGCCGCGTCGGTGGTGCTGGACGTGCCTCGCAATCTCGCCCGGCTGGGTCAGCCAGCGCGGTGCTCGATCGAGAATTGTTCAGAGCTTATAGGCCGCCACCGCGGCGGCGATGAAGCCAGCATGTGCCGCAATAAACAACAAGGTCCGCATAATGATGGGTGCCTTGGCCATCACACGACGCCAATCCGTTTTTCTCGGGCTAAGCTGCCCTGGCGAAGGTTGGGCCCAGCCAACGGGGACCGACCGCGTAGATGGCACCGAGTTCCAGCACAATACTGCAAGACAGAGAGATGGCCGCATACGTCTCACGCTTTCGCCTAAGCCCGGAATTGCTCAAGACCAAGCGTTGATAGGTCGGCAGGCCCAAGCCCTAGCAAATCGTCTCGCCGAGCGTGAATGCCCGCATGGTTACGATTTCTATGCGGCCGAACCGCTTGAGCCGCGTCGGAAGGAGCTCATGTACGTGTTCAAGTGCAAGTGACAGTGAAAGACTTTTTACCAATCCACGCCGCTACCAATGCGATCCAAACCATGTCGGAGGCGGGCCGCCGCACATGGCGCCGTACGAAGGCGCAACGCCAGGTGCCAGTACTGCGGCACAATGGGCGCTACGATCCAGCTGCCGGGCTGGTTCGGCGCAAATAACACCGAGGCTCCATTTCCTGCTGATCGAATGAGCCGGTGGCCCAAGCTCATCTCTGAAGCTTCTCGAAGGCCGGCCGATCTCGCTGTAGTGCGGCTCGCCGAGCGCCACCGTCACGAACACGTTCATGCGGCGCAGCAGGTGGTTCTTGGGGATGCGGTCTTCCAGCCGAAACTCGTAGAACAGCCGGCCCTGATCCCGCCGTGCCGCCCATCATCGCCCCGCCCCCCGCTGCCGATTATCAATCAGCCAGCGGAATCACGGTTCGCAGGCCTTCTCAAGCCCTTTTTCGACAGCATCGACCCAAATCGGACGTCAAGCGCGATACACCAAACTGGCCTTCCCCACTGTTCCGATATGTCATGCCTGCTCATTGCCGAAAGCGCAGTCAAGGCTTGGCCGTTCCGTCTTCAGCGGCTGATTGCGTGATCGAGGCTTAACGGCGAATGCGAATGGCCGCGACGGGACGATGCGGCTGCCTCAACTGACTACGGACTGACGCTGGCCTTCGTCACCGGTCGGCTGGCTACCGATTTTGGCCAAGGTCCCTCGCAGGTCGCAGGTGCATTGACGAGGCCACGTCCGTAGATCCGATCCGGGCCGGGCGCGCCCAGATCGCGAACCGGAATGCGCTGCAAAATATCACCCTTGGTGCGAACTCCGATGGGTAGGGTGCGGTAGAGGGAGGCGACGACAGCGGTTACGTAGGGTGTCGCGAAGGAGGTTCCAGTTTGAAAACCCTGGCGGCCATGGGGTAAGGCGGTCCAAATGTCAACGCCTGGCGCGGCGATGTCTATGTAGTCGCCTTGGTTCGCCCGCCTGTAGCCGTTCAGATTTCTGCCCACCGCCGTCACGGCCAGCACCTCGGCATAGGCGGCGGGATAGCTCGGAGGTGCACCTGGGCCTCCATTACCGGCCGCCGAAACAAAGATCGTGCCGGATCGCGCCTCGCCATCTTCGGTGCGGGTCCGGCTCATTTTGGCGATGGCCATCTGCACAAGATCATCTTTGGGTCCGGAAAGGCTCAGATTGATAATCTCAACCTGCAGGCGATCCATCCAGTCGAGCGCCTCAAGCAAGTGCAGCGTGGTGGAGACGGGTTGCCCGTTTTCATCGGCGAAGAAAATGTCTGCAACGTAGAATTTGGCGCGAGGAATGAGGCCAGGCGTGCTGCTTCGCGGATCGCCAGCCAGCAGCGCCAGCACGCCTGTACCATGCAGATCGTTACCCGCCACACGCTTTTCCGGCCCGATCGTCCCATAGTTGATCCGCTCGGGATCGTGGCTCAGCGCCGGGTGCGAGCCATCAATGCCAGTGTCGATTACGCCAATCTTCAAGTCCCGGGCGCAAACCCGCAGGTGATCCTGCCAGCCGATGGCCGTCGCACCGTAGCAATGCTCGGGGCTGCAACCGCCAGTCGGCTTGGCTGCTTCAGACGACAGGCGCGCAGCTGCACCGTCATCGTTGGATTGCGGATGAAGCCGGTACTGTTGATTGGCATACAACGCGGTGTCCGGCGCAGTCTGCTGTAACGCGGCCATGGCTTGGAAAATATTCATGCTCTGCGGAATGCTCAACCGAGTTACCGAATAGCCAAGAACTCCGATGTCTCGACTTAAGTCGACCTTCATGCCGAGGGCAATGGCTTTTTCCAGGGTCGCTGCAGGGATGTTTCGCGCCAGGATTTGAGTATGGCCGGACCACCCCAACCTAAGCGCCAGATCGGCCGCCGGCCTGCGCGCCAAAGCTTTAGCGTTGACTGGTGCGTCGACCTTGGTGCCCTCCACCAGTGGGCCGCCCTTCGCCGCTTGTGACCTCGCGGTCAAATCGTTATGCGGCGCGCTCCTGCTGCTGCGCGCCGCTGTGGAAGATGTCTCGGGAGGCGGAGAAGTAAACCACTGCTTTAATAGGCCCTGCAGAGTGGGCGGGATGGCTTGGCCATCGGGATCGGTGCCAGCTTTGCTGGACTTCGCGCTGGGCTTTGACGGCTCGTTTTCCCCATTGGGTTTCTGGTCGGCCTCCGGCGTCGATTGAGTCCTGTAGCTGCCTGAGGACTGCTCGCCCTTCGCCGAAAATTCAGTTCCTGAAGAGACTTCGCTCTTGGGAATTTCCCAGTTGTTTTTGGGCTCCTTCGAGCGCTCCTTTTTCGCGTGAGCCGCCGCAATCCCCCAAACCTGACTAAGTATCGATACGTGCCGCAAGTCGGGCAGCGATGACGCTATGAAGATGCCCGCAGCCACCCAGCATATCGCGGCGCGCGATGCTGTTCGCCCAAACGATCGTGTGAGGTTCGGCATCAAGGTTTTCCCGCAGCCAATTCAGGCTAGTGGGTTTGCGCCGGCTGAACGCGCAGCAGTTCGGGGAAAGGGCAAGTTTTAAATGAGGTTGCGCAAATGCCACCCGCACAAGTCAAAAATTCTCTGGCTTATTGCAGCACCGCCACGCTGAGAGGGGGTTGTCTCCAAGCGGCG
>CAWEBE010000049.1:0-410138 GCA_963806735.1 uncultured Alphaproteobacteria bacterium | reverse complement strand
AACCCCGGCTTGACGATCTCCTCGGCCAGCGCCTTCGCGTATATCCCGGCACCCATACCAGCGTCGCTTGCGGTTTTGCCCGGCGCCGTCGCATAGTCGATCATCACGCCCGGCGTGTACGTGATCGGCACTCCCGGTCGGCAGAGCGCCCGCTTGCCCTTGCGCGTCAGGTTCAGCTCGTTGCGGCAGGGCGTCGAACACGACGTAGTGCGTGGCGGACGGCGCCTGTTCGCGCAGCGATTTAACGATGCGGTTGAGGTTGATTGAGTTGGTCCACAGTTCCTCATCGTCAGCGTCGGCGACATCGATCGGTATCAGGTAGTTGATCTTGGTGTCGGGGTTGGCCGCCCCGTGGCCAGCGTAGTAGACGAGGCTGATGGTGTCTTTCCCCTCGCGGCGAACATTCTGGATGTGGCGGTTGATCGCCTTGTCGATGCTTCCGTAGTCCGCGCCCTTAATCTCAGTGACCTTGAATTTCAGCAACCGCAGCGCTGCGCCGATCAAAGCAATGTCGTTGTGCGGGTTCTGTAGCGGCCCGACTTTGGCGTTGTAACTCTGGTTGCCAATCAGCAGCGCAAGGCGCTCGGCGGCCATTGCCGGACCGGCAACCATCGCCAACACAATCAAAGCAACCGCAACCCGCTCAAACCACTTCATGCAATGACCCCTCGGTACAATCACCGCAGCTTAGCTGAGCACAGAGTGATGGGACAGATCTTGACCAGGCTAAGGTGTTGCCGCCTAAGCGCGCGATTTTCGGCTTCGGGGCGTCAGCTGATCAACGCAGCTTAGGAGCTCAGGTCGGGGAGAGAAGAGGCCGCCCCTCGTCGAGCAGAACCCACCTGCTCGCCTGACGCGGACGAGGTGCACAAATCCTTGACGCGCTCCTTTTGGTGCGCCTGCATACGCCAATCAGCGAGCAGCGGCTTCAACCCGATGTTCCACAGAGGACATCCCTGTCCGGGCGTGGCCTCCAATCCTCGGCTTTTTCACCCGTCAATCGGCAGCGACCAGCTCTGGTCCTCGTGCCCCGGCGCGAAGCTGCGGTTGCTGTGGGCCGAATTGCGGTTGACGAGCGGCCGCGCATACAGCGGGTGGCGCATGCTGCGCACCTCGTGCTCGAGCGTGAACAACACCCGGCCGTTATCCGGATCGACGATGTCCTGGAAGCGCTATTGGTGCTGGTCGCTCTCCTCGGTCAAGAGCCCTCGCTGGACGAGACGGCGGTAGGGTCCCGAGAAGTCGGCCAGGTAGATGGCGACGTGGTGGCCGTCGAAGGCCGGCGCGGGCACGTCCGTCTCGCGAAACACAAGCTCTGTCCCGGCCCGACCGACACGTGCGCACATTTTCCCTGATCATCTTCGACTGCCAGCGCGGGCGTTTCGAGGACGCGGGTATAAAAGCGCACGATGCCATCGGCCACGCCCATCGGTGCATTGAGCTCGACGCGAGGCATGCCGAGCATCATGCGCCCGAACGGCCCACCCGACGCGTAGCAGCGGATGCGATTGCCCCACGGGCATGTGGCCTCAATGAACCCCTCCTGCTCGGCGAAGGCAAAGCGCGTCCCCTCGAGCTGAGGCGCGACATCATGCAGCCGCCGCAACAAGGCCTCGCGCCCGGGAATGACCACCGACGTATGCCCGCGCAAGATCTGTGGCTTGCCGGTGGGCAGATGGAACTGGCTGCGGCCGACGTTGATCCACATGTTGGTGACGCCGGTCATCAGGTAGGGATCGCGGGTGAGCCCCAAGCCCGTGACATAGAACAGCGTCGCGAGCCGCTGGTCGGGAACGCGTGTGTTGACGTGCTCGAGGGCCACGATGTTGCCGAGGTCCTCGACGGTTCTGTCGTATTGAGCCATGGCCCTCCCCTTCTCTCTTACATTCAGGCGCCGTAGATCTTGACGAGCTCGCCGTGCGCCCATTTGACGGCTTCCTCGGCCGGCATGCCTTGGACCGCCTTAGCATACATGTCGGTGATGATGTACTTGGACAGCGCCTCCGAGGCCTTGCGGCCGGACGGCCCAGGCCAGCCCGGCGCGCGTGCGCTGGCGATCACGTCCTTGAACGGCGCCATCACAGGGTCCTTGTCCCAGAGCGCATGCTTTCCCCACTCCTTCGTGGCGGGAATGGAGAAGCCCTGCTGCGACATGAACCACTTCTCGAACACCGCGCGCGAGCTCAGCCAGCGCAGAAAGTCCTTAGCCGCCTTCTGGTTGGCCGAATATTTCATCAGCATGTGCGACTGCGGCGGATGCAGCGTGGCGAGTGCCGACGGCCCGCGCGGATAGGGTGCGTGCCGGATGTCATCCTTCATCGGCGAGCCCTTGTCTGTCTTGTACTGGTCGGGCTTGCGCAGGGTCTCGATGTAGATGGAGGCGGCGTTGCTGGTCGAGCTGATGGTGCCGGCGAGGAAGGCGCGGTTATTGTTGGAGTCGTCCCAGGCCAGCCCGCCCTCGTCGTGCGCATCCTTCCAGAAGCCGACCATGAACTTGACCGACTCCAGCGTCTCCTTGCTGTTGAGCGCCACCGTCTTGCCGTCACTCTCGACCTCCTTACCTCCCCATGACCACAGGTAGGGATAGGAGAAGGCGGGCGCGTCGTTGTAGGTGTGGCCGATGGTCTGGCCGATCGGGAAGCCTTGGCCTTGAGCTTCTTGCCAGCCTCGCGATAGCTCTCCCATGAGGTCGGGAACTGGCTGTAGCCGGCCTCGTCGAACCACGACTTGCGATAGCAGAGCAGGATGCCCAGCGCGCACCACGGCACGGCGAGATAGCCCCTGTCACTCTTGGTGACAGTGTTGAGAATGTCGTGGAAGCCGCCCTGCTCCTTGGCGATGTCCTCGGCCACGTCGCTCACATCGACGACGCTCTCGGCATAGAGATGAGGCCAGTTGTGCTGCGCATGCACGATGTCGGCGCCCGCACCCGACTGGATCGCCGAGGCGATGCGCGGCTGCAGGTCGTTGCCGTTGATGGTCTCGAAGTTGATCTTGAGGCCGAGCGCCTTTTCCGCCTCTGGCAACAGCTCCCGCTTGAACAGCGCATCCGAAGCCGGGACGAAATCGCCGAGCCGCAGCCAATGGACCGCCGTGCCTTGAGCATACGCGGGGGCCGTCCCAGCCTTCAGAATAGCTGCAATCCCCGATGAAGCACCAAGCGCGCCCACGCCCGACAGCTTCAGGAATTTGCGGCGGCTGACCTTGCGCATGTATTTCCTCCACGAAAGTTTCTTGTTGCGTACAGCGCACAGATCGGCCGAGCGCGTTCGTGGCATTAGAGCGCATCTGCGGGCACGCTGCTACCGCGGGCTCTGCCATCCGCGCATAGCCGCTGCACTATCTGTGCAGACCAGAGCGTGTCACTCAATCGCTGGCCAGGATCAAATTGCGCACCTGCGGATAGACCTGCTCCTCCCAGCGCCGGCCGCTGAAGACGCCGTAGTGCCCGGCGCCTGCCTGCATGTGATGGCGCTTGAGATGCGGCCGCAGACCAGTGCACAGATCATGCGCAGCCGTGGTCTGGCCCAGCGCGCAGATGTCGTCGCGCTCCCCTTCCACGGTCAACAGCGCCGTGCGGCGGATGGCGCGCGGATCGATCGGACGGCCCCGATGCGTCAGCTCGCCCGTGGCGAGCCGCGCCTGCTGGAATATCCATTCGACGGTTTCCAGATAAAATTCCGCGGTCAGATCCAGCACCGCAAAATACTCGTCGTAGAAATCGATGGTCGGCTTGGCCTTCTCCGGCTCGCCGTTGGCCAGGTGTTGGTACAGCTCGACGTGCGCCTTGCGATGGCGGTCGATGTTCATCGACATGAAGGCGGCGAGTTGCACGAAGCCCGGGTAGACCTTTCGGCCCGCGCCGCCATAGCGCCAAGGCACGCGGGCAATCAGGTTGCTGGCGAACCATTCGATGGGTTTGCTGGTCGCCAGCTCGTTGACCTTGGTCGGATTGATGCGCGTATCGATGGGACCTGCCATCAAGGTCATGCTGCGCGGCTGCACCGGACTCTTGGCCTCGGCCAGGATCGCGGCGGCCGCCAGCACCTGCACGCAGGGCTGGCAGACGGCGACCACGTGCGTGCCAGGGCCCATGTGCTCGAGCCAACCGATCAGGTGATCGACATAGTCCTCGAAGCCGAACCGCCCCTTGTCGATGCCCACATCCCGGGCATTGTGCCAGTCCGTTATGCAGACATCGTGCTCCGGCAGCATGGTCCTGACCAGGCTGCGCAGCAGGGTGGCAAAGTGCCCGGACAGCGGCGCCACAACCAGCACACGCGGCTGTGTGACCTCGACATCCTTGGCAAATCTGAGCAGCGTGCCGAACGGTGTCGAATGCAGCGGCTGCTCGTGCACCGCCACCTCCCGGTTGCCCATCCGCACGCTGTCGATCTGGTAGGACGGCCGCACGTGCGTGAGGCCTGTGCGCGCAATCAGCTCATAGGCGGCCGTGAGATTGCGTAACAGCTTCAGGTGCTCGGTGGCGGCCAGCGGGCCGAGAGCAGAGAGGCCAGCCTGCGCCATGCTTCGCACCGGCGCCATGATATCGGCGTGTGTCTGATAGGCGAGATAGAGCATCGAGCTTAGGGAGACTCCGGCGCTGCGCAGGGGTGGAACGAAAGTTGCACGTGGATCGTCTTGCCGAGAATTCCTCTCCGACCGCAGTTGCAATTTCTGAACCAACCGGGAGGCGCGTCGAGAATGGCCAGGGCCACGCTCACCATAAGCAGCCGAAACTATTCGTCGTGGTCGCTGCGCGGATGGCTGCTTTGCAGGATGGCGGATCTCGACTTCGAGGAGCAGGTGGTCTCCGTCGACGACCCTTCCACGCGCGCCGAGCTGCTTCTTCTCTCGCCGTCGTTCCTGGTGCCGTGCCTTGTACATGAAGGCGTGACGGTCTGGGACACGCTAGCGATTGCCGAGTATCTGGCTGAAGCGCGGCCCACCGCACGCTTGCTGCCGAGCGATCGTGCAGAGCGGGCGCATTGCCGCGCGATCTGCGGCGAGATGCACGCGGGCTTCTACAATCTGCGCTCGGCCCTGCCGATGAACCTCAAGTCGCATCATCCGGGGTTCAAGGTGTTCGCCGGCGCGCAGGCGGATATCGATCGCGTGCTCACCATCTGGCGCGAGTGTCTGGACCGCTACGGCGGACCCTATCTCTTCGGCCGGCTCACCATCGCCGACGCCATGTACGCGCCGGTCTGCACGCGCTTCCTCACCTACGACGTGAAGCTCGATCCCCTCGGCGCTGCCTATTGCCGAACGATCATGGAATGGCCGGCCATGGTGGAATGGATTACCCAAGCGCTGGCCGAGCCGGCCGAGCTCGAGGAGCTCGAGGTCGAGTTCTGAGCGCCGCATGGATCAAGCACACCGGCGGGCCGGCACGTGGACTGGATTCAGCCGCGGATCGGCGCTATCTCGTGCTGGTCAGCGCCATGCCGATTTGCTAAAGGCTCTGGCCTGGGCAGCGCTCACCCATTCCGCGGTAGCTCAACGGTAGAGCAACCGGCTGTTAACCGGTTGGTTGTAGGTTCGAATCCTACCCGCGGAGCCAGTAAAATCAATGACTTAGGGGGCGCACTTGGATAACCAAAATATCGATTAGGTGCGGGATAGGTGCGGCCGGGTCGATTGCTTGACCAAGTAATAGCTGGGTTCGCGCCTCAGGCGCTTCAGAGGCAGGCCAGATCAATCCCGGAATGGTTTAGGTGCCATGCTCGGCTTGATGCGCCTGCACCAATTCCGCCATGCTGTTGAAAACGAAATCAGTATGCGGGAGCGCACCCGGGTTCATGGTGGCCCCGAATCCCTGATCCCCATGTCGGCGGTAGATCCAAGCCGACTTCAGGCCCAGTCTATTTGCCGGTGCGTGATCGTGGAACATGCTCTCGGCCGTATGCAAGATCTCGCGTTTCTCCACGCCCAGTGGTGCCAGGTTCTCCAACAGGTAGTCGAAATTGCGAAGATCCGGCTTGTAGGCGCCAATATCCTCGGCGGTAAAGATCGCGTCGAAATCGACTTGTAGTCGCTTGTTGCTCAGGGCGAAGCTGGCGTTGTCGACATTCGAGAGTATGATCAGCTTGTAGTGCGACTTGAGATACTGCAGTGACACGGCCGAGTTTGGGAATGCCGGCCAGTCGCCAATCGAGCGGCCATAGGCGAGGCATTCCTCCCAGCTGACGGTTACGCGCCATTTTTCCGCGAGCCGTTTGTAGACCACCGCCAGCAGTTCTCGATAGCTCTTGGTCGGGGTGAACCGCTGTTGCATCGACTTGTAGTGGGCGTGCGCCTCCAGAATCGCATTACGCGATAGCTGCGGCTGGACTTTCGAGGTCAGCGGCAACAATGCTGCCACCATGCCCGATTCCCAGTCGATCAGCGTGCCGTAGCAATCGAACGTCAGCGCCTTGAAATCAGACAATCGCATGCGCTGGTCTCCTAGGTTAGCGTCGGCCAATTGTTGATCTATGCAAGCATGGGCCAAGTCCGTTGCGTTACGCCACATGAACGGCGTGCAGCCGCTTCAGGTAGTCGCGGTACGCCTCGGCCTCTTTCTTGGTTCGAACCGCATCCCAACCATAGACGCCGGCTACCGCTTCGGCTGCCTTGTCCGCCGAATTGAAACCCATCGTCTTTGTCCACCCTGCACCAACGCGGCGGAACATCAGATCGACCAGGCTGGTCGCATGCTCGTGTTGCGCCGCAAAGACGAGATCGGCCATCTTGGCATCGGTCCAGTCGCCAACCACCGGCGGGGAATTCTGATTGTCGGGGAACTTGCGCGCGCCGTAATTCACGGCCTGGGCCGGCCTTGCCGCCTTGAGCCGGCGCTGCACCAGTCCAACCATTTCTGTGCCAGCCGAACGGTGCGTCATTACCGGCCCGGCAGTCATGGCATAGACGCCAGGCATCCCCGAGGCGGCGAGATCATGCACATCGCGGGAGCGTTTGCCCATCGGCAGCGCGGGGTCGTAACTTAATGGCCGCACCCCGGCCCACGTGAACAAGATATCTGTGCGTTCGAGCTTCAGGCCCGGGAGCAAATGGTTGCTCTCCGCCAGCAGGCCGTCGATCTCCTTGTCCTCGGCGCGGATCTCGTCGAGGTTGCCTTCGTAAACCGTCTCCGTCGGACCGAAGTAGTGCATTCCCCGCCAGGGGATGCAGTACAGCGGTTCATTCTTCCGATTGAAGGTGACGATGCCGTTGTCAGCGCATTCGGGCGGCAACTGTAGCATGATGTGAATGCCCTTGGTGCCGAGGACCTTGCGCGGTCGTGGCGCACCGGAAGCGCCATTGACCCTGTCGATCCAGATGCCGGCCATGTTGAGCACGAGCTTGGACTTCGATCGTCGCTGTCCCGCCAGCGTCGACGTCCGACAACTCGATCTCCCACGCCTCGTTGCGGCGCGTCATCTTGGTCGCGGCGGTATAGTTGCGGACCGTTGCCCCCAACCGTTCAGCGTCGAGCACGGCGTCGACGCAAAGCCGCTCCGGCCACTCGAATTGGTATTCGGTAAAGGCACCGATCGACTGCAATCGGTCCCAGTCGCGCAAGCCACCCACCAACGGCAGTGACTTTGCGGCCTCGGGCGAGATCATCCGCTGGTGGAGCGGCACGTCGCTCCGCGCCATACGTGCCAGCAGCCCTAGGCCGAACTTCACCTGCCATGGGCGGTAGATTGAATCCTTCCAGATCGGGAAGTGGAAATTGAGCGGTCGCACCCGCTCCGGCGCCGTCAGGACGAGCTGCCGCCGGGCTTCCATTGCCAACTTGGCCATTCGCATGGCATTGCGCAGCCTCGAGGGATGTCGCGCGAATTCGAACATCGAGGCACCCGGCGCGAGGTAGCGCAGCCCGCAATGCAGCAAACGGCTCGAGCGGCTCGATGAACCCGAACCATAATCTCCCTTCTCAACCAAGATTACCGAGTATCCCGCCCCCGCAAGATGCTGCGCGGTACTAGCCCCATTGACCCCAGCGCCGATCACGCAAACGTCGTACTTGCGCTTGTCCAGCGTTTCGATTGCACTGCGCATGCTGCCCTCCGTGCATGACGGCGATCATAGAACGTCCGTGCCTGACGGCGATCCCACAAAAAAGGAGCCGCTGCTGCACAAAACCGTCCTTGCATTAGCAAAAGTGCGCTGATGCCAATTTGACGGCAATGCAGTGCCTCGATACCCTCCGTTCAGAAAAAATTCTGTCTGGAGGGTGAGGATGAGCAGCGGCGGGTTCAAATCAGGACTTCGGCGGCGCGACTTTCTTGGATCATCAGCTGCTGCGATCGCAGCGGCTCAGCTTCCACACTCCTCCGGTGCCTTGGCGCAAGGCGCGTCAAACCTTCGTGCGGGCATCACGGGCTATAACGTCATCAACACCCTCGACCCGGGCAAGGCGACCCTAATCCCCGAGTTCTATGTCATCTGGGCCTTGTACAACGGCCTGATGAAGCTCGACGCCAACTCCAATCCGGTCCCCGATCTTGCGGAAAGCATCAAATCGGAAGGCAACGCCCTGGAGTTCAAGCTGCGCAAGGGCGTCAAGTTCCACGACGGTTCGGAGATGACGTCAGACGACGTGAAGTTCACGCTCGAACGTCTGCTCGACGACAAGTTCGCCTCGCCAAACAAGAGCAAGGTCTCGGGTGTCAGCGCGATCGAGGTGCCCGATGCTACCACGGTTCGACTGGTGACAAAGGATCCGTTCGCGCCGTTGCTGACGTTCCTTGCAAATGCCCGCACCGGAACGCAGGTGCTGTCGCGCAAGGCGGTTGGCTCGGCCGGTGACGATTTCGGCAAAAAGCCGATCGGCACCGGCGCTTATTCGCTGAAAGACTGGGTGCCTGGCGAGCGCGTTTCACTGGCAGCATTCCCTGGCTACTTTGGTGGGGCACCCAAGATCACGACCATCGATATGCCTTTGATCGCCGAAGAATTGAGCGGCGTGACCGCGTTGCTTGGCGGCCAAATCGACCTCACCTCCACGGCACCGTTCGCCGACATTCCCAATCTGGAAAAGAATGCGTCAATCACGGTGTTGAAGCAGGCTGGCCTCAATTGCCGGTTCGTGTCCCTCAACCATCGCAAAGCGCCGTTCGACGATCCTGCATTCCGCCGCGCCTGCTCGATGGCGTTCGATCGCAACGCCATGGTCCGCGCGGTGCTTTTCGGCGAGGGCGTGACGGCGCATGGTCTCATTCCGCCGTCCATTGGCTACGCCTATGGTGGCAACAACCGGCCGCTGTGCGCCTACGACCCTGCGAAGGCGAAGGCGGAGCTCGCCAAGTCGAAATATCCGAACGGAGCCGAGGCTGAGATCCTGACCTGGGGTCAATCGTGGTGGAAGCGCATGGCGGAGGTGTTTGTCGCCCAGTGCAACCAGACCCTCGGCACCAAGTTCACGGTGCAGGTGACGGAGGCCAATACCGTCTTCCAGCGCCATAAGTCAGGTGATTACCAGGGCTCGGTATGGGGCTGGCTCGGTCTGCTCGACGCCGATGAATACATGTACGACGTCATCCACAGCAAGGGTTGGCGGAACTTCTACGGCTATGCAAATCCAAAAGTCGACGACCTGTTGGATCGCGCCCGGCGCGAACTCGACCAAGGCAAGCGCGGCGCCCTCTACAAGGAAGCCGAGAACACCATGATCGAGGATATGCCGGTGGTGCCGCTTTTTGTTTCGAACGTGCACAACCTCATGACCAAGAAAGTACAGGGTTTTAAGCAGTTGCCCTATTCCAACTGGGGCGACCAGTTTGCTCACATGAGCCTCAGCTAGCGGACACGACACGGCCGGCGGAGGTGCCAACGTTCATGGTATGGACGAGGTATGTCGGCGGCCGTCTCCTCGCGCTCGTCCTCACCGTCCTGGTCGGATCGGCCGTCGTCTTCTTGGTCATGAAGGCGGCGCCCGGCGATCCCGCGGTCGCCGCGCTCGGCGAGAGTGCGCGGCCGGAGCTGGTGGCTGCCTTTCGAGCCAAGCACAATCTCGACGTACCTTGGGCCCTGCAATATGGCCGCTGGCTGGCCGGGGTCGCGCGCGGCGATTTCGGCTTGTCGCTCACGGTGGCGAGCGACCGCGCGATCTCCGGACTGATCGCGGCGCGCCTGCCGAACACGATCTTCATCGGCATGATGGCGCTGGTAATCGCGATCATCTTGTCGATGATCGCCGGCACGATCGCCGCGCTAAGACGCGGCAAGCTTGCCGACACGATCGCAACCTCGCTCGCTGCACTCGGCATTTCGATGCCGGACTTCTGGCTGAGCTACGTGCTGATCCTGGTGTTCGCACTAGGCTTCGGCCTGTTCCCGGCCTACGGGTTCGTGGCGCCTGGTCAATCCTTCACCGGCGCGCTTTATTCCGGCTTCCTGCCGGCGCTGGCAGTGTCGGCGCCGCTTGCTGCAGTGTTTGCTCGCACCCTTCGAACCGCTCTGCTTGAAGCCGGCAACAAGGATTACGTGGTGGCCGCCCGCTCGTTCGGGTTTCATCCCGCATACATGTTCGTGCACTGGATCTTTCGCAACGCGCTGATCCCCTACATCACCATCATCGGCCTACAGATCCGTTATATTCTGGGTGGCGTCGTCGTCATTGAGCGCATCTTCGGCATTTCCGGCATCGGTTCGTTGATGGTCGATGGTGCATTCGCGCGCGACTATCCTGTGGTTCAGGCGTGCGCCGTTGTGTTCCTGGTCATCGTGCTTTCGGTGAACCTGGTGGTTGATGTGGTTTGCGGCCTACTCGATCCGAAGAGAACGAAGTGATGACGGCGCTCTTGCGCAGCCTTTGGAGCAACCGCACAGCGCGGGCTGGCGTCATCATCGTTGGATTGTTTCTGCTGGCGATTTCGGTTGGTGGCGCATTGATGCCGTACTCGGCGACTGATATGGATTTCCTCAATCTTCTCACGCCACCGGACTGGGCGCACCCATTCGGCACGGATTCGTTCGGCAGAGACGTGCTCACCCGTGTTCTACTCGGCGGCCGCGTGTCGCTCGCGATCTCCGTAACCGGCGTGGCGCTGGCGGCGATGATCGGCATTCCGACTGGACTTGCCGCTGCCTGGTATGGCGGCTGGATCGACCAGCTGCTGATGCGTTTCGCCGACCTGCTATTCGCCTTTCCGAGCTTCGTGCTGGCATTGTTCCTGATGGTGGTACTTGGGTTCGGCGTTACCAACGTGATCCTGGCGATTGCCCTGGTCTATGTTCCGATCTTCGCCCGGCTGGCGCGAAATCTCGCGTTGACGGTGCGCGAGGAAGCTTACGTTCAGGCAGCGCGGCTGATGGGCCAGTCGACAGCGCGCATACTCGGCCGCGAGATCCTGCCGAATATCATGGCGCCGATCATGGTGCAGGCCTCGATTTCTATCGCCTTCGGCGTGATAATCGAGGCCGGTCTGAGCTTTTTGGGGCTTGGCGTGCAGCCGCCGACACCATCTCTCGGCCTGATCATGGCCGATGGACGCGAGTACTTCAATCAAGGGCCTTGGGTGCTCACGCTCGCCGGCCTTTTCATCTCTTTCGGATTGCTGGGGCTCAATCTTCTCGGCGACGGGTTGCGGGACCTGACCGACCCGAAGCTACGCGAGAAGACGAGCTCATGAGTGTAGGCGCCGCCATCGAGCCACCGCTGCTCGAAGTGAAAAATCTATCGACACGGTTCCGCATGGGCAACGTCGATGTGCTGGCAATCCGCCGCGTCGATCTCGAGGTTCGCCGCCGCGAGGTGCTGGGCATCATTGGTGAATCGGGATCCGGCAAATCGGTCACCGGCCTGTCGATCCTGCGCCTGCTACCGGAGCATGCGGCCGTGACCGCCGATCGATTGCGGTTTGCGGGGCGCGAGTTGCTACCGCTCGACGATGAGACATTCCGGAAGTTACGCGGGACCCACCTCGCCATGGTGTTTCAGGATCCCGTCGGTGCCTTCAACCCGGCGAAAACAATCGACTGGCATCTCGACAATATCCTAGCCCGCGCCGCTACTCGTGAAGACCGCCAGGGGGTCGATCTCACCCAGGATGGAAAGCGCTGGCTCGGCGATGTGGGCATCGCGAACCCGGAACGCATATTGCCGCTTTATCCACACCAGCTCAGCGGCGGCATGCTGCAGCGGACGTTGATCGCGCTGTCGGCGGCACTGCAACCGGATCTGCTGATCGCCGACGAGCCAACTACCAACCTTGACAACATCGTGGAGCGCCAGATCATCGGGTTGTTCCGCCGTCTCAAGGACAGGCTCGGCTCGGCGATCATCTTCATCACGCACGACATCTCGCTGGCGGCGGGGCTATGTGACCGCATCGCTGTGATGTACGCCGGCGAGATTATGGAGACCGGGCCGGCAGAGACCCTGTTACGTAACCCGGCGCATCCCTACACTGCCGGACTGATCGAAACTTCACGGCAGCTCGATGAGCGCGCCGGGCGGCTCAAGGAAATCCCCGGCGAGCTGCCGTCGGGCTCCGATCGCCCTCCCGGCTGCCTGTTCGCGCCGCGCTGCCAGTTTGCAACCGAACCCTGCCGTGCGGCGCCTCCCGTCAACATCACGCTCAGCCCCGACCACACCGTACGTTGCATTCGCTATGGCTGAGCCGTCCAAACCACTGATCGAAGTATCGGAGCTGGTCGTCAGCTTCACCCAGTCGGGCGGCGGCCTATTCCGCGCCGTCGACGATGTGAGCTTGAAAATTGCTCCGGGCGAAGTGGTGGGCCTGGTGGGCGAATCCGGCTCGGGCAAGACGACACTCGCGAAGACGATCTTGCGAACTCTACAAGCCCACGGCCGGCATGCTGCAGTTCGATGGCTGCGATATGACCCGTCTCGGCGAAAGCGCATTGCGGCCGATCCGCCGTCAGATGCAGATGGTCTTCCAAGACCCGCTATCGTCGTTCAATCCGCGCGTGCGTATTGGCGATGCGGTGGCGCTACCGCTACGCTTGCACAGGCGCGGCGCAGCCAGCCAAATCGAAGGCAGAGTAAAGGACCTGCTGTCTCGTGTCGGCCTCGGGCCGCAGTTCACGGAGCGCTATCCGCACGAAATGTCCGGCGGCCAGCTCCAGCGCGTCGCAATCGCCCGCGCGCTCGCGGTCGAACCGCGCCTCATCATCGCCGATGAAGCGGTGAGCAAACTCGACGTGTCGGTGCGTGCCCAGATTCTCAACCTGCTGCGGGACGTGCAGGCCTCGACCGGCGTTGCCTTGCTGTTCATCACCCATGATCTGCGCGTGGCTCGCTACCTGTGCAACCGGATCGGCGTGATGTTCTTCGGCCGGCTCGTGGAAGAAGGCGAGACCGAGGGCGTTTTTGCCAAGCCGCGCCATCCCTATACGCGCGCCCTGCTCTCCACACTTGACGATGACGGCAGCGAACTGGCGGTCCTCGAGCCACCGGCGCCGGCATCGAGCGGCGGCTGCCGGTATCGCACGCGCTGCCCGATCTCACGTCCCGACTGCGCCACGCACCGACCTGAGTTACAGGCCACCGTCGATGGCACGCAGACGGTCGCCTGCCCCTACGTGCTGAGTGGCTGACCGGCAGCGAGCCTGCCAGCATCGTCTGTCGCCAGATCGAGCGCGATTCGCAGCAACCGGTCGCTTGCGGCCCGCGTCTTCCAGGCCGCATGCGCGGTCAGCGTGACGTTCGGCAGCAAGGTCAATGGATGGCCGGCCGGAAGTGGCTCGGTTGCAAATACGTCGAGCGACGCCCGCAGTATGGCGCCGCTCCGCAGAGCGGCGATCAAAGCCGCTTCGTCGATCAGCGCCCCGCGGGCGGTATTGATGAGCAGTGCACCCGGTTTCAACAACGCGAGCCGCGACGCATCGAACAGGCCTTTGGTTTCCGGCACCAACGCCAAATGCAAACTGACCGCGTCCGAAGCGGCAAGCAGCTCCTCAAGCGTGACCGACCGGGCCGGCACGCCTGCTGGTACGCCGGAGCGGTTCCAGGCGATGACGTCCATACCGAATGCCGCCGCGATCCGCGCCATCTCCGACCCGACGCCACCCAACCCAACCAAGCCAAGCGTCCGCCCCCGCAGCTCGATGCCCTCGCTGACGGACCATCGCCCCGCACGTAGACCGCGATCCATCGCCGCGACGTCACGAGCGGCGGCGAGCAGCAACGCAAACGCATGCTCGGCCACGGTGCGGTCGCCATAACCACGGACGGTGCGAACGCTAATGCCGAGCCGCTCGGCCGCGGCCAAGTTGACATAACTGGCGGCACCCGTGCCGAGAAACACGACAGACCTCAACCGGGGTGCGCCGACCAGCAGCGCATCATCCATCATCGTATGGCCGTTGAGGACGACCGCAGCGTCCGCCACTAGGGCGGCGAGCTCGCCGGGATTTGGGTCGCCGTCGAACACTTTCATCCCGGCCGGCGGGCCGATCTCGTCTAGCAGGTTGCGCATCAGCGGCGAGCAATCGACATAAACGATTAGGGTCATAGGGACCTGCAGAGCCGCATTGAATCCAGAACGGCTGCGTGCACGTTACGGCTGGCGACGGCATCGCCCACCCGGTGCAGCTCGAACGTTCCGGCCGGATTGATCGCACAGGGCTGCTCCTTCAGGTCCAGCAATGCATCGATGTCGGTGACGCCGGCGTTGGCGGCATCGCCACGCAAATCCTGGTAGATACCATCGGCCGGCAGCGTGCCGTGATCGACTATCAGTTGATCGGTGACGTGCTGCACGGTCTTGGCCGTCGCCAGGTTGCGGAACATCAAGTGGAGGCGGTTGCCACGCCGCTCGACCTTCTCGATCTGGTGATCGAAGTACATCTGGACGCCGAGCTCGTAGGCGCGCTTCTTCCAGATGATGCGCTCTGCATAGGTCAACTCCTGCGCCAGCTGGTTGTCGATCGAGTAGAAGGCCACCTGCCGGCCGTCGCGGGCGGCGAGTTCCATCACCTGCGCCGCAGGGTGCCGGCCGGTGCCGTCGTAGATTACGACGTCAGCGCCCAGCGGAACGGTACCCCCAATCACATCCCAGGCCGAGGTCACATGCTCGGCGCCGTTGATCCACTCAATATCGGGCGTGCCGCCGGTAGCGACGATGATGACATCGGGTTGCAGCGCCAGCACATCACCGCGCTCGGCATAGGTATTGAGACGGACGTCGACGCCAAGCCGCTCGATCTCGGCGCAGCGCCAGTCGACAATTCCAATCACATCGCGGCGCCAACTGGCGCGGGCCGCCATCACTAGCTGTCCACCAAGCTGGCTGGCGGCCTCGAGCAGCACCACTTTGTGACCACGTGTCGCCGAAACACGCGCCGCTTCGAGACCGGCTGGGCCGCCGCCGATCACCACTATCTTGCGTCCGGCGCGTGGCGACCGCGTGATCTCGTGCGGCAGGATCTTCTCGCGGCCGGTCGAGGGATTGTGTAGGCAGCTCGGCCGGTAGGGGGACTGGCAATGGGTGGCACCAACGCAGGGCCGGATTTCCTGCTCGCGGCCGGCCATTATTTTCGAAACGAGATGCGGGTCCGCGATCTGCGCCCGTGTCATGGCCACCATGTCGAGCAGTCCCTCAGCGATGGCATGGCGGGCGCTCGCCACGTCGGCGACGCGGGCGGCATGGAAAACCGGTAGTTTGACTTCACGCTTGAAGGCGCCGACGGGCTTCAGCCACGGCGCGATGCCGGACGCCATCCCCGGCATGTTGTCGACCGCAAGCCCGATCTCTGTGTCCATGCGGCCATAGATGGCATTGAAGAAATCGATATACCCGGTGCGCTCGAAGATCTTGGCGATCTCCAGGCATTCCTCGAAGTTCATGCCCACCGGCCCCTCGTCGACCACGTAGCGGAAGCCGAGGAGGAACTTGTCGCCGACCTGCCGGCGCATTTCCTCGTAGACCATCAAACCGAAACGGCAGCGGTTCTCGATCGAGCCGCCCCACTTGTCGGTGCGGCGGTTCATGCTCGGCGACAGGAACTGACCGATTAAGTGGCCGCCGGCCAGCGTCTCGATGCCGTCGAGGCCGCCCTCCTGGCAGCGCTTGGCAGCGGCGCCGTAGGCCTTGATTACGCGCGCGATGTCATACTCATCCATTTCCTTGGGGAAGCTGCGATGCAGCGTCTCGCGGATCGGCGACGGAGCGATCGTTGGCAGCCAGTTGGAGGCGTAGGGCTCGCCACGCCGGCCCAGGTGCGTGATCTGGCACATGATCGCGGCGCCATGGGCATGAATGCGCTCCGAGAACTGTTGTAGGTGTGGGATGATCTCGTCGACGCCGACATTCAGCTGACGGAAGATGTTTGGGCTGTCCGGCGCAACGTTCGATGACCCCCCGAACATTGTTAGCGCCAAGCCACCCTTCGCCTTCTCTGCGTGATAGAGCTGGTATCGTTCCGTAGGCATGCCGTTTTCCTCGAGCCCGCAAGCATGGCTCGTACTCATGATCCGATTGCGCAGAGTGAGGTTGCGAATTTTGAGCGGAGCGAGCAGAGGGTCAGAGCGGTGGGACCCGGCCGGGAGAACTGCTGGTTCAGGTCGCGTCATGCTGGGAGCCTCGTGATTGGGTGTGCACTATGCCGTCCGGCGCGGCCGATCCGCAAGCACGTGCGGTCACGCGCCCATGCCGTGTAACGCCTGCTTTACCCTCGATAGCTGATACTGAGTAGAAGATGAGAAACGGTCGAACGCGTTCCTCGCGCGTCGATAGTCGGCACACGCGAGTTCGGGTTCATTTTCTTGTAGAATGGCTCGTTCACCACCCCGGCCTTTCAACGTCCACTTTCTGCGGTCGACTTCCGAGCGATGCGAGAGGTTGAGAACAGGTCGCCCGCTGGGAAGCGTGGAGTTGCGGACGGTCACACCAGCTAGGACCGGCTCAACCGCCGCATAGCCTCAGCCTCCACATTTGCGCCAATCTCCGGAAACCGCTCGCGCAGCCGGCGAAAGTCATCGGCTCCCAAAATTAGCAGATCTGTCGAGCGAACCGCGGTCACGTTGGCGGAACGTGGCTGTTGCGAAAGCAACGCCATTTCGCCGAAAAACGCTCCTTCCTCGAGACGAAATTTCCCGCCTGCCGTTTCGACTTCCACCGCGCCGCTGGCAATCAGATACATGGCGTCGCCACGATCACCTCTGCGAAGGATTGCCGTCCCGGCGGGAACGGTCCTTGCGCTCAGTATCTTCAAAAGTTCAGCGATGGATCCCGCGTCCAAGCCAGAAAACAGAGGAACATGCGCCACCAGCGCAAACGTCAAGACAAAATCACGGCGTCGGATCTCTTCATAGAACCCGCGGCCGATAATGGCGACCGGGAGCGCAAAACAACCGATACCAAGCATCACGGTGACCGCGGAGATGATGCTGCCAAGAGCGGTAACAGGTACCACCTCACCACCACCAATCTTGGCCAGCATGCTGGCGGCCCACCATATGGCCTTCGGCATATCACCGAGGCGCTCCGGTTGAACCTTGCCCTCAACCGCATGCATTGCGGCGGCCGCGGCCAGGAGCACACCTGTGAAGATGATGATGCACGCCAACAGAGAGCGCCGTTCATTCGCAATGACCCGTCCAAGGGTCGCGAGAGCCGGTGAATAGCGCGCAAGCTTCAAAAATCTTACGAGCCGTGTCAGGACCAGCAGTGAGTATTGCGGAAACAGCAACTCGAGGGCCAGCGGAACGAGCGCCAGGGCATCAATGATCATCAATGGCGAGGCTGCAAAGCGAAGCCGTGCTGTGTGCGCTGGATAACGGCCGAGCAGCGGGTGTTCTGGAGCCGCCCAAAGCCGTGCGGTATACTCCACCGCGAAAACTATGACGCAGAGCCGATCCAAAAGCTCCAGCATTGCGACATGCTCGGGAGCCAAGGTCGGGACGGTTTGCGCTACCGTGGCCACGACGTCGCCAAACACAAGTGAAACGATTATCCAATCTACAATTCGAGACGCCGGTTCTCGGCGCCGCCCATGCTCAAGGATCTGAAAGGCGCGTTGGCGCAATCCTATCGTTGCGTGAGGTTGCCAGGGCATTCGAAGTGTCCTCGGTCCAACCTAAGTGGCAATCGATCTCTCATAAATAGCCTCGGTGTGAACGTCCGCGCAGTCGAGGACAGGAAACCCGCAATCGCGCCCGTCAAAAGCCAAAAAAAGATCCGTGCCTCCCAGGAGCACGATCTCTGCGCCCCGTTCTCGATGCAACTTCGAGCCTGCGGCAAAGAACACTTTTCGTTGCGCATCGGTCACTCGACCAACGGTTGCCATCTCAACATAGTTCTGATGTACAGCATCAAGGGCTTCTCGTTGCGGCACCACTACTTCCACTGCTGACAGTGCGCCGTAGAGCCGTGTCTCCATCACCATTCGGGTGCCCAGAATTCCAACAGTCTTGATTCCCCTATGCCCGACTTCAGCCGCAACAGCCGGGAGGGCATTGAGCATTGGCAGCGGCGAAATCGGCTCGAGTTCTCTGATGCAGAAGTGGCCGCCCATGGACGTGACAGCGGCCGCCTCTGCGCCCGCGGCTTTCAATCGTTGAACCAAAGATGCAAAAATATCGGCTTGCTTGTGCGGGTCCCGCTTGAACAAGTTTCCTGACATTTCGCGCACATCGGCATGGACGATGGTGAGCTCCAGGGCCGTGTTGGATTTGGCATGGCGATTGATCAACCCTCGATAGTAGAATTCTGTGGCGGCTGGCCCGATGCCACCTATCAGCCCAATGTGCATGACAGCCTCCAAGGCGCTGCGCGTTGAACCGGCAGCACAATCCTTCTACCGCAAATTCAATTGTAAGCACGACGCGCATGCGATGCAGGGACTGGCCAGGTAATGGTGAAGCTGGTCATCCCGTCGCGGACTTAAAATTAAGCTCAATGCCAAGGACTATGAAGCCTGTGGAGGTCGGACGCATCTAGTCCCTACGCTCTCCAGATCGGGGAGAATCCGGTGCCGTCGTTCATCGAGCCCGTCACATGATGGACTGTCGATCGGCGTCGGTCAGATGGCGAGTCTGGGGCAGATGAGCGGGATGCGTGGGCGTACGGGCATTAGACAGCGATGCATTACGGCCCCACGTGAGGTTGCGGCAACGGGGCTATTGCAAGGCCAAGGTGCAGCCCGCATGTCGAGCGCCTACGGAAACGACTTGCCGGTAGGGCGATACCACGGCACGGCCGAGATGAGGCCAGCAAGCCCTGCTGGATAGGCGCGCATCACCACGATGACGAGCGCAGCGAACGCCACCACGCTCCACTCGCCCCAGGCTGCAAGCCAAATGTTGAGCGCATAAACGGGTGGAGCGCCAATGATCGGCGCGACGAAGAAGCCCAATCCCCCGATCACGACCATGACGATTATGCGGGCCATTTCACTGAAGTCAACAATCGAAGGGGTGAGGGTGAGCACGTAATGCGCATAGAGCGCGCCTGCGAGCCCCGCCATAGCACTCGAGGTGACGAATGCGAAGAGCTTAACGCGCGCGGTATCGACGGCCAGCGACTGTGCGCGCATCGGATCATCCCTGACGGCGCGCATGAAATAGCCGATGGGCGACTTCAGTACGACGTGGATGAGAAGCAGACAAAGAGTAGCAGTTCCGAGGAAGGTATAGTAGTAGTTGACGGGCCGCACGTGGCCGTACAGCGATGGGACGCTGAGCCCCAAATCTCCTCGCGTGAATTCATAAGCAGCGCTGAGAGATATGCGCAGCGTCTCGGCGAATGCCCAGGTGGCGATGGACAGGTAAATCGAGCGCATTCTCAGTACTAGCAGGCCCAGGAAAAAGCCACCGAACGCCGTCATCAGCACGCCCGCCGGGATACTAATCCAAAGAGGGGTTTGCAGGTGATAGACGAGCAGTCCTGAGGTGTAGGCCCCGAGCGCCGCAAATCCGTGCTGGGCTAGGGAGAACTGACCAGTGAATCCGGCCAGCATGTTCCAGCTTGCGGCGAGGATGACGTAGTAGGCGCTGATTGCCAGCACGTGCGCCGCGAACTCGCCCACGAAAAGTGGCAGAACAAGAAGCGGCGGCGCTGCGATCGCCAGGACGGCGGCGACACGGCGCCAGTCCACGAAAGCGCCCAAGCCGCGCGTCAGCCCAACAGACATTCCTGCACCAGTGCGCGCACGCGCGCGTTGTCGAATTCCCGGCCCCGCCCCTCGGCCTTCACCTGTCCGAGGTTCAGGAGGTAGACATAGTCGGCGAGCGGCAGCGCCTGCTCGACGTTCTGCTCCACCAGCAGAATTGCTGCTCCCGTTGCCGACTTTGCGGCGGATAGAAGCCTGTAGACCTGCGCCACCAAGTTGGGCGCGAGCCCTACAGTTGGCTCGTCGATCAGCAAGAGTGTGGGCTGCGTCATTAGCTCGCGCGCGACCGAGAGCATACGGCCCTGTCCGCCCGAGAGCGAGCCGGCAAGGTCACGCCGCTTGTCTTTCAGAACCGGAAACATGGCATAGACATTCTCGAGTTGGCGGCTTAGGCGGCGGCGGTCACGGCGGAACACCCACGCACCCATCAGCAGGTTCTCCTCCACCGTGAGCAGCGGGAAGCTGTTGAGGTCCTGCGTCACGTAGCTGACGCCTGCCGCCTTGAGCGCGCTCGAGTTGGCGCCCGTCATGTCCTTGCCGCGAATGGTCACGCGGCCCGCGCTTGGCTTCAGAATGCCGAAGACCGAGCGTAATAGCGTCGACTTGCCCGCCCCGTTCGGCCCGATCACCAGCGTCACCGCATTCTCTGTCGCCGTCACCGACACGCCTGCCAGGATATCGACCCCAGGCACATAGCCGGCCCTAAGGTCCGTGGCCTCGAGCGTCGGTCCACCGCTCATGCGACCGCCCCGCCGAGGTAGGCTTGAACAACCTCAGGCAATCGAGCGACCTCGTCGAGCGTACCTTCGGCCGCAACCCTGCCCTGGATCATCACAGTGACGCGCGGGCACAGCCGCCGCACTATCGCCATCTCGTGGCTGACGATCAGGAATGTGGTGCCGTTGGTCTTGTTCTCGCGCTCGATTAAGGCGATCAGTGTGTCCTTGATTACCGGATTGATACCGGCAAATGGCTCGTCGAGGATGTTGAGCCTTACAGTCGGGACAATGAGACCTGCGCACGCCTGAAGCAGCATGCGCTGGCCGCCTGAGAGCACGCCGGCGAGTTCTTCGGCCAAGTGCTTCAAGGTTGCGATGGCCAACAATTCGCCCGCGCGCGCTTGTCCATGCGCAATGCCTCCAGGACTACCAGCGGCGAGGAAGGGTACCAGCAGGTTCTCGCGCACGCTCATGTTGGCGAACACGCGCGCAACTTGAAATGTGCGCACGAGGCCCAGCGCCGCGATCTGGTTTGGAGAGAGCCCACTCAGATCGACGCCTCCAAGCCGAATGCTTCCCGCATCCAGCGCTTCAATGCCCGTCAGCATGTTGACGAACGTGGTCTTGCCTGCGCCGTTCGGCCCGATGAGGCCCCGCACCTCACCCGGCGCCAGGGTCATGCTGACGGCGTCGTTGGCGACGAGGCCGCCGTAACGCTTGGTGACACCCTTGGCGTCGAGCAAGGCCGCCATCACGCTTCCCTTCCACGCTCGCCAAAAAGCCCATCAGGCCTGACAATAAGCACTAGGATCACGAGCAGGAAGCCGTAGACGTTCTGAAAGGGCGAGGAGATGAAGGCCGCGCCGATGCTCTCGACAAGACCGAGCAGTATTCCACCGACCAGGGCACCCGGTATCGATCCGAGCCCACCGATGACAATGATCTCGAAGCCCTTGACCGTCGTCACCGCGCCGTTGGTGGGAAAGACCATGAAGAGCGGCGCAAGCAGTGCACCCGCGAGGCCGGCGAGGGCGACGCCTATCGCGAATGCGACCGCATCTAGCCGATAAACATCGACGCCGGACGTCTGCACCGCAACGCGGTTCTGGGCGGCGGCCCTGAGCGCAAGGCCGACCCACGTCTTCTTGATCACGAGCCAGAAGAGGGCGAGCGCGAGCACGGCGCAAACCGAGGCTGCCACGCGCGCGCCCTCCTGCGGCAGCGGCCCGAGCCACACGACCGGAAGATCGGACTCCGGCCGATACTGGTTGGGACCACCAAGCGCGACGGCGAGACTCCGCAGCAGCAGGAGCAGCGCGATCGTCACCACGGTGGCGTAGTCGTCGCGGCGCTGCATCGGGCGGGCGTACATGGGCTTGATCAACACCGGCTCCAGGATCAGTCCGAGCAGAAACGTGCCGGCCGCCGAGATAATCGCCGCCAGCCACCACCAGCGCGGTCCGAGCAGGAATTGCACGGCCACGAACTGGATGTAGCTGCCGATCATATAGAACTCGCCCATAGCCCAGTTGATGGTCTTCACGATCGAGTAGATGAAGGTGATGCCGAGCGCCATCAGCGCGTAGAGCACGCCGACCATCAGCCCCGAGATGAGCGTCTGGATGAGGAGTTCGGTGCTGAAGATCACCCGCAGACCTCTCGGCGGTGCACTCGGTTTCAGCGCGAGCCATCCCGGAGCAGCCGCAACATCTACGGCGCCAGGATGTGCACCACTTCAGCCGTTGCCGGGGTCTGATCCTTGCCCGTGTAGCGCAGGACCATGAGCGGCGGCGACCAGTTGTGCCAGAGCGCGCCTTCTGCACGCGGGAAAGTCACAGGGGTGGTGGACCACCCTTGGAATGAGCCTTCTTCGAGCTCCTTGATCATCGCCTTCGGGTCGGTCGACTTCGCCTTCTCGATGGCGTTGGCGAAGATGAGGGCGTTGGCAAAGCCATTGAGCGCCGCGTAGACGGGGGGCTCGTTGTATTTCGCCTGATAGCGCTTGGCGAAATCCTTGCCAATCTCCGACAGTTCCGATTGGGGTGAATAGAACGCGATGAAATTGATACCCACACCCTTTTCGCCGTGCAGCTGCCAGAACTGTGGCCTGGCCGGCGCATCATAGGACGTCACCATCTGTGCACCCGGCAATAAGCCCACCGTATGTGCCTGGGTGATCATCAAGTCGAGGGGCTGCCCAACCCCAACATTGACGATGGCATCCGGCTTGAAGGCCTTCACCTGCAAGAGCTGCGGCAGAAGATCTGTGGTCGTGCGATCGAACATGATCGTCTGGATCTCGAGGCCGAGGTTCTTCTCCTTGTTCTGCTTCTCGGTCTCCTTGGCGAGGCCAATGCCGTAGTCTGTGGTCTCGGCCAGGATGCTAACCCGCTTCCACTTGTTCTTCTGGATCCAGCCGAGCCACGTGGCCGCACGCGGCGGATCGACCGCATGCGTGCGGAAGGCGATGTCGTACTTTTTGGCCGTCACGTCGCTGGCGCCGGTCTGGGTGCCCATGGTCGGAACGCCCATTTCCTTGGCCACCTCGTTGACGGCAATATTGACACCGGAATGGATGAAGCCGAAGACGGCAACGGCTTTCTCGCTTGATACGAGGCGGCGATAGGCGGCAACCCCTTGCTCGTTCTTGCCGGCGCTGTCGTGGACTGACAGGGTGACCTTGCGACCGAGCACGCCGCCCTTCTCGTTAATGTACTCAGCGCCGATCTCCGCTCCGCGCTTGGCGAGCTGGCCCAGCGCCGTCTCGCCCGGCGGCGACAGCGGCGTTATTACGCCAAATACGATCGGATCCTGGGCGTGCGCCAGCGGCAGACCAAAGAGCAATGCCGAAAGTATCGCTCCGCCAACGAATGCGCGTCGCTGCATGCTACTTCTCCCCTGGCTCGTTTGCACAAGTGTGGATGGCTTCTGGCCTCACACTCCGCAATCTGTTGAACGGGCGCGCCCTCCGAAAACGTGGTGTAGATTCTGAGGCTATTCTGCCGTGGCCGGCGGCATCGTGTCGAGGCAATCAATTTGGGCGAGTGGCCAAGCTTTGGGCGAGCAAGACAAGTGCCGGAGCAGGATCACGCAGTTTGTGCCAGCATCCGGTCGCGCAGGGCGCTCATCGCCTGCCAGACCTGCTCGAGATCACTGACCGCGAACCCAGCCGCGAGCTCGGGGCTTTCCGCCTTGAGGCCATCGTACACCCGCCCAGTGTAACACGCGCGGCCACTGGGGCCTATTACCAGCCCGTTTTCCGCCTCATAGCGTGCGTTCCAGGCGATCGCGGTTTCCTGATCGATGCCCGCCGGTAAGTCGAGGTCGAGCCGTCCGCCCTCGAGTGCAACAGGGTAGCCGCCCGGCAAGCCAGCGGGCCCGGGCACGTGGCCAGACCAGTCCTGCCCGTGAGCCATAGCGAGAATTAATGTCACTCCGCTCGCGCCGGATATGTCGATCACGGGCTCGGGGGTCAATTGCACCGAAGCGAACCGGGAAAAGATGTCATCGACCTCGGCTCCATCGAGCCAGACGCGCGCGGCGGGCCCCGACCTTTGACTGGGAGGACGGCGCCACGGCGCTATGTTCTGGTAGTGGCATAGCATCTGTAACTTGGGCTTGGTCGCGCTCTCCAGCGCGCCCGCGAAGGCATGCGAAAGGATAGCGATATTGCCGATGCCGCAAGTGACGGGCAGGCCCATTGCCACCACGATGCCGTTGGCCACGTCCGGGAAACAACAGTTGATCAGATAGCTGCCCGGCGAGGCCTGGGCCGCAGCTCGGGCGATGCGCGAAGTCAGTACGGCCTGAAAGACCGCCGTGGCACTCAATCCACCGTCCGCAACGAGGCGCGTCCAGCTACTGCCGCTGCCGGAAATCACCGATGCCGTCTGGAACGATGCTGCTTGCACGATAACGCTTGGGCGGCGGCGCGCCAGCAGCTCAGCAGCACCACCCTCGACGGCGAGGTCGACTTCATGCGTCTCGATTGCAACTGATCGGGCGAACATGTCAGCGCGGGCTAGCGCCGCCGTCCTGATCCAGGCCAGACGAAGGGTGTTGCGGCCGGCGATGACAACCCGTGTCGGCTTTGACGCGTTGGCGGCTAGATCGCACGCGATGCGCTGGGCGAAGCTGCCGGTGCCCAAAATCAGGATGTCGCAACGGTCCGTCATGTGCTTTCCTTGCCAAGCGGCCGTGTCCGCGCGCGGATCCGACTACTACCCGGGCTCGTCTCAGTGGCGACCCGTACCATCGTCGCTAGGAAACATGAACTCCACAACCGCCGACGTGGCAATTATCGGCGGCGGCCTGATGGGCTGCTTCTCGGCCTACTTTCTTCGCCAACAGGGTTGCTCGGTCGTCGTGATCGACAAGGCCAGGGTGTGCGCCGCCGCGAGTGCCGTCAACTTCGGCAATCTGCGTCTCCAGGGACGCAACCCTGCAGAGTTTCCCTTGTCGCTCAGGGCACATGAGATCTGGGAGAATCTCGACCGGCTTACCGGCGAGGACTGCGGCGTAATCCCGTGCGGGCATGTCTATCTCGGCTTTGCACCGAGCGACCAGCCGAAGCTGGAGCGGGCTGCGCAGGATGCCCGCGCCGCAGGCCTCGACGTAGACCTACTCGATGGGCCGTCCACGCGACGCCGCTGGCCCATCCTGTCGGAGGTAGTGTTGGGCGCATCGTGGTCGAGGCGTGACGCCATCACCGACCCGGAAGTCGCATCGGCGGCGGTCGCGCGCCTAGCATGGCGCGCTGGCGCGAAGATCATCGAGGACACGAGGGTTGCAAAGGTCGAGCGGGCACCATCCAGCTTCCTTGTGCGGACCGAAAGTGGACACACCGTATCGTGCGGTTACGTCGTCAACTCCGCTGGTGCCTGGGCTGGGGACCTAGCACGGCAGCTGGGCGAGCCGGTGCCGATGTTCGCCGCGGGCCCGCCACTCTTCACGATAGCGACGCAGCATGCCTATGCCGGCCCCTCGCTTCACGCCGTTGATGGAACTCTGCTCCTACGACCCGGTAAGCACGGCGAGGCGGTCGCGGGCTTTTTCCCGCGGGTGAAGGCCGATCTTGCTACCGGCACGGCAAGCGTGCCGCCGCATCGCATCGAGCGTGGCCTTGCCCGCCTCGCCGAGATCGCCCCTGGCCTTGGGCACATGCGCAAGGGCCGCGTGTGGTCGGGCGTGGAGGGATATTTACCCGACATGCTGCCGGTGATCGGATGGAGCGCCACAACGCCGGGCCTCCTCCACGCCTTCGGCTTCTCCGGTCATGGCTTGCAGCTCTCCCCCGGTGTGGGCGCCGTGGTTGCCGATCTGATCGCCACGGGTGCTTCGCAGACGCCGATCGACGCCTTCTCGATTTCCCGTTTTGCAGATGGTTTTATCCCGGACGAGAAGCTTTGGAGTGAATTCGAACCTGAGCTTGTCGCCACCTTTCGGAGCACCGGTGGGGAAGCAAGCCATGCCTGACCGTAAGCGCGCCTATCACGGGGTCTCCATCGGCATCCTGATGCTCGATACGGCATTCGAGCGCTTCAACGGCGACATCGGCAACGCGCGAACCTGGTCGTTTCCCGTACAATACCGCATCGTGACTGGTGCTACGCCGAACCAGGTCACCCGACCCGAGGGGCCGGGCATGCTCGACGCGTTCAAGGCGGCAGCCGACGAGTTGATTGGGGGCGGCGTCGACGGCATTACGACAACCTGCGGCTTTCTCGCCTTGCACCAGAGGGAGCTTGCCGCTCATTGCACGGTGCCGGTTGCGACCAGCGCGCTCCTGCAAGTGCCAATGGTGGAACGCATTCTGCCGAGGGGCAGGAGACCGGCTATACTCACCTTCTCCGCCGAGTCCCTCACCACCCGGCATCTCGAGGCGGTGGGAGTTGATCCGGCGACGCCAGTCCACGGCATGCCTGCCGATTCCGCTTTCCAGCGTGCAATCCGCATGGGCGACACGTCCGTGCAGTTTGCGACTCTGCAGCGCGAGGTGCTCACCGCGGCCAGTCGCCTCGTTGGCTCGGATTCACGCGTCGGCGCCTTGGTCCTCGAGTGCACCAATCTCGCGCCTTACTCACGCGACATCGCCCGTCTCACCGGCCTTCCTGTGTTCGATATTGTGACAATGGTCCATTGGTTCCACCGCAGCTTGAGGCCGGAGCGCTTCGTGCAGGATTGAGCGGGTGGCATTCCTGTCGCGCGCATTGACAGGTCTCCTGTGCGGCGCGCAACCTTTGTCAACTTCTGACGTCCGATGTGGAGCCCCGTCATGCCCAACACCAACGAGCGCGCTGTGCTGACGGATGTCACCGAGGGCATCGGGACGGTTACGCTCAACAAGCCTTGGAAGCTCAACGCCTGGGACACACCCATGCGGGCGGAGATCGCCGAGGTGCTTCGCGGCTGGAACGCGGACGCGCGCGTGCATGCCGTGGTCATGACCGGCGCCGGCGATCGTGCGTTCTCAGCTGGCCAGGATCTCGATGAGACCGAGAAGTTTCAGTCGGGAAGCGACGGCGCGAGCTGGTTCCAGTCGTGGCGCGACTTCTACAATTCCATCCGCAGTCTGGACAAGCCGTGCCTGGCGGCACTGAACGGTGTCGCAGCCGGTTCGGCCTTCCAGGCAGCTATGCTGACCGACGTGCGCGTCGGCCATCCAGGCGTCCGCATGGGGCAGGCCGAGATCAACTCGGGCATCCCGAGCGTCACCGGCCCTATGCTGATGCTGCCGCGCATCGGACTGTCACGCACCATCGAGCTCACGCTCACCGGGCGCATGATGGAGGCCGATGAATGCCGCGCGATCGGCCTCGTCCATTACCTGGTCGAGCTGCCCGAGCAGGTCATGGCAAAGACGCGCGAGGTGGCCCAGATGATGGCCGCCAAGCCCGCCATTGCTATGCGCCTAACCAAGGCGCGCTTCCGGCAGGTCACGCAGGAGGCCTTCGACGAAGCGTTCGAGAACGGCGGCATCTACCAGGCCGAGGCCTTCGCATCGGGTGAGCCACAGGCCGCCATGCGTGTGTTCTTCGCCGAGCGGGCAGCGCGTCGCAAGGCACGCGGCGAAGCGCGGAGCTGAGGCTGAGGGTGTCCATGCCCCCGCCGGCTGAGCCATCGCAAGAGAAAGCCAAAGAAAACGTTTGACCTGGTCGATGAGGACGGCGCGTGCCGCATCATCGAAGCCGCTGATTTATGAGTTCACGGCCTAGTTGTCGCCGTGTCGAAGACCACTATTGGGATGGACGCGCGGGCAACCTCCGCCGCTACGCGACTTACCCCGAGATGCTGAATGCGGGTAAGGGGGCAGCGGAGCTGCGCGACAAATTGGGACGGGTCCCTCCGGCCGTGTGGCTAACCCAGCTTGATGACCCTGCCCTCTGCATGCGACCTCTCGAGCGCGTCAATCAGCGCGTGGCGGACGACGGCGTGGTCGAAGTCGGGCGCGGGCGCTGCACTCGCCCTCATCGCCGCGGCGTAGCGGGCGTAGGCCTGGGCAACGTTGACCGCCGGGCTCTGGGGTATGTCCGCCGGAGCGAGCCGATAGCTCGCTGGCGAGACGATCTCCTTCATCTCACCCTTGCCGATGCCAAGCCGGAGCTGACTTGGCCCGATGTTGACCGACTTCGAGGTCAATACCAGGGTACCCTTGCGGCCGTAGACTTCCATCCGTATGCCGCTTGCGTGGTGGGGCACACTCGCCACCTGCCAGGAGACCTCGGCGCCGTTCCGAAGCACGCCCACGACCGAGACCGTGTCCGGCGCATCGACGGGGAAATCGTCGCCCGTCACCGCGTGCTTCCACATCTCGATCCGCGTCGTGACCCGAGCGCTGACCTCGGCGAACTCGCCGAGGATATGGCACATGGCATCGATCGCGTGCCCGCCCGGAATGGTCATCGGGTTAGCGCCGTTCTTCCGAATGCCCTGCCAGATGCGGCCGTCGCCACGCTCGGGGATCGAGTCGACGATTACCCGCATGTTGACGGAGACGATGTCGCCGATCTCGCCATTGGCGACGAGATCGCGGGCGTACATGACAGCTGGATCGCTTTGAGCCTGGAGGCCGACCAGGGTGGGCAGCCTGGCGACTTTCGCGGCGTCCGCCATCTCCCTCGCCTCGGCCAGATGAGCACCAAGCGGCCATTCGCAGCAGACTGGCTTTCCCGCGCCGAGGGCGGCCATGACCAGCTCCTTGTGCCAGGGCACGCGGACGACGACCGTGATGAGGTCGACATCGGGATGCGCCGCCATCTGGTTGACGTCGTGGAAAGCAAGGTCGGCGCCGAATTTCTCCGCCGAGGCCTTTGCGGTCTCCGCGTGCGCGGTGCACACCGCCTTTAGCTCAAAATTCGGCAACGCCTGCAGGGCCGGCACGTGGGCGTTGGCGCCCCAGCCGCTTCCGCCCGGCGTTACGGTGGCACCGACGATTCCAACCCTGATCCTGTCGGCCACGATCCTGTTCCCTCTTTGTGTGCGGCGCCTGAGCACTCCCTGGGACAGGAGGATAGCATTGCAGTGCAGGAAGTCCGCAAGGAGTTGCCTGATCAATGACTTGATTCCGCACCGAGCATCGCGCGGCGGAGCATGCGCCGACAACGGACTAAGAGGGCACAGGTTGAGAGTTTCCGGCTCGGGGCAGCAAGAGGATTATAGATTGGCCACGGCATTCCCGCCTGACACCCGAGACTTGGCGACCTGTGCGCGAGCGCGGAACGTCGATGCGATGACTCGGACATCGGACATACTCGGCGACCGTTGCCGTGCACGTCATGACGGAGCCGGTCGAGGTCGGCTTCTGGCACCGACCGTTGGGGTCTGTTGAGCTGCGCGGCCTATGGTGCCTCCGATGGCGCCTAATCTCCCAAATCCGGACACAGCGCTGCGGCGCGGAAATAGTCCGTACGGTGCGTGGTCGATCACGTTTGCAGGCTGCACCGCAATCCTCGTGTCTCCTAAGCCTCCAGGATTCGCGTACAGACTCTAAATTTCCGACCAGTCAACAGGTAGCGGGAACGAGCGTTTAAGTCTGGACGGGCAAATTTGGGGCCCTGGAGACGATGTTTGGTGCCGACATCGGGCCAGAGCAGTCTCTCGGACTGTCCGCTTTGATAAGCACAATGAGTTCTTGAAAGAGCTTGGCTTACCCCTACTGCCATCCGTCAGTTTTGATGCGAGCTAAGAAGTGATGAGCTGCTGGTTGCGGAGCGCAACGACCTAGATGATCCGATCTTCGGCTGTTTATCGCGTCAGCACGCTGGCGAACGTCATTGTCGGCAACGCGTCCGCCAACACCATAATGGCGGGTCGGGCTTCGATCCGGCTGGAGAATGGCGTCTTCACAAAGGTCGGCGCTGCGGGTGCGCTTTCGGCGGGTGCGTTCTTCGTCGGTGTCGCGGCCGCCGCCGCGACGGACCGCATCGTCTACGACGGCGGCACCGGCGCCTTGTTCTACGACGCCGGTGGCTCGGGCGCGAAGGTCAAATTCGCATCCTCAGCATCAGGCTGAACCTAATCGCGACAGACGTCACGATTCTCAATGGTCGGCTCGACATCCGGTCGGTCGGAACCATCGGTTCGGTCGATGGCGATGTTGGCTCGTCGGCATCGGGCACTCGGCGAGGACTGCAATTGAAAGTCCAGCGGACCTCTACCAACTCGCGATGGCGCGGCCCCCTCGATCATCACGATGTCCGCTATTTCTGCCAAACAGAAGAAGGGACAAGAAGCCTCTTCGTCAGATCCGCCCTGGCAAAGATAAGTGCCCGCCTTGATCGGGAGTTCTACTTTCTTCATTATGTACCCGGCTTCTCGATTGAGGCGAACACGCTCCAAGACGTAGTTCAATCCCAAAGCCCCTCAAACCGGCGTCCCGATACCCGTGTGTACCGCGCGGTGTGCTTGGGGTCCCGATGCCCAAGGAAGTCTTGGGTCGTGCGAAAGTCCACCCCCTTGTTGGCCAGATAGTAGCCGCAGGAGTGACGCAACATGTGCGGATGCACGTGTCCCAGGCCAGCACGCTCGCCAGCCGTCCTGATGATGTAGTTGACAGCCTGTCGGGTGAGTTCGTGTCCGCGCTCGGATATGAACAGCCAAGGTAGCTTGTCATTGCGTGTGGCTAGGTAGCGCTTGATGGCGCGCAGCTCGTCGCCAGGAATTGGCTGCTGCGTACTGAGCGAATTTTTGATCCGCTTTACCCACAAGCTGGATTGCTTGATGTTCAGTGCATTGAGCCGCAGCTTGATCGCTTCGGACACCCGCAGCCCATGCCGGTACATCATCAGGAGAAGCAGGAAGTCGCGTACGCCGTGCCGGTTGTCCTTGGCGGCGGCCAACAGCCGGTCGATCTCGGCGGGGTCGAGGAAGTCTTTTGCGCGCTCATGGGCGTCTGTTACAGCCTTACTCTTTACCTTTCGCCGCTTGGCCATGCTTTTGGCTCCCCCGAATTCATTGGGCTTTTGAGGCGATACTATAGCACATTCGATACAAATGGCGCCCTTTGTAAAGAGTCAGTTAGCCGCCACACTCATGAAGGTCGCCGAGGTCCGACCCGCCCATTCTGCAACCACCCGTCTCGCCGCGAAGCTCCGCCTTGCGTCGGCAAGCGATCAGCCCCCCTGATCAGCAGCACGCCGTGATGTTGCGCTCCCATCTCTTGGCATCGAGTATGGGGCTCCCTCTCACGGAATTACCGGCGGGTGATATTCGAGCGTGTAGGCCAAGGCCCAGAGCATAAAGAGCACCAGGGGCAGATGGACGAGCAACTGCAGGAATGTGAAGCCGACAATATCGCGCGCCTTGAGGCCGAGCACGCCGAGCAGCGGCAGCATCCAGAAGGGATTGATGAGGTTCGGCAGCGCCTCCGCAGCGTTGTAGACTTGGACTGCCCACCCCAGATGCACTTTGAGGTCGTTGGCGGCCTGCATGACATAGGGCGCTTCGAGGAGCCATTTGCCGCCACCGGACGGGATGAAAAAGCCGAGCACCGCGGAATATGCGCCTATCACCAGTGGATAGAGGTGCTGGGTCGACATAGCGACGAAGGCGTGGGCGATCTGGTCGGAGACGGTCAGTCCGGCATCATTTTTCGCCATCGTGAGAATGGCTGCAATGGAGCCGTAAAACGGAAACTGGATCAGCACCCCAGATGTCGCCGGAACGGATTTGACAACTGCGTTGAGGAATCGCTTCGGCCGCCAATGCAGCAGCATGCCGAGCATGATGAAGAGGAAATTGTATGTGTTGAGGCTCGAAATCGCGATCATCGTGTCCTTGGTCGCGAATTCATGAGTTAGCCAGCCTGCCGCCAACAGAACGATCAAAATCGTCAGCAACGGCGAATACTCCAGCCACTCTCCCGGCTGCTGCGGTGGCGACAGGTCCCCCGTCACGTCGCGTTCCACTTTAATGTTCATCGCCTCCGCCGTCAGGGCGGTGTCAGGTCCGGGCGCCGACCAAACCGCGATCACAACCGAGACCGACAGCAGGACGAGGGAGACGACGATCGACTGCCACAGGAAGATTGTTTCGGAGAACGGGATGACGCCCGTTATGGGCAGAAGGGATTTGGGAAGGCTTCCCGCGTTTGCCTGGAGCTGCGCTGCCGACGAGGAAAGACCCATTGCCCAAGTTGCACCAAGCCCGAGATACGCCGCCGCAGCAGCGGCGCGATAATCCATTTTCAGTTCACGGCGTTCCGCGAGCGCGAGCACCAGAAGGCCGCCGAAGATCAAGCTCAAGCCCCAGTTGAGCAGCGAGGCAAGCATGCTTACCGCCGCGACAAGACCGACGGCACCGGAGCCGGAAGTGGGGATCGCCGCGAGTCTGCGGATAAGCCGCTGAGCCGGCGCGGAGACCGCGACGACATAGCCGCCGATAGCAACGAAAGCCATCTGCATCGTGAAGATGATGAGGCTCCAGAAACCGTCGCCAAAGGCCCGGCTGACGGCAAGCGGCGAGGCGCCGTTCAGCATCGCCGCAAGCGCAACAACGACAACTGCGATCGCTACAAACACGAACGCATCGGGGAACCAGCGCTCCGCCCACTCGGTGAAGGCGATGGCGATCCGAACCAGCAATCCGTCCTTTGGATTTGGGCCGCTGGAAACAGCGTCCGACTTGGCCAAGCTAGCCTGCGACATGTCGCACATCCCTTTGCTGTTTTGGTGTCAACGCGACGCGCAAACGGCGTTTGAGCGACATTCCCCAAGTAGCTTCGTCGCCAATCAAATGCAGTCGCCGGATTGCGTCGCTGACACGTGTCCCATCGGCCTTTCGCATCCGCATGGGTTGTGAACGCCGGCGTCTTAGACCTGTTGGAGAGTGTGACGGGACCAGTGCGACATCTCTTGACGCCCATGGGGGCGTTGAGGGCACACCCGTGGGGCCGCTTTCAACGGGTTCTCTGGTTTGAGCTGGATGATATCCAAGAGATCTCAGCACATCATTTCCGGCACTTTGTCGGGCACCGCAAGATCGGCCTCGGTCGCGCGGACAACCTCCGCAACGGATACACCGATGACGGTCTCGAGGAGGGTTGCGCGGCCATTCGGAAATCCAATTACCGCCATCTCCGTCACGACAAGATCCACAGGACGGACCGACGTCAGAGGGAGCGAGCATGTCTTGACGATCTTCGGTTTGCCCTTGGCCGTGTGCTGCATCGCCACAACCACACGCTTTGCACCGGTTACCAGGTCCATTGCTCCGCCCATCCCGGGTACCATCTTGCCCGGAATCATCCAGTTGGATAGGCGACCCTGCGCATCGACCTGGAGGCCGCCGAGCACGGTGACGTCGAGATGACCGCCGCGGATAAGGCCAAAGGACATGGCGCTATCGAATGTGCAGGCACCAGGCAGTGCGCTGACCGGCTGCCCGCCTGCGTCGGTGAGCGCCGGGTGCCCCATACCTTCCTCGGGAATCGGTCCGGTGCCGATCAAGCCATTCTCCGACTGGAAGAATATGCTGACATGCTTGGGAACGTAGTTTGCCACCAGCGTCGGGATGCCAATGCCGAGGTTGACGAGCATCCCCGGACGCAGCTCGTGCGCGATACGTCTGGCGATGACGGCTTGTGGGTCCATTACTCTCACCTGTTTGCGACCAGATAGTCGACGAGCGCAGCGGGCGTCACCACATGGTCGGGCGAGATCACGCCAACCGGCACGATGTGGTCGGCTGTTGCGATCACGGTATCGGCCGCCATCGCGATCACCGGATTGAAATTGCGTGCAGTGAGCGCGTAGGACAGGTTGCCGATGTAGTCCGCGAGGAACGCGTGCACGAGCGCGAAGTCGGACCGCAGCGCGGTCTCGATGAGGTAGCTCTTTTCACCCATCTTGATCGTGCGTTTCCCCTCCTCGACCAGGGTGCCAACGCCGGTCGGCGTGAGGACACCGCCGAGCCCGACGCCGCCGGCCCTGATACGCTCGATCAGCGTGCCCTGCGGTATCAAATCGACCGCCATGCTTCCCGCGATCATCTGCTTTTGGGTCTCGGGGTTGAGGCCGATGTGGCTCACGACCGTCTTGCCGACCAGACCCGCGCCGACGAGCTTGCCGATACCCTTTCCCGGCACTGCCGTGTCGTTGGCTATGACGACCAGATTGCGCTTGCGCTGGCGCACGAGCTCGTCGATGAGGCGCTCTGGAGTTCCTACCCCCATGAAGCCGCCAATCATGAGGCTTGCGCCATCCGGGATCATGGCAGCGGCATTTTCGACCGTGATGGTTTGCATGGTTCGAAAAGTTGCTTCTCCATGCCGTTCGTTTCGGCACCTCAGGCGGCCTAGTTCATATGCCAGCCGCGGGAGTCAAGAACATGCTCCGGCTCCGATCCCCATTTCCTATGTTCGCATGCGGAATACGAGGAGACATCGCGAGCTCTGAAAGATAGAGCAGGCTCCAGGCAGCACTTGCTGCGCGCCTCAATCAACATCCCGACATTGCTGAGATCACGGCAATCCGGACAAACCCGAAATTTCAATGCTGTAGTTGGCGCCAGATACGAGCACTGCCCAACGCTCGACAGGGGGGTTAATGGCCGGATGCATTGTGTGCGTGGCTGAACAGCAGAACAGCTTCGCGACCGCGTCTGCCATCGAGTAACACCCTGGGAGTCGCTTAGATGCCGGTAGGATGTTTCACGGCCCTCGAACGGTCTTATCTGCCTTGTGACAGCGCAATCAACTCGATCATCATGTAGTGCTCCGGGCGAGGCAGCTCTGCTGGAATTGATAATCCACACACTGACCGTAGCCGGCGACCTGCTGACAGCCGGGCATCCCCGCTCGATGCAGGCGATGGCCGGCAGAAGTGCTTCACCCGTGTTGGGAGCATCTCCGCAATGGCTCCCGCATAGCCTCTCAACCTTGTTCGTTGTCGACGCTAGCGGCTCCAGTGCGGACCTGCCATCGTGCCTCGGCAAAGGGGTTATCACCGCCGCCGATGTTCAGGATTGGCGGGCTCTGGAGGTCGCGATGTTGACCTGGCTCGAGCAGTTCCTGGTGCGCTACCCGGAGCTCGCGTTGTTTCTGGTGATTGCCGCGGGCTACTGGATTGGAAGTTTCAAAATCGGGGCGTTCAGCCTGGGTCCGGTCACTGGCGCTCTTTTCGCCGGCTTATTCGTCGGTCAGTTCGCGCACGTGCCGGTATCGGGTATGACCAAATCCTTTCTGTTCCTGCTGTTCCTGTTCGGGATCGGCTACTCGGTCGGCCCGCAGTTCATGCAGGCGCTGAAGCGCGACGGCCTGAAACCGGTGTTGCTGGCGCTCGTCGTGAGCCTCACAGGCCTTGTCGCTGCGATTCTTGTTGCTAAGGCGCTAGGGCTGGATCCGGGCTTTGCGGCTGGGCTGATGTCAGGCGCCCTTACGCAGAGTGCCGCCATGGGAACCGCGACCGACGCGATCAATGGGTTGGCCTTGCCGGAGGCGGACCGCGCGCGGTTTGTTGCTCACATCGCCGTAGCGGATGCCGTCTGCTACATCTTCGGCTATGCCGGTGTGATCCTGTTCTGCACGGTGATTGCCCCTGCGCTGCTGAAGATTGACCCGAGGATGGAGGCACTGAAGCTCGAGCAGGAGTTGGGCATGGACCGCGCCAAACCAGGCCTGGCATCCGCCTGGCGTAAATTCGAGCTGCGCGCCTACCGACTGGCTGAGGGATCCCCTCTGGCCGGATTAACCGTCGCTGCTGCCGAGACGCGTGTGCCCGAGCATCGGCTGTTCATCCACCGGTTGCGCCGGGGCGAATGCATTCTCCAAGCAGAGCCCGGCATGATGCTCGAGGCGGGCGACGTGATCGCGCTCTCCGGCCCGCGCCAGGCCATCATCGAGGTGAGCGGACGTCGCGCCGAGGAGGTCGAGGACAAGGATCTTCTCGACGTCCCGGTCACGACCGCCGATGTCCTCCTGATGGATACGAAGCTTGCAGGCAAGAACCTCGAGGACGCGTCGCGCGAGGATTGGACGCGGGGCCTGTACTTGCGACAGTTGAGCCGCGGCGGTCAGGAGATCCCGGTCGCGGCCGGCGTGGTGCTGCAGCGCGGCGACTTGCTGCGCATCGTCGGCCCGGAGCCCGTCGTGCAGAGAGCGGCAGCGCGGATTGGCGCCATTGTCTCTCCCAACTCAGGCATCGATTTTATCGTGTTGGGGCTCGCAATTTTCCTCGGCGGCGTCGTTGGCGTTCTCGTGGCCTTTCCTGTCGGAAGCGTCAAAATCTCCCTGAGCACAAGCATCGGCGCGCTGCTCGCTGGACTTCTGGTCGGTCATCTCCGTACGCACTATCCGCTGTTCGGGCGGATCCCCGACGGCGCAGTCGCCTTTATGACGTCGCTGGGATTGACGGCTTTCGTCGGGCTCACTGGCATCCATGCGGGGCCGATCTTTCTCTCCGCCATCAGGGAAGCGGGCATCGGGCTCCTGTTGGGCGGCATGGTGGTGACCTTGCTGCCGCAGGTCATCGGGTTGTACTTCGCTCACCTGGTGCTGCGCATGAATCCGATCCTTCTCCTCGGGGCTTTGGCGGGGGCGCAAACGGTGACGGCGGCGATGGCCGCGGTCCAGGAGCGCTCGGGTAGCCCTGTCGCGGTGCTGGGCTATACGCCGGCATACACGGTCGCGAACATCCTCCTGACGATTGGGGGCGCGATCATGGTTCTTATGGTCGCCGGCTGAGCCACCGGTGAACCGTCGCCCTATCTGCTCATCCAACTGAACAAAAGAAAACTGACAAACCGCCCCGACATGCAAAGCGTTACTCTTCCTTCATTTCGCAGGAGAACATGATGAACGCGAACGGTTATGCTCGCTTGGCCGCTGTCATTTTCGCAATCATTGCGCTGTTGCAACTGATACGCGCGGTCGGCGGCTGGCCTATTGTGGTTGGCGGCACAGAGATCCCCGTGTGGCCGAGCTGGGTAGCCTTCGTGGTCACCGGTATCCTGTGCTGGCTCGGCTTTACCGCGTCGCGAACGTAAGGTGACCCAGGTTCAAAGATGTACCCATCCAGGTTCAGCGCCCGGACCAGAGCGACGGCGAGCCAGCACACGAGCGTTCCCCTGCTCGTTTCCACCGTCCCTCCCCCGCCTGCTGAAACTGGGAAAAACCGGTATCCAGACTCGAAACCACCACAATACGGGTTTTTGCGGATGGCTCCCTAGGGGAGGCCCGAATATTACTTTTGCAGCTGTTGCATTTAACGTGGAGTGACGGTCATGCGCTCTCCCAGGATTATCGCCATCGTGTTTCTTTGCGCTTTGACCATGACTGGTGGTGTAACAGCGGCGTCGGCAAACTGCGGCCAGTACATGTACCCGGATAAAGAGAATAACGGGAAGTGTGTAGATGCGAGAAACAAGGGTTCATCGCACTGGATGCGCAAGATGGACTGGAATTTCAACTCTAGCCGCTGGTGATGCCCGGTCCGACAAGCCAACATCTTAGGACAGCACCCCGCAACCGGGTGCCTGCCCGAGCGGAAACGTGACCGGATCAAGGCTCGATCAGTTTGTTGCGCACGGCATAACGCACCAAAGCCGCCGTCGAGGTCAGCTCAAGCTTGCGCATGATCGCAGCGCGGTGCGTTTCCACAGTCTTGATGCTGATGCTGAGCACCTTGGCAATCTGCTTGTTGCTGTGCCCTTCGGCGACCAATTGCAAGACTATGCGCTCGCGGGGCGTCAGCAGCTGCTTGGCGGGCTGCGCATCGATCAGAAAGACCGCGAGGAGCGCCTCCATAGCCCTGCTGGTCAAATGCGGCCGATGCGCCGCAAGGGTTTCGATGGCAGCCACCAGCTCTTGTTCGGCTTCTGTCTTCAGCAAATAGCCGCGTGCGCCCGCGCTGAACGCTTCGCGCATGATGATCTCGTTCTCGTGCTCCGTAAGGATCAGCACCTCGACGCTCGGTGCACGCAGGCGAATCTGGCGGGTGGCTTCAATGCCGTTGATCCGGGGAAGCGTGTCGTCGAGAACGGCCACGTCGGGCTTGGTCGCAATGGCCTTGTCGATGGCCTCTTTGCCGTCAGCCGCCTCGGCGACGACAGTCCAGCCCGCATGACTTTCGATGATGCGTCGGACACCCGAGCGCACCACGGCATGGTCATCAGCGATCAGGATGCGGGTCATGGCCAACACGCGCGCGGGCCAGTGGCGAGCAAAGCCACGTGTTGCTGTCAGGCTAGAACATGCGGGCCGCGACGCGAGGAACTCCCGTGGCGTGCGGTTAATTCTGCCTACCGGCGCTTCGCCCAAGGAGAAGCGAGAGCGACCGTGAGTATGCAGGTACTTCCTGCCCATCAATCGGTGTTTCACCGGATGGGAAGATCACTGGGCGTGTGATTGCCTGGGCCAATATTGTCCGTCATGCGCCCAGGAGAAGTCTCATGTCCGCTCGAGGCTTTGCGCGTCTTTGCTGGTTGGTGGCGGTCATTGTCGTGTTTGTGTCCCCCACCCAGGCCCAGCAGCCGCCTGCGACGGCCCTCAGCAAGGCGCAACTCGAGCAACTCGTTGCTCCAATCGCACTCCATCCCGATGCGTTGCTGTCCCAGATGCTGATGGCCTCGACCTATCCGACTGAGGTCGTTCAGGCCGCCCGCTGGACGCGCGAAAATCCTGGCATCTCGGGGCAAGCCTTAGAGGATGCCATGCAAAAGCAGCCATGGGATCCGAGTGTCAAGGCGCTCGCCGCAGTACCGCAAACACTGCAAATGATGAATGATAAGCTGGATTGGACGCAGCGATTGGGCGATGCGTTCCTTGCCCAGCAGGAGGATCTCCTGGCGGCGGTCCAAGGCTTGCGCCAGCGCGCCGAGGCTTCCGGCAATCTCAAGAGCACCGAGCATGTGAAAGTAAGCAAATCGCCAGCGCCCGCGACCGGCGGCCCCGCGACCGGCGGCCAGGGACCGGCGATCACCATCGAGTCCTCAACGCCCGACTACATGTCTGTCCCCGTCTATGATCCCAGGGTTTGCTATGGGGACTGGCCATACTCGGACTATGAGCCGTTCTACTGGTATCCTGAGGGTTACGTCGGTAGCGGTGTATTGAGCTGGGCAGCAGGCATTGCCATTGGCGCAGCAATTTGGGGCAACGCCGACTGGTGGCGCGGTCGTGTCGATATCGATGTCGATCGCTTCAATCGGTTTAACCGGACGAACATTGTCAACAAGGATTGGAACCACAATCCCCGACATCGCGGCAACGTCCCATATCGCGATGCCCATGTTGCTCAGCGTTTCGGCGATGGCAACCGCGCGGCTGCTCGCGACGCATTTCGCGGCAAGGCAGAGACCGGGCGCCGCGACTTGGCGACGAAAGCAGGCGCGGCGGCGGCTGGCGCGGCGGCGGCTGGTGCGGCTGCCAAAGCCAGAGCTGGCGCTGCGGCCAAGTCCAGGCCTGCTGCCACACCGGCGAAGCATGCTGGCAAGGCCAAGGCTGCTGCGAAGACAAAGTCTGCGGCCCACACCAATCGCGCCAAAAGCGCCAAAAGTGCCAGCCGTGCCGCTGGGTCAAAGCAGGCTAGCCGGACAAGGCAGGCGAGCAGACCGAGAGCCGCACCCCATAGGGCGCAGGCGCGAGCTCGCTCGCCGGTACGCCACGCCCAGAGACACGCGTTCCGTCCGAGCATGGGCGGACGCGGAGGCGGATTCCGAGCGTCCGGATTCCGAGGCGGTGGATTTCGAGGAGGTGGAGGCCGAGGCGGCGGTGGGCGTGGTGGTGGACGCCGGTCCGATGTCGCGCTCAAGCACGACATTGTTCTTCTTGGTCATCTCGACAACGGCCTTGGATTCTATCGGTTTGCCTACAACGGTTCCAACCAGGCCTATGTCGGTGTATTGGCGCAGGAAGTTCAAAAAGTCAGGCCTGCGGCAGTTGTGCGCGGTTCGGACGGGTACTTGAGGGTCCATTACGACCAACTTGGCCTGAAGTTTCAGACCTATCGGCGGTGGACCGCGTTGGGCGCTCACGTCCCTGGGTTAGGGAATGTGAGTCGCGCTAGTCCGCGCCAATAGACGTGAACGCAACACCGCAAAGGAGAACATGCCGTGGCCAGCTCGTCTGAGTTCACAAATATACCAGGGATGACCAAGGAGATGCGGGAGAGCGTGGCCGCCACCTTTGATGCGCTATCGAGCTGGCGGGACGAGATTGAAACTGTCAACGAGCGCTGCTCGCGCAAGGTGGTTGATCAAATGTCCACGGTCGCAAGAGCAATGGGATGGCCGGATCAAGCCGTCCAATCCACGGCTGAGTATCTGAAGAATGCGTCCACGGCACAAACCGAGCTGATCGATCAAATTATGGAGGGGTGGAAACGGCAGCTTAGGTCTCCAATGGCACCTATGGCCTTACCGCAGAGCTTCACTAACCCCCCGCTGTCCGGGGCGGCCTTTGCCAATGCGATGCCGGAATTTAATCCGCTGACGCCATGGACGTTCTGGTTGCAGGCCGCAGAGATGTGGCAACGCACATGGATGCCGGATGTGCCTGGTCGCAGATATCGATCACACTAGGTCTATCGACATCCGCGCTCCTCTTGCCCTGTTCGGGGTCGCAATCGGATTAGTCAGCTTGAGTGTTCTGGCGCAGGCCGCCTGCAATGTTAGAGGCGAGTTCTGCGGCTATCCGGCGTGGGCTGCCAACGCCTTTTCCGATCCATTCCACCGTGTGCCGGAAGCGTGGCTGGAGCGTCCAACCAATCCACCTGCCTACCTTCGCACTGCACTAGGGGTTTTGCCGGATAGTTAAATCCGACAACTCGCGCCATCGTTCTCTGAGAGCAATCGTTCTCTGGGAGCGGAGGACCGCATGCCCCTCGATGTGCTTGAAGCAGACCGTGTAGGGCTCGCGAGTAATCGTGTGGGTAGCGCCGCACCTCGATGCCTCGATGCGCAACCGCTCAAGTTCGATTTGATGGTAAAGGTGCTGCAACGAGACGACCCGCTGCGGCGGTCGTATCTGCAAAGGCGGTGGCATTCGCAGGCGCTGGGGCACTGCGATATGGAACGCACTTTGTCGTCCCCTATCACGCCCAGCCGCCGATAGACCGGATCTCCGCGTGGCACCATGGCGAGCGACGTGCGGCGACTGACGACAGCGTTGGCCTTCGCCGCCGAGGCTCATCGCAACCATCGTCGCAAGGGGGCAAGCCAAGAGCCCTACATCAATCACCTAATCGAAGTGCTCGACCTAGTCGCCTCGGTCGACGACGGCGACATGGACGTTCTTATCGCGGCGTTGCTCCACGACGTGCTCGAGGACACCGGGACCAGCTACGATGACTTGGTTGCAACGTTCGGCGGACGCGTTGCGCGCATTGTCCGAGAAGACTCGGATGATATGACTTTGCCTAAGCCGGAGCGGCGACGCGCCCGGTTGGCGGGCATCAGCAAGACGTCGCGCGAGGCGCGGCTCGTAAAGTTCGCGGATATCATTTCAAACCTGCGCGCCATTGCAACCTCGCCACCGGCCGGCTGGTCGAACGAGCGCAGACTTGGCTATTTGGAATCCTGCCTTGATCTGGTGGATGCCGGACGCGGTTCCAATGCGGAAATCGAACGCATGTTTGACGATACCGTCAAAGAAGTGGAGCAGGCCGTCAGGACCGAGGGCCTTGGCGGCATCGATGGCAGCGCGTCAGCATGGCGCGAGCTCGAGGCTGCGATAGGTCAGCCGGTGCATCTGGTCTACGTAGCAAACATGCGGTGCCGTCCGCTGGGCCAGGACGATATCGACCTGTTCTGTCAAACGATCGCGCGCACGTTTCCGTCGGCTACGGTGCAAACAGCAGAAGGCATTTACGAGAGCCGGCGCAGATCGATGCTCATCGGCAGAATCCGGACGGATAGCACCGATGCAGTCGTCGCTCTCGCCCAGCGTCTGTGCATCGCCTTCGACGAGCCCTTTATCGGCATCGAGGTCGATGGGCGCTACATCCGCATCTACGGCGACGATACCGCCTAGGTGCGTTGCCTAATAGCTTCGCGCGCACGGGAGATCCGATGACGCGTCGCGCAAAGTGCACGCGCCGACCATAAAGCTCAAACGGTTCTGTCTAGACCATGTGCATGTGGCACCGGAACGTACCGCTAAGCGTTTAGCAGGGAATTTGGAGCTGGGGCTGCATAAGACTGGGACCACTCGAACAACGGAATCCTTTGTCGGGCATTTAGGTAGTTACCCGAATTGATCACGAAGACGCGGAGGCCAATGGTGAGAGTTCCAGTGGCGGAGCACACCCCATGAACCAACGAGATGGCAGATACCCGGTGCGCTTACTCCTTCTTGGAACCTCGCTCTCACTGATTGCCGCTGATGGTGCGGCTTATGCCCAATCTGGCTCGCACCCCAAAAGCACCACTACGTCGGCAGTGGCGGCAACGCCGCAAGCCCCAGCCGCTCAGGCCAAAACTAAATCCTGGCAGCCCTCCGCTCAGCAGCGCAGCAGTGCTGATCACTTCGCTGATTGCATGAGAAAATGGGACAAGCGGACCCACATGACCAAACAGGAATGGTCACGCACGTGCCGCCGACTAGGTCCTTACGGGCTCTGAGTGCTACGCACCTAGACTGGACCGCTAGTCGAGGTCTAGGGGGCGTCCAGGGAAGGGACAAGCGTCATTCGGGAGTTCATCCCGTACGAGCTTGGGGGGCAGGCAGCAAATCGCTCATGAAATGTTACGGAGATCTTGGCCTCGTCGGCAGATGTCCGTTGAAGGCTATAAGTCACCGTCAACGGGCCCAGTCAGGACGTCCGTTTTGCGCTCGTTATCTGACGTACCAGTACTCCGTGCACGGCAACTGAGTGCCAAGAACTGCCGCAATCCGTACCTGATGTCGCTCGGATCAGCCCTGCCGGTCTAAGCTGCCTAACAGGCCATCCAAGCTCACGAGCCGGTCGAGCCCGCCGACTTTTTCGCCGATACCGTCGGCTCGCAACAGGTCACGGACCCGTCCACGTGCGGCGACGATGCGCAGTTCGATGTCGTGGTGTGCCAGGGCGTCATGCAACTGGTGCAGCATGCGGGAGCCGGATAAATCGACGTGGGGCGATGCCGACAGGTCGCAGATGACTAGGCGAATGTTGGAGGGATTGCCCGCGCGGAGGCGCTGCAAAACGGTTTCCAGGACCGAGTCGGCGTTAATGTAGAGCAACGAGGCTTCAGGACGAAAGGCGATGACGTTGGGCAACTCTTCGTTGTCAGGGTGTCGGGCGAGATCGGAATAGCTGTTTGTCCCAGGAACACGGCCGAGGAAGGCCACATGCGGACTCGATGCCCGTGCCAACAGCAGGAAAACGGAGGCCAGCGCCGCCAGGAGGATCCCTTGTAAGATGCCAAGCAGCAGCACCGCAGCAAGCGCAATCGCAGCGGCGTAAAAGTCGATCCGACTGATCCGCCACATGCGGGCCATCGCGAAAAAATCGACGAGTCTGTACACCGCCACCAACACGACGGCCGCCAGCATCACCTTGGGAAGGTTTTCCAGAAGGTCGGTGAGAAACAGCAGGCAAAGCGCCAGTGTGATCGAGGCAAACACGAGGGCGAGAGGTGTACGGGCTCCGGCCGTGTCGTTGACTGCGGTTTGCGACAGCCCGCCGGCCACTGGATAGGCATGACCGAACGCGGCCGCCGCATTGGCGGCACCCAACCCTAAAAACTCCTGTCGCAAATCAAGGTCGTATCGGTGCTTTGCGGCAAAGGTGCGCGCGGCGGCGACGCTTTCGACATAGACAAGCAACAGGCAGCCGGCGGCAAGCGGAACGATACCCTCGACATCCCTGAGGCGAAGCGCTGGACCTTCAAGCGAAGGCAACGCGGCCGGGATCTTTCCGGTCGTGGGCACGCCCAATGAGGGAAGTCCGAACGCGATCGCTACGACAATGGACAGCGCGACGACAGCAAGGGCGACTGGCCGGCCCGGCAGAAAGCGATCGCCCAACAGGAGCAGCAGAATGGCCGCGAGCCCCATGGCTAGTACGAGGAGGTGAGTTTGGCCAAGTTGGCCTGCCCACACGACCGCTCGCTCGAGGAAGTTATGCCCACCACCGGCGATGCCAAATAGGCTTGGCAGCTGCGTCATGATGATCGTCAACCCGGCCCCAGCTTTGAAGCCCACCAAGATACTGTCACTGATGAGCCTCACCAGCAGGCTGAGCCGCAGCAACCAGGCGATGAGACACAGTATGGCAACCGTGAAACCCGCCAGACTGGCGATCTGGCCATATCGCTGCGCGTCGCCTTCGGCCATCGCCCCCACAGAGCCGGCAATCATTAAGGAAATGGCAGACGTCGGACCCACTGCCAGTTGGCGCGAGGAGCCGAGCAGCGCGTAGCCGAGCCCACCGAGCAAATAGCCGTAGATGCCGACTTGGGGCGGCAGGCCCGCGAGCGCGGCATAGGCCAGGGATACCGGAATCGCATAGGCGGCAAGCGTTAAGCCCGCGATCATATCGCTGCCTAGCCAAGCGGTCTGATAACCCGCCAGCCATTGCGCCGATGGAACATACTGGAGCCACATCCGTCCATTGCGTGGCTCCGACGAGCTTGTCACGGGTCAAGCCTCATTGTTCCCCGAGCCTCGGGTATGGCGCCCCGGCCAGACCAACGCCCTGTCAGGGGCGTCACCTAGTGCACGTCGGGGATGAACTTGCGGCTGAGGTGCAGCGCAGGCTTTTCCGATACGTGGCGCTTCGGAAGTTTGATCTTCTCCCTCGGCAGAGGCTTGTATGGGATGTTCGCCAGCAGATGCTCGATGATGTTCAACCGGGCCCGCCGCTTGTCGTCCGATCGTACGACGCGCCAAGGTGCCCACGCCGTATCTGTGGCAGCGAACATGTCGTCTCGCGCCCGGGTGTAGTCGTCCCAGCGCCCAAATGACTTCAAATCCATGTCAGAGAGCTTCCAGGTCTTGCGCCCGTCATCAATCCTGTCTCGGAGACGCTTTTCCTGTTCCTCGGGACTTACCTCGAGCCAGTACTTGATGAGGACAATCCCGGAATCGATCATGGCCTTTTCCACTTGTGGTGCAACGCTGAGAAAGCGCTTGGCCTCCTCCTCGCTGCAGAAACCCATGACGCGTTCCACCCCAGCGCGATTGTACCAACTGCGGTCGAAGATCACGATCTCGCCGCCGGATGGCAGATGCGGCAGGTACCGCTGAATGTACATCTGAGATTTCTCGCGTTCGGTCGGTGCGGGCAGAGCAACGACGCGAAAAACACGCGGGCTCACCCTGGCCGTAATGGCTTTGATGGCGCCACCTTTGCCGGCGCCGTCCCGCCCTTCAAACAGGATGCAGATTTTTTTAGCTTCGTGTCGCACCAATTCCTGGAGCTGAACCAACTTGACGTGCAACTCGCGTAGCCTGTTCTCGTACTCCTTGCGTTTGAGGCCATCTTTGTCCTGCTCGTGCTCGGTGAGCGCATGTCGGGTCGCGACATCCTTCCGTCTATCCTTGCCCATTTGCTTCGCCTCGCCCGCCTACCTGCCAGCCGACAGGGAAATAGTACGTCAGGCTTGCGCGCGCAGGAGCTCAATGTGATGCCAAGGTAACTGACCGCCCCGCGGTATGCCCCAGCCTTGCGCGCATAGGCGCCATAGACTGCGCCTTGCCCGTGTGGCGAAGGTCGGTTCTCGGTCAAAACCAATAGTCAGGGAATGGGTTGAACGTCTGCTTTGACGCCATTGAACGGACCTGACGCACACGTTGGACCTCAGCAACTGTTGGCGGTGCCCAACCAAGTTTGCAGTCTGCACCGCAATCCTCATGGCATCTACGTGTCCAGGATTCGCGTACAAACTCGAAATTTCCGACCAGCCCGAGGTAGCCAGAACCACGGTTTGAGTCTGTACGGGCAAATTTGGGGGCCCTGGCGTCGATGTTTGCTGCCGACGGCGGGCTCGGCACTTGGTGGAGCGGGCTTCGGCTTTTATTGCAGAGCGGCTGGAACGGCGAGGAGACACGGCAGGTAGCTAGCTCGCGCGGCAAGCTTGGGTTTGGCTCGCACAAATATATTGGCTTCATGCGCTGTTGTGAAATGCGCCACCGCGGTTAGACAAAGACTGCGCTCGTAACCGCGCCAAAATGGCAAGCAGTCCCGGCCAGCACAAAGGTGTGCCAGACCGCCCTCTGGAATGGCAATGAGCGCCACAGGTGAAAGACAACCCCGACGGTATAGAGTGCGCCGCCGGTCGCGAGCAAGATAAGCGTGGTTGATGTCACCGCGGCTGCCAAGGACTCAACCATGACCACCCCACTCCAGCCGAGGAGCAAATATAGCAGAACTGCAAGCCGGTCCCATGTTGACGCGAGCAGCAGCTTTCCTGCGGAGCCGAGCAGCGCGACCAACCAGACAGAGCCTAGCAGGGCAAGACCACCGGCGTCCCCTATCTTGATTGCAGCGAAGGGTGTGTATGTGCCGGCAATCTTGAGGAAAATTGCGGCATGGTCCAAGCGCCGCAGCCATTCCTTCCAATGCATGGCAGGCGCCATGTGATAAGCGGCCGAGCAACCGAGCATGGTGACCACGGCCACGCCGTATATCGCCAAGCACGCCGTCGATGCTGCGGGCAAAGAGCGTGCCGCCGCGATCAGCATGGCGATGACCGCAATAAGGCCGATCGCAACGCCGGTGACATGGATGATGTCATCGACCATGCGCTCGCCTGGCGTGAGGCGAATTTTCATGACTGTGCGCCTAGCAAACGTTCCAGCGCTGAAGCCTACGTTTGGCAATGGGCGTCCGCAATGGGTACGGCCATGGTGAGTAACTGAATGGATTGAGACGCAAAACGCCGGCAAATTTCCGCCCCAAAAGCTTCCACCTTCCGCCGCAGGTTGCGAGCCTGAAGAGCCAGACTGGCAGCTCCTACACCACCAACCGTTATCGCATCCGAAGATGATCTCGGACTCGTGATCAAGGTTGATCGCGAGTGACCTGATGACAGCCATCAGCGCATGGGACCAACAGCTCGCGGCAGCGCCTAATGACCAGTCCTTGGGCCTGCTGGTGCGGATCAGAGGTCGATAGATGGAGGCTCCGACATGCGTCTTGCATCTGCTGTCTTGATGACGTGTTTACTGGCGTTGCCGGGAGGAGAGGCCTCAGCGAGGGAGTTCAAGATCTCGCACCAATGGCCAGCTGGGACCGACGCCCGCGACCGTGCGACGCGCATCTTCGCTCAGGAGGTTCAATCGCGCGTGCCGGGTCTGTCCTTTCGTATTTATCCGCAGCTCTCATTGAATCTCAAAGCCGAGGAGCAATTCGACGCCCTTCAGTCCGGCAGGCTCGAAATGAGCGTCTATGTGCTGTCGTATGCGGTGAGCAAGAGCCCGGAGTTCTCGCTGGCGGTATTGCCAGGTCTCTACCCCAGCCTTGCAGCTGTGCGCTCGCTGAAAGGCTCGAAGCTCCTTGAACACTTGCAGGGAATTGCGAATGCGAACCGTGTTCACGTCTTGACTTGGTGGTGGGTACCGGGAGGCTTTGCCACAAGCAATCGAGAGATCAGCGGCCCTGACTCGGTGAAGGGCCTGCGCCTGCGCGGGGGAGATCGTTTGTTCGATCTCATGCTGAAGAAGGCTGGCGCCACACCCGTAGCGTTGCCGTCGAACGAAATCTACGAAGCTATGCGCTCAGGCAAGCTCGACGGCGCACTGACGTCCTACGAAACCTTTGTGTCGATGAAGGTCTACGACCATGCCAAGCATTTCACGGCGGGGAGTCCCGGCATATGGATGTTCCTGAATACACTCCTGATATCGAAGTCCGTTTGGGACAGCTTGTCGGAGCCGGAGAAAGTAGCGTTCGAGGCTGCCGCTGAAATCTCGGAAGAGTATTTTGCTGCAGCTCAGCGGGACGCCGAGACAAGGTTCATTGAGACCTTCACCAGAGCTGGCGCCAAATTCCGCAGATTTACGAGAGACGACTACCTTGCGTGGCTTCGGTTGGCGCAGGAAACAGCCTGGGCCGAGTATCTGGCGATCAGTCCGGCTGCAAAGGAGATGCTAAATGACACAATCCAGACAATTCTGGCGAACGATCAGCAGTAGTGACCAGCCGCAGCTTCCACCCAACTAAAAGCGGGCGCCTTGAGCAGTGCCAAAGACGCCCGAGCCGTCTGTCACGCAGTAGCCTATTATCTGCCGCGTTGCGTTCAGACAACCGCGCCGTCAATTGCTCGGCGCCAAGGGCTAGTTCGTTTTCGGCGTCGGTTGGCCTGATCCCCCAGTGGGGCCAGGCTGACTACGTGCGCGCTCGGCGGCCTGCTTCTCGGCTTCCTGCTCCTTCTTCGATTTGAATGTCGGCGCGTTCGCAAGCTCCTCCTTCTTGATGTCCATCACCAGCCGCAAGGTGCCACCCGTCTCTGGCGTCATCTTCAGGCGATCCAGCTTCGAGGCGACGGCCTTTTCGCCAATGCCGAGAAAGCCGCCGACACCGATGACAAAGCCCTCTACGCTCATGCCATCCTTGCTGAGGATGAGATCACTGATGCTGCCAATCTTCGCCTTGTCGGGGTCATAGACTGTTTGACCAATGAGATCCTTGGCGAGGATGGTTTTTTCGTCTTGAACCAGGATCTGACCAGTGACCGGCGCCTCGCGCTTTACCTCGGCATTGGGTCGTGTCGGGGACGCCGGGTCACGTCCAGTCGGTGAGGGTGATGTTTGAGACAAAGCAGCGTGCGAAAGACTGAGCATTACGATCAGAGCAGTCAAACTTGCTCCCGTCTTGAAAGACATGGCGACCTCCATTAGCCGCGCGGTCCCGTGAAGGGACCACTGGGCAATGACAACGCCCGTAACGCCGCAAGGTTGCTAGGAACAACCAGACTATCGCTTGGACAGCTCGCCGCCCAACCAAGGTAGTCGGGCACATGGCATGCAAAAGCGAATGCCCGATGCGCCTACTCCCCGAAATACTTCAGCGCAATCTGGATGCCCTCGTCATACATTTTCTGATACTCGGCTTGAGACGTCTCGCCGCGCTTCGTGCTGCGATGGAAAAATTGGATCACGTTGGCAATCGGGGTGGCCGGCCGTCGGTCATCGAGCGCATCGATGCGCGTGGTCGATCCGACATCGCCAAGGCCATCGAGATCGAAATCAACCATATAGTAATACAAAGCGCCGATGTAGACGCCACGCGACGGCTCGTTGCGTATGCGCAGCATCTCCGCCCGATTGCCTTCTGGCGCAATGTGCTCGTAACACCAGCGGCGATCCTCGAGCCTGAGGCACCCAGTGGTCGTGCCGCCGCGTTCGAGCCACACGCGCTCAGTTTTTGCCCGATTGCGCGAGAGACTCTCCGGGAACGGCATCTTCACTGACGACACTAGGTTGATCACCTTGCGCACATCTTCGCGCTCGGCTGCGACAGCCGGAGCAGAGAGAATGCCGAACAACAGGCTAGTCAGCACCAAGGACCATGAGTTCTGGAGCATTGGGAATGCCTTTCCGCAAAGCAAAACCGCCTCGTAGCCTAGGCTCCGACTGCGGAGCCCAGGACCAAAGTCTGATTGGTGCCGTCGCTGGCTGCAATGGCGAACTGATGCGATTGCAGAGGTTGACGAGTCGTGTGGCATGCGAGGTGCATTAGCGCACCATGGCGCACAAACACCGCCTCGCGCCGGCAGCTGCCTGCGAAGCGTGGTGCTTACCCGCCGGTCCGAACGCGGCTACTCGCCCAGGTATTTGAGAGCAACCTGAATGCCGTCGTCAAACAGCTTCTGGTACTCGCCGCGGGACTGGTCGCCGCGCGTCGTACCGCGATGAAAAAACTGAGCAATCATGGCAACCGGGGCGTGAGCAGGAGGGTCCATGCGCGTTGTGCTGCCGACATCGGCGAGCCCATCGAGGTCATAGTCGACGACGAAATGGAACAGCTGGCCTACCTGTATGCCACCCACTGGCTCCTGGCGGATACGCAGCATTTCCGCCCGCGCCCCTTGCGTTGGAATGTGTTCGTAGCACCATCTCACTTTGTCATCGAGCCGCAGACACGCGACCGTTGCGCCATGGCTGTCGAGGCGCACGTACTCTGTTCGCGCGACATTGCGCTCGAAGCGTTCGGGAAAGGGCATCTTGATTGAGGCTATGAGATTGATGACCGCCCGCACCTGTTCCCGCTCAGCTGCCTGCAGGGGAACGAGCGCCAAGCAGATCAACAGGACGTTCGCGAGCACGATAGTCTTGACGGCGTGTGGCATGAGAGCCCCCTCCCCGAGAACAGCTGCGATTTGACCACGCGGCTAGGCTAGCGCTCAACGTGCGGGCGCCCTCAACCGCCTGTCGACTGATGCGTGGATCGTCCATCCACGACCGCATTGAGCTCCGACTCGTTAGCGGCACGCCGACTGCGCCCTTCGAATGCGGCGCCGGATTCGATGGCAAGCGACATGTGATGGACGTCGCCTTCAACCTTCGCCAACGCGGTCAGCGCCACGGTCTGGCCGCACACGACGCCGGAGACCTCCCCACAAATGAGCACGTGCTGGCCGGCGACCATACCCGTCACCCTGCCGTGTTCACCGACAATGACCTCCGCGGCCTGCACGTCACTGTCGATCTGACCGTCAATCTGCAGCACACCACGGCCGGTGATTTTCAGGCCCTTGCCAAGGATCCTGAGATCGTTGCCAATCACGGACTTGCTGTCGCTTTCAGGACCGCTGGCGCGATGCTGCGCGCCCTCGGCACCGTTCGACGCAATCGTGCGCGGCTCGAGCGTGTTGGACCCGGCCGAAGAGTGACGCGAAAACATGAAATCCCCCTGTTGCGACGCTGCCTGACCACGCGATCACAACCGCACCGCGGGATGGTGGAATTATGTCAGCCGCGAGTATAATCGCGTCAGGCACGCAGTGGGTGCGGTAGATTAAAAAACCTTGGCACAGGCCCCCTGCAAACCGCATCCGATAACGTGTCATTGGCGGGCGCGCTTTTCACCCGGCGAGGAGATCAGGAACAATTGTTAGCGACGACGGATTTTGCTCCGATGTTCTTGGTCCTAAGCGCGAACAAAGCCGAGGGGCACAGGCCGGTATTCGATGCAAGTTACAACCGGATCATCGCTTCTCGTTGGTACACCTTAGTCACCGCCGACGATCCCCTCGGACGGCCTCCCCTCAAGCATCGCAAGAGCCGTGGTTCAAGTGTTGGCTGCTGTTTCCGTGACAAAAAAAGCAAGCGAACTTTCGGGTGGGGTTGCCGGCACCTTCTACCGTCCGGCCAACAATCAAGCTGCCCTCTCTGTCAGGCGGTCTGGGCGGTGCGAGAACTGCAGCACTCCGTCGTCTAGAGGCGCGAACCGTAGTCCGATGAGATCGCGCACATAACTCTGGTGGATTCGCCACGGGTCGCGCGTTCCCTGTTTGGGCAGCTTGTCCATCGAGCGCTGGAAATAGCCCGAGGAGAGCTCAACCGGCGGCCGGCGCTGCATGGTCGGATCGGCATTGCGCGGCGTGCACTGGTCGTAGGCGTGCTTCTCCATGTAGTTGAGCAAACGGCAGACGTAGCCGCAGATGAGCTCGGCTTTCAGTGTCCACGACGCATTGGTGTAGCCGATCACACCCGCAAGGTTCGGGATATCGCTGTAGAGCGCGCCCTTGTAGCTCAGCGCTGTTGCGGGATCGACGGGCTGGCCGTCGATGTCGATCTGTGCGCCGCCCAATACTTGCAGATTGAGGCCTGTAGCGGTCACCACGAGATCGGCTGCTAGCTCTTGGCCCGAGCGTAGCTTGAGGCCAGTTTCGGTAAAGGTCTCGATCTCGTCCGTCACAATCGAGGTTCGCCCTTCCTTGATCGAGTGAAAGAAATCGCCGTTGGGCGCTAGGCAGAGCCGCTGTTCCCACGGATTGTAATGTGGGGTGAAGTGTGCGGTGACATCGTAGTCTGCTCCGAGCTCCGCTCGCACGCCGTCTCGAATCATCCTCTTGGCCCGTTCTGGGTCACGCTTGCAGATTCGAACAAAGTACATGCCGGCGAGCAGATTTTTCCAGCGCGCTATGGCGCAAGCCGCCTTCGCCGGTAGCCAGCGCCTCAGAGTATCGGCGACACGATCTACGTCAGGCCACGCAACGACATACGTCGGTGACCGCTGGAGCATCGTGACGTGGACCGCCGATTTCGCGAGCTCCGGCACAAGCGTTACGGCGGTCGAACCGCTGCCGATCACGACCACACGCTTGTTTGTGTGGTCAACATCGCTGCTCCAGTCTTGAGGGTGGAGGATGCGCCCCTTGAAGCGCTCGATGCCGAGGAAATTGGGTGTATAGCCCTCCGCATAGCTATAGTAGCCACTGCAGACGAGCAGAAAGCTGCACGTGAAGCGGGCCGGTTCGCTGGATGGACCCCGTTCGACTTCAACCGTCCAGCGCGTCTCCTTCGACGACCACGACGCGTGCTTGACGCGGTGGTTGAAGCGGATCTTGCGGTCTATGTCGTGCTCGTGCGCTGTCTCGCGGACGTATTTCAGAATGGACGCACCATCGGCGATGACCTTGGGCGCCATCCAAGGCTGGAACGAGTAGCCGAGCGTGAACATGTCCGAGTCAGAACGAACGCCCGGGTAGCGAAATAGGTCCCACGTCCCACCAGTACGATCGCGGGCTTCTAGAATGGTGAAGTGCTTTTGGGGACATTTCTCTTGGAGGTGGCATGCCGCGCCAATGCCCGAAAGGCCGGCGCCAACTATCAGCACATCGAAGTGGCCAGTTTTCACAGCGGCCTCCGGGATAATGGTGGCAACTGGGCGCGAGTGGCCACCTGACATTGGACCATATGTACCAGTGTCGGCTTGCGCCAACACCGCTGTGCTGTCGGGTCGCGGCCATTTCGGCAGCCCGAAGCGGCGATTGCGCCTGACCGAAGCGGCCGTGCCCAGCGCTGAAATCAAACGCCGGCCGTCTTAAAGGGATGAGATGACCGGCGCTGCGCGGCAAATTCGGCATGAGGGGGGCGATTGCCGATAATCATCGCGCACGCGCACGGTATTGCAAAGTAAGCGGTTTTTAGAGAAGGGGGCGTGCCCACCCTAACGACGAAGACTGTGCAAATCCGTGTGGACGAGCGCGCAGCTGTCCCGACCCAGGACATTGCTCGGCGAATACCAGAAAACGTTGGTTGTCGTCCCTGTCCCATTAAAGTATCGGCACACGAGAGACGCGCTTCCGGATGTGCCCAGCACAATCTCTTGCTGCATAAGGATACGCATCTCAGTTGCGCGCATGAACATCCAGACCGTCGCGATGGCCAAGACCCCGGTCACAAACTTCCGCACCCGTCCTCTCCTGGCGCTACAAACCCCGACACCTCTTGGGAAGCGCTGACCTCTGTCTCAGCTGCCTCATCGTTTTTTCTCACTCTGGGCCTAGCTCGACAAGCCCCAAAAGGTAGGAGCTCTCCCTGGACCGCTCAGTAAAAATGCGCCAGGAGCCGCCGTAGCTTGCACGAAGTCATGGCGTCCCGTGTCTTGTGCCGACAGTGCGTCATCCATGTCGATTGCCGCGGGTGCCGAACATCTGCAGGACCAATGGGCGGCTGGCATCATGCAGAAATGGGGCAAATTGGTCAGTTGCGACTAGGTGGTACGATCCCGACTCATTTCTGCGCATATTCGACAAGGCCTGCATTCCAGCAATAATGGCGCTGTAAGAGTAAGCGTCGCTGGGAGGGACGGGCCATGGCTTACGACTTCATCATCGTGGGCGGCGGCTCGGCTGGATCCGTGTTGGCCAACCCGCTGTCGGCGCAGAGCGCCAATCAGGTCCTTCTGCTCGAGGCGGGCCAGGACACGCCACTCGGGAGAGTGCCTCCTGAGGTCCTCGACAGCTACCCCGGTACCGCCTATTTCGACCCGCGCTTCCATTGGACCGAACTCAAGGTTCGCACCCAAGTCATTTCGCATAACAATCCGAGCGAGAGCCCACCGCCGCTGCGCAAATATGAGCAGGCGCGCATTCTGGGTGGCGGCTCTTCCATCAATGGTCAGCTCGCCAACCGGGGATCGCCAGCCGACTTCGACGAGTGGGTATCGCGCGGCGCGCGCGGCTGGGGCTGGAAGGACGTGCTCCCCTACTACGGCAGTAAAGGTTAGGCCGCCTGTGCCACCTCGTCCGCCACTATAGCCAGCGCCTGATCGAGATCGGCGATGATGTCGTCGATGTGCTCGATGCCGACCGAGAGGCGCACGTAGCCGGGCGTCACGCCGCTGGCGAGCTGGTCGGCGGGGGAGAGCTGCGAGTGCGTGGTGGTGGCCGGATGGATCGCCAGCGAGCGCGCATCGCCGATGTTGGCCACATGGTAGAACAGCTTGAGCCCATCGATGAAGCGAGCACCGGCCTCACGGCCGCCTTGTAGTTCGAACCCGACAAGGCCACCTCGGCCACCTCTGAGATAGGTGTTGGTGCGCCGACGCTGCTCGGCATCATCATGCAGATCCGGATGTATGACGCGGGCAACCTGGGGATGGCGCTGCAGATAAAGCGCCACCTCCGCCGCATTGCGGCAGTGCTCGCGCATCCGCAAGGGCAGCGTCTCCAGGCCCTGGATGAACTGGAAGGCGTTGAAGGGGCTCATGCATGAGCCGATGTCGCGCAGCAGAACCACCCGGGCGCGGATGATGTAGGCGATGGGCCCCAGCGGCTTCACCGCCTCGGTCCACACCGCACCGTGGTAGCTGGGATCGGGCTCATTGAGCGTGGGGAAGCGCGCGGCATGTGCCGCCCAGTCGAAGTTGCCGCCGTCGACGATGATGCCCCCGATCGAGGTGCCGTGCCCGCCGACGTACTTGGTGGTCGAGTGCACGATGATGGCAGCGCCATGATCGAGCGGCCGACAGATCACGGGTGCTGCCGTGTTGTCCATGATCAGCGGCACGCCGAGCTGGCGCCCGATCGCTGCCACCTCGCCGACCGGGAACACGGTGAGCTTGGGATTGGGCAGCGTCTCGGCATAGTAGGCGCGCGTGCGCTGGTCGGTGGCCCGGCGGAACGCCTCCGGGTCGGCCGGATCGGCAAAGCGCACCTCGATCCCCATGGAGGGCAGCGTGTTGGCGAACAGATTCCAGGTGCCGCCGTAGAGGTCCGTGGAGCTGACCACGTTGTCGCCGGGACGGCACAGGTTCTGGATCGCCGTGGCTGAGGCGGCCTGGCCCGAGCTGACGGCCAGCGCCGCCACGCCGCCTTCCAGCGCCGCCATCTTCTGCTCCAGCGCATCGCAGGTGGGGTTCGTGATGCGCGAGTAGATGTTGCCGAAGTCCTTGAGCGCGAACAGGTTGGCTGCATGCTCCGTGCTGCGGAACTGGTAGGAGGTGGTCTGGCAGATCGGCACCGCCACGGCGCCGGTGGCGCCGTCGCTGCGGGGTCCGGCGTGAAGCACAAGGGTCTCGGGATTCTTGCTGCTCGGGGTCATTCACGTCTCCTAGAGGCAAAAGGGGTGAGGTCAGGCGGCGATTAGGTCGTGATGGCGAAGACTGTTCTGGCACAGGGGCTCGCCGCAGGCGTCCACCGCTGCGCCAGCCCATTTCATATGCGCGGCTATGGCCGCATTGACCGCGCCGGCGTGACTGAACGGCCCCATGTGCCCGGCGCCCGCGATCACTTCCAGGCGCGCAAAGCGCATGACACGGGCGAGACCTTCCGCAATGAGTCGGCTCGGCTCCGGCCCCTGCTCCCCGCGCAGCACCAGGGTCGGCACGTCGAGCTGCCGATAGGCAGCAAGCGGCGTGGGCTCCTCTATCAATGCGCGAAAATCGAGCGGTGCTTTGGGGAGCCAACGCAGCAGTTCGTCTCGAACGTGCGGCTGCAGGTTTGCCGCAGTACCCGCTCCGTTCCAATAGTCGACAAAGCTCGAAATCGCGGTTTGATAGTCCCCCGACAGCACGCCGTAGCTGACAGCTTGTATAAGTCGCAGAATCTCCTCGCGCGCGGCAAACCCATCTGGACCGAGCTGCGTGAGCAGGTGGAAGGCCGAAGGCTCATAGAGTGCGAGGCTCGCAATCGCATGCGGGCGCTCGACAGCCACGCGCAGGGCCACGCCGCCGCCATACGAGTGGCCCACGAGATGCACCTGGGTACCAAGCCGATCGATGAGATCGATGACGCGATGCGCCTCGTCCGCGAGCGTGAAGGCGTGATCGCCTGTCCAGTGGCCAGTGCTCTCGCAACCGTAACACTCGACTGCAATCAGATTGCGTTGCGACGATACGGTGTCCGCGAGCTTGCGCCATTGCCGGCCGTCGGCTCCCGAGCAGTGCAGCGCGATCACCGGCATTCCAGCTACGGGAGCGCACGCTGCCTCTGCCCTGTCGAACAGCAGACCGCCAAAGCCATCGGTCATGACACCCTCTCCGTCCAAAGCATGGCGTCGTAGCGTACAGCAGACGCTGCCGGCCGCGCTCGTCGATGCGCCGCGTCGATCTCCCTTCTGCGCAGACCGAGGTCCGCCAGCATGCGATCATCCATGTGCCGACAGCATCTTTTGTTCCGGCGCCGCAGGCGATACTCCAGGGCCGCCACGATCAGTTGGGCGAAAGACCTAACCGGCAGCCAGATCAGCCAATGGGCAAGTTCGCGCCGATTGGGCCTCGACCGCGGCCGCTCAGCGCAATCGGACAGTTGGCGCTCATGAGCATCTATCCTTTTTCACAGGGCAGCCGCCGATTAACTAGTTGACGGAAACGGCAATCCGGCGCGGACATTGATCGCGGGACGGATTTCCTCGATCATTAGCCTGGACCGGTAACGGGCTGACGGTGCATCGACTATCCCAACCGGCAGAGTCTCGCTTGAAGCTGGCCTGATGAATACATGGAGAAATCCTGAAGGGCCTCGCTGGGCGAGCCGGACCCGTGCGGATGACAGGCGGCTGCATGTCACGTGGGCTGGATCGCGCCGCGCCAGACCGACGTACCGATTGATGGAAGGCCGGATCGACTTGGCTATGCGCAACTCCGAACAAGGCTGTCTCGCACGGCACATCTCCGGTCGGAAATCGGCAGTAGTAGAGGCGGCATGATCTTACAATTTGGTTCCTGCCGGATGGACACAAGCCGCTTCGAGCTGCACCGAGGCGGCGAGCACGTGTCCGTGGAACCGCAAGTGTTCGATCTGCTGCTCCAGCTCATCGAAAACCGCGATCGGATCGTGACCAGGGACGAGATCATCGAGAAGATCTGGAAGGGGCGTATCGTTTCGGACGCCGCCATTTCGAGCCGCGTCAAGGCCGCGCGGCAGGCCGTCGGCGACAACGGCAAGACCCAGTCGCTGATCAAGACCATCCATCGCCGCGGCATTCGCTTCGTGGGCGAGGTGAGGATTGAAGCTGACTCGGCCAAGCCCGCAGAAATTATGGAGGCGGTGCACGCGAGCCAGAAGACGACGACCTCCGGTCATGCCGGGAGCCGGGAGAATGGAGACGCCGGCCGTCCCGCACCGTTGCACGCAACCCACGTGGACGTCGTCCTGGACGAGCGTGTGGCCGGGATCGACCTCACCCTGCCCAAACAGCCGTCTATCGTGGTTCTCCCCTTTCAAATGCTGGGCGGCGAGGAGGCCGACCAGATCGTGTCGGACGGCCTCTCGCTGGATATCATGACCGGGCTCGCCCGCACACGATCGTTGTTCGTCATCTCCCGTGGCACGGCCTTCATGTTTCGCGGCGCCGCGCACGATGCCCGCAGCGTTTCCGAGAAGCTGGGCGTGCGCTACGTCCTGCATGGCAGCATTCATCTGCGGGGAAGACAGGCCCGCATCCATGCCGCGCTTACCGACGCCATCGCGGGCTCCGAGACCTGGGCCAACCACTTCACTTGCAGCATCGGCGACATCTTCGAGGTCCAGGATGGGATCGTCGGCGAGATCATCGGCGCCGTCGAGGCCGAGATCGAGCACTCCGAGCGGCGACGCGCCCTGCTCGCTTCACCGTCGAGCCTGGACGCCTGGAGCGCCTACCATCGCGGAAGCTGGCATATGTACCAGTTTACGCGCGAAGGCTACGTCGAGGCGGAACGACTGTTCAAGCTGGCGGCGAAGCTGGATCCGAATTCATCGCGCGTTTTTGCGGGGCTGTCTTTCGTGCACTGGCAGCGCGCCTTCCTGGAGATTGGCACCGATCGGGAAGGTGAGATTCAACAGGCCTTCGACTACGCCAAACACGCGCTGCTCCTCGACCCGCGCGAGCCGCAGGGCTACTGGGCGCTGGGGCGGGCCTTCCTGCTGCGGCACGACGTCGACCAGGCGGTCGAGGAGATCGCGCGATCGGTCGATCTCAACCCGAATTTCGCAATGGGCCACTATTCCGTGTCATTTGCGCGGATGCTCAAGGCGGATGGAGCTGCCAGCGATCTGGACGTGCGCCAGGCCCGTCGCCTCAGCCCTTATGACCTCATGAGCTTTGCAATGCTGACCGTGCAGGCATTTAATGCGACCGTGCTCGGCCGTCTAGACGAGGGCGCCGATCTGGCCGACCGGGCCGTGCGGCAACCCAACTCGCACTACCACATTCTTGCCATGGCAGCGTTCTGCAACGCCGCCGCAGGCCGCGACCATGTTTCACAGCGGTACGTAGCGCGTCTGAAAAGCATTCATCCTGGCTATCGCGTCGCCGATTACTTCCGTGCCTTTCCCTATCGCGATGCCGCGCTGGTGAAGCAGGTCCGCGAGACATTCCGGCGCCTGGGCCTCCAGGACTAGCGGCCCGTGGCTCTCGCGGCCGGCGCAGCCGCCGAATGCCGCCGCCGGGCGCGGATTGCCCGCCACGATTTCAGAACATCTCCACAAACGCTGCAGGTGAACTGCAAGCTTGGATGGGCGCATCCCGCTTAGATCGTCTCGGGTCCGGTCCAACCGCCGGACCATCCGAGGCTTGGCATGAGCACCCTTTCCGGCATTGCAGAGCAGAATCATCAGGCGATGGCATTCGCCGCGCCGAGCTCGGCCAGAGACCTGATGTGGCGCCGCATCCATGTCGTCATCGGGGCCACCATCACGATGGCGCTGGGCTTCGGTGCGCTGGCCCTGGCATCGGTCTTCATCCGCCCACTGGAAGCCGAGTTCGCATGGACCCGGGCGGAGGTGAGCTTCGGCTATGCTGCCGGCACCATCGGCATGGCCGTGGGCGGGTACGTCTGGGGCCGAGTAACGGACCGCGTCGACGTACGCATTCTGATGGCGATCGGCGGCTCCGGCATGGCGCTGTCGGTCCTGTCGATGACAGCGGTGCAAACTCTTTGGCAGTTCTATCTGGCCAACCTCGTCCTCGGCGGGCTGGGGTTTGCTGTGTTGTATACTCCGCTGTTGGCGGCAACCAAGGAATGGTTCGACCGCCGCCGGGGCGTTGCCATCGGCATCGTCACCGCCGGCGGCGCGCTGGGACAGGGGGTGGTGCCTTTCCTGGCCAACGTCTTGATCGACAGCCTGGGCTGGCGCCTCACGTTTCTCACTCTGGCCATCGCCACGCTCTTGGCGCTCGGCTTGACGCTGCCCCGCATCACCCGCCCTGTAGACGCCGTTAGCGCGCCCCAAGGCCCATCGCATCACGACGCGGGAGCATCGCCCGCCGAGAGGCTTCGCGTCGCAGCCTTGTCTCTCGCCGCCTTCCTTTGCTGCGCCTGCATGGGGGTTCCTCTCGTGCACATGGCAAGTTTTGTCGGCTCGGTCTGCGGGTCGCCCGTCATAGGCGCCACCAGCCTTCTGGTCGCCATGCTCTCAGGCACGATTGGCCGGATCTGCTTCGGTTTCATCGCCGACCGGATCGGCTACTTACCCAGCTACGCGCTGGCCTCGACCATCCAGACCGCCTGCGTCGTAGGCTATCCGCTGCTCGGCGACAGCATGTCCCTGATTGCGCTTTCGGCCGTGTTCGGGTTCGGCTTTGCCGGCAACATGACATGCCTCATCTTGTGTGTCGGGGAAGCCGTTCCGGCCCATCGCTTCGGTAGTGCGCTCGGCCTCACCATGCTCGTGGCCTGGATCGGCATGGGTGTCGGTGGGTATGCGGGAGGCGTGCTGTTCGATATCTATCTGAATTACACGTTCGCCTTCGCTCTTGCAGGCCTGATGGGGGTTCTCAACCTGCTCACGATCGCCCGAATGGTGTGGGCCGCTCGATTGGCGCATCGCACAGTTTTATCGCAAAACAGAAGGCCTTTGCTCACCCCGGCCTGTTAGATGGGCTTGCGAAAGCGGCTGGCCGTGCCTCATTCTCGCCGAGAGGCTGAGAGCAAGGAGATGGGATGAGCACGCGGACTGAGCAACCACCGGGCCGACCGCCGGTGGCGGAAGGCCTCGCGCTCGCACTCGACGTCGGCGGTACCTTCACAGACGTTATCCTTGCCGACCGAAGGACCGGCCACTACTGGATCACGAAGTCGCCGTCCGTGCCCTCCGATCCGTCCGAAGGGTTCTTCGAGGGCGTCGACAAGGTGCTCGCCATCGCGCGCCGAACACCGCGTGAGGTCGCGACGACGTTCCACGGCACGACGGTTGCGACCAATGCCGTTCTCGAAAGCAAGGGCGCACGCGCCGCTCTGATCACGACGGCAGGCTTTCGCCACGTCCTCGAGATCGGACGGGCCGACATACCACGCCACGAGAATCTGTTTGGCTGGGTAAAGCCGCGTCGCCCTGTGCCGCCGCGCGATATATTCGAGGTACCGGAGCGCATCCTCTTCGACGGCAAGATCGAAACGCCGCTCGATGCCGGCGCCGTCGAGGTCGTGGCCATGCGCATTCGCGAGCAGGGCTACGCGGCTGTAGCCGTCGTGCTGCTGCACAGCTACATCAATCCGGCGCATGAGCAGCAGGTCGGAGACATCCTCGCGCGCGCGCTCCCCGGCGTCCCGATCTCGCTCTCCCACGACGTGTTGCCTCTGTTCCGCGAATACGAGCGCACTCTCGCCACCGTGCTCAACGCCACACTGCAGCCGCTGGTCGGCAGCTATATCGATCGACTTGCCTCGGGGCTGCGGTCACGGGAGATCTCCTCACCGTTTTTCGTGATGAAATCTAATGGCGGCATCTTCCCGCCTGATGCGGCCGCCCGCCAGCCGGTGCATCTTGCGCTCTCGGGACCAGCCGCGGGAGCGCGCGGCGCGGCACTCGTCGGTCGCCTCGCGGGCTATGACGACCTGATCACGATCGACATCGGGGGCACCAGCGCCGATGTGGCACTGATCCGGAAGGGCGCGCCGCAAGTCTCCATGGCTGGCCGCATCGGCTCCTTCCCTCTGGCGCTCCCGATCGTCGACATCCACACCATCGGTGCGGGCGGCGGCTCCATTGCACGAGTGACGCCGGAGGGCGCGTTGCGGGTCGGGCCGGAAAGTGCCGGCGCCGATCCGGGGCCTGCCGCCTATGGTCGAGGTGGGACGCTGGCCACCGTCACCGACGCCAACCTCGTCCTCGGTCGCGTTCCAGATCATCTGCTCGACGGCGAGATTGCGCTCGATGTGGCCCGGGCGCGGGAGGCGATCCGAAGCCAGGTCGCCGATCCGTTGCGACTGACGATCGAGGCGGCGGCTGCGGGCATTGTCGATATCGTCGACAACAACATGGTGGGCGCCCTCAAAGTCATGTCTGTCGAGCGCGGGCTTTCGCCGGCAGATTTTGCGCTTTGCGCCTTCGGCGGCGCAGGCCCCGTGCATGGTGCACGGCTGATGCGGCTCATTGGCATGCGCCGCTGCCTCGTACCCCTGCACCCGGGCATCCTGTGCGCCACCGGCCTGTTATCCGCCGATCTCAAGTACGACTTCGCTGTAACCCGGCTTCAGAAAGCGCCCGATTTCGATATCGGCACCATCGCGTCGAGCTTCGAGGCCCTGATGCGTGCTGCCGATGACCGGCTGCAACAGGATGGCGTGGCACCGTCGCGCCGCCGTCTGTCGCGTCTCGCCGACTTGCGCTATGCCGGCCAGGGCGAGGAGATCGCTATTGCACTACCGCAAGGCGATGTGTCCCAGTCTGTCCTAGAATGCCTGGTCGCAGCCTTTCATGATCGTCACCAGGAACTCTATACGTTTGCCGATCGCGGTGCGGCTGTTGAGATTGTCAATCTGCGCGTGAGTGCCGAGGGCCTCATGGACCACATTGACTTCCCACAGCTCGCGCCAGCGCGCGCCGGCTCCACGCCGGCCGCGTCGGGGACGAGAGTGGCGATCCTCGACGGCTCGGGGCCGCGGCAAATCTCCACCTGGCGGCGGGAAACCCTGTTGGCCGGACATCGGATCGACGGACCAGCCATCATCGACCAGCTGGACTCGACCACGGTCGTGCTGCCCGACCAGACGGCTACGGTCGATGCTCATGGTACCCTGCTGATCGAGGATCTTGCGTGAACACTCCTGGCAACTCATCTTCGGCGCCCAGCCCCATCACGCTCGAGCTCATCAAGGGCGCACTCGGCGCCGCGCGCTCCGAGATGGAGACCCTCATCGGCCGCACGGCGATGTCGCCCTTCATCCGTGAAAAGAAGGATTACTTCACCGCATTCCTCGATGCCGCCGGCCGCCTCGTCGTATCCACGGCGCTGACGCTCGCCGGCAACCTCGTAGACGCGATTCTCGAACAGTATCCCGCCGACACCATGCGCGACGGCGACCTCTACTGGTACAACGACGTGTACGGGTCACGCGGCGGTGTGACTCAGACCAACGACACCGTTTTCGTCATGCCGGTGTTTGCGCAGGGCCGGCTCATCGCATTCGTCGAGGCCTGGGGACACCTGTGGGACGTCGGTGGCACCTACCCCGGCTCGGTCAGCCCGAATGTCACCAGCATGTTCCACGAGGGCATCATGATCCCGCCCGTCCGCGTCATGCGTAACGGCGTGGTCAACGAGGAGGTGGTCCGCATTTACGCTCGCAACTCCCGCTTCCCCGAGATGATGCGTGGCGACCTCTCGGCCATCATGGCGGCTGTCCGCCTCGGCAAGGCGCGGCTGGAGGAGATCATTGCCCGTTTTGGCGCGACTACGGTTGCCGCCGCGTTCGAGACGACGCTGCAGCAGACGGCAGCAGCGCTCGATGCGCGCGTGCAGGCGAGTGTACCGGACGGCGCTTGGACTTTCCGCGATTGGATAGATTCCGATGCCGTCACCGACACCCCATACTGGGTGGAGGCGAGGCTCGAAAGCCGCAAGGGCCGGCTCAGCTTTGACTTCAGCGGCTCCGCAGACCAGGCAACGGGCTCCATCAACTACGTGATGGACGACACCGTCATCGGCCACATGCTCGGCCTCTATTTCCTGCGCGATGATCCGGCGATCGGCATGAGTGCTGGCTTCAATCGCTGCATCGATGCCGTCATGAAGCGGCCGGGCAGTGTCGTGTGGCCGCATTTCCCGGCACCTGTCGGCCTGCGTTCGCACACGATGATCCGCGTCACGTCATCGATGCTGGGCACGTTGGCGCAGGCCACAGGTGGCAAGGCCTCGGCGGCCTCGGCCGTTTACGTCCTCTATTATTTGCGCAGCCGCGACTCGCGGACTGGCAAACAAACCCTTGGCGTCGAGGGGCTGTCGGTCGGCTTCGGCGCACGCCCGACAGCGGACGGCATCGACGCTGTGTACTATGTGGCGCAGGAGAACTACCCAATCGAGTTCGTGGAGATGGAGCTCGGCATTCGCATCGAGAGTTTCGGCGTCCACCTCAATTCGGGCGGTGCCGGTCGCTGGCGCGGCGGCTGCGGTATCGTGCGCGACGTCCGCATTCTTCAGGATGACGCGACGCTCGGCGTGCGCATGGACAACTGCCGCTACCCGGCCTTTGGCGTAAACGGGGGCAAGTGTGGGGCGGCCGGTGCGTTCATCGTCAATCCAGGCACGCCCGGCGAGCGCCTGCTCAAGACCATGAGCGACGGCCACACGCTGAAGCGGGGCGACCTGCTGAGAGTCATTACGCCCGGCGGTGGCGGCTGGGGTTCCCCATTCGAGCGGCCGGCCGAAGATGTGCTGGCCGACGTCCTAGACGGGTTCGTATCACGGGAGAGCGCTGGATCCGAGTACGGGGTGGCGCTGACTGAAGATGGCAGATCAATCGATCACGATGGGACAGCGAGGCTGCGCACCCGTTCATCCGCTCCCGACAAGATGTTCCATCGCAGCGCATACTTCGATGCGTGCGAAAAGCTGTGAAGTGGCACCCAAGAGCTTGATCGTTTCGGATGGAATCGGGTTCGCGATCCATCTGAAACGATCATGCTGTAGCTCCTTCGCTCATGACCGCAGCGCCTTCACTGCCTTCCAATCCACCTCGAGGCCGAAACCCGGCGTCTCGGGCAAATGCACGCGGCCACCGCGATGCGCGGCGCCGCCGTGGAAGATGCGATGATGGATCGGATGATGCCTGTCGTCGCCCGCTGACTCCGCACCGAACGCGGCGTCGCCGAACGCCGACGCAATGTGGGCCTGAATGTGCGCGGCCGAGTGCGGCGCGATGAGCACGCCCTTCTCCTGCGCGTGACGCGCGATGCGCAGCGCCTCACTGAACCCGGCGTAGCGCGTGCAATCGAACTGCACGAACCGGATCGCGCCAGAATCGATGAAGTCGCGCACCGTGAACCGATGCCATTCGCGCTCTCCGTGTGCCAGCGGAATGGGGATCGCTTTCGCCAAAGTTACATAGTCGGGCGGCTGCAGGTACCAGTGCAGCGGTTCCTCGAGCCAGTAGATGTCGTACTTAGCAACTTCACCCGCGAAACGGATGCAAGTGTCGACGTCGTGGGGCGCGTTCATGTCGAGCATGAACTGGATATCGGGCCCGATCACCTCGCGGACAGCGCGTGCGCGCGCAACCTCCTCGGCGAGCGAGAAGGCACCCGACTTGAGCTTCACCGAGCGGAATCCGTTGGCGACATACCCTGCCAATTCGTCCGCGCAGGCGAGCAGCGGTGCACCCTCGTCGTAGAACCCGCCGACGGCGTAGGTGTGCACGTCGGTACGAGTGCCACCCAGCAAGCGGAACACGGGCTTGTTGGCGGCTTTGCCCGCGATGTCCCACAACGCAATATCTATGCCCACCATTGCCGCCATGAACTGCGGCCGCTGGTTGCGCGCGAGCGGCGGCGGCAAGCCGTCCCAGCCGCCGAGCCCACCCGGCCGCGGCACCGTAATCGAGAACAGCTTGCTCCACACCGCGTCGATCGCGAGCGGGTCCATACCCTTGATCACGGGCGCCATGTCATCCAGCAGCTTGCATACGGCGGATTGCGGCCCCGTCGAGATCTCTCCGACGCCGACGATGCCAGCATCCGTGCGCACCTCGACGAGCGTCAGCTCGACCCGGCGCATGATCTCCTGTGCCGTCCAGCGCACCCGTTCCGCCGGCATGCCCATCGGGTGCACCAGGATGTCAGTGATTTTCATGCACGTTGCCTGTTCTCGATGCGCAAGGTGTCGGCTTCTCAATCGTCACGTTGCCATTCAGCGTCGGATGGCTATCTGCGTGTTGTCAAGGCACCGAACACTCGAGGTTCGCCGATCGATAGCTCGCGGCATGGCTTGGTACGATTGTCGCCGTCACCTTTTATGGTCTCGACGGGGCGAGGCAACCACAAGGCGGCTCTAGCCGTCTATGCCGAGATAAATTCGTTGAACATCCTCGTTGCTGGAAAGGTCCCTGGCGTTTCCAGACAATACACTGCGGCCGACCTGCAGCACATAAGCGTAGTCGGCAACTTCCAATGCCAAGTCCACAGATTGCTCAGCCAGCAGGACGGTCAGACCCTCCTTGTGCAGGCGCAGGAACGTCTCGTACATGGTTTCGATGATCGCCGGCGCCAGACCAAGGCTGGGCTCATCGAGCAGTAGCAGCTTGGGATCGCTCATGAGCGCGCGGCCCACCGCGAGCATCTGCCGCTCGCCGCCGGACATCGTTCCGGCTCGCTGATGGCGGCGCTCGGCGAGCTTCGGGAAGACCGTATAGGCGCGCTCCAGCATCTGCGGAATGCGCGATCGGTGGGCGAGCGGCGTAGCGCCGAGCAGCAAATTGTTCTCGACGCTCTGCTGCACGAACAGGCGCCAGCTCTCGGGCGACAGCGCCAAACCTTTGCGCACGATGGAGTAGGCCGGCAGCCCGGTCACCTGGTCGCCGTCGATTGTGATCCGGCCACGGCTCGCCGGTACCAGGCCGGCAATCGCGTTCAGCGTCGTCGTCTTGCCAGCCCCGTTCGAACCGAGCAGCGCCACGATGCCGCCGCGAGGCACCTCCAGCGATACGTCAGCCACCCCGATGAGATCGCCGTAGCGCACTTCCAGGTTCTCGACTTTGAGCAGCGCTGTGCTCACGCTCCCGCTCCGGTCAGTTTCTGCGCATGACGTTTGCCGAGATAGGCCTGGATGACATGCTCATTGCTCGTCACCTCGCGCGGCGTGCCGCGTGCGATTTCCCGGCCCTGGTGAAATACGACGACGCGCTGCGCCAGCGACACGATCACCTCCATGATGTGCTCGACGATCACGAGGGTCGTGCCGAGGGCGTGGATGCGCCGCACCAGATCGATGGCGGTGCGAATTTCAGTTGGCGTCAGGCCGGCCATACCCTCATCGAGAAGCAGTACCTTGGGCTCGGAGGCAAGTGCCCTGGCAATCTCGAGCCGCTTGCGGCCCGGCGTGCCGAGGCTCTTGGCGGGAGCATCGGCGACCGCGCCGAGGCCGACGAAGTCGAGCACTTGGCGCGCCTTGGCGCGTGCGGCGACCGCGCCAGGATATCTCAAGAACGCGCCGATCATGACGTTGTCGATGACCGACATGGACTCGAATGTCAGCGGCACCTGGAACGTGCGGGCAATGCCAATCGCCGCGCGCTGCTCAGGCGTGAAATGAGTGACGTCGCGTCCCTCGAAATGCACGCTGCCGGACGTGGGCGAAAGATCTCCTGTCAGGCAATTGAAGAACGTGGACTTGCCGGCTCCGTTGGGGCCGATTAGCCCCAGCACCTCGCCCTTCTCGACTGCGACCGTCGCGCCGTCTACCGCCTTGAAGGCGCCGAAAGCCATGGTGATGTTGCGCGCATCAAGCAGCATGGCTGCTCTCGCTCGACGCGGACTTGGACCGCCGCGGGCCTGAGAAGATCGCCAGCACGCCGCTCGGCAGGAAGCGGGCGATGATGACAATGATGGCCCCGTACACCACGAAGGTGAGGCCGGCACCCTTGCCGCCGAGAAGGCTGTTCGAAATTTCTTCGAGCGGCACCAGGATGAGCGCGCCGACCAGCGGACCGAACAGCAGGCCGGTGCCACCGAGTGCCGCGACGATCAGCATCTTCACCGAGATCAGGATGCCGCAACCCGACTCCGGGTCGACGAAGCCGAACATGAGAGCATAGAGCGCGCCGGCAATCGCGGTCAGCCCTGCGCTCAGCATGTAGGCATAAAGCTTGTAGCGCCCGGCGGCGACGCCGAGCGAGCGAGCGGCGCGCTCGGAATCCTTGATGGCGCGCAGGTAGAAGCCCATGCGACTTGTCTCGATGCGCCACGTCAGAAACAGGATGGCACCGAGAACCGCGAGGAAGAGATAGTAGTAAGGTAACGCCGACGTGAAGGAGAGATCGAGCACCGTGCGCGGCACTGCCGGTCCGGAGATCCCTTGCGCTCCGCCGACCCATTCCCAGTTGGTGACGACCACGCGTGCAAGCTCGGCGACGGCAATCGTCGCCATGCTGAAGTAGTGGCCGGAAAGCCTGAGCGTGGGCACGCCGATCACGGCGGCGATAGCAACAGCAATAAGCGCACCGATGGGAGCGCCGGCGACCGGAGGCAGGCCGAAGTGGGTATAGACGGCGATGGAGGAGTAGGCGCCCGCACCGAAGAAGACGGCATGTCCCACGGATACCTGGCCGGCATAGCCGCCGATCAGGTTCCACGCCGAGGCGCCGATGGCGGACAGGAGCACGAGCGCGCCGAGCCTCTGGTATACGGGGAAGCTTGCGGTCAGCAGCGGATAGGCGAGGGCAAGGGCGCCGACCAAGCCGGGAAAGAGATAGCGCCGCGTCATGCCTTGCCCATCAGGCCCTGCGGCCTCGTCCAAAGCACCAGCACGAACAGCGAGTAGACGATCACATCCTTGTAGACCGGGCCGATCAGATACGCCGACAGCGCTTCCAGCACGCCGATCAGCAATCCCGCAACCAATGCGCCGGGCACGCTGCCGAAACCACCGAACGCCACCGTCACAAACGCCACGATGGCGAGCGTCTCGCCCACCGTCGGTGAAGTGTAGAAGAAGGTCGCGATCAGTGCGCCGGCGATGCCGGTGGCGCCTGCGGCCAAGGCCCACGCCACTGCCTGCATGCGCTCAGGCCTGATGCCCATGAGTTGGGCGGCGGTCGCATCTTCCGACACGGCCAGCATGCGGCTTCCGAGCGCCGTGCGCGTCAGCAGCAGGTGCAGCAGCAAGGTCACTGCAAAACCGATGGCGCCGGCCAGCAGCCGGGGCGCATCGATGCGAATTTCGCCAAAGACGAAAGGGGGGCCGAGGATGTTGTCAGGCAGTGTCTTGAAGTTCGCTCCGAAGTACCAGAATACGGAGTAGCGCAGCAGCAGTGCCAAGCCAAACGTACCCAGGATCTGCGCCAGCATCGGCCCGCGCATAATGTGACGCACCAGCAGGAAATAGCTGAGCACCCCGACGGTCGCGAGGATCAGTGCTGCGATCGGCACCGAGGCTGCGGGTCCGCCGCCGAAGACCGTCCACACGACGAAGGCCGTGTACATCGCCAGCATGACGAAGTCGCCATGGGCGAAGTTGATGACGTTCATCATACCCCAGATGAGCGTCAGCCCGGAGGAAAAGAGGGCGTAGACGGCGCCGATGAGCAGGCCGCTGACGATGACTTGCAGGAGGATGGAGGACATGGCGCTGGTCGCGGATTTTGTGGCGCGGCCTAGGGTTCGAGGCACAAGCCGCGCACTATCTCAAATCGCCGACAGGTGGCTACCAGCCCTTGTAGGGGAGCTTCAAGTCGCCCGCGGCCTTGTCTTTCGGCCAAACGGGAACGTACTTGCCCCCCTGCATCTGGGTGATGAGGCTCGAAGCCAGCACGTTCTGCCCTTTCTCGTCGAACTTGACGCCGTTGTAGCCGGTGACGACTTGGTTTGCCTTCAGATCCGTCGCCTTCAACGCCGCCTGGATTTTGGCGGGCTCGGTCGAGCCCGCTCGGTTGATGGCTTCCGCCATGATCAGCAGTCCCTGCATGGCGCGCGCCGACGGATCATCGAGGTCGTTTTGGGTCTTCTTCTTGTACATCTCGTTGACGACGGCGCTGACGGACCCCGGCTTGCCGGCTGCGAACGAGGATCGGTTGACGAGGCCTTCGACGAGGGAGCCCGAGCTATTGACGAAAGAGGGATCATTGAAGCCGGCATTGTCAGCGATCAAAATCGAGGGCTTCCAGTTCAGATCCTTCATCGTCTTGGCATAGAGGATTGCGTCCGACGTGTAGGAGATAAAGATCAGGACGTCCGGATTCTTCTCCTTGAGCTGCAGCACCTGTGGCTGCACGTCGGTGGTATTGGCCGAGTAGGGGATCACCTGGGTGACGTTCAATCCGTCCTTGGCGAACACCTCGCGGATGACGCTCGCGACGGAGTTTCCATACTCAGTGTTCTCGTTGACGATGGCGATGGACCCGGTCTTCTGACCGGCTGCGTTCTGCTCTTTGAGGAAGTCGGAGTAGGCGCGGGCAAAGTCGCCTGCCACTGGCGTCGCCCGGAAGAACCATTTGAAGCCGCGCTCGGTCAGGTTGGCGGCCACCGACTTGGGTGTGAGGAACGGAATTCCGTGCCGTTCTGCCATGGCGCTGGTCGTCACCGTAATACCCGACTGGTAGGCGCCGATAATCGCGTGCACCTTTTCCTCGGTGATGAGGCGCAACGCCTGGTTCTGACCGGCGGCCGGGGTGCCTTGGTTGTCCGCGAACACGACCTCAATCCTGGCGCCGCCAAGCCCGGGCAGACCTTTGCCCGCCGCCAGCGGAACGTCCTTCAAATCAGGATGCTCGTTGTTGACGATGTCGACAGCGAGCTCGATAGCGGCCTTGGAGAAGTTGCCGGCGCTGGCAGCATTGCCACTCAACGGGTAGATCGCACCGATTTTGACCGTCTGCTGCCCCAGCGCGCCACCTGCAAGACCAAACGTCATCATCGCAGACAGTGCGACAAGCCTCCGAGCGCTACTCCACATGCCGTCTTTCTCCCTCACGCCGAAAAGCGATCGAGCGCTTCGCGCACGTCGCAAACTCGCGGACTATGACAGTATCGGTTCGAATGTCCATACCGCAGGAGGCCTTCAGCCCAAGCCGCAGCTGTGGCTTCGATCCAATCAGTTGCTCCTTATTGTACCGAGTGGGTAGCTGTGATTAGGGATCGTAAAGGGTGCTTTCGGCTCGGAGAACAACGCCATGACAAACAGCCGCGTCCGGTTAAACGTGGATGAAGCGCGGGATCTGGCGGAAGGCGCCTTGCGCGGGATCGGATATCCCGAAGGCGATGCGCGTGTCATCGCCGATCACGTCATCGACGCGGCCCTGTGCGGCTATGAGTACTCTGGGCTCGCCAAGATCCTCAACATCCCGGAGAGCACCAATTTCGCACTGCCGCGCCGCCCCATGACAGTGCTCCGCGAGACCGATGTCTCGCTTGCCTTGGATGGCGGAAACAATGTCGGCATGCTGGCACTCTTCCATGCAGCAGAGGCGACAATCAAGAAGACCGCTGTGCACGGGATAGCGCTTGTTTCGGTGACCGATGCGTGGATGAGCGGTCGCAGCGCGTACTATGTGGAGATGATTGCCAAAGCTGGTCTGGTTGCCATCCACACGGCCGCCAGCTCCGGATTGGTCGCTCCGCCGGGTGGCACCCAGGCAATCCTTGGCACCAATCCGATTGCGATTGCCGTACCCTCATCCCACGGCCCGATCGTGCTCGACATGGGTACCTCGGCCTACATGATGACAGAGCTGCTGCTGCGGGAACGGCTCGGAGAGTCGCTGCCCGAAGGGGTTGCCATCGATGCTGACGGCAAGCCCACCAGAGATGCCACGCGGGCGAGGCATGGAGCGTTGCTGCCGTTCGCCGGCTACAAGGGTTTTGGGCTCGCACTGATGGTGCAGGCATTGGGATTGCTTGCAGGTCTCGGTCCAAATGGTGAAAGCGATTACACCTACCTCTTTATCGCCTTCAGGCCCGATCTCCTGGGGTCAGCCGATGTATTCGAGCGCGAAGTGACGCAACTGATCGAGCGCATCAAGGCGACGCCGCGCCAGCCGGGTATTGATGAAATCCGCATCCCTTCCGAGCGAGCTTTCCGTTCGCGCGAGCAGCTGCTTCGGCAGGGACTGGAGATAGATGGTCTCGTCTATGACGCGCTGGTGGCTCTGCGACCGCCGCCTTCACGTCCGTTGAGGACCAGGAGTGACAACTAGCGATCTTCGACCTCACGAGTTCGCCTGCGCGAATTGGTCAGCGGATTTGCCCGGGGGTGGCAGTCGAAGAGCCTTGCTTGGGACGCCGCACAGTCTGCTGCGATTTGCGTTACTGTGACTTGCCGCGAATGGCCGGACACCGAGCTCATCGCCCGCGGTCCAACCGGACATATTCTCTCCCGTAGCCATAGGCTTCATCACGACAGCGTCGCCATCGTTGCACGTGGTCTATGCCGCTCTAAGCTTTCCGCCGTTCGAGGGCCTGCCGGTCCCACTTCGCAAGGTTGGCGGCCGCTTCGTAGGTCTCCTGGAGAAACCCCAAGAGCAATTGATCGGGGTCGGCCGACTGGCGCACCGCATCGTAGGGAAGGATGAACTGGCCGAGGCCCTTGTCGTAGAAAGCTTCGGCCGTACTTAACTGTGTGTCGGCGTAGCCGAGAGGCTCAGGATAGCAATATACGTTGAATGCCGCCCTGCCGTAGCCGCCATTGCCGGGCCAGAACCCGCAACTGCAGACCTCGTGCGAATAGGCCTCAGCCATGACCCAGGCGGCGACGTTGGGAGTGACGCCACCAGGAGGCGGCGCCGTGCGCCCGGAAAACCGCGTCACTGCCAAATCGAAGCTGCCCCAGAAGAAATGGACAGGGCTCACTTTGCCGATGAAGCGGGAACGGAAGACCTTGAACACGCGATCCGCCTGCAGAAGCGCCTGCCAGAACCGCGCCGCCATGGTCGCGTCGTATTGCGCATGGGTGTGGTCAAGCTCGAAGGGAACCGCGTTCTCGATTTCGCTCGGCATGGTCCAGATGTGCGCCTCGATACCAAGTCGCGCCAGCCGGGCCATGACCTCTGCGTAGAACTCAGCCACAGACATGGGCCGCAAGGTGATGCGTTCGGTGGCGCCGTTGCTGGCGTCGATGCGCAACTGATGCTCCACGAAGTCGAACAGAACCTCAAAGGTGCACGTACCGTGAGGTATCGGCGATGTCGTGAGCCCACGCGAGGCGACGTAGAGCGGCACGTTCCACCAATGGTTGATGAGGGGCGTCAGCGAAAGGCGCAACTTGCCCACCACTTGGGTCCAAAGGTGCAACGTGTCGCACGTGTCGCCCCACTCCGAGAGCGGCAGAGGTGGCAAGGACGGTTTCATGCAGCCACTATTGCATGTCCGCAGCGTGATGAGCGAGCTGCAAGGACGGCAGCTCATGGCGGGACCCGACTTAGGCGCCGGATCGCCCGTCACCCTCGCAGCACCCCCCGCTGCCTCGAAGACCAGGCAACACCATGCATTCATCTTGCGTCATGCGGCTTTGGGTGCATCTTCCGATATGGTTTGGTTATCTGAGCCGGTCACTTGCGCAGCGCGGTCTCGCGCCACGAGTGTATAGGCGGTGGGGATCACGAACAGGGTCAGAACGGTTCCGAGCACCAGTCCACCGACGATCACGAGGCCGATCTGGTTCCGGCTCTCTGCTCCCGCTCCGACGGCCATCGCCAGCGGCACGGCGCCTAGCACCATCGCAGCCGTGGTCATGAGGATAGGACGCAGCCGTAATGCTGCCGCTTCAATCACCGCCTCCAGCTTCGAGCGGCCCTGGTCCTGCAGCTGGTTGGCGAACTCGACGATGAGGATTCCGTTCTTGGTGATGAGGCCGACCAGCGTCACCAGGCCCACTTGGCTGTAGATGTTCATCGTGCCTCCGCCGAGCTTGAGCGCGAGCAGTGCCCCCGTCATCGACAGCGGCACCGTCAACATGATGATGAACGGATCGATGAAACTCTCGAACTGTGCAGCCAGCACAAGATAGATGAACAGCAAGGCCAGGACGAACGTGAAATAGATGTCGCCCGAAGCCTGCATGAACTCGCGCGATTGTCCGATGTAGTCGATCTGTACGGATTTCGGTAGCACGCTGCGAGCCGCCTGTTCGAGCGCCGCCAAAGCTTCGCCTTGCGAATATCCCGGCGCGATGTTCGCGGTGATGTCGGCCGAACGCATCTGGTTCATGCGGCCGAGTTCGCGCGGCGCCACCGCCTCGCGCAGATCCACCAGGTTCGACAGTTGGATCATCTGACCGTTGCTGCCCCGGACATGGATCTTCGATAGATCGTCGGGGTTGGTACGCTCGATATTCGCCACCTGCACGATCACATCATACTGTTTGCCGTTCTGCTTGAAGCGCGTGACCTGACGTCCCCCGAGCATGGTCTCGAGCGTGCGGCCAATGACCTCGACCTCGGCGCCGACATTGGCCGCCTTGTCGCGGTTCACTGTCACCTTGATCTCTGGCTTGTTCAGCTTCAGACGCGATTCCACGTTGACCACCTGTGGAAACTTTTCCGCTTCTGCCATCACCGCCTCAACGAGCTTGTTGAGCTCGGAGTACTCGACTTGCGACTCGATCGCGATCCACACCGGCCGCGAGCTGGCATTCTGTCCAAGCGAGGGGGGATTGGTGGCATAGGCCAGCACCCCTGGCAGCTGCCTGAGCTGCGGCGCCAGTGAATTGACTATCGTCTGCTGTTTGCGCTCGCGCTCACTCCAGGGCTTTAACCGGGGTGAAGGAGATGCCTTGCGAAACGATTGGGTTGCCGGCGACGACAAAGAACGCCTCGGCTTCCGGCACCTTGGCGAACATCTCCTCATAGCGCCGGGCATACTTGTCCATGAAATTGAGGGTCGCCCCCTCCGGACCGATGAAAAAGCTGATCACTGTGCCGCGGTCCTCCACCGGCGACAGCTCAGGTTTCAGGGTCTTGAACACGAAGATGCTGGCGGCAAAGATCGCTCCCAGGACGAGCACCAGGGGACGCACCTTCAACGTCTTGCGCAAAGCAGAACGATAGCCATTGGTGAGACCAACGAGCAGCCGCTCAACGAAGTTATAGAGCCTGCCGTGCGACGCATGCTGGGTCAGCATGCGCGAGCACATCATGGGACTGAGCGTCAGCGCCACGAACCCGGAGACAATGACAGCTCCTGCCAACGCCCACGCGAACTCCGTGAACAGACGGCCAGTAGTTCTCGACATGAAGCCGATTGGCGCATAGACGGCCGCCAGCGTCAGCGTCATGGCGATGACGGCAAAGCCGATCTCCTTGCTGCCCTGAAACGCCGCCGCCATCGGCAACATACCTTCCTCGATATGGCGATAGATATTCTCGAGCACGACAATCGCATCGTCGACGACGAGACCGATGGCCAGCACCATGGCCAGAAGCGTCAGCGTGTTTATCGTGAAGCCAAGCATGTACATGATGGCAAAGGCACCGAGCAGCGACGCTGGAATGGTCACGACTGGAATAAGCGTTGCACGCACGTTGCGCAAAAACAGAAACACCACGATCACGACCAGCATCACCGCCTCGCCGATCGTACGAAACACCGAGTTGATCGACGCCTGAATGAACACGGAAGTGTCGTGCGCAACCTCGACTTTCATTCCTTCGGGCAGATTGGCAGTGATGAAGGGCAGCTCCTCACGCACCCCTTTGGAGATGTCTAGCGGGTTGGCCACCGCCTGCTTGACGACGCCGATAGCCACGGCCGGCTTGCCCTTGAAACGGACCGAGATCCTCTCGTCCAAGGGACCGCGCTCGACCCGCCCCACATCCCGCAGTCGCACCGGATAGCCCGACACCTGCTTGATGACGATGGCGCCGAACTGGTCCGGCAGCCGCAGATCGGTCTCGGCCAGAACCGTGAACTCGGTGTCCTTGCTTTCGATGCGCCCGGCAGGAACCTCCACGTTCTGCATCCGCAGCGCGGTCTCGATGTCCTGCGGCGTGAGATTGTAGGCGGCCAGCCGCGCTGCATCGAGCCAGATGCGCATGGCATAGCGGCGTTCGCCGAAAATGCGCGCTTCCGCCACGCCGCTGATCGACTGGAGCCGATCCTTCACGAAACGATCGGCGAAATCAGTGATGTCGAGTGCCGAGTGGCGATCCGATGAAAACGCGAGATAGAGCACCGGCTGTGCGTCGGCCTCGACCTTGGAGATAATTGGCTCGTCGATCTCATCGGGAAGACGTCCCCGGACCCTCCCGACCCGATCCCGCACGTCGTTGGCGGCGCTTCGACGTCGCGGCCGAGTTTGAACCGCACCACGACCTGGCTGTTCTCCTGCCGGGTTGTCGAGCGCAAATAGTCGATGCCTTCGATGCCGGCGATCGACTCCTCCAACACACGCGTCACGGTGCTTTCGATCACCTCCGCGCTGGCGCCACGGTACACCGTTTGGACCAGAACCACCGGCGGATCGATGTTGGGATACTCGCGCACCGTCAGTCGACTGAACGAGACCAGCCCGATCAACACGACCACAAGACTGAGGACCGTGGCAAAGACCGGCCGACGAATGCAGAGATCGGGCAGGCGCACGGATCAGTCCGCCTTTTCTACCGTGGCGCGCACGGCCACTCCGTCACGCAGCTTCAAGCCGCCTTCGGTGATGACGATGGCGTCGGCCCTCAGCCCTTCGACAACTTCGATTACCCCCGTACGCCGCTGGCCTATTTTGATTTTCGTCAGCTTGACCTTCCCGTCCACGAGCAGAAACACGAAATGCTCCTGCCCCATAGGAATGAGCGCCGTCTCCGGCAGCAGAATCTTTTCCTTGAGATCCTCGATGATCGCGAACATGCCCGACCGCAACAGTCCATCCTTGTTGGGCAGATGAGCACGCAGGAGCACCGCGCGGCTATTTGGGTCGTGCGCTGGATCGATGGCGTAGACCTTGCCGTCATAGGAAGCGCCCGGAATGGCGTCGAGTGTCACGTTGATGGCCTGGCCGGCCTTGAGCTGCGTCGCGTAGATCTCCGGAATACGAAAATCCACCTTGAGGGTCTCGATGCTCTCCAGATTGACGAGATCCTGCCCAGGGTTCACGTAGTCGCCGACGCTCACCTTGCGCAATCCCAGTATTCCGTCGAAGGGAGCAACAAGAGTAGCCTTATCCAGCGTCGCCTGTGCCAGCGCGAGCGATGCTTCATCGGCCCGCAGCTTGGCTAGCGCCTCATCGTAGGTGCGCTGCGAGCCGGCGCCCTTCTTTACGAGATCCTGAGCGCGCTCGTAGTTGACGCGGCTCAGACCCAGGCTTGCGTTCTGCTGCTCGACCTGCGCTCGCGCGATTGCGGCATCGAGGCGCACGAGTGGCGTGCCCCGAGTGACTTTGTGGCCCTCTTCAAAGAGAATCTCGCTGATGCGCCCCGCAATTTCCGGCCGCATAATCACCGACTCGTCGGACCGCAGACTGCCCACGGCCTCGATCTGGCGACGGATCGCGCCAACTTTGACCGGGGCAGCGGTTACTGTGATCTCATTGAGGACTGGCGCCGATGCAGCCGGGTGCGTGGGCTGGCGTAGATCAAAATGGCGCCAACCAAAGATGGCAGCTACGAGACCGCCGGTCAGCGCTACTCCAATCAACCACCGCATTGTCATGCCTACGTCTTGCCGAATATTGCACCCCGCTGGCTTTTTGCCGCCCAGAGCCACGCTGGCGCAATTATCCCATTCGATTAACGAACTCTCGCGGCACATCCGTCTCTGGTAGAACTCGTCTGTCCCGATGCGGCGTTTTTGTTGCCACACTACAGCGACCCGTCAAGGCCGCTGCCCTCAAACATCCCAATGGGCCCTCCTGATACTGCAGAAGGATCTGTTGTATGTTTTCGCGTGTACTTGCTTGCTATTTCAGCTCCAGATCAGCGAAGACAGCGCCCAACGATTGCTTGCGAGCACCTGGCGGCTGAACGTGCGGATGGTATGAGAATAGCCCGCGCGAACCGGCAGCGCGGGCTGGTTCAATCCGTCGAACTCAGAGGGCAGTGTTGGCCGCTGCCTCCGTCGATCACTTTACAGTCATCGCATTCATTCTCACGTCATGGAGTAGCGTGACCGCGCGGCGGTTCGCATTGACTGCATCAGATTCGTATTCGCCGACGGCAGGTCAAAGCGATCTTTCAGAACTGTCCGCTTTGATTATTCGCCTGATACGAATCGAAATCTGATGGCTATCTCGCCCATTTCATTAGGCGGGTGGCAACCCGGACCATTCGCTCGTCCAGGATGTCCTCGTTGCGGTCGAGCTCGGCCCACAGGCGCTAAAGGGCGCGGGCATCCACTTGACTGAGCATTCGGTATCCAAGATCTGGGCCAATCACGCCAATTCAACACATTGCAATCAAACATCTATCTGTATTTCAACACTGGCGCAGGCAGCACTCCTTTGGACGTTCAACAGGATGCTCCTGAGCCTACGGCTGAAGCTGGCGGGCAATAGCCGTATCCGGCAGCCCCGCCAAAGCTCACGCCTGGATCAGCCCGCAAGTTTTTCACCAACCGCGCCAAAGTCACGCTATCCTGCTCCCACCAACAACAATCGAATTAACATGCAGGGAGGAGGAACATGTTTCTTGGCAGGATTGTGCTTGGCTTTGCCCTTATGGCGCTCGCGCCAGTAGCTGCGGCGCAAGATCGGCGGCCCGAGTATGGCCCATCCATCGACATTGCGGCTGCAAAGAAGGTCGCCGCCGGGACGCTCGCCGAATGCCAGAAAAACAGCTGGAACGTCGCCGTCGCGGTCGTCGATACGCACGGCTTCCTCGTGTACTTCGAGCGCATGGAGAACACGCAGACCGCCAGCATGGACATCGCCATCGGCAAGGCTAGGGCCGCGGCTACCTATCGGCGTCCGACGCGCGTCTTCGCGGACGCGATCAACAAAGGGAGTCCGTCAACCGCGACGCTGCCCGGCGTCTTCGCTTCTCCCGGCGGATTACCCATTATGGTCGACGGCAAGGTCATCGGGGCGGTTGGCGTGAGCGGCGTTACCGGAGACCAGGACGAACAGTGCGCAAAAGCCGGCGCGGGCTAACGAACGCGCAGTGACGCTAAACTGAGCGACGCAGGGCTCGCTTGCCCTGCGGCGTCTACTTACGATTGGTGCGCGCCCAGTCGAGAAACTCTTTGAACAGGCGCTCCTGCCCGGCCACGCCGTCTTTCTCCCCCGCTGCCTGCTTGGTCGCCACGAACCGATTGAAGCTCGTGCGCAACGCCGCCGTATCCTGCTGGTTGACCTTATCGAGCCACTCCTGCGCGGCGGGAAACCTCTGCCAGCCGCGCACCGTGCCGGCCAGATTGACGGTCGACCACAGCGGATGCCGCGGCGGTTTCCGGAAACTGTCGAAGTTCGAGAACATCGACTCGACGAACTTGGCGATCCTCGTATAGCGAATGGACCCCCGCGGCCAGTTGAAGGAAATCAAGACGCTGCTGGTGGCAATGGTCTCGACACCGCCGCTGTCCTTGGCGATCAGGTTCGGATACTCCTCGGGCGCGATCTTGGCGGGATAGTAGTTCTCCTCCAGGGCCTGAGTATAAGGAATGGGCAGCAGCTTGAAGCCCAAGTCCGCCTTGAGGCCCGGAAACGCCGGTATCGGAACAGGGCAGGTGCACACGGTCGCTTCGATCTCGCCGTTGCGCATCTTTTCAACGGCGTCGCCCTGCCCCATGTTCAGCTCCTGCACCTCGATACCGAGCGTCTTGAACACGAGCGGTGCAAACTGGGCTGTCCCGCTTCCCTTGCTGTTGAAGCTGACCTTCTTGCCCCTCAGATCCTCGATCTTGTTGATTTCCGGACGGACAAGAACTTGCATCGTCTCCGGGAACAACGGGGTGATATAGGCGATCTGTTGATCGAGATTGGCACCAAGCTCACCACTCGCCTTGAGCGCATTGAGCGTCAGGACATTGGTGACGCCGAGATCGATGCCGCGAAGAAAAACGACGTCGCGCACATTCTGCACGGCCGCACCACCGATTACCGGCAACACGCGAAGGGTCTGGCTCTCGTTGACAACGACCGAGACGTCATGAGCGATGACCACGTAAGCAGCCCCAAGCTGCCCGCCCATAACGTAGACGACATTATCATTGATCTGCTCGCGCAGTTGCTCGCGCGCGGGTCGCTGGGTCGGGCGCTGTTTCTCACCTGTCTGCGCAAGCGACGCATCGAACGTCGCGGCAAGGCAGGCCAAGGCAGCTACGCCAACAATGACAGGCTTCATGTACCTCTCCCCATGATGCGGCGCAGGGCTGCCGCCGTCCTCCTGTGCGGCAAAGCGCCACAATCCCCAGAGCCTGTCTGGAAGGCTGCAGCACAATAGTGCCGGGACTGTGACATCGACGGCGATGCTGAAGGCCGGGCTAGGCCGCGTGGCTCAGAACGATCCACCGGTCGTGAAGCCGCCGTCATCGTCACGCGATCCGCCGGACGAGGGGGCATCTGTCGAAGGCGTCCAACCACCGCGGCTGGCGGGCTCGCGCCAGCCGCCACCGGCCGAGTCGATCGTGCCGCCGCCGGGTATCGGAAAGGGAAACGGAAAATTGGGCGCGCCGAAGTCGGGCCGGCCGCGCGGCGCACGATAGCCATAGCCCTGGCGCAGGATGTCCCACAGCACGCCGCTGCGCACGGCGCCCTCAGCGATGCGCCTCAGCACCTCGGCGATATCCACCTCGTTGCCGAAGGTGGTATGAGGGTGATCGTAGCCGGCACTCCGGAAGCGGTCGCGCACCTGCTCCACCTCGAGGCGGCGACGCGCCAGGTCTCGGGCCACCTTGCGCAGTTCCGCAATCTCGGCATCAACCTTGCCGATGCCTGCCTCCAGGGTCTCGAGCCGCCGCACGATGGCCTCATCCGCGCCTGTGGTCGTCCTGCGCGCTTCGCGATACAGCGTCGCCAGGTCGTCCTTACTGTCGGCGACGGCGATCGTCGTCAGCGCCTCGTTGTAGGCTGGATCCGTGTTGCCGGCGAGAAGAGAGGCACGCTCCTCTTCGATCCTCTGCAGGAGCGCGCGCTTCTTCTCCACCATGTCGTCGGCCGCCGCGAGTGCATGACGCGCCTGTGCCAAAATCCTTTCCTTGGCGTCGACACCCGCCTCCACCATCGCGCGCTGCTCGATGGCGGATAGCGCCATCTTGCGCTCGTCGCTGTCTGCGCGCTTGGCGGCCGAATGCTCCCTCAGACGCAGCGGAATCTCGATCAGGACCGCATAGTTGAGACGAGCATCACCAAAGCTGATGAAATCCGCCACCATGCGATCGACCATGCGCGCAATGTTGCCGGCGCGGTATTCCGATGTGCCGAATCGCCTTTTCCAGAGATACGTGAAGAGTGGATCATCGTCATAGGGTTTTCGTTTCGCGCCGAGCTCGGCCTCTGAATTGGAAGCCTTCTTCTCCGCTTCCGTCGCAATCGCATCCGCCCCATCCAGCGCCGCCTTGGCGGCTTGCCATTGGGGGGCCGCTTGAATTTTGGCCTCGGCCTCCGCACGCAGCGTCTCGACGGCCTCGAGGGCGGCTTCCACGGCCTTGGCTGCCGCATGCCGCTCGCTCTCTGCGCTCGCCACCTCCTTCAGCAGCGCCTCGCGGCGCTGCGCCGTGCTGGCAATGCGCAGCTGGTAGTCATCGAGGATTTGCGAAGCCCGGCGCTCACCGGCGTCCAGGTTACCGACCAGCCGACCCGCGGCCATCTCGTCGAGCTTGACGCGGGCCAGCTCCCTGAAAGCCTCGCTCTGCTCCTTGCGCAAGCGCTCTGCCTCGCCGACAGCCGAGCGCAGCGTCTGGTCGAGCTGACCTTCCTCGCCGTTGAGGTAGGCGATGGCGCGTTCGATCGAAGCCAGCGTCTGTCGTCCCGTCCACATCGGCGTGGTCTCACCATTTCGTAATGAAGCCGCCCTCGAACGGCATCTGGTAGTCCACGGTCAATGTTCCATGCCGCTTCACGCCAAAACGGTTGCGCTGGATGATCCCGTCGTCGCGCTTGTCCTGGACAGCGGCATCGTAGACTTGCTGCGACACTCGCACGCCGAATTTGCTTGCGGTCTCCGTTGCGCCCGTCTCCTCGTTGCGTACCCGAATACTGAGCTTGCGGCCATCCGGCGCTATCGGCTCCACGATAAGGTAGTGATTGCGCGCCTGGCTGTTACCGGGTGCGCGACGCCACACCCCTGAGCTCTCGCCCGGACGTGACACGATGGTCAGCGTGTACTCGCGGACGACATCGTCGCGCAGGGCCGCAAGCTCGGCGCTGACTTGCGACATGCCGGCGCGATCGCCGCTGCGGATGGCACGCTCCCCGTCGGCCAAAAGCGCGTTGGCCTTCTGCTTGACCGCCTCATCAGCGGCGACGCCGATGGCATCGGCGTGCGCCTGCCGCAGCGCCTTGGGCAGCGTCTCGGTGATCTCGATGCGCGCCTGCTCCGCGGCCTGCTCGGCGGGACGTGTCACCAGCACATGATAGGCTGCCCAGCCACCAACAAGCAGGGCGAGGGCGATCCCAGTCACCTTCCCGTAGCTGTGCCGTTTCGCCCACAACGTCAGCAGCGCCCGCTTCCAGCCTTTGGGTGCCGGCGTGTAGACGAACCTGCTCTCCTTCAGCGCCTTGACGCCGTCGGCCAGCACATGGTCGGGTACCTCGATGCCCTGGTTGCGGTAGATTTCCCGCAGCCGGGCAATCAGCTCAGCCTCGCGGCCCTCGTCGTTCAGCTCCCGACGCACCAGGTCCTCGCGGTGGCGCAGGGTGTCCACCACATCCATGGCGATCATGACGTCGTCGAGTGTCTGCGGCTTGCCGGGGGCAACCGCGGTCTCTGCCATGAGCGCACCTCATCGGAGATTGGATCAGGCCGCAGCCGGCAAGGCGTCGGCGGTGGCAATGAGGCGCGCCACGCGCTTCTTGCCCTCTTCCACAGCCTCGCGGATCTCGGCCGAGTTCTGCGTCGAAAGCTTGCGCATCTCGGCAATGATCTCGGTCGAGCGCTCCTGGAAGGTGACCACGCTCTCGACCAGCTTCTTGACCGCATCGGCCCGGATGGTGGGACCATAGCCGCTGCGCACCGCCGCCTCCTGCACCTTGTCGCCGACCTCCGACAACGACTCCAGGCTCTTGGACATGCCTTCCTTCATCGCGTCCAGTGTCTTGGTCGATTCGTGCAAGCCGAACATGCCAGTGAAGGATGCCTTGAGCGCCGTCAGAACACTGTCGTTGGTCGAGAAGAAGGTCACCGCCTGCGCGTACACGCGCTCCTTGGCCGAGGTCGTCTGCATCAGGCGCGCCATGATGACCTCGGACGTGTTGTAGGAGATCGTCATGTTGTCAGACAGGTCCTTGGCGATCTGGTAGCGCTTCTCCTCGTCCTGGGTGCGGCGCAGCTCCTCGTCGCGTATGAGCTCGAGCTTGGCCCGCTCGGCTGGCTCCGTGCCTGAGAAACTAGCCACCTTTTCGCTCGCCGCCTTCAATCCCGTCCGCACGGACTGGAGCTTCTCGTCCGCCTTCTTGAGCACCTCCAACGCCATGACCTCGGCGTGTTTCAGCGCGCCGCGGTAGTCGCGATAGGCGTCGAGGATTTTGGCTTCGCGCTCGATCTGGTTCTTCGTCTCCTTGGTCACGCCAAGATAGATTCCCCGGATTTTGTCGAACCGGTCGGCGATGTCGCCACGGGCAATCTTCATCCACATGTTGGTGCCGCGCTCAAGAATGTCGAGCTTGCCGTCCGAGACCTGGTCAACCAGCCGCTTGGAATCGTCGCGGATCGAATTGAAGCCCTCGGTGATCGCCTGATAGCGCTCGCCGACCTCCATCTTGGATGTCTGCTCGCGCACGACCTCGTTGAAGACCTCGGCTTGGCCGAGCGTGCGCGCAATGAGCGCGATCTTGTCCTTGTCCAGGTCGGAAATCTTCTCCAACAACGCATTGATAGGTGCCGGATCGACCTTGGTCGGCATCAGCCCCATGTCCCGCAACGCGGATGACGCCTTGTCGAGGTATTGCAGGGGCGACTTGATCGCTACTTCCGCCATGTCATCCTCCTCGAAGCCAACTCCACAAGCCGTCGACCGGCCCGCCGGCGCAAAGCATGCAAAGGAAGCGGCATCCAATGCGCGACAATATCAGGCAAAACTAAGGACACAATAATACGACAGTGCCGGCCCAACGCGCCGGGCCGGCACTTTCTGATCTCACCTCTCGAGATGCATCAGCGGCAGCAGGAGGCGTAAACAGGCTTGTGATTGACCTGAACGGTCTTGCCCGTGGTCACCGTGCGCGTCGGCAGCACCTGGCGCTGGGCTACGTTCGCGATCTTGTTGAGCACTACAGTGCGGTCGTGCACGCGAGTGATCAAGTTTACCCGGGTGATCGGCTGGACGTTGGTGACGGTGACCAGTCGATTGACGTGCTTTACATACTTGGTGCGGTCTACGTCCTTGTACTGCGTGACATTGCGCACCTGCTGCACGGTGTTGTACTTGTAGACTGTATCGACCTTGTTGCTGCCCGAGCTGTGCACGATGCGCTGCGTGGCGCCGGTCGTCGTCTGCGTGCGCGACGGCAGTGTCTTGGTTTGGGCCACGTTCTGGTTCTCGCGCAGGATCTTGGTACGGTTGTGCACCCGAGTCACGACATTGACCCGCGTCACGGGCTGCACCCGCGTGACGTTCACGATGCGCTTCGTGTGCGTCACGTGTTTGGTGTTGTTGACGTCCTTGTACCGGGTCACGTTGTTGACCCTCTGCACTGTCTTGTTCTGATAGCTCGTATTGACCTTCGTGCTCGATACCGGACGGTTGCAGTCCTCGCACTGAGCCTGCACAGCCACCGGCGCGGCGACCAGCGTCGCCACCGCCAGGACTGCAGTACCCGACAGCATCTTCGACAATCTCTGCATCTCGGTAGCTCCCATGACTTGGACACGAGATCTGCATTCTGCGTTTGGTGGTAGGCGCAACAATCCGGGCGACACCTGAAACCCCAAGCGCGAATGCCTAAGCCGCGTTCATGGAGTCCCGAGCGGGCCTAAACGCGAAATTGGTTAATACGCTGTGCTCCCCAAACAGGCGGCCCGCAGAGCGCTGACCTCTAGTGCGTCGATTTGGCTGATAATCCAGCCACTTTCTCGTCAAGTTGCAGCAACCACTTGGCCGCTTCGCAAATCGAGAACGACCAAGGGGAACTCCAAATGCGCCGAGTGCTTTTCGCCGCGATGCTGGCATCGCTCGCCTTTTGTCCTGCGGCTTCCGCTGCGCCGCGCAGCGACTGTCATGCGCAGGCGACGCGAGATCTGCAGCGCCTGTCTCCACAAGGGCATGCCATCTATTTGGCGATGACCGACAAGAAACTGTTCTTCACATGGATCGGCTGCGACGATATCCAGCTCGGCTTGTCGACCGCCGTGCACGAGTTGGTTCACATCCTGACCGAGAAGAACGACGGCTTCCTGCTGATTGACGGGGGCCTCGTTCGCCGCCCGCACGAGGTTTCCAAATTCTTTCCACCCAAGGAGATGGCGGGCCGGTTCGAGAGGGATGACATCTACGTCAAAACGTATCTGCTTCCGGGCGCTGCGTCCTCCGCCGACGATTTCCTGTATCTACTGGATGAGCTGAACGCGTACAGCCACGACCTGAACTCGGCGGTCAAGCTGGTCCCGCTGTACAAGCCCGGCAATGGCGAGGTGGCGCACCGCGACGGCCTGTCGGCTCTCATGTCGTTCGTCATGAGCTATGTCGATGTGGCACGCGAGAAGAAACCCGCAACATGGTCCGGCTTGCAGCGCCCGGAGCCGCGCAAAGCCCTGCAGACTTTGTGGGGACAGGCCGAAACTGCGCTTGCTTCATCGTGCACGCAGCCCGCGTTCGGCCGCAAGGATCATGTCTATATCGGCTTCATGTGCGAGGCGAAAAACAACCGCGCACTGGCTGAGCTGCTTGGACGTGCGCCCGCGTGTGCCCGCGACTGCTTGTCGCCCGGGACGGCGGCCCTCCGATAAGCGGAGGACTGCGCCGCCTATCCCGAAGCGAAGAGCGTAACGGCAAGCGCGACAAGAGCGAAGTGAGTGGTCACGAAAATGACCACAGCCTTGGCGAGCACAAACGTCATAGTCCTATCCAATCGGGAGATGCGGCCGCTGTCCCAACGCAATGCCGGAGACAGCAGCCTGGAGGTTCATCGCGGAGCGGCTGATATCCGGGCGACCGCGGCCCGCCCACCGCATCCAGCCACTGGGCTTGCCTCGATGCTCATGGCCGCGTCACGCCTGAGTTGTCACCTTTGCCTTGCACGGCCGGGCTCGTCTCGGGGGCAAACATCTTCGGCCCGTTGGTGCGGACGCGCTCACGCATCTGCTCGAAAGCCGGGGCCGATTGGAGCGCCTCCTTCACGGCATCGACGGAAATGCGCAATCCGCCGTCGCGCCGATCGACGATCAGCACCGAGAACGGCACAGCCACGTCCTTCTCGCCAATGCCGAGGAAGCGGCCGACACTGAGTACGGCGGCGCTGATCCTTCCATCCGGACCGATGATAAGGTCCTTCACCGTGCCAACCCTCTCGCCTGCGCGGTTGTAGATGTCCTGGTTGTGGAACACGCCGATGGAGATCGAGTTGTCCGACGCCTTGGCCAGATACGTGGGTGCACCCGGCTGCCGCGTGAGCAGGGACGCTGGCTGCGAGGTCGTCGTGGGCGCGGGTTCGGACGCCTGCCGGTTCAGCCGGTCAGTCGGGAGCAAATACCAAAGCAGACCGCCAAGCGCCAGCAGCGGCAATAGCCAATAGGGCCAGCTCGCTCGCGCGGACTCCACCTTGGGCTCGCTCACCGTGCGTTGCATCGATCCATTGGACGCGCGAGGCGCATTGTAGGCTGCACGTGGAAAATCGTAGGCGCGTCCTTCCGCGGAGCGTGGGGTCTCGAAAGTCTCGTGCAGGTCTCGCGGCAGGAGATCGGCGAGGCCTGTGGGTATGGCTGCTGCGAGCTCGTCCTTCTGCCCTGCCAACATCCGCGCAAACTCGCTCGCATCCAGGCCTGCAGCGCGTTGTTGCCGGCCGAGAATACCCATGATGACCGGCGACAGGAGGCCCATCAGCGTACGCGCCGATCCTTCGCCGATGCCGACATATTTGCTGATACTCGAAGCCACGCCGCCGAGGACGCTGCCGCCGAGCAGGGAGGACAGGAGATTGTTGCCCTGATCAGCGAGTTGCGCCGAGCCGCCCAGCGCGCTTGCCAGGCTCCCCAGTATTCCCGCCGGCTGCTCAGCTACGGCGTTGGCCAATTGCCGAGCGCCTCCAGGCTGGGACGCAAGATGCGACAGTCCCCCGAGAATTGCGGGCACGGAGGCGTCGACGGCCTTCTGCGCCACGGAACGATCCAGACCCGATGCCGTCGCCATCTTGCCGATGATCTCCGGCGTCAAAAAGCGCGTAACAGCTGAAAGTACGCTCTCAGTCATTGGGAAGATCCTTTCTGCGGCCCCAAGCTCCGAGCCGCCCGTGATGAAGGGCGCGCTTGTCCGGCGCGATGCCGAAAGGAAGCCGACCCCTTGTCAGGCGCTTCTCGAGTTCCAGCCAAGGCTCGGTTGCAGGCTCCATGGTCTGCCCCAACCTTGCTCTCACACGAAAAATCGCTCGTGCAACCTCACGCAAACCGGCGTTCGCTGATATCGGGGCGGTCACCCTATTTTGCCGGCAGAAGCCCTGATGCCGTAATCCCGTCGACATTTTTCCGGCATCTCCGGCCTCGGCGCGATCCGAAGGTGGCCCTGGTCTTTTCGACCGCCGTCAACTGGCACGGCCCGGTGGCGCCGCATTCGCTCCGGCAGTCGTGCAGGCGCGCAATAGTCATTGTTTGCTGTCCGATGGAAGTATCGGCGGATCCGACACTCGTTGCACAGCCGAGCAAAGCCATCGCAATGACCAAGCGCATCTTCATGCTGGTCACCTGTGCCTCCGCTCCGCTTCACTCAGGCAATCTCGGAGAATACCCGGCACAAAAAATCACTCCGCGGTGCGCAGAAACAGGAAATAGCCGCGCCCGGCCCACATCCATGATAACGGCGCCCAGGGGCCGGGACGCGGCAGACGCAGGGAAAGGGGACGGGGGAGGAAGACCCTTTACACCCCAGGGGACGTGGGGAGTACCCTGCGGCACACAGCATTGCCGATCAGCTGCGTTGCCGATATCGGCAAAAGCACCGAAGATGCAGGTGGCAAGTGCTGATCACGATCGGATGTTCTCAAACTTCACTGGCGCACGGGAAGTCACATCGAATGCAGAATCCGAAATTTGTCGAGGCGTGAGGCGAGCCGCCCATATGGGTAGTTTCGCAACCCGTTTTCAGCAGAGTCCTGATCGTTGCTCCATGTAACGTCGCCATATCGTACCCGCTCGAGGAAATCAGCGGGGCAGCAAAAGTGGCAGCGTTCCGGTCATCTCCAGCGCATGCCGCACATACACCAACGCCATGGCCGCGAACCGTCGCGATCTGCCTAACGGGACTCGTGTCGTCAGGGGTGGCCGCAACGTGCGCGGCCTACTACATTGCCGAGCCGATCGCGCACCGGCCGCCGGCGATCACGGGAGACAACCTCGGCGCACATTCAAAAGCGCGAAGCCACAGCAGCTCGCCGAAAAAAGCAGCCGACCGTCCCGTACGGCTCGCTGATTCCGACGCCTGGATCGACTCGCTTCGCAGCAACGCTTATTGGAAGCAAAGGAGCAGTGGGACATCGCGCTCCGACTCGCAACGGCGATCCCAGAACGAAGGCGCGACCCGGAACGGCGAAGGCCGTTCCGGCTACAAATTCTCGAGCACGAGGTATTCGTTCTCAGGTGTGCGCCAGGAAGGCAGCACCTATCGCACCGTGTGTGTTCGCCTGTGCGATGGCTTCTTTTGGCCCATCAGCTTTGCCACGACCAAGTCCAACCTGAAGCGGGACAGCGAAACCTGCCAGAAGAGCTGTGAGTCACCAGTCGGACTGCACTACTACGCGAATCCTGATGGCGGTCCCGAGGACCTGGTGAGCCTCGATGGCCAGCCGTATACGCAGCTGCGCGGCGCGTTCTTGTATCAGACGACCTACCAGCCGAGCTGCAAGTGCCGCCCACACCCTTGGGAACAGGAGGCCATCGAGCGTCACGTTGGTTACGCCAAGAAGGCGGAGAGCAGCAGTTCACAGCCACGCTCTGAGCAGTGATCGCACTCGTAACGGCGCGAAAGCGCACCTTCCGGTCAGCAGGAGCCGCTCCGATTGCAGCCAGCTCGCGCATCGTGACGAGTCTTGCCTGTCAGGCGGCCATCTTGGCCTTGATCAGGCCGATGACGAGGGCGGTGATGCCGCCACTGATGCCGCCGGTCAAGAAGCCGGAAACGATCGTACCGACGTCGAGCCCAGCCATGGCCGTGGCGCTGCCCAGACCCAGAATCGAGCTCAGGATCTGTCCGCCAACGCCGCCGCCGAGTGCGCCGGCAATGGTATTACCGAGCGTTCCGAGGCCCGTGTCCTTTGCAGCTCCGACCGCATTGCCGCCGATCGCGCCACTGATGAGCTGAATGATCAACGCCGTGAGGTTCATCAGGAGTCTCCTCGTCATCACCCCCTTCATGCGTAGTCTGACGACCAATGTCGCGCACACCGCAGTACGGAGCAAGCGCAACCGGCGCGCGCGCCACACCGCAGCGCATCAATTGACGCCTCAACCTTAACGCCAATGTACTTTTCGTGCGCCGTCTACTTGGGCAGGGGGAAAATCGCGTCCGGGTCGAGGAACCTGTCGAGCACGTTCTGCAGGATACGCGAACAATTGTTGTCGAAGTTGTTGTAGGGCAGCGATCCACCAAACGTGATCGAGCCTGTCGAGAACACCGCCCCATTGCCGGGTGCCTCGAAAAACGTCATGTCGGCGCGGATCAGCTTGGGCGCCGGCTCGAGAGCCCACGTGACGAGATGCGTGAGCTGCTCCTCCGGCACGAGAACCCACGGCGCTTCCGGCTTGTGGCCTTCCGACCGCGCGAGCACGATCGCGTGCGCCGGCGTTCCGAGGCGGTGCTCCGCCCGGTCGAGCTCGAAACCCGCCGCCCCGTGGCCTGAGAGGCCGAAATCGCCGATCTTCTCGTCGCTCACACCATCCAATATCCACGCCGCACGCGACGACAGCGCGTCCTCGCTGCGGCGATAGTACGAGCCGACGAAATTACCCTGCGCCGTGAAGCCGACGCCGACCAGACTCTGCGGCGGTCGGCCGTTGCGCCGCCACAAGCCGCCGTACTCTCCGTCGAAGGCGTTGTAGTATTCGCCGGGCTCCGCCGCCCACGCTCGTATACCACCCTCCCCGCGCCGGATCTCGATGGCGCCAGGCACCTCCTTGTGCCGCGCGACTTTCCAGTAAAACCCGTTGCCACCGAGGTAGACGAGACGCCCGCCACCATCGCGATACGCCTGCAGCGCATCGAGCATTGCGCCGGTGTGATACTCCGGGTGTGTGCCCGTCATGACTGTCCGATAGGGCTTGATAAGGTCGATGCCTTCGTAGTCGAGCTCCTCATCCGTGATGATGTCGTAGCTGTAGCCCTTCGCCTCCAGCCAGGCGATGAGATGCGTATCGGCGGGGAAATGGCGCAGCCCCGAGCCGCGAATCTTGTCATCGGGATATGTAATGTAGCCGCAGCGCATGGTCAGCATCGGCCGCAGCCATGACGCATGGCAGATGCCGCTACCGTCAGTGTGAAAGTTGTAGGTCGACAGCCCGTACTCGCGGTGCTCGCCGGGATTGCAGGGAAAGGCACCCCAGGCGGCAGCTTGCTCCTTCCACATCTTTACCCACGCCGGGTTGGCCCACTCCACCCGCGCGTTGTTGTGATAGACCGTGTAGGTGTACGTCGACATCAGCACGCAAAGGTCGGCCGTACGCTTGCCCTTGGGCGGCAGCACGTAGAACGGGATGTTTTCTTCCGCATCGCCGCACATCAGGCGCACGGCATAGATACCCGAGCGCGTACCCTCGGGCACCTGCCATACGAAATCCGTCTGCCATCCGCAGTCGTAGAGATCATCCTCGTGGAAGTGGATGGCGGCGTATTCAGCCGGTGCATGGCGAAAGCACATTTCGCGGCCGCTCCATGTGGAGCCCGTCATGGCGCGCGCCGGCAGGTTGACCAGCGTCCCGTGGTGGCTGTGCGGTCCGGTATCGATGACGCGCACGGATGACATCTCGCGCGCGAAGTCCCAGGCTGCGACAAGTCCTTTCGTCTCCTTGCCGCTCGCTGCAGCTTCGATCTGCTCCGGCGACAAGGCGGCCTCGAACACCATCGGGCGCTCGATCTTGCCGTTGAAGTGTCCGCGCACCGGCGCGCCACCCAATGCCCCGATCAGCCATGGCATTCCGGCCGGCGGAAGCGATGGCGCCACATCCACCGGGATCTCCGCTGTCACCGACGGACCGGCCGGGCGGCCCCGAGCCAGCGCAACTTGCCCCACGCGCAACATGCGGGATTCGCCATCGTAGGTGGCCCAGACGCGATACCATGCCCGCCGTCCGCATGGGACCCGCGTCTTGACCCGTGTGGTCCCCAGCAACGCCTCTGCGCTGCCATCCTCGCCGATGGCCAGCGCGAAGCCCAAGCGCACGTTCGGATCATAGGCCGAGACAATGCCTTGCCGGCGTCCGCTGCCGGGCGTCGTGGGCCAAATCGTAGCGACGAAGGTGATTTGGCCTGCAGCGGCCAGATCGCGTCCGGCCTCGATGCGCGCAAACGATCCGAGATGCACGGGCTGCTCGTGCGAGGAATAGGATCGCTCAATCGAGGAGGCGACGGGCTCCTCGCGCAGTCCTGGCCCGGCCGGATTGGGGTCCGCGGATATGACGCGCACGAGCCGAGCGCTGTAAGGGTCGGACAACTGGCTGGAGACCTTGAACTCGATCGTTTCCCCTGGACGCACGGAAAGGCGGTTGGCGTAGCCTGCCAGCTGCAGCATGGAGTCCCTCACGCGGTGATGCCGGCCCTGTGGCCGAACGGCAGAAGCGTCACCAAAAGCGAATGCCCGGTCAAGAGACCGGGCATCGAGATACGCAAGGTTGCGGTTGCATTCAGCTCAGGGCGCGAGCGCCTGCGTGGGCGGCGGCGGGGCATCAGGATCGCGCTCGCGGTCGCTCGAAAGCTCCTTGAGGCCGTCCCGCCCATAGATGTCGGGCCTGAATTCGGGTTTGCCGTCAGCGTCGACCCACGCGGTGAGGTAGGTGAAATAGACCGGTAGCGGCCGTGTGAGCTGAATATCCACGGCCTGCCCTGCCGCCAAAATATCCTCGATGCGCTGGCGATCCACGCCGTTCGGCTCGTCGCGCGCGATCCACGCCACCAAGCCGAACACATCCTGCACGCGCACGCATCCTGCGCTGAAGGCGCGGCCACGTTGCTCGAACAGCTTCTTCATTGGCGTGTCGTGCATGTAGACGCCGTGCTCGTTCGGCATGTCGATACGCACGAGCCCCAGAGCATTCTGCGGGCCGGGATCCTGTCGGAACTTGATGCGGGTTGCATCGGCCTGGCGCCAATCGATGTTGCTCGAGGCGATCTCGGGGCCGTTGAAGGAGCCCGTCAACACGCGAATCTGCTCCTTGGCCAGATACTCGGGCTCCTTGACCAGTCGCGGGATGAGATCGAGATTGGCGACGCTGTCGGGCACACGCCAGTAGGGGAAGAAGTTGAGGGCCCGGATCGTGGCCTTGACCGTCGGCGTCTGCCGCTCGGGCTTGCCAGCGATCACCCGATGCCGCTGCTCGACGTTGTGACGCTCCACCGCCTCGAGCTGAAAGCCGGCAACGTTGACGAGAATGTACCGGTCCTCCATCCGCTGGCTGATCAGGTCGCGGGCGCGCTGCTGGTTGAGCCGAAGTTGCGCCAGCCGCGCCGCCGCCGGTACGTTCATGGCTTGCAACGTCGCTTGATCGACCCGGCCGGAGACCCGGAGACCCTGGCGCTCCTGGAACCGGCGCACCGCCACCTCTAGCTCTCCGTCGAAGGTGTAGGACTGATAGGCTTGGCTCGGTCGCAGATCGCCGCTCATGATCAGACGGCGACGTACCTGGGTTACGCGCTCGTCATCGTCACCCGGCCGGATCATGCGCGGTCCGGGAATGGTTCCCCAGCCACCCTTGGCGACCACCTGCTGATACCGGGCGATGGCATCGTCGAACGCTGCCAGCATGGCATCGCTGCGCAGCGGCGTGGAATCTCTGACGCAGATCGTTCAGAGCCTGCGGCGCCTGGTCTCGATTGCGAGGCTCGTCGCTACGGCGGCCTTCGGTGTAGCCGCCGGGGTTTCCGAAGCCCGGAATCTGCTCCCACCAGCGCGCCTCTTGGGCCTGCGCCAGTGCGCCAGGCGGTGCTGCGAAAAGTACAGCCGAGGCAAACGACGCGCAGAGAAGCAGTGCCCTGGCGCGGGATTGCCGTGTCTGTCCGTTCGCTGAATTCCGCATCACGCCGCCGCCACCGCTGCTCATGGCTCTCTCGCAATCCATGCTCGTGGTTTCTTCGGAACCCTCGATCGTGCGAACGTCGCCCCGGCCGATGCTTGCACATCCGGCTAGAGGTCGTTTGCGGCGATTGCAAGACCCTGCCCAAGCCTACCGCCTGCGGTATAGCTTATTCGATATTGGCGACGAAACAGCCTACACATCACCATGCTGTGAGCTTTTCGCCGCGCGAGAGGCTTTTGCGACCCTTATTGCATTGCGCCCACACTCGGAGAGCCGCCGTCATGCCGCAACCGCCCGTGCTCACGAGCCTCGACCCGCGAGGCGTCGCCACCGTCACCTTCAACCGGCCCGAGGTCAACAATGCCTACAACGGCGACCTGATCCAAGGCCTGTTGTCGGCGATGGACGATCTCGGGCGCAAACCAAACCTGCGCACGGTGGTCCTCAAGGGAAACGGGCGTCATTTTCAGGCAGGCGCCGATCTCAAGTGGATGGATGCGGTCAGGGTTCAGTCGTTGGCGGAGAACGAGGTTGTCTCGCGTGCCACAGCACTGGCGGTCGACCGGCTGAACCGGCTCCCGGTTCCAGTGGTAGCAATGGTGCAAGGCGCCTGTTTTGGCGGCGGCACCGGCATCGTCGCGGCCTGCGACATCGTCATTGCCGCCGACAATGCCGTGTTTTCCATCACCGAGGTGCGGTGGGGACTGACTGCCGCCATCATCATCCCGCAGCTCAATGACGCCATCTCTGCTCGCCAAGTGCGCCGGTATGCGCTGACCGGCGAACGGTTCGGGGCCGAGATGGCACACCGCCTCGGTCTCGTGCACGAGGTCGTTCCTATCGATACACTCGAGGCTACAGGCGCCCGAGTGGTCGATCAGCTCCTGGAGAACGATCCGAAGGCCATCGCCGAGACCAAGGCCACAATTCTCGAAAGCGCGTGGGGCGGCTTCGAGCCCGCAACGCTCGAACGCCTCGTGAAAAGCCATGCCGCCAAGCGTCGAAGCCCCCAGGCGGCCGAGGGCCTTGCCTCTTTCGCCGAGAAGCGGAGTGCCAGATGGGCGCTGGAGTGACTATTCCGCCGGTTGCGCAGCCTGCGCAGGTGTCCTTTTCCGACGCGTCACAAGCTTGCGCATGACCACATAGAACACCGGCGTGAAGATCAGGCCGAAAAGGGTCACGCCTATCATGCCCCAGAACACACCAGTCCCGAGCGCGTTGCGCATCTCCGCACCCGCACCCTTGGAGAAATAGAGCGGGAGCACGCCGCTGGTGAAAGCCATGGAGGTCATCAGAACAGGCCGCAGGCGAAGCTGACAGGCCTCCACCGCGGCGGAAACAATATCATGACCTCTGTCTTCGAGCTGACGCGCGAACTCGACGATGAGAATCGCGTTCTTGGCGGCAAGCCCGATCAGGACAACGAAACTGACCTGTGTGAGAATGTTGATGTCCTGCCCGTGCAACCAGACGCCGAAGACGGCCGACAACAGGCACATCGGCACGATCAGGATGATGGCGAACGGCAATGACCAGCTCTCGTACTGCGCCGCCAGCGCCAGGAACACGAACAACACCGACAGCACGAAGATGTAATAGCCCGTGCGACCGGTTTTCTTCTCCTGATAGGAAAGATCTGTCCATTCATAGGTGACGCCGACCGGCAGTGTGCGAACGGCAAGGTCCTGCATGATCGCGAGCGCCTGGCCGGAGCTGACGCCAGCTGCCGACTGGCCATTGATCTCGATGGCCGGGAACAAGTTGTAGCGCGGCACGCGATCGGGTCCGGTCGTCTCGCGGAAGGTCACGAGGCTGCCTAACGGCACCATTTGCCCATCGACATTGCGTACGCGAATGCGGCTGATGTTCTCCGCGTCGAGCCGGAACGCGCCATCGGCCTGGGCCGTCACGCGATACGTGCGGCCGAACATGTTGAAGTCGTTGACATAGGCTGACCCCATGTAAACGCGCAGCGCTTCGAAGATGTTGGCCATGGGCACGCGCAGCATCTGTGCCTTCACGCGATCGACATCGACGAAGATCTGCGGTGTACCCGTCGAGAACGTTGTGAACGTATTGACGATACCGGGCGTAGCATTCGCCGCCCGGATCAGCTCCTGCGCCGCCCGCGAGAACGCCTCCGAGCCGATGCCAGCCCGGTCCTGGAGCCGCATGGAAAAGCCGCTCGTACCGCCGACGCCGCGCACGGGCGGAGGTATGAAAACCAGCGCAGTGGCCTCGCGGATGTCTCGTGCCAGCCGCTCGCGCACATCCTGAGCGACATTCTGAACGGATAGCCCCTTGTCGTGGCGCTCCACGAAATCGTCGAGCACGCAGAAAATTGCCGCCACATTCGAGCCGTTGGTAAAGGTCGAGCCCGAACGGCCGGTGTAACCATTAGTGTACTTGATGCCCGGCGTCGCATGCAGGACATCCTGCACCGTCTTGACCACCTGGTCGGTCCTCTCGAGCGAAGCGCCGGGAGGAAGCTGAAGCGAGACGATAAGGATGCCGCGATCGAGGGCGGGTATGAACCCGGTCGGCATCTGCATGACGAAGGTGATCGCGAAGGCAATCAAGCCGGCGTACAAGACGAGCATCGGCACAGTGAAACGTGCGAGCGTGCGCACGAGAGCGCTATAGCCTCGAGCCAGAGCACTGAACCCGAGATTGAAAATTCTGAAGAGCATGTGAACCGGCGCCATCACGATCCATGACTTGGCGTGATGGTCGTGAGGCTTGAACAGAATCGCCGCCAGCGCCGGCGACAGTGTCAACGACACGAAGGCCGAGATGATCGTGGCCGAAGCAATCGTGACCGCGAACTGCCGGTAGAACTGGCCAGTGATGCCGCTCACAAACGCTGTCGGGATGAATACCGCGGAGAGCACCAGCGCGATCGAGATGAGGGCAGTTCCGACCTCGTCCATGGTCGCGCGCGCCGCGTCGCCCGGCGCCAGACCCTCCTTCAGGCGGCGCTCCACGTTCTCCACCACCACGATCGCGTCGTCGACCGCAATGCCGACCGCCAGCACGAGTCCGAACAGCGTCAGCGTGTTGATCGAGTAGCCCAGCATCAGCATCATGGCGCAGGTGCCGATGAGGGAGACGGGAATGGCGATGACCGGGATGACCGTCGCCCGCCAGGTCTGCAGGAAAAGCAGGATGACGAGGACCACCATGGCGATGGCTTCGAGAATGGTCTTGTAGAGCTCTCGGATCGAGACCTCGATGAACTCGGTCGGGTTGTAGACGATGCGATACTCGAGGCCGCGCGGGAACGACTTCGAGATCTCGACCATGGCAGCCTTGATGGCGTTGGCCGTCTTCAGCGCGTCGGAGCCCGGGGCCTGCGTGACGGCCACTACGATGGCGGGAACGCCGTTCTGATAGCCATAGGTCGCGTAGTTCAGCGCGCCAAGCTCCACGCGAGCCACATCCTTGAGCAGGACGACACGCCCGTCACGCCCCGACTTTATGATGATATCTTCGAACTCCGACGCGTCCCGCAGCCGACCCTTGAACTGCAACGGCACCTGAAACGCGCCGGTCTGTCGCATCGGCGGCTCGGCGATCATGCCGCCAGCGACCTGGACGTTCTGCTGGCGCAGGGCTGAGACGACCTCCTCGGCTGTCATGTTGAGGGCCGCAATGCGCTCCGGATCGAGCCACACGCGCATCGAGTATTCGCGCGCACCGAACAGGTTGACGGAGCCCGCTCCCTCGATGCGGGCCAGCACGTCGCGAACATTGAGCAGCGCGTAATTCGAGATGTAGAGCTGGTCATAGGTCCGGTCGGCCGAGACCATATGCACGACGAGCAGCAGGTCGGGATTGTTCTTGCGGACCGTGACGCCGGATCGCCGCACTTCTTCCGGCAACCGCGGCTCGGCCGACGCCACGCGGTTCTGCACCAGCACCTGGGCCTTATCGATGTCCGTGCCGATGTCGAACGTGACGGTGAGCGTCATGGCGCCGTCGCTCGTCGACTGCGAGTACATGTAGATCATGTTCTCGACGCCGTTCACCTCCTGCTCGATGACGGCGGCGACCGTATCGGCCACGGTTTGCGCACTGGCGCCGGAATAGGTAGCTGAGACCGTCACCGTCGGCGGAACGATCTCGGGAAACTGGGTGAGAGGCAGTCCGAAATAAGAGATGATGCCGACGATCGTGATGAACAGCGACAGGACGGCCGCGAAGATCGGGCGGGCAATGAAGAACCGGCTGAAGTGCATGGCCCGTCTCGCGGATTAGGGTGCAGGCGTCGACAGGCTGTGAGCGCCGGAGTGCGACAGCTTGATCTGCTCGCGGCTCGCCTGCACTTTCTCACCCGGCCGGGCGCGCTGAAGGCCTTTCGTTACGGTCCAGTCCTCGGCCCCTACACCCTCTCGGACGACCCTCAGTCCATTGATCACGGGCCCCAACCGCACCGTCTTGCGCGACACCGTGCCGTCCTCGGCGACCACGAGAACATATTTGCTACTCTGATCCGTGGCGATCGCCTCGTCAGGGAGGAGCACGGCATCATATCTGCTCGAGCCGGCCAGACGTACGCGCGCGAACATGCCCGGCGAGAACAGCTGCGCCTTGTTGTCCACCACCGCCCGCACACGCAGCGTCGCGGTACCGGCATCCAGCCGATTGTCGATGAAATCGAGCTGGCCCTTGTGCGCGAACCTGGTCTCGTCGGGCAGCGCCAATTCCACCGTGGTGCCGAGCTGTGCCGCTCCCGAGCCGCCGTCACGCTCGACCAGCCGCTTGTACTTGATGTAGTTGTTCTCGCTCACATCGAAGTAGATGTGAATTGGATCCTGGGTGACGATCGTGGTGAGCAGCGTCGGGTTGCTGGCTGCCCCGGCCGAAACCCAGCTGCCTTGACTGACTGACGAACGGCTGATGCGGCCAGCAATCGGAGCCGTGATGCGGGTGAACGAAAGCTCGAGCTCGGCCGTGGCGGTTTTGGCCTGCGAGACTTTCACCGCCGCCAGGGCCTCCTTCAGCAGATTACTACGGTCCTCGAAGGTCTTCTCCGACATGATCCGCCGCTCCAGGAGCGGTTTGCCGCGCTCGACGTCGGCAACCAGATTGTCGGCCTTGGTCTGCACTTGCGCCAGCTCCGCCTTCGCCTGCTCCAGCGCCCGTTCGAACGACCGTGGATCGAGGACGTAGAGCAAGTCGCCCTTCTGCACGATCTGGCCGTCCTTGAAAGCCACCACATCCAGATGGCCGGACACGCGGGTTCGCACGTCCACAGTGTCGATGGCATCGAACCGGCCGGTGTACTCGTCCCAATCGATGATTGGCTCGATGAGCGGCCGGCTGACGGTTACGGCCGGAGCTGCTGCGCCCTTGGCCTCGTTTTTGGCCTGGGGACGATCGCAGGCTGCCAACAACGCCCCCGCGATCATGACAAGGCCAACGACTGCCACACCGCTCCGTGCACACGCGTCATGCATCGTCATCGGACCCTCAAATCTTGGGCGGCACGTACGTGAAAAAGACGCACACGCCACCCCGGGCCCGTACGGGGCCCGTCTCAACCTCATGCAATAGTCCTAGCAGCTCAAAGGGGAATTGTAACGTGCTCGACTGCGCGTTGTGTGGGCAAGACACACCCTTCGGGCGAGCACTTTGCGGCACCGGCTGGCATGTGTGCTACTTGAAGAGCAGATCGAACAGCGTCTTGGGCTGCTGCTTGGGCTGGCGATTGCCGCGATCGCCGGAATTGCCGTCGAATTGCTGCGCCCAGGGCGCCCAGAACGGGACGCCTTTGCCGGATTTCCATGGTGAATTGGTGCTCGTGATGCGGCGCTGGCCCGGCAATCCCTCCTTCTTGAGCCTGAGAGAGTATTCCTCTGTGTAGCCGTCCACGCTCGCAACCATCAGCCGGTTCTCGTCCCAGGTCCAGGTTGACAGCCGATCGCCTTGCCGGAAGGTCTCGACAGCCAGCACCGTGCGCGTTTGCAGATCGAGCACGGCCGCGTGCTCGACATCCTCCAGCCCGCGTGGTCCCTCGACTTTTCCCGCCGAAAATCGCAGGACGCCAATGCCCTTGAAGGGAGGCTTCTTCGCGTCCCATTCGACGAGGCGCGGCTGCCCCTCGCTCATCATCTCCAGCGGCACAGTGAGCTTGGGAAACTCAGGACTGGTCGCGTGATAGCGGTTCGCCCGCACAAACACCTGCCAGCGATCGAGCGCCAGCCCGGGAACTTCGGTCACTTCGCTTTCCGCCGCCGCTCCCAGACGCTCGAGTGCAGCAGCGGCTTCACTCAACATCGGCTTCAGGGCGACGGCTTTTCTCAGCTCGGCCACGGCTTCGTCGGTTTCCCCAGCCGCCTCCAGCATCTCCCCGCGCACCCAAAGAACCTCGGCGCGCCCAGGCTCGAGCCGCAACGCCCGGTCCATGTCTCTCTGGCCGAGTGCGGGTTGCCCCATCTGCTTGTACACCCATGCGCGATAGGCGTAGGCCGTCGCCGAGCGCGGCTCGAGCTCGATAGCTCGGCCCAAATCGTTCAGGGCATCGTTGTGGGCATCCGCCTTGGCATTGGCAAAGCCACGAACTTCCAGCGCCCGCGCCGATTTGGGATCGATCTCGAGCGCCCTGTCGAAGTCCTTCAGCGCCGATGCGGTATTGTCGGCGGCGAGATAGGCTTGGCCGCGCAACAGATAAATCTCGATATTGCTCGGATCGAAAGCGATGGCGCGGCTCAAGTCCTCGATGGCCTCCTCGTATCGTTCCAGCACGAGCTTGGCCTCGGCGCGGGCTCGATAGCCCGGGCCAAACCTGGCATCGAAGCCTACGGCACGATTGATGTCTCTCAGTGCCGCGTGCGGCCGGTTCTGGGCCAGATGCAGCCGGGCCCGGCCGTTCAGGGGAGCAGGACTTGCTGAATTGAGTTGGATGGCCTTCGAGAAATCGCGAATCGCAGCATCCTGCTCACCCAGCTTGACGAGGCCGTTGGCGCGATTGTTGAAGGCGGCCGCGTAGCCGGGTGCCAGCACGAGTGCGCGATCGAAGTCCTTGATCGCCTCCCTGTAGAGGCCAAGGCTCAGAAGCACGATGCCACGATTGTTGTAGGCCGACGCCCCCTCGGGAAAGAGCTGCACGGCGCGATTGAAGTCCTCGATGGCAGCACGCGGCTGGTCGAGCCGCTGGTAGGCGACACCGCGGTCGTTGTGCAGCGTGGCGCGTCGATCGTTCGGGACATTCTGGTCCTTCAAAGCCTCGGTGTAGAGATCAATCGCCTGTTGGACGCTGCCCCGCTGCATGGCGGCGGCTGCATCCTTGGCGCGCACAAGCCCCTCCTCGCCGGCGCCTATGGCTCGGTACGAAACCGCCGCCACCATTATAAGGCTCAAGACAACCAGCCGGCGCATGCCCTGCCTTTCATCGGGTCTTCCTTCGTGCTCCGCGCACGCGGACCAGAGACGTCCTGCGTAGGTCTGGCATAGCATCGCGACCGGGAAAGGGCGAGCCCGCGGATAGCCAAAAAAGCAAGGCTTCTACGATAGCTCGGCACGAACGAGGGCCGCGCCGTCCGCCAGGGCCTTCAGCTTTGCGAAGGCCAGCTCCCGCGACATGTATTTCATCCCGCAATCCGGTGCAGGGACGAGCTTGTCGGCAGCCACGAATTTCAGGCCGGCGCGGATGCGCTCTGCCACACGCTCGGGCGTCTCGGCGCTCTTGTCGCCGAGATCGAGCACGCCAAGCATGACTTTTTTCGGCGCCAGCTCCTTGAGAATGCCGAGATCGAGCTTGGGCTGAGCGGCTTCGATGGAGATTTGTTCTGCCGTCGTATCGGCAAGCTCCGGCAGGAAAGAATAGCCGACCGGCTTCGCCCCCGGCACCACCGCGGCATAGCCAAAGCACAAATGCACGACGGTGGGCACCTTGATGCCTTCGAGCGCGCGGTTGATGGCCTTCACGGCAATGCGCCTTGCCGCGTCGGGATCGTTGCGCAGCCACGGCTCGTCGAGCTGAATGACGTCGGCGCCGGCGTTGACGAGATCATGTGCTTCCGCATTCACGGCGGCGGCATAGTCCATCACCATCTCGTCGGCATCCTTGTAGAACTCGTTCTTCGCCTGCTGGCTCATCGTGAACGGGCCGGGCAGCGTGATCTTCGCCAGCCGATCGGTGTTGCGACGAAGGAACTGCATATCGCGCACCTCGACCGCGTGCGTGCGGCGGATGCGGCCGACCACGCGCGGCACGGGCGTCGTCGCCTGGCTGCCCGTGCGCGCGATCACCTCGCCGGGCGTCGATGCGTCGATGCCTTCAAGCGCCGTGGCAAACCGGTTGGAGTAGCTCTCGCGGCGCGCCTCGCCGTCGGTGATGACGTCGACGCCCGCCCGCTCCATATCGCGGATGGCCAGGATCGTCGCGTCATCCTGGGCTTGCTCGAGCATGGGCTCTGGAATGCGCCAGATGTTCATGCGCACGCGCGGCACGGACTTCGACAACATCTCGCGATTGACGAGCCAATCGGGCTGCGGATAGCTGCCGACCACGGTCGTGGGCAGGATCCTGTTGGGCATCGGTCGTTTCCCTGTGTGTTCCGAGCGCGCTGGCTTGCGACCGGAGCTTGTGCTGCCGAATACAAGCGATACTTCTATGCCGCCGCTGGCGCCGGCGCGCCCTGCGCGACCGGGCGTGGTGATGTCTGCTCTTTGCGTCCCGCCGACTGCCACACGACCATACGCCGTTCCAGCGCGCGCGCCAGGATGTCATAAGCCACCGAAAGTGCGAGAATGGCCAAAATACCGGCGAAGACACGAGGGCTGTCCAGGATGGTGCGGTTCAGCGTCACGAGATAGCCGATGCCCGCCGACGCCGTGAGCATTTCGGAGACGACGACGCCGATGATGGCAAGCGCGCCGCCGAGGCGCAATCCGCCGAACACCGTCGGCAGCGATGCTGGAATGATGACGCGCGTGATCTGCTGATACAGCGTCGCTCCCATACTGCGTGCCGCAAGCACGAATTGCGGATCGATGGTGCGTATACCCGCCGCCGTCGAAAGCATCACCGGGAAAAAGCCGTAGATGCCGGCGAACAGGATCTTCGACTGCGAGCCGATGCCGAACCAGGCGGTGAAGATAGGGTAGAGAATGACGATCGGCACGGCATAGAGGCTGGAGAAAACGGGCAGCAGCAGATCGCGCAGCAGCGCAATGCCGCCGACAGTGGCGCCGACGACAATGCCAAATCCGCAGGCGATCACCATGGCGAGTGCCACCTCGTAGAGAGTGACGAGCAGAGCCGCGGAATATTTGTCCAAATCGGTCCACAGGACGCCGAGCGTCTTCGACAGCCGCGGAAGAAACAGCTCCGGCAGGAGGCCCGTCAGCGGCACAACCTCCCACAAGACCAGAAGGACGATCAGAATGCCCCAGCGTACGGTCTTGGGATCGGGACGTTGCATCGAAGACCTCAAGTGGACTTGCGGATCTGCTGCCAGATGCGGTCGCGCAGGCGACCGAACGTGTCGGTCGCCATCATCTCATAGGCGCGCGGGCGTGGCAGATTGACCTCGATGTGATCGATGATCCGGCCAGGACGCGCTGACATCACGAGCACCTCGTCGGCGAGGTAGACCGCCTCGGTCAGGCTGTGCGTGATAAAAACGACCGTCTTGTTGGTCGTCGACCAGATGCGCAGCAGCTCGTGACCCATGGTCATGCGGGTCTGCTCATCGAGTGCGGCGAAAGGCTCGTCCATCAATAGGACCGGGGGATCCTGGACGAGACCGCGCGCGATCGAAACGCGCTGCTTCATCCCGCCCGACAGTTCGTGTGGATAGCGCTCGCCAAAGCCCGTGAGGCCCACGAGCGACAGCATCGGCTCGGATCTGCGGCGGCGCTCCGCGCGCGACATCCCGCGCAGGCTCAGCGGGAATTCGATATTGTCGAGAGTCGTCAGCCAGGGAAAAAGGCTCGCCTCCTGGAAGATGACGCCGACCCGTTCGGGATCGGGCTTCAGGATCGGCTGCCCATGGCAAAGGATCCGGCCCTCGCTTTGCTGGCGCAGCCCCGCCATCATCATCAACAGCGAGGTCTTCCCGCATCCGCTCGGACCGACGATGACGACGAAGCGGCCTTTGCCGACGTTCATGGAAACGTTGCTCAATGCGGGCACGTCTCCTTCCGCGGCGGCGTAGACATGGTTGACGCGGTCGACCTCGATTGCCGTCCCTCTCGTCTGGGCCGCCTTTACGTTCGCCACGTGCTGCATCGAGCCTCCAGCAAACGCACGGTTTCGTTGAATGCGATGGCCACCACCGCAAGGATGATGACGCCGGCGAAGAGCTGCGGCATCTGGAAATTCTCACCCCAGTTCGAGATCAGATGGCCGATCCCGGTGCGAGATGCGTACATCTCTGCGATCATCACGCCGGTGAAATTGAAGATCATCGAGATGCGCAGCGTCTCCAGCAGGACGGGCATCATGCTCGGCACGTAGATGCGCCGCAGGATTTGCAGCGGCGTCGCACCGAATGAGCGCGCCACCAGGATGTAGTCCGATTTGACGGACTCCACCGCCGCCGTCGCGCTCATAAGGACCACAAAAGCCGTCGTGAAGGCTGCATAGGCGACCTTCTGCTGAAAGCCGATGCCGAACACGAGGATGAACAGTGGCAGGAAGATCGATTTGGGAATGCTGAAGACGTAGAACAGCATCGGCTTGAAGATCGCGCCGAGATAAGGAAACTCGGCAATCGCCACTCCAGCGGCGGCGCCGATCGGAACCGCAATGACGAAGGCGACGATGACCTCCAGCGCCGTGACGAGAATCGCCTCCTGGACGACCGGACGAGCGAGCTGGACCTGCAGGGTCGCCATCACGTCGCTGAGCGGCGGCAGAAGCATGGGGTTGACGATGCCGGCGCGCGGCGCGAACTCCCAAGCCCCGAGCACCAGAGCCAGCATTGCCAGCCGCACGAGAATGTTGTGCGAACGCTTCACGAGAAACCTGGAAAATGAGAGGTTCGAACGATAGCCGGCTGTGCGATGTACCGCACAGCCGGATGGCGGATTGCGATAGGGCCCGTGTCAGATCTTGGTCGGCACCGGTTTGAACTGAGTGACGAAAATCTCGCTCGCCGGCGCCAGATCCTTCATGCCGATCATGCGGCCCATGTCGAGGGCACGCTCCATCCACTCGAGCTTCATCTCACCGTCGCGCGACAGATGCATGATATTGCCGTCGAGTTCGCGCGCCGCGATCGCTTCCGGGATCTCGTCGATCTCGGCCACGAGTTTAACGGCGGCTTCCCGATTGGCTTTGTCGACCAGGAAGCCGAGGCCGCCGAAGATCGCGTTCAGCGCCTTCTGCAGGGTCTCCGGCTTTTCCTTGATGACCTTGTCGGTGGCGATCCAGCTGCCGGTCGAGTGCGCCGGCACCGCCTGGCCGTAGTCGATCAACGTGCGTGCGACCTTGTCGTCGACCACCTTGTATGTCAGCGGCGAATAGAGAACCGTCGCATCGATGTTGCCGGTCAGCATATTGGGCACGAGGCCGCCACCGCCGAGCGGGACGCGAGTGAACTCGATCTTGTGCTCGGCGATCGTCCATAGAGCGAGGATATCTGTGCCCGACCCCGCCGAGGTGATGCCGACCTTCTTACCCGCGATCTCGGATACCTTGGTAATCGGCGAATCCGTCTTCACGACCAGCTGCCAGCCGTAATAGCCGTTGGCACCGTTGGCGACGCAGCGCGCATTCACGCCGCGCTTGAGGCCGGCGGCGACACTCGACGACGAGTTGAGAATGAGGTCGGCTGCCCCGGCAGCCAGCGCCTCGAAGCCCTCGGCGCCGCTGCGGTAGATGGTCAGCTCGGCCTTCACGCCCTCTTTGTCGAACAGCTTCTGGCGGATGGTCGTCTCCGCAATGATGGTCGGCCAGTAGGTCTTCGTCGGCACTCCGATACGGATGACGTTTGCACTTTGGCCAAGCGCAATGCGCGGGGCGGCCACCGTGGCGCCCAGGCCAGCCAGGACCGTTCGGCGCTGCAATTTCTTGTGTGTGATCGGCGAGTAATCGGTCATCTGTCTCCTCCCGTTCTCATTTCGGCGCGATGGCTCGGAAACCGAGCCCGCGACGCTCTTGGTACGCAACATAGACCAAGTCGAAGCTGCAGCTAAAGTGCCTATGTCCCCGACCCTCTAGACGCGGTGCCTCGGCCAAACCGCCAGCGCACCAGCGAGCATCGCCGCGCCGCCCAGCGCGAACACGGCCGCATGGCTCTCCGTCGCGCCATAGAGTGCCGGCACCGCAATGCCGCCGACAACCGAGCCGCAAGAGTTGGCGAGGATCATGGCCCGCATCACGCGCGGCATCGCCTGGGGCGAGCCCAGCTCGCGCGCCCTCACTGCCATCAGGCTCGACATGCCGGGCTGCGCGCCGAACAGCGCCGATGATGCAATGAGAATGGCGAGCGAGGACCACACCGCGGGCCCGCCGATACCCACCCCAAGCGCCACGAAGCCGATGACGAGCGCCATGGCCGCACCAAAGCGCGACGCCAGCCACGCCGCCATCCAAGGCCCCAGCACCGAGAACACCCCGACCAAGCTCCAGTGCAGGCCGCCCACTGCAATCCCCTGACCCAATCCGCGCGCGATGTAGTCGACCCAGTACAGCGAGTGCGGGACGATGCCGAGCGAGAACAGCGCGTGCGCCACCAGCAATCCTGCGAGCCCGCGCCACCCAATCGGTGTCGCATCGTCCACCCTCTTGGGCGCACGCAACTCCGGCGCGGCGCCCCAACCCCACAGCGCGATCCCGACGCCGAAGAGCGCGGCCACGGCCAATCCGGCCCACGCCGCCGCCAATCCATAGTCCAACAGCACCGGCACCAGCGTGCCGGACGTCAGCACACCGAGCCCAACGCCGGCGAACACGAAGCTCGCCGCCACCGGCCGCTTCTGCTCCGGCGCCGTGGCCGTGATCAGCGCCAGCGCCAGCACCATGATGGTGCCGGTCGCGACACCTACGAGCCCGCGCCAGAAGCCGAGCCAGGCAAATCCCCCCGGCACCGCCGACGCCGCCAGCGCCAGCGTTGCCACGCCGATCGCCATGCCGAGCACGCCGCGCGCCGAGGCCACCGCCAGCAATCGCGCCGACAACGCCGCACCGGCCATGAACCCGAACAGGTTCAGCATGCCGACGTGGCCGGCCTCGACCGCCGTCAGCGCCCCCGACTCCACCAGCGCCGGCACCATCGCCGTATAGGAAAATCGCCCGAGTCCCATGCCGACGAACATGCCGGCGCCACCGCCGAGCGCGATGCGCCGCCATTGGGACTGCGCCGCGGCGTCCGCTTCAGCCGCGGCCTCGCCCGTCACTTCGCCAGCTCCCGCTCCACCCGCTCCAGCATGTACTGCCACTTGGTTTTCTGGCTGGCGACCAGCGACTGCATGTGCGACCGAAGCTGCGTGAGCTGTGTGCAGTCGGGCTCTTTTGCCGCGGCGCCTTCCGCGCCCATGCTCTGAATCTTCTCGAGGAAATCGCTCGATTCCTTGTCATACTCGGCAATCTTGGCGTCCTGCACCAGCGGCGTCGCTTCCTTGAGAAACTGGTCGTGGTTCCAGCCGCGCTTGTCCTTGAGCGCGCGCAGCTTCTCCTGAAACGGCGGACGGTTCTGCGCATTGAGATCGCGCAGCGCGCCGGCGGCATCGCTGACCGCCGCCTCGAACTGCATGCGCGTGCAGGCCCCACCTTGCGCCGCTGCCGGACCCGCCGACGCCAGCCAAAATCCCAGCAGCGCCAGGAACCTTGCGCCACGCCTTGCTGTCCGCCCCACCGCGACAGGCCCGCCAGCCTGCATGCCCTCGCCCCCATCATCCCGGCGTGTCACGTGTACGCCGCTTATATGTTGCGCCTACATGGACGGGATTAGGGCATCGGGCAAGAGGCGGAAGCGCCGCGCTAGTGTGATGATCGAGAAATTCGCCGGTATTCGCCGCATGTCCCTGGAGCGAATTTCTCGATCTGAATCACACTAAAATCAATAGACTTGCTAGTGTCCTTTCGATCGCGAAGTTCGTTCAACGGTTGCGGCGCGCTCCGACGAACTTCACGATCGGGACACTAGCGCAACGGCCCCGCGGTCCTGCGACCCGGGGATATAAAGAGAAAGGCAGAGCCGGGCATCGTTCAGCCGGTCGACCTTAGCGCTCACGGGCTCAACGATGCCCGGGCCCGGGCCATCTCCGCGCCCGCTGCGACGCTCCGCTGGTCTGGCGGCCAGCCACAGCAAGGGAAACGGACGACGGCTCCCGGCTCGCAGGCTGAGGCGCGCCACTGCAGAACCAGCGCACCTCGGTGATCCGAGACCGCGCCAGTATCGCGCGAGCCCTCCAAGCGGGGATTACTTTTTCTGCCGCTTCCGCTTGGCCTCATCCCGATCAACATGCGCGCAACATTGCCTCATGTTAACGGGCCGTTGCGGCATGCTTGCGCTAGCGTTGTCCTACCGTTGCGCCGGTTGCCGTACCTCAAACCGGCTTAACGGCCGCAGACCGACTTATCCCCGCCGCCGCGCACGGCCGTACCCTCGGCGCATGCAGAACGAGGACCGCGAGCCGCCCATCTCGCGCATCGGCTACCGTGTCTATGCGATCTGCGGGATGGCTATCGCTCGCGACACGTGCCATACGTGTCGCATGACAGACAAAGAACCATCAGGCTGGATCGTCCAAGTCACCGTTCCCCCAGAGCCCGAGGTAGGGGCGCCCGATGCTCCATGGCGCTCCCCCACCATGCGGGAGCGCGGCGCGCCATCGTTCAAATATTTCAACGTGGCCATTGCGACCCCGGACAAGGCCATCGAGGCAACCACGAAGTATTTGGCCAAAGGCGCCGAGGCTGTGGCTGGAGCGATGTCCGTTGCCAGAAAGCTTTCCGCGGGAGAGCTCGCCGCGCTGAGCCTCACGGCCGGAGAAGTAAAGCCCGCCTGAGCGCACGCAAGTAGCGCCCCACGACCCGAACCAGTTGGCCATGCGCATCCTCCCGACGCGCCTCGGTCGCCCTCTACTCTGGCGCACCGCGATGGGCGAGTGAGCGGCCGCCTACATAGCGTCTTCGCTCCGCGTCGGCCTTCCGTCACGGCACATGCTCACCCCAAACGTCATTCCGGCGCCGCTTTGCGCGTATCGCGGCGAAGCCGCTTGATGCGCAAAGCGGGAATCGGCCGGAACCCGGATGCGCGTCCACGTGTGCTGTTTGAAGCGCCATGCCGTGCTTCTTCGCGGCTATCGAAGCGGTTCACGACCTCGACGAAGAGTTTGTTGCAGTGCGCCTGGGTTCCGGCCCATTTCCGCGTGCACGTACACGCGCGTGCATGCGGGGCCGGAATGACGCCAGAGATAGAGGTGCAGCCTGCGCGCGTCGTGCCGAAGGCGCGCAACGAGAGGCAAAGTGCGCGCTTCCGGGAACGCAGTGGTGGGGTGGTTCTACTTCAATCGGAAAGGTACTCTAGCGTAGATAACCCACGGAGCCGCCGCCCCATGACCACGCCGCCCACCACCCGCCGCGCCGCCTGCAACTGCGGACAACTCAGCCTCACCGCCGAGGACGACCCGGTGCGCATCTCCATGTGCCACTGCGTCGAATGCCAGCGGCGCACCGGCGCGGTGCTGAGCAACCAGGCGCGCTATCCGCGCGAGCGCATCACGGTGACCGGCGAGGCCAGCACCTACACGCGCGAGGCCGAGAGCGGCAACGCGCTCACCTTCCGCTTCTGCCCGACGTGCGGCTCGACCGTGTACTGGGAGGGCGAAGGCTTCCCCGGCTTCGTCGCCGTCGCCATCGGCACCTTCGCCGACCCGACCTTCCCCGGCCCGACGCTCTCGATCTGGGAGGCGACGCGCCACGGCTGGGTGGACATGGCCCGCGACGGCGAGATAAGCCACGCGAATGGTGGGGGGTGATGTCCATTCCCTCTCCCCGTACTTCACGGGGAGAGGGTTAGGGTGAGGGGCAGCCAACTTGCTCGGCGCCAGCTCCAGCGCGCCGCACTCACTCAACCCGCACCACATCCACAAGTGTCATCCTCGGGCTTGTCCCGAGGATCCATCTCTCCACAAACGCCGCGCTCGTTGATGGATGGATGGTCGGGACAAGCCCGACCATGACAAGATGAGGGAAAACCGTGCGACCGAATGCACGCGCCACTAGCGGGCTAGCGTCTTTCCGATTTGGCTGAATCGTCTTTGCACCTTCGCAAGCTCTCGATCTCGGAGGCGACGCGCCACGGCTGGCTGGAGTTGGAATGCGATGCCGACATGGGGTACGCGAGGGGTGGGAGTGATGCGCGCGTGACTAAGCAAGGATGAGAGCGGTCATGTTTTCTCTAGGTCACACTGTGCTTCGATGAACTCTATGACCCTTACACTCTTGGCTAAATAGTCACTAACTCTCGCCAAGGTGATGCCGGAATCTTTTCCATGAGCAATTTGATGGCGGTTTGCCATAATTGCGTCAATCGCTTCCTTCCGACCGTCTTCCTCGAGAAAGACACTCAAATCACTCGCCCACCGCTTATTAAAGGCTTGCGCCGTTTCTACGAAGCGACTCGCTTTCGGATTCTGGACGCGCTCAAGTTGTAACTCAACGTAGTCGCCAACTCCCGGAGCGCTACAAGAGCGCGCATAATGCGCGTACACCTCCTTTAGTGAGGTCTCCAGAAAGCCAGACGATAATACGCAGATGTAGCGAGCCCAATGCGCACGCAGCTCTAATTGTTCCGCCGGCAACCCATTCGCTTGGGCTATCAGCCAGGTGCGCCGCTGATATTGCGAGCTCAAGTTTTTCAACTTCATGGATCAGCACTTGGAAAACGCCTGAATTGCCCGATCAACACGCCTTTTTACAAATAACTGGTCGGCAGTAGAGCGGGACGCTGCTTCAATGTAGGAGTCATCCTGCAGAAGCTTTGCATATGCTGCTGCAACAGCTTTTTTGTCGGGTGCTTTGTTGTTTGCTTCGATGCGCTTGGCTAAACCGACCATGCACAGAGTCGTATACGGCGACATTAAGAGACGTTGTCAGTCTGAAAGGCCGTCCAGGCAGCGACTTAGCAAACATGTCCACAGTACTTCGGAATAGCTTCGCCATTGCGTCCGCAGTCATGGGAGGTGCGTCTCGATTGCGACCCGCATACTTATTCAGAAACTCAGACAAGGGACGTTGATAGTCATCGAGTCCATGAAATAGCGCGAAGAATCGGAGAATAAGCTCTTGATCTTTCAGCCGAGTATGTGGCTTTCCAAAAATTTTTCGCCACGGCGCGTAGTCGTTTAGGTCCTTTACCAGGTCAATAAGCGATCCATGGTAGATCGCAAGTCGCATTTCTTGATCCGTCAAACGCCGCCCACCACTGTTAAGCCGTTCGAATATGTGGTAGAGGCTCGTATCGTCGCCTGCTGGCTTGGTTTGCTTTATCGTCGTCGCATGGATGATGGAAGTATCCAGCCGAATGCGGTCATGTTCCGGAAAAGTCGCATAAGTTAGGCCCTCGAAGGGCTCCTGAACTTTGGTCAGAGTGAATGTGCGCTGAGTCGCATCCCCGGGCCTGGGATTGAAGAAGCCGTTATAGAAGAACTGAAGCGTCCTAGGTCTTTGCTGGCCGTCGATAACGAGTTGTTTGTTCGTGTTGGCATCGGTGGCAAAGAACAGTCCGGGCACCGGGAGGCCGAGAAGTAGGGATTCAATGAACTTTGAAGCTTCTGGCTGCCGCCAAACGTAGTCGCGTTGGAACGTAGGTATGATGATGTCATTGCGATTCAAGCGCTTGACGAGAAGCTCCACTTCAGGATCAGAACCGAAGCTCGTTACCTCATAAGAAACCTTCGGCACGACTTCGTCGCCATCGTCGTCTGCCTCAATTCTTTCGTCGGCTTCCTGGGTCATTACCCCTCGCAACGCCAATGCTGGATCGTGCCTTATGCTACCAAGAATAACGGTGCTGCGTAGGGCGTTGCCCACTCCTTTGTTTCTAGTCGACGCGCCTGGTTGATTGGTAGCGAGTTTTCGGCAGGCTCTTCTTTATTCTCTCAACTTGCCCTCACACCCCGCTCCGCGCCATATATCGCGCATGCCACGCAAGCCCACGTCGGACAGCACGCCAAAGCCACGCCCCTCGCGCGGCAAGTCGGGCAAGCCGCCCGCGCCGCCGGCCGAGACGGCCGTCGGCACGCCCGGCACCCGCGGCTTCGGCGAGGCGCCGCAGGCGCCGTTCCTGCCGCGCTCGCCCTCCAGCCGCCCGCGCCGTCGCTGATCTCGCGCAGCGTTGGCCGCCCCACTCTCCCCATAGTCCGCCCGTATCCGTCATCGCACCATCCGCCATCGCCGAGGGGGGACTTGCGATGCGCTATCTGCGCACCACCGTTGTCGCGCTCGCCACAATCGCCGCGCTGACCGTCGCTGCACCAGACGCGCGCGCAGCGCCGGAGCCGACGCCGGGATGCGCGGCTGACCGGCCGCGTCTGCCGGAAGGCAAGTACACCGAAGCCCTCTGGCCCATCACGCAGACCGGGGTGCTCGGCCGGGTCGTCAAACGAACCTTCAACGTGCACGTGCCAGCACATCACCCCGACACCACGCGCGAGCCGCTGCCGCTCGTCATCGACCTGCATGGCACCAACTCCGACAACTCGCCCAGACCCGGTCAGGACCACGACGCGGGCAACCTGATGAGCCGGAAAGGCATGGCGGCCGGCTTCATCGTGGCGCAGCCGGACTCCTGGCCCTTCACGACGTGGGCGGGGCGCGAGGGCGAGATCAGGCGCGAAGGCATCAGCGACCTGAAGTTCATCGACGAGCTGCTGCGCATCATGACCGAGAAGCTGTGCTTCGATCGCAATCGCATCTTCGTCTCGGGCGGCTCCAACGGCGGCGCCATGGCTGCGGTGCTCGCCTGCGAGGCGGCGCGCAACCAGTTCGGGAACAGGATCGCAGCCATCGCGCCGGTGGTCATGGCGCCGGGCTTTCCTTGGAGCAATCCCACCCAACCGATCTGCCCGGAGCTGCGGCAGGCCCCGGTGCCGACGCGCGTGATCGTGTCCAACAAGGATCAAACGCTGGCCCTCGTTTTTCTCGGCAATGTCGAGAAGCTGAACCAGACGTTGCGCACGACGGTCGGCACATGGGCGCGTGACAACGGTTGCGCGGCCGAGAGCACCGGCGCGGTGACGGGACAGTCCGGCTGCAGCGTACTGGCCGAGACGGTGACCCACGCCTGCTCCGGCGTGGGCAGCGCGCGGGCAGACACAGTGCTCGATGTGTTCGACAGCAACGTTGAGGGTTGCAAAGGGCACGTTTGGCCGGGCGGGACTCCCGGCAGCTACCCCGCCACCGATGTCATCCTCAAATTCTTTCTCGATCACCCGCGCTGAGGCGTGCGCAGGTTTGCCTGATCGGTTGCTCCCGTCCCCGCCTCGCGCCATATATCGCGCATGGCACGCAAACCAGCCACCAACTCCACACCCCGCCCACGCGCCTCGCGCGGCAAGTCGGGCAAGCCGCCCGCGCCGCCGGCCGAGACGGCCGTCGGCACGCCCGGCACCCGCGGTTTCGGCGAGGCGCCGCAGGCGCCGTTCCTGCCGCGCTCGCCCTCGGGTCGCGCGCCGTCTGACGACGCCGACCCGCGCCCCACCCTCCCCGCGCTCCGCTCGGTGCGGCCCAAGCCCGAGGACTTCTCGCCCAGCGCGGCGCTGAACGCGCTGCTCGCCAAGCCCGAGGAGCGCTCCGAGCGCGCCCGCGAGCTGCTCAGCCGCCAGCCGATGATCGCCAACCATCCGCTGGTCTCCGGCGGCATGCCCGCGTTCACGCCGCACCGGCCGGAGCGGCCGGAGAAATCCGAAGGCGGCATCCCGCTCACGCTCGTCTCCGACTACGAGCCGCGCGGCGACCAGCCGCAAGCCATCGCCGAGCTGGTGGCCGGCGTCGGCCAGCACGAGCGCGACCAGGTGTTGCTCGGCGTCACCGGCTCGGGCAAGACCTTCACCATGGCGCACGTCATCGCCGCCACGCAGCGCCCGGCGCTGATCCTGGCTCCGAACAAGACGCTGGCCGCCCAGCTCTACGGCGAGTTCAAGAGCTTCTTCCCCGACAACGCGGTCGAGTACTTCGTCTCCTACTACGACTACTACCAGCCCGAAGCCTACGTGCCGCGCACCGACACCTACATCGAGAAAGAGTCGTCGGTGAACGAGCAGATCGACCGCATGCGCCACGCCGCCACGCGCTCGCTGCTGGAGCGCGACGATGTCATCATCGTCGCCAGCGTGTCGTGCATCTACGGCATCGGCTCGGTCGAGACCTACACGGCCATGACCTTCACCGTGAAGGTCGGCGACACCATCAGCCAGCGCGAGCTGCTGGCCGACCTCGTGGCCCTGCACTACCGGCGCAACGACGCCAGCTTCGTGCGCGGCTCGTTCCGCGTGCGCGGCGACACCATCGAGCTGTTCCCGGCTCACATGGAGGACCGCGCCTGGCGCTTCTCGCTGTTCGGCGACGAGGTCGAGAGCATCACCGAGTTCGATCCGCTCACCGGCCACAAGACCGACGAGCTGAAGCTGGTCAAGGTCTACTCCAACTCGCACTACGTCACGCCCAAGCCGACCTTGCAGCAGGCGATCAAGGCCATCAAGACCGAGCTGAAGCAGCGCCTCGACGAGTTGTATGACGCCGGCAAGCTGCTCGAGGCGCAACGCCTGGAGCAGCGCACCGTCTTCGACATGGAGATGATGGAGGCAACCGGCTCCTGCGCCGGCATCGAGAACTACTCGCGTTATCTGACCGGTCGCCAGCCCGGCGAGCCACCGCCGACCTTGTTCGAGTACCTGCCCGACAACGCGCTGGTGTTCGTGGACGAGAGCCACGTCACCGTGCCGCAGATCGGCGGCATGTTCCGTGGCGACTACCGGCGCAAGGCCACGCTCGCCGAGTTCGGCTTTCGCCTGCCCTCGTGCATGGACAATCGTCCGCTGCGCTTCGAGGAATGGAACGCCATGCGGCCGCAGACCGCGTTCGTCTCGGCCACGCCCGGCGGCTGGGAGATCGAGCAGACCGGCGGCAGCTTCGTCGAGCAGGTGATCCGCCCCACCGGCCTCATCGATCCGCCCGTGGAGGTGCGCCCCGCCAAGAGCCAAGTCGACGATCTGCTCGACGAGGTGCGCCAGGTCAGCAGACAAGGCTATCGCACGCTGGTCACCACGCTGACCAAGCGCATGGCCGAGGACCTGACCGAGTACATGCACGACAACGGCGTGCGCGTGCGCTACATGCACTCCGACATCGAGACGCTGGAGCGCATCGAGATCATCCGCGACCTGCGGCTGGGCGCCTACGACGTGCTGGTCGGCATCAACCTGCTGCGCGAGGGCCTCGATATTCCCGAGTGCGCGCTCGTCGCCATCCTCGACGCCGACAAGGAAGGCTTCCTGCGCAGCGAGACCTCGCTGATCCAGACCATCGGCCGCGCCGCGCGCAACCTCGACGGCAAAGTGATCCTCTATGCCGACCACGTCACCGGCTCCATGCAGCGCGCCATGGCCGAGACCGAACGCCGCCGCGAGAAGCAGACGGCCTGGAACACCGCCAACGGCATCACACCGGAGAGCATCAAGAACCGCATCGCCGACGTCATGGCCAGCGTCTACGAGCAGGACCACGTCTCGGTCGATGCCGGCCTCGCCGACAAAGACGCCACGCTCGTCGGCCACAACCTGCAGGCCGTCATCGCCGACCTCGAGAAGAAGATGCGCGAGGCCGCCGCCGATCTCGAGTTCGAGACTGCCGCGCGCCTGCGCGACGAGGTCAAGCGCCTGCGCGACACCGAGCTGGCCGTCGCCGACGATCCCCTCGCGCGCCAGATGGACATCGAGGACAAAGCTGGCGCCTTCGCCGGCCCGCGCAAGTACGGCGCCAAGGCGAATGTGCTGGCGGGTGGGAAAAGTCGAAATATCACCCCCACCCCGACCCTCCCCCTTGAGGGGGGAGGGACAGGGAGGGGGGGAACCACCGCGGCTGATGATGCGCCGACCCGCTCGCGCATCTCCACCGAATACGAGCCGGTGCAGCCGACCTACGCCCAGTCCACCACGCGCGTGAAGCGCCCCTCGCTCGACGACATGGGCCCCGGCACCGACCGCCCCGTCCCCGCACGTGACCGGCGCGAAGCGCCGAGCGCCCGACCGGGCGCCGCAACCGAGTCGCGCCCCCGCGGAGGGCAGCCGTCGTCAAGCGGCGAACAGCCCGTGAGCGAAACAAGCCGCGTGCGCAAGCCCACCCTCGACGAGATGAGCTCCTATGCCAGTCGGCCGATCCCGGCGCGAGACGGCGACATCGACCCGCGCACCAAAGCCGGCGCCTACGGCGAGAACATCCGCGGGCCGCACAAACCGACGCTCGACGAGATGGGCCCGCACGCCGAGCGCGGGCTGCCGACCGACGGTCCGCGTCCCGCCAAGCCCACCCGCACCGTCGACATCCCCGGCGACTCCACCAAGAAAAAACCTCGCCACGGCCGCCCGCGGAAGACAGGACGGCCGGGTCGGTAGCGGGGTGAGCCCAGTGTGTGATTGGTTTTGCACGGCCGTACCAAGGCAGCGCACTGTCGCGGATCGGGTCGCATGACGACGCTCTCCTGGGCCGTCGCCTCATTGCTCCGCGCCTACGAACACAGCGCCGGCCCTCAAGCACCAGGTCCGGGGAAGGAATTGCCTTTTGGAAATCGCTACGAGAAACTCCTGCGCCGCCTAGAGCAGGATCGTTTCAGATGGAATCGCATTCGCGATCCGTCTGGAGCGTGAATCCTGCTCTACACATAAAGTTTAGAGTGCGATTCACGGTTCACATGGAAGCGGTAGTGTTTCCATGTGAACAGATCGCGCTCTAGTTCAGCGGCGAGTGGGAGGGGTGGATGTTGGCTCGTAACCTGATGATCGTCGGCTTGCTCGTTCTGGGGTCGACACCAACGGCGGCTCAGGATCAGTGCGCAGAATTGAGCAAGATTACTGAAGTGAAAGAGCGGGCCGCCGCGCTGTTGGACTCTCTGAAGGGCAAGCCGATAGCCGGAGGCGACCCCAAGGAGGGCAGGCTCGAGTTTGAGTCCAAGTTTTGACTGCCGGGTTTCAACTGCGTGGTCCAGTTCACCCCTGCAAAACAGAGCAATCGTCCGCAGAGAGCCCTCGTTTGCAGCAAGAAGCTGCCCAGCAAGGGGGAGGCCGACGCATTGCACGCCTCGTTTCCGTACGCCAAATGCTTGTCCACAAACTTTGCCTGCACGAAGCCGAAGGACTACGGATCGACCCGACTTACCTCGTGCGCGAGACTGCAACCCACATCATGGTCTTCTGGACCGCTGTATCCGAACCTGATCCTTTAGTCAGGCTCAGCGTCAGATACGTTGGCGACTAGGCCTTTCCGATTTTCGGCTGGCAGCGGGTGCAGTCCGGCTCTCGAAATGTCCCCTCTGTGTCAGACGGATCAGGTACGCCAGGTCCGAGCGATCTCTGCCCGCCCTGTTGCCGGCGCGATGCGATACACGTCCGGGTTGGTCAACTGCTGCCATTCGGCAAAACCGATCCGGTCATCGAAGTGTTTTAGCATAAGGGTCATGAGGTTGCCGTGCGTCACCAGTAGCGTGGTGCCAACAGGCTGGACCATGGCCTCGCTCACAACCTGTGAAGCTCGCTGCATGGCCGCGCGACTGGACTCTCCGCCAGCGAGGCAACGATCCATATCGTCGAAGCTTGCCTTCAGCACAGCCGGCCAATTCGGTAGGTCGTCGGCTGCCAGTACGCGTTCTGCCAACCGCGCATCAGTAGCGATCGGTAGGCCCAGCCGCTCAGCGAGCGGTGCGATTGACTGTCTTGCACGTGTGAACGGGCTGGAGATGATCCGCTCGATCGGCGGTGCAGCAAGTTGCTCGGCCAGCTGTTTGGCGTGCAGGTGGCCCTCGCCGGTGAGCGCCGCTTCAGGCTGTTGGCCGGCGGCTTTGCAGTGGCGAACAAGGTAGAGCGTTTTGTGCATGACGAAGGCTAGCCGAGATCAGCTGTTTGTATCTTCTGTCCCTAGAGCAGGATCGTTTCAGATGGAATCGCGTTCGCGATCCATCTGGAGCGTGAATCCTGCTCTACACTGGAAGTTTAGAGGGTGATTCACGCGTCGCGGCGGAGCCGCGCTACGCGCGGACACATGGAAGCGGTAGCGCTTCCATGTGAGCCGATCGCACTCTAATTGATGGCCGGTTGAGCAAACAGCACACCGCCGAACAGCAGGAAGGCCAGCAGCAGCGTCCACAGGATGTTGATGGCCTGGGCGCCGAGGAAGGCAAGCGCCGGCCGGCCCTGCTCGGTGGTGGCCAACTCGATGAAGCGCGTTTCGAGCCCGATGCAGACGAACGCGAGCGCGAACCACCAGGTCCTGATCTCGCCCAGGGCGCTGCGCGTGCCAGTGACGAGGTCCTGCGGCAGCCAGAACGAGAAGACCGCCGAGGCCACCACGAAGCCCAGCACGAATTTGGGAAAGCGCTCCCAGATCACGCCGGCGCTCGGACGTTCGCCCGACGCAGCGCCGGACTTGAGCGTCCACCAGATCGCCAGCGCGAAGGCGGCAACGCCGATCAGCGCGTTCTGCGAGAACTTGACGATGACGCCGGTCTTCATGGCCGCATCGCTGATGAGTGCGCCGGCCGCCACCACCGATGCGCTGGTGTCGAGCGTGCCGCCGAGCCAGGCACCCGCCACCAGATCATTCATGCCGGTCGACTTGGCGATCCACGGCATGACTATCATCATGGGAACGGCAACGATCAGAACGAGCGAGGTGACATAGGACAGCTTCTTCTTATCGCCCTGGATGGCTCCGCACGCGGCGATGGCCGCAGAGACACCGCAGATCGACACCGCTGTCGAGAGCATCACGCCGAACTCGTCATCGACGCGCAGCTTCCGGCACAGCCAGAAGCAGGCGTACCAGACGACGAACACCACCAGCACCGCTTGGACGATGCCCAGCGCGCCGGCCTGCAACACCTCGTAGAACAGCAAGCTGGCACCGAGGATGACGAGCCCGGTCTTGATGAAGAACTCGGTCTGCAGGGCAGGCTTCAGCCACTCGGGCGTGCCGATGGTGTTGCTGATGAGAAGCCCCAGCAGCAGGGCGAAGATGACGTACTCGATGCCCCAATCCACGAACAGCCCGTTGCCGGCGAGGAGCCGCGCCAGCCACGCCAGGCCGAACACGATGGGCAGTCCGATCAGGAAGGGTGCCGCCCGTACGCCAAGCAGGGCGATCCCTGCCGTAGCGACAATCAGGAACCCGATCCCGACATAGAGAACCTTGGACAGGTTGGGCCAGGTAAAGACCCGGCTCTCCGCGACAGCCACAGCATGGCCGAGAACCTCCGTCGCCAGCGCACCGGCCACGGTCCTGCTGCCCAGCGCCGCCATCTTGCCGGCGGCGGCCTCGATCGTCTTGCGATCGCCGCCCACGAGCGCATCCTTGAGGCCCTTGCTCAGGTCGACGACGTTCTGCTGCCTCTTGGCCGTCGCTTCCCTGGTGACAGCGTCCAGTGCTTCGATCCAGCCCGGGGTCAGCGATGCGACCTGACTATCGGTGGTCCAGCGAAAGGTGGACACGACATTCCTGAGATCGAGCACCTTCCATTGAAACAGTGCCAGGACTGCTCCGATGACGAGGAAGCCCAGAAGAACAGCAATCCAGTCCTCGGTCACCCGCCGCTTCGGCGCGGCGCTCGCAACAGCATTCTCTGCAAGTGACGGATCAGCGGTCGTTCGACTTTGCATGTCACCCTCCACGACGTTTGCAGTCAGCGCGATGAGAAGGCGGCGCAAATCTTCGAGGCGTCACTTTACATGCAATTGTGGAGACTTTTTTGCCATTCTTGGTGCAGAGGTCAGTCGCATTTGCTCTGGACGCGCTCGTTTCTAAAAGGCGCGTTCCTCGTCGACCATCGCCAAGCCACAAAAATCGGCGCACAATCGCCGGCATTAAAAACAGCCGGCGCGCGGACCCGCCGTCCGCAGAGATCGGACGCGGCGGCGCAGCACAGCACACTGTGCATCGCACAACACCAGGAGGAAACGATGGAACTCGGGTATTTCACGATGCCGTCGCATCCGCCGGAGCGGCCACTGAAGGATGGCCACGAGTGGGATCTGCAGGTGATCCGCTGGCTCGACGAACTCGGCTACAAGGAATGCTGGATCGGCGAGCATCACACCGCGCCCTGGGAGCCGCATCCCTCCCCCGACCTACTGGTCGCGCAAGCCTTGCTGCAGACCAAGAACATCCGCCTTGGCCCCGGCGGCTTCCTCTTGCCCTTCCATCATCCGGCGCAAATCGCTAACCGTGTCGCCATCCTCGACCATATCTCAGGCGGGCGGCTCAACTTCGGCGTTGCCGCAGCCGGGCTGCCGAGCGACTGGGAGATGTTCAACGTCGATGGCGCCAACGGCGTCAACCGGCTGATGATGCGCGAGGCGCTCGACATCATCTTGAAGCTTTGGTCGACGAATGAGCCCTTCACATATGCTGGCAAGTTCTGGACCGTGAAGAATCCGGAGCTGATGTACGGCTTCCTCAAGCCCCACATCAAACCGTTGCAGAAACCGTTTCCGCCGATCGGAGTGGCCGGGCTCTCGAAGAATTCCGATACGCTGAAGCTCGCGGGCGAGCGCGGCTACATCCCCATGAGTCTCAATCTCAACCCCGCGTACGTCGGGAGCCACTGGGCATCGGTCGAGGCAGGCGCGCAGAAAGCGGGCCGCACAGCCAAGCGCGCCGAGTGGCGCATGGTGCGCGAGGTGTTCGTGGCCGACACCGACGCGGAGGCCCAGCGCCTGTCGATCGGCCTGCACATGGGTCGCATGATGCGCGAATACTTCCTGCCGCTGCTGAAGGAGTTCGATTTCCTGCAATACCTGAAGCACGACCAGGGCGTGCCCGACAGCGATGTCACGGCAGAGTACTGCGCCGAGCACAACTGGATCATCGGCTCGCCGGCGACCGTCGCGGAGAAGCTCATGCGCATTCACGAGGAGGTCGGCGGCTTCGGTCACCTGCTCGTCTTCGGCTTCGACTACATCGAGCACCCGGAGGCGTGGCGGCATTCGCTGGAGCTGCTGGCCAAGGAGGTGCTGCCGCGCGTGAAGCACCTCTCGCCTGCAAGCTGACGCCGCACTCGCGATCGCAAAAATCAACGTCGTTGCCTAAACGGCGTATCGCGCTCTTCGAGCGTGGCTTCCTCCGTGACAGGAAGACGACGGCTCGCTGAGGTCGCGGAGCTTCCGGGTGGACTGGCCTACTGCGCTACTGCCGATGACGCGGCAGCCACAAGGCAGAAACTCTTGCCCGCCTACCGATACACCCGCAACTCGACCCGGCGGTCGAGCTGATAGACGTAGTCCCGCTCCAGCGTATTGCGGTTTGGCAGCGCGTATGGCTCGAGATCGCCCTTCGGCAGCAGCAGGAGCTTGCCGTCAAACCCGCGGGCGCGCAGATAGCGCTCCACCGCCGACAGCCTCTGTCGCGACAGCTCCATGTTGTAGCCGTGCGACCCCCGTTCGTCCGCGTGGCCGCTCAGGGTGAGGACAGTCAACCCGCGCGCGCGGACATACTGGCTGAGCACCGCCGCTGCCCGGTAGCCTTCAGGCGTGAACTCCGCCTCGTTGTATCGGAACGTGATCGGCTCCTGAGGAACGGCAACTGTCTCCCTGGTCGGCGCAACCGCGGCGCGCTCGATGCGGGGAACGGTCAGGCTCACCGACTGCCCATCCGCCGGCTGCCCGGGCTTGGAAGCGAGCGCCAGCTTGTATTCGCCCGCCGTGAACTTGCGCTCCACAACCGCGGCCCATTCGCCGTTGTCGTCGGCCTTGGGCGTTGCGATCGGCTGATTGTTGGCCAGCACCGTCACCGTGGAGTTCGCCGGCGCCCGCCCTGCAAAGACCGAGGCCCCTTCCGGATCGATGCGGACAACGTCGAACTTGTACTCGTCCTTGCGGCTGCCGCCGGTCCGCTCCTCCAGATTGACTGGCCTGGCATTGACCGGATTGGCATCAAATTTGTCCCTGGCCGGCATTGCCGGTGCGCGCATCTCGGCCTGCCGGGTCTCGGGCCACAGCTTCATCTTTGCCGCGAGCATCCACGCTCCGACGTCAGCCCTGAGCGCGAATACCGCCAGGAGCGCTGCAATGATCCCGCCACCGACAAACCAAGTTCTATACTGGCGCATAGTACCCTCGCGCAGCAGTGCGACACGTCCCCCATTGTCCGGTAGTTCTTGAGCGCTGATGCGGGCATGCGAGCAGCCCGGACAACAGCAGCGTGTGCCCCGCGAAGGTTCTCACACGCCTCCTCCCTTGCCTTATCATGCGGCCATCCTCACGAAGAGGCAACCTATTCAAAGGCATATGGGGAAAATTCGCCCGCTGACGGTCTGATTGCAGACATGGGCACTCCGTTCGCGCCCTTGCCCCGACGGTTTCCCGGTCATGCCAGACCCGTCCATCGACCACAGCTCTCGACATCTTGCTTCATTCGCCCCTCACTCAATCAGCGAGGCCTGTGCATGTCGGCCATGCGCCTCCCCACGGGCGGTTGACGCGCCCCTTGCCGCCGTCCAATTGTCCCGCATGACCGCCACGACCACCACACTTGCCAGCGCCGCGCATCGTCCGCTCCTGCCGATTCTCCTGGCGCTGAGCGGGGCGCATCTGCTCAACGACCTGATCCAGTCGATGATTCCGGCCATGTATCCGCTTCTCAAGGAGGCATACCGGCTGGACTTTATGCAGATCGGACTGATCACGCTGGCGTTCCAGGTGACCTCGTCGCTGCTGCAGCCGGTGCTCGGCTTCGTCACGGACCGCAAGCCGTGGCCCTACGCGATGGTCGCCGGCATGGCCTCGACGCTGGCAGGGCTGATCGGCCTGGCGTTCGCCGGCAGCTACGCGATGGTGCTCGTCTCGGCGGCGCTGGTCGGGCTTGGCTCGGCGGTGTTCCATCCGGAGGCGACGCGCATGGCGCGCCACGCCGCCGCCGGCCAGCAGGGATTTGCGCAAGGCATATTCCAGATCGGCGGACACGCCGGGTACGCGACAGGGCCGCTGCTGGCGGCGATGATCGTGGTGCCGCGCGGGCAGACCAGTCTCGCCTGGGTGTCCGTGGTGGCGCTGGCGGCGATGGCGCTGATGACGTGGACCGGCGCGCGCTATGCCGACATGCGCCGATCGCAGGCCGCCGCGGCCAAGCAGCAGCCCGGTGACACGGCCAATCCCGGCTTGCCGGACAAGCGCGTGCTGACGGCGATGGCGATCCTGATCGTCCTGCTGCTGTCGAAAAATGCGTACACGGCGGCGTTCACCTCCTACTACACCTTCTACCTGATCGAACGGTTCGGCGTGACGCTGCAGGCCTCGCAGATCATGTTGTTCCTGTACCTCGTGGTCGGCGCGTTCGGCGTGATCGTCGGCGGCATGGTCGGCGACCGATTCGGCCGCCACCGCGTGATCTGGATCTCGATCCTCGGCAGCCTGCCGTTCGCGCTCCTGCTGCCACATGCGGACCTGTTCTGGACCGGCGTGCTCAGCGTCGTGATCAGCCTGGTCATGGCCAGCGCGTTCTCGTCGATCCTGATCTATGCGATCGACCTGGTGCCGCATCGCGTGGGTCTCGTCGGCGGGCTGTTCTATGGCTTGGCGTTCGGGCTCGGTGGCCTGGCCGCTGCGGCGCTCGGGCTGCTTGCCGACCAGATCGGCATTGTCGCGGTGTTCAAGCTCGTCGCCTGGCTGCCGGCCCTGGGCCTGCTGACATTCCTGCTGCCGCGGACGTCGTAAGCGCTCACCAACTCGTCCCTAGCAGCATCAGGCCGGCCGCCAACAGCAGCAGCATGACGACGCGCTGATAGCCGCGATCGCCGAGGCGCCGATAGGCCCATGCGCCGGCAAACGCGCCGCCGATCGTGCCGGGCAGCGCGGCCGCCGTCGCCCAGCCGACCTCGCGCGTCAGCAGTCCCGACCACGCGTGCGACACGAGCGCTGCGGCCAGGATCGAGGCATTGAAAACCTGCAGCAAGGTCCGCCGCTGCTCCTTGTTCCAGCCGCGGATGTCGGTCCACACGATGGGCGGCACACCCGAGAACCCGGCCAACCCACCCAGCACACCGCCGCTGAAGCCGGCGACGCCGTCGGCAGCCCGGCCGCCGGTGGTGCTGCGCATCGGCACCTTCCGCGCGAGCACGTAGGCGGAGTAGGCGACGAGGAAGACGCCCACGCCGATCTTGAACGTACGCGGGTCGATCTGTGGCAGCAGCCAGGTGCCGATCGGCACGCCCAGCAGGCCCGGCACGATGAACGGCATCACGCGGTCCCATTCGATCGTTCGCCATATCATCGGCAGCGTCTGCACCTGGGCGACGAGGGAGCAGATCACCGCGAGCGAGGCGGCGATGGGCGGAGAGATGGCGTACAACCATATGCCCATGGCGGAGATGGCGGTGCCGAAGCCGGTGAGGCCGTTGACGAAGCCGCCGGCCAGCGCGCCCAGGAGAACGAGGACGATCTGATCGATCTGCATGGGGCGTGCGGTCCTCGGCGTGGGCACAACCTGACCAGTCGACACCATCCGGAGCGATTCCCGCAAGGGTTGGACTTGACCTAACCGAACGTCCACCAACGCCTGTCCTGACCAACAAAAGGACTTCGTTGGCAGGGTCGATACAAATGAGAAGAATTCTTCTTGACAGATTTCTCTTTGAATATAATCTTCTTATTAATGCATTGACTGGGAGCACTCATGTCCAGCCGCCGCAAAGAGAACGTGTCCACTCCGGAGGCAGGCACCATTCCCGGCCGGCTCGGCGGGCCGGGGAAAGTCCTCGAACATCAGCGCGAAGCGATGACGCATCTTGCGCGTCGGTTCGCGCAAATCATGCATTGTGCGGTGGCAGAGGCCGTTCCAGATGATTTTCTGCGTAACGAGTTTGGCATTCTCGTCGCGATATCGAGAATGCCGGAAATCGATCGGAAGGGCCTCGCCGATCTGATGGCGATGGACGCAACGACAGTCGGGCAATTGATCGATGCGCTGGAAGCGAAAGATCTCGTGGAGCGGATCGGTTCAGCAACGGATCGGCGCGTAAAATACCTCCAATTGACGCCCAATGGCCGAAAATTTCTTGCCGACTATCGTCCGAGATCTCTCAAGGTGCAGGCTGACGCCTTGTCGGCTCTATCCGCAAAGGAGCGACGGACGCTTGCGGAACTTCTTGTTCGTGTCATCGAAGCAAATCCGGAGCGGGATCGGCCCGGAGGAGGACGTCGATCGCCCAAGGCCAAGGGCGATTAGCAACTAAGCCCGCGCAACTGGCGAATTCACAAAACTCGATCGGAGGAGTTGCCATGCAAATGCGCAACATGTGGACGGCTGTCCCATGAAAGACAGGCTCGGACGTAACGCATAGGTCCAGTTCTGTGAGCGCGATCATCCACTAAGGAGAGACCCAATGGCGAAGGATCATCTTTCTGTTGCGATCGTTGGCGGAGGCATAGGTGGCCTTGCTGCGGCACTTTCATTGTTGCGGGCCGGGCACGACGTTCACGTCTACGAGCAGGCGCGCGCCATCGGCGCCATCGGGGCAGGCATCCAGATCAGCCCAAATGCTTCCCGCATCCTGTATCGACTTGGGCTCGCCGAGGCGATGTCCGCGCGAGGAGTTCAAACCCCTGTGGCGGCATCAGCGGCGCTGGCAGGATGGGCGCACGCTCTCGCGCGGCCCTCTCGGGCCCGAGGCTGAGGCGAGGTTTGGCGCTCCGTCCTATAACTTCCATCGCGCGGACCTGATTGCCATTCTTTTGAACGCTCTTCCGGCGGAGCGCCTGCATATTGGCCACCGGTTCGAGGAGCTTGTCGATCACGGCACTTATGTCGAAGCCCGGTTTGCCAACGGTGTGCGAAGCACCTCACACCTGCTTATCGGTGCCGACGGCATTCACTCGGACGTGCGAACCGCCATTCTGGGGCCGCTGTCTGCGACCTTCACTGGCTGTGTAGCGTATCGCGGGCTCGTGGACGCGGAGCGCGTGCGCGATCTCGATCTGCCCGTCGAAGCCGAGAACTGGATGGGACCGGGCCAGCACATCGTGCACTATTTCGTATCGGCCAGGCGCTTGCTCTACGTTAGCTGTATTATTGAGCAGGACACCTGGACGGGTGAATCATGGACTGATCGCGGCGACGTAGCGCATGTCCTTGCAGCCTATGCCGGCTGGCACCATCAAGTGCGCTCCCTGATCGCCTCTATGGATGAGGTCTACAAATGGGCCGTGTTCGACCGCGCACCTTTGGAGCGCTGGTCGATTGGACGCGTTACACTGCTAGGGGACAGTTGCCATGCAATGCTGCCGACGATGGCCCAAGGCGCGGCACAAGGCATAGAGGATGGCGCGACATTGGCCGCTTGTCTCGAGCGAGCAAGACCCGCCTCAGTCACTGAAGCCTTGAAGCGCTATGAATTTCTGCGACTGCCGCGAACTTCACGGCTCCAGGCGATGTCGCGACAGAACAAAGCAAACTTCCACTTGCCGGATGGACCCGACCAGCAAGAGCGCGATCGGCGCATGAGCAGCGGTGCGACGGACTGGGCGGCTGGCTCGCTTGCCTGGCTCTACGATCACGATGCGGGTATAATTGAGAACCGAGTTGCGCAACCCGTTGTGTGAGAACGAGGACGATCTGATCGATCTGCATGGCGCGCGCGGTCCTCGGCGTGGCACAACCCGACCAGTCGACACCATCCGGACCAATTCCCGCAAGACATTGCCGCCAGAGCGATGCAGGGCCGATCCCAATCTGGCGGCACGTCGGATGTCTGGGATTCGTGTGCGCCCGCATGTCTGTTTGACCGGCGCGATGGGCCGGACCATGCTCGCCACGAATACGGGTGAGGAAAAGAACCATGATTGCAGCCATCAGCATGATGCGGCGCCGGGCGGACATCAGCCTGGACCAGTTCCGCCGGCACTGGCTGGACCCGCATGGCGTGATGACGGCGGAGTTACCGGGCGTGCGCTATTACATTCAGAGCCATTGCCTCGATGCTCCAGGAACGAACGCGCTGGCGCGCGATCTCGCCATCGACGGCTTCCCGGAGCTCTGGTTCGACAGCATCGAGGCGCGGCGGATCGCCTACACCTCACCGCGCATTGCCGAGTGCAACATCAATTCCGAGCAGTTCGTCGGCTCCGTCTCGCGCCTCGTCACCGAGCCGCAGGTGATCGTCGATGGATCAGCGGTGGATGCTGCCAAGGTCGTCCTCCTCGCCATCGGCCCGCGCGATCCCGGCTGGCCGGATCGGCTGCATGCTCGCGTGATGCCGATGCAGGGCCTCGTCGGCTATGTCCGGCACACACTGCTGGAGCAGGCGGCGGCGCCGGCCAGCAAGATCCCCGAGCTCAAAGTCCAGGTGGCCGGCATCGCCGAGGTGAGTTTCGAGAGCGAGGCGACGCTTCTTCGGCACGCCGGCGCTCTTGCCGGCCCGGACCCGGATGCGGGACGCACCGCGATCTATCGCGTTCGCGACTACAAGCTGGTTTGAGCAGGAACACTTGAAACAGTCGGAACCCGAAGGACACCATGGCCACACCCGGCAACGACCGCCGCATCGACAACATCGAGTTCGCCGTCAGCGACATCGCACGCTCGCGCGCGTTCTACGGCAAGGCCTTCGGCTGGACGTTCAAGGATTACGGACCCACCTACTGCGAGTTCAGCGACGGCCGCCTGACCGGCGGCCTCGCCACCGGCAGTCCCGACAAACCCGGCGGACCGCTGGTCATCCTCTATGCCGATGATTTGGAGGAAACGCAGCGCCGTCTCGAAGGCGCGGGCGCGACGATCGTCAAGCCTATCTTCAGCTTTCCCGGCGGCCGGCGCTTTCATTTCCTCGACCCGGACGGCTACGAGCTTGCCGTCTGGTCGGACAAGTAGCGCGCGCCGCCAGCCGGCCACCGATATCCGTCACGTCGCCGTCTCCGTTGCCCGCAGCTCCACGCGCGCCATGGCGCGCTTGTACATGGCCAGCACGAGCACGATGGCACAGCACGCGGTATTGAAGCCGCTCATCGCCGTCAGCGCCATGTCGCCGACCTTGACCCAGGCATAGAGCGCCGTGCTGGCGTTGGCGCCGATCCAGATCGACCAGCACGAGAACGAGATGGCCGTGGCGCCGTTGCGGTCGCGCGCCACGGCGATGATCTGAGGCAGGTACGAGACCAGCCGCAACGAGTTGAAGAGCCCGAAGACGAGCGCCACGAGGTCGACACCGCTCAACATCGCGTGAGTGCCTTATGTGATTTTGAGATTTGCGTGCCAGCAGATTTGGCGCGGCTCACTTCTCGTCGGGCATGAGCAGCAGATTGCGCCGCGCGCGCTCGAAGCCCGGGTCGAGCGCCAGGACACTGCGAAAGTCAGCGCTGGCTTCTGCTGCCCGACCCAAGGCCTGCAGCACCTCGCCCCGATTGTTGAGCGCTGCGCAATAGATCGGATCGAGATCGATGGCCGTGCCGAAGTCGGCGAGCGCGCGCGCGATCTCGCCTTTACGCCTGAACGCTACACCGCGGTTGTTGTAGGAGGCCGCAGAGTAGGGATCGAGCGTGATTGCCATCGTGAAATCCTCGATGGCCTCATCGAGCCGGCCGCTCTCCAATCTTGCCAGCCCCCTGTTGATGTTGGCCTGCGCCAAACCGGGGTCCAGCCCGAGAGCCTGGTCCATGTCGGCGATGGCGAGGTCGTAACGGCGTTGCTGCAGATACGTGGAGCCCCGGTTGTAGTAGGCCCGCGCGTACGCCGGCTCGAGCGCCAAGGCCATGCTGTAGTCCGCGATCGCCTCTTCGAGCTCCTGGGTGGCCGTATAGGCATTGCCGCGATTGTTGAACACCGCGGCGAGCTGGCGATCCGTGATCCTGTCGCTGCGCACGAGCTGGGAGCAGGCTTCGATGGCAGCGTGGGGTGCGGCAAGCTCGGTGCAGTCGCCGAGGTCGTCGGCCTGTGCAACCGTCGTCAGAGCCAGCATTGTCAATGCCGAAAACAGGGGAGTGTGCACATTCGCCTCCAAGGCGGCTGGAATGACTTCGGACACGAAGGGGGCCGTTCGCCGCCCGACGGGAGCACCCTCGGCAAGCGGCGTTAAACAGCCGTGATTTCTCAATGAATGGGTTGGCTGACCGGCTCGGGCGGCCTAGTCGGGCGCGTCGCGCGGATCACAAGTACCGGCACGGCCGTTTGCCAGCCACGCGGCGCAGACAGGTGACAAGCTCGCCTTCACCTTGCGCTCGTACAGCGCGAGATCGTCCTCTGACAGCACGCCGCGCCAGCGATCGTTCTCACCCTTGTAGAAGAAGCGTTCGGCGCCGCCTTCGAAGGTCTTGAGCACGCGCGGCATGAGCTTGTCGCCAACGCGGCGCATCTCCTCGAATGATGCCGCCGCGACCAATTGCGGGAAAAGGGCGTCGGGGACATCGATATCGAGGAATTGCGCAACCCGGCGCATTTCCCGTGCGAGGTCCGCCTTCAGGTCACGATAGTGCACCATCAGCAAGTTCCCGCGCCGGCGCTCCCGCCAGTACGTCTTTTCGAGGTCGAAATACGAGAGGAAGGGTGTGCCGTCGCTTGCGCCGCCGACGCCCTCGCTCATCCACGTGCGAAAATACTCGCTGACAAATTCAGGAAACGTCGGATACGGGCGGCGCAGCGTTTCGTCCGACAGTCCGGCCTCGTCGAGCGCGGCGCGCACCTCCGGCTTAAAGCGGGTGATCTGATTGTGATAGGAGATGCAAAAGTCCCGGCCGTCACGCGCAACGTGAATGTATTTCACCTCGTCGTGGATCGGCAGGCCATCGAAGGGCAGATGGGCTTTCATAAAGCGCCGGTGTGTCTGGGCATCGAGGGTGGCAAACAGGTTTTCGGCGGGCGGTGAGATGCGCCGGTCGATCCAGGCTCCGATCTCACCAAGGTCCCTCGGCTCAGGACTCTGAAAGATCAGCAGGCTCACGATCTGCTGCATCCAGGTTGTGCCGCACTTGGGATAGGTGGCGACGATGATGTCGCCTGGTCGGGGCCGGTAACCGTCCCAGCGTCGGCTGTCGATCATCCAGGTGCGATACACGCGGCGGGGGCTCGTCGCAGACATACTTGCTTGTCCCTCTTCAACGCGCCGTGCGATGGAGCCGCACAGGCAGTCTTAGGTTCACTCCGACTTGTACTTGTACCTGCGGGCGAGCTCCGCGAACTTGCGCTCGTAGCCCTCCAGCTCGGAGGTGAACTGCAAAGTCGTGACGGTGCGCAAGCTCTGCCCCAGGCGCTCGAAGCGTGCGCCCATGTCTTGCTCGGCGGACGCCACGCGGACATCCGCCGCGATCTGGTCGATCAATGCCGCGGACATATCCTTTGGTCCGTAAAATCCGAACACGCCTTCATTGGTCATCTCGGGGAAGCCCTGCTCGATGGCTGTCGGCATACTGGGCGCTGCGGGCGGGCGTCTAGTCCCGGCCGTAGCGATCAGCTTGGCCTTACCGGATTCGACCTGCCCGACCAGCTGCGCGAGGGGCAGCATTACCACCTGCAACCGATCCTCGGTGAGATCGACGACGGCCTGCGGCGAGCTACGATAGGGAACATACAGCGTGCGCAAACCCGCCCTGTCGATGAAGTCTTTCATCAGAAGCCAGAGCGTGGAGCCCTGCGGCGCCGACCAGCTCAGCGTATCGGGCCTCGTGCGCGCGTAGTCCTTCAGCTCGACCAGCGAGGCCACAGGTATCTTTGGTGAAACCGCGATACCGATGAAATCGAGATTGGTGGCGCAGATCGGCACCATCTCGTGGCGCGGCTTGATGGCAATGTCCTGGTTGGTGTTGTGCAGCACCGTGTAGATAAAGTGTGGCCCGAAGAACAAGGTATGCCCGTCCCGCGCCGCCAGCATGGCCTGCACGGCAATGACGCCATCGCCGCCGGGCTTGTTGTCGATCACCACCGGCTGCTTCCATCGGGCAGACAGTTTCTCGCTCCAGATGCGCGCGGCGAGATCGGGCGCAGTGCCCGGTGCGCCGGACGTCATTACCCGCACCGGCTTTGAAGGCCAGGTGCTCGTCTGCGCCTGTGCTCGCACGCCCAAGGTGATCAATGCGGCACCCGAGATTGCGGCCACGACCGCTTCGCGTCGGCTCAAGTTTAACATGTCGAACTCCCTTCGCGTCCTCACGACCTAGTTGGTGGTTGCACTGAACTTGAAAGCCATGACTGGCTGGCTTCGCGCAGATATCCGCTTGATCACGGCCAACACCAACACCGCGGCACAGCCAGCGCCGTTGATGCAGCTAATGAGGGTCAGCGGCACATCGCCGAGATTGATCCAGGCATAGAGAGCTGTGCTCGTATTGGCCCCAACCCAGATGCCCCAGCATGAGAATGAGATGGCCTGCGCGCCGTGGCGGTCACGCGCAACGGCGACCACTTGCGGGGCATACGACGCAATCCTGAGTGCATTGAAAAAACCGAACGATAGGGCGAGCAGATCCAGGCCATAGGCGAGCATGGCACGTCTCCGGAACAAGGAGGTTTGATTGGGACGAGGAGCTGCTAGTCTGCGCGGCGCAGTCCCAACCGTGCGGTCATGGCAATTTCGGCCTGCGCGAGTTCTTCAAGGTCCCGGCGCAATTTCTCGGGTCCGGCATAGCTCGGGACTAGCTCGTAGCGTGCGAGAGATTGGCGGACTGCCGAAGTTTCGAGTGCGTGTTTGAACGCATCGTGCAGTTTGCTCGCGACTGCTGGGTCCATGCCTTTTGGACCAGCGATGCTGAACGTGGCCGTTGCTAGAGACGTTGCATAGCCGAGCTCCTTCAGTGTCGGCACGTCCGGCCAACTGTCCCGGCGCTCTTCTGCGTACACAGCCAACAGGCGCATCTGGCCCGCCGCCACCTGCGGCTTCCATTCGGAGGCGGACGCAAACAGCATGATGTGCCCACCGAGTACTGCCGCAATGCCTTCCTGGGCTTTAAAGGGCACATGCGTCATGGAGATTCCGGCTGTCTGCGCGACATGCTCCATGCCGAAATGCGAGCTCGAACCTATCCCTGGCGTGCCATAGATCAGCTTGCCGGGGTTGGCCTTCGCGTAGGCGATCACATCGCTGAGAGCGTGAAAGGGTTGATGACTGGCCGTCACAACTCCAATGGTCACTTCACACAGCTGCAGAATGTAGGTGAAGTCCATCAACGGATCGAATGCCACTTTTTGCATTAGGGGGACACGCACAATGGTGCTCGCAACGAGCGAGATCGTGTGGCCGTCAGGCTTGGCAGTGGCGGCCATCGTTGCCGGTCCGAGCGTCTGGGTGGCGCCTGGTTTGAGGTCAACGATGATGGGCTGACCAAGGGCTTGGCCTACCTCTCCCGCCAGCGCGCGGGCCGCCAGATCAAGGGCACCGCCTGGCGCTCCTGGCACGATGAGTGTGACGGGCTTTGAGGGAAAGGGCTGGTCGGCGGCATTTGCCACCGCAGTCGCGGCCAACCCCGCTGCGGCGGCAAGGACGCCAACTATGGCTCGCGCCGCAAAACGGCCAGCCGGGTTCGTCTTGCGCATTTGCATGGCAATTGCTCCTGACAGAAACGGTTAGGTAGAATTATTCGTTCTTGCTCTTGGGCGGTCGCCGTCCGGCTCCCGAACGATCGTGTTGAGGATTGGCTTGGATAACGCGGGCGATCAGATCGGTCAGGATCCGACGCTCCTCCGCGGACAGCACAGCTAAAACCTGGGCTTGGGCCTTGATGATCCTCGGCCGATACTCGGCAACGAGCCTACGCCCCTTTTCAGTTATCTCGACCAGCTTCACGCGCCGGTCGGTCGGAGAGCTGACACGGCGTACATGACCCTTGGCCTCCAGGGCATCGACCAGTTGCCCGATGGTGGTGACATCGAGCGCCATGACAGCGGCAAGGCTCTTCTGCTCGAGGCCAGACGCATGCGAGATGGCGACCAGCAGGCCAAACTCATTACGCAGACCATCCTCCGGCGTTACCTCGTAAACAGCGCTCATCAGCACTTGGCCGAGGCGACGTGCCAGATTGACGATGCCCTCCCGCTGGTAGTCCAGCACCGTTCCTGGTCCAACGACCGGCGGGTCTTCGGTTTGGCGTTTCGGGGCGGTAGCCGCAGTCGTCATCTCAGCTATCCCATATGAATTCTTATTATCAGAATACTAGTTCATCAGAACTCTGTCAATCAGAATTCTTTGCACTTTGGTGTGGCGCCGGTTGATGGCCGAATGTCGCACCGGCCGCCGTTGTCCGCGCGGCTTCACATTGTTGCCCGCATTGCCGCCCAGCCTGCGCAACGCGGAAAATCGAAAAACTCGGCAGGAGCCACCCATGATTTGCGGGGTAGCGCATTGTTTGTTCGCGAGGCCGTTTGGACGAACTAGCTGGCGGCCTATTGCACTTCTCCTGCTCAGTTTATTGGCGCCCGGCAGCGCCGCCGTCGCGGCGGACTCCGTTGACTGCGCCAGCATCAACACGGGGCACCTCGACGTTGCACTGGCGTCCGACTCCAATACTCTTCGCACGGTCGAGATGAACGAGGGCGACACGCTGGCCTTCACCTTTCGCGCCGATGCACGCGCGACGGGCACCATCACGCTCGTCACAGGCGATGGCAGCGAGCAGCGGCTGCTCTATGGTCCGCATGCAACGCAAGTCTCCTACACCGCAGACCGGCCCGGCGCGGTCGCCTTCCGCCTCGCCACAAAAGGCGGAAAGGTTGCGACCTTCGTCACGACATGCACGCCCGCGCATGCGCAAAGCGCAAATGCAGAGCGCGGCTCGGGCACAACGGCGCTCGATGGACTGAATATCGATATGAGCGTGCCGCTGTCTCTCGGTGCAACGGCTGCAAAAGACGGTGATGCGGGCGCCGTGGCCACTCCCCGTGCATTGGATCTGCAATGGATCGGCCAGCAATCCGCGACCAACGCACCAGCCACCAAGTATGGCGTCAATCTCAAGCTGCAGCCGGCCATCATGATCGGCATGCTGGCGCAGTTCGATCAAACCGGCGATCCCCTGCTCGGACCATCGGCACTCTCCGATCAGGCGTGGCTCGCCGGTCCCGTGACGAACGTGCAGCTCGGGGGCGGCTTGACGCTGGACGCGCGCGCGGCCTGGGGTCCGACCGATCCCGGCCTATCGGCCATCGGCCACGCCGGTGATCGCCAAACACTCGACGCGCGCTTGACCAGCAAACAGGCTGCGGGTCCGTGGCGCTTCTCGCCCAGCATCGGCTTGAGCCGCGTCCAGGAGAAGCTCGGCACTCCCGCCATCGAACGCTCTGCCGATCTGGTCGGCCAGCAAACGGTCGAGTTGGGCCGCATCGACGTCAAACCCGAGATGGCCTATCGCGTGGACATGGGCCACTCGGTGTTCATCGAGCCGAAAATCACGGTCGGCACCTTCTGGAACCTCGGCGATGCTGCTTCCTGGGTCGCATCGGGCGCTCCGCACGGGGCGCGGCACATGGCCGAAACCGGCGTCACTGTCGGTACCCCTGACGGCACCAAACTGCAGGTCGGTGGCAGCGTCGAGGAAGGCGAGACACGTGCCGACAACGTGTGGAGCGGGAAGATGCAGCTCAACATTCCGCTGAAGTGATCCGCGCGATCATCAAGCTGCGCTTATCTCAACCACTCAACCTCGCCTAGCTGTGAACGTGCCCGTGCACTTGCCGTCGAACCGTGCAAACCTGCCGGAGCCGGTGTTGCCGTGGAATGTGCCCTCATATCGCACAGGGGCACCGTCGTTTACTGCCGGCAGCGTCCATCGGCCATTGCTGGACCCCGAGACCTTGCCCGATATGCTTCCGTTGGGGGTGCTACCGCTAATCGCGCCGTTCGTGATAACAAATCTATAGGTCCCTCCGCCACGATCTTTGCACTCAGGCCCGCGTACCCAGACAACCGTCCAAGCGCCGTCCGCCGGGCCGGACGAGGCAGGCTTCTCGAGCTTGGGCAAGGCAGCGACCTTGGTCGGGTCCGCGGCATCGGTCGTGCGCTTGGCCGCGATGGTGCGCTCGGCCGCTTTGGTCGCCTCTTCCGCAGCCTTGACCGCCGCCAGCCGCTGCTCCTCCGCGGCCTTGGCAGCTTCGCGGGCGACGATCACCTCCTCCAGCGCCTTGCGCAGCATCTCGCTGCGGGCAACAGCCTCGGCCTGAAACTTCTCATCGATCTGCCGCTCTGTTTTTGTATCATTTGTATCCCGTGCGCGGCGGCGCTCCGCAACCAGAGCCTCCTCGTTGGCTCGCCGTTCGTCCTCGAGGCGCTTGACCTCGGCTGCCTTGCGCGCCTCCTCCTGCCGCTTCTGCTCTTCCGCGCGTGCGGCCTGCTCAGCCTTGGCTTTCTGCTCATAGTGCTCGATCAGCGCCCGCGCGATGGTCGCGAACTCGCCGTTCGGATAGCGATCGAGGTAGGTCTGGAGGACGGCTGGATTGTGCGTATCTTTCACGGCATCCCAGAACGACATCTCAATCTGCTGATCGACCGTAGGACCGGTCGGCTTGGGCGGCTTGAAGTACACTTTGGCCGTCAATGCCGAGTGCTCCCAGGGCACCTGCCGGCGCTCCGTTGCGGCCATGACATCGTTGCGCACGTTGATCAGAATGGTCGGCAAGTCATCGCCGACGGTTGGAATATGCTTGAGCAGGGCCGCCGCGAACGGTGAGTTCCGGCCCGTCCCGTCGAGCGCCACGTTGCCGGGCTGCGTCGAGTAGCTGATCAGCGTCCCTTCCCCCGACTCGACCGCCGCAAGCCCCTTGCCGATCGAGCTGGAGCGCGTCCCCAAAGCGCGCGCGAGATTGCGCGACAGCGGGTTGTCGCGGCACGCGTCCAGGATTACGACGTTGGTCGCCGCCTCGCGCTCCATCGTGCGCTGGATCAGGTCGAGCCGCACCATCTCGAAATCCAATGCCGCCGCGGAGGCCAGCCTGGCATCGATCGGCACCAGATAGTTCTGCCCGCCGACCTGAAGACCGTGGCCCGCATAGAAGAAGAGGGCCATCTGCGCCCCGGCCAGCGTCTCGGCGAAGTTGCGGATGGTGCGATCCATGGACGCCTTGTCCAGATCGCGGCCTTCAATCACCTCGAAGCCGAGCTGCTTCAGGGTCTCGGCCATGTCGGCGGCGTCGTTCTTCGGGTTCTCCAGGCGCGCCGTGTTGACATAGGAGGAGTTGCCGATGACGAGCGCAACGCGACGCTGCGCGGTCGCTGCCTCCGTCCAGAGGCCCAGAAACGCAAAGAGGGTCAGCGCTGCCAAAGCCCCGCGACAGATCGCACGCATCGGGAACCCCCGTCGTCCCTAAACAATGCCGCATTCTACTCGCGCGTCATTGGCTGGCCAACTGAGGCGTAGCATCATCGCCGCACCGCGCAGAGCCGTGCGGCACCTCACTCCTTGGCCTGATGCACCTCGATGACGTTGCCCTCGGGATCATGGAAGAAGATCTGGTGCCAGCCGTTCATGGCCCAGGTGCCGTAGTCGGAATAGGCGATGCCTTTCTCCTCCAGCCGCTTCTTGAAGGCGGCGATGTCGTCGGTGCGGAAGGCAATATGCCCGCGCTCCAGCGGATTGATCGCCTGCTTGGTCTTGAAGCCGACGTTCAGGTCTTTCTCGGCCAGATGCAGCTCCAGATTGCCGTCGGTGACGAAGTCGACGGCGCCGGAGTAGCCCTGCTGTTTCACCCGGATGCCGTTGCGCGTCGGCTCGTTCTCCATCCCCAGCACCGAGCGGTAGAAGTCGCCCATGACCGGGACGTTGCTCGTGGACAGATTGACGTGATGCAGCTTGATCTTCATTGGCGTCCCTTCCTGCTTTGCGCGCCGCGTCGGATGCACGGGCTGCCGGGGCGCTATGATAGCGCGATCCAACGTTATGAGGGAATTCGTCCCCAGAGCCGGAAGAACATATGCGATGTCACCAGCGTCTCGGGGTTGGCGAGGTAGGCTTGGAGATCGGCCATGTCCCGTTCCAGATCGCTGCGCCCGATGAAGCCGCCGTCGACCAGCCTGTTACGCACATTGCCAATGAAGTCCCAGTGGATCGTGCGTCGGCTGTGGCCTGGTGGATAGACATGGACGACCGCGTCGGTGCGAATGTCCGTCACGCCGGCGTCGCGAAACAGGCGATGCGTGCGCCGGCCGACGAACAGGTCGATGCCCTGCGCCTGCGAATAGGCCGTATAGGCATCGAGCAGGCGCGTCCACGCGGGCAATGGCGGATCGCAGATGTGGGCGACAAAATCCGCTTCATAACTTGCCACCCAGCCGCCGGGACGCACGAGCGACACCATCTCGCGCACGATGCGCTCCGGCTCGGGCACGTTCACGAGGACGAGCCGCATATGCGCACCGTCGAAAGATGCGCGCGGCAAGCCCGTCGCGTACGCGTCGCCTTGACGGACCTCGACCTGGGTCAAGGCATGGCTCGCGACGAAGCGCCGTGCCAGCTCGACGAAATGGGGAGCGCGCTCGATGCCGAGAACCGACCCGGCCGGGCCGACGCGCTTGCCGAGCAAGTGCAGGACACCGCCGGGACCGCAACCAAGGTCCACCACGCGCTCGCCCGGCTTGATGCCAATCATCTCGAATTGCGCGTCGGAGTCCGGCGCGAGATCGGCGATCTGCCGCTGCAGCCGAACTTCCTCGGGACCTGCTCGTCCCAGCAGATAGTGATCGGGCTCGGTCACGGTGGTGTTCCTCACATCCTACGACATTGGTCTGTACCCACCATATGCGGGCTAGGATCGCCGCCCAATAGGATAGTCCTGAGCGTCTTCGCGGAATGGCTGCGTCAGCATGCGATCAAGGCGTTGCTCCCCCGCCTCCCGAAACTGTTTGATGCCGATGGTCATAGCCTGGTGGCCCGCCTCAGGCTGATCACGATAAGTGCCAAACAGGCGATCCCACCAAGGCAGATTGAAGCCGAAGTTGCTGTTGGTCTCGTGAACAACAATCGAATGATGGACGCGGTGCATATCCGGAGTCACGACAATCCAGCGCAAGCCTCTGTCCAGCCACAACGATATGCGCACGTTGCTGTGGCTGAACAAGGAGGTGGCATTCAGCATGATCTCGAAGATCAGCACGGCCAAGGCGGGCGTCCCCAGAGCGGCAATCACGCCGAGCTTGATGCCCATCGACAGCAGTATCTCGATGGGATGGAAGCGCACGCCGGTCGTAACATCGAACTCCTGATCGGCATGGTGCATCCGGTGAAGACGCCAGAGTGCGGGCACGGCGTGGAACATGACGTGCTGTAGGTAGATGGCCATATCCATAGCAAGGAAGCCCAGTGGGACGCTGGCCCACAATGGCAAGCCAAGCACATGCAATAGGCCCCAGCCGCCGATCTCGCTTACGAGCGCCAAGCCCACGGCGGTGGCGGGAAACAGTAGCCGTACCAACACCGTGTCCAGGATTACGATGCCGAGATTGCCAGGCCAGCGCACACCGCGCCCCAGGCGCTGAGACCGACGCGGCGCCACAATTTCCCACGCCGCCATCGCGCCTAGAACCGAGATGAACGCAAGAAACCGGATCACGTCCTCGTTGGTCATTGCGTCTTCTTGGCGGGCTTGCTCAGCTCGACTCTGCCACAGACCGATACGCCCACCACCTGCTAAGCGCAGCCGGCATTCACTTGGGAATCCCCGGCGGTCCCAAGATCTCAATACCGTAGTCCGCGGCCACCTTCACCAAGCGCTCGATATCCGGCGGCTCGCGCGCCGGCGGCGGAATGCTGAGAGCTTTCGCCGGCTCCGCCAGCGCACGCACGAAATTCTCGAACCCAGCCGGCTCGACGCCGAGCAGGAAACGCGCCTCAGGCGAGCTGACGGCGAACGTGTGCGGTACGCCACGCGGCCCATACACGAATGACCCCGCCGGCGCGTTAATGATGCGCCCACCGACCCAGAACGTCAGCTCGCCGTCCAGAACATAGAACCACTCGTCCTCGCGCGAGTGCACATGCAGCGGCGAGCCGGCGCCGCGCGGTGCCAGATGCTCGATGATGGCGCAGCGTCCGCCTGTCGTCTCGCCGCTGGCTTTGATGATGGCGAGCACGCCCAGAAACCACAGCGCCTCGCCTTCCTCGCGCGTCAGCGCGATCGGTTGGATCTTTTCGTCACCATTCATTCGCAAATCTCCGTGCGGACTTCGCACGCTATCACAGGCCACCATCGGAACGCTCTTGACTCTCGGTTTGACTGCCCTTATTTAGCTGATGCGTTAATTAATATATCGGTTAAATACAGCATGACCTCGGACCGCCTCAGCGCCACGTTCGCCGCCCTCGCCGATCCGACGCGGCGCGCCATCCTGGCTCGGCTCGCGCTCGGCGAGACCACCGTGTCCGAGCTGGCGGAACCTTTCGAGATGAGCCTGCCCGCCGTCTCCCGGCACCTCAAAGTGCTGGAGCGCGCGGGCCTGATTGCGCGCGGCCGCGAGGCGCAGTGGCGCCCCTGCCGCATCGAGCCCGGCCCGCTTGAAGCTGTCGACACTTGGCTCGAGAGCTACCGCCGCTTCTGGGAACACAGTTTCGACCGCCTCGAAGACTATCTGCACACCCTGCAGGCCAAGGAGAAGAAGCGTGGCCGTAAAAGCAAAAAGTAAGCACGTCATGACGTTCACGCTGACGTCGGACCGCGAGTTCGTGATGGCGCGCGCCTTCGATGCGCCACGCGCGCTCGTGTTCGAGGCCTGGACGCGCCCCGAGCACCTCAAGCATTGGTATGGCTGCAGCTCACACACGCTGCGCACATGCGAGATCGACCTCAGAGTCGGTGGCGCCTACCGCTTCGTCATGCGCGCACCGGACGGCGTGGACCACACCATGACCGGCGTCTATCGCGAGATCGCACCGCCGGAACGGCTCGTCTACACCGAGCGTTACGTCACAGCCGGGTTTACGAGCAACGATGCAGTGGTGACGGTCCTGTTCACCGAGCAGGACGGCCGCACGACGCTGACCGCCACGGTGCGGCACCAGTCGCAGGCCGATCGCGACGGGCACCTCGGTGCCGGCGTCGAGCATGGCGCCGCCGAGGTCTTCGAGCGTCTCGCCGAGCATCTGACAACCATGATCTGAGCACAGGAGGAAACGAGCATGGCCAAGCAACCCAAGCCGCTGCCGGTGAACCCATACCTCACCGTGAAAGGCGCCGCCGACGCCATTGCCTTCTATCAGAAGGCGTTCGGCGCCGAGGAGAATGCGCGCATGCCGGCCCAGGACGGCAAGCGCATCATGCACGCCTGCCTCACCATCAACGGTGGCGCGGTGATGCTGTCGGACGAGTTCCCCGAGTATGAGCAGCACGGCGCCACCAACGCGCCGAGCAAAGAGAAGCCGGCTCCGGTGGCCACATGCCTCCAATTCGGCAAGCCGGCCGAGGTCGATGCCATGTACCAGCGTGCGGTCGAGGCAGGCGCCATGAGCACCATGGCTCCGGAGAACACGTTCTGGGATGCGCGCTTCGCCATGCTGGTCGACCCGTTCGGGCATCGCTGGATGCTGAACGCGCCGCTGCCGAAGAAACCGGCGGCGAAGAAGAAGCAGCAGCCGGCCGGCTGACAGCGAAAGAGCGAGCCGCAGATCGATCGCGCCGGCTGCCCTACGGGCAGGCGGAAGCAAGGAGCATTACATGCAGACAACGGCGCCTTCGGAGACGGCTACAACACCGCAGGTGTGGGCCGGGCGCGTGATGAGCGGCACCGTCGTCGCCTTCCTGCTGTTCGACGGAATCATCAAGCTGATCCCGCTCGACATTGTGGTGACGACCTCCGAGCAGCTCAGCATTCCTACGCACTTGGCGCGTACGCTCGGCGTCCTCACGTTGATCGGTACCATCCTCTATGCGATCCCGCGCACCTCCGTGCTGGGCGCCATCCTGCTCACCGGCTATCTCGGTGGCGCCATCTACACGCATCTGCGCATCGGCAGCCCCGTGTTCAGCCATTTGCTCTTTGGCGTCTACCTCGGCTTGATGATTTGGGGCGGCCTCTACCTGCGCGATGGGCGCGTGCGCGCGCTCATTCCCTTCCGGCGCTAGCAGACGAGTGCACCATGGCCTACCGCAACACCGCACAAGTGGAGTCCGCCGAGCGCGAGCTTGTCATCACGCGCATCTTTGACGCACCGCGCGAGCTGGTGTTCCGCATGTGGACCGACCCCCGCCACGCCATTCGCTGGTGGGGACCAAAGCATCATCCCGCTGTTCACCTCGAGATGGACGTGCGCCCCGGCGGCCGTTGGCGCAACTGCCTGCGCTCCACGGAAACGGGTGATCTATGGCACCACGGCGTGTTTCGCGAGGTCGTATCACCCGAGCGCCTCGTCTTCACCTTCGTGTGGGAGGAGGAAGGCGAGCGCGGCCTGGAAACGCTCGTCACGGTCACGTTCGCGGACGAGCGCGGCAAGACACGCATGACGATGCGCCAGGCGCCGTTCCAGTCCATCGGCGAGCGCGACGGCCACGGCGAAGGCTGGAACAGCACGTTCGACCGCCTCGCCGAGCATCTTTCACCTCAGCAAGCCTGAAACCTCCGCCGCAGAAACAAACGGAGTATCCGACATGCAGGTCAACAAGATCGTGTCCCGCGACGAATGGCTCACCGCGCGCAAGGCGCACCTGAAGAACGAGAAGGCACTGACCCGCATGCGCGACCTCGTCGCCGCCGAGCGGCGTGCGCTGCCCTGGGTCAAGGTCGAGAAGGAGTACGTGTTCGACACGACCGAGGGCAAACAAACGCTCGCCGACCTGTTCAGCGACAACAGCCAGCTCATCGTGCACCACTTCATGTGGCGGCATGACCTGGACCAAGGCTGCGCGAGCTGCTCGCTCGAAGCCGATCACGCCGAAGGCGCGCTCGTGCACCTGGAGCACCATGACGTGAGCTACGTGCGCGTCTCGCGCGCGCCGCTCGCCAAGCTGCAGGCATACAAGCAGCGTCTCGGCTGGAAAGCGAAGTGGGTATCGTCCTACGCCAACACCTTCAACTACGACTATCACGTGTCGTTCACGAAGGATCAGCTCGCCAAGGGCAAGGTCGACTACAACTACGGCATGGTCGAAGGCTTCGACGAGCTCCCCGGCCTCAGCGTCTTCTTCAAGGACGACGCCGGCACCCTGTTCCACACCTACTCGAGCTACGCGCGCGGCAACGAGGAGGTGATCGGTGCGTTCATCTATCTCGACATCACGCCCAAGGGCCGCAACGAGACCGAGATCATGGATTGGGTGAAGCGCAACGACGAGTACGACGCGCCGGCGGGAGCGTCGGCGTGCTGCCACTCGTCCTGACACGAGCGAGCGCGTTGCGATACGTAGGAAAAGGAGCACACCGGATGATCACGATTTCTGCCTTCAAATGGGTTCCGGATTTCGCTCAGGGCCAAGTGCGCGATCTGCGCGCGCGCTGGGCGCTGGAGGAGGCGGGCCTGCCTTACAGGACGCGCCTTCTCAGCCAGGGCGATCAGGACAAGCCGGACTATCGAGCCCTGCAACCCTTCGGCCAAGTGCCGATGCTCGAGGACGACGGCTTTGTTCTCTTCGAATTGGGAGCCATCGTGCTCCACGTCGGCGAGCGCAGCGAGGCCCTGCTGCCGAAGGACCCGAAGGCGCGCGCGCGGGCGACGCAATGGCTGATCGCCGCGCTCAATTCCGTAGAGCCCTTCGTCATCAACGTTGCACTGATCGATCTTTTCTACGTGGATCAGGAATGGGCCAAGCTGCGCCGCCCGGGCGCGGTAGAGTTCGTGCAGCGGCGCCTCACCGCCCTCTCCAAAGCACTTGGCGACAAGCCCTATCTCGATGGCGACCGCTTTACGGCGGGCGATCTGATGATGACCACAGTGCTCAGGATCCTCGAGCACACCGACATCGTCACCAGTGACAGGCGCCTCGCCGCATATGTCGAGCGCTGCACCGCCAGACCGGCCTTCAAGCGCGCGCTCGATGCGCAGATCGGCGACTTCAAACAGGCAGCTTGAGCACGCAGCGATGCACCGTCCGTCACCCCACGAGCCTACACATGCGTCTTTCAGTCAGGAGATCTTGAACCATGAGCCAGTCTTCCATGCAAAAAGTCGTGCCGTTTCTGTGGTTCGCCAAGGAGGCGGCAGAAGCCGCGCGGTTCTACGCTTCGGTGTTTCCCGACTCTCACGTCGACAGCGCCACGCCTATGAACGCCGATTCCCCGAGCGGGCCCGCCGGCTCGGTCACGGTCGTCAACTTCACACTGTTCGGCCAGAAATTCATAGCCATGAGCGCCGGCCCGCACCACGAGTTCAACGATGCCATCTCGTTCATGGTGAACTGCACCTCGCAGGCGGAGATCGATCGCTACTGGAACGCGATACTTGAAGGCGGTGGGAAGGAGCAGGCCTGCGGCTGGATCACGGACAAGTGGGGCGTGCGCTGGCAGATCACGCCCACCGCGCTCAACGAGATGATGTCCAGTCCGGACAGGACCAAGGCCAAGCGTGTGGCCGAGGAGATGATGAAACAGGTGAAATTCGATATCGCCAAACTCAAGACGGCGTTCGAAGGTCGCTGAGCACCGTCCTTCCCGGCGCACAAGCTTTCCTTCCGGGCGCCCGCGGCAGGTGACCGTCCGTTGTCAGACCGAGAATTGAAGGAGGAACCTGAGATGTCCTATGTCGATGGCTTCATCGTCCCCGTGCCGAAGAAGAAGATGAAGGCCTACCGCGACTTGGCCGAGCTCGCCGCCAAGGTGTGGAAGGAGCACGGCGCGCTCGACTACAAGGAGTGCGTCGCCGATGACGTCAAAGTGGGTAAGTGGACGTCGTTCCCGCGCAGCGTCGATCTGAAGCCCGGGGAGACGGTGGTGTTCTCCTACATCCTCTACAAGTCGCGGGCGCACCGCGACAAGGTCCTCGCCAAGGTCATGAAAGATCCGCGGCTGGCAAAGATGATGGACCCGAAAACCATGCCCTTCGACGGCAAGCGCATGATCTACGGCGGCTTCAAGACCGTGGTGGACATGCCGTAGAGCAGGCTCGTTTGATCTGCCGCACTGCTGACACGCGAAGCGCCTGTTATCGGCCCGATTCGAGACACAGCAACGAGAGGACTGTCAATGTTGAAGAAAATCCTGCTCGGCCTGGTCGCCATCATCGCAATATTCGCCGGCTACGTGGCCCTGCAGCCCTCCGACTTCCGCATCACGCGCTCGACCACTGTCGCCGCGCCGGCGGCGGTGGTGTTCGATCAGGTGAACGATTTCCACAAATGGGATGCATGGTCACCGTGGGCCAAGCTCGACCCCAACGCCAAGGCCACATTCGAGGGTCCGCCCGCTGGAAAGGGCGCCGTCTTCAAATGGGCCGGCAACAACGAGATCGGCGAAGGCACGATGACACTGACCGAGAGCCGGCCCGGTGAGCTGGTCCGCATCAACCTCGAGTTCGTGAAGCCGATGCCCGGCACCAGCACCGCCGAGTTCACCTTCAATCCGCAGGGCGATCAGACCACCGTGACCTGGTCCATGTTCGGCCAGAACAACTTCATCACGCGCGCCATCTGCATGGTCATGAACCAGGACAAGATGGTGGGCGGCTATTTCGAGAAGGGCCTGGCGGGCCTGAAAGCGGCGGCGGAAGGCGCGCGCAAGTAGCGCGCAGTCCCTGCGCGCATAGAATGCGTGTGATGCGGGTGGGCTGCCCGGAGGGTGATGATGGAACGCCTGCTCGGCGGCCTGACGTTTCTTGCCGCGCTCGGCTCCGGCCTGATGGCTGGGCTCTTCTTCGCCTTCTCGGCTTTCATCATGACTGCCTTCGGCCGCCTGACGGCGGCCGGGGGTATCGCCGCCATGACCGCCATCAACGTGGCAATCCTCAATCCCCTCTTCTTCGCCGTGTTCTTCGGCACCGCCGCCGTCTCGGTTGTATTGGCGATTGCCGCGCTCACTGGCTGGTTCGCGCCCGGCGCAGTGTGGCTGCTCGCCGGCTGCCTGCTCTACCTCGTCGGCAATATCGTCGTGACGATGATCTTCAACGTGCCGCTCAACAATGCGCTCGCCGCGGCCGACCCGGTCAGTGCCGCAGGAGCCAGCGTGTGGGCCCGCTACCTGTCGGTGTGGACCGCGTGGAACCACGTGCGCACCGTCGCCTGTCTCGCGGCAACGGCATCTTTCATCATGGCGCTGCGCTGATCGGCACCATCACTTGCAACTTCCCCCGTGCGGAGAAACGTCATGTCGCTCACACTTTACTTCCACCCGCTGTCCTCGTTCTGTCACAAGGCGCTGATCGCGCTCTATGAGAACGACACGCCGTTCGACCCGAAAATAGTCGATCTCATGAATGCGGACGCGCGCGGCGACTTCCTCAAAGTGTGGCCCGTCGGAAAGTTCCCTGTGCTGCGCATCGAGGACGAGGATCGCACCATCCCCGAGTCCAGCATCATCATCGAGTATCTGGACCAGCATCATCCCGGCCCGACGCGCTTCATTCCCGACGACCCCGGCCTCGCGCGCCAGATGCGCTTCCGCGACCGCTTCTACGATCTCTATTTGCACGTGCCGATGCAGAAGATCGTCACCGACAAGCTGCGCCCACCGGGGAAGAACGACCCGCACGGCGTAGAGGCCGCCAAGAAGGAGATCGCCACCTCGCTCAGCCTGATCGAGCAGGACATGGCAGACAGGACCTGGGCCATGGGCGACACGTTCAGCATGGCCGACTGCGCTGCCGCACCGCCGCTGTTCTATATCAACATGCTGCAGCCCTTCGGCGAAACGCATCCCAAGGCAGCAGCGTATCTGCAGCGCCTGATGGATCGCCCGTCCTACGCCCGCGCCCTTGCCGAAGCCCAGCCCTACTTTGCGATGATACCGAAGTAGATCCGCGACGCCGCGATCGTTTTGATCGCAGTGATCTGTTAATAAATGTGTGCGCAACACCGCGGGAGCGAATCACCGTACAATCCGCGACACGGAGTCCTCGGGCTCCGTAAATTGGTCCGGTGCCTCTCCCCAGAGGAACTCGATCAATCATAGCGTGAAATCGCGTTGTCCCACGGTGGCCTCGTCCCTCCCCAGGACGGGGCCACTTGGCTTTGCTGCGCCACAGCGTCTCGCGCACAGGGGCACACTTGTGTATCAGGGGCAGGGACCTCCATCTGTCGATGGTGATTGTGAGATGCGTGGGAAGTTCAGTTCGGTTTTTCGTGAGTTGATTCTGACGGCGGGTCTGCCACTCGCCCTCGTCCTCGCGGGGTTCTGGCTCGCAGCCCAATATGTTGCGCCTGCCCCGCCGAAGTCGCTGGTTGTCGCCACAGCGACCAAAGGCAGCCCCTATTACGAGGTCGCGCAACGCTATCGCAGCGCGCTGGCGGCCAACGGCGTGACGCTGGAGGTGCTGGAAACCCGCGGCTCGATGGAGAATTTGCAGCTCATCGGCGACCCGAGATCGCCTGTCGCCGCGGCCTTCCTGCAGGGCGGCATTGCCAACACCAAGGACCTGCCCGATGTACGCTCCATCGGCCGTCTCTTTCACGAGCCGGTGTGGATTTTCTATCAGGGCGCCGAGAAGCTCGAGCGGCTGACGGCGCTTATCGGCAAACGCGTGCTGATCGGCCCAGCAGGTAGCGCAACGGCCGTGCTCGCGCAGCGCCTGCTCGCCGCCAGTGGCGTCACGCGCGACACCGCCACGCTGATCAACATGGAGCTGCCCGACTACGTCGAGACCCTGGATACGGACAAAGCGGATGTGGGCTTCCTCGTCCTGGCGCCTGAGGCGCGGACCATCCGCCGGCTGTTCGCCAGCCCCAAAGCGCGCCTGATGAATGTCGTGCAGGCCGACGCTTACGTGCAGCGCTTCCCGTTCCTGTCCCGGCTCGAGCTCAAGCAAGGTGTGGTCGATCTCGCCAGGGACATCCCGCCGGCCGATACCCAAATGCTCGTGACGACGGCGGCGCTGGTCGTGCGCAAGGACCTCCACCCCGCGCTCACCAACCTGCTGACTGAGGCCGTCATCAACGTGCATGGGCAGCCTGCCGTCGGCGCCGCTGGCGAAACCGGCATTCTCCAGCGCGCCGGCGTCTTCCCCATCGCCGACGATCAGGAGTTCCCGCTCTCGCCGGACGCCCAGCGCGTCTACAAATCCGGGCCGCCATTCCTGCAGCGCTATCTGCCGTTCTGGCTGGCGACGCTCGCCGACCGGCTTTTCATTCTGCTTTTGCCCGCGGTCGGCATTCTCATTCCTGCCCTGCGCTTCGCGCCAGCGCTGTACACGTGGCGCATCCGACGGCGCATCGTCACCTGGTATCGCGAGCTGAAACGGGTCGAGGCCAAGGTCAGCGACCAGGCCAGCTCCACGCAGATCGCCGCCGCCATGGACGAGATCGATCGTATCGAGGATGCCGTCAACCGGCTCCCGGTTCCCATTGGCTTTGCCAATCAGCTCTACGACCTGCGCGGCCATATCGATGTCGTGCGCCGCCGCCTGACCGTCATCCGCTCGGCAGCGGCGTGATAGCTATTGTTCGGCGGCCACACTTGCCATGCCCATCCCCGCCCGCCATGCTCCGCTCCCGCGTTCTGGTGGAGGGGGGCCGATGCACGCGCGCGATATTCCCGTTGTCGGCGGTCTGATCGACACGGCACTTGATTTTGTCTCGGCGCTCGGTCGCATCGCCCGACACCCGTTCGGCTTCGTGCACACGCTTGCGTTCGATGATCCGGACGAGATGCGGCGCGCCCTCAAATTCATCGGCGCTGGCATCGCGTTCGCCTACCTCATCATCTCGCCGGCGTTGAACCGGCACGGATTTGCGATCGGCGAGTTGATGTTCGGCGTCATCGTGCTGCTGCGTCTACTGGTTGTCGGCCTCCTGTATCACGCGGCCTTTCTCATTGTCGGCTACCGCCGTCCGGTCGCGACGACCCTGATCCTCGGCTCCTACATCAATGGGATCTACTTCCCTTTCTTCATGACCGTCATGCTGCCGGCCTATCTCATCATCGGACCTCAACCCTTTTTCGACCCTTTGGCCCAGCCGGCGCTGACACCGCAGCAGGTGCAGGCGCTGGATGCCCCGCTGGTGCGCTTCGCGCAGATCGCGTTCTTCGTAGTCTACCCGTTCTTTTATGCAGTCGTGACGTATTGGTGGGCGAAGGCCTACGGTGCCAGGATCTGGATCAGTGCCGTGCTCCTGCTCGTGGCGCTCGTGCTCACCGCGCTGGTGAACACGTACATCTTTCCCTTCGCCATCCGCCCGCTTCTATGACGCCGCGCACGTCGCTGCGCGGTCCAGAAGCAGCTTGCGCTCCCGCTCATTGCGCGTCAGGGAGGCGGCGCGCTCAAACTCGGCGCGGGCCTCCGCGAAGCGGCCGAGCTTCTTCAAGAGATCGCCGCGCACGCTTGGCAGCAGATGATAGGTCTTGAGTGCCGGCTCCGCCGTCAGAGCGTCGACGATCTCGAGCCCTGCGGCCGGTCCCATGTGCATGGCCAGCGCCACCGCGCGATTGAGCTCCACCACCGGCGACGGCGTGAGCCGCGTCAACGCGCCGTAGAGCCCGACGATCTGTGCCCAGTCCGTCTCATCCGCCGTGCGGGCGCGCGCATGGCAGGCCGCGATCGCCGCTTGCAGAAGATAGGGGCCAGGCGGCCCCTCGAGACCCGCCGCACGATCGAGTGCCGTCAGTCCGCGCCGGATCAGCAGCTGGTCCCAGCGCGCGCGGTTCTGATCGAGCAGCAGGATCGGCTCGCCGGTCGGGCTGGTGCGCGCGCCGAGACGCGACGCCTGGATCTCCATCAACGCCACCAGGCCGTGCACCTCACGCTCCTTGGGCGCCAGCTCGGCCAGGATGCGCCCGAGGCGCAGCGCCTCCTCGCAGAGCTGCGGCCGCACCCAGTCGTCGCCGGCCGTCGCCGAGTAGCCTTCATTGAAAATGAGGTAGATGACCTCCAGCACGGAGGCGAGACGTGTCCCAAGCTCCTCGCCGCGCGGCACCTCGTAGGCCACCTGCTTCTCGGCCAGCGTGCGCTTGGCGCGCACGATGCGCTGCGCCACCGTCGGCTCCGGCACCAGGAACGCGCGCGCGATCTCGTCCGTCGTCAGCCCGCCGATCAACCGCAGCGTCAGCGCCACGCGCGCCTCGGTGGCCAACACCGGATGACAGGCCGTGAAAATCAAACGCAGCAGATCGTCGCCGATATCGTCGTCGAGGGCTGCATCGAGATCGGGCGCCGCGCCCTCACCCTCAGCCTCCAGCTCCCGGCCGATCTCCTCGTGCTTGCGTTGCATCAGCTTGGCGCGGCGCAGCCGGTCGATGGCGCGATTTTTTGCCGCCGCCATCAGCCAGGCGCCGGGCTTGTTCGGAATTCCGGATTTGGGCCACTGCTCGAGCGCAGCGATCAGCGCGTCCTGCGCCAGCTCCTCGGCGAGCCCGACGTCGCGCACGACGCGCGTCAGGGAGGCAATCAGCCTCGCCTGCTCGATGCGGAATACCGCCTCGATCGCTTGATGTGTATCGGACGCCGCCATGGCGGCGGATACCACCACCAACGGCATGCGGACGCAACCTGCCTGCGGCGCCGCAGCGCGCCTCTACTATTTTCCAGACCTGTTGATGGTTGTAACGGCGATGTGGGTGAGCTTGTGGTTGGCCGCCTTCTCCTGGTCGAGAATTTCGGACAGCAGGTCGTGCGCCTCGGTCTTGCCCAGAGCCTTCGCCCACTCGCGGAGCGTGCCGTAGCGGGCGATCTCGTAGTGCTCGACGGCCTGGCAGCAGCCGATAATCGCGGCATGCTTGGCGACCGAGCCTTCACCCTCTTCAATGACGCCTTCGGTTTCCTTGATCAGTCCTTCGATGGCGTCACACTTCTCTCCCGACGCCTTCTTACCGATGGACTTGAATACAGCCTCCAGCGTCTTGACCTGTCCCTTGGTTTCGGTCAGGTGGTCCTTGAGGGCGGACTTGAGGTCACCATTGCTGACCGCGTCGATGACCTTCGGCAGCGCCTTGGCAATGGCGTTCTCGGCAAAGTAGACGTCTTGCAGGGTGTGCTCGAAAGCGTCGGCAAGGGTTTTCATCGGAACCTCCACGGTGGGACCGCTCGGACAACACCGATGATCCGCGATGGTTCCGTCCATGCGTCCGCCGCCAGCGTCATCAGCCCTTGGCAAGGACGATATGTGTTGCCGCGTCGGTGGGCACGTGCTCGGTGCACCGATAGCCAAGCTTTGGGGTGTCGATGCCAGTAAGAAGGTGTTCCCCGGAGCCGAGCAGGATCGGGGCAATGGCAAAATGCATCTCGTCGATCAGTCCCGCACTGAGGTATTGCCGGATCGTAGAGGCGCCGCCCATAAGCTGGATGTCTTTACCGTTGGCAGCTTCGGTGGCGCGTTGCAGGGCAGCGTGAATACCCTGGGTGACGAAGTGGAAGGTGGTGCCGCCGTCCATGACGACCGATGCCCGGGGGTGGTTCGTGAGCACGAAGACAGGGGCGTGGTAGGGCGGGTTGTTGCCCCACCACCCCTTCCAGCTGTCGTCGGGCCAAGGTCCGCGGACCGGCCCGAACATGTTGCGTCCCATGATCACCGCTCCGATGTTAGTGAACGTGCGCGCCGCGAAGTCGTCATCGATGCCCGTCGTGCCACCCTCCTTTCCGGCCATCTGCTGAAACGTTCGGGTGGCGACAAACCATGTGTGCAGCGCTTCGCCGCCGACACCGAGAGGATCGTCGCGATCCTGCTTGGGGCCGGCGCCGTAGCCGTCCAGGGATATGGCGAAGTTGTGAACGCGAAGCTTGCTCATGACAGTCCTCTTTCCGAGAGCGTTGGCGGACTCCGGCGGCGCCACGCGGCTCAGCGCGGCGCTGCCGCAAAGTAGAAGCTATTTTGCGAAGCCGGTAGGATCGAAGATCGGACGCAGCTCGCATTCGCCCTGGCCCAGCACCTCGAGGAAGCGCTTGGTCCAATGAATGGCCTCGTCCATGGACTTCACCTCGAACAACGCATAGGAGGCGACCAGCTCCTTGGACTCCGTAAACGGCCCATCGATGATCGTGACCTTGCCGCCGGAGAGACGTACCCGCTTGCCCTGCGCGCTCGGCGTCAGCCCATCGGTGGAGACCAGCACACCGGCTTTCATCACTTCCTCGATGAACACGCCCATGCGCTGCATGAGCTCCATGCTCGGCGGTGCACCGGCTTCGGACGCGGCGTCGGCTCTCAACATGCCCAGGATTTTCATCGTGATTGCTCCTTCATGGATTTGAGATGTGGGATTGTGGATGTGTAGCGGCACCCGCTGTTTCGGCCGAATGCCGCCTGCAGCGTCACGTCGAACGCCCATGCGTTCGACAGATCAAACTCGGTTTCGCCTTCCCTTGAGGTGTGAGACTAAAACCGACCGGTTTTGCAGTTACTTCTTGATTTGCTCGCCGAGCCTGCGGTGATGCTCGACCGCCTCGCTGGCGCCGAAGTCCTCCAACTCGAAGAGCTGGCGGATCTCGATCTCGCTCTCCTCGTTGTGCGGGTTGGGGCAGCGCTTGATCCACTCGATCGCTTCCGCCTTCGACTTCACCTGGATGATCCAGTAGCCGGCGACCAGCTCCTTGGTCTCGGCGAAGGGGCCGTCGATGACGGTGCGCTTGTTGCCGGTCTCACCCAGCTTGCCCGCGGCGAAGCGGACGCGCGCGCCCTTCGAGCTCGCCTGCAGCCCGTTGCCATCCAGCATCACGCCGGCCTTCACCATCTCCTCGTTGAACCTCGCCATGGCGGCGAGCCCTTCCTCCGACGGCATCACGCCGGCTTCGGAGTCCTTGGTGGCCTTGACCATCACCATGAAACGCATGTTTCTCTCCTGTCGGTTGTGCGTTCGGGAGCGGCTGGCATCGCCGCTCTATCCTCACATCGAATGGCGAGCCGCCAAATCGACAGGCTCCGAGCCGATCGCGTCATAAATTTTATAACGAATTGAAATATAATGTTTTTATTTGCAGCCGCGGCCGGGAACGCAATCGCCTCACTGCACCTTCAGCTTGGGCAGAATGTCCTGCAGCTTCCTGAGCTGCTTGACGTTGAGCTTGACGCCGCCCGGCATGGTCATGTCGCCGGGCTTCATACCCCCCGCGCATGCCGCGCCAGCCCAGCGCGCCGTGTGCAGCATCAGCGTCGGTTGCGGGCCTTTCTTGCCGTCGCTGCCTTTGAAGCCGCCCTCGGTCGTGCCCTCTATCCGCATCGCGTAGCTCGACTGAAAATCGCCGGAAATGGTCGTTCGGGTCACGCTTTTCACCGGCCCGAACGCGCATTCCGCATCGATCACGAAGCCCTTGCTCTCTCGTTTCATCACGTACTTCGCGCATGTTTTCTTCGACATGCGCAGGCCGAATTCCATGATTTCACGATCGGTTGACGCGTCTATGCACACTTGCGTGGACACCTCGGGCACGCCGCCTGGCTTCTCGGTGACCATGCGGATCTCCCATTGCCCTGGCTTGCGGGGCGGGAGGTCCCCGATCGTCTGACCGATGGCGGGTGGCGGCAAGAGCACGGCAACGAGCGTGAGGAGACTGAGGAATGGGGGGCGCATGCGTGCTCCGATGCGAGGCAAGTGGTCGGGTTCGCGTCGTCCAGCATGCCTTGCCTAATGGGCACACCCAAGGCAGAGGCGAGCCCCAACGTCGCAGGCTCCTCAGCAGACGGAAATGGCGGTACATGGCCGTTACCCGCCGCGAACGACGCAAGACAGGCGAACAGCCTGCCCTATCATGCAGCCGGGAGGGAGCGTATGCGCGCAGACAATAAGGTCTTGCTCGAAGGTGCTTATGCGGCCTGGGCCGCGCGCGACCTCGGTGCCACCCTCGCCTGCTTTGCCGAAAACGTGGCGTTCACCATCCACCTGCCGCCCGAGGTTGTTCCCTTCGCCGGCGAGGTGCGCGGGCGCGATGAGCTGGCCAAGCGCCTGCAGGCCATCCTCGATGACTTCGACTTTCTGGCCTATCAGCCGCAGCAAATAACCTCCCAGGGCCTGTCTTTTCATTCCCAGGTGTACTTCCACTATCGCCACAAGACCACGGGGCTCGACTACGAGGGCAGCATGCGCCACGTCTGGCTCATCGTCGGCGATCAGATCGTGCACTTCGAAGAGTTCCACGACATGGAGCGCGTGCGCGCCTTCTTTGGCCTGCTGGCACATGCCGCAGCACAACGATCCGGCGACGACAGGGCCTGATGCGGCGGCCCTCCCGGATCATGCCAATTGGGAGTAGAGTACGCGCCGAGGGAGGCGGGGGTCGTACAGGAGGAACCCCATGGCGACCTACATACTCTTGGCCACTTATACGGAGCAGGGTATTCGCGGTATCAAGGACACGGTCAAACGTGCCGCCGCCGTGAAGGAGCTTGCCGCTAAAGCCGGCGCCAACATGAAAGAGACCTACTGGACCTTGGGCCAGTTCGACGTGGTCGCCGTGCTGGAAGCACCCGATGACGAAACAATGACAGCGTTCTCCCTCTCCGTTGCCAAACTCGGCAACGTCAAGACGCAGACGCTGCGCGCTTTCTCCAGCAAAGACATGGAAGGGATCATCGGCCGCCTGACCTGATCGGCGTGCCGGCGCGGCAACAGGTTGGCACCAAACTCGTGCACCATCTTGTCTTGATCCATTCGCGGACCAACTTACGTATCTGTCCGCACGAACTCGGGTGCCAACTCATGCGCTGGCAAACTGCATTGTCTTCCGTCGTTCGCCCCGCGGCATTGGCCGCGGGTCTCGGCCTCGGCACTGCATCCGTTGCTGAGGCCGCTAGTCCCTTCGAGGGGCTCGCTGGTGCCTGGACGGGTGGCGGCCGTGTTACTTTCGAAAGCGGCCAGAGTGAGCGGCTACGCTGCAACGCAAATTACAGCAGCTCCGGCGCCGGGCAGCGTCTCGGCATCGCAATCCGGTGTGCCAGCCCATCCAGCGCCTTCGAGTTGCGGAGCGATCTGGCCTACCGGGCCGGTCGCGTATCGGGGAGCTGGCAGGAGCGCACGCTCGGTGCGTCCGGTGAGGCCACGGGCCGGGCCGACAGTGGTCGGGTGGTGCTGCGCTTCACAGGGGCAGCCTCCGGAAACATGGCCGTCGCCGTCAGCGGCAGCAGCCAAACGGTGACTATTGCGACACAGGGTACGACGTTGCGTGGTATTCGTGTGTCGTTGCGGCGCAGATGACCCTGCCACCCGCTGACGAGTCGACCGAACCATGCTACTGAATCGCATAATCCGAAGGGGGGATAGGCCGGGCTCAGCGTGCGGGCGTGCGCGGTCGTGCAAGGGATGATGGACGCCATGTCACGCCAGCGCGTGCTCAGCCGCAGTGCCTTGATGTTGAGCACAGTCCTTGCCGTGCTCCTGCCGTCGGCCGCGACAGCTGACAATCTCTTCTCATCTCTCAACGGCAGCTGGGCTGGTGCGGGGCAGATCCGCCTCGAAGGGGGCAGCACGGAAAGCTTGAAATGCCGGGCCTTCTACACGACCAAGGATGACGGGGCGGGTCTCGGGCTCGCCATCCGCTGCGCCTCGACCAGCAACAAGATCGAGCTGCGCGCCACCCTGATCTATTCCGGTGGCAAGATCAGCGGCAAGTGGGAGGAGCGCCAGTTCAACGCCGGCGGCAGTGTGACCGGCCAAGCCTCGAGCAGCCGCGTCAGCCTGGCGATCGAAGGCGGCGGGGTGTCCGGCTCCATGACCGTATCGCTCAACGGTGCCACGCAATCGGTGTCGATCCTCACCAATGGCATCGCGCTCAAGGCCGTCAACATCAACCTGTCGCGCAGCTAGCGCGGCCATTGTGCAAAGCGAGACCAGCATGACGCTTCGTGTTGCTTTCATTGCGCTGGCGGTGGCTGGCACCGTCGCAACGCTCACGACACCGGCGGATGCACAAAGAGGCCGCCCCTACGCAGACGGCGGCTATGTCGTGGCCGAGAGCCAATGGGGCAACGGCACAGTCTCGGGCGCCGTGCGGCGCGGCGGCCCCACGGGGTGGCAGGTGCAGATGCCGCGCGGTACCTGGATCAACTGTGTACGCAGCTGCTCGCAAACGCTGCGGCGGGCAACCGTTGACTTCTGGCAAACCGTCGGCCGCAATGCCCCGGACACAGGCCCGGAGTATTTCCGCTGGGAGTTCAGGTTCTAAACCAGATGTCGTTGCTCAGGCCGTAGGCTCGAAGCCTTCGATCACCATCAGATCGACGACCGCGCTGCGCTCGCGAACTCTTGCCGCCGCCTGATACTCCGGCCAGTTGTGGCAAGCGAGCGGCCGCTTCGTAGCCGGTCGCGCATCTTGCCACTAACAACCTCTTGCTTGGCATTCGGAAAACCGGCGAAGGCCTTTCCGCCGCGCACGATGAACCTGGCACCATATTTCTTGAAAGCCGCCTGGTTGGCCGCAGCGTACTCCCAGTAGACACCAGGGTCCGTGATTGTGATGTGGCCAACCCAATAACCCTTTGGCATGGTGGACCTCGCCCGACAATGTCGCGCTCGCAGCGTAGACAGCCTGGGAGCCGAGGGCAACGCACCGATCCTGGATGAGCGGTGCTCACCAACACACGGAGGTGCTCGTGTCCAAGCGCACATGGCGTCAGGTTGTGGTCTTCGCCAGCACACTATGGCTCCTTGCTCTCGCACCGGCCGTCCGCGCCGAGGTCAGCGAGCTCAAGGTCGCCAAGCAGTACGGCATCAGCTACCTGCCGCTCATGCTGATGGAGGCGGACAAGCTCGTCGAGAAGCAGGCGGCTGCGGCGGGCCTCGGCGATCTCAAAGTCGAGTGGGTCACGCTCTCGAGCGGTGCGGCGATGAACGACGCCACGTTGTCGGGCAGCCTGCACTTCGCATCGGGCGGAGTCGGACCGCTCGCCACCATCTGGGCGCGCACCAGCGGCGCGGCTGACGTCAAGGCGGCAACGGCCATGAATGCGATGCCGCTGTTCCTGAACGTGCGCAATCCTGCTGCGAAGTCGCTTAAGGACCTGTCGGAGAAGGACAAGATCGCGCTGCCCGCCGTCAAGGTCTCCATCCAGGCCGTCACATTGCAGATGGCCGCCGAGAAGGAATTCGGCGCGGGCAATCATGACAAGCTCGATCACCTGACGATCGCCATGTCGCATCCGGATGCGCAGGCGGCCCTGCTCTCCGGCGCCTCCGAGGTTACGGGGCACTTCTCCTCACCGCCGTTTCAATATCAGCAACTCAAAACTTCGGGCATCAAAACGCTCATCAGCTCGTATGACGTACTAGGCGGACCGGCGACCTTCAACCTGGTGTGGACGACCGCCAAATTCCACGCTGAGAATCCCAAGACCTACGGTGCTTTCCTTAAAGCCTTCGAAGAGGCGATCGGCGCCATCAACGGGAACAAGAAGGGCGCTGCCCAGCGCTATCTCGATATCGCCAAGGACCGACGGAGCACACACGAGGAAATCCTCGCCATGCTCGAGGACCCTGCCGTCGAGTTCACCATGACGCCCAAGAACGTCATGAAGTACGTGGAATTCATGCACCGCACCGGCACGCTGAAGGTGAAACCCAGCTCCTGGAAGGACATGTTCTTGCCCAACGCGCACGCGATGCCGGGGAGTTGAAGGCGCAGCCGCCGAGCCCTCACCCGAATGCCTCCTGGTCTACGAAAGGCCCTATCCCACTCCCGGTGTCATCCTCGGGCTTGTCCCGAGGACCCATCGTGCCGCGAGCAGTGAGCGAACGATACTTGCCGAAGCGCTTACTTCGCACATGCCTCGGAGTTTGCGGGGAATTGGATCCTCGGACCAAGTCCGAGGATGACATCCGAGTGTGCAGCACGCATTACCGCAGAAACGGATTGCTGCGCCGCTCCTCGCCCAGCGTCCCTGTCGGCCCGTGGCCGCAGATGAAGGCGAAGTCATCGCCGAGCGGCAGAAGTTTCGTCTTGATCGCCGAGATCAGCGCATCGTGGTCGCCGTAGGGGAAGTCGGTGCGTCCGATCGAGCCACGAAACAGCACGTCGCCGACCAGCGCCAACCGCTGCCCCTTGTTCACGAACACCACGGAGCCGGGCGAATGCCCGGGGCAATGGAGGATCTCGAAGCGGTGTCCGGCCACGGTCACCGTATCGCCCTCGGCCAGCCACTGATCCGGCGTGACATTGCGCACACCATCGAGCCCGTAGCTGGCCGCCTGCTTCTCGACGCCATCCATCAGAAATTTGTCAGCCTGATGCGGTCCGATGATCCTGACGCCCAGTGCGTCGCGTAGCTCGGCCGCGCCGCCCACATGATCGATGTGGCCGTGCGTCAAAAGGATTTTCTCCACCGTCATGCCGACCTTGGCAATGCCCGCCTTGATCCGATCCACATCGCCGCCCGGATCGACCACGGCCCCGGCCTTCGTTTCCTCGTTCCAGATCAGCGTGCAGTTCTGCTGGAATGGCGTGACTTGAACAATTCCGGCGGCAAGCTTGCCGCTCGTCGTGTCCGTGCTGGGATCGGTCAATGGCGCGCTCTTTCGTTGCATATCCCCAATGCAATCTGGGCCGGCCCGGCCCTAAATGAAAGAGGGCCCGCACAGCGAGCCCCTTTCAGTATCACCACGAACTGCCGCGCAGCCTTCAGGCCGCCTGCGTCTCGTCGGAGGGATCGCGCAGGACATAGCCGCGGCCCCACACCGTCTCGATGTAGTGCTTGCCGCCAGTCGCCGCCTGCAACTTCTTCCTGAGCTTGCAGATGAAGACGTCGATGATCTTGAGCTCGGGCTCGTCCATGCCGCCGTAAAGATGGTTGAGGAACATCTCCTTGGTCAGCGTCGTGCCCTTGCGGAGCGAGAGCAGCTCCAGCATCTGATATTCCTTGCCGGTCAGATGCACGCGACTGCCGTTCACCTCGACCGTCTTGGTATCGAGATTGACCTTCAGGTCGCCGGTCTCGATCACCGACTGAGCGTGTCCCTTGGACCGGCGCACGATGGCGTGGATGCGGGCAACCAGCTCGTCCTTGTGGAATGGCTTGGTCATGTAGTCGTCGGCACCAAAGCCGAGGCCTTTGACCTTGTCGTCGATCTGCGCGAGGCCCGACAGGATCAGGATCGGCGTCTGCACCTTGCTCACGCGCAAGGTCTTGAGAACGTCATATCCGCTCATGTCCGGCAAGTTGATGTCAAGAAGAATAATGTCATAATCATAGAGCTTGCCGAGATCGACCCCCTCCTCGCCAAGATCGGTGGTGTAAACATTGAAACCTTCGGACTGAAGCATCAGCTCGATGCTTTGCGCCGTTGCGCTATCGTCCTCGATAAGAAGGACCCGCATGCCAATCCTCACTTCCCAGGTCCGACTTTCGGACCCGCTGCCCCGGTTCTTTGAAGAGCACGCCACTCGCAACACCGCTGACCTACTCTTTGGGACTTTAGGCCCGACAGGTTAACAAACCCTAATTTAGTCTTAGGAACGCTGCGAATTTGAGACAATTACTTAGGATACATTTCGTTTAGGGACACAGCTGTTCAGGCCGCACCAAATCGACGCGCCTGCCCGCCCGCGGACACACCTCCGCCGTATGCAGAACCTTGCCGCCTGCGAATTTTTCGGAAAGTAGTACTTGCCCCTCACAAGGGTGCACTATGGCCGAAGCGCTCCCCCGACCTTGCCATCGACCCACCGGCCCCTTAAATCTGTTAATATCTGATTTGCCGTGCCGGCCCTAGTCTCTTGTTGAGAGCCGGCGGGCGAATTTGACATCGACCGACTCGGAAGTCGCCGAGCGTTGCTTTACCGCAACTTAATGCCCCGTCTGCATACTCGACCAATGTTGCAGGTGGGACGATCGCTCGGCCGGTCACGGAGCACGAGCGCAGCCAATCGGCAGGCGGAGCCAGCGCGATTGGCACGGATCTTGATCTGCGTGTGATGCACGTTCAGGTATGTTGGGGATATTGAGTATGAAGCCACGCGAAAGCGCGCTCCGTCTCAAGCGCTTCGAGGCGACCGAGAGATCGCGCAAGGTCGCCGATTTGGAAACGACCATCCGCTCCTTCGAGCAGATGGTGGCCGACCTCGACCGTCAGATCGCCTCCGAAGAGGATCGCACCGGCGTCAAGGACATCGCGCACTTCAACTATTCCACCTTTGCCAAAGCCGCTGTCCAGCGACGTGACAAGCTCAAGACGTCGATCGCAGACCTTCGGGCCCAGCTCGAGGCCGCTATCCTGGCGCGCGATGAAGCCGCCGACACCCTCGCCAAAGCCGAGGCCGGCGAAGGGCGCGACAGCGATGTGACCCGGCGCCGCGGCGAGCGCGGCTCCGGCGTGATGATGGGTTGATCGAGGGCATTTCCTGCGTTCCGCGCCTTCCGCGCCCGCGGCATTTGCCTTGGCCGCAACGCTTTGCAATGGTCCAGTCCTTACGATACTGCCTCTTGGCGGGACGGTAGGAGGCTGATCAGGCCAAATGCAAGATGGCTGCAAACGCGGAGCGTCGACTCTCTGGGCGGCCCTGGCTCTGGCCGGCTGCAGCACAGCGACCCTGCCCACCTTGCCGCTGCCCTCCCTTTCGACGGCTTACTCGCAACCGCCGCCCGAGATCTATGCCCGCATCGCCCGTGGCGCCCTCGGCTGCTGGTTCGCGCCTTCCGGACCGTTGAAGCGCACGCACATCTTTCACGCCGACGTGGCGCCGCCGTCCGACAACGCTGGCGCGGAGATCGTCATCCACGAGCGCGACAACACCACCGGGCAGAGTCCGCGCGCGATCCGGGCCTATCGCATCGTCATCACGCGGGCGCCCGAAGGCACGTTCGTCGCGAGCGAGAACCTCAAGTTGCCGGCAGCTCTTTCCACACGCATGGACGACGACATCCACCGCTGGGCCAAGGGGCAGGTGGGCTGCGACGTTCCCGGAACAGAGGCTTGGCCGGCGCTGGAGACCAAGGGTGACGCCATGCCGACCAGCGCCCTGCCAGCCGTGATCGTATCGCCGAAAGCCCGCTGAGATCGCAAAGAAAGGCGCCGGTCACGGCGCCTGCAATGATTCTTAGGCTGCCGGTGGCGAGTGCTGCCAGAGATCAGCTAGTGTCCCGGTTCCGAAGTTCGCCTGTGTTCGCGGCTAGGTCCCCGAGCGAACTTCGGAATCATAAGGGACACTAGAATCATAGACTTGCGAGTGTGATTCAGATCGAGAAATTCGCTCGGAACCGGGCCTCTTGATGGGGCGAATTTCTCGATCATCACACTAGTTGCGGTAATCCTGGATCCGGGTCGCCCGGAGCCCCGGGAGGCCGTGCTTGTCGATGGACCGCTGCCACGACAGAAACTCGTCGACGGTGAGCTTATAGCGCTCGCACGCCTCCTCGAGGCTCAGCAGGCCGCCGCGGACTGCCGCCACGACCTCGGCCTTGCGCCGGATTACCCACCGCTTGGTGTCCTTCGGGGGCAGATCGGCAACCGTAAGAGGACTGCCGTCAGGCCCGATGACGTAGCGCGCACGCGCTCTGAACTGTTGGTCGGTCATGACACTCGATACACTCTCCGTGACCTAGTCCCCAATCTAGCTGAACGCGATTAATTCCGGCTGAAGCAACTCGGTAAACAGGGAGCAACCGCCTGACCCAATTTTACTATTATTTTCAGCTGGATCATGCAACGGGCTTAGATATGGTAAACGCCTGCCGCGTCTTGAGCCGGCAGGGCCGGAAAACCTCCCAGCAGCCCACGCGGCGAAATTAACCTTTCATATGCACTTGGCGCTCGCGGGCCGCTCCGCATACGCCCCTAAGGGGGCACCTGAACCCATGCATGGTGTTGCGGGTTGCAGGCGAGGAGCCCTGGCCCTATGGTCCCGCCGACCGAAAGGCGGCGGGGCCAAGGCGCCTCTCTCGGCAGTCCCGGCACGAGCTGGTGGCAGACGTTCATCCCGGCTTCAGCTCAGGCAGTGTTGCATCCACCGATGGCGGTTTCACCTTCACCCTCCGACGCATGCACCTGCACGCTCGACAGCCTCCCGCCTGGCGCTCGGGTTGTAGTAGCCATGTCGGGAGGGGTGGATTTATCGGTCGTGGCGGCCCTGCTGAAGCATTCCGGCTACGACGTGGTGGGCATCACTTTGCAGCTCTACGATCACGGCCGGGCCAGCGGGCGCAAGGGCGCGTGTTGCGCCGGCCAGGACATTCATGACGCCCGGCGAGTCGCCGATCGCCTCGCCATTGCCCACTACGTGCTCGACTACGAGGAGCGGTTTCGCCACGAGGTCATCGAGGGCTTCGCCGACAGCTATATTGCGGGGGAAACTCCCGTTCCCTGCGTGACCTGCAATCAGCAGATCAAGTTCGCCGGCCTGCTCGACACCGCCCGCGACCTCGGCGCCGCGGCACTCGCCACCGGCCACTACGTCGCCGCGCGACACGGGCCGGATGAGCCACAGCTCTTTCGAGCGGCAGATGCCGAGCGCGACCAGAGCTATTTCCTCTTCGCCACGACGCCTGCGCAGCTCCAGTTCCTGCGCTTCCCACTCGGCACGATGCACAAGGCGGACGTGCGTGCACTCGCCCGCGTGTTCGATCTGCCGGTCGCCGACAAGGCCGACAGTCAGGACATCTGCTTTGTGCCGCGCGGTCGCTATACCGACGTCATCGAACGCCTGCGTCCTGACGCCGTGGGGGCGGGTGCGATCGTGCACGTCGATGGCCGCGTGCTCGGCGAGCACGAGGGCATTATCAACTTCACGATCGGCCAGCGGCGCGGGCTCGGGATTGCCGATGCCGAGCCACTGTACGTTGTTCGCCTCGATGCTGCGCGCCGCGAGGTGATCGTTGGTCCACGCAGCAGCTTGCAAGCGCGCCTGATCCTGCTTAGAAACGTTAACTGGCTTGGCGACGGCTCGCTCGAGAGCGTGGGGAGGGGTGGTGTTGACCTCCACGTTCGCATTCGATCGAGCCAGACGCCGCAGCGCGCCACACTTTTCTCGTCGGGGGAGGGTATGGCTGTGGTTCTGCGTGAGGGAGAACATGGGATCGCCGCCGGTCAGGCTTGCGTCTTCTATGCCGACGGCCGACCCGGCGCGCGTGTGCTCGGCGGCGGCTGGATCGCCTCTGCCCGTGCGGTCCCCTACGACACCGCCAATTCGACCATTTCAGCGCCGGCGAGCGACGGGCTGTCCGTCGCGCCCGCGCCGTCTTTGCTTGATCGCGCCAGCCCGGGGTTTATGAGAGGAGCGAAATCAGTATGAGATCGACTTTGCGTTCGGAGGGCCAGCGTGAACGAGCCTTCCCGACCAGGGGAGGCGGAGCGGCCGCGGCAGTCCAGATGGACGAGGCCGCGATCAGGAGCGCCTATCGACGCTGGGCTCCCGTGTACGACCACACCTTCGGGCGTTTCACGACCGAGGGCCGCAGGCACGCCGTGGAGATCATCAACCAGCGCCACGGGCGTGTTCTGGAGGTCGGTGTCGGCACAGGACTGTCGCTGCCCAGCTATGCGCCACGGCTCGAGATCGTCGGGATCGACCTGTCGCCGGACATGCTGGACAAGGCGCGCGAAAAGGTCATCGAGGAAGGGCTGCGCAACGTCACGGGCCTGCACGAGATGGACGCCGGCGAGCTGACGTTCCCCAACGCTTCCTTCGACACCGTCGTCGCCATGTACGTCATCACGGTGGTGCCGGAGCCCGAGAAGGTGATGCGCGAGCTCGCCCGTGTCACCAAGGTCGGCGGACAGGTGATCCTCGTCAATCACTTCAGCCAGGACGAAGGCGTGCGCGGCTGGGTGGAACGGCGCATGGCGCCCTTCGCGGACAAGCTCGGCTGGCGCCCCGTCTTCAATCTCGACCGCGTCATGGTGTGCGAGAACATGAAAGTGGTGGACCGCAGGGCGTTACGTCCCTGGGGTCTGTTCACGATGCTACGCTTCGAGAAGACCGGCGAAGCCGGCAAGACCAAGACTCAGTAGGGGCGCCTGATTTTCTCTTCCATCTGTTGGATCGGCCTGCACATGCGGGCCGATCTGGTTTCTGCGCCGCTCCGCATGCTTGACAGCGTTTGAACGCGCTTCTTATATCGCGCCACACTAAGGGCGACCGTCTCACAGGAAAGCGCTACCGCTTCCATGTGGGGGTGGACCGCGTCGCGTCGAAGACAAGACAATATGCGTTGAAGACGCGCAAGACAGTGCAAGGTACGGCGGGATAGCTCAGGTGGTTAGAGCGACGGTCTCATAATCCGTAGGTCGGCGGTTCAAGTCCGCCTCCCGCTACCACAGCATTATCATCGGCTTGTGGGCTCGTGCTCATCTTCCGTCTTACCGGCTTGGTCGGTTTTGCGGGAGTTTTGCGGGACCCCGCCAGAAAAGCGGCCGTTCAACACCACCAGTTCCGGCCGCCGCCCGTCACGCTCACAGATGCTGTTGACCCCATCCAGCAAGCGCGACAGCTCAGGCGCAGAATAATGCGTCGTCATCCGTCCTGAGCGGTGCCCGAGCAGATCCTGGCGGTCCTCGAAACTGACGCCGGCTGCGCGCAGCCGACGCCCAAACGTGTGGCGTAGATCATGCACGCGCACCTGCCGCAGACCGGCGCGCAGCCGTGCCCGCTTCCACGCCGAGGTCAGCGCCCGCTGGATCGGACGGCCCTCGTAGCAGAACACGAACTCGGCATGCTGACCGCGCTGCGCATCGAGTACCGCGCGAGCCTCTGTGTTCAGCACCACCAGACGCTCATCGCCGTTCTTGACGTGGGCTCTGGGAATGACGAACACCGATGTTGCCAGCTGCGGCACGGCAATCTCCCACGCCCAGCGCAGCCCGCACAGTTCGCCATCCCGCAGTCCCGTGTGCACAGCAAACAATGCCATGCCGTGCAGGTGCGGCGGCAGCTCAGCGAACAGCCGATCCTGCTCCTCCCAGCTCAGCGGGCTGGGCTGACGCCGCTCGTGCGCCGGCAGCAGCTTGATCTTGGGCGCCGCCAACAGCCAGGTCAGACCGTGCTCGTCCATCCATTCGCCTGACGCCAGGTTGGCGATACGACGGACGAGCTGCAGACCCTGATTGATGGTGAGATTGGACACGCCTTGCCGGCGCCGGTGCTCGATCCAGGGTTGTAGCGACCCCATGTGAACGTGATCGAGCGTCAGCCCGCCGATCCACGGCATCAGGTTCTTGAGCCGGCCAACGTCGTCGCGCAGGCTGCGCTTGTGCTCATGCTCCAGCACGAACTTGGCCGCCGCCTGTTCGAACGTGCGCTTGGGCCGCACGCCGTAAATTTGGGCTTGCCGCGTCTGTTCCATCACTCTCGCCAGGTATTTTTCCGCTTCGACGAGCTCAGCTGCTTCAGTGCTCTGGCAAATTCGTCGCCCGCAGATGCGCTTGTCGATGTGCCAGATCCCGCCTCGTAGGACGAGGCCGGAGAAGTGTTTGCGTCCCATGTGTGTGCTCCTTTCCGTGCGGGACGCCCGTTGCGGGCGATATACTCCTCGAGCCAGGCGTCGAGTTCAAGGCGATCGAAGCCGACGCCCTGCCTGCCGATGGGGATTTCGGTGAGAAACGGCCGCACCTCGGCATTGAAGCGGTTGCGGTCCATGCCGAGGTAGGCCGGCGCGTCGCGAAAGCGCAGGATGCGAGGAAGCGGGAGGAGACGATGGCCCATGGCAAGAAATCCGACGGCTCATGAGCAACTACACTGCTCGAGATCGGCGGGGACGTGGACGATTTCGGGAAACATCAATCCGAATTCGGCATACGCCTGTTCACCCATCTTCGGCCTGAGCACGATAGCCAACATCTCAGGCCGCCGGTCGGCAGCTCGCGTTCTGGCTGGCGTAGTGCTGGATAGAGGTTTCGCTCCTGGAGTGAGCAAGCCCTCGCTGTCGGGATTGACACCTTGTGTCCGCGCAGCGATGAACCTGTTGTCAGATGTTTGGGTGATTCATCTTGCAGGGTGACCACAATGAGCGAACTGCGGGCCCTGGTGCCCTGGCCGCGGCTGCCGGCCACACATGAGGTGGATCGGCTGCGCAGGCAGTGCGAAGCCCTGATCCAGCGGAATGCCGAACTCGAGGCGCAAGCCAAGCCTGAGAACCCCAAGGTGATCCAATCGCATCAAAAGATGCTCGTTGGTGTCACGAACAAGCATCCCTATCGGTTCGATCCGCAAGCCGCACGAAACACGGCTCCTGCCAACATAAAAAAAGCCGTCGAAGACGCCGGCTACACAATCGACGAGGGCACCGTTCTGAAACATCTTCGTGCCGCCTACGAGGAGTTTCCGCCGGAGCCGAAGTTGGATTGACGTTGTCCGAAATCGGCCTGCCCCTTCAGCACATGGTGCAGCCTGGCGCGCTCAAAACCGGAGCGCGCCATGTCCAACAGTTCGATCTCAACGCGTGCGAACCCCACTCCCCAGGTACAACGCCGGTGGCTTGGCGTAGCTGGCCCGCCTGACGGCGCCTCCGCGCAGCCTGAGACGACTAGGTCAAAGCCATATCAGGATAATAGCCACTCCCGCACCCCCGTGTGGCAGCGCTTCGAGCACTGGCTGCCTGACCGGCCCTACTGCACGGACGAGCCCAGCCATGGCCTCGCCATTCGCGCCCGGCGACTGGCGCTGCGGTGCGCCTTCGTTCAGCTCAACACGCCCCACACCTATCGCTGGCTGGCCTTCGATGTGGACCGCCCCGATGCTGCCTTTGCCGCCGAGGAGGCCAACCTCGCTGCACCCAACGTGGCCGTCATCAATGTCGTCAACCGGCATGCGCACCTGCTCTATGCTTTGGCCGACCCGGTGCATGCCACCGCTGCTGCGCGCCGCGCGCCTTTAGCCTATCTGGCCGACTATCGAGCGCGGCATGGGGCGCAGGCTCGGCGCCGACCCTGGCTATACCGGGCTGATCGCCAAGAATCCCCTTTGCCGGCGCTGGCACACGCGCTGGGCCGCGCCCTTCCCCTACGGCCTGGAGCAGCTCGATGCCGACCTGAGCCGCGCGGACAAGCGGCGTCCGCCCGCGCGCGCCGAACAGATTGGGCTCGGACGCAACTGCTCGCTGTTCGACGCTCTGCGTCACCGGGCCTATCGCGACGTCCGCACGTTCAAGACTCGCGGCCTGGCGGAGAGCGCCTTCCGGTCGCATCTGGAGCACCTGGCCGCCGAACTGAACCAGGAGTTCACTCACTCACCGGCCGGACTGTTGAGCCGAGGTGACCTGCGCGCCATCGCCAAGTCGATTGCCAAGTTCTGCTACCGGCGTATGTCGCCGGACCGGTTTTCTGCCATCCAGCGCCACCGCGCCGAAGCCCGTACCCGCCGCCACATGCGCGTTATCGAGACTCTGAAGCGCGGTGATGGCACGTGAACGCTCGCGGCGGACGATCTCCCTGGCCAAACTGGCCACCATGCTCGGCCTGTCGCGGCGCCAGGCGCGTCGCCTGTGGGCCGAGCCGCGATCCGAATATGAAGCGCGCAGCCTCGCCCGCCGTAAACCGTGGGTCGCTGAGGGCATTTCGCGTGCCACCTGGTATCGGCGCCAGGCACGCAAACGCGGTGCCGGGCAGCGCGAGGGGCAAGACCCCGACGAGCGCGAGCGACAGGACTGAGTGTAACTGTGAACGACCGTATCATCGTGGACATCACCATGATCACCATCATGTTGATGCCCGTCATCACCATCATGACCATGACCATGACGATCATCATGGCATTGACGACGGCCAGTGCTGTCCCCGGCTGCATGGTTACGGCGCACTGTGGCGCCTTCGCGATCGCAGCGCGCGCAGGAGAAGCTCGCGCCCGATTGTGGGCTCGCTTGGTTGCATTGTGTGTGGCCATTGGCGTCGGAGCCGGCCAGGGTGCCGCGCAAGAGGCAGGAGCGCCCGCCGGGCCGCGCCGTCCCGTTAGCGAGCAACAATTTGTCGACGATCTGCGGCGTGAGCTAGAGCGTGCGTCGAAGGCTGTGCCGCGCTCGGTCTGGAAAGCCTCTGACGCATGCCGTGACGTGGCCCGCGCCGGCACGAAGAAGGCGTGCGCGGACGTACGCGACCTGCGCGATGCCGTAGAAATTGCCGAGCAGATCGCAGCCGAGGCGGCTAAACCCGCCGTGGCACCCGCAAATGCTGGCAAACAGGCCGTCGTGGACCAAGCGGAGCCAGCAGGGGTGAATTGGTGGCTGATCTTGATACTCTTCTTAGGGTCATCACTCCCAGTGCTGGCATTTGTGTTGTTGGTTTATGAGGGGTCGCGCCAGCAACAGGCTGCTCCGGCAACGCCCTCGCCGCAAGAGGCGCCGACCCGTTCAAACCCTATTCCACCCCAAAGCGCTGATGCACACCCGGCACAGCCTCCGCCGCGCTCAGACACGGCGCGTGAAGATGCAAACTCGGCGCGTCGCCAAACCAACGCACAGGAACGCGCCATCCAACGAGATGACCCGCCGAGTTGGAACTATTACCGACCTACCCTTGCCGAAGCCGTCGAGCGCTGGATGGCCGAGCGCCTTGCCTGGGACGCTGCAAGCGAGATTACCGCACGCGGCGCGTTCGCAGATTTTCGGAGCTGGTGTGCGCGCAACCAACTGATACCACCCTCCGAGACGGCGTTCGGGCGCGCGTTCACGACCCAAATCGAGCATCACGGCGGCCGCAAGGTGAAAAAGCGCGAACGCGCCTACTACGAAGGATGCTACTTCCGAGGGTAAGGGATCGACAGTAACGCGCCGAGTGGCTTATCCGGCACGCGCCGAGTTGCTGAGTTTGGTCGCATCCGCAACGTCTCGACGAGCGTTGCAAAACTCGACGGACGGCGAGAACTTGCAGCCGATCTGCGCCGTGAGCAATGGGCACCAATGGCTGTGCCAGGTGCCATGCCAGCCGAACACAGCGCGCGGGGCACGAGACACGGCGGCTGGTCAAGGCGACCCGCCGTGGGGGGCCATCGGATCACGCGCCGACCCGCCGCGTTGGGAGAACACCGACGCTACTTTGGCGGAGCTGTTGAATGCTGGATATGCGACTGCCTTCTCGAAGACGGCGTCAGCGAAATCGGGGCACGCGCCGCGTTCTAGAGCTTTTGCGCATATTGCGCGGAAGAGGGATCGGATGTGAGGTTACGGCTCAGATCGAAAAGTGGGGCGGCCGCAAGGTCAAAAAGCGCAAACGCGCCTACTACCGGGGTGAAGCTCTCGGACCGCGCCGGCTATGGGTCGTGAAGACGCCGAGTTCTAAGCGGCGGCACCGCTGACGCAGGGTCCGACGCGAAGATACACGGCGTGTCACCGAGGCGCCCATCACGAACGCGGCGCACTCTGCGGCTAGTAGAAAGCCTGACGAGGGACCCCCTGGCATCCTTTCCTCCCTCGGTCCCCTCCCCAGGCCCCAGGCTGAAGAGGCGCAACGCGCCCACTGTTTGATGCAAACGATCCGCAGAGCGTCGCTTCTATCGACTAGGCTCTGGCGCTGAGCGTGACTGTGGCGATTTTTCAACAGTCCGCCAGCATCTGGCAGCGACATGCATTTTGCTCTAGGACTGTGTATCCCCGAATCGCGGTTTTTGGGGTACTTTGTCGGTATGATCGCGTGATGTGCGCGCGCTGGCGCGCCACGCATCCCGCAACACCCTTCCTCGCAGGCATTGACGCAAGCCGCCGCTCGACCGAGCGCGCGGCTTTTTCGTTTTCGGCTGTCCGTAGGCACGCCCGCTGGTTTGGCGGGCGCGCTGCGTGCTGCCGAAGCCGGGCCTGCGAGTGGGGCACCCGCAACCTCGACATCAGGACAAGCATCATGCCTGCAATACACAAGCCCGATCCGGGCATGGCCGCGCCTGCGGCCAACGCTGTCAACCCGCCCACCGGCGAGGCCATCTTCGGTGCGCATGCCGTCATGCTGAGGCGAGCCGGTTTGGCCGTCATCCCGGCCAAGGGCAAGAAACCCATCCGCACCGGCTTCAACGCCTGGAAGCACGCGCCCGGCATGAAGACCGTGGAGCGCTGGGCGGCCAGGAACTCGAGCGACAACATCGTCTATATCCCCGGCTTGAGCCGCAGCCGTCACAATCCCCACGGCATCGTGGTCGTCGATGCCGACAACGCCGAGGCAGTCGAGCGGGCCGAGCGGACCTTCGGCACCACACCCGCCATGATCGATACGCGGCGTGGGCGGCATTTCCTCTACCGGGCCCCGGAGACACCCCTTGGCCGGATCGGCTCGCTGCGCAGCATCGGCATGGAGATCGACATCAAGCATGGCCAGAAGGGCTCCGGCATCAGTGTGGCCCCGCCCAGCCGTCACCCCGATCAGGCCGATTTCATCTACGCGTGGACAAAGGGCTCCGGCCCCGAGGCGCTGGCCGAGCTGCCAACTCTCAAGGTCAAGGCGCTCCAGGCCCTGATCGAGAGGGGGAGCAAAATGCTCCCCAATGGTACTCGGCCTGCCCCCGCCGCCGCCCGCCCTGGCGCTGCCGCGACAGCAACAGCGGGAACATTGGGCAAGGCGTTCCCCGGCCTGTTCCGTGACGGGAGTCGCAAGCTTGGCCTCAATGATCACCTCGCCGCCCACGCCTGGGCCATCGACGACTTCGACACCTGCCTCGACATCGCGCGCACCTGGAACGACGACCTCAGCGAGACCTGGGGCCTCGAGCCGTTGTCCCGAGACCGAGGTGATCGAGGTGTGCCGCAGCATCATGGCTGACCTGGAGCACGGCAAGCTCGTGCGCACGCACCGGCAGCGGGCCATCGCCATCACCGACGCCGATGAGGTGCGCGCGATGTCCGTCTACGACAATGGCCCTGACGCCCTGGCCTTCCTGCTGCTGCTGCGCGCCGAGCACCGCGCCCGCTGTTGCAGGGGCGAGACGTTCGCGCTCTGCGTCAGGTCCATGGTCGAGGCAAGACCATGGGCCATTGGGCGGCCCGGAGGTACCGCGAGGCCCGCGACACACTCCTCAAGGCTCGCCTGCTCGAGAAGGTCGCCGAGGCGCGCGGGCGGCGAGCCGCGCAATATCGGCTGAGCCAGCGCGTGCTGACGCCGAGCGTGGCAGCGCGGAAAGCCACGCCAACGACGTGAGAGAGCAACACGCTCTTTCTTGCCGCACCTTTGATGCGTGACACGGCGTCTAGCGCGTTTGCGTGCCATTGCGACTGGAGCAACACCATGCCCTCAACGCCGACATCCAACGCACCGCACTTGCTGCCTGCAAAAGTTGTCACGGGCGCCCAACTGCGCGCCGGGCGCGCCCTGCTCGGCTGGAGCAGCCAGACGTTGGCCACAGCCGCGCGCGTGCACATCAACACCATCGGCCGCTGGGAGGCAGCCCGAACCTTGCCTGCACTCCTGTTGCGGGAGCCCTACGGCGTGCGGCGCATGCGCGAGGCCATGGAAAGCGCCGGTGTCAAGTTCTTCATCCGGCCGTCGCCGGGCGTGCGCTTGTGTAAAGGACCTAGTTTCGTCATGCCCCCGGCCCGTCGCTTGAGGCCGTTGCATGGGGTCCCACGATTTTTGCAACTTTCGTGCGACCGCCGGCCTAAGACCCCAAGCCAACCGAACGAATGGCGCGGCGCGTTTGTGCGGCGCGCGCACGCGCGTCGGCGGAAATGTCGGCGCAGGCCGATGCGAAACGGACGATGCCGCCTGCATGGCGGTTGCTCGACAGGACCAAAGACGGCGGCAGGACGGGCGCGACTGTCTGAGTTGCAGAAACGACGCTGGGCCGAGTGGCGCAGCCATCAAGACAAAGGGGACCTGAAATGAAAATCCGGTGCGACCTGACTGAAGCACGACAGTTCATGGCAACGGTCGAAGACCGTCACGACTCCCTCGTTGCATTCCTTATCAGCGCCATCGACGGAGCCCTCGCCCAGTACAATCTGCAGGAACGCCTCAGTCTTGGCACCACGGCGGCAACGCAGCCCGAAATCGATACCCAAGCCGAATTCGGATTTGGCATCGGCGAAATCGGTTCGACGTAGGCCGAAATCGGCCAACACCAGCCGGACAAGTCGTAGGATGTGCCTCTGCAATCGGCTGGGCGAGAAGATGAGGGACAGGCAAATGACGACCGAATACGAAACGCCATGTGTCGGCGTACGGCGTTGGCCAACGGCCGCTGCGCAAACCATGGTGGAGCCTCCACCGGCCCGAGAACGGCAGAAGGTCGGTGGCGGATCGCCAAAGTGCAGCGAATACGATGGGCGGCATGGCGTGCGCAGCGACGCAACGATGGCATCGTGGATGACCACAACGTCGAATTAGCGAGGTGATGATGTCGACGAAATCCAACACCACGGACAACGACAACGACAACGACAACGACAACGACAACGACAACGAATCGATGAGGTGATGAGACGGTGCAAGAAGCGCTGCAAGCTCTTGTGGCGAAGGGGTTGGTGGAGTTCGCCGGTACTTATCGAAATGGCAGGCCCGTCTACAGGATCACACTCAAGGGAATGAGCATGTCATCGAAGAAACGGCACTGACAGTATCAAGTTCTTCATCCGGCCGTCGCCGGGCGTGCGCTTGTGAAAAGCGCCCAGTTTAGGCATGACCCCGTCCATCGCTTGAGGCCGTTGCATAGAGTCCCCGCGAATTTTGCGACTTCCGTGCGACCGCCGGCCTAAGACCCCAAGCCAACCAACGGCGCGCCGCGTTTGTGCGGCGCGCGCACGCGCGTCGGCGGATGGTGTCGGCGGTGGTCGATGCCAAACGGCAAATGCCGCCTGCACGGCGGTTGCTCCACAGGACCAAGGACGGCGGCAGGACGGGCACGACTGTCTGAGTTGCAGAAATGACGCTGGGCCGAGTGGCGCAGCGGTAGGCACACGTCAGACGTGAAATCTTGAAAGACCACTTCCAGAAGGGGACATCAATGCCGAAGATCACCTGCAATCTGAGCGACGCGCGCGCGACAATGGACACCATTTTTGCGCGCCACGATAACCTTGATGGCCTCCTATCGAACGCGATCAGGGATGCGATCGAGGCCCACAACGCGGATGAGTTTTCGCGTGGCTTGCAGTCCAGCGACACGGCCTGAAATCAAGCGAGCGCTGGCGGCGACCATTCAGAGCATATTGCGTGCTGACGAGCTCGAAGACTTCATCGGCCTGTTGCAAATTGCTGGCACCGAGGAGTTCTACGACATCCTGTAGCCCGCTGCCTCGGTCTTCAGGGCCCTGACATCCGCGTTGGCGTCACCTGTCCCGGCACAGCCTAGTTCATAGCCGGATTAGGCTGCTTCCGGCCCGCGTACTCGTGCGTCCCTCCACCTCAGATGTGGCTGACCACCAACGGCTCACGCTGGCTCAACGCCCGTGTGGCCGGGGGCACCGAATCATGCTCAGCCTTGGCCCACTCCAACCTGGTTGGACACCTCATGACCTATCTTGAGACCTTGAATCCCGAGCAGCGCCGTGCCGTCGAGCATGGCGTCGCTACCAATGGTGCCAACATCGCCGGGCCCTTGCTGGTGATTGCCGGTGCGGGCTCCGGCAAAACCCAAACCTTGGCGCACCGCGTGGCGCACTTGACCGTCAACGGCGCCGATCCCGGCCGCATCCTGCTGCTGACCTTCTCGCGCCGGGCCGCCGCCGAGATGGAGCGGCGCGCCGAGCGCATCATCGCCACCGCCATGGGCGCGACGCGCACACCGGCGCGCCTCGTCTGGTCCGGCACCTTCCATGCCATTGGTGCCCGCCTGCTGCGCCAGCACGCCCATGCCATCGGCCTCGACCCGTCCTTCAGCATCCATGACCGGGGCGACAGCGAGGATTTGCTCAATCTGGTGCGGCATGAGCGCGGCCTCTCCGACAAGAAGCGTCGCTTTCCCAAGAAAGGCACGTGCCTCGGCCATCTACTCGCGCGCCGTCAATGCCGGCGAGCCGCTCGAGGCCGTGCTGCTCAAGCAGTATCCCTGGTGCGCGGAGTGGAAGGAGGAGCTGCGCGCGCTGTTCGAGGCCTATGTCGAGGCCAAGCAGAGACAGCAGGTGTTGGATTACGACGATCTGCTGCTCTACTGGCGCGAGCTGATGCAGGTGCCGGAGCTGGCGGCCGAGGTGGGCGGCCAGTTCGACCATGTGCTGGTCGATGAGTATCAGGATACCAACGCCTTGCAGGCGGCGATCCTGCTCGGCTTGAAGCCGGATGGCCGGGGCCTGACCGTGGTCGGCGACGATGCCCAGGCCATCTATGGCTTCCGCGCCGCCAACGTGCGCAACATCCTCGACTTCCCCACGCAGTTCACGCCGCCCGCCACCATCGTGACCCTGGAGCAGAACTACCGCTCGACGGAGCCCATCCTGGCCGCCTCCAACGCCGTCATCGGGCTGGCGCGCGAGCGTTTCACCAAGAACCTGCGCTCCTCGCGCGCCTGTCCGACACCAAGCCGTCGCTGGTGACGGTCGCCGATGATGCGGGCCAAGTCGGCTTCGTGGTCGAGACCATCCTGCGCAACCGCGAGGACGGCATGGCCCTCAAGCAGCAGGCGGTGCTGTTCCGCACCGCGTCCCACAGCGCCATGCTCGAGGTCGAGCTCGCCCGCCGCAATATCCCGTTCGTCAAGTTCGGCGGTCTGAAGTTCGTCGAGGCCGCCCACGTCAAGGACATGCTGGCGGTGCTGCGCTGGGCCGAGAACCCGAGCGACCGGGTCACCGGCTTTCGCGTCTTGCAAATGCTGGACGGCATCGGCCCGGCCACGGCGGGCCGGGTGCTCGATCACATTGCCGCCCATGCCGATGGCAACGCCCTGGCCGCCTTCCGGCCGCCGACACAGGCCGTCACGGCGTGGCAGACGCTGGTGGCGTTGATGGCAACGCTGCGCGACAAGTCGATCGCATGGCCGGCAGACTTCGAGCTGGTGCGGCAGTGGTATCAGCCGCATCTGGAGCAGCGCTATGACGATGCCGTGTTGCGTGCTGCCGATCTGGAGCAGCTGCAGCGCATCGCCGCGACCTCCCCCTCACGCACCCAGTTCCTGACCGACCTGACCTTGGACCCGCCCAGCGCCACCTCGGATGAGGCCGGAGCGCCGCTGCTGGATGAGGACTACCTGATCCTGTCCACCATCCACTCGGCCAAGGGCCAGGAGTGGAAGGCGGTGTTCGTGCTCAATGTGGTGGACGGCTGCATCCCCTCGGACATGGCGACCGGCTAAGACCGAGGAGATCGAGGAGGAGCGGCGGCTCCTGTATGTGGCCATGACGCGGGCCAAGGATCAGCTGGCCCTGATCGTGCCGCACCGTTTCTACACGCACGGCCAGTCGCGCACCGGCGACCAGCACCTCTATGCCTCGCGCAGCCGCTTCATTCCGGCCAGCATTGCCGGGGAGTTCGAGATGTGCGCGTGGCCACCGGCTGCACAGCTCCCGTCTTCCGCCCCGGCGCGCCACACTGTGTCGGTCGATCTGGCCGCCAGGATGCGTGGGCGTTGGCGCACGGGGACGTAGGGGGGCGTCCATAAAGTGACCAACCGCCACAGCCCCTCGAAGCGCCAGCCGGCCACGCGCGTGTATCTGACGGTGTGCTTGGGATCGCGATGGCCGAGGTAGTCCTGCGCCGTGCGTAGATCAACTCCGGTGTTGGCCAGGTAGTAGCCGCAGGAATGCCGCAGCATGTGCGGCCACACCCGCCCGAGCTTGGCCTTCTTGCCGGCTGAGCGGATCAGATAGTTGACCGCCTGCCGGGTCATCGGCGCCTCGCGCTCCGACACGAACAGCCAGGGCAGCTTGTCCTTGCGGGTGGCGAGGTAGCGCTTGATGGCGCGCAGCTCGTCACCGGGGACGGGTGCTCGACCGACAGCGAGTTCTTGAGCCGCTTCACCCACAGCCGGGCCCGTCCCAGGTTGACTTGATCCCGGCGCAGGCCAATCGCCTCCGAGACGCGCAGGCCATGGCGATAGATCATGAGCAGCAGCAGGTGGTCACGGGGGCCGTGCCGGCCCGTCTTGGCCGCCTCCAGCAACTTGTCCATCTCGCTGGGGTCGAGGAAATCCTTGGCCCGTTCGTGGCCATTGGTCGTGCCACTCTTTACTCTTCGCCCCTTGGTCGCCATTGCGCGCGCCTCAAATCTCTAGTGATTACAATCGTCGATACTAGCATACTCGCTACACAACACGTCATTTGTAAAGAGTTTGGTATCCTCCTGGAGAGTGGGCCAACCGTCTTGCCGACGTCCAAGGGCTGCAAGCAAGTGGTCTACTACAATGCGGGGTATCGGCTACGGGCGGTCCTGGCGACTACGAGACCACTCGCTAGCATTTGGTCCGGAGATGTCCAAACCACGGGACGCATCTACCCGATGGTCATCCAGGTCGCACCATCGAAACCCGTGGATAAGTCCTGGGCAATATTTTAAGGGTGTGCTGGCGGTGTTACAAGCGCGGGCGCAGCCTCTCGTTTCTGCCGCGCCCCGTTCCCATGGGTCGTCCTGCCGCTCGGCGCGGCATTCATGGCGACCTTCACTGCAAATCCGCTTGCGAGGGAAAGAGGAATGCTCGATGGCCGAAATACGATCGCGGCGCAGAGGCATGCGCGCGCTCGTATTGATGACTCACAGTCAATTAGAGAGATGTGTCTGATGAAGGCTGATGATGCTCGTTTGATCGAGCCTGGTTGCCTCTGTCCCAGGCTGACGAGTGAGTGGAACCACCTAGTCAATGCGGACGAGACAAATGGGCGGCCGAGGCGAGATCTCCAATGAGATCGAGCGACTCGCTTGGCGTATTGCGACAGACCTGCCGTGGCTGCGTCGCTGACCGCGTTTCTGATTGCCTGCATCGCGGCAGGCGTCATTGTTCGTGTGCTCGCCACCCCGGTTTTCGCCAAGCTCGCCGTTGACGTTCCCAATGATCGCTCGCTGCATGCGACATTGACGCCGCGTACGGGTGGCCTAGGTTTGCTAGCAGGTGCCACAGCTGCGTGCACACTCTCGCCGGTTGCCGGCTTCAGTTTGGTTACGTGGCTGACAGCGACCCTGGCGGTAACGTTCTTCATTGATGATGTGCGTGGGCTGCTGGCGCAATTGCGTATTACTGTCCAAGCGGTCGTAGCGATCGTTTTCGTCATATGGGGCACCCGGGCGCTCGACCATTCGGCACTGCTCTCCTGTCTGCTCATGCTTGGCATGGTTTGGTGCATGAATGCGTATAACTTCATGGATGGGACAAACGGGCTTGCGGGCGGCATGGCCGTAATCGGATTTGGTGCCTATGCCGTTGCCGCGCACTCGGCAGGTGCGGCCGATTTGGCGGCGAGTGCGGCGGTTGTCAGCGGAGCCGCGCTGGGCTTTCTGATCTGGAATTTCGATCCGGCCCGAATTTTTCTCGGTGATGCCGGCTCAATAACACTTGGATTTCTCGCCACAGCCCTGGGCATTCTCGGCTGGCAACGCGGAGTGTGGCCATTTTGGTTTCCACCCCTGTTGTTCTCTCCATTCATTCTCGATGCGACAGTGACGCTCTTACGACGAATGTTGCGGGGAGAGGATGTGTGGCGCGCCCACAAGTCCCACTTCTACCAGCGTCTCGTGCGCATGGGTTGGAGTCATCGCAGGTTGTCATTGGCCGCGTACGCGTTGATGGCAGTCGCCGCGGCCTCGGCGTTGGTTATGCGCGATGCGCTGCTCCCGAGCGTTATTGCGTCATTATCCGCATGGGCCGTGGTATATGCAGTCATTGCCGTGCTGATTGACTGGCGGTGGTCCGCTTTCCAGGCACGCAATCCGATGCGCTAGCGCATAGACAAAAACTACCACGCGATTTCCAGCAAGCTCAGCGCACCGATCTTTCTTGAGGCGCCCCACGCCTTACTCGATAGCACGGCGCGCTAGGCCATTGAGAAGGACGCAGGCTTATCCTGTGGTCTGGCCGTCAGATGGACAAATACGCACGCTGACGCTTGAGTAACATCTTGAGATCACGAACGCCCTCAGCCCCGACCGACCTTTGCGGTTGTGCTTGCCAACGCCCTGTAGGTCCTCTCCAGTGCGGCCTCGACATGAGCGATTGTATAGCCCTCCAAAACTCTGGCGCGGGCAGCATCACCCAGCCTTTGCCGGAGCTTGGGGTCGCGGATAAGTCGTTCCAAAGCATCAGCTAATCCCGAAGCATCCCCGGGCGCGACGACAAGACCCTCAACCCCATTGCGCACGAAGTGCCGGCATCCGGGTACATCGGTGACCACGAGTGGGCGGGCAGACGCCGCGGCCTCCAGCATCGCTCGTGGCATGCCCTCGCGGCTCAGCGCGGGCAGCACGAAAATGCTGGCGCGACGCCAGATGCCGGTGATGTCCGAAGTATGGCCTGCCCAACGTGTATTGATCCCGTCGCTCCAGTCGTCGATAGCCTGAGGCGGGATCGCTTCGGGATTGCCGTCATCGGATCGACCGTAGAGCTCGATCACATGCGGCACGTTGCGAGCTTTCAGGATTTGCTGCGCAGCCATCAAGACCTGAACGCCTTTGGGCCGGATCATGCGGCCGACGAAGGCTGTAACCGGCGGGACATGCTGAGGCATTTCCAACGCCCGAAATGTCTCCGGGTCAATTCCGGCACCACCCAGCACAGTCACATCCGCGCCGGGCCTGACACCGCCGCCCAGGACGAAATCCAGATCCTCTGGGTTCTCGACGATCAGCCAGCTTCGGGGGCGCGCCATGACGCGGCGCATGACGGCCAAGGCCAGAGTACGGGCCAGCCGGGCACGCGCGGTGTGCGAGATGGCCAGAAAACCAAGCCCCGTTAGATGCAAAACTGTATGCCGCGTGCCAACAAGTTCAGTCGCCAGGCCACCAAGCACGACGGGCTTCATGGCGATCAGGTGCACGACGTCGGGCATCTCTGCGCGCAGGATGCGTGAGAACCGGATGATACGCACGCTCTCACGCAGCGGGTGCAACGACGATCGGCCGTAGTCGAACGCAATGGCGCGCACGCCGAGAGCCTCGATCTCGGCCATCCGGCCCGATGAGTTGGTGACGACGACCACCTCCGCTGCGAGTTTGTGCAGCTTGCTGATGAGCGGCTGGAAGTGAGAGAGCGCAAACCAGTCCTCGGTGATGGCGATGAGGATCTTGGCACGGAATGGATGCTTATCGAACAATCGGGGCTCCATCGGGCTTGGCGAACCTAATCGGCCAAACGCTTCACGCAGCCTTTGACGCCGAAACTAGCGTGCGGACAGTTCGTAATCGTCATTTTTTTGCGTGTTGTGCTTTTCTGACTGTGCAAACAGCAATTCTCCTCTCGTACTCAAGGAGTTGAACCCTGACGCGCTGAACGCCGCGTCCGGCAAAGCTTACAGCGCGCGAGGATTTGTCCATGCCCAGCGGATTTCCTCGGCTGCTTTGCGGCAGGCACGGCGCCGGCTCTTGCGTTCGGACCTCAGCGTAACGCGGTCGGCACGCGGTTGAGATAGCCGTAGATGTAGAGCTTCAAGCGCACCGAGGGGTGAAAGGCGGGTCGTCCCGTCACCGCCGGCTCTACGCCGTGAACCTGACACCGAGGGATCAAGCCCATCAACGAACGCGTCGACCACGCGAACAGGATCGTCCTCGTCGATCCAGTCGTCGAGACACTCCGGCGGAAGCTTCGATTGTCCCTGATCGGCTCCAGCGACGAACCGCTTCAGGATCATCCCCGCAGAGCGCTTCAGCGGATTTCATAGCCACGTCCGTCTTTCACACAGCCAGGATCAAATCTGGAAAAATTGCGCCAAAGATCCACTCTTCCGCGCAGTCACCACGAGTAGAAGTCTATCGCTGCCTTCGTCTGCGCGCCCCTTCCAACGCCAAAGCCAGTAGCACGGCCCAGATGCCGTAGGCAGCCATGAACCATGTCTGCCACATGCCCCAGCTCGATGCGCCGATCGTCACCGCCGCCACGAAGCCGGCAAAGGCCATCGGTTGATCCACATGCGGCAGTCGCCACAGCACCCTAAGCCCCAGAAGCCCGATAACGAGCAGCAGGACGGCGCCAATAGCGCCGAGCTCGTACCAGGTCTGCATGAAGATGCTGTGTGAATGCCGGCCGGTGCGCAGCGCATAGCCATAACCCTCCGGCCGGGCCGCCGTCGCCGCGCGGGCCTCGTCGAGCTCCCGGGTCGAGGCGACGCCGACACCCAGCAGCGGCGCCTTCTTGATCTCATCGGCCGTGTAGCCCCACAGGATGATGCGATTGCGTGCCGTCTGCGGCAGCCATTCGGCAAGCTGGAGCTGGTGGTCGAAGGCGAGCGATGCGATCGGGGCGGCGAGCAGTGCCGCCGCCGTCCAGGCCACGGCGATCAATGTGCGCATAGCCCGCGCGGCGAGGCTCATGCCCACAAACGTCAGGCCCGCGAGCGATAGAGCGATTGCGGAAGTATCGTGGTCCGATCGCAATATCGCGACCGCGGCCACACCAAGTAGCGGCAGGCCGATATTGCGCGCGGTCTGCGCACCGCTCAGCGTGCGGATCATGAGCAGCGACGGCCAGATCACCAGGCACAGCGCCGCCATGTTGCGATTGAGCATGTAGGGCCCGACCGCCGTCACGCGTCCGTCCACCACTTGAATGTGCTTCGGATCGGGCCGAAGCCAAGTAATGTTGGAAAACAGCACGCGCTCGATCAGGCCGTGGCTCAGCACCTCGAAGAAAAGCACGCCGGCGCCGATGACCGAGGCGGCAACGACCGCTTGCTGCAATCGCCGCAGCGTCCGGTCGCTGAGCTGCGGCAGCCCCGCAATTGCCGAGCACACCAGCGAGACAACAACCCAATAGAAAAGCACCTTGCCGTAAGCCTGCGCAATATCGGCTGCCCAGGACGCGTTGACGGTGATGTAGCACCCGAAGGCCACGCAGGCCGCCGGCAGAGGCGCAAGCAGGGCTGCGGTCGCCGGTCTTCCGACTGCCATGAGCGTGATGGCAGGGACAACCGATATCATGACAAGCAGAGCCGGCGCTGCTCGCGGCGCCAGAAGAAATATGGCGATAGCAAAGGCCGCGAAGGTCGGCGCTACGGCCTCCAGCCGCCGGCGATCAAGAAGTGGGGTTGCTGCGTCGTGCGCGTGGATCATCCCGTCCAATTTGTGGATGATAGGTGTCGCCGTCAAACACGAATGCGGCCGTATAGAGTGCCGCAACTTCGGGAGAAGTGAATTGTTGTCGATCGGCCACTGCGAACGCCGGCCACGCAAAGTCTCCCCTCGGACTACCCGAGAGGTTGAAATTCACCACGGCCATACAACAGAGCGGCCGCACAGCCTCTGTGCGTGAGAGCCGGTCCAGAGGCCCACTGATTGCGGAACTTGAGGCAGTGGCAGATGAGCCCAGAATTATCCGCCTGCCCAACGCAAGCCTAATCTCCGTTGTGATCATTGGCACGCGCCTTCTTAGGCTTCTAACGATGGCGCTCCGCTTGCCTCATCGCTGTGAGCGGCTTGCGGCTACAAGGCGCACGCTGCGAAGTTGGGGTAGGACACGCGCGGGATGGACGCGGCTACAATCACTACGGCTATACACAGAATGTTGGACATTCGCCGTTGTACGTGTCACCCGAATCATACTACGTACAATTAAGGTCAGCATTCCAAGCTGCTGATCCGCTTTCCACGAGGCCCTGCCCAGCCCGGCGGGGCCTCGCCCATGTGGGCCATCTCGAACCCAGCACTGTCCCGCTCCGAAGCCCAGTGCATAGCGGGGACGGAACCACTCCCGAGCACCAATAGGAGCTCAATTGAGCGCGTTAATGTGCCGTTGGTAGTGGTAAATCGGAGAAAGCACGGTGCACTGCCGTCTCCGACATAATCGTCACCTTTCTCCCTTGCTACCAGCCAGCCTAGCACGCCGCTCCGCCGATCAACGCACCCCACTTCGCGGGCGCGCTTCGTGCGGCCTTGACTTCGGCCTGCGCTGGGCGCGCGGGTTTGGTGATGATTGGGTAGAGTGACATCTCGATAGGAGCCGGCACAAGAACGCCCTATCGGCATCGCCCGCCGTGCCGGCGACGTGGAAACACAATGCCCTGTTGGGTGGCGAATTTCCGGCACATCAACCAGCGGATGTGATCGCCCATGAGACGCGCACGTGTCGCAGGTTGCCAGCCCCTCGCTAAGTCGAAACCTACCGAGACCTGCATCGAATAAATCTTAGAGCTTGGCGAAACCTTCTCGGGTTATCACTTGGATGAGAACATCAGTCGTTGACTGCGCCAACGCGATTAAACGATCTCCGCCCTATAGGTAGTTGCAGCCATCAAATTCCAGGCCCACCATACCAGCGGCACAAGACATCTGCTCTAGGAAAAAGACGTGTCACAGCTAGTCTAGCAACCGTCTTTTGTTCTTGGGGGGACAGGTCGGGTGTTATAGTACTCGCCCAGCTCGCTTGCAGCTCATGAACCTTGCCGGTGTGACGACCGCTTGAGTGACAGAAAAGTCCCGCGTTGCAGATCAATCAGTGAGGCAATGTGGGTAGTTATCCATGAACGAGTGCGGACAAAACGACCCTGTCCCAATCACGGCGCCCTGTAAATCGCCGACCCCGCGCGTCAGCGTGTTGATGACGGTTCGAAACGGGCAGCAATACCTCTCGACCGCAGTCGACAGCATCACAAAACAGACCCTGTGTGACTCGGAAATAATCATAGTCGATGACGGCTCGACGGACGCGACGCCACAAATTCTCCGTCGATTGGCGGCCGCAGACACAAGGATACGCATCCTCACCCAGCAAGCCGCGGGGATCTGCGCTGCCTTGGAGGCGGGTCGAGCCATCGCTCGGGCACCCTACATTGCGCGCATGGACTGTGACGATCTGGCGCTGCCGCATCGCCTAACCGCCCAGGCCTGCTATCTGGACCGCAATCCAGCCGTCGTAGCAGTCGGCGGCCAGACCCAAGTCATTGACGGGCGCGGAGCCGTAGTGAAGCGAGGAAGGTTTCCAGTGCATCCGGAGACCTGCCGAGCATACCTGCAGTATGGCGCACCGTTCTGCCATCCAGCAGTCATGTTGCGAAGCGCTACCCTGGAGCGCTGCGGGGGATACCGTCGTTGCTTCGAGCCCGCGGAGGATTTCGATCTTTGGCTGCGGCTTTCGCGGCGTGGCGAGCTCGCGAACCTCGACGAGGATGTACTGCATTATCGGGTTCATTCGAGTTCCGTTACGCGCAAGCGAGCGACAGCCAACGCGAGGGCAGCCAGCATGGCATTTGTTGCCCACATTTATGGGGAGGATGTGCTGCCTGCCCACTGGCAAAACCTGCATAGCGCCGAAACCGACTGGTCCGAAATCGAAGGCGAGCTCTCGCAGCACTTTCGTGTGTTCGCCCGTGCAGCCTACCTGCGATCGCTCATCCTCAATGGCGGCATAGCTGTGCCAACGTCGTTCTCACTCCTGGTGAGTTCCATCCCCGAGTTCGCCCGCGACCCGCAGCTCGCGTCACCAAAGGACTTGTTGCCATTCATGATCGTTCGGGCCGCCTATCAAACTGCACATGCTGGTATGCTCGTCGAGGCAATGCAAATCATTCTCCTTGGGACTAGATACCTCCCGCTTCGGCTCTACCGCGAAGCATTCTTATCGCTTGCTTCCCGAATGCTGGCCAACACAAGGCGCGCCGAAAAGTCGTATGATAGTCAACTAAAGTCAGGTTCGGCACGGGAAGGGATGGGCTGAGCGTGGAACCACGCGACGGATTGCGAACGGTCGTAGGAACCAAAGGCCAGCTCTCTAGCCGCGAATGGTTGAGTTCAGCGATGCGGCTTTACCTCGGCCATGCACTCAAACTTGTCGGAGAGTCCAAATATCGCGCGCTGATGTGTGGCCTGGTGCGCGTCGCGAGCAGGGTCGCTGTGCGGCTGAATCGACGTTTCAGGCATCAGATCCAGCAATCCAAATTGACACTTGCCATTCGCCGCCAGTCGGTGATCGACGCAAAGCGCACACATCTTTCCGCTGACGGCGTCATAATTGAGAAGATGTCGATCACATTTCCTAGCCTGGCCGCGCCGCTACTCGCGAGCATTATCGTTCCGTGTTTCAACAACGGCCGCTTCGTGCGTCAGTCCGTGGAATCGGCGTTAAGCCAAACCGTGCAGTCTCTCGAGGTCATTGTCATTGACGACGGCTCAACCGACCCCGCCACCAAAAAGGCAATCAGCGACCTGGAACATCTGGCGAAAGTGCGCGTCGTGCGGCAGGAGAATCGTGGCATTCCGGGCGCGCGTAATACTGGTATCACTCTCGCGGCCGGCGAGTATGTGTGCTGCCTGGATGCCGACAACGTCCTTGAGCCGACCTACATCGAGATGGTTATAGCAGTGTTAGAGTCCAACCGCTCCATAGGTTTTTCATACTCTTGGGTCCAACTTTTCGGCCATGATGCAACCGTCTGGCGAAGCCGCGACTTCGTGATCGATGAAGCTCTTATCGATAGTCAAATTGCGGTTGCAGCTGTCTTCCGCCGTGACGACTGGATTGCCGTCGGAGGCTTTCGCCCCGATACGCGCCTCGGCTACGAGGATCGGGAGTTCTGGTTGTGCTTGGCCGCTCTCGGCCGCCGCGGTCGGGTGTTGCGTACTCCCCTGCTGAATCACCGTCGGCCGACAACGACGCAAAACGCGCACGGCAGCCGACGCAACTTGATCGAAATCATACGTGAGCGAAATCGCTCCATCTTCGAATGCAAACGCCTCCGCAAGCGCATAGCAGCTGTGTTTTCGCCGCCCGTAGCCGGCGAGCCACTCGCCGTGTTTCGACGACCCAGCGTGCTTGTGCCACCGGACCGCCGGCCACACTTGCTTGTTTTGGCACCTTGGCTCGCCGACGGTGGCAGCGAGATCCTGCTGCTCGATCTTCTCTCCGATCTCAAGACAGACTGGCGCATTAGCATCGTCACGACCAATGCCGACGAGCAGCTGCTCTGGCCTCACTTTCGAGAGATCACGACCGACGTTGTGCCCCTCGTTGGCGCCTTCGACGAGCACCTTTGGTTCTCGGTTCTTGACCACGTCATCGTGACGCGGGGCACACGAGCGATGATCTCACATGGATCGGCATTTGCGTATGAGACCCTCAGTAGCGTGAAGCAACGCCATCCGCGAATGGCGACGATCGACATCCTTCACAACGATCTGCCTGGCGGTCACATGAGGGGTGCCGTTATGGCGAGGGCCAGCATAGACTGTCAGATTGCCGTTAGCAGTCGCATTGCGCGATCGCTGCTAAGTCACGGCGTCTTGCCCGAGCGTATCGTTACCATCCCCAATGGTGTAGATACGGAGGTCTTGTTTACCCCTCGTCGCTTCGATCGATCAAAGGCACGTTTGACCCTCCATCTGCCGCCGGAATGCTTGATCCTAGCGTGGATCGGACGGCTCGCCGAAGAGAAGCGACCGCTCGAGTTCTTGACTATCATCGCTGAACTCGCCCAGCGAGGTCCAGTCAGAGCGCTGATGGTTGGCGACGGTCCGATGGCCGCGGCCGTCGATGACAAAATCCAGAGACTCGCTCTGAAAGACCTTGTAAAGCGCATCCCACAAATCCCTCGTGGCGACATAGGCCAGATCTATGCGGCCGCAGACTTCTTGGTGTTGACATCTGCCATCGAGGGCCTGCCATTCGTCGCTCTTGAGGCGCTAGCGTCGGGTTGCCCCGTCGCCGCGACCGATGTCGGTGATATGGAATCGATTGTCACGCACGGAGAAAACGGCTTCTTGGTACCCGCCGACCGGACGAGCGAACTGACAAAATTCTTTGGGAGCGAAGAGCTTGCATCCAAGCTGACACGCTTTCGTCTCAACGCCCGGCAGTCAATCGAACGCTCTCAATTCACCGCAGCTCGAATGCGCGCTGGTTATCGTGAGTGCCTAGCGAATCTGCTCGCGATGACGGAAAATGAACAGTCCACCGGCGCCTCGGGACAAAACCGCAATCCTCCAGTCCTTTCGATCGCAAACGATGCTGCGTATCACGGACGTTAATACAGCATGACGTGTTTCAGCACAGCGTGGCGTGAACAGTCGTTCTGTCCTTACTGCCCCCTTCAGTTGGACGTTTATACACGTCCGTAGGCGTCCAGCACCTCATCCAGGCCGCCGCTCGCCTTGATGCACCCAGCTTCAAGAAGCAGCCCACGCGTGCAGATTTTCTGGAGTGTCGCTCGACTGTGCGATGCGATGACGATGATGTGCGCCTGATCTACCAACGCCTGTAACCTAGCGTTCGCCTTTTTGATAAAGGCCTCGTCGCCCGCTGCGATCCACTCGTCCATGAGGATAATGTCGGCCGTTATGCTCGTGGCAATCGAGAAGAACAGCCTCAGCACCATGCCGCTCGAATATGTTCGGATGGGTAGGTCCAGAAAGTCGCCTAACTCGCTGAATTCGGCGATCTCCTCGATCTTTCCGTCGATCTCCGAACGCTCCAGACCCATGAGCAGCCCCCGCAGCAGGATCATCTCGTATCCCGTTGCCTCATCGTCTTGACCAACCTGAATATCGGTCAACGGCATGCGATGGCCTTCGCACCAAATAGTCCCCGAGGTTGGATAGTAAATGCCGGCCAGCACCCGCAAGAGGGTGGTCTTGCCAGCGCCGTTGTGGCCCACGAGCCCAAGACGGTCGCCGGGGCGCAAATCGAGACTGATGTTTCGTAGGGCCTGCACCACCGTAGCGGACGAGGATGAGCCACCTGAGATGCGGCCGCCTACACGCGAGCTTATAGCAAGATGCTTCCTGATCGAGCGCGAGCTCGAGTGATAGATTGGATAATCGAGCCCGACATTGTCGAGTGTCAACCTAACCACGCCATTCTCCTGTTCACACCCAGAATGCCACGCGGTGGCGATAGCGGGCATAGAATACGCACCCGATGACCAAGCAAGCCACCGCCGTGATGCTGGAATACAGCCACGAGGCGAGCATAGGCGCCTCTCCCAGTAATGGTCGTCGGACAACCTCAATGAGATGGTAGAGTGGATTCAAATCCGCGACGTATGTGCGTGCGGAAGCGTGCAGACTCTTTGTCTCCCATATGATCGGTGTCAAAAGGAAGGCCAGCTGCAGCACGGTGGATACTATGAGTTGGATATCGCGAAACCTTGCCGCGACGATACTCAGTGCCAGAACGGCCCCGAATAGGGCCAGGATGCTCAAGGCAAGACCCGGCACGATGAGCATGAACGACCAGCCGAGCGACCACGGGAAGATTACCCATAAAACGATGATGAGCGCCAAATTGTGCGCTGCCATGATAAGCTGCCGCATCAACATTCGACAGACGTGAACGGCAGGAGCGACAGGTACGGCCCGAATGATCGCAGCCGCGCCAAGGTACGTCCCGCACCCATCGCTTAGCGTCGAGCCGATGAGGGTCCAGCTGATCAAGCCTGCGGCGAAATAGGGCAGGTAGCGCGCCGGGTCGTTGCCGAACAGCGCGCCGTAGAGGATGCCGACCGAGAATACCGTTGCACCAAGCCCGAGCGTGATCCAGAGGGGGCCAAGCGTCGTCCTTCTGTAGCGGAGCTTGACGTCGTTCCAGGCCAGCGTGGACCATTGGTCGAAACGCATAAGCGTGCCCATGATCTCGCGTGTAGCGGCCCCCAGAGAACTTGGATGGGTCACGGCTGGGGTGGTGCGCATTGCGTCCCGCTCAGACAAATTAGTCCCCATTAACTTTTGCCTGACAGTGCATGAATTCGCACCCAGGTCCTAGCTCCATCACCAATGGCGCGCAACTCTGGATGATACCTTGGGCAAGGCATCGTCTTATAAGCCATCGGATGAGATCGCGGGTCTAGTCGCGCGGGAGCTTCCATCGGGCCACGCTGCACCGCGGGCATAGCGCTCGCACAGGGGCGGACCCCATGACGCAGGGCGACACTTCCACAATGCAGTCTTGGTCGCGTCGCGCATCGCCCCAACCAATCGTCCCGCCCCACTGGTGCTTGTTAACCAACGGGTGCCCGCCATAGCTAGCATCGCGCCGAGGCTGCGGCGTGCAGATTGAGGTTGGAACGCTCGGCTAGTTCGTGCGCGCGAAGTCCCTGTTGCTAATCGTTTGCCACCCTTGCCGTTTAAGGGGTGGTTAATTGCTGGTGACATTTCTTTCTCGCCTAGCGCGTTGACGAATTTGGCACGGAGTTTGAAGGGAGGAGAGCTCTGCCAGCGGTGTGTACCACAATGCTCGACGTGTCCCTTCCACACGAAAGCCCCTCGGCCGGTTTGCACACGGCTGGCGGAGCGATGCCGACGACCTCGCCTGACGTTAGCGGTCGTCAGAACGGGCCGCCTGAAGCAACGCCGATCGATAGCGGCCTATGGGCACTTGCTGCGGTAGCCAGCCACTACAGGATCGCTGCTCATCCTGCGCAGATAGGCCATGAGCTAGGCCTACGTGGAAGAATGAGTAGCTGTGAGGACATCCTTCGCGCCGCTAGGCGGGTGGGGTTAAAGGCCAAATTGCTGCGGCGACAGATCATCGCCCGACTCACCTCCACGCCTCTACCAGCGATCATTGCACTATCGAACGGCAGTTTTCTCCTTCTTGCAAAGCGCTCGACGGATGGACGCTATCTGCTTGTGGACCCAACTACGCGCAAGAGTAGACAAGAGTTCTGCGGAGCGTCTCGCTGAGATTTGGTCGGGAGACATTATTCTGCTGACCCGCCGATGGGGCGGACCAGGCGCCGATCCGACTACCTTTAATCTACGCTGGTTTCTTTTGTCGCTTTGGCGATACCGAAAGCCTTTGGCACACGTGCTGATCGCTTCACTGTTTATTCAGCTGTTCGCGCTTGTCACCCCGTTGTTCTTCCAAATGGTGATCGATAAAGTTCTGCCACACCGGGCTACCTCTACACTGCTTGTTGTGGTCATCGGGTTGCTCGCCATCGGCCTGTTTGACGTCACGCTTCAGTATCTGCGGTCCTATGCTCTAAACCACACCACGAGCCGCATCGATGTCGAGCTCGGGGCCCGACTGTTCGATCAATTAATCCGGCTGCCGTTGTCATACTTCGAGACACGCCCGGTGGGGCAGACCGTGGCCCGCGTTCGCGAACTCGAGACCATTCGGACCTTCCTCACCGGTCAGGGACTCTACATCGGGCATCGACTTCCTATTTGCCGTGGTTTTTGTCACTGTCCTCTTCTTTTACTCATCCTTACTTGCCTGGATCGTTGTCGCGTCAATACCAATTTACGTCATCATCGCGTGTCTGATTAAGCCCGTATTGCAGGAGCGCATCAAAGCACGCTTCAACTGTGGGGCGGTCAGTCAGCAGTTTTTAGTCGAGTCCATAGTGGGCATCGAGACGCTCAAAGCCGCAGCCGTGGAACCGGTGCTGCGCAAAGAATGGGAAGAAAAGCTCGCCGCCTACGTAAAAACGTCCTTTCAGGCTGCAACCCTTAGCAGCCTTGGTCAGAACATCATCCAGTACGTCAACAAAGCAACAACCGCCTTGGTTATCCTATGCGGCGCACAGGCTGTCATAAGTGGCGATATGACCATCGGCGCCCTTGTTGCTTTCACGATGATCATGAATCAAGCCACCGCCCCCATCCTGCGGCTATCTCAGCTTTGGCAAGACTTCCAACAGGTGCAGATTTCTCTCGATCGCCTCGGGGATATCTTGCGATGCCCCCCCGAGACACCGCCCCTCGCATGTAGCAGTCTCCCGGCTGTTCGAGGAGCCATCAAGTTCGCCAATGTCGATTTTCGGTATCGACCGGATGGTCCACTCACCCTCCAGGGCATCGACCTCGACATTGGATCGGGAGAGGTTATCGGCATCGTCGGCCCCTCGGGCTCTGGAAAGTCTACGCTGACAAAGCTCATTCAGCGGTTTTATCGCCCAGAGCGGGGCAACATTCTCATCGACGGCATTGACGCTGCACAAGTCGACACAGCCTGGCTGCGGCGTCAAATTGGTGTCGTGCTTCAGGAAAACCTCCTCTTCAATCGCTCCGTACACGACAACATTGCATTGGCAAGTCCGGGGCTCTCTCGGGATGCGGTAATCGCCGCAGCAAGGCTCGCAGGCGCTGACGAGTTTATCTGCGATCTCCCACTCGGCTATGACACGCTTATCGAAGAGCGCGGAGCTAACCTTTCGGCGGGGCAGCGTCAACGGATCGCTATCGCCCGGGCGCTGGTCACGAGACCGCGCATTCTGATACTCGATGAAGCGACCAGCGCACTCGACTACAAGAGCGAGCAAATCATTCAGACCAACATGCGTGAAATGGCGCGGGGCAGGACGGTCATCATCGTTGCTCACCGGCTGGCAGCCGTGCGCGGATGTGACCGTATCGTGGTTATTGAGGGCGGAAGGATCGTCGAGCAGGGCACACATCAGGACCTCCGCAGCGGCTCCGGGCCCTACGCCAAGCTTTGGGAAATTCAGGTATGTAACACCGAGGTCGAACAGTGAGCGGCTTGTTTTCAAAAACTATTAGCACCTTTTTCCTTGTAACGGCCTCTGCCGTAATAGCGTTTGAGGGCGCGCTCGCAATTAAACTTGCATCGGGCTTTGATCTTCCGTTTGATCGATGGTCCGCACTAAGCGAGTTGTGGTCCGCAGTACACTTGCAGAACCTGGCCGCACACGATGCCCTTGACGTCGAAAGACCGTCCGGCATCGCCTCGTTCGTGAACGCATTGCGGTCGCCGGCCGCCGCGATCTCGGTCGCACTTGGCTTGCTGCTATTGATTCTAACCACAGTGCGATGCGTAAAGGCAGGAGGTTTGGTGGGAAGTAAAAGGCTGCTATCGAGCAGCGAGCCGATCTCGCAGGCATCGGATGCTCCAAGTTCGCAGGGCGTGACACCCGCGCCAGCCGTGCGCCAGCCTCCCCGTTGCCGAGTTGACCGGCAATTTTTGCCGGCCGCTTTAGAGCTTGTTGAAACGCCGGCCTCGCCAATCACAGTCGCGTTGATCTGGTGCATCTGCCTTGGCTTCGCGAGCGCATTGGCATGGTCCTGCTTCGGGCAACTCGATATCCATGCAGTCGCCCAAGGCAAGATCCAGCCGAGCGGGCGCTCAAAAATAATTCAACCTTTTGAGCCCGGGCGAGTGGTCGCGGTCCTGGTTGAAAATGGAACGCGGGTTAGTGCGGGCGATACCCTACTCGAGCTTGACGCAACCGAAACCTCCGCCGACCAATCTGCGAAAGCACGGGAGCTTGAGGCGACAGAAGCAGAAGTGGCGCGGCGCAGAACTGCGGTTACCATCGCCCGGAGTGGTACCCTCATCGCACGGACTATTCCATTCTTGCCGCGAACCAACCACATCGTCAAATCACGCGAGGAAAGTCTTTTGGCGGCCGATATATCGCAACTGGCATCTGTCCGCGATGGCCTCAAAGCGCAGCTCATTGAACGCACTGCTCAGAGAAAGCGTCTCATGATGAGCATTAACGCACGCACTGATTTGCTTACGCTCTTAAAGGAGCGCGTGGCCATGCGCGACGCACTCGACAGCGTAGGCCACGGAAATCGCGCCAGGGTGATTGATGCGTTACAAGAACTTGAGCGCGAAAAGACCAACCTAGCTGGAGAGCAAGGTCAACTCATGGAGATCGATGCCGCTAGCCACTCGTTGGAGCTGAAGATCGATGGTATCGTGACCGAATTTGTGATGCAGCAGACGCAGGGATTTGCAGAAGCAGAGCGGAAACGGGACTGGCTTGAACAGGAGCTCATTAAAGCGCAGACCAAGAACGACCGAATGCGGCTGCGTGCGCCAATCGATGGCGTGGTTCAGCAACTCGCCGTGACCACCGTGGGCCAAGTCGTTAGTAGTGGCCAGGCACTAATGACAATTGTCCCACTCGAAGCGCCGATCGAGGTCGAAGCACTGATCCTCAACAGGGATATCGGCTTTGTCGAAACCGGTCAGACTGCGACCGTAAAAGTCGACGCCTTTCCCTTCACCCGCTATGGCACTGTTGCGGGCACCGTCACGACCATCTCTAGCGACGGCGTCGACGAGAAGTCAGCTACGAACCTAAGCGACGCAACCGGCTTTACACGCTCACTTGCGCCCACCGCTGCCACGCCAACGGCGCAAAACCTTGTGTTTCCTGCCCGAGTGCGCATCGATCAACAATCGATCCTGGTCGACGGAAAACCTGTCAAGTTGTTGCCGGGTATGGCGGTAACCGTTGAAATCAGTACAGGACGACGCCGCGCCATTGACTATGTGTTAGCGCCGCTGCGCGAAATGCAATCGGTGTCTTGGCACGAAAGGTAAATCTCCGCGTTGGGAGTTTGCTCCTGAGTTTGCTCCTGATGCGAGTTGCTCCGATGCGAGCCGGTCGAAAGAAAACGTCTGACTCACCCAACAAATAGTAGACTTCTCACGTTGATTTCACGTTGTACTTGGGTACCAGTTGTTCTGCCCCTTCGAACTGATTGGGATTGGGCGGGGCGCAGGTCACGGCCAACCATGACGATCGAGTGCGAACGACAACGCGCACTCCGACCACGAGAGCCAGCGGTGCGATTTTGAATGCGAGCAGTCTCAATCGAGACATGCAGGGTTGTGCGTAAGACAATCTTCCGATTTGCCCGCTCAAACGACCCTGCATGCCTACTGCATGGCGGAGGTGTTCTCTATCCGAGAGCAAACGCCTCGTTGTCGCTGGCACGGGCAGATCCTGCTAACCGGCGTCACCGATGCCCTGGCGCCGCTGCTCGCGGCGCGTTTTTGAAGAACTTTGCCATCTCGTGCGCCACGCTACTGCATTCGACATCAGGTCGCGCGTTGAAGCTCAACAGTCTGACGATCTGCGCGGAGTTGCACGCTCGCGCTTGAAACGGCCTACCCCTCCAGGCGATCCCGATGCGAACAGTCCGACAAACAATTTTCTCAAATTCCTTACCGCGCGAAGACCATTTCGCCAAATTCCCCAAAAAGGGCGCGCTGCGGTCCATTGAGACAGGGCCGTTGTGATGTCCCCCGCACCGATCACCGACTCTTGGCGTCGATTGCGAAAGCTGTTCGTTTGCTGACGGCGCTACGCCGCTGGCCCCATACTTGCAGTCCTCTAGGGTCGATAAACGAGTGAACCAAACCGCAACAGCCCAGCACAGCGCGCTGACAGAGAACTCGAAGTCTCGCTCTCGTGCTTTTAGCTACCGGTCCACCTCTTGGGAAGTCGAGGTCAGCATGACCAACGCAATCGTTCTAGAAAACCAGCTCGATGGTACACCGCGTAGCGAATGGGACCTTCAAAACCGACCCTCTGAAGACAACATCGAAGGGTTTGCCACGAACATGAGTGTCAATCGTGGTGAGACCGTCGAATTCAAGATCAACAGTGACGACGACTACCAAATTGAAATCTACCGCCTTGGCTACTATGGCGGAGATGGCGCGCGCCTCGTTGCAACTATCGATGATGTTCAGGCGCTCATCCAACCAGATCCGATTCGGGTCGCGGCCACTGGCTTGGTCGATGCTGGCAATTGGAGTGTGTCAGCCACCTGGGCAGTTCCAGAGGATACTACTTCGGGTGTTTTCCTTGCCAAACTCACGCGTTCTGATGGGACCGGAGAGAGCCACATCCCTTTCATCGTTCGGGCGGATGGATCCACAAGCGATATCGTATTCCAGACCTCAGACACTACATGGCAAGCTTACAATACTTGGGGCAGTACTGATGTGGATGGTGCAGGAGCAAGCCTGTACTCCGGTGATAGCCCTCCGGACCGCGCGTACGCAGTAAGTTACAACCGACCTTTTGTTACACGAGATGACGGCGTGAATGGACCAAACCCGTGGAATTGGGTACTGGGACCTGAATTCTCAGCCATCTATTGGCTCGAGCAAAACGGATACGATGTCAGCTACATCTCCGGCGCTGACACTGACCGGTTCGGCTCTTCTCTCTTAGATCACCAGGCGTTCCTAACAGCCGGCCATGATGAATACTGGTCGGGCCAACAGCGCGCCAACGTTGAAGCCGCGCGCGATGCCGGCGTCAATCTCGCGTTCTGGACTGCGAATGCGGTCTACTGGCGGGTCCGTTGGGAAGACAGTGTTGACGGAAGTGGCACGCCCTACAGAACATTGGTCACCTACAAAGAATCATTCGTTGGAGATATTGATCCGAGCAATGAGTGGACAGGCACGTTTCGGGATGGCCGCTTTTCTTCACCAACGGCTATGGGAGGAGGCATTCCCGAAAACGCTCTAATTGGAACACTTTTTGGCGCAGGTTATGACCCAAATGCAAGTTCAACCTCGACAATTGCGATCCCATACGAAATGTCACAGTTGCGACTTTGGCAAAATACAGAGGTTGCTAATACTTTGCCCGACCAAGAATATGTTCTCGGGAATAAACTGCTAACTTATGAATGGGATATTTCCCCGGATAATGGTTATCGGCCAGCCGGGCTTATTCCGCTCTCCTCAACGACCGTAACAATTACAACGCCACACATTATTTCGGACTTCGGCACCAAATCCGTCGCTGGCGAGGCGACACACAATATAACGCTTTATCGCTCAGCCGAAAGCGGCGCGCTCGTCTTTGGAGCGGGGACCGTCTATTGGTCGTTCGGATTGGCTGGAGACATGGATGTAGGAACCGGAGAAACAGCTTCGGCAGTTATCCAGCAAGCTATGGTGAATTTGTTCGCTGAAATGGGGGTGCAGCCTGGATCCTTGCAATCAGGGCTTGTCCTAGCCACCGCGTCAAATGACTCCGCCGCGCCAACCGCCACTTTGGCGATTGATGGAGGAGTTAATACCGTAGAGGTTGGTCAGGTCGTTGTAATCAAGGGTATCGCAACGGATGATGACGGCAGTACGTTAACAGACGACGGGAGAGTTGCGGCCGTCGAGGTATCGGTTAATGGTGGCGTCACATGGCGTGTTGCGGAGGGCACGACGGATTGGAGGTTCAACTGGAACGCGCAGGATGTAGGCGAGCATATTGTCATGGTGCGCGCCGTTGATGACAGCCTGAATTTGCAATACTTCGACGTTCCTTTCCAGTTGATCGCCGTTAAGGAGCTGGGCGGCACCCCAATTAATGAGTACGTTGGGGGTGCCCTATCAAACTCCCTGTGGGGCGGGACCGGACAAGATTGGATGTTTGCCGGGGACGGTCTCGATGAATTGATCGGCGAAGGCGGCAACGATTTCATGTATGGGCAGGGCGGTCAAGATTGGATATTCGGCGGCATCGGTCTTGATTTTGCCGGTGGTGATGAGGGAAATGATTTCTTGTTTGGTGGCAGAAGATCAGGACTGGATTTATGGTGGAGAAGGTGATGACTTCTTAGATGGAGGAGTCGGCAATGACTTTTTAGCTGGTGGAGCAGGCGAAGATACTTTCTACTTCGAAAAAGGGAGTGGCTACGATGTTATCGAGGACTTCGAAAGCGGGATCGATACAATTGATATATCAGCGTACAGCCTAAACGGGCTAGGGGATATTCAAATGACTAGTGGAGTTAACGAGCTTACCCTTGCTTTAGGAGGCGATAATTTTGTAGTTGTTCAAGGGGTGACGCAGCTGCAGCCTGGTAATTTCAGACTATAAATTAGTAGGTGGTGCTTCGGGCAACCCATTGAGTTTGGGTTGATCAGATTGGACGGCGATGAAGCTGCTGGTGTATTTTGTTGAAGCAGAGCCTGCACACCGCCAGAGGCCACCACCTCGAAGCAGCCATCCCGTTGCCACCGTATCACCGTTGAGATCTAAGTCGCTTTGCGTGCCGATGTGCGCCTGGCATCCGACAATGGTGCTGCGGAGATGTCCTGGAATGGGCCGCCAAACTTCAGCTGCTAGATCGCGTACTTAGTACTTTGGTAGAGATCAAGATTGCTGGAGAAGAACTCGATCGTTCTCTCTAGTCCAGTATTCAAATCAATTTGCGGAGCCCAGCCCATGAGGCGTTTGGCTTTTAGGTTGCTTGAGATCAGCCTCATGACCTCACTCTTCTCGGGACGTACGCGCTGAGGGTCCTGCACAAGCGGCTTGTCGATACCCATGAGCAGTTTAATCCTCTCTGCAAACTCTCCGACAGATGCAGTAATGCCCGTGCCCAAATTGATCGTCTCACCGGCGAGGCCCGTGGTTGCGGCCGCAGCCAAGAAGCCTTCGACCGTGTCAGCCACGTAGGTCATGTCGCGCTGCGGCGCAAGCGAGCCTAGTCTAATTTCTGGTAGGGTAAGAGCTTGGACGATAATGGTTGGTATAAAGGCGCGCGCAGACTGACGCGGCCCAAATGTATTGAACGGCCGAACCGTGACCACATTGACATTAAATGACCTCCAGTACGCTTCGGCGAGCTTGTCAGCGGCGATTTTCGTCGCGGAGTAAGGAGATTGTCCTTGAAGCGGGTGTTCTTCGTCGATTGGCTCACGCATCGCGGTGCCGTAGACCTCGGAAGTACTGGTATTAATGGCCAGGCCCACCATCCCACGCCGAACGGCCTCCAATACATTGATAGTACCTTCGATATTTGTGCGAACGTAGGAGCGTGGGGCGACGTACGAATACGGGATACCGATCAGCGCCGCGAGATGAAATACAACGTCATTTCCGTCCAGCGTACTTGCTACAAACTCGACGTCCTCAATATTGCCTGCTGCTATCTTAAGCAGTCGGCGGAGTTCCGGCGCGGCAAAACGGAGATTGCCCAAACTATTTAGGGCATTGTAGTGCACCATCGCCGTGACATCCGCCCCGCGTCGTACGAGCTCTTCGGCAAGATGACTGCCGATAAAACCACCTGCACCCGTGACAACCACGCGCTTTTGGTTCCAACTATTCATCCGGCGCTTTCTGCCTCCTTACTGGGTGTAAAATCAGGCTAGACCGCGTTGATCCAACCGGCAATGAGTACCGAAACATCGCTAATAGAAGTGTGCTGATTAGAGCGGAAAGCCGTTCGGACCAGTACCAGCGCAGACGCGATTGCAGATGAAGTTACCGCACCAACGAGCCAAACCATCTGAGACCACAAAGGCGATCGGTTTTCGTCCATGTGTGCGGGTTCCGTGACGTGTCGCAATGATAGAGGGCGTGGTGCGTGAGCTGACAAGTCATCTGTTACCAGGCGACTCCGGTCGAGGCAGTGGCTTTGAACCACGCCGCATCCAGTGTGTCTTCGACAGACGACAGCCTTTCAAGACCCGACAACGAAATGAATTGCGTCGGGTCGCCGATAACGGCATCGTAGCCCGAAGCGGAAACCGCCGCCTCCTCTTCGATGAGCTCGACTTCGAGCTTCGACAACTTCAGGACGCGATGGACGAGGTCTCGCACGCGGTGCCCCTTGCCGCTGCAGGCGTTGACGAGTTGACCGGATTGGCCGTCGGCCAACAATCGCACGATCAGCGTTGCGAGATCGTCGACGACAATAAAGTCGCGTATGCTCCCGAGAGGCCCCATACTCACTAGTCGCGGTGCAGGCTCGCTGCGTGAGCGAACAAGTTTGCCTATGAACGCGCCTAGCACTTGATCGGGCGAATTCTCAACCCCCACGGGATTAAAGACGCGCACGAGGTTGTGACGCAGTCCCCGGGCGCTTGCCGCCAACAGGTAGCGCGAGGCCGCCGCTTTGGTGTGACCATAGATACCAACAGGGCACAAGGGCGCGTCCTCGCGTAGGTGTTTTCCAGGTGGAGGACGGCCGTATTCTGCGGCACTGCCGAGTGCGGTGACGATTGCGTCTGGGCAGGCCGCCAGCACAGCCTCGACCAGAACCACTGTCGCCGCCGAGTTCTCTCGAAAGAGTTCTGTCGGGGTACCATGCACCTGGCCCGCGGCGTGCAAGATCATTTCGGGGCGCACATCCCGAAGCAGCGCCGTCAACGCGCACTGTTCGGTCAGGTCGATAGTGAAAGTTCGTATGGCGTGGACCGAGGCGCGGCGCCGTCGCTCGAGCACAATGATCTCGAACCCACCGGCGTCCAATAGCGCTCGTGCCAGCGTTCCTCCGAGATACCCTCCGGCACCGGTGATCAACACCCGTCTGTTCTGACCTGTCATCGACTACCAGACGCCTTACGCGAGAACCGGCTCGGCTGCTGTTGATAATCTTTGGAGGCTTCCTCGTAGTGGTCGAAACGGCCGATGTCACGCCAATATGCGCCATCTTGCGTGTAGCACAGGACCGGACGACCATTCTCTCGAGCCCGCCGCAGCAAATCCGGCATGTCGAGGCGACCATTCTCTCCCGGTGCCGCGTATTCCAGGATACGGCGCGACAAGGCGTAGATGCCGGTGCTCACATGGTAGTGCCGGGTCGGCTTCTCTAGATACGTCATGAGCAGTCCGCTCCTGGCATCGAACTCGACCACCCCGTAATCGACGAATTCATCGACCCTCGCGCTGAAGATAGTGCCGTATGCCCCGGCCACGACGTGGGAGTTCAGCAAGCGTTGAAAGCTGATATCAGTGAGAGTGTCACCGTTGAGAACAAGAAAGTCGTTATCGAGGTCGGTCAGGCCAGCGAGTGCACCTGCTGTTCCCAGGGGCTCATCTTCGACTATGTAGTCGATGGATAGGCCGAAACGCGAACCATCGCCGAAGAATGCTTGAAAAAGAGGTGCCATATAACCGAGGCACATGCGGATGCGTCGGAACCCCTCATCGCGCAACTGACCGAGCAGCACCTCGACAATAGGCTGATCACCGAGCGGTAGGAGTGGCTTTGGCACTGTCACGGTGAAGGGACGAAGCCTCGTCCCCAGTCCGCCTGCCAAAATGATTGCTTGCATGCTTCACCCTCCAAGCGCCGTCCAGGGCCCGCTAGGCGGACGCAGAAGCCGTGGCGAAACTTCCCGGCCGGTCAGGATGCCGAGTTCGCGCTACCATTGACGAGGTGTAGCCTTGGCTCGGTCGTCACGCCGCATACGTTCGACAGCGCGGCCTCGTATTCAGTCAACATTTTCCGCGCGTCGAGCTTGCACACAGCCCCGCGGCGCGCCTCGAGCTTCATGGCTCGCAATTTGTCACGTGAGGCGGCCATATCGCCGATTTTATGCGCGAAACTGTCATAGTCGCCGGCTGCGAGCAGGTATCCATTGACGCCATCCTCCACGAGTTCGGGAAGTGCTCCTACACGAGAGGAGACGACGGGCACCCCCATCGCAAGTGCCTCCAGGACGACTACGGGGCGACCGTCTTGCCGCGACGGCAGACAAAGAATGTCGTACGAGCTGACATAGGGTGCGATCTCCGGTACCGCCCCTACGAGGTGGAAGCGACCCGGGGGGAAGCGTGCAGCAGCAATAGCGGCTTCGATCTGCGGGCGCATGTGACCGGTGCCAGTCATCACGAAGACGATGCCCTCTGGTCTGGTCCGACGCGCGATCTCAATGAAGCCGATTGGGTCCTTTTCCTCTGACCATCGGCCCGAGAAGCCAACAATCAACGTGTCCTCGGCAATGCCGAGCTGCTCGATGACTAGTGGGTCTTTCTGCCGTGGTGCGTGGCTTTCGAGATCAACCCCGCTTTCGATCACCTTGATGCGGCTATCCGCTTCGCCTCGTTTGATCAGCCACGCCAACACTTCCCGGTTCTCCACAATGTTGAGGTCGATCGACCTAGCATGCTTGCGGTTGTTCGCCGTGTGCCCCACAGTGTTGAACAGGAGGTCGACAATCTTCAATCGTGGATGGCGCGCCTTGAGGTCGGGAATCATACCGTAAAAGTAAGCGCTGCCGACTATCCAAAGAATATCCACATTCTTTGCCTCTAAGAGATACCGGACATAGTCGTCCCAGCGCGACGGCGCGAGAAAGCGAGGCAGATGATAAATTTCGCTGGTCGCCCCTCGGAACCAGTCCGTTGTGTCACCGTGCTCTTCGCCGATGGGGACCGTTGTGACAACGGTTACACGCCACCCCTTGGCTTTCAGATGCTTAAGGATGCAGCTGAGCAGCGTTTCGGCACCGCCGATAATCGTGAATGGTAAGGCGACCAGGATCGAGCGTCGGTCTTCGTTCAGGCTGGGGCCGCGGGCCAGGTTGCGCAGAGGTTCCAAGGCTCGCCGTTCCTCTGCCGCAAGTTCGCTCGAGCGTTCCACTGCGCCGGGACCGAGGACATCCGCGTTGTAGACCTTCATCAGAGCGCCTTGGCGCTCGAGCGGGATGACGTCCTTGTTGCTCAGGCTAGCACTGCTATGGCTGCGATATAGGAAAAGACACTCACCAGCGATGTTCCAAAACCGTGCGCCGAGGCCGGCAAGCCGCATCCAGAAAGCCCAATCCTCATGCACGTGCCCTTCCGATGCGTCAAAGTCGCGAAAGCCGCCGGCTTTAGCCCATAGATCGCGTCTGAACACCGCGCAGGTGAGAACATGATTGGCCTTGAGCATATCGGCGAGCACAGGCCGCTCGATGATTGCGCACGAGTTCGACCGTTGGCCGAAAAATTTCAGGGCGGTCGAGACGACATCGTACTCGTAGTGCTCGAGCAGAAATAACGCCTTCTCGAGATACGTGGGCTCGAGCCGGTCGTCGGCATCCAGGCAGCAAATATATTTGCCCCGAGCATGGCGAATGCCGAAATTCCTGTTCTCTCCTGCGCGATTTGCGGTGTCCTGCAGGAGCACGCGGGTTCGCGGATAGTTGAGCTCGGCAACCCGGTGCCGTGACTTGAATAAGCTTGAGCCCCCTTCGATAACAATTATCTCAACATCCGCAAAGGTCTGGCCGAGGACGGATTTGATTGCCTCGCTGACGAAGTGACCGTAGTTGAAACAGGGGATAATGACGCTGACCAGCGGACTTTCCTTAGGCCAGATGGTGGCATTCCCCGGGTCTTGAGGTTCTGCGGCGAGCACCGAGGGCTTCAATGCCTGCGCGCTACTCGGTCGGAGCGGCGCGGTGAGATTATCGACGCCTGATCGGACCACCTCTGCCATCCAGGCACGCATGCCGAGAGTGCGCCGGGAGACCGTCATTATTCCCCGTATTGCCCGCGTTGCGCTTGGGTACGTGCGCGCGAACCGCTGCAACGGCAGCGTGGCCTTCCATGAATTACTGTTTAACACCGCCTCCAACTGCGTGCGGGCAGCCTGGTAGCGAGCCTCCGAGCTAGTCATGGCCTTCACCATCTGCGCGAGATTGAGCTGAAGATCCTGTGCCAACGTCGCCTTATCAGCCTCGAGCTGATCGACCGCACTGCGATATCGCGAGACTTTGTCCTCGGCTGCCTGCAGCGCCTCATGGAACTGCGCGTCAGAGGTCTGCTGCGCCTCATGGAGCCGCGCCTCGGAGGTCTGCAGCGCCTCATGGAGCCGCGCGTCGGAGGTCTGCTGCGCCTCGCAAAGCCGTGCCTCGAGCACGGAAACCTCGGCTGCGAGCATGTCCTTCTTGGACTGCGCGGCAACAAGAGCATCAGAGGCTACTTGCGCCTCGCGCCGCGCAACCGCGATCTGAGTTCTCGGCCCGCTCGACTCTGGCCATGGCCAGGGTAGCCTGAGCCTGAGACCGCTCATTCTCCGCCGCTTTCAGCAGTGTTTCCGCTTCGGCGCGATAGAGGCGCGCCGCCGCATGCGTTTGCTCGTTCTGCATGCGTTCCAAGGATTTGGTCAATTCGTTGTTAGCAATACGAAGTTGCTCAAGCTGCCCGCCGAACCAGTCCCGCGTCTTGGTCTCTTCCGCTGCCGCCGTGGTCGCGTGCTCCCGCTTGCGAATATCCGTCGCCCAGATCTGTGCGAGGCGTTTGACGAGCGGCAGCGTGAACGCCGCCGACGGCAGCACGTCGAGGTCCGCAACTAGGGTTGGGGAACTATTGGCTGCGTGAACGAGGCTGAGCTGCAGGCGAGCCTTGCGCTCTTTGGGCTCCGACAGCTCGCCATCGGGCTGGATCAATCGGTCGAGCAGCCGGGCAGCGGAGTTGGCAACGGTGACGTTCTTGGCAACGATGCCTACGTAGGTCGAAGCATAGTCACGCACATGGATCTCACAGCCGACGAGGCGAAGCCCAAATTCCTCTGCGATGAGCCGCCTAATGCCGCGCTCCGTCGGGTAGTAGACGTGTTCGAGCGAAGATGTGAACCAGATCTTGTTGTCATGGCTCTTCGAGAGAAGCGGCACTTCGAACAGCAATACCCCATCGTCCTTGAGGAGAGCGAGCGAAGTCTCGAAGCCTGCCTTGAAATCCCGCAAATGCTCGAACACTGCAATGGACGTGACGACATCGAACGATCCCGAGAAGCTATGCAAGACGTCTGCGGCGAACAGATCCTGGCCGATTACGTTGACACCGCTCTCGATGGCGCGGCGCGCCATGGATTCATCGACCTCGATCCCGAAGAGCTCGTACGCCCTTCCGAGTTTGAGCAGTAGGGAGCCGTCGACGCATCCGATATCGAGAACGCGGCCAGAGGGTTTCAGACATTGGACCAGCGCGGCCGCCCAAGCCACGCCGTGTTCCGCCATGAGCGCATAGTCGCGATAGCCGATCTGTTCCCCGCTTCCATAGTAATCGTCGGTATAGAAGTCGCTAAGGTTTTCCGGGATATCCTCGACGACGCCCATTTCACACCGATTGCATTGCAGAACTTTCAGTCCGTCGCTGCGGACGCAGAAATCGGAGAAGCTGTCGTGACCACAGATGTTGCAGGTCCGGTTCCGAGCGTCCGCTTGGAGCATGCACATAGGCCTTCTCGCTGCCTCAACTGGTCGCAGCATCAACATGTCTCGCAGAATTCGGCAACTCTCAAGGATCCTGCCGCGCGCTCAGCCCCACTATCCACAGCTCAGTCGTTGGACGACAAATATTGGAGTTGTGGCGCCGCGCGTTTGCCACTCCTGACGGCGAGCCGGTGTCCACTCGCATGCCCCTCGTTATCCTTGCCGTCACGCGCCGAGCAAACTCAGAACAGGCGCGACAACAACGTTGGCTGCTGGCTAGCAGGGCTTAGGCGCCATACTCGCCAACGTTCTGATCGACACGGAGCATTGCCAGCGAAAAGAGCTGTGCGGGCAGTGTCAGCAGTGGCAAATGCGCCGCCGACAGGCACTTTGCGTAAAGGAGTGACGAACTCGTCGTAGCCCACCAGGGGTAGCGATGCGATGTAAGCCGACAGGGCCGAAGACCATGTGGTGATCCACGAAGCGATCCACATGCGGAGCAGAACGCGGTTCTTGGGCCCTGTGCCAGGTGTTGGTGATATTCCACAGCGCACAATCGACCCCGTGTGAGGGGTCGTGAACTTGGCCTTCAACTCGTTGGTTTAGTCGCTTGCACGTTGCATTTTGGGTTCGCGCCGCGGCGTTGCAGTCCATTCCCCACCGACACGGAACACACGTCGACCGCAGAGAACGCATGTGCTCTCACGAATCCACGGTGCCTCAGGACCAGCCTCCGAGGTACCCAAGTGCCACAAGTTGATCCGGCACCCAAGCCGAAGGAGCCGAAACAAGAACAAAGTCTTCAAGTATCACCTTTCCTGGTTAGTGCCTGCGTTCCTAACCAACTGCACGTTCCTCGCCAACCGGCATGTCACACGGGAGGCAGGGAGCGAAACGAACTCTCGTTCAACTGCTCGTTGCGAGCCGGCCGTTCAACGATGCTACGATTGAGTCCTGGATTGGCCTACCCGGGACGTAAAGACCACCACGCCCGTCTCTTGCCGCTAGCTCCGCATAACCGCTGCGGCGACATTTCAGTCATTGTGCTATCAACGGACCTCGCCTCCGTGAACGCCGATGTAGGCATCGACCTCACGGACAACCCGGGGGCCTGCCAAATATACCCGACCAAGCGTCACGCATGCGCGTTTACTTGTCGACAATCGCCGAAACGTAGCAGGTGAAATGCGTCTTTCACCCACCATGACCCGGATCGTGCATGCGATAGGGAATGCTCACCTGTGAGACCATGAAAAACTCAATCGCCGGATCGGACCACGTCCCCATGAATTAAGTGCACGCAAACGTCCGGCATCGGGCCCAATTTTCGGGGAGCAGATCAATCACTACGCTGCACAACGCAATGGTCCATCTTGCGATTTTGCACGAGACGCCAGCCGTGCGCCTCTAACATAGACAGGAGTTTGTGTCGTTGCGCGACCGGATGTGGCTCGAAGAGAATGAGCTTGGGCCAGAGATTTCGCGGGGCAGTTGCCAAAAACGATAAAAGCACCCGCTCCTCTGCACCTTCGATATCGAGCTTCATAGCGTTGATGCTTTGAAAACCGCGCCGTTCAACAAGCCCGGTTAGTGTACACACGGGCACCATGATGCGTTCGCGATTGCCACGCACGCGCCGGCCGGTGCGGATGGTTGACGCACCGATGTTGTTGCTATCAACGGCGAGTTCCAGCAAGCCATCGTAGTCCGCCACGGCCGTCTGGGCGACCTCGACATTGAAGCCATTGAGTTCGACATTGGTGCGCAATCTTCGCGCCGATACGGGATGCGGCTCCACCGCGAGGATCTTTGCACTTGGCCCTGCCCACCGCGCCACGGCCAAAGAATAAAGTCCAACATTGGCCCCTACATCGACAAACGAGAAGTCGGACGTTATGTGCGTCCTCAGGATCTCGAGATCGTTGGGGTCGCAAAATTGTGGGGTCACAAGCAGACGTCGCTCCGACGAGTTGTTGTCCAGATGGAGCCGCATACGCACGCCTAGAACTTCGACGTCCACGGGTCCGGTAGTTGCATCTTGCGCAAGAGAACGCAGCCATGCCGACAGTCGTTTGCCGATCCAGTTGCGCGGCAACCTTCCGCCAAGATCAATAATAAAGCGCTGAAGGCGGGTGGGACGCAATGTCCCAAATGCGCTCTGCCATAAAGGTAATTCAGGCATTGTGGCTGGCGGATACTGCTGCAAGCTTGTTCCCAACTTTTCGACTAACATGGAATACACCGTGGAGGACTTTGAGGCTCGTTTCTACGTTTTGTTCGTGAAGACGCGGCCACTTCAAGCCACTGGCCTCATCGCACGCGATAAGTCAGTTACGAGGTCAGTGACGTGGGTCACTAAGGCAGTGTTGCGCGGCTCGTCGGTCTTGTTGTGCGACGCCCAATCATTGGTTTGGCGATCGATCACGCGTGCGGGCCTATAACCTTCGACTATGCGAACAAGTGCGGCCTGCATCATGGATACGTTGCCAACCCTTATCGCCTCCAGCTCGGCGAGTTCGCGCTCCAAGTCGGCTTTGGCAAGAAGCGGCTCCTCGTTGCGCCAGATGCTCGGATGCTCCGTCTTGCTCGCCTTGTCGGCGATGTTGAGTTCCTCGTAACGCTTCTCTCCCGGCCTCAGACCAATGTAGCGAATGGCAATGTCCCCATTCGGGTTAATCTCGTCCTGAATGGTCCGGCCCATGAGACGGATCATGGTGCGCGCTAAATCGTCGATCTTGACGCGCTCGCCCATGTCGAGCGCGAAAACCTCCCCACCACGGGCCATGGCGCCGGCTTGCATGACGAGCGCTGCTGCCTCGGGGATCGACATGAAATAGCGGGTTACCCCACGGTCGGTGACCGTAACCGGACCCCCGTCCTCGATCTGCTTGCGGAAGCGGCCGACCACGGACCCGGAGCTATCGAGGACGTTGCCGAAGCGCACGATCGCAAAAAGTGTGCTGCAATCTGGCTCTTCGGCAAGGGCTTGAAAAACAAGCTCCGCGAGCCGCTTGCTGGCCCCCATGATGCTGGTCGGTCGTACCGCCTTGTCGGTCGAAACTAATACGACGCGCTCGACGGCGCTGCGTACGGCTGCTTTCGCCAGCACGACGGTCCCGAACGTGTTGTTACGCAGACTCATCACCGCATTGCTCTCGACCATCGGAACGTGTTTGTACGCAGCCGCGTGATAGATTGTTTGCACTCCGTACCGTCGCATCGTGTGCTCGAGCAGTGCCATATCGAGCACGGTGCCAAGAACCGCGGCGATCTCGGGACGGTGGTCAACTCCCGCCGCACGTTCGAGCTGATCCGTGATTTCTGTTTCTATGGCATAGAGTGCCGATTCCGAGTGATCCAACAGCACCAAGCAGCGAGGCTCGCAGGCAACTATCTGCCGCGCGAGCTCAGAGCCAATTGAGCCACCCGCGCCGGTTACCATCACGCACTTATTCCGGATTGCCCGCGCCAGCAGCACAGGATCCGGGGGAATGGGATTTCTGCCAAGGAGATCAGCAACGTCGACCGGTCGCAAATCTGTCACCGACACCCGCCCCGTGGCTATGTCCTCGATTGAAGGCATCGTCTTTACGCGCAGCGAATGCGCAGCGAGTCTGCCTACGATCGCCTGCAGCTCGCGCCGGCTGCGATCCGGCATGGCGAGGAACACGTCCCGCACTCCGTCGCGCTGGGCCATGCGCTCAATCTTGGCTTCGCGATAGACCTTCAAGCCGCTGACTTGTTGCCCAATCAGCGATGGGGTCTCGTCGATGAAACCGATCGGCGCATATTCGGGAGACTCTCGCAACGCTTCAACAAGCCGAACTCCAGCAGGTCCGGCACCGTAAATGACGACCGGGCGCCGCTCACCGGGGCGCAGGCGTTGCAGTGCGGCTCCTTCGAGCAGCCATGCCGCAACCCATCGACTTGAACGCACAAGCGCGCAGGCAATCACCGCGTAGAGCAGGACCACGAGACGTGGCACGACGAGTTCCGGATTACCCGTGCCGGCAAGCATGAGAACGAGGAGTGCCCAGACTAACACGGCAACCCCAAGCGCGAGGTACATCCGAGCAGCATCCTTGCCGCGAATGAACCGCGTTGCGATCCGATAGAGGCCGAGGCGCCAGAGGAAAAAGCAACCGAGTGCGGGGGCACCGAGAAGTATGGCCATCAGATGCCAGCTTTCAGGCCAATAGAAGCGCCCCCAGCGCAGCGAGAAAGCCAACCAAACGGCCAGTAGTAGAAGAACGAAATCGTTGCTAGCCAACACAGTGCGCTTAGCCAGGCGTGGCAGATCTACGAGCCTCACCCGCAAGCTGGTCAAAAAGCCGAACCAATGCCAAGGCGTAGGCAAAATTCGCACCTTTCAAATGCTGCCATACTCGGCAGGCTCCCGGGTTGCCCTCGACTGGCTCAAACCCCGTGAGGAGCGAGTACCCGAGCCAACTACGCGTATCATCATGCAGACCCGCAGCGCGACAACGTTGGTGGCACTATCCACAGCTCCCTTGGCCAACAATGCCGTTTGCACGCACCTGTTGCGCTCATGGCCTTTGGCCCTTCGGTGGACGCTCCCAGGAAGGTTCATGTGTACGCGTGCCGCGGGGAGGTTCGTGGCGCCAACTACATCAGCTCCCCAAGGAGATGACACCGGCCCCGACTGGCCATTGCCTTGGGCCTGAGCATAACGGCCTCTTGCCGTCCATCTCCAGGCGATCCGCGCGGCACTGGTCGCCTACGATTGCATCTTGATTTAGAGGCTCACGCCTCTCGGAAGACAGCACAGTGCGAAGGCGCACCAATTCAAAGAACAGCGAGCGATTGCCAAGCTGCCGTCATCTATCAACCACTCTGGCCAAGGCCAATAACCTGTGCGCCACTTCTTAGCAACAGCGACGACGGAGCGCTCTCTCCCGCGTACACTCAGATTTGCAAGATATCTAATGACGGGCAAGATCGTGGCGACGTTCGCGTTTGCGTGTGGCAAAGTCGCGCTTTAGGTTCTGCGAGTGGCCACATGTCCACGCTACAACGAGAAGCTTTTGACGCGGCGCATACGAAAGTGCTTCGCCCCAAAAAAAGCAGTGGCCCCGAAAATAAACTCTCACCCCCGCGATCAGGATGTTCACAGTCGACTGCAGATGTTTCCCCGTATTTTTTTCTTATTTGGGTCGGCGAGGCTCACTCGGAAGGTTCGCGCTAGAGCTTGCCCGAGCGATGAGCGAGCTACCCTTCCTCAAGGCGACTTTTGTCGTTTCCCAGATGAACGATACCGCTGGCGAATTGGCGCGCGTTAGCGAAAACACAGTAATCTTGAATACATTCGAACGTCCCCTGTCGTTAGCCTCTGGCAGAAATTTTCTTATCGCACGTAAAGCATTGCTCGCGCGCATACGGCGAGATCGACCCGCTGCCTTCATCAACCTCATGCCGCATTTGTGGACACCGCTCATAAGACCAGCAATTCAAAGCAGCGGCATTCCGTACATCACGATCGCCCATGACTATGTCGCGCACCCGGGCGATGCCACCTCCTTCCTTCTTCCCTGGTTTCGGAGCGAAGCGCGCCATGCCGATATGGTCATCACATTGAGCAAGACTGTCGCAGAACAGCTCGTCCACAAAGGGAAACTGCCCCCGAGCCGCGTGCTTACGTTGTTCCACCCCGACCTTCACTACCAGGCAAGCTTAGTTCCAAGAAAACGGAACGTGACCCAGCCACTGAAGCTTCTGTTTCTTGGACGCGTGCTTAGGTACAAGGGTCTTCCACTCTTGGTCGAGGCTGTCGAACTCCTCAACAAGGCAGGCATCGCAGTCTCTCTCGGCGTAGCAGGCGAGGGCAGACTTGGTGCACTTGCGGGGCGTCTTTCATTGCTCGGGGCAGAAGTTATCAATCGTTGGTTGGACGACAGCGAGATCACCGCGCTCTTGGCGCGGTACGACGCCCTTGCTCTTTCCCACATAGAGGCGAGCCAATCTGGCGTTGCTGCCACCGCTTTCGGTCATTGCATGCCTGTCGTGAGCTTTCCCGTCGGCGGAATTGCCGAGCAGACGATTGATGGCCAGACTGGTGTCTTAGCCAAGGGCATTGATGCAGCCGCCTTTGCCGATGCAATTCGTCGGCTTGCACATGATCAGGAATTGTACGACCGGATTTCGGCTCGTTTGAGTGCCGACGCGGAGCAGAGATCCATGGTCCGTTTTGCCTCGCGTATCGCCTCTGAGGCCGTAGCACCACTTAGCAAGAAATAGCCGTTGTTGGTGTCTTCCCATTTTCGCTAGGCGGAGAGACGGACCAGCAATCTCCAACGAAGGGTACTTTCGAGGCGAAGCCGTGGTGGCCGGCCCATCTCACCGGAGAAATCAGAACGTAAAGTCTATGGATACAGCGGAGGTCTGCGGCATTGTCTCCGGTCAGCGCAGATTGCGAATTGAGTCGAGTCGGCATTCTCATGGCCAGACGGGTGATCGGATCGCCTTCAATCAACAACTAAAAGCATCCCGTGATAGTTGAACCGCATTTCACATAGTTGATGGCGTCCCAGGCACAGCAGGGTTCCACCTTCTTGCATACCCACTGTCGCTTTTCTCCCGAGGGAAAGCGGTAGTTGCAAAGCTTCTCTTCTTTTCCAACCTTGATTGCACTTTGTTTTGCTGCTTTTCCTCCTTTCTCTTGGGCGCTGGTTGCCGAAATTGGTCCAAGCATCAGCGTGGTAGCGAGCGCAATCGCGAGTGGCAAGCGAACCATATGACCGCTCCTCAAGCTGAAATCCCCAAGTATTGTAGCAACGGCAAGGACGAGCGCTATTGCGCGCAAGCCACACTTAGTATCTTCCTGCCGTGCAGTTCACCAGCATGTGTCACTTCTGCGCCCGGAGTCTCTATTCTCGCCTTTTACACACAGCATGGCGTGACTGAACGTGATCGTTCTAGGGATCGTCCGAGATACTCACGACAGCGGCGTTGCGCTGCTGGTGCGCGGCGTGCCCGAGTTCGTTGTCGAGGAAGAGCGACTCAGTCGCCGCAAGCACACGTATCGCTTTCCGGAATTGGCACTGGCGGAAGTTCTCGACCGATCAGGCATAGGCTTTAAGAATATCAGCACGATCACTGTGCCCTGGGATGTGCGGCGTTTGAGGCGTACCGCAGCTATGGCGGTGTTGAGGCGCTTTCCCGACAGTCTGATGCTGCTTAAACAGACCGCGCGCCCCACTCAGCGTAACCGCATAGTAACGCTGAACCATCGCTTGCTGCGCCGCTTGAGTTCACTCTATCCCCGCCAGCGCTTTCCTCCAATTTACAACGTTGGCCACCATGACTCCCACGCTGCTGCCTTTTTTGTTTCTCCATTCGAAGACGCCACTATCCTCGTCATGGACGGGTACGGAGACGATGCATCCACCAGCGTCTACACCGGCGCGGACAATCGTCTCCAGCGCCAGTGGCACACCGGCATCTTCAACTCGTTGGGCATTCTCTACGCAGTGGTTACCTATTACTTGGGTTTTGCTGGATTTTCAGACGAAGGCAAGGTGATGGCCCTGGCCGCTTATGGCGATACCGGACTCGTCGAACGGTTTCGGCACATCGTTCGGCTCGCACCGCAGGGCAAGTACGTCATCGATATGTCCTATTTCAACTACGATGCGTTTGGCGCTCTGCGGCCGTTCCAGCGCAAGTTTTTCGACACGTTCGGGCCGCCGCGCAAGGCGGGCGAGCCCCTGACGCAGCGGCATCGGGACGTGGCGCGCGCCCTTCAGACTGTACTCGAGGAGACGGTACTGCACGTGGCTCGAGACTGCGCCAACCGATTTCGCTCACGCAATTTAGTAATAACAGGGGGCGTTGCGCTCAACTGCCTCGCGAACGCGCGCGTTGCTGAGGAGACTGCGTTCGAGCGGGTGTGGGTACCTCCCATCGCATCCGACTCCGGAGCTCCTCTGGGATCTGCATTATGGCACTGGCACATGGTGCAGGGATGGCCGCGGAGCTACGTTCTTGACCGTGCTAGCCTAGGCCTCAGCCATGACGACCACGCGATCCAGTCGGCGCTCGACGCGGCGGGGCTACCCTATGAACGGTTGCCCGCCTCTGAAATGACCCTGCGTTGTGCGCGGGACTTGGCACAGGGCAAGGTCGTGGGTTGGTTCCAGGGTCGCTTCGAAGTAGGGCCGCGCGCACTAGGCAACCGCTCGCTGCTTGCCGATCCGCGACGCGCAGACATGAAGGACATCATCAACAAGCGCATCAAGAGACGGGAGACATTCCGGCCGTTTGCCCCAGCGGTCTTGCGTGAGGCGGCGCCCCTGTTCTTCGAGGGACCTGGCCGCACGCAGCCGTTCATGACGATGACCTGGCGGGTACGTCCACACAAAGCCTCTCAGATCCCGGCAGTCCTGCACGTCGACGGAACGGCGCGCGTGCAAACTGTGGATCGCGAGACCAATCCTGCCTACTACGATTTGATCAAGGCCTTCGGCGACATCACGGGCGTGCCTGTTCTGCTCAACACCAGCTTTAACGAGAACGAGCCAATCGTTGCGCGGCCGGAGGAAGCCATCGCGTGCTTCTCGCGCACCGAGTTCGACGTCCTTGCCATTGGTGATTACTATGTGAGTGACCGGCGCGCCGAATACGGCAGGTCCACTAACGTGCTCGCAGCAAGCAAGTAGGCTCGCGAGTGCAGGCAAACCTTCGATTAGTTGCAGTTCGAGGTCTGGCGGCCCTAACAGGGCTGATACTTTTCGTTATTGGCCTGCGCTTTCTACTCGTGCCGCAGAAAGCCGCCCGCTTCTTCGGCATCACAATTGAGGGCAGTGACCCCGCCACATCACTCTCTTACGTTGTCGGCTTGCGCGATATTTGGCTCGGGCTTCTCGTCATACTCATGTCAGCAATCGAAGATTGGCGCGGGCTCGCGCTCTGGCTCGGACTTGGCGCTTCCGTTTGCTTGGGCGATGCCGCCATCGCTGTCCAGTCGGGCGGGCAGCTTTTGTCGGTTAGCTTTCACCTTGCCTCGGGCGTCTACTGCGGTGTTCTCGCGTGGATTTGCTGGAGCGAGCATCGCAAGCGCTGCCGAAGACAACAACTGCAACGCCTCTGATGAGAAGGTCCGTCGGAACTGGGCCAGCATCGGCAGTCCCAGTTTCGTGCGACCTCCGGGGACCTTCTCTTGTAGCTCGCCGAGAAATTGCGCAGATCAGCCGCCATTAGAGCATGCGGAGAAAATATTGACGGTTCGGCAGGGAGAGCAGAGGCGAGATGGCCGGGCGGTAAGATGCGGTGACGGATGGAGCATTAAGAGATGGTGAACATTGCTGGCGGGCACACCGCAGCTGCAGGCGCGCAACGGCCTCACGAAGTATGCGGCAGACGTCCTGGCGATCTTCGTTGCTGGTGGATCTCGACAGGATCGAGGGTGCGTTCCATCTGACTTGGCCGCGTGTCAAGGTTCCGCGAGTTTGAGGAACTCCATGGCCGCAGATCCCGAGCTCCAGGTAGCTGCCCAAGACGACCGCCTGGCGGCTCATAAAAGCGGCGCAAAGCGTTCCTGGGTCAAACGGACCCGGCACCTCGAAACCCCGGTGGATTTTGTTTAGTGGTACAGTGCATTTCGAATCGTAAACGGGACTTCGGTGATGAGCGCAAAAACCGCAAACGAATTAGCCTTCGCTCTGGCATGGGCACGAGCCAAGCCGGTTCGCACCAGACGGGACGAGTCCCAAGTCGCTCGCTTGGAATGTGAGCTCGATCGGTTCAAGGAGACCGATCCTGGGGCCTACTGGAGCGCATGCCGTTACTCAGTTGAACTGTTTGAGCGGCTGCAGCGGATCTATTCGCGCCATTGATCGACCATCAAACACGATGGTTGCGGACAATGAGTGTTCTCGGCACGGGTGGCGCCGGCTACTTCGGTAGACACATGGTGCTGGCGCTGCTGGATACCGGCGAGCGCGTCGTCGTCCTCGACAACCTTTCCACCATCTTCAGATGGGCGGCGGTACAGCCGCCTTGAGCGCCTGCACTGTCACGCAAGAGTTCATGCGTCGGTCCGTTATCCGAGTCGCCATCTAGTGCCGTCCAAGTCCAAACGCCGCAAGCATCGATTGGTGCTGCCTTGGCCGTCGCGCGTTGCGCTGCTTTGAGTAGCAGGAGCTCCAGACCTCGTCGCACTGGGACCCGCTTCGCCTTCACGCCGCGGAACGCTCGCTTACCCATCATGGCGACCATGTTGTGTGTCGAAGTTGTTGCCAACAAAAGCGCGAATGAATCGCCACGCTCAATTGCGCGGCATCCTAAAAAGCGATACTGGACAGCCCAGAGTGGCGGATGCCAGCGCGACGCTAGCGTACCGATGCCATCTCTGTTGGCGTGGTGTCGCGTATCCACTTAACGCGGATGCCTTTCTCGGCCATGCAGCCTTGGAATGCGGCTTGCTGTGCTTGCTCTTGCGCCACCATCCAGCTGATACCGTAGGAGGCTACTCGGGGCGGCGCTTCCGCTATGACCACCTGCGACCGAGCAGAGCATTCTGTTTTGGCTTTCTCCTGCACGAGCGGATCAACCGGCGCGCCGTCCACCCGGGAGAGCTCTAGTCGGGCAGGTGAGGCACAACTACAAAGCGCGACGCCCAAGCACCCGAGTGCCTGAAGATTGCGAACCATGATTCCCCCATTAGTCCACGCACTGGCAGTACTCGGATGGCCTGCCCCACGTAGCGATACCAAAGATTACGTTAAAATCCGGCCGCTCATGGCCAGCGTCTGGGCTGGCCGGAGCGCAGCGTTGGCCGGAGTAGACGCTGGCGGCAAGATCAACTCGGGCGCCGGTGGGCGATAAGCCGAGCGAGGAATGCGGCCGCACCGTATTGTAGTGACGCCGCCAGCGTTCGATCAACACTTGCGCCTCATGCAGCGTCGAGAACTGCTCACCCGCCAGCGTTCCCTGCGGACCGTACATGCGCAGACCAACAGTCGGGAGGGTCCCTTCGGCGCGATCAGGCGGCCAATCTGGCCATGAGCGATGCTTAGCAGCCATGGGCCACCCGCTCGGCAGGCTCCCCCAGCAACAATAAGTTAACATTTATCCTGATATCTAACCGATCCAAGTCATTGCACGCTCGGCACGGGCTTCCAGACCCGGAGCGACCGAATGATCAACACCAGTAGGAGTGGCGTGGTGGCGCCCTTAAGGGCATTGCCGCCGACGACGCCACGCACGCCGCTTCTCAACAAGTTCACCGCTGAGGTGACGCAGGCGAAATGGCCCGATGCGATCCTCGATGCTCTTGACGATTTCGCCTCAAGGCTCTTGCCGGTGCATGTGCTCGGAGTGGGGCAGATGCCGCGGCGCACGTCGGACTGGCGGTCGATCCAGCTCGGGAAGGATGTCTTTCTCCACCGGTCGGCTCCCGTCGAGTGGTGGAATGAGTACGCCGCCAAGGCGGCGCAGGGATACGACCCTGGGATCATGATGGCTAAGACCAGCCTCGTCGCGTACACGTGGACAGAGACGATGCAGAAGCTGGAGCCGGTCGGCATCGACCGCTGGCCCTACGAGCTTGCACGCAAATACGGCATCCGAGACGCGCTCACGTGTTGTGTGGGTCAACGCTGGCTCGTGGCCTACTGGTCCAACCAAGTCCTCTGCAATTTGCTGACACATCCGCTGCGGATCCTTCTCATAGCCGCTGCCGCGTTTGCAGCGTTGCGATTCGAACAAGTGATAGGGGACCCCAGACAGTCTGCAGATCAGCTTCGCATAACGCCTCGGGAACTTGCCGTTTTGCGGTTGGCCTCGTTGGGGATGGGAGGCAGCGAAATGGCCAAACGGCTTGGTATCGGCCAGGAGACTGTGCGCAGCCATCTCAAGAAGGTGCAAAGCAAGCTCGGCGCTCGCAACCGCTCACACGCGGTGGCGGAAGCAATCCGGCAGCAGCTCATCCCTTGAGCTGTGACCTGCTCGCAATGCAACGCACCACGGCTAGTTAACCAACGTCATCCGCCGTTCGGCCAAGGCTATGCGTGTTCTCCCTGCTCGCCTCAAGTTTCAACCTGATACCAAGTGGGGGGTGTGCTGATGGGCGCTGGTCAAGACATGCGGCTATCTTAGCGCGATTGAGCCTCCCATTCCGGCGCTGCACATGACCCGCATATTGATTGCTGATGACCATGCCGTGGTGCGCACGGGTGTGCGGCGCATCATCGAGGATCAACCTGGGTGGAGCGTCGTCGCTGAAGCTACCAACGGCAAAGACGCCATCGCTCAAGCCATTACCACCAAGCCCGACGTGGCCATCCTCGACTACAGGCTGCCCTTGATCGACGGCATCGAAGCCACCCGCCAAATCCGTCGCCGTGTGCCAAACGTCGAGGTCCTCATCTTCACGGTGGACGACAACGAAACCCTGCTGCGTGATCTGTTGGAGGCGGGAGCGCGTGGCTATGTGCTGAAGTCGGACGCTGGGCAGCATTTGATTTCGGCCATTCAGGCGCTGGCCGACCACAGACCCTTCCTCGCAGGCGGAGCCTTGGAGGTCCTGCTCAAAACCTTCCTGGTCAAGGTGCGAGCGGAGAGATCGGCCCCTGACCGACCGGGAGCAAAGTATCGTCAAGTTGATTGCCGAAGGTCACAGCAACCAGCAGGCTGCCGAGGTCCTCGGTCTCAGCGTCAAGACGATCGAGACCCACCGGGCCTCGGTCATGCGCAAGCTCGGCTTCAAGTCCTCGGCGGCGATCGTGCGCTACGCCGTCCGCAACAATTTGACGGAAGCTTGAGGCACGTCCTCCGTCGCCCACTGGTGCGCTGTCAATGACGCAGTGGAAACGGCTACAGCTTTCAGCAGCAAGTGCGGCGATCGGTCTTGCACTGACGCAAGGGGCTCCGGCACGCGCCGAGCCCCAGGCCGTGCAACAAAGCGTCATCGGTGCCGGATCGGACGGTCAGCTGCCGAAGGTCGCGGCGCGTCCGTCCGCCGACAGCCTCTGCCGCGCCCTGGCCCGGGCTGCGGCCGACAACGGGCTTCCCGTCGAATTCCTAACGCGTCTCATTTGGCTCGAGAGTCGCTTCAACCCCGATGCTGTCAGCCCGAAGGGAGCCCAGGGCATCGCCCAGTTCATGCCGCGCACCGCCTCCGGGCGAGGGCTGACCGATCCCTTCGAGCCGCTCATGGCCTTGCGCGAGGCGGCCAGCTACTTGCGTGAATTGCGCACGACATTCGGCGGCAATCTTGGGCTTGCCAGCGCGGCCTATAACGCCGGCCCCGGGCGCGTTGAAGCATGGCTTGCGGGCCGCCGCGGCCTGCCGGACGAGACCCGCACGTACGTGCGTCTGGTCACCGGCCACACCGCTGACGCTTGGGCTTCGCAGCAGCCACCGCAGTGGCAGGTCTCCGACATTCCCCAGGGGATTGGCTGTGTTGAGGCCGCCAAGATGCTGACCGCCAGTCTGCGCTCGCGTCCGGCTGTCGCTTCGAGCCCGGCGTGGGATCCTTGGGGCGTGCAGCTCACCGCCAACTGGTCCGAGGGGCAAGTGCTTGCCAGCTACGAGCGGTTGCGGCGCTCGTTTGACACGGTTCTGCGCGATCGGCTGCCGCTGGTCCTGCGCGCCTCCCCTCGCGGACGACGTGGGGCTACGAGATACATCATCCGCGTCCCGGAAAAGACGCGCATGGCGGCCGATGCGCTGTGCGCGCGGCTGCGTGCGGCCGGTGGTGCCTGCATGGTGCTGCGCAACCCGCCTGCTTGACTATTCGCGCTGACTCCAGCGAGGTTGGAACGGCGATCCTCACATCCGCCGCTGATCACGTCAGCTCCCCTCCTCTTGACGCCCATCAAGGCAAAAGGGGACAACGCTGACGGCGGCCGCCACCATGAGGCTGATAGGTGCCGTCGCTGCGGCGAAACGAAGAGTAGCGCCGCTCACAGCGTGCCAGTTCCCGCCCATCTGGTGCAGCAGACCCCGTTACGTCTTGCTCCTGTGTAGCCCTCCGTTCAGCCGAGCCTGCATTGATGATCGTCGCGCCGTGGATCGATCTTCGTATTTGCGGCATACCTTCTGAGGGGACGATAGTTTGAGCGTCGCGTTGGCTTTCTGCCTGTTCCCGGAGCTCTTTGTTGGCAGGCTGCGCTTGAATCGGGTTTGCAATCGCCATAGCAGCGCCGCGCTGGCTGTCAGCGGGAAGCGCAACAGTGCCCACCTGCTTGTCTTTTGCATGGGTTTGGTCGTTGGCAGTGCTGGGAATGGGTACCTGAGGGTGGGCCGCCCCCTCGACGGGAACGAGGCGCGCAGTCAGCCAGCCGCCAAGAAATCCGAAACTGGTGCTGGCCACCACAAGCAGAAGTGCCGCCATAACTCGGATGCGGCGCGTGACCTGATGCGATCCAGACATCATCAAGAAATCTCCCCAAACCACACTCGGGGAATCGAACACCCTTTACACGACGTGTTGCACGATGACCTCGTGAAGCTGACGACGGGCAAGGCGGTCCAGCTCACGCCCGTCGGCAGCCTGAGATGCGTTATCGCCCCTCACGCCAGCGATAGCGCCTTTCAACGTATCCGTATCCTGGCGCTACATAGCCAGAACCATAAGCGGGTGCGTAGCCATAGGCCGGACCGTAACCCAGGACTCGCGCATTCCCATTCGTAGGCGCGTAGCCATAGGCGGACACGTCGACATTAGGTGCGACGTAGCCATAGCCGGGGGCAAGGTAGCCAAAGGCCAAATCACCTTCCCGCCAATAATCCGGGACGCGCTCGTCATCCGACGAGAAGGCATTGGCGGCCCAGCCCGGATAGCCGCAAAACTCGCCGCGCACGTTGCAGGCGCTGGCAGGCACACTCGCACTGCCCAGGCTCATCGCAACGCCCAACAACAAGATCGAAATACGCATGGCTCACCTCTCACTTCTGTTGGCAACCGCCGGGAGGTGTGCGCTCGTCCGCCTTCCACAAGACCCTTAGCCCCGATTTACAGAGCTGCCGCGTGTCGACTTACAGAGATGCCGCCTGCAATGGTTCGGATGACTGGCGCTGGCTGCACGACGTGCTCCGGACGTGGAGCACGCGGATCAAGTGAAGCGGACAACGGGGAAGCCGTGCGAGCGGGGCGGCGGACTGACGTGTAAGCTAGTTTATTCAGCCTGGATGTCACTCCAGCCGAATAAGGGTATTCGACCCACCAATTCAGCAACCCTCCCGATACTTCGGTTCCGTTCTCTTGCTCGATATTGCCCCGGCCACTTGCAGCGAGATGCATCGGTTCCTCATGGGAGAGGTGGTTGCCATGGCCATTGATCTTGCATCGGCGATTGGGCGTTACTTGACACCTGAGGTCGTCGGAAAAATAGCGTCTGCATCGGGCCTCAACGGGACCGTCGCCCAAAGTGCGGTAACTGCCACGGTTCCCAGCATCTTGAGCGCCCTGGTCAACATGGTCGCCACGCCAAGGGGACCGAAAAAACTCGCGGATGCCGTCGCCAGTCAGCCCGGCAGCGTGTTGGCCGAGATCGCCAGCAAGCTCAATGGTTCTGCGCAGATGGCGACCCAAGGCAGCAACCTGCTGTCGTCGTTGTTGGGAGGCGGCGTGGCCAACCTGCTGGCTTCCACGGTCGGGAAGTTCCTCGGCATCGGCGAAGGCCCGATGCGGACTGTTATGGGCCTCCTCACTCCGGTCATTCTGGGTGTGCTGGGCAACCAGCAGCGAGCTGCCGATCTGGATAGCAACGGCCTGGCTCGCCTGCTGAGCGGGCAGAAGGATCAGATTGCCGAGGCCATGCCATCGGGGTTGTCTGACGCGCTCAAAATAAGCGGTCTTCTCTCCAGCTTTGGCACCAGTCCATCACCGGGACAGCGCACCGTCGATACGCCAACAACACCGGCCATGCCTCGCACCGCAGACAGCACTCGGGCCGCGACGTGGCCTTACTGGGTGTTGCCGTTGCTCGCGGTGGCCGGGCTCCTCTGGTACTTGCTGCCGGGCCCACAGAGGACTGAGCCGATCAAGACCTCCGAACGGACTGCACAGAGCCCGGAGCGTGCCTCCATCTATCTGGCGAGGCTACCAGACGGGTGGGTCTCGATTGGCAGCACATCCAATGAATATGTCACGCGCAATCTCTACAATCGGGCGGGGGAGAACCTCGGCACCATCAAGGACATCGTGCTTGATACTGACGGCAAGATGGCAGCCGCCCTCGTCAATGTCGGCCAATACCTTGGCATTGGCGACAAGGCGGTCGCGATCCCCTTCACGGCCTTGCAGCATGAGCCGAGCGGCAATACCCGCCGCATTGTCGTGGATGCCACGAAGGAACAACTGCAAGCCGCACCAACCGTCGCGCCGCATCCCGCACTCAAGCGGTAGCTGACGAGCACAACTGTAACGGCGCAGGTGGGGGCACAGACGAGGATTCCCGCCGAATGGGCAATCCGTCCATCACCCTTGCATCTGGGTGGGCCTGATCAATGCAAGCTTGCATCGGGCTCAGGCAGAGCCAGATGCAAGACTACTGAGGCACGTTATGGGATGGCGTCGGGGTGTATTCTGATGCATCGGCAATGGCCACAACCACACGCAGTGTACGGCTAGAGGGCCAAGTTCAAGGCTCAATCAAACTTGTTGCGGACGGCATAGCGCACCAAAGCCGCCGTCGAGGTCAGCTCAAGCTTGTGCATGATCGCAGAGCGGTGCGTTTCCACAGTCTTGACGCTGACGCTGAGTACCTCGGCAATCTGCTTGTTGCTGCGCCCTTCGGCAACCAATTGCAAGACGCTGCGCTCGCGGGCCGTCAGCAGCTGCTTGGCGGGCTTCGCATGATCTTGAAAGACCTCGAGGAGTGCCTCCATAGCCTTGCTGGTCAAATACGGCCGATGCGCCGCAAGGGTTTCGATGGCAGCCACCAGCTCTTGTTCGGCTTCTGTCTTTAGAAGATAGCCGCGTGCGCCCGCGCTGAATGCGTCGCGCATGATGATCTCGTTGTCGTGCTCTGTAAGGATCAGGACCTCGACGTTCGGTGCACGCAGGCGAATCTGGCGTGTGGCTTTGATGCCGTTGATCCGGGGAGCGCGTCATCGAGGATGGCCACGTCAGGCTTGGTGGCAATGGCTTTGTCGATGGCCTCTTTGCCGTCAGCAGCCTCGGCGACGACAGTCCAGCCCGCATGACTTTCGATGATGCGTCGGACACCCGAACGCACCACGGATGATCATCAGCGATCAGGATGCGGGTCATGGCAACACGCTGCTTAGGCCAGTGGCGAGCAAAGCCACGTGTTGCTGTCAGGCTAGAGCATGCGGCCGCGACGCGAGGAACTCCCGTGGCATGGGTTAATTCTGCCTACCGGCGGCTCGCCTACTGGATGAGCGAGAGCGGCACCTAATGCAGAAGCACGGCGTCTTCAAACTTGACGATATCGAGTAACTCGCCCGCCTCGTTGCAAATCTCAAAAGCAAAGCCAATGGTCCCGCACTGCCAGTCACCCGGCAGGTCGGCCAGCATGCTGCGGATGATCGCTAATGCATCGGCTTTGGCGGTGTCGAGACACGGGAACTGTACAGGCCTGTCGCTCTCTATGAGATCGCCACTACCCTTGAGATTGAAATAGTACTTCGGCATGGGCCCCCTCAACACAACAGCCAGGATGCCAATCTCGCGATAAGAATGGCGACATGGCGGCGGCGACCTGGCCCGACCGAGCTGGCACAGAGGGCGTCGATCTCAACACTCTCATCCGTGCTGAACTTGCGCCTATGCACGGGCTGCGATCTCGGCCGCGTCCTTCCTGAGTAGGTCTCAGCCGCAGGGCCGCCTCGCGACTTGCGATCTGGTCACAATTCTCCCTTAAAGCGGGGCTACGGGCACTCCCGGCGCGTTGAACATATCTCGCGCTGTGGCTTCCCAGCATTGCTATTGCAACGGCCACTGATGCCCGATTGGGCTGCCCGGCACACAGTCAGGGCACGACCCAGTCATGATTGGGCTGCCCGGCACATCAGTCAGGGCACGATCCTTTCCAAACCCCAGTCGATAACCGCCGTGTCAGGCGACGCGGCGCATGTGTCAGGAGTTTGTAAGAGTGAACAGATCGTGCAACGCGCCAGCGAGCGCCGATAGCCTCGGATACCGGGTTGGGCACAGCGCCAGGGTGGCCCTGCTCCTCACGGGTCTCAGTCTCATGTGCATCCTCATGGTCAATGTGCCCGGCGCTCGGGCGATGGCCGCCGCACCCGATGAGTTGGAGAGCCAGCAGGAGAGCTCAGTCGAGCGGATCGCAGCTCGCAGTACGCAGGAGCCAGGGGACACGACCGTAAAGCCGCGCCGCAGGTCGGCTGGCGTTCAGGTGGCAAGCCTCGGTCCCGACAAACAGCCCTCGCTCAGTGATGCTCCGTCCGTGGGCGGGGGAGCGGTGCGATGGACGGCCTCGCCAAACTGTCTCAATGCAACGCTGCGCCGCATAGTTGGTGAGGTGGCGGCTGCGTATGGGCCAGTCACGGTCAACTCCACCTGCCGCAGCCCGTCGCGCAACGCCGCCGTGGGCGGCGCGCGACACTCTTATCACCTGAGCGGTAGCGCCACTGATTTCCGCATCCACGGCAATGCGCGGGCGGTGCATGCCTACCTCAGCTCCAATCGCTCGGTCGGCGGCTTGAAGCATTATGGCGGTGGCCTGTTTCATATTGACGTTGGCCCCCGCCGGACGTGGTGAGAGCCAGCGTCGTTAGAGAAGCCTTTACGTGAGCGGGCGTATATGTCGCTATCGTGTTGCGTAACCTCGGAACGTGGCAAAGGACGGCGGCATGGCAATCGCTCGCCGTCCTTTGTCTTTTGTTGGGCGACCTCAGGGAGCCCCGCAGCGCTCAGCCTCGGAATCGGCGCCAGGTGACTGTCACGAGGGTACCGAGTGGCACGCGCGGATAGAGATCCAGCACGTCAGAGTTGTACATCCTGATGCAGCCTTTCGAGGCCGCCGTGCCAATGGTCCACGGCGCATCCGTGCCGTGGATACGATACATGCTGGAGCCGAGATACAGCGCGCGGACGCCGAGCGGGTTCATGGGGTGTCCTCCCACGACGTGCATGGGCAAGCGCGGGTTCTCGCGCCGCATTTCCGCTGTGGGGGTCCAGCTTGGGTTGACGCGCTTATCGGATACCGAGGTCACACCCTGCCAGCGGCTTTGCTCACGCGGGACAGCGATAGGGTAGCTGACGGCCACGCCCCGGCGTTGCACCCAATACAGGCGGCGATCCCCGAAGCTGACGATGATCTGGCCTGGAGTTTGCCTCGGATCGAAGGAGACAACCTCACGCGAGCCGCCCTCCCAGAGGAAGGAGAAAAAGCTCTGCGCGTTGGCGGTCGTGGGTGCAACAGTCTGCATAACACACACACTGACAAAGGCGATGAGAAGTCGGCGCAGGTGCATGGTGCAGTTCCCCCTCGATGAGCGATGTGATTTGGCGTCACTAGGGCAGGTGCGGCGTTGCCGGACTCCTAACGGCGCAAACGGCGACCGTTCCCGCAACGCCACGCAAGGCACGAAGATGTCTCAAAGGATTACGGCGAGTCTCCGCATCGCCAAAGGTCACGGCGCAACAGGCGCGGACAAACGCCATGGTTGGCCAACGCAGCTGTGGATAGTGCCACCACCGTGACGTGCTGCGGGTTTGTGCAAGTCGCGTGCTACTCGCATTATCACTCAGGATCGGAGCTAAGTCGTAAGCGCCCCGTAGGCCATGGGGTACCCAATGAGGGAACGTTCAATGACGGCACGGTTTCATCCCGCACCGCTGAAAGAGATGGCGCGCTTGAAATTCCGTGAACTGTCCCCAGCGGATCGAGAGACGTACCCTGACGTCGTCGATCAGCATGCCCTCATTGCGTACTCCGACTACGAGACCTGGATCATCGAAGGCGACATGCTGCGCATCATCGAAGTCGATCAGGAGCAGATGCTCGCGTCTCAGCAATTCTTTGCCTTGGAGCCGTGGGGAGACGCCGTGGCCACATTCTCGTGAGCGGGAGCCCAGTACAGCATCAAATTAGACGGGGCCGCCACATTAACCGAAGGTCACGCCCCTTCTCTCATTATTTGGGTTGATGGTCTAAGCCTGATGCCAACGGGGGACCCTGCCGCATGGTCCCAGTGCGTCCAATGCGTAACCTTGGCATGACCCGCATCCTGATCGCTGATGACCACGCCGTGGTGCGCACGGGTGTCCGGCACATTATCGAAGATCACGCTGGTTGGAGCGTTGTCGCTGAAGCTGCGGACGGCAAAGATGCCATCGCCCAAGCCATTGCCACCGAGCCCGACGTAGCCATCGTCGACCACTCGTTGCCTTTGATCAGCGGTATCGAAGTCACACGTCAAATCCGATTGCGTGTGCCAAGCGTCGAGGTCCTCATCTTCACGATGCACGACAACGACAACCTGCTGCGTGATCTGTTAGAGGCTGGAGCGCGCGGCTATGTGCTGAAGTCGGATGCTGGGGAGCACTTGATTTCTGCCATCCAGTCGCTGGCGGCCCACAAACCCTACTTCGCCAGCCAAGCTAGCGAGGGTCTGCTAAAAGCCTTTCTGACGCATGCGCGACAGTTCGATCAGCCTCTGACCAGCCGCGAGCGCGGTATCGTGCAACTGGTGGCCGAGGGCCACAGCAACAAGCAGATCGCACAGATTCTCAATATCAGTATCAAGACGGTCGAGACACACCGCGCCGCGATCCTGCGCAAGCTCGATCTCACGTCCACGGCGGCTTTGGTGCGCTACGCCGTCCGCAACAAGTTGATTGAGGCCTGAGGCGCGAGTTGGTGGTGGCCTGCCCCACGTAGCGATACCAAGGATTACGTTAGAATCGGGCCGCTCGTGGCCAGCGTCTGGGCTGGCCGGAGCGCAGCGTAGGCCGGAGTAGACGCTGGCGGCAAAATCACCTCGGGCGCCGGTGGGCGATAGCCGAGCGAGGAATGCGGCCGCACCGTATTGTAGTGACGTCGCCAGCGTTCGATCAACACTTGCGCCTCATGCAGCGTCGAGAACTGCTCACCCGCCAGCAGCTCGTCGCGCAGCTTGGAGTTGAAGCTCTCACAGTAACCGTTCTCCCACGGGCTGCCAGGCTCGATGAAGAGTGTCTTGACGTCGATCCGGCCGAGCCACTCGCGCACGTTGCGGGCAACGAACTCAGGCCCGTTGTCCGACCGAATGTGCTCCGGTGTCCCGTGGGCAACGAACAGGCCTGTGAGGCAGTGGAGCACGTCGTCGGACCTGAGCTTGCGCGCCACGATTGCGAGGTACTCAGACCGCTTGCCAACCGCCTCGTGCAGCAGCTTCGTTCGCCGGCTCCGGTGTGGATCGGCCAGCGCCTGATGACTGATCGGCGCCGAAATCTGCCCCCGCGTCGAAGCCCAACGCGCTCGGCCCCGCTTACGTAAGGGGTCTCGATTGCAAGCCAATCAGGGGTGAATGGTCGACGCCGATTGACAGAAGGCCCTCGATCGAGAGCAATGATCTTGTCACCGAGGAATTCAGGCGAGAGGCAGAGATGAGAGATCTCTGCCGGCAACGAAAAAACGAGTGCTATCTGTGCTTTGTACTGTGACTACGATTGGTTCTCGACCTCACGGTACGCTCCCGTACGCTGGTTACTTGGGCACGTCGATCTAGGTCGTGAACTCATAAATTGGGCCGTAGCGACCGTATCTTAGAACGCTGCGCGACCTTGCCCATGTCGGCTTTCTTGGAGATTGGAGCGGCGGCGGCCCAACAACCTGAAAATATCGCCGGGTTGCATTGCATCGGCACCGTGCACTATCACCGCTTCAGCTCGATGAGAAGTTCACTATGAAACATGAAGCCTTTCACAGCGCCAAGGTCCGCCGGCAGCGCGTCAACGATCCGGAGGGTACCAGGCGAAACCTCATTGAGGTCGCGACGGCTGAGTTTGCTGGTAAGGGCTTTAGCGGGGCGCGGGTTGACGATATCGCAGCCCGTACCAAGACCAGCAAACGCATGATTTACTACTACTTCGGCGGCAAGGAAGGTCTCTACATCGCCGTGCTGGAGGCCGCTTATAGGAACATTCGGACCATCGAAGCGTCGCTGGACCTCGAGCACCGTCGACCTGAGCAAGCTCTGCGCGCACTCATAGCGTTCACCTTCGACTATCAGAACGCGCATCCGCAATTCGTGCGTCTGGTCATGAACGAAAACATTTTGAACGGTGCCTACCTTCGCCGCTCCAAGGTGATTCAGCGTCTCAACGCCACTGTCATCGATGCCCTGCGCGAGCTGATTGTGCGGGGCCAACGGGAGGGCGTCTTCCGGCGCGACGTCGATCCGGTCGACCTGCACATGTCAATCAGCGCATTGTGCATCTTCAATGTTGCGAACCGGGCCACGTTCTCCACGATCTTCAAGCAAGACATGGCATCGCCCCATGCATTGGCCACCCGTCGGGCTCAGGTGGTCGACACCATCCTGCGTTACGTGAAGTTCTGAACAGCGCCGTAACGAACCTGGCTGCTGCTCTGGCGTTTGACATTATGTACTAGCTCGTACATTTTGACGGAAGATTGTGGTCAGCGTGCCGGAACTAATATCGGCGATCTCGGGCGCGCCGCTGCGCCACATTATTCGGGATTCTCTGCCCTTCGTTTACGCGATGCTCGTCGCGTTGGTGATCATCACCTACGCCCCGGAGACCGTCCTCTGGTTGCCGCGGATGATGGGTTACAAGGGCGAACCTTAGGAACTCGCGATGCAGGAACGCATGCTTGTCGGTCTGATCGGCGCCAACATCCAGAAATCCTTGTCGCCCGCTCTGTTCGAGGATGCCTGCGCTGCGGCGGACATCAAGGGTCATTATCACTTGATGGACATGGACCGGCTGCCGGGCCGGAGCCTGGAGCAGCTCCTGCACGCGGCGTGCGCTTCGGGCTTCAAAGGGATCAACATCACCTACCCGTGCAAGGAGGCGGTCATCCCGCTCCTAGACGACCTATCGCTCGAAGCGCGCCAAATCGGTGCGGTTAACACGGTTTCGATCTGCGCTAAGGGCCGCACCACGGGTCACAACACCGACCGCATCGGTTTCCGGCGCGCTTTTTCGGAACAGTTGGGCGCTGAACGTGTACGCAAGGCTGCCATGCTCGTCGGCGCCGGCGGCGCCGGTCGGGCGGTTGCCTTCGCTCTATTCGACCTCGGCTTAAGAAGGCTGCTGGTCAACGACACGAATCCCGAGCAGGCACAGTCCCTCGTGCGCACGCTTGTTGGCGCATTCGGGACGGACTGCGCACGTGTCGAGACCGACACGGCGGCGGCACTGGCCGAGGTTGGCGGTGTCGTCAACGCCACGCCGATTGGTATGGATGGGTTCCCCGGCAATCCCTTCCCACCCGAGGGGATTGGGGCCAGCCATTGGGTGGCGGACGTCATCTATACGCCCCTCGAGACGGCGCTGATCAAGCAGGCGCGCACCAGGCAAGCCAGCGTCATGGGAGGCGCCGGCATGTGCGTGCATCAGGCGGCAGAGTCGTTCAGGCTTTTCACGGGACTGACCGCAAACATCGGTCGCTTGCAAAGCGTATTCGTGGAGGCCGCGGCTGTTCGGGAGAGGCGCATTGCAGCTGCACGGATGACTGATCCAGGGAGGCTACAATCATGAAGACTTCGATCGCGACGGTATCATTGAGTGGCAACCTCAACGAGAAACTCGAAGCGATCGCGGCCGCAAAATTTGATGCCGTCGAGATTTTCGAGAACGACCTTATCACGTTCAATGGCACGCCTGCCGACGTTCGCAAAGCAATCGAGCAGCTTGGTCTTGATACCATCACGCTCCAGCCGTTTCGCGATTTTGAAGGCATGCCGGACAGCCAGCGCAGCAGAGCGTTCGCGCGCGCGGAGCGAAAGTTCGATGTCATGGAAGAGCTGGGATGCGACCTCCTGATGATCTGCAGCAACGTTGCCCCTGACAGCCTCGGCGGCATAGACCGGGCTGCGGCGGATCTGCACGAACTGGGTGAGCGCGCGGACAAACGGGGCATGCGGGTCGCCTTCGAGGCGCTGGCGTGGGGACGTCACATCAACGACTACCGAGACGCTTGGGAGGCCGTTCGCCGAGCAAACCATCCGTCCGTCGGGCTAGTGCTTGACACCTTCCATATTCTCGCGCGCAAGACAGACCTGAGCGCCATTCCGGCGATCCCGCGCGACCGCATCTTTCTGGTGCAGATGGCCGACGCTCCACTCTTGCAGATGGACTACTTGTCCTGGAGCAGGCATTTTCGCAATTTTCCCGGACAGGGTGATCTTCCGCTACTCGATTTCATGGAGGCTCTAGCGGCAACAGGCTATGTCGGCCCGCTGTCGCTAGAGGTTTTCAATGACCAGTTTCGTGCCGGCTCTGCGCAGAGCGTCGCTGTGGATGGCCACAGATCACTGTGCTTTCTGCTGGACCAGCTGGCCGCGAAGAATCCGTCCCTCACCCCTGGGTTCACACCGCTGCCGAAGCGCTCCACGGCGTTGGGAACCGAGTTCGTGGAGTTCGCTGTCGACGAGACCAGCGCGCCCAAGCTCGAGAAGTTGTTCGGGTCGCTCGGTTTTCGCCGAGCTGGCCAGCACAAATCGAAGGCGGTCACCCGCTGGCACCAGGGCGCCATCAACCTTATTGTCAACACCGACAAAGAAGGGTTTGCGCATTCGTTCAACATCACCCACGGCTCCGCTGTTTGCGCGCTTGGGCTGAAGGTCAATGATGCAGGCGCCACCTTCGAGCGTGCCAAGCGTTTGTTCGACACACCGTTTCGCCAACCCGTGAGGTCTGGTGAACTTGACATTCCTGCGGTCCGCGGGGTTGGCGGGAGCTTGGTCTACTTTCTCGACTCCACCAGCGACCTTGGACGCGTTTGGGATATCGAATTTCAGGATACTGGCGAGGAAAGTGCGAATGCCGGACTGACCACTATCGACCACATCTCCCAGTCGATGCACTACGAGGAAATGCTGACTTGGCTCTTGTTCTATACCTCCCTCATCGACCTCAAAAAAGTTCCGCCGCAGGACGTCGCTGACCCAGCGGGTCTTGTAAGAAGCCAGGTTGTGGAGTCTGCCGATGGCGGCCTGCGTATCATTCTCAATGGTTCGCAGAGTCAGCGCACGCAGTCATCGCGCTTTCTCACAGAGGTATGGGGGTCGGGAGTGCAACATCTCGCTTTTGCCACCGATGACATCTTCACGACGGTGCAACGCTTGGTTCAAAACGGTGTCGAGCTGCTTCGCATCCCGGAAAACTACTACGACGACCTGGAAGCGAAGTTTGACCTTGCGCCCGAGCGGCTCGACGCATTGAGGCGTAACAGCATTCTTTACGACCGCGATGGAGAGGCCGAGTACTACCAGGTCTACACCCAGACCTTTGAGCAGCGGTTCTTCTTCGAGATTGTCGAGCGGCGTGGATACGGGGGCTACGGCGCGGCCAATGCCGCCACCCGCCTTGCCGCCCAGTCACGGTTGATCGCCGACCACTCCTGACCGCCCTCACGAAAGGAACCGACCTCATGACACTCCGCCTCATGGTCCTCAATGGCCCGAACCTCAATCTCTTGGGGGTGCGCGAGCCGCATATCTACGGCTCGACAACCCTTGCTGCGATCAGGAGGAGCTGCGAGGAATTGGCCGGCTGCCTCGGTGCGACGCTGCAGTTCGAGCAATCCAACCACGAAGGTGCTTTGGTGGATTTGATCCAGTCAGCACGCGGCAGCGCTGATGCCATAATCATCAACCCGGCGGGTTACTCCTTCACTTCCGTGGCGATCTTCGATGCGCTCAAGACCTTCGAGGGGCCCATCATTGAGGTGCACATCTCGAACATCCACGCCCGCGATGAGCTGCATCGCCACTCCATACTGTCCAGTGCGGCAAAGGCGGTCATCTGTGGGCTCGGCCCATACGGCTACATCGTCGCGATCCAAGCGGCCGCACAATTGCTCGGTGCTCTTCCGGCCTCACTTCCAACGCCGATGGGTCAAGGACCACAGTGAACCTAATTTAGCCGACGGATCGAGTGATACGTGAAATGCTGCGGGCTCCCGACCCGGAGGCGGCAAGTCATGAGGTACGAACTTTCAGACAAGGAGTGGGGCATTATTCGTGCGGTGCTTCCTACCAAGCCGCGCGGCGTTCCCCGTGTGGATGATCGGCGCATTCTCAATGGCATCTTCTGGGTATTAGGGTCGGGCGCGCCGTGGCGCGATCTTCCGGGCGTCTATGTCCTCGCACGACCTGCTACAATCGATTTGTACGTTGGCGGCGAGCGGGAATCTGGACGAGCATCATGAACGCGCTTGCCGCTGCGCATGACGCCGCGGTGCAGATGATCGACACGTCGATGGTGCGCGTCCACCAACCACGCCGCTTGTATTGCTGATAGCGCGCGCCAATCGGTTGGTAGGTCGCGGGGTGGACTTACGAGCAAGCTTCACGTGGTAGTTGACGCCAATGGTCTGCCGGTGCGTCTTGGGTTGACGCCGGGTGAAGCGCACGACAATCGCCTGTGTTCGGCCTTGCTGGCCGGATTGAAGCCGCAGGCAATGGTGCTAGCCGACCGCGGTTACGACGCAGACTGGATCAGAGCGCTCGTCAATGAACAGGGCGCATGGGCCAATATTCCACCGAAGCCAATTACCTGGCGTTCGTGCAGCTGGCATCAATCCGCCTGTGGCTTCGCGCTTTATGAGTTCACGACCTAGAGCGCAGAAACGGACAACTGTCATGCCTTGGGAAATTGCTTGGAGTATGCTGAAGTACCGTTGAATAAATGCTGTAACCCGTGAAGTAGTAACAGACTAAGGTTTCGTGGTTTCTCGCGTCCACAGTTCCGTGCCCCCGCAACTCATAGGTTTGGCCGCGGTCCAGCTTCGACTCCCGTAGGAGCACTTGCCTATCGGTGACCGAGAGAACCAGACCGAAGGCAACAAAGGGTCCGATAGCGTACAGAAGGAAACGCATAGGCTACCCCCTGAATGGCGCAACTCTACCAGTGCTCCGCGCGCGCCTTCTTCGCCATCAACTTCACAGCTAGGGCATCCAGCTCGCCGGGATCAAAATCGCGCCCATCAGGGCTCATCTCGGACCCGCGCGTTATGAAGTCAGAGCCCCACGTCCACTGGCGACCCGTGGGCAGGTGCCGGAGCTTTCTTCCCTTCCATTCATACTGAGTGATCGTAGGTTTGGTCATGCCGATGCTCGCGGCCGATCTGAGCATGGCAACACTTCCCAACGATTCGTCAGGTCTGTCCAGACCAGCGGTCTCCGTGTGGTGCAGGTGTGTACAAGCTTAAGCATAGTCCAACAAATCGCATGGCCGCCATCCCAAACGACATCGCGGCAGCCAGCTAGTGCAAAGCAAATCAGTCCGCAAATACGTAGCCGACCTTTGTGCTAGTGCCTCAACGAGACACTGCCAAGCAGAATACGGCCGCAGACATTCTTCCTGCCCGCCACCGTTCGGCTGACAAAAGCGCACGATACCCCGAGGTGCTTGGCGTAGAGCCTCGGGCCCCCATGACTCGCCACGCGGTGGCGCAGGATACCTATCAACTCGTCATTAGTGATCAGACCCATCATGTTTCCCCACACAGCCTATCCGCCTCACTCCTACCGGTATGGGGGCGCCGCCCCCGCGAGGCTCCCACGCCGTGACGATACAATCGGCGGTGGCCACGCGGCAGGAGGCCGCTTGGTTTGGCTGTGGAGATGTTGTGCCGGCGCCACTCCCAAGGCGACTGAAGGAACGCAACCCATGATGCGCAGTGCCGGTGACCGATTCCGAACCCCTTTGCATCGCTTCAACTCGCACTGACGCTCAGTTCACGCCTGATTGAGGAGACTGTCACATCAGTTCAATCGGAATCGGAGCGTCCCTCGTGACGATGCATGAACGTCTCTTGTCGGACGACCCGCTTGGCAGGTCATCGACCGGTTTGCCATCGCCTGCTTCTGGAGAGATGTACCAACCAGCAGAGGTCGCCAGTCGCATCTGTCTGTGGAGCCGCGCCAAGATTGCGCTTCCGCTCAATCGGCTGTTGCCCCTTGGCGTCCTTGGTGGCGTGTACATTGGCCTGGGCGGTGCCCTGGCGACGCTGGCAACCAGCGATAGCAATCTAGGCGCAGGACCGACCCGCTGGCTCGGCGGCATCGCCTTCAGCCTGGGTCTTGTGTTGGTCGTTATCGGAGGCGCCGAGTTGTCGACCGGCAACTGCCTGATGGCAATGGCGCGCATGCGGGGGTTGGCGACTAGCCGGCATCTGTGGCGCAACTGGTCATGGTCATACACGGCTAACGCTGCAGGAGCCTGGCTACTTGCCTGGGTCATTGTTGGCGCCGGCACCTACGATGCCGAACCTTTGCACTCGGCCGCGATCCGCATCGCTGAGGCCAAGCTGGCGCTGACCCCGACCCAGGCCTTTCTCAGGGGCGTGCTCGCCAACATGCTAGTTTGCCTCGCGGTATGGCTCGCCATGTCAAGCCAAAGCGCGATCGGCAAGGTCGTCGGCATCGTTTTTCCCATCAGTGCGTTCGTGGCGCTCGGCTTCGAGCACTCGATCGCCAATTTCTACCTCATTCCGGCCGGCTTGATGGTCGGAGCCAAGGGCACACTGGGCGAGGTTGTCTGCAATATCGTCCCGGTCACAGGTGGCAACCTGGTCGGTGGCGCGGTGGTGGCAGCCGGCTTGTTGTGGTGGAGCCACGGTCGCGGTGGTCAAAACACGGGGAGCTGACTGCGTCATCGCGAGCGACGGGTTGCGAGTACTGCGGTTCGAGCGGGCTGCGGGCAGCAATGCTGTCACGGGCAGCGCAGCGACCGTGATCCATTACGGCCCATGCGCATAGTACGTGCAGTCGTTGATCTATGCTCGCCATGTGCGGTTATACTCGCGGCCGACATAATTCCACCATGTGACAGTGCGGTTGTGGGGCGTGGTAAGACAATGTCGCAACCGGGGGATTTCATGTTTTCGCGTCACTCTTCGGCCGGGTCCAACACGCTCGAGCCGCGCACGATTGCGTCGAACGGTGCCGAGGGCGCGCAGCATCGCGCCAGCGGTCCTGAAAGCGACAGCAAGTCCGTGATTGGCAACGATCTCAGGATCCTTGGCAAGGGCCTGAAAATCACCGGCCGTGGTGTGCTGCAGATTGACGGTCAGATCGACAGTGACGTGCAGGCCGCGGAGGTCATTGTCGGTGAACACGGCAGGGTGACGGGTATGGTCGCCGGCCAGCACGTGCTCATTTGTGGGGAGGTCTCCGGCGTCGTGTGCGGCCAGACCGTGGCGCTGACCGCGTTGGCGAAGGTTGAAGGCGACGTCCATCACATGTCGCTTGCCATCGAATCTGGCGCCGCATTCGAAGGGCGCAGTCGGCGTGCCGCCAATAAGTCGGAGCTCAACTCGGTCGTGGATGGACGATCCGCACATCAACCGGTAGGCGGTTGACGCTGCCGTTTGCGAACGCGCCACATTCAAGTGTGAGTGGCAGCCGCAAAGAGCGCTCGCAACTAGCACGGCACCCAGCGGGCGGTGGGCTCGTCGATACCAAAGATGAGCGCGGGTTCCACGACAACTCGTTGCATCCTCGTCTCGAGGAATGGACCGCGCGTCCACGAAGCTCTTTGCCGCGTACCACGATGGGTCCAGATCAGTTGCTGAGGCACGAGGGGAGGACGCCGCTCTCCGGCTGACCCGGAGTGGGGTTTTCTTTGGAACGGTCAATCGGCGTCCGCGTTCTTCAGGCAGCTCAGTGCGCCCCTCGCGTGAGCTTTGTGCCCCGGAGGGCCCGGCAAAGAGACGGCGGCCGGTCGCAACGCCGTCCCATCTCATGTTCGACGCTGGTAACAACGCCAGGCAGGTAGCCACACCCCTTGCCCGATCCGCTTGTCATTGTGATCCCACACACGCTCGGCAAAGCCGAGGCCCTGCGGCGCCTGCAACTAGGGCTGACCGCGCTGGCCGGCAACGCACCCATGTTCACGGTCGAGCAGGAGACCTGGAACGGCGAGGAGCTGACCTTTCGTGTGCGTGCACTGGGAGATCAAAAAAGGGCCCACACTGGAGAGTGCGGGCCTTCAATCATCAGCTGGGTAACAAGCGCAACCTAGTCTGATTCTCCGGACACGGACCGCCATAAGCATGCGCCTGTGGATATAAGCTTGGTTGTCTCCTGCACGAAGGGAGGCATCGCTGGCGTACTGCACAACTTGGTGGGCCCGCGCGTTGCCGACGCGGACCGACTCACTCTAGCCAAACACCGTAGGCTGGCGCTTTGTTTAAAAGGCATTTGCTAGCGCCACGCGGGCGTCCTCGGAGGCCCTATGCGATCGCGGCTTCGGGCAAATGCGCTTTCCATCTGACAAGCGCCGCTCTGCCACCGTCCGTCAGCGCGTAGACGCCACGCTCGACGCGCACGAACCAGCCGTAGACATTCCTTTGCAGGATTTTCGGCGCATCCGGCGTCGTTGCTTTGAGGTCGCGAGGCCGGGCTGGCGACTGGGCGAGCGCCAGCGCACACGCGAGTGCCTGCTGTCGGTATGCGGTCATGATCGGTTGCCGAGTGCTGCCGCCCGCCGCAGGATCGCCGATGCGTCGTCGATGTTCGTCGACGATTCTAGAACGGCGCTTAGCGTCGCGCCGTGGCCGCCACGGAACCGGCTCGACCAGGACCTCCACCTTGCCTGACGCGAAAACAGACAGAAGGCCTAGACCGAGGAAACGGCAAAGCTTTCTGACCCGTGGATCACATTCACGTCCGCGACCGCGACGGGAGGCCCGCACGGCTAGCCACACTTCATCGCAGACAGCGGCGCGATCGACCGCCTGCAACACCAAGTCGAGTGTAAAGGTGAGTTTGAGTTCGCCGATGACGACCGCGGTCGGTTCACCCTCGCTTAGCGCTACGAGATCACAACCACACACCTCGCCCTTGACCTCGAAGCCTAACTTTTCGAGGAAGCGCTTAACGGGCAGGTAGAGACTTGATTCCAATGAACCCTCAGACCATCAAGCGACTAGCGTTGATTCGGGAAGCCGTCGAGGACACGCATGCTTGAGGCCCGCGGGCAAGTGTTGCTTCTCTGCTGCGTCACACTGCAGAAAATGCGGCTGCCCGCACCATTGCCGATAGGTGCCCCGCCCTCAGTGCGTCGACGCGCGCCTATTGAGCTGGAATTCCAGCTCGTCCTGGGCATTGCCGGCCGCCTGGCGCCAGTCGCCGGCGGCGGCGATCTGGTCTTCCAGATGCGAAGACATGAGCGAGGGCTGGGCGCTTGCCTCCTCCAACGCCATGACGGGTTCGCACTCATCCGGGAAAGAACCAATGGACAAGGCGAGTGCCTGCAGTTCCTTGAGGATCATCCTGCGGCGTCGCTCGTGCTCGGCGGCGACGTTGCGCACGTCGTGCAGGAGCTGGTGGTCGGCGCGGGTGAGGGCGTCACTCAGCTCATGGAGGAGCTTCTGCTCGCCGCCGGCGAGCTCGTTCACCTGAACGCGCATCTCCTCGATCTGCTGCAGCAGTGTGGTCATAGCGAGCCTCCGTGCGTCTTTGGTTACTCGCCAAATCACGAACTGCCTAAATCATAACATCCGTTTTCCACCTCAGTGCGCGCCGGCTTGCGCGTGCGGCACAGTTGCCGCTGCATGTGCGAAAGTGTGCCCAGGAGTGCCGCCCTCACGCCATAGGACCGGCGAACGTCCCGGCCTCAACGATGGCGAGGCGCATGTTTCTTCCGCAGCAATCTGCGAACCGCACACCAGCGCATCCCGGCATGCGCCAAATCACGGTGCACTCGAACACCGCGTTGGTGCGACGTTCCCACAGGTAGATTTGCGCAGGCAACTCCAGAGCCGCGAACAGCTCAAGTCGGGCTCCCTCGGGGGTCATATCCACGACGTTGCAGTCGAGGACACGGGCTGCATCCACGAAAATCAACTTGGCGTTGAAATCCACCTTCTGGCGCGCCAGCGCGCGACGATCTTTCATATGTTGGCCCCGGTCGGCAGGCCCCAGAGCTACACCGAAGAGGTAAAGCCAGACGTTAGGCGCGTGCACAAGCTTGATATGAATTTGACGGATAGTTGTTCTCGCGGCCTTCACTAACCGTTCAAGCAGCCCGCCGTGGAGGGGGCGTTTCAAAAGTTTGGAAGCTTCCTCTCCAGTCCGCGAGTGCATGCCGGTCATCGGCTCGTTCTGCGTTCTGGCAAGGGGCAACGCACGCGGGTTGTCACATTGTTCATTGCTGGTCCGGCCAGGTAGCTACAGCCGCGTGGCGATGTTCATGGGCGTGACCGCTTCTTGCCATGGTTGCGGGACAATGAGTGTTCTCGTCACGGGTGGCGCCGGCTACATTGGTAGCCACATGGTGCTGGCGCTGCTGGATGCCGGCGAGCGCGTTGTCGTCCTCCACAACCTTTCCACCGGCTTCAGATGGGCGGTACCTCCCCCGCCCGGTTGATCGTCGGCAACGTCGGTGATGAAGTCCTGCTGCGCACCATCCTGCGGCGCCACGCCATTGAGGCCATTATGCATTTCGCCGGCTCGATTGTGGTGCCGGAGTCAATCGCCGATCCGCTCGGCTACTACCACAACAACACCGTCAAATCGCGGGCGCTGATTGCTGCCGCTGTCGAGGCGGGCGGGACAGGTGATCAGGGCAAACGTGCGCATCCAGTCCTCGGTGCCGGGGAGCTTCCAGTTCTCCCAAATGCCGGCAACGCCGAACGGCTGGCGGTCCTTCATGGCGATGGCATAGGCTGCTTGGCCTTGGCCCCTTTGATTGCTTTCCACTCGAAGAAGTTGTCAATCGGCACGATGCAGCGCCGCAGCTTGTAGGCGTCGCGAAACATCGGCAATGAAGCGACGGTCTCCGCTTTTGCGTTGATCGGTCTCCGGCCGGCTTGCTTGCTCCAGTATGGGATTAGGCCCGACCAAAGCCGATCCAGCGAGCGCTCACCTGTCTTGTGGTTTTGGCGGATCACCCAATGCTCTTGCCCCGGCGCTGCGCCGCGCGCGTCAAATCGGAAAAGCGCGATCGGCGGCGAGTGCTCAGTGACGACGAGGTAAGGAAATTGGTACGCGATGTGCAAACCGGCATGTGATCGGCTGGCGTGTCGGAGGATGATGTCGCGCACCGTGTCGTCCTCTGTCGGTTCCAATGTTGATCAGCCGTCAACCCTATGCCGTCAAAAAGTGATGCACGATCTTGATCTGGCTCGGCACATTCAGCGCCGGGGCGTGGCCGCAACCTTCGATTTCGACGACGCTCGCACGCGGTCCGCGCACAGACATTTGCCTAGCCGTGTCCGGGAGCAACAGATCGGACTCGACACCTCGCAGGACGAGCGTTGGCGCCTCGATCCGGTCCCAGTGCTCCCACTGTTCATAGTCGCGCGGGTGGGCAAACAGCTGCCGGACAATCGCAGGGTCGTAATGCGTGGTAAGCAGGCCAGAGGGAAGGCGGCGCATCGAGGTCTCGGTCAAATGCCGCCATTGGGCATCTGTGTGATGGCCGAACGGCTTGTAGATGGTACGGAAGTAGGCCTCTAGATCCCCCATCGTCGCAAACTCAGGGGGGTTACCGACATATGTCTTGATGCGTTCGTAGGGGGCCTCGGGAAAGGTCGGCCCAATGTCGTTGATTACAAGGCGTGCGATACGACCCTTGAGCGTCGTTGACGCAACACGGATGCCGAGCGCGCCGCCCATGGAGGTGCCGAGCCAGCGGACGCGACGAAAACCAACAGCATCGGCCACGTCACGCGCGAGACGAGCATACGCATCGAGGCAGTACTCCTCATCCGGCTTGTCACTCCACGCGGAAAGACCCCGCCCGGTGGTGTCGGGACAGATGATATGGAACCGATCGGCCAACGCGGCTGCAATGGGGTCGAAGTCCCTGCCCGTACGCGCAAGGCCATGCCACATCACAAGCGGCTCTGCGCCAGCCGCACCCCACTCCATGTAATGCAGTTCGCGTCCCTGTAGGTTCACGTAGCAGGACCGGGGCTCGGCATTGTTGTCTCGCGGCGTTTGCGCAGTCATCTTTTCGATCCTGGACATCAGATGGCGAGGACTATCGCCGACGACATTGCTCGCTTCGCAACTCTAGTGAAGTCGATCGGAGCATAGCTTCCGCTTTCGGCGAGATCCTGATCTCGCACCCAGATGCGACCATAACGGAGCTTGCCAACTGCCAACTGATATTCGCGCTGGCGCCTCCCGTCCGGCAAGCGAGCAAAGGCAATTCGGATAATCCCTCTGCGCTGCAGGCTTCTCCAATCCGTCACGGGAGCAGTTCTGTCCGCTCTACTGGTCTAGCCAGACTTCGGTGAGGTCCATACCGTTGTTATGACTTGGCAGCAGCTTCCAGCCTTTGACCTTCTTGTGATGCACGATGATGCGCTGCCACCAGAACAGCGGCATGTTGTAGGCTCCGGTCAGTGCCACCTGCTCGAACCGGTTCGTGAGCTGTTTGCGCTCGGCCAAGCTTGTGGCGCGTTTCTGCTTCTCGAACAGCTCATCTAGCGACGTGTCGGAGTGCTGCGCGTACGAGACCGGCGACTGACCATGCGATAGCAAGCGGATGTAGTGCAGGTTCGGATCGTCCGAGAAATCGGAGATGAAATCGATGGCCGCATCGAAGTCGCCGCGCGAAATCGCCTCGTAGTAGGCTCTGGGGTCGATTTGTTTGTGCTCGACCTCGACACCGATCCGCCGCCATTGATCGATGACGAAGACGCTAGCCGGCGTGTAGGGCTGTTGCGTGTCGCGATTGAGCAGAAGGACTTTCAGCGACGTGACACCGGCCGCCTTGAGCAGCCGCCGAGCCTCCTCGCGTGCTTTGTCGATATCACGCCAGAAGCCCGGGAGCTTCTCAAGCTCGGCTGGAGCGAGTGCAAGCTCGTAACCGGGGCGCGTAAAGCCGCCAACATACTTCATAAGCGAGATCTGAGAAATCGCTGCCGAACCGCCCCAACGATCAATGGCGTGCGTGAGTGCTTGGCGGACGCGCACGTCGTCGAAAGGCTTGCGCTTGTTGTTGAGTGTGACGATAAGGCTCGTCACCCAAGGTCCCTCGAGGACGACCGCGTTGTCCTTCATCTGCTCGAGCATGCGGTCACGCTCAGACGGCGTAACGCCTCGGAACTCGATGTCGAACTGGCCACCAGCGATGCCGGTCGCGAGCGCCGAGCCCTTGATGAAGAATGCCTTGAAGCCGTCGAGATGTGGGTAGCCCGGCCGGAAGTAGCCGTCGAAGCGCTTGCCCTCCCAGCTCTGGCCCTTCACATGGCTAACGAACGTGAAGGCGCCGGTGCCAAGCACGTTCGTCTCGGGGTACTTCGGATTTTCCTTAAGCTTGGCAGCGCTGTAGATGCAGTTCCACGGCGAGGCGAAGCTATCGAGCATGCCGGCATTCGATGCCGACAGCCTGAAGATAATCGTGTGATCGTCGGGAGTATCGATACTCGAGATGTCCTGATAGAGCGCCTGTCGGGCCGAGAGCACTCCAGGTGGTGGCTTGAACAATCGCTCATAGGTCGCCCGAACATCGGCCGAGGTGAGCAACGACCCGTCGTGGAACCTCACCCCCTCGCGAAGCTTGAAGGTGAAGGTTCGGCCGTCGGAAGCAACTTCCCAGCTTTCCGCAACATCGCCGACGATCCTCGGCTCCCTCCAGTCGCCCGCGTCCTTTAGGAGCCGAGAGTAGTGCGCAAACACCCCCTGCGAGACGCCATAGTTTGTGTTGCCGTGGCAATCGTAGTTAGGTGGCTCTGTCGTCAGGGCGTAGTGCAGAACGCCGCCCTTCTTGGGTGACTGCGACAGTGCACCGCTCGAACCGGCGACGAGTGCGGATGCGATTGCGGCCATCAGTCCTAATGTCTGCAACATGCGTCTCCTCCATCCAGTTTTCAGCGGAGCCATTTGCAAAGACTGTGGCGGCGCGACCGAAGTCGCGGCCGACCGCGACGCTTAGTTTCGATATCCGGAGTTCGATCTGATCCAGCAGACGCAGATAAGCAGGCCAGTCGGCTGAACCTCGACCGCTGTCATGAGCCTCGTATTGAGCGGCGACCTTTTCGCAGACCTCTGGCGAGATTTCGATCAGCTCGCCGCCGCTCGATTCCATGCGCATCTGAATCTCAGCGGCGCTCATGAGATATTTCATCAGTACGAAGGCCTCGCGCGCACTCTTGCCCACGGTGAGAAGGCCGTGATTGTGCAAGATCAACGCGCGATTTATCCCGAGATTTGTGCGAATGCGCTCGCGCTCGGAAAAATCCTCAGTAAGCCCTTCATAGGGGTGATAGCCAACGCGTTTATAGAAGCGAGTTGCTTGCTGGGACAACATGCGCAGGCCATGCTTGAGACCGGACAGCGCCATGCCCCATTCGGTGTGCACATGAATGGAGCAGTTGATATCCGGCCGGCCTTTGAGAACGCCACCATGCAAGGTGAAGCCGGGCCGGTTGACCCCAGCCGACTTGTCCAGGTCGTCATGCATATCGACCTTTACGAGATTCGAGGCAGTCACCTCGGTCCATAATAACTCGTGCCGCTTCATTAAGAATTTGGCGTCTTCGCCCGGTACCCGCATGGCGCAGTGATTATAAATAAGATCATCCCAGCCGTAGTGCGCGCACAAGCGATAGACCGCCGCGAGATCTATTCGCGCCAGTCGCTCGGCATCGGGCGTATCGGCCAGGCTCGCTATTGGCTTAGTGAGGATGTTCATGGTGGTGTCATCCTTGGCTTCATCTAGTGGTGCTGGCGTATTCTGAGGCAGCTCGGGACGGCAGAATGCCCAGCTGCACATCTGACAAATCTTGCAAAATCCGGAAACGTCGCCCCTGGTGTCTCGGACATTAAGAGGAACCGGATAATGATCAGCCAGTCTGTGCTCGGAGATTAGCCAGACTCAATCATGAGTGCCACAACGCAGGAGACACCCATCTTCACAGCAAACCGCCTGGCCGATGCCAACTCAACCGTATCACAGGGACGATCGGCTGCTCAGCTGTCGCTCACATATGGCGCGGACAAATGCTGCATCGCAGCGGGCGCGTGAACCGCGGCTCGTGAGCGAACTCAACACTGGCGCTGTAAATGTCTCATCCGGCTTTTCTCGCGTCGCACCAACGGTGTCAGCACGTTGGCTTTAACTTCACGAGCGGACATCTTGGAGTTTGCGCAGCACAGCAAAAGGTGCCAATCGCAGACCTTTCGCACGGTTGACCTGAATAGTACCGAGCCGGGTTGAGATTGACGATGCGCTTGCCATTGCCGAGAAGATCGAGGTCTGAATTGTCGGCGCGGAGCTTCCGTGCTCTGCCCTCCCACACATAGGGGAATCGGCCAACAGCGGAGGGAACTCGCCAATCCCGGTCACGGCCGTCTCAGTTCGCGCCCAGCTCCTGCGCCAGCCCCTTTATTGCTTCGATCAGTGCTCGCACCGCCGGCGTCATGCCGGCAGAAGAGCGGTAAAGAATCCCCGCCGAGCGTGTCATGGTCAGACCCGGATCGGCAGCGCGCGACGCCGCCCTCTGCGACAATCCAACCGATCGATCAACCTCCACTATGATGCAGATCAACGAACCATCCGAACTTCATGGAATGTCGGCGTTCCGCGAGCAGGTCTCTCATTGTGTGCCGTCACACTGGATGGCAATTCGCGACAGCGGGCCGCGATAGTTTCTCCTTCGGTCGATGCTGTCGATAAAGGCGTTGAGATGCCGGCCGAACGGTGATTCCGTCCTCTGATCGCTAATCGACGGCGGAGGCGTCGCGATGATGGGGCGGCGGAGTGGCGATCAGCGCCGGCTGTTCTACGAGTTCCACCTCGACGTCGCGTCCCCAAGGACCACTTGCTGCGTCGCATCGATGTGTTCGTGACGGCGGCGTTGGCTGACCTCCACAAGCAGCTTGAGCCGCACTACAGCGACATCGGCCGGCCTTCCGTCGATCCGGAGCTGACGCTGCGCATGCTCATCGTCGGCTACTGCCACGGCATCCGTTCGGAGCGCCGGCTGTGCGAGGAAGTCGAGCTGCACCTCGCCTATCGCTGGTTCTGCAAACTCGACCTGGAAGACGAGGTTCCGCACCACTCGACGCTGTCGGCTAACCGGCTGGGCCGCTTCCGCGACAGCGATGTCCTGCGTCATATCTTCGAGCGCATCGTGCGCACGGCGATGGCCACTGGCCTCGTTAAGGGTGAAGGCCTCGCGGTCGACGCCAGTGTTCTCGAGGTCAACGCCAGCCGCTACCACGGCAAGCCGCCCGACGAGCTCGATTGGAGCGATAGACCGCCGGCTTCAATAGCTTCAATTGAACCATGGTTGGGAGTAACAAGAAGCAATCCGCGAGTACGCAGTGGACCTTGCAGTGCCCCGCACGCCGGTACTCCCCAAACGGAAACTCCAATTGCGTCCTATCTGATCCACGGCCAAGTGCAAAAACGCGGAAGACGTCCAGATGGCCCCCTCCAGGATTGCGCAGACCCCGGACCAAACCAAACGTCCTCCTCGGGCGTATCTGGTCGGCTGCCTTCTCGTCGTGCTGGGTGGTCTGGTGCTCAGCCTCGGCGTTCTTTGTGTGCGTGCGGCGACCGCCAGCGATGCTTGGCAATATCTGTTCTGGCGCGCACTCGCTTTCGCGCTGGTTCTTTCGCTGGTAGCGGCGCAGCGCCACCGCATCAGCCCGATCGTGCAGATGAGGCAACTCGGCGGTTTTGCCTGGGTCTCGGTGCTCGCCATGGTGGCCAGTCAGATATGTTTCATCGTGGCCATCAAAATGGGAAACACTGCCGAAGTGTTCTTTTTGATGTCGCTGGCTCCGCTGATGGCTGCCGTCCTCGCCCGGCCGCTGCTGGGCGAGCGCGTTGGCGCGCTGAGCACGCTAGCTATTGTCGTTGCCCTCGGCGGTGTTGGCGTGATGAGTGGGCTCAGCCTGAAGTTAGATGGGCTGCAGTCAAGTCTGTGGGAAGGCGGATGGTTGGCGCGATGTCTCGCGCTCGGCACGGCCTTCACGTTTGCGCTGTACCTGCTCGCGACGCGCGGCGCCCAGCCGCAGGACCTCGATGCGGCGCTCGTCGCTGTCGGGCTCGTCACGGCCCTGATCAGTGCCATTGTGCTGCTGTGGCTCGGCGTGCCGCTTGCAGCAAACCTGCGCGACACGGCGCTGGCGCTCCTGCATGGAGGCGGCATCTTGGCCATCGGCCTCGTGCTGTTAGCACGCGGCTCGCGCAAGGTGCCGGGCGTGACGCTTGCCATGCTGGCCCAAGCCGAGACGGTAGCTGCACCCATCTGGACCTATCTCGTCTTCAATGAGACGACCACGGTGTCGGTGGTTGCCGGCGGTGCGCTCATTCTTGTTGCCATCATGATGCAGGCATCGGAAGGGCGCCCCAGCGCCCAACAAGCGACCGTTCGGCCCAGCGCCAACGACACACTGCGCCCGGTACCGCACCGGACACTGGGGCCGCAATAGAGAAGCCTCGTCGAGGCTGACGTGTGCGATGCGGCCACGCTTGATGCCTCGATGACCATTCATCAGGTCTCCCCATAATTGGGGATAGGGCTTGCGAGGATGCATTCGCATATGCGCGGTCGTGGCCTGAAGCATGAAATGCCTCCATGCAACACACCACGCGGTGGGCTGCCCGGCTCCCGGGGGAAGTCAGGGCTCGACCGCACCTACGACTGGACTGCCCGGCGGACTAAGTCAGGGCACGTTCCATTCGACCAAGGCCGCGCTCGGACTTGATCCGTGCGCGGCCTCTTCTGCATCCCAGCGCATGCGCGGCCAATGGCTGTCAAGGGGAAGAAGCGCTTTTCTGACAGTGCGATGCTGAGCCCGGTCGAGAGAATGAGCACGTAGCCGGATGTCAGCTGCACCGATTCATGACCGTGCTGATGAAGGAGAGGATCGCGAGCACGATCAGGATCAGCGTCACACCCTTCCAATCGTCCCGGTTGTCTCGCGCCGCTTCCGGCTGGCGCCGGCTGTGAAGCGGGCCACCGCCATCCGCCATGGCCTTGATGATACCGGACAGTATCGGGGCTTTACGATGCCCCGGAGCCAGCTTGATGCGTCTGTTCACACGCCTAATCCCCACGGAATGCCCCAATTCCGCACTTTTCTTTTCCCTGATGGCGACCTACAGATTGATGCCCACTTTGCGAAGCAGCCACACAGCAGTGACATAGAGCGTCATCGTCATGCCGATCGCTACTCCAAGCGAGGGCCCGACGAGGTGGAAACCAGCTAGCATTGCTCGCCGTGGATTGTATGAGCAGTGCTACCCGGCCCACTACTCCGCCTCGGCGGACCGAGTCATCTGGCGCAGCAGCCGACGAGTTTCTCGTTTAACCTTGCCCGCCGGTTTTAGCTGACCCCGCTCATCGCGGCCAGTTTCAAACTTCTCGATGATCTTCCTGACATGCTGCGGGCGGCAAAGTCGCTCAAGATCAGAGCGAACCGCGCTGATGTGCTTGAGCATGTGGGGCGCGTGACGCCGGTTCATGGCACCGTGGTCAGCCATCCTGGATAGTTCGCCGCCCATCCACGGGAGATTGCTGTAACCGTTCTGACCATGCAGCCGGTAAAGCGATAAGTTTGCATCAATAATGATCGTGCCACCTATCAGATGCGCGAGGGTGAACATCGGATAATCGGCGCAAATGCGAAATGCCACGCTGTCGGTGGGAAGCACCAAGGGCAACAGGTTGGCCCGAAACATCATGGCGGACATGGCCGAGCCGTGCCAGCCAAAGAGCGTGGGGGATACGTGCGTGAGGCAAGGCTCGTCGGGAGTGGCGGCCAGGAATTGACCGTTCTCGTAGACTAGCCGGCGGTCATTTGCGCGGTGCAGTTCTTGCCCGACACTCTCGCCTCGCGGCTTGTTGATGTTTGGCGCCGTGCCCGCAATAAGCTGGCCTCGCTCATCGATGATATACGTGTCCGAAGTGGTAACGCCGGCTGAAAAAGTCTCATTCACATGCGCCCGCACGTGTTGAATTAGGAAAGTCGGCAGCCAGACGTCGTCGGCATCGAGGCAAGCAACGAAAACGCCAGACATCTTTGCAACCGCGGCTTGGATAGCACCCAACTGACCTACATTTTTCTCCAGGCGCAGAACAGAGAAGCGCTTATCATCGATCGTGGCGAGGCATGCATCGATGACGCTCCCCGAATTGTCGGTTGAGGCGTCGTCGACGATCAGGCACTCCCACTCATGGTATGTCTGCGCCGCGACCGATTTGATCGACTGCTCGATGAAACGGCCATAGTTGTGACTGGTAATGATGACGCTGACCAGGGGCGCCTTCAGTAAATGGGACTGCTTAGCGGTGGACATCGGAGATATTAGCGCAGTAGTCGCCATTCGCGCCTCCAGATGGTTTATGGGCCGTGTGCAATCGATAGGTGGTGCTATCGATAGAGCCAATTGATCCTGACTATCGGCAATCCGAGCCGCTTTACGCCCAAATTAAGTCTCGCGCGCCCTGCCCAAAAAGGTCATCGGTGAGCACGCCAACCCAACGTGTCGAACTGGTAGTCCTTGATCTCATAGCCGTTGGCTTGAAGCAGGTCGCGGGCGGCAACTTTCTGGTCCTCTGGCAGGTGCCGGTGCTCGTAGATGACGACTTGCGGCCTGTATCGTTGAAAGTCGAATTGCCTAAGCACCTTGTAGTCTGAGCCTTCCGTATCAATCTGAAGCACGTCCACCTTTCGCACCTGTCGGTTCGTGAACAGGTTTTCCATTGATACGCAGGGTAGGTCTTCGACAGTGGTCATCTGCTTTGCGTGGTCATGTCGACTTGCCTCCAAATACATCACATGCTTTGCAATGTGCTGGGGGTCCACGCTTCCGATCTGATTGAACCAGTCAGGCAGGCCCGCGAGGAGTCGCGTCTCGTCGTGCACGCGATAGAAGGGCACGAAGCCGGTAGCCTCGCCAATGAGAACTTCGGCGATGGAGAAGCCTGGATAGTCGGCATAGTTGCGCTTGAGCTGAGCCGCCAATTCCGGCACCGGCTCAACGAGGAGCCCCGACCAGTCCCGCGACACGGCGAGCCGGCGCAATGGATCGTCAAGTGAGCAGTGTGCGCCGATTTGCACAATGAATACGTCGTAGCCGCGAATGCGGCGGACCCACTCGATCGGCGTTCCGCGCCACGGGAAGGGATCGAGCTGTTTTGCCAGTTTTACGACATCAATCTTCGGTAGACGCTTGTTGACTGATCGGCGCCAGCGCAGCATCGCTTATTTCCCCTCCCTGCACTCGTGGCCTTACCGAGCTGCTCCGCTCCGTCGCGCGTGAGATCGGCCAGCAGCGCGAGCTCGTACTGAGTAGCGTCTCTTTTCCGAAGCGCGTTCGGACACGACACACGCGCCATCGCATCAGCATCGCACAAGGATAGGCGAACTGTCGAATTTCAGGCGCATACCAGGAGGCGATCAGCTCGCGGCTGGCATCTGTGTAGTAGGCCCGATAGCTGCCCGCGCGCCGGTCCGAGACGTTCACTTTCGGGAGGACCACCTGACCGCTGAGACCAAGCCTTGACAGCACGGCCTCGAAGTCCGTGGCAAGGGTCTCGTAGCGACCGACAAAGTCGATCGCGATGTTGCCGTCGATTGTGTACAGGTCCCAATTCTCCACCCAGGCCCGCCGCCGATCGCTGTTGAAGGCGTCGAACGGAGGTCGTGCCTGCTCATCTTTTGATTTCGTCTTGTAGTGATACCAGGACACCTGCCGGTCCCAGGGATTGCGTTCAAAGCTGAACTTGAAATAGCTGAGCCACACATCCTCGCCCACATAGCGCCGTACGCGCCAAGCCGGCATGTGCTCGTAGTAGCCAATGGTCGGGTGATAGTACCGCTCCGGCCGCATCAGCAAACGCCGCCACAGCGGGCGCTTCGGCACATCGGGATGATCGAGCCGATAGTTCTGCGCCGGCTTTTGGCGCACGCCTCGAAGCTCCTCGCTCGCCTGTGTGATGACGTCCTTTGGGCCACAAACGGATGAGAGCGCCGCTTCGATCGACGTGGAGCCCGTCTTGTAGGTCTTGATGTAGATGAACTTATGCTCATGCGAAAGGATCATCGGGGCAAGCTACCGCCCAGAGATTGATTTGCTAGCTCGGCGTTTCGGTTTCCCACAAGGAACTGCGGGGCTTACCTATGCGCCTCGAGGCCGTGCGGCGAATGACGCTGGCCTGGTTCCGGCATGTTGCGTTTGAGACGGCGCAATACGGCGACGCCATCGGCTGACCATTCAAGGTACTAGGTTCAGACAGCCCGACGGGGCGATTTAGCGCTGCTGGAACCTCTCGCCACCGCCTTGCTCCAGAGATGTCGATGCACGCATGCACTTGATCCGCATCAGTGGGATAAGCAAGTTCTAAAATCGTCGTCGGGTTGCTGCCTGCTGGGAACGCGGTCTATTGGACGTTGCGCCTTAAGGATCCGGCGCGAGCCTCAAGAGATGCCATGGCCCACATCGACATGATCTTGGAAGCGGCGATAGTGCTGTTCGGTTGCGTGTCGAAGTTGTTGCCAACAAAAACGCGAATAAATCGCCACGCTCAATTGCGCGGCATCCTAAAAGCGATACTGGACAGCCCAGAGTGGCGGATGCCAGCGCGACGCTAGCGTACCGATGCCATCTCTGTTGGCGTGGTGTCGCGTATCCACTTAACGCGGATGCCTTTCTCGGCCATGCAGCCTTGGAATGCGGCTTGCTGTGCTTGCTCTTGCGCCACCATCCAGCTGATACCGTAGGAGGCTACTCGGGGCGGCGCTTCCGCTATGACCACCTGCGACCGAGCAGAGCATTCTGTTTTGGCTTTCTCCTGCACGAGCGGATCAACCGGCGCGCCGTCCACCCGGGAGAGCTCTAGTCGGGCAGGTGAGGCACAACTACAAAGCGCGACGCCCAAGCACCCGAGTGCCTGAAGATTGCGAACCATGATTCCCCCATTAGTCCGCGCATTGGCAGGCATTCGGAACATCGATTCCGAGCCTTGCGTCAAGCTGGTCCGTGCGGGTGCAAAATTGTTGACCGATGCCCATGGAGGCCGGTGCCCAGGCCTTCTTTCAATTGCGAGGTAAGCTTCCTCAGACCGCTTGCCGGCCGCCTCGTGCAGCAGCTTCGTTCGCCCGGCTCCGGAGACGTTGTCCGCCGGCGCAGCGTCGGCAGCCGTCGTTTGTAACTCCAACGGGGACTGCTGGCGGGTCCGCAGTAAGCCAGTCTATGACCCCGAGCTCGGACTGCGCGTCTCCGGTGGACGCCTAGGTCGATCAGCGACTACTGCAATAGTCATCGAATCGGATGCCCAAAACTCCGGTTCTTCGCCAGACTACGGTTGCGGCCCTCTGCCGGACGCCATCGTTCAATTCGAACCGCCGGGGGATTGAACCGGCATTGGGCGCTCTCACCTCAGCCAATGCAGCCGACGAACGCTGCACCGTGCAGGCGAGGGTAGACCCGTTCGCGAGGCAGATGGTGCCGGGGCGCCGGCTATCCTGAAACATGGATCACTCCCTCCTACGACAGGCGTCAATGCGACCTCAAATAGGAATGCCACCTCTGCGGCAATGGCACACTCGGGGAGAACCCCAGAGACGAGGCGCACAACTTCGGATGGAGTTAGCCAGTCAACGGTAGGGTCGCCAACCATCACTGCGAGGGGCTGACGCCCCCTCTTGCATATGCGGCCAACTCACCTCAGAAGCAGCGAGACGAAGCATCGAGGCAGGTGCCCTTGCGCACCCAAGCGTCGTAGCAGCACTTCTCGCTTGCCTTACAGACCCACGTCACCGGCGATGCAGCCAACCTTGCGGAGGCAATGCACTTCTTGCGCGTGTACGTTTTGGCGTCAGCAGCACTCGCGAACGGAGTAGTGAGTGCCACACCGGCCAAAAGGCTAAAGAGGACCATCGAGCGCACTGTCGTTTCCTCCTTCATTTTCACAGCTCAATTATGAAAAGGTATCTCAGGCTCAATTGGCTCGCCATCTTCGCTAATCGTTATTGTTAATTACATCGCTGCATTTTCGATGAACTTACTTGACGTAAACGTTAGATAATAAGCTGGGATTTAATTATGAGCCGGCAATCATGCCGAGGTGGCACGCAAGAAAGAATGTCGCGACGGGTCAGGCCGCACAGCCAAGGGTCGCATGCGCGCTCGCGTTGATACTCGCCATGACCGGATATCCCTGCGCGATAGCGTTGGCCGGCTTCGACGATGCAATCGTAAAGTCGCCTTCATTCGCGCCGATGCGCTCCGATGATCGTCACTACTATGTGGAGTTCCGTGCGCGCCGGGACAATGTGTTTGGACACTCGTACGTTGTTCTCGGAGCCGTCGATGGACAGGGCCGCGGCCGTCGCTTGGGCACCATGGGCTTCGGGACGGCGACGGGTGCCCCGAGCGGGCTGCTCGCGATCTTCGGATCGGCAGGGAGAATAGGCTATACGAACGACGATATCGTGAATAAGCCCGTCGAGCGTTTTCGTATTTCCATCGACCGCGCCACAGTTCACAGGATCGCGCGCACAACGGGCGCGATGCGCCGGACCTGGACTGCCTATTGGCTGCTATCCAGAAACTGCAACACGTTTACCGGCGCGATTGCCGCTGGGGTCGGGCTGAACGTTCCCTACGTCGATGCTGTGCGACCTGAAACTTATGTCCGTGAGTTGAGGCGACTTAATTCGGCAAGCGTGGGACGGTGACGCGGTCTTTGGTCCAAGTGCGACCAGGACGCCTGAGTTGCCGCTGGAGCAGTCCTGTCCAGCCACCGCCGCTACCAGCTTCACCCTTTTTGTGTTTTTTCGCAGTTGAACGGTGTTCCGTATTGGGGCTGCGGGCCCTGGACCTGAACCTACGTTGATTTGAGCGTGCGGGACTTTTGCGGGAGTTTGTCGTGCAGAGTTACGTACAGTTGGGCGGTGCTTGCAACGGGCGTCCTGCCAACTGGTTGAACTCAATAGACTTCTACTTCAGACCTCGAACTCATAATCCGTAGGTCGGCGGTTCAAGTCCGCCTCCCGCTACCAACAAAATCAATCACTTAGCTGCCCCTATTCAAGCTTGTGCTGCATTGTGCTGCACCGAAAACTCCCGTGGTTTTACAATGGTTGTCGAGGCACCCCGGCAACTCCATGCAGCAAAGGTGCAGCACCGCTACCCTAGCAAGAGCTGATCGGCGCGACGCATCTCGGCGGACAAGTATGCGCGCTCGTTTCCAGGGGCTGACACAGCCAGGGCTTATGCTCTCGTAAGTTCTGTTATTTGTCTTTTAGCTTCGCGCGCAGCGCGCGCGTCAACGGTCTTTCAGCAAACTTATAGACGCCGATCCCGACCAGAATGCTGACAACCACACAGAGGAGGTAGTAGGACAATCGACCTTGAGCGGCCGACCAGAGGTGAAACTTATTCCAGACAATTGCCAGGCCTCCGAGGACGAAAATGTGCGTGATGTAGAGGGAATAGGAAGCATCACCCAGGAGGTTCAGCCACCTCGACCGCAACGGCACCCCGGACTGCTCGAGTGCGACGGCGCCAAACACAATCAAGGCCGTTGGGATACCCCAATAGAACACCCGATTGGTAATAAGGTCTCGGCCGGGAAGTGGGCAGAGTAAGAGCATCGCAACGCCAGCGGTAAGGATCAACATGGCCACGTGCGGCAGCACGGACCGGCCTTTTGCAAACCAAGTGGCGATAGCGACACCAACAGCAAATTCAGCGATCACCGGTGCGGTGTACCAGCGGAGCCACCCCTGAGGCTGGAACAGGAAGCCAGCGGCAACGAGTGCGGTGAGTATGAGCGATACGGCCGTGAATCTCACTTGCCAGTCAACCAAGTATAACGTTGCTGCAAAGATGGCATAGAAAAACATCTCGTAAATAAGTGTCCAGCCAAGTCCCAAGATAGGCCAGTAGACTAGCGGCGGACCCGCCGGGAGCAGCAGGAGGGAAGTGACCAAGTGCGTCACGCCGGTTACGGGACTGGGTGGTAGAGAGAATGTCCACGAGTACAATGAAAGCGCGCAAAAAGCGATGGTGCCGGCCCAATAGAGGGGGGGCGATCCGATAAATCCTTCTAAGGAGAAAAACTCGCGGTGAGGGCGGCGTCAAATACGTCGTATGCCACATAACGAAGCCGCTGATGATGAAGAAGAGATCTACCCCGGCAGCGCCTTTCTCGAGCAACCACGGAAAGGAGGGGATGTGGCGAAAGAGCTGAAGTTCGATGATGTGGTAGAAGAGCACCATTAATACCGCAAAGCCACGCAGCCACTGTATAGAGATGAGCAATCCAAGCACTCCCGGCACCACGCTGGCGCGCGCACGTTCCCTCTTTTAGCAGACAGATCTGCAACGCAACCGGCGAACTTCGGCGCCTACCGATCTTTGAAGGCAGCAGAAAGTTGGCGCATCCCATCGCTGATAGGTTGAAGCCATTCAGGGCATTTCCGTTGAAAGGCTTTTGCGCCATCGGTCAAGGAGGTCGTTCTAGGCCCGCGCAATCAGACTCCAAATGAGGTCATGAGGCTCTTCCTCAATCGGCACGGGTTCGAGCACGTCTCTACCCGTCGATCAGCTGAGCGATTTTGGCTTGATAACGGAAATGGAGGCGCGTGGTTGTACGCCGATGAGTTCGATCCTAGGAATGGGATGTGATCGCAGGGAGCTGATTCTCCGCGCTACTGCTGAGCGTCAAGTTCCACCGGATTGCTCGGAGCGGTCGCGATGACGGGCTGAAGGGGACTTGCCACGCCGCAAGGGGTCAGCTTCGGTTAAGCCAAGCCACGTCGGTAGTGGCTGTTGGCCACCGTCACGCACTGGCCTCCGCGAACGCCTCAGAGTATCGTTTCCCAAAAAAAGAGAAGAGCTTTTTGGGAGGAGTAGCGATGGTCGGTACAAACCGAATAGTACTAGCGATCGTTGGCATCCTGGCACTTGCAACGCCAGCCTTGGCGCAAAGCTATCCGAGCAGACCCATTAGGATTGTCGTGCCGTTTGCCGTTGGCGGACCGGCCGACGTCTACGCGCGCTTTCTCGGCCAAAAGCTGCTGGAAGATTTGAAACAACCCATTGTTGTCGATAACCGTCCGGGGGCCGGATCGATCGTTGGGACTGCGGAAGCGGCCAGGGCATCGCCTGACGGTCATACGCTGCTCATGATGTCGAATACCCACACCACCAACGAGTCGCTTGTCCCTGCAAAGCCTTACAAGCTCATGAGCGACTTCGTACCGGTTGCGCCGGTCAATTCGTCGGATCTGGTCATGGTCGTGCACCCTTCTGTGCCGGCCACGAGTTTGCAGGAGTTCATTGCTCTAGCCAAAGCGAAGCCCGGTGCGCTGAACTACGCATCGTCTGGTACCGGTACGCCCTACCACATGGCGGGTGAGCTTTTCAAAAGCATGAGCGGAACCGACATTTTGCACGTTCCCTACAAGGGCAGTTCTGGCGCGCGCAACGATGTGCTTTCGGGCCAGGTCATGATGATGTTCGACGCCATCACCACCATGGCCGGGAACGTGGAAGCAAATCAGGTAAGGGCGCTCGGCACAACGGGGCAATCCCGTTCGGCGGTCCTGCCAAATGTGCCGACCATCTCTGAAGCCGGCGTTCCCGGTTACACAGCGACAATCTGGCTGGGCCTTATGGCACCGGTCGGAACTCCAAAGGCCGTTGTCGACCAGCTCAACGACGCGATCAGTCGGATTGTCGGCAGCACCGATGTGCGAGAGGCCTGGCAGAAACAAGGGGCGCAGCCCATGGTGATGACGCCAGTCGACTTCGGCAAGTTTCTGGAGGGCGACATTGAAAAGTGGGCCAGGGTCGTCGCCATATCGGGCGCCAAGCCGGAATAGAGCATGACCAGTCCCATACGACTGACCATCAACGGGACCGAACGGATCGTCGAGGCAGATCCGGCGACGTCCCTGCTGGATGTGCTGCGTGGTCCGTTATCGTTGACCGGAACACACTTCGGCTGCGGGCGCAATCAGTGTGGGGCCTGCCACGTTATGGTCGATGGCATGGCAGTGCCGGCATGCGATACTCCGCTGTGGTCGGTGATGGGCAAGGACATCGTAACACTCGAAGGGCTTGGGACACCTGAACACCCGCATGTGTTACAGCGCGCTTTCATCGCCGAGCAGGCGGGGCAGTGCGGTTACTGCCTGCCCGGCATTCTTGTGACAGCAGCAGCACTGCTTAGGCGCAATTCCAAACCGAACGAGATGGAGGTACGCTCGGCGTTGGATCGCAACTTGTGCAGGTGTGGGGCACACAACCGCATTGTGCGTGCGGTCCTGAAGGCAGCGGCCGAGGGCCAGCCGTCATGAGTCCTTCCTCGGTGACCTCTTCTCTGTCCGCGAGCCTGAGAGCCAATCCCAGGCTGTCTCAGTGGATGCGGCTCAAACCCGCAGGCTTTGTCGAGGTGACCCCCGGCAAAGTGGAAATCGGACAAGGAATCCTCACGGCCTTAGCCCAGATCGTTGCCGACGAGCTCGATCTCGACCTCTCACAGGTCCGTATCGTCCCTGCAAGCACTGCCACAAGCCCGAACGAAGGCGTGACATCAGGGAGCCTGTCCGTACAGCACTGTGGTTCGGCGTTGCGTCAGGTTTCGGCGGAAGCCCGCGCTATTTATCTTGCTGCTGCCGCAGCGCGGCTTGGCGTGCCAGCAGCGTCGCTCCGGATTAGTGCGGGTAAGATTAGCTGTCCGGCGGGCGCTACCACGAGCTACTGGGAGCTTGCGGACGACAATCTTCTGGAATGCGATGCTTTGGGAAACGCTGCACCAAAGCCACCAGCGCAGCGGCAAGTGGCGGGGCACAGGGCTGCCCGCCTCGATCTTCCCGATAAGGTGTTTGCCCAAAGGCGTTTCATTCACGATTTGCGCCTTCCCGGCATGCTGCATGGACGCATCTTGCGACCGAGCTCCCCTGGCGCACGTCTCACGCATCTCAATGTGGCCGAGGCAGAGCAGCTCCCCGGCGTCATTGCCGTGATTCGCGATGGTGATTTCGTTGGCGTCGTCGCCGAGACGGAGGCGTGCGCCCAAAAGGCCCTTGAGCATTTGCGCGCATCGGCCACATGGCAGACCGGAGAGGCTCTACCCGACCAGGATCGCCTCAGTGCCTGGCTGAAGCAGCAGCCGGTTGAGACTACTGTGGTCGACACCCGCGGCGCCGAAACCTCGCCGGCCGTGAAACGAACGCTGCGGCGCTCCTTTGCCAAGCCGTTCATTGCGCACGCCTCACTTGGTCCCGCGTGCGCCATCGCCGAGTGGCGCGAAGACGGCGTGCACGTGCAAAGTCACACGCAAGGGGTCTTCAATCTCAGAGCCGACCTCGCAAAGGTGCTTTCCCTTCCGCCTGAGCACATTGTCGTCAGTCACGTCGAGGGTGCCGGGTGCTATGGACACAACGCGGCTGATGACGTGGCATTGGATGCCGCTTTGCTCGCCCGCGCCGTGAAGGGTCAACCGGTTCGCGTTCAGTGGTCGCGGGAGGATGAGCTTGCATGGGCGCCATTCGGCCCAGCCATGGTTGTGGAAATCGAGGCCGATCTGGACGCAGGCGGCGGGGTCGTGGGTTGGCGCCACGATGGATGGAGCAACGGACACACCTCACGCCCGGGTCGCAGCGAGATACCAACGCTCCTGGCCGCCTCACATATTGCAAGCGGCTTCCCTCGCCCAATCGCACAGAATGTCCCGTTGGCCAATGGCGGCGGGGCGGAGAGAAACGCCGTTCCGCCCTACGACTTCCAGGCTTGGCGCATAGCCAGCCATCGCCTGACGGCCATGCCGATTTGCACATCGGCGCTGCGCTCGCTCGGCGCTTTTGCCAACGTGTTCGCAATTGAATCCTTCGTAGATGAGATCGCCGCAGAGCGTGACGAGGATGCAGTCGCATTCCGGCTCCGGCACATGCAGGATCCGCGCGCGCGAGCGGTGGTCCAGGCCGCCGCTGCAAGAGCAGCATGGTCTGGATGGCGCAAGCAAGACGGGATCGGCCATGGCATCGGCTATGCACGTTATAAGACCACCGGCGCTTACTGTGCTGTGGTCGCAGAGGTGGCGGTCGACCGCGAGGTACGTGTTCGCCGTTTGGTTATCGCCGTCGATGTCGGCGAGGTCATCAATCCTGACGGGGTCATCAATCAGATCGAAGGTGGAGCCATTCAAGCGACGAGTTGGACTCTCAAGGAGGCCGTGCGGTTCGACCGAACACAGATAACGAGCACGACCTGGGAGGAATACCCCATCCTGCGCTTTTCCGAAGTTCCGGCTGTCGAAATCGAGATCATCGCCAGGCCTGAAGAAGGAGCAGTCGGCGCCGGCGAAGCTGCACACGGGCCGACGGCCGCTGCGATCGGCAATGCAGTCTTCAGCGCCTTGGGAGTGCGGGTCACGGAATTGCCAATCACACCAGACCGTATTCTTGCCCAGATGCCCTGAGGGGATCGCATGAGGGTTGTGGTCCTGAGCGGTGGCGCGGCGCACGGACTTGTCGACGCCCTGGCATCCGATTTCAAGGCTCGGACGGGTGCCGATATCGACGCCACGTTTGGCGCAGTCGGCGCTATGAAGGAACGATTGCTCACGGGTGCACCAGCTGACCTTCTCATCCTTACACAGGCATTGATTGGGGAGCTGGCTGGCAGCGGCCACGTTGTGCCCGGCTCGGAGCGCAACATCGGCATTGTGTATACCGCCATTGCAGCCCGGACTGGCGACGAGCTTCCAATCGTGGATGACGCAAAGCTGTTGAAGGACGCCATGGTCGCGGCCGACGAAATCTACTTTCCTGATCCAAGCCTGGCGACCGCCGGCATTCATTTCGCCAAGACACTTATGCTTCTGGGCATTGATGGCACGGTGGACGCTCGGCTCAAGCCACACCCCAACGGTACCAGCGCCATGCGCGCGCTCGCCGCTTCCAAGGCAAACCGTCCGATCGGCTGCACGCAGGCAACTGAAATCCTCAATACCCAGGGCGTCACGCTAGTTCGCGCCCTGCCTGATCCATTCCAGCTCGCGACGGTCTACACGGCAGCGGTTGCTTCACGCAGCCGCAATGTCGACCTTGCGGGCCGCCTGGTGGAAGCCTTGACGGAACGTGCATCGGATACCGTAAGGCAGCACCTTGGCTTTGCGCCATAACAGCTGGCCGCTGTCTGAGGGCGGCATCCATTCGCCGTAGCGATCAGGTCATTGGAAAGTCTGCGGCGCGACGGCTCGCGAGGCCTCACCCCTGGAGCAACGGATTTGCGGCACCAAAGGCGTCGATCGCCGTGCCGGTTATAGCGCTCGCGGCGTCGCTCGCGAGAAACAGCGCCACCTCGGCGATTTCTTCTGGCCGCATTGCCTGAGCTACAGGCGCCCGGCCGCGACTTGCCATCAGGTGGCGGTAACCCTCAGTGTCGACAACGCCAGGGCAAATGCAGTTCACCTGGATGCCGTCCCGTGCCAGTTCGGCGGCCAGGCTTTCGGTCAAATTGATCAGCGCCGCTTTGCTTGCCCGGTAGGCGCTACGACCGCGTCCGCCTTTGCGCCCACCGATGGAAGACACGTTGATGATGTGACCGCGTCCCGCCGTCCGCATCGCTGGCACCGCGGCGCGGACCAGCATAGCGGGTGCCACCAGATTGACTTCGATCACGCCCCGCCAGTCCTCCGGGGTAAAGTCGACGAGGTCCCGAGCTGGGTGGATGGCGCCGGCGTTATTCACCAGCAGGTCGAGGCCGCCGAAGCGTGCCAGCGTCGCGGCGACCAGGGCGTCCGGTGCATTCGGCGCCGCCAAATCGCCCACCACGGCATGGGCAGCGTCGCCGAGCTCGGCCACCAGTGCGTTCAGGGCGTCAGCATCCCGGCCGGTCACGACAACTCGGGCGCCTTCGCCCACATATGCGCGCGCTATTGCGCGGCCGATGCCGCGGCTAGCCCCGGTGACGAGGGCGATCCGGCCGTCGAGCTTCATGGCATCCTCCATTGCGACGGCGCCGCCTATTCGGGCACGCGTAAGAAAGACCACCGCTGTCCAATCATGCACACGGATTATTCTGGAAACGATAGAATGTGCCCTGCATGCAGACCACGGCCAGGATGCCTCAATAGGCTCTTCCTAACTCCTCGTTACACCGGCGTGTTCGCCTTAAGAAACGTGCGCAAATGACGGACCGCCAAAGGCACCCGGTCCTTGGCCTCCTTCCATGGGAAAAAGGTCATCTGCGCGTTCGGCGCCAGCATTGCCGTTTCCTCCGCCACGGCGTAGGGATGCGGCTCGGTGTCGTCCGGCATGACAAGCACCGGCGTTGTGCACCCGCGCACGAAATCGCGCGTCACGCTGAAGACGAAGCCAGGATTCTCACCGTACATTTTCTTGAGGAAAGCAGCGCAGGTCTCCATTGTGACATCGCGCCGCTTCTCGCACAGCGCCGGCGCCCAATTCTTCATGTTGTTCCGGTAGAAAAGATCTGGCACCTCCGGGCGAAAGCCGCTCGGCATTGCCGGCACGGCAGCGATGACACGCTCGGGCGCCCGCTCCAGCATTTTCCAGATGAAAGGGCCGCCGATGCAAAAACCGAGCACCATGAACTTGTCGATCCCCAAATGATCCATCAAGCCGAGCTGGTCGTCGGCATATGAGTCCCATGGGCGGTCGACCTCCACTGGACCGGAGGACCCGCCGCCGTTGGCGTTCCGCAGATCCATCGTGATGCAACGGTACTCGTCACTGAGGACTTGCATCGGATTGAAAGGCGTTCTTTCCGAGAGATAACCGATCGTCGCGTTCAACCCGCCGCCAGGAATGACCAGCAGCGGGAAGCCGGATCCGGCCTCCTGGTAATGGATCTGAACCGGACCGTTCTCGTAGATGGGCATGACAGGTATCCTCAGTCGGGACGGGATCGTACGGTTGCCGTAGTAGGAGAAGATGTTGTCAGTCTAGCGCGAAACGCTGCCAACTGATGACACCTTTCCCTAACCTCCAAAGCCTCTTCCGCCAGCAGTCGACCTCGGCTCTCGGCGTGACGAAGCCGTTAGCCGGTGCCATGAGCAGTGCAGCGATGTCACTCCTCGAGCAAAGCGCATTGGCTGGCCAGGGCGCTCAGATAGGCTGTCTGCCCAGGCTCGGCGGAAGGCGGGCCGATCTGGCGCACGACGAGGTCCTGATCGCCCAAACGCACGTGCACCTGTGTAATGTCACCGAGGAACACGGAGCGCACGGCCGTAACCGGCCAGGCGTTGATTTCTCCAGGTGGGCGCTCCCGACTGAGCGACAGATGCACCGTGCGCACCGACAACGTGCCTTTGGCACCGACGGGCCTTCCCCGCGTCACGCCATGGATGACGGTGCCATCGGAAGCACGCACAGTAACGGTACCGGCACCCGCATCGCTGCCGATTACATCGCCGCCGATGAGATTGGCCGAGCCCACGAAGTCGGCGACGAACGCAGTGCGCGGGTAGTTATAGATCTCAGCAGGCGTGCCGCTCTGCTCAACCACGCCCGCACGCATGACGACGATCTGATCGGACATCGCCAACGCTTCCTCGAGATCGTGCGTTACATAGAGCGAGGTGACGCCGAGGCGGCGCTGCAATTCGCGCAGCTCGATGCGCATTTCTGATCGCAGCTTGGCGTCGAGATTTGACAGCGGCTCGTCGAACAGCAAGACCGACGGCGAAAACGCGATCGCCCTTGCCAGCGCCACGCGCTGCTGCTGGCCACCTGACAACGCCGATGCATTCCGGCCGGCGTACTGACCCATTTTCACCAGATCGAGAGCGTAGTGCACCTTTTCCTTCAAAGCCGCTCCGGTCTCCTTGCGCACGCGCAGACCGTAGGCGACGTTGTCGAACACAGTCATGTGCGGCCAGATCGCATACGACTGAAATACCATCGACATGCCGCGGTGCTCGGCCGGCACGTTGACGCCCTGCTTGCTGTCGTAGATGGGCTTGCCGCCGATGCGAATGACACCCGCCGTAGGTTTTTCGAGCCCCGCAACGGCACGCAATGTCGAGGTCTTACCGCATCCCGAGGGGCCGAGCAGCGTTAACTGCTGACCTTCCGGGATGGCAAAACTCACGGTCTCTACAGCGGTGACGCTGCCATATTGGATCGAAAGGTTCTCGACGTCGATGGCAGGGGTGGAGGCCGGCGCGGTCATTGAGCGGAGGCCCCGTGCATCGCCAGCCGGCGCGTGAAGAGACTGAACACGAGGATTGCCAAGGTGATTACCACGGTCTGAATGAGGGCCATGGCGGCGGTCAACTCGGAGCTCGACGAGAACCACGCCTCGACGATGGCCGGCGTCATGACTTTGCTGTCGGGTCCCATCAAGAGTATCGACGCGCCCAGCTCGCGCACGCTCGCTACGAAAATCAACAGCCAGGCAGCCAGCAGGCCGGGTCTGAGCAATGGTGCCGTGATCGTGCGTATTCGGTAGGCCCACGAGGCACCGCAGACCTGCCCGCACTCATCCAAACTCTTGTCGAGCTGCAGAACGACACCGCTGATCGTCCGCACGCCAAGCGGCATGAAGACGGTAAGATATGCAATCAGCAACACCCAGAACGTGCCATAGAGCGGCACCGGGAATACGAGCCAGGCCCACATCATGCCGAACGCGAACACGAGCCGCGGCACGGCCTGTGGGAACATGACCAGATATTCGAGCATGCCCCGGCCCGGCAGCCGGCTTCTCAGAATGATCCAGGTCAACAGGCCGGTAATCATGATGCCCAGCGTCGCCGTTACCACGCCGAGGATCACGCTGTTGAGCATGGCCGTGCGCACGGCATTGATGGAGAACGCCTGGCTGAAGTTGACGAGCGTGAAATTGGAGGCGGCCGGAAATGCGACGGCCAGTCTCTGAAAGGAAGAAAAGAACAACGTGGCGATCGGCAGGATTGCGGACAGGAACACATACAGCGCGACGATGCCGAACAGAGCCCAACGCAGCCGCCCCATATCCATGACGCGCGGGCGGAACGCCTTCCCCGACACGGTCACGTAGCTTTTCCGCGATGTCAGCCAGCGATAGAGCCACAGCATCGCGAACATGACCGCAAACAGCGACACGCCCATCGCGGCGGCCAGCGGAATGCGTGGCGGATACTGCGAGACAAAATGATATATCGCGGTGGTGATGACATAGAAGCGCGCTGGTGTGCCGAGCACGAGCGCGACAGAGAACGAGCCCAGCATCTCCGCGAACACGAAGATGGCTGCGCCCAGAACACCTGGCGTGACGAGCGGCAGCGTCACGCGCCACATGGTCCGCCAGCGGCTTGCGCCCATGACCTGCGACGCTTCCTCGAGCGCCGGGTCCATCGACTGCATGACCGCACTGATCATGACGTAGGCGACGGAGCCCTCGAACAGCGCCATCACCCAGGCGATGCCCATGGGTGACGTTATGTCGATCAGCGCTCCTGTTCCGCCCAGCCAGCGCCAGTACTGATTTATGAAGCCGCTCTCGGGCGCACCCAGGAAGCTCCAGGCAAGAGCGCCGAGCAGCGGTGTCACGTAATATGGAACGGTCATAAGCTGATCGAGCGTGCGTTTGAAAGGCACATTCGTGCGCGTGAGAATCCACGCAGTCACGAAGCCGAACAGCAGGGCCATCACGGTCGAAATGAACGTGACGACCAGGGTGTTCCAGATGATATGCGGATAGTCGAAGAGCTTTGCGAAGTTCGCTGTGCCGTAGGCCGTCGGCGGACGAGAATCCGGCAACCCGACATCGAGCGAGGCCTGCAGAAGGTAATAGATCGGATAAAGCACCAGGCCCGCGACCACGGCGACGATGCTTGCCATCGCAACCGTCTCGAACAGCCGGATGCGGGCGTGGGTTCGCGCCCGCTCCGGTTCTGTAGTCTCGAGCCTCCCGATGCTCCCCGCCGTTGCCACGGCGTCAGAGCCCGAGCATCCCATTCCATTCCTTGTTGAACGCCTCGCGCGAGGCGACGAATTTATCCATCTCCTTGTTCGGCGTGAGCAGCTTGAAGTCGCTGAGACGCCAGCCGCCCGGCATCGGCGGCGCGCCCTTTCTCATGGAACCATAGTAGAGAAACGGATTGGTTTGCTGGTGGTTCTGGCCACGCGTCGACATCTGCCAGTCGATGAAGAGGCGAGCGGCTTCCGGATTCGGCGCCTTGTCTGCGATGCCGCATAGGGCCGGGGTCGCGGGCAGTCCATCAGACGGTGCCACGAACTCGACCGGGGCACCCTTCTGCTTGACGAGCAGATAGCCGGCATACTCGGCCAGTGCGCAAAGTTTGTCGTCCCCCTTGGCCAGACGTTCAAACTGCTGCGCGCGACTGTCGAAATCCGCGCGGACGCACCTTCGCAAAATCGCTCCAGAACGTGTCGCCATAGAGTTTGCGCAACTCGTACCATTGGACGAACTGCATGCCAGAATTGGACATTTTCACATTGGTGCCGTTCAACCAAATGGGCTTGGCAATGTCCTTCCAGCCCTTCGGCGCATCCTCCGGCTTCACCTTCTCGGTGTTGTACGCGAGCCCCGCGAACGTCACGCCGACCCAGAAATAGTTGCCGATCGGGTCGCTCATGTGCTCGGGCGAATAGAACTCAGTCTGGGGAGAGACATAATTTTGATACCCGCCACGGTTCTGAAAATCGAGCGCGGTCGTCAGCTCGGAAAACTGGATGACATCGGCGACAAACCTGTTGGCCGATCGCTCGGCGATGGTACGGCTGTACAAGGTGCCGGTCTGCGCGCGGACATATTTTCCCTTGATCTTCGGGAAGTCCTTACTGAAGGCCTCCAGAATTCCGGCGATCGCCGGCTCGCTGTCATGACTGTAGAATGTGAACTCACCCTCGGCCTCGGCCTTCGCAATGTCCGCGGCTGTCGTGAAGTCGAGCACCGTTGTCACCGGCCGAGCCTGCGCCGCAAGGCGGTCGGACAGAATCGCGGATGCTATCGGTGTAGCTGCTATGGCTAAGCCACCCTTCAGCACGCTGCGACGCGTGGTCTTGCGTTTGGCCATGGCGTTTCTCTCCCATCATGTTGGATTGATTGTCGATGAGACTACGCTTCTCTCGGCAAGCGCATCAAGCTGCAATCGCATGTAGGAAATACTCCTCCTCCCCCAGCACGAAGGTCCAGCTCCTGATGCATGCCGGAGACACTTTGCGCAACTCGGTGCCCTTCTCCTGGGCGACATCAGGTTGCGCGATGTCGAGCGCGCGGCGCTCGAGCAGGTCCTGGAAGTCATCGGGTGAACTCGCGTTCGCCCGATGCGATGGGAATGGTCGTCGAACGTCGCACCTCCGCTTGGCCGGCGTGATCGTCCGGTGATACCGGCAACCACGGCCGCTGTCGATGGCCACGTTGCGCAGCATGCGATGCAACCTTTCGGCCCGCGAACGCTCCCACCACAGAATTTTTGACAACGGCGTCACCTCCATGTCACCTTGCGCGCGTTGGGGCAGTCAAAATCCGTCAGCCGTTCATCGTGCGGCAAGAAGCACCAACGCAACGCCCCAACCATCTGTGCTGGCGCCATGCCGCTGCCGAGCTTGCAAGCCTCGCAGCACCGATTGCGCGTATGGCGACGCCCAAAAAGGGAGGACTTTTCTCATGCTGAAGAACCTACCTAAGCTCGGGTTGCTAAGCGCGACGGCCTTGTGCGGAGTGATGGCAACTGATGCCAACGCCCAGGACAAGATCCGTTGGAAGATGCAGAGCGCGTTCGCCAGCACGCTCACGCACCTTGGTCCGTCCGCGCTGCGCTTCTCCAAGAACATTGACCGCATGTCCGGCGGCAAATTCGAGGTAAAGTTCTTCGAGCCCGGCGCACTCGTGCCGCCGCTCGAGTGCTTCGAGGCTGTTTCCAAGGGGTCGATCGAATTGTGCTGGACGACGCCCGGCTACCACACCGGCAAATATCCGGCACTGGCCTTCTTCACGACGGTGCCGTTCGGCCCCTCGTTGGGCGAGTTCCTCGCCTGGAAGTGGCACGGCGGCGGAAACAAGCTGCGCGACGAAGTCTATGCCAAGCATGATCTTGTTGCAGTTGATGCCAGCTGCATCGGCCCGGAGACCTCCGGCTGGTTCCGCAAGGAGGTCAAGTCGGTCGATGAGCTGAAGGGCATCAAGATGCGCTTCTTCGGCCTCGGTGCCCAGGTCATGCAGAAGCTCGGAGTGTCGACCCAGCTTCTGGCGGCGGCCGACATCTATCAGGCGCTGGAGCGCGGCGTCGTCGATGCCACCGAGTTCTCGATGCCGATGATGGACATCAAGCTCGGCTTCCACCAGATCGCCAAGTTCAACTACTTCCCCGGTTGGCATCAGCAGGTCTCCTGCGGCGAGCTGTTGATGAACAAGAAGGCCTGGGACGCATTGCCCGAGGCCTACAAGGCGATGATCGAGACCGCAGGTGAGGCTCAGATAAGCTTCACCTATACCGAGACCGAGGCTATGCAGTTCGAGGCCATGGCCGAGATGCGCGACAAGCACAAGGTGCAGATCAAGCGTTGGGACGACCAAACGCTTGCAGCCTTCGAGAAGGCCTGGCTCGAGGTGCTTCAGGAGGAGTCGGCCAAGGACCCGCTTTTCAAGAAGGTGGCCGATCACTACCTCGACTTCCGCAAGAAGTACGCCGTCTGGGGCAAGGCCCAGGCCATGAGGCCCACCTACCTCGATTGAGAGGAACGGGTACCCGGAGCAGCCGTGTGTTGCTCCGGCTCCTGCCGGAGCAACACGTCGCGCCGTCCCAAGCACCAGCCGACGCCCACGCCTGTAATTGCTGCAGTAGCAAATTGCGGCAGGTACTGCTTGGCATCGATCCGCGCAAGAAGATCTAGCCGCTACACGCCTGACCAATCCGGGCGCTTGCCGCGGTTGCAAGCTCGAGCCGGGCCTCAGCCACGGCATCGTTGATCGAAGCCCTATGGCAGCCGCATCTTATTGTCGCAAAGTACGCTCAAGAAAACGCTGAGGTTAGAACTCGAACTCCGGCCCATGGACATACCGGAACCGTTCCAGCGCATCCGCGCGCAGCGTGAAGCCAAGACCTGGCCGATCCGGCGCCTGCACTGTGCCGTCCGAGCGGATGTCAAACGGCTCGTTGAACAGCTCCCACATCATCGGCATATAGCCCTGCGTAACCTCGAGGATGTGGCAGTTGGGGGCCGCCATCGCCACGTGCATGCTCGCCGCAAACAACACACCGCTGCCCCAGGCATGCGGTGCAAGGCGTACACCGTGCGCCGACGTCAGCGCGGCGATGCGTCGGATCTCGGTCATGCCGCCCGCGCGGGCCACATCAGGTTGTGCGATGTCGAGGGCGCGGCGCTCGAGCAGGTCCTGGAAGTCAAATCGGGTGAACTCGCGTTCGCCCGATGCGATGGGAATGGTCGTCGAACGCCGCACCTCAGCTTGGCCGGCGTGATCGTCCGGTGACACCGGTTCCTCGAACCAGGCAATGTCGTAAGGCTCGAGCTCCCTGGCGAGCTTGATGGCAGTCGCGACCTCCAGCGAACCGTGTGCATCGATCATGAGCTCGACATCGGGTCCAAGCCCGCGGCGAGCCGCCTTCACGCGGCGCACGCACTTAGCGATCGAGAACCCGTCCCGACCGACCACGCGCATCTTGGCGGCGGTGAAGCCTTTGGCCGCATAGCCCGCAAGCTCCGCCTCCGCCTCGTCGCCGGGGGCCCAGCCGCCGCTGGCATAGCCGCGTACGGATCTCCGCACTGCACCGAGCGCCTGGTAGAGCGGGATGCCAAGCGCCTGCGCCTTCACGTCCCACACCGCTATGTCGATGCCAGAGATAGCCTCCATGATCACGCCGCGGCGCCGGCTTTCATCAGCTTGTGTCACACCACGCTCGAGCGCCGGCGTGCTGCGCGAGCCGTTGTACATCTTTTCGTAAATGCGCTCGGAGAACATCGGGTCTTCGCCGACGACTTCCGGGCCGAGCTCATGCTCGACGATGGCCGCGATAATCGGTGGTGAGCCAAGTGCCGCACCGATGCCGATGAGCCCGTCGTCAGTTTCGACGCGAATGAGTGTCGCGTCGCTTTTGACCTTTGTTCCTAGATCAGTGCGGTGACGCTTCTCTGTGGGAACGGGTGCTGACATGGGGATGGCGGAGACTTTGGCAATCTTCATGGGCTCGTTCCTTTTAGTATGGAGGTATCACGCTGGCCGGCCTCGAATAGCGGCACCAAAGCAACTTGCTCCGAGAGACGCGCAGGCGATCGCACAACCCACCGAGCCTGCCCCGGTGACGATATAGTCGAAGATCTTGCGCTATCCCGAAGTGTAGATCGCGGACTTGACGATCACCAGCTGGTCCATGGCTTTGGCGAGCTCGCCATCCGAAAGCTCGCGTTGCCGGCACGTCGGTACGAAATGTCACTCGAGCGGTGGTACCGACTGGCAGCCCACTTGCGCTCGCACCCAGGCGGGAGAACAATGCAGGCGAGGCAGCAAAAGCCCTGTAACATTACCAAAGAGTGGAGAGTGCCATGGATCTCGGACTGCAGGGCAAGCGTGCCATCGTGACTGGAGGAAGTCGAGGTATCGGCAGAGCCATCGCGCAAGAACTGGCCCGGGAAGGAGTTCGACGTGGCGATCGTTGCGCGAAACAAGGCGGAGCTGGAGGCGACAGCGCGGCAGCTGGCCGGCGAAACCAACCGCCGAATCGTCCCGCTCACTGCCGACGTCGCCAGCAAGGAGCAGGTTGACAGCATGGTCGCCGAGGCGGTGCAGCACCTGGGCGGCGTGCACATCCTGGTCAACAGCGGGTCGGCACCAGGGGGCTCGGCCACCGCGATCGGTCCCATCGAGACAGTCGTCGACGAGGATTTGTTGCAAGACTTCAACGTGAAGTATGTCGGAGCCTTGCGATGCTCCCGAGCCGTCATTCCTTTCATGAAGAAGGAGGGCTGGGGCCGCATCATCAACATCAGTGGCGCCAATGCCCGCAATTCCGGCAATCTCAGTGGCGGGGCGCGCAACACCGCCATGGTGCACATGACCAAGACGCTGGCGGTGCAGTTGGGCCGGCACGGGATCACGGTCAACTGCATCCATCCCGGTATGACCCGCACCGAACGAACGCCGAGCCTGCTTGCTGCCCGCGCCAAGCAGCTTGGCGTATCTGCCGAGGAGGCCGAGCGGCAGGACTTTGCACCCGACTCGCCGCGCGGCAATGCCATCTGTCGAATGGTGGACGCCTCGGAGATCGCGTTCGTTACAGCATTCCTGGCTTCCGACAAGGCTTGGGCAGTCTCCGGCGAATTGATTGCGGCAACCGGAGGAGCTGGGCGGGCAGTCTACTACTGACAATTCCGTTCGCCTGGCGCGCGGTCGTTCCAGTACCAATCGAAGGAGGGTCCGATGGCCCGCATTCCACTCGTAACGAGAGACGCCGTTCCCCCAGCGGAGCAGGCTGCGTACGACGCCTTCTCGGCGAGCAGGGGGAGCGAGCCGAAGATCGGGCCCTATTCGATCATCGCCCACATGCCGGAGATGGCGCAACGGCTGGAAGCGCTCAGAACCTACATCCGCAAGGAGGCGAGTCTCCCCCAAAAGCTGCAGGAAATAGTGATGCTCACGGTGGCCCGCGAGATGAATTGCGGCTTCATCTGGTATGCCCACGCGGCCGCCGCTCGGCAGGCCGGCGTGCGCGGCGAGATCGTGGACAGCATTAGAGAGAAGCGACCGCTGACCGGCCTTGCGCCAGAGGAGCAGATCGCCCTGCGCTTCGCGCGAGAGCTTTTGCAGAACCGCAAAGTCAGCAAGGTCAATTTCGATGCGGCGACAGAAACATTTGGCCAGCGCGGGACCATGACGCTGACCAACCTCGTCGCCTGCTATGCTGTGCTGGCCTACAATATGAATACGTATGAGCTGGAGGTCCCAGAGCATCCGACAGAGCCGGCCATGCTGGCATGATAGCCAAGCTACGACTCTTGTTGACTGATTGGTGACCTAGTCGTGCTGATCAGCCGGGACGCCGTGCGCTACCCGGACTCTCCGATCGCGCCCGGTCCTCGAGGGTTTTGATGACACCAACCGGATGGCGCGGATATGCTTCCCTCAATACCTGAGCTCGATTTGCATTTCGCGTCCAATGGGAGAGCCGCATGTCCGATCAAGTCAGCTACAAGGTGGTCGACGGCTGGGAGCAGCTGCCCAAGGGCTTCGCGCATCGCGACGTTGCCGGCGTTGCGGTCGACCAGGAGGACCGCGTCTACTTGATCTGTCGCGGCGAGAACCCGGTTATCGTCTACGACCGGCAGGGCAATTTCCTGCGCACCTGGGGAAAGGGCGATTTCTCCATGCGCACACATGGCATATATGTCGCCCCAAACGGAACCATCTTCGCCACCGATGATGGCAATCACACGGTGCGCCAGTTCACGCCCGAGGGCCGCTTGCTGATGACCATGGGTACGCTGAACGTGCCCTCCGATACCGGCTACGACGGCAAGACGACAGGATCTGTCACGCACGCCGGCCCTCCCTTCAATCGCCCGACCAACGTCGCCATCGGCCCCAAAGGCGACATTTACATCTCGGATGGCTACGGCAACGCGCGCGTGCACATGTTCTCGCCCACAGGGCAATTGAAGCGCTCGTGGGGCGAGCCCGGCAACGGCCCCGGTCAGTTCCGGCTGCCGCACGGAATCGCCTGTGCTCCCGACGGTCGCGTGTTCGTGTGCGACCGCGAGATCGATCGGATTCAGATTTTTAGCCCCGATGGCGAGTTCCTCGATCAGTGGACCGATACGCAGCGCCCGACGCACTTGACCTTCGATGCCAAAGGCAATGTCTACGTCACCGAGCTCGCCTGGCACGTCGGCGACAACTCGTACAGCTTCGGCCCCGTCACGAAGCTGCGCCATGCGCGCTTTTCAATCTTTGATCCGAAAGGCCGGCTGCTCGCTCGCTGGGGAACGCCCGATTCGGCGGCGCCCGGCAGCTTTGCCGCGCCGCACGGCCTGGCCCTCGACTCCAAGAACGATCTCTACGTGAGCGAGGTGACGTGGACATTTGCGGTTAGCCGCGGCCGCGCGCCGGAGGACTGCCACACGTTCCAGAAGTTTGCGCTGGTAGTCTAGCAAATCGAATGGCGTGCATAGCATACCGTTTTCAGCTTCAGGAAATCCTGGCTCAGCACCGCCCCGGAGAAGGAGAGCGTCATGAAGGTTGTCACGCTTCGCAACATCCCGAATGTCCCGGCAGAAGGTGCGGCCGAGCGCATCGAAGGCTGGACAGGGCCAGTCGCCCGCACCCGCCAGACCATCATCGAGCCGGGCGACTCGAAGAACTACAACTGCTCCGTCGTTAACTTCAGCCAGGGGTGCACGACGGGTTGGCACACGCACGACTGCGACCAGATCCTCATCGTGACCTCGGGATCCGGCATCGTGGCGACAGAGCACGAGCAGTGCGAGATCAATGTGGGCGATGTCGCACATATCAAGGCGGGCGAGCGCCATTGGCACGGCGCCAAGGCGAACACAACGATGGGCCACATCACGATCACGCTGGTCGACAGCAAGGCAATCTGGGGATAGAGGCAATCGGACCGCCGTTGGACGCGCGCTCACATCATCCGATCCGAGGGTGGTACGAGATGGCGTGGCTCACCGCCTTCAAGCGCGCATCTTGCATTCTCCACGGCGCGGCGAAGTGCAACGTCACGCCAACCGACGACCGAGGCCGAATTGTGTGGGGATGCGATCACATTGGGCAGGCTCGTGAAGGCATGATCCATGGCAAAGCGCCCGTGCCGCACCGGCTCGGTCCACCAGGCATCAATGCAGGCGGTAAACTCGGGTGTTGCCCGCAAATGCGCGAAAAGAGCCGTCTCGTCGAGGATTTCCCCCCGCGCCAAATTGATGAGGATTGCGTCCCTCTTCATCAACGCCAGTTCACGCTTCGCCAGCAGCCCCTTGGTGGCAGGCGTCAGCGGCAAGCTGAGGATGAGGATATCCGAGCTGGATAGCAGTTGATCGAGATCGGAATTCCTTCCGATCCAATCGACGGGCTCGGTCGTCGTGCCGCCTCTGTTGATCGCGTGAACTCTGACCCCCAAGCCACGCATCAGGCGTGCCGTTGCGACCCCGATGCCGCCAAACCCGAGAATGCCGCACACCGAGCCGGCCAGCATGCGATTGCCTCGGAATTGGTCGAATGTGCCCGCTGCGAGTTTTGCGTGCTCGACAAACAGACGTTTCAAGGCCGCAAGCGCCATCGCCAATGCATGCTCAGCCATGGGCTCCGCATAGGCCCCGCCATTGCTCGCGACGGGCACTCCGACCGGCAGGTCGGCGAGCGGAATGTAGTCGACACCAGCGGTGATGAACTGGATCAGGCGCACGCTGCCTAGCAGCGCCGCTTCGCCTGGTTGCAGGTCTTCGGCGGAGTTGTAGGCGAGCAGGACGGACGCTTGCGCGAGCACCGCAGATCGCTCTTTCGGCAGAACGTCCGCAAGATAGATCACGCGGGCGGTAGAGCCGATCGTACTTTCTATGACTGCTCGACGTGCGGCATCGGCTTTCAGCGTTACGACAAGTGTGGGCGTCATCTCTGCCGACAAATTCAACCCATCCGCGCCGCGCACGCCCGGTTGCGGGGGCGACGTGACCCGATGATAGCATTCAAGCTATACGCATTGCCACAACAGGCCGCGTGAGGTCGACGTAATGTCGGCCCCTCATGGGGCCTGTGACGAGTCAGCATGCGTCGCACACTGGATGATGAAGGCGGGTGGCCGGCAGCACCTCACTTTTCTTCCAATGTCGCGGAAACGGTGTGATCAGGCCGCACGCCTCTCGCGCCAAAACACTATTCAAGCCAAGGGCGGCACCGTCCCTGGCTGCGGGTCAATCGGTACGCGTTGGGCCAGTCCCATCGCGCCCTCGAACAGCGCCGCGGCCTGGAGCAGCGCATCTTGCTACCCGGGCTCCCCATCTGCTCTATCGGTGGCGTACACGGAGCAGATCCAAGCCTCGACGGCAGAAGCTATTTCAATTCCGCGCAATCACGCAAAATCTCGAGCTGGACTTCGCTAAAATAGTCAACCTTGCGGTTCCTATTTCGGTGCGACAGGTGCAGGCACACGTCATGCGTGATTGTTTTTGTGTAGTCGTACGTGACCTCGTTCACATCCGCGGCCTCGAAATATTGCCGGTTTTCACTGACAAACTCGAACGCAGATTTGGCATTTTCGAACAAGAGCCCATTCAGGACCGACTTGCGCTCGGCGCTCGTCAGTCCGCGTAACGGCAACGCGCGAACCGCAAAGCTGAGCCATTTTGCAGAGGACTCGCTTTTTCTTATGACGTTTGCAATCAGCAAGCGGATTTCCGCCGGCGCCAACACATCCTCGAGCTTCTCTCGCGAAAGGCGCGCGGCATCGAAATCATCATAGTTGGCGTCAGTCAGCACTTTGTTGAAAAGCTTCTCGCGCAGTGGCCCAGAGCAATTCAGGCGCTGTAGCGCGGCGAGAGCGTACGGCGCTTTTGCACTTACAATTGCCGATACAGCATCTTGCTGGGTCTCTGGTGGCAATCGCTCGCCGAACGTTTCCATGACGAGCAACGCCACATCAGGACTTGTCTCAAATGCTGCGCGCATGCGCACAGCGAGCTGTGCGACTTCCGCATCAGAAATGCGCAACGGCGCCGCGTGCTTGGCGATCAGCTCGATGCTCGCTTCGCGAAGCATCTTGGCGCGGAGCTCCCTCCGCTGCTCTGGTTTCAACCGATTGCCTTCGGCGAGTACCCTCACCACTTCATCGCCGCCCCCGGGTGTGACAACAATTCGGCGGATCAATTCATCAAGCTGGTCGTCGCGGAGCATGCGGGGTTTTCGTGCCACTTTGGCCAGGTCGTTGACGGAGACCGCGAGCTCAACGAACAGCAAGAACACCTGGTCGCGGTCGACAAGCTGAGCATTCTCATGCGTCAACAACTGCACCAACGTGGGCAGATGCCTTTCCTCGACCGCCTCCTTTTCAGTGTAGTACTTACTCCACACAGCGCCGACGGTTGTCGCATCGCTTTGTGGGGACAGGTTCAGCTTCAGCGGGCATGTGGGGGTGTCGAGAGCAACGGCCCGGCAGATTTTGTTGAGCAATTGATCATGCACATTGCCTCGCTCGAACAGTGCGATACGGGAAGACCGAGGTTGCTCAGCCTCGGCCGTAAGCGCTGCATTCACGGCGCTTATGACAGACTGCGAAATATCCTCTTCATTGCTGCGCGTGGCGATGTGCGGTTCAGCAAAGCGATAGCGTACCTCTACTGCTTTGACCGTTGCTGTGCCTGCCACGTTATGCACAATTCTGGTACCGGCTCGGCCGGTCAGGAGCCACACCTTATTCGTGGAGTGTCGCGCCCATTCGCTCGCGATGAACACGCGTCCATCCCGGCTTATGACTGCCGATGATTGCGGTATCTCTGTCGCTGTCAGCCACAGCGGGAAATACAGCCACGTCCATGCAACGACCAGCCATGACGCAACACAAGTCGTTCTGTCATCGAACGGTGAAATGGCACGTTTCACTAGCGCTGCCACAGAGGCAACGAGGCAGATAATTGGCCAGAACCCTCCGGCGTCAGTGAGCCAGATCGTATCGCTCCATCTCAGGACTTGGCCGATGCCGACTCCCAAGATGCACGGGACAATCCCGAATACCGTCGCGGCAACCATCCGTTGCTGTCGCGTCGACGAGCTTTCCATTCTCTGTCCTTCCGAAGAAATGAGAGAGAAGAGACCCGGACCGCAAGTCGCTGCATTATAGGCAGCATGAAAAAGGCTGACAGAAGGTCTTGTCAAACGCCAGACTGAGGAGAAACCAGTGTCCTATGCGACCACGGGACTTCTCCCTGGAAGTGAGATGTTTGGCATGCCGGGCCGAGGATCAGGCCCTCGAACAACAAGCCGGCCGGCTCCGGTGGCAATATTGCTACGTTCGTTGTGCGAGATCAACGAGCGTGGCCTCGGCCAAAGCACCGTGCCGGTCGGTCACTCGTGAGCCTGGACTTAGCAATCGCCAGGTCTTTCAGGTCGGTCTTCACCCTGCCCGACGATCTGAAAGCTTGTACCAAGCTTCGGCATCGATCTCCCCAAGAATACCGGACATTTCGTGTGGGAGCCGCCGATGCCGGCGCGCTACGCCGTCGATCGATCTGGTATCATTCGCTCAGCTGAAATCGACCCAGACTATACCGTGCGGCCGAGCCGTCCGCCACGCTGGAGCTGTTGGGCGCCTTTACCTAGCTAGGCACGTTCGTGTACGCGTCTCGGGCTGAGTTGGCACGAACTGGCTCGCCGCCTGCGGGGAGCGGAGGCGGCACAACCGTCCCACAGCAAGAAAGCACGAGGGCCTGACTTGCGACAACCGCCCGTCATACTTTCATGGCGGCGGCCCGCCACCGCATAGATCCAGGCAGGGACATGGGTCGCAACCAAGGAAGCAATCATGACTCGCGCGAAAAAAGACCGGACCATGCTGCGCTCTGCCCGCTGGTTCGCACCAGATGATTTCCGCTCGTTCGGACATCGGAGCCGCATGAACCAGATCGGCTACGCGATCGAGGAGTTCCACGGCAAGCCGATCATCGGCATCGTCAATACGTGGTCGGACTTCGCGCAATGCCACGCCCACTTCAAGCACCGCGTCGAGGACGTGAAGCGAGGCGTGCTCCAGGCGGGCGGGTTCCCAGTCGAGTTGCCCGCGATCTCGCTCTCTGAGTCGACGGTGAAGCCAACGACGATGCTTTACCGCAACTTTCTCGCCATGGAGACGGAAGAGCTCATCCGCTCGCAACCCGTGGATGGCGTCGTGCTGATGGGCGGCTGCGACAAGACCACGCCCGGCCTCATACTGGGCGCTACCAGCGCCGGCGTGCCCACGATCTTCATGCCGGCCGGCCCGATGCTGCGGGGCAACTGGCACGGCAAGGTTTTGGGCTCAGGCTCCGATGCCTTCAAGTATTGGGACGAGCGCCGCGCCGGGAACATCTCGGCGAAAGACTGGGGCGAGATGGAGGTCGGCATCGCGAGGAGCTACGGCGTGTGCATGACCATGGGGACGGCCTCGACCATGACGGCGCTCGCAGACGTGCTCGGCCTTTGCCTGCCGGGCACCTCCTCGATCCCGGCAGCCGACAGCAATCATGTGCGTATGGCTTCTGCCTGCGGCCGGCGCATCGTGGAAATGGTGTGGGAAGACCTCTCGCCTCAGAAGATCATGACAGAGCAGGCCTTCCGCAACGTCATCACGGTGGCCATGGCGATGGGCTGCTCGACCAACGCTGTCATTCACGTGCTGGCGATGGCACGGCGCGCCGGCCAGCCGATCGGACTGGAGGACTTCGATGCGTCGAGCCGCAAGGTGCCGGTGATCGCCAATATACGCCCATCCGGCGACAAATACTTGATGGAGGACTTTTACTACGCGGGTGGGTTGCTCGGGCTGATGTCCCGTCTCAAGCCCTATCTCGATCTCGGTCAGATCAACGTGACCGGCAAGACGTGGGGTGAAAGCCTCGAGGGCGCCCAAGTCTACAACGACGACGTTATCCGTCCGATCGACAATGCGATCTACAAGGAAGGCGCGCTCGCCGTGCTCAAAGGCAACCTGGCGCCCGACGGCTGCGTGATCAAACCGTCCGCCTGCGAGCCGAGGTTCCTAAAGCACACCGGCGCTGCCTATGTTTTCGACGACTACAACGAGCTCAAGAACGCGATCAATCGTGAGGACCTGCCTGTGACGGCGGACACGGTCCTCGTGTTGCGCAACGCAGGCCCCCAAGGCGGTCCGGGCATGCCCGAGTGGGGCATGATACCTATCCCGACCAAGCTGGTGAAACAGGGCGTGCGCGATATGGTGCGCATCTCTGACGCGCGGATGTCGGGCACGAGCTACGGCGCTTGTATCCTTCACGTGGCGCCCGAAAGCTACGTCGGCGGGCCACTGGCGCTCGTGCAAACGGGAGATCGGATCTCACTCGACGTGGCGGCGCGCACGTTGACTCTCGACGTGCCCGAGGGCGAGCTTGCACGGCGTCGCGCTGTGCTGCCGAAGCCTGCCCTTCGCTACGAGCGCGGCTACGGCTGGATGTTCTCGCGCCACATCAAGCAAGCCAACGATGGTTGTGACTTTGACTTCCTCGAAACAAGCTTCGGCGCACCGGTGAAAGAGCCGGACATCAACTAATTGGATTTCCGGAATCGAAAGACAGCAACGATCGCGAACGCATCAGAACCGATATTCGGCCCCGGGGTGATTGGCGGGTAGGCGCGGACCCGCGCCGAACAGCTTCTCCCGCAACGTTCCCGATGCGTAACTGGTCTTGTAACGGCCCCGCCGCTGCAGCTCAGGAATGACGTGGTCGATGAAATCGGTGAAGCTCTCGGGGAACACGGCGTAGGCGAGATTGAACCCGTCAACGCCCGATTCCTCAACCCAGCGCTCCAATTGATCGGCGACGGTCGTGGGAGAGCCCACAAATATCGGACCGCGTCCGCCGATGGCTCCGAACTCGGCGATATCTCGGATCGTCCATCGGCGGTCGGACGCTGACGAGGTGAAGTTGTCGATCGCCGTGCGCATGGCATCCGTCTGCACGTGTTCCAGCACGTCGTCCAGGCGATACTTGGAAAAGTCGATCCCCATCCATCCTGACATCAGCGCCAGAGTTCCTTCATGATCGATATATTTCCGATACTCCTCGGCCTTCGCCTTCGCAGCCAGGTCTGTCTCATCGACGATTACAGTGGCCATCGAAAAGATGCGAATGTCAGAAGTCTTGCGCCCGATCAGTTGGGCCTCTTGCCGTAGTCCAGCAACATACGTGGCCACCACCTTGGCAGTCGGCCCGTTGACAAAAACGCACTCGGCGTTTGCCGCAGCAAACCGGCGCCCGCGCCCTGATGCCCCGGCCTGGTACAGAACAGGCGTTCGCTGCGGCGAGGGTTCGCTCAGATGGATGGCGTCTATCTCATAGAACTCACCCCTGTGTCGGACCGGCCTGACCTTGGACGGATCCGTGAACATCTTGCGTTCTCGATCGAGCACAACCGCGCCGTCCTGCCAGCTCCCTTCCCATAGCCGATAAACGATCTGCATGAACTCGTCGGCCTGATCGTAGCGACGGTCGTGCCCGGGCTGTTGGCTCTGTCCTATGCCGCGTGCCGCGCTGTCCAGATAGCCCGTGACAATGTTCCAACCCATGCGCCCCTTGGTGAGGTGGTCGAGCGTCGACATTCGGCGCGCCAGAACGTAGGGCGTTTCGTATCCCAGATTGCAAGTAACGCCGAAGCCGAGGTTGCTTGTAACAGCCGCCATCGCGGACACGAGCAGCATCGGGTCATTGACCGGCACTTGCGCGCCGGCGCGAAGGGCAGTGTCGGGCGAGCCGCCGTACACATCGTAGACGCCCAACACGTCGGCCAGAAAAAGCCCATCGACTAGCCCGCGCTCGAGCGTCTTGGCCAAGTCGACCCAGGTTTCGAGATCTCGATAGTCGCGCGAGCGGTCACGCGGGTGTTTCCATAGACCTGGTGACTGATGCCCGACCGTATTCATGTTGAACATATTGATGAGGATGTCGCGAGGCACGTTGTGGTCCCTACAGCGCTCGCCCGCCGTCAAAGGCGCGGCTGCTCTTGTCTAGCACTCCGGTTTCAATTTGGGGGCGCCAATGATCAGGCCTTTGCGCCAGCCCATTTCCCAGAAGTCCGTCTCCAGGCGGGTCGCCTCCTTGAAAATCCCAACCAGCTCGGTCTCGCGCGCGGGCGTGACATAGAGATCCGCAAGATGGTCCAAGTGGGACTGCGCTTTGGCGGCCACCTGCTGATAGGGCGCGCCAGCATACTCAGCGATCCAGAGCCGATAGGGGTTCGTGGTGGCGCCTGCTTCTGGCAGTGCAGCGAGCCGGACCGCAATCTCCGCATAACCGATCACGCAAGGCGCAAGCGCTATCTTGAGAGCGAGCAGATCGCTGCGCATGCCGGCGTCGAGCACATAGCGCGTATAGGCCAGCATTTCTGCGGCCGGCGGGGCCTGCTCCAGATCGGCCGGCGACAGGCCCCACCCGGCGCAGATCTTCACGTGCAAGTCCATTTCGACATCGAGAATGGCCGACAGGCCAGCGGCGCCTTCGCGCATGTCGGCGAGGCTTGGCGACTTGTACACCGAGAGTGCGTAGGCGCGCGCGAACTCGATCAGGAACAAGTAATCCTGAACGAGGTAGTGGCGGAAGGCCGTCTCCGGCAGCGACCCGTCCGCCATCCCATTGGTGAACGGATGCTCTGTGTAGGCTCGCCACTCGACGGCAGCCGCGGTCTTCAAGCGCTCGAAAAAGCTCATCGCTTTGCGCCCCTGTTAGGCCAATACGAGCGTCTGAATGTCCAATGCTATAGTGTTAGTGGTTGGCCTGCTGCGAGGCGACAGGAATCGTCGGCCGCGATATCCAGGGCAAGCTGCAACAGCCGTCGACTGGCCGCCCTCGATTTCCATCCCGCGTGCGATGTCAAAGTGACGTTATCCAGCCGCGCCAGCGGGTGGCCTTCGTGGAGTGGCTCCGTAGTGAAAACATCGAGCGCCGCATGCCCTATGTGGCCCGTTTGCAGAGCCTCGATGAGCGCCGCCTCGTCGACGAGGGCCCCACGCGCGGTATTGATCAGGATTGCCCCACGCTTCATCCTTGCCAGTCGCCGCGAATCCAAGAGCCCACGCGTCTCTGAAACAAGAGCGAGATGCAGACTGACGGCATCCGCCATGCTGAGAAGAGTATCGAGATCCGCAGGCTCCGCCGGAACGCCTGGCGGAGTGCCGGAGCGGTTCCATGCAATCACGCGCATACCGAAGGCCGCTGCAATCCGTGCCATCTCGGCGCCTACACCCCCCAACCCGAGGAGGCCGAGTGTCCGTCCCTTGAGCTCGATGCCTTCTCGTGCCGACCAGCAACCTGCGCGGACATCCCGATCCATTCGGGCGACATCTCGCGCCGCTGACATCAATAGGCCGAATGCATGCTCGGCGACGGTGCGATCACCGTAGTTTCGCACCGTGCGGACGTGGATGTTGTGTCGCTCTGCCGCCGTCATGTCGACATAGCTGGATGCACCCGTACCTAGAAATACGATGGACCGGAGATTGGGCACTCCTGAAAGCAAGGCTGCATCCATCGTCGTATGGCCATTGAGAACGATCTGTGCGTCGGACAGCAAAGCTGCCAAAGCCGTCGGCGACGGATCGCCTTCGTGCACCGTCAGCATCCCCGGCCGCGCGAGCTCATCACACAGCTCCCGCATCATGGGCGAGCAGTCGATGTAGACGATCGGCACCGTCATGATGGCCTTCCGGCGCGGCTCCGGACTTTAGGGCGCTATGGCACAAGGCCCTGCCTTGCAGCCCGGGCGTTCCTAGTTTGCCTATTCGGCAGCCCTTGTGGTTGTCGACTTGGCTGAAGCCTGCGATTTCCAGCCCTTGATCACAGGCAGCACTTCCTTGGCAAAGAGCTTCAGGCCGCGCTCGGAAACCGCGTAAGGCGTGCCACCAAACCGGAAAGCGATATTCATCTCGAAGTCGCCGAGCGTCTGCCGTCGCTGTTCCAGCCCGCGCAGGATCTTGTCGGGCGTGCCCCAGCTGGCGGCCTGCATGAAACCAGCGACGGCGCCTTCAAGCCCACCTTTGCGCGCGATCTCGGCTTTCTGCTGATAGGCGTCGTAGCCTTTGACAGTCTTGAAATGCTCGCCAAGGAACTCGTAGTGATAGAAGTTGCTCTCGACGAACTTGCCTTGGTATCTGCGAGCCTCTTCCTCCGTATCGGCAAGATTGGTGCCGCACACACAAAACTCGGTCAGCAAGACTGTCGGCGGCTCGGTGCCGTGGTACGTGCGGTGCAAGTCCCGGCCCCGCTCGATGATCGGCGCCCGCATTTCCCAGGGTCGGTCGGCAAACATCACCATATGGGCGCCAATCTTGGCGGCCGAATTGACCGAGTCCTCGCTGGAAGCGACGGCATAGATACGCCCATCGAATGAGTATTTCGGACGCGGCCGAATCTCGACGCGTGGCTGCTGGTAATATTTGCCATTGCCCTCGATGAAACCGGACTTGAGTGCACTGACGATCATCGGCGCGGCTTCATCGAAGCGACCGCGTGATTCATCCATGTTGAGGCGGAAGGCGGCAAACTCACGTCGGGCCAGACCTCGACCCATACCAAGCCGGAGCTTGCCCTTGCACAGCATGTCAAGGACAGCAGCATTCTCCGCCACCCGTAAAGGGTCGTGCCAGGGCAGGATTACTGCCGCTGTGCCGAGGCCCACGCCGGGACATAGAGCGGCGAGGTGAGACATCAGGTGCAGGTTGTCGGGAACGAAGGAGTAGTCGTTGAAATGATGCTCGGCCGACCACAGCACATCGAATCCGGAGTCGGCGGCAATCCGTGCCAACCTGATCTCCTCATCCCACACCTGGTCGTCGGGGCAGTTGTCCCAGCCGTAGCTGGCGAACACCATCATCATGCCGACGTCCATGCGCGAATCCTCCTCATTCGAGTATTTTTGACTTAAGAGGTCTTATCTTTACCGTAGCACCACTCAATCGGCATTGCGGTCCGGAATCGTGGCGCGCTAGGCCGAGACTGCCCGCCCACCTATGCTATCGCAGTGCCATATAGGGACCAATCTAAGGCTCTGGCAGGCCCAGATTGAAGCGTGGACACAAACTGACGTCGTGCAAACACGAGTTACGGAGAGCTGCGTTGCGTCCTCCTCGCATCATCGACGCTCATCATCACCTGTGGGATCTCGAGCGTGTCTACTATCCTTGGCTGACCGACCGCATAGAGCCGAACTTCCTGTTCGGCGAATACGCCAAGATCCGCAAACACTATCGCCCCGACGATATGCGCCAGCAGATGGCCGGCTGGAACATCGAGATGACCGTGCATGTCGAAGCGGAACGCGCGGACGGCGAGCAGCTGAAGGAGACTGCCTGGCTGTCGGAAATGCACGAGCGCTTCCGCCTGCCCAACGCGATCATCGGCCATGTATGGCTGGCCGACCAGAACGTGGAAGAGTTGCTGCGGCAGCACATGAAGTATCCCCTGTTTCGCGGCGTGCGCTCCAAGCCGCGCACCGGCAAGTCGGCTCGAGAAGCCGGTCTGACCGGCCCGGCCACGATGAGCGATCCGCAATGGCGCAAAGGCTTGAAGCTGCTGGAGACGCTTGGTCTGATCTATGATTTCCGAGTGCCGTATTTTCATCTAAAGGAAGGTGCGGAGCTGCCGAAGCTTTGTCCAAATCTCCAGTTCATCGTCAATCACGCCGGGTTGCCACGCGATCGCAGCGCGGAGGGCCTGGGGATCTGGCGCGACGGCATGAAGGCGCTCTCGGCCTCTCCTAATGTTGCGGTGAAAGTGTCCGGCTTGAGCCTGCCTGGTATGGCTTGGACCGTGGAGACTCAGGGTCAAGTCATCCTTGAGACCATAGACATCTTCGGCATCGATCGCTGCATGTTCGCCAGCAACTTCCCGCCGGACAACTGCGTCGTCGAGTTCGCGCCAATGATGGAGGCCTATCAAGCCGTCATGTCGCGATTTACCGATGAGGAACGCGACCGCTTCTTCTATGCTAATGCCAAGAAGTTTTATCGTCCGGTGCCTTGAGAACCCAATATTCGCCCCCCCCCCAAAAAATTGCCCCGCCGGGGCGGGGCAGGTCTGCAGACGGCAGATGATATGAGCTACTTGGGTGCGTTCGGGTTGCGCGGAGCGTCCGGCGTTACGTTGCGCTCCACGTTCTGGCCGACCTGCGTGCCGGACGGACTGCCGCCATCCCAGAAGCTGTAGAGCAGCAAGGCGACGAACAACGCCGCCACGAGAGCGATCACGGGTCCCATGTAGCCATAGTCGCGATCCTGCATCTCGCGCCAGCGCTCTTCACCGTCGTGACTGCGATGGCTCGGCCCCGGACGGGGGTTAAGATGGTCATCCATTTGAAGACCTCCTTTCCTCTGCCCCATGAAAACGGCCTGTTCGGGCAGCCGGTTCCATGCACGAGCGGGTCAGGAGGCATTAGCCAGCGGAAATTGTCTGAAAGTTCCCATCGGTTCGCGCAAGGCGGCGTCGCAACGCGCTAGGCTTGGACAGGCCCGAGCATATAGGTGCGGTCGTCCACGCGGGGCTTGCCGAAGGGAAAGCGCGGGCTCTGGTCGAGATAATCGTGGGTGTGGACCACCACAGTCTCCTCGCCGATGAGCACGACGGCATAGGCCGGCGGCTCGTGGCTTGCGAGATGCGGGCCGTCCGGCGACAGATCGAACCACACTTGATGATTGGTGCCGCGCAAGGTCGAGAACGGAATACCCATCCAGCTTCCCGAGATCGGCCGGTGCACATGGCCAAAGAACAGATGGCGGATACGGTCGCGGTGCGGCTTGATCGCCTCGGCGAAGGCCGCCCGCTCCGCCAGGGCAATGCGGTCCATCTGGTGCACGCCGACCTCGAACGGCGGATGATGCATGAAGAGATAGACCGGCCGGTCCCGCGGCGTCTCCTGCAGCGCATGCGCAAGCCAAGCGAGGCGCCGCGCGCAGAGCTGGCCGGCATGGCTCGCCTCATCCAGCGTATCGAGGAACAGCAGCCGTCCGCGCGGCGTGTCGCGCCAGCCCTGCACGAAACCGTTGCCGTCGCGCGGCGCCGCCGACAGCTCGCCGAGGCAGGCCGCGCGCCGATCATGGTTGCCGACCAACACGACGTAGGGCACCTGCAGCGCCCGCATGCTGTGGAGGAAATTGCGGTAGGCCTCCACCTCGCCCCAATGCGTGAGATCGCCGGTGACGACCGCAACCTCCGCGTAGGCGTGATGCTTGTTGATGTCGGCGATCGCAGCATCGAGGCGCGCCCTGGGATCGAGCCCGTAGAGTTTGAGGCCGGGCGCGACGAGATGCGTATCGGTGATGTGAATGAGCTTCATGTGCTATCTGCAGTGCCCCTATCCTTTGGCGGGTATGCTTATGCAGACACACTTGGCATCTCTGTGACAGGTTGCCGTGAGTGCGCTATTTGAGCCCACGCCCCCGACCCCATCTTTGGTCCGGAGCAAGATTAAGGATCGATCATGCCGCGCTTGGATTTCACCAGTCAGGAATATCTGCGTGATCCGGCTGCCGGCCTCGCAAAGCTGCGAGCCGCAGGACCGCTCGTGGAGGTGCGATTCCCGTTCGTCGGCAAAACCTGGATCACGACGACTTATGAGCTGGCCGGCCATGTACTCAAGGACAGCGAAACGTTCACTCTGCGCAAGAACGGCCGCACCGTCACCGGTCTGCGCTGGTGGATGCCGAAGACCGTGCGTGCGCTCGCCGACAACATGCTGACCATGGATGAGCCCGACCACACGCGATTGCGCAGTATCGTCGACGAGGCCTTTCGCCGCCGCACCATCCTGGATATGGAGCCGCACATCTTCGCCATTGCCAGCGAGCTGGCTGACGAGCTGTTTGCGGCGGGAAGCCCGGCTGATCTCGTCGATCGATATGCACGCAAGCTACCACTATCCGTGATCTGCGAGCTGCTCGGCTTGCCACTGGCCGATAGGCCGAAATTCATCGCCTGGGCAAACCGCGTCGCTCATATCAAAGGGCCTCTCGCCTTTCTGCGCTTGTTGGCGGGCGTTGCTGCGATGCGGCACTATCTGGAAGAGCGCCTGCAGATCGCGCGCGCATCGGGCGGCGAGGGACTGATCGCGGAGCTTGTCCGTGTCGAGAGGGAGGGAGGCCGCATCAGCTCCAGCGAGATGGTGGCCATGGTTTTCCTGCTTCTGGGCGCAGGGTCGGAAACCACCACGCATCTGATCAGCGGGTCGGTCTATGAGCTCACCAAGAATCCCGAGCTGCGCGACTTGCTCGAGGACGACTGGAGCCGGGCCGGTCTGGCGATCGAGGAGTTCCTGCGTTTCGTGTCGCCGGTGCAGTTCTCCAAGCCCAGGTTCGTGCGCGAGGATGTCGAGCTTGGCGGCATGCGCTTAAAGAAGGGCGAGAAGATCATGGCCATGGTCGGCGCAGCGAACATGGATTCAGAAGCCAACGCAAATCCTGAAAGGCTCGATCTGCAACGGCGGCCCAACAGACATCTCGCCTTCGGCACGGGCATCCATTTCTGCCTCGGTCACCAGCTCGCGCGCATTGAGGGCAAATGCGCGCTCGAGGCCCTTTTCAGGCGCTGGCCGAAGCTTACACTGGCGGTGCCGCCTGACGATGTTCGCTGGCGGGAGCGACCGGGTCTCAGAGCGCTTGAAAAGCTCCCGGTTGTCGCGCACCCGCAATAAGGCACACGACGCAAGAGAACGATCAGCGTGGCGTGCTGGGGCAGTGGCTCAGGGCAGCGGTGAGCCTCGGGCGGGGTCCGGCGGCGGGCGCCGCGCGACCGTGTCGTAGCACCGGAGGCGAGATGCATCCTCGTGCACGGCGGCGCAGTCGCCGATTTGCAGGCTCGTCGTGCGCTCACGGGTAAATTGTATGGCCGCGAGCCCGATGCCCACGCCGCCGAGCAACCACAGCGCCATGAAGAACGCACGTGTCCGGTGCGGCGGCTCTTCTGCCTCGGCAAACCGGCGATCATCGTCGATGATGTTCTGGGACATGGGCGTCCTCTTGTGTTCAACAGCCAAGAATGTGGCTGCCGATGGCATAAAAAATCGAGATGGGCCGCCGCCCGGCGGTATAGAAAAATTATAGCCGCGCCGTACGCTAGAGCAGGATCGCTTCGGATTGAACCACTTTACCGCAACCGAGACGTCGCGGCCGAAGCGTAAATCCTGCTCTACACTTAAGGTTAGAGTGCGATTCACGCGTCGCGGCGGAGCCGCGCTGCGCGCGGACACATGGAAGCGGAAGTGCTTCCATGTGAGGCGATCGCGCTCTAGCGACGTGTCGAACTCACGCCGGATCGAGGCAGGCCTTGAGATTGGTGGCGATCGCTCGCATGAGCGTGAAATAGAGATCCGGGCCGGCCGGGATCGCCCCACCCTCCGGGTCCAACGTGCCCTTGCGGGCATTGGTTCCTTCCACCACCGTATCCACCAACTTCGGCTCGAACTGCGGCTCCGCAAACACGCACGTTGCCTTCAGTCCGGAAATCTTGCGCCGCAGCTCCGTCAGCCGCTTGGCGCTCGGTGCGATGTCCGGGCTGATGGTGACCGACCCGACAGGAGTGAGCCCGTAGCGCTGCTCGAGATACTGATAGGCGTCGTGAAAGACCACGTAGCCCCTTCCCGCCAGCGGCTTCAGATCCCGCTCGAGCTCCGCCGACAGCGCATCGAGCTTTACTGTAAGCGCGGCCGCGTTCGCCTTGAGCCGATCCGTGTGCTCCGGTGCTTCCGTGGCCAGCACAGCAGCGATGTGCGCTGCAATGAGCTTGGCATTGGCCGGGTCGAGCCAGATGTGCCCGTCCTGCCCCTTCTCTTCCTGCCCTTTGCCGTGCTTGTGGCCCGCGTGGCTGCCGCCCTTCTGGTGCGTATGCTCCTCGAAGGCGCCGCCCATGCGCATGGCATGCAGCGTCAGGTCCGGCACCTCGGCCAGCGTGACGACCCGCACGCTCTTGGGCAGCGATTTCAGCACTTTGACCATGAACGGCTCCAGGGTATCGGAGACGCGCAAGATCACATCCGCTGTATGGAGCGCCTTGGTGTCCGAGGGCTTCAGGACAAAAGTGTGTGGTGATCTGTTGCCATCGATCAGGAGCTTTGGCTCCCCGACGCCCACCATCACGGCCGCTACCAGCGAGTGGATCGGCTTGACCGTGACCACGACCCTGAGGTCTGCGGCCTGGCATGCCCCAGCCCCCCACGCACCCAGCGCGATAATCCCGGCAAGGATCGTTCTCATGCACTCCTCGCTGCCTGCACTGCTGGCGCCAGCCCAATTTGTTGATATGTTATACTGTATCTTATCGGCTCGAGGGAAATGAAAACTGTGAAGGCCCTTCCGCGCACCTTGGGCGCACCCTGGGATTGGACCGCTTCATGCACAGTCCCCAGCCGACCCTTCGCAGCACGGCCGCCGGCGCAAGCCGAGACAGCAATCGCCCTTGAGGCCTGCCAGCGCCGCAGTGTTGCTGTAATGTGGGACTGTGTTGCGGCAGTACAGGTCTCAGCATCGAGTCGAGCGGCGGCAGGCATGGACCCAGTACGGACAGGACGGTTCACCAAGACCGGATTGGCGCTGGCAGCGATGCTGGCAGCGGGAGCCGGTTCTGCGTCAGCCCACCCGCATGTCTGGATCACCGTGGAGAGCGTCGTGATCTACGAGCGGGGCAGCATTACTGCCATTCAGCACACCTGGACGTTCGACGAGCTCTACACGACCATGGCCATCCAGGGCCTGGATGCCAATAACGACGGCAACTACGACCGCAAGGAGCTGGCCGAGCTCGCCAAGGTCAACATGGACGGGCTCAAGGAATTTGCCTACTTCACGCAAGTGAGTCTGGCTAACCAGGCCATCGGGACCGACGACCCCAAAGACTATTATCTCGAGTATGCCGAAGCGACAGCGCAGGGGGAGAGCGAGCCAAGCCCGCAACCGTCAGCTCCCAGCGCGGGCAGCGACGGCAAGTCGGGCATCGCCGGCCGAGTGCAAAACTGGCTCTCGGGCGACTCCAAGAAGAAACCGGCTGCTAAGCCGAAGGTGCTCAGCCTCCACTTCACCTTGACGCTGAAGCAGCCTGTGCTGGCCGAAGCTCCAGGCTTCAGCTTCACGGTGTCCGATCCGACCTTCTTCATCGCCTTCGAGCTGGCCAAGGACAATCCCGTAAAGCTCGGGGCGGGGGCCCCGCCCGGTTGCCGGGTCGCCGTCGGCGGCGCCGAGCGTGACGCGCAAGATGCGAAACGTCTCAGCGAAGCGTTCGCTACCCAGATGGGCGCGCAAGGTTTCGGACTTGGTTTCGCCAAGCCCATTGCGATCACCTGCGAACCGAAATCATGATCCGATACGTTCTGCAGCTTCTCTGTGTGATGGCCGGGTTGGTGCTTGCGCCAATGCCTGCGCTAGCCCAGACCTCCGCACCACCAGCGCCGGCCAAGAGCTTCCTGCCGACGCCGGCTCAGCGTGCCGCGCCCGCAGCCGAGCCGGCAGGCCCCTTGCAGCGAGCCTACATATGGCTCACCGCGTGGCAGGCCGAAATCAATCGTCAGCTCGCATCGGCCGTGCGCGACATCCGCACCGGCAATCCGCTCCTGGCCACGCTGGTTCTGGCGGGGCTGAGCTTCGCCTACGGCGTGCTGCATGCCGCCGGTCCCGGCCACGGCAAGGCGGTGATCTCGTCCTACGTGCTGGCCAACGAGCGTACCGTACGCCGTGGCATCGCGCTGTCTTTCCTGGCCGCGCTCATTCAGGGTCTCTCGGCACTCGTTGTCGTCGCCATCCTCGTCCTCGTTCTGAAGGCGACCGGCCTCACCATGAAGGCGACCGAGGCGTGGCTCGAGACCGCGAGCTGGGCGCTGGTCGCCGCAGTCGGGGCGTGGCTGTTGTGGGGGCAGCTGCGCCGCTTGCCGCACAAGCCGGCAACCGCGCACGCGCATACTACGCATGACCATGCTCACCACGCTCATGGTCACCACCATCACGATCACCACGTGCACGACCACGACGGCGCCTGCTGCGATCACGCCCACATGCCCGATCCCAAGCAGCTCGAGGGCGAATGGTCATGGGCGAAGGCGTTGCCGATCGCGCTCGCCGTCGGCGTGAGGCCCTGCACCGGCGCCATTCTCGTGCTCGTCTTCGCGATCGGTCAGGGCCTGCTCTGGGCCGGCGTCTTCGCCACCTTCGCCATGGCGATCGGCACGGCGATTACCGTCTCGGCGCTGGCGGCACTCGCCGTCGGCTCGCGCGAGCTGGCGGCCCGCCTCGGCAGTCGCAGCGGCCTCGGCTCCGAGCGCGTGCGCGTCGCCGCCGGCATCGGCGGCTCCGCCCTGGTCATGCTGCTGGGCGCGTTGTTCTTCTTCGGCTCGCTGAACGGCGGCACCGGCCTCTGATCCCGGCACGGCGATTAACGAATCGCTAATGCTAAGCTTTCCCTAACGCAGTGTTTCAAATAGCCTCACTCCATTGCGTACCCGGCCTTGTCGGAGCATTGGGAGAGGTCTTTGTTGCGTCTGCCTGCCATTGTCTTCCTTGTTGTTGCCGCACTGATCGCAGGCTCGGCCTTCCACGTTCGTGCCGCCCTCGACGGCAGCGCGCCGGCGGCCGATGGAGGCGTTCAGCTCATAGTTCTGGAGGTCAAGGACTGCTTCGCCTGCGACCTCGTTCGTCAGCACATCCAGCCGGCCTATGCTCGCTCCCCGCAATCTCGCGAAGTGCCCCTGCGCTACATCGACCTCAACGCGGTCGACGCAGAATCGCTCGGCCTCGCTGGGCCCGTCACGATAGTTCCCACCATCGTGCTGATGCGCGACGGGCAGGAGGTGTCGCGTATCGCCGGCTACACTGGCCCGGCAATATTCTTCGAGGCCGTCGAGCACATGCTCGCGCGCATCGACTAGGGCCGAGCTTCCGCTGGATAACGCGTTGAGAATGGCGGCCATGCCCTTGCAACGCAGGGTGTCGATTGCAATCTTAAGACTCTAGGTCTAAATACGTCAGTGTTGCTGACCTAACCAGCAGCACGGCGCGCGAGCGCGTGGGGCTCAGGCGCCGGGGATGGCGAGACCATGAGGCCGAGGACAAAGCCCTATGCCGAAAAGCAGTCCTAGCCTGATCGACAAGTTCGATCTCGAGGAGACGCATCAGCTCCTGACCGGATCTCAGGCCATCGTGCGCCTGATGCTGATGCAGCACGAGCGCGACCGGCGCGCCGGGCTCAACACCGCGGGTTATGCCACCGGCTATCGCGGCTCGCCGATCGCCGGACTGGAAGGCGCGTTCCTGCGCGCGCGATCTGTGATCAGCAAGCGCAACATCGTTTTCAATCCTGGCCTCAACGAGGACCTGGCCGCCACAGCGCTCTGGGGCTCGCAGCAGTCGGAGCTTCGCGGCGACGGCAAGTACGACGGCGTGTTCGGCATCTGGTACGGCAAGGGTCCGGGCGTCGACCGCACCGGCGACGTCTTCCGCCACGCCAACCACGCCGGCAGCTCCAAGCACGGCGGCGTCCTGGTGCTGACGGGCGACGATCATACCTGCGAAAGCTCGACCTCCGCGCACCAGTCCGAGTTCGCGATGGTCGACGCGATGATCCCGGTGCTCAATCCCGCCGGCGTGCAGGAGATGCTGGATTACGGCATCTACGGCTTTGCGCTGTCGCGTTTCGCCGGCGTCTGGGTCAGCCTCAAGTGCGTCAAGGACAACATGGAGGCGACCGCCACCGTCGATGGCCGCGTCGACCGCATCGAGGTGAAGGCCCCCGACGATTTCGTCATGCCGCCGGGCGGGCTCAACATCCGCGTCGGCGATCAGGCGCTGGACAAGGAAGCTCGTCTGCACGACTACAAGCGCGCCGCCATCCTGGCCTTCGTCCGCGCCAACAAGCTCGACCGTCTGGTCATGAGCGGCGGCGCACGCGCCAAGATCGGCATCATCACCACCGGCAAGAGCTATCTCGACGTGCGCGCCGCACTAGACGAGCTCGGCATCGACGAGGTCAAGGCCAACGCCATCGGGCTCAGGTTGTACAAGGCCGGCATGACCTGGCCGCTCGAGCCGCAGGGCGTCAAGCGCTTCGCCGAGGACCTCGACCTCATCCTCGTCGTCGAGGAGAAGCGCTCGCTGATCGAGACGCAGGTCAAAGAGCAGCTCTACGATTTGCCGGTGCGCCCGCGCGTGCTCGGCAAGAAGGACGAGAACGAGCAGTGGCTGTTCCCGGCCAAGGGCGCACTCGAGCCGCACGAGGTCGCCATTGCCGTCGGCGAGCGGCTGATCCGCGCCGGTTTGGGCGGCGAGGAGATCAAGTCGCGCGTCACCGAACTCAAGCGCCTCAAGGGCAACAAGCCTGGCTCTCCCGAGGCCGCCGTGCGCATCCCCTATTTCTGCCCCGGCTGCCCGCACAATTCATCGACCGTTGTGCCCGAAGGCTCGCGCGCCTACGCCGGCATCGGCTGCCACTACATGGCGCAGTGGATGGACCGCTCCACCGAGGGCTGGACGCACATGGGCGGCGAGGGCGCCAACTGGATCGGGGAAGCGCCGTTCTCGCGCCGCCGTCACGTGTTCCAGAACCTCGGCGACGGCACCTACATCCACTCCGGCAGCCTGGCGATCCGCGCCTCGGTGGCGGCCGGCGTCAACGTCACCTACAAGCTGCTCTACAACGACGCCGTCGCCATGACCGGCGGCCAGTCGCTGGACGGCGGCCTGACGGTCGGCCAGATGGCGGCCCAGGTCCTGGCCGAAGGCGTCAAGAAGCTCGTCGTCGTCACTGACCAGCCCGAGAAGTATCCGCAGGGCTTCCTGCCTGCCGGCACGCCGGTCTATCACCGCCGCGATCTGCAGAAGGTGCAGAAGGACCTGAGCCTGATCGACGGCGTCACGGCCCTCATCTACGACCAGACGTGCGCAGCCGAGAAGCGCCGCCGCCGCAAGCGCGGCACCTTCCCCGATCCGGTCAAGCGCGCCTTCATCAACCCCGCCGTGTGCGAAGGCTGCGGCGACTGCGGCGTCAAGTCGAACTGCGTCGCCATCGTGCCGCTCGAGACCGAGTTCGGCACCAAGCGCGCCATCGACCAGTCCACCTGCAACAAGGACTTCTCCTGCATCAACGGCTTCTGCCCGAGCTTCGTGACCGTGCACGGTGCAGTGCCGAAGCGCACCAAGGGCATCGCCGGCGCCAGCGGGCTCGCCTCTCTGCTCATCAGTCTGCCCGAGCCCAAGCGCCCCGCGCTGGACAAGCCTTATACGATGGTGGTCACGGGCGTCGGTGGGACCGGCGTTGTCACCATCTCCGCAGTTCTCGGCCAGGCCGCGCATATGGACGGCAAGGGCTTTGGCGCCATCGACATGGCGGGCCTCGCCCAGAAGGGCGGCGCGGTTGCCTGCCACATGCGCGTGGCGCGCTCGTCGGACGACATCAACGCTATTCGCGCCGGCGTCGCGTCCGCCGATCTCATCATCGGCTGCGATTTGGTCGTCACCGCCTCCAACAAGGTACTGGAGACCATCCGTCCCGACCACACCGCCATCGTCTACTCCACGCACGAGACGCCGGTCGCCGACTTCGCGCGCCGGCCGGACTTGCGTCTGCCGGGATCCGACCTGCGCCGCGCCATCGAGGAGCGTGTGCGCAAGGGCCCGCTGCACTCGCTCGACGCGCACGACTATGCGGTCAAGCTGTTCGGCGACTCCATCGCTTCCAACATGTTCCTGCTCGGCTACGCCTATCAGCTCGGCTGCATACCCGTGTCATCCGGCTCCATCGAGCAAGCGATCGAGCTCAACGGCGCCGCCATCGACATGAACACCGATGCCTTCCGCTTTGGCCGCCTCGCCGCGCACGACCGCGGCGCGCTGGAGCGCGTGGTGAAACCGAGGCAAGCCGCGAGCCCCAGCACGCTTGCAGATTTGGTCGCGTTCCGTGCTGCACATCTCACGAATTACCAGGACGCCGCGCTGGCGCAGAGATTCTCCGACATGGTGGCGCGCTTCGAGCTCTTGGAGAAAACCAAGACGCCCGGCCGCAAGGGCCTCGCCGAGGCGGTCGCGCGCGGCTACTTCAAGCTCCTCTCCTACAAGGACGAGTACGAGGTGGCGCGCCTCTATACCGATGGACGCTTCGAGAAAGCCATCGGCGAGAACTTCGACGGCAACCTACGCCTCGAATTCCACCTGGCACCACCGCTGCTGTCGTGGCTCAACCGAGACAAGGTCACCGGCCATCCGCGCAAGGTGAGCTTCGGCCGTTGGATGCTCCCGGTTTTCCGCCAGCTCGCGAAGGCCAAGCGCCTGCGCGGCACCAAGTGGGACGTGTTCGGCTACACCAGCGAGCGCAAGCTCGAGCGCCAGATGATCACCGACTACGAGGCGCTGCTGGCCGAGATCGAGCGGCGGCTGACGCCCGAGACCCACCACACGGCTATAGCTCTTGCCACGCTGCCCCAGGACATCAAAGGCTTCGGCCACGTCAAGCTCGCCAACTACGAGAAGGCGAAGATGCGCCAGGCGGCACTGCTCGCGGATCTGCGCGATCCCAAGCCCACGCCGGTGCTCAAGGCGGCGGAGTGATGGCCTGAGTGCCCACGCCGGTCACCCCACTGCTTGCCACAGACGCAGTCGTCATCGACCCGCGCGGTCGTCTGCTGCTGATTAAGCGCAAGTTTCCGCCGTTCCAGGGCATGTACGCGCTGCCCGGCGGCTTCGTCGATGTCGGCGAGACGCTGGAGGAGGCGTGCCGCCGCGAGCTGCTGGAGGAGACCGGCGTCAAAGCCGGCCGGCTGCAGCTCGTCGGCGTCTACTCCGATCCCAAGCGCGACCCGCGCCGCCACGCCGTCAGCGTCGTCTACCTGACCCGTGTGCGCTCATCCAAGGCTGAGGCCGGCGATGACGCCGCCGCCGTCGAATGGGTCGCCGACTGGCGTCGGCTCGACCTGGCCTTCGATCACGCGCTGGTCGTGCGCGATGCCATGCGGCTGGCAGGCAAGCGCTCCTCATAGGTGGCGCACACGAGACCCGTGTGCGCCAGACTGGCCTAATCGAACTCAAACGTCAGATATCGTCACATCCTGCCAAAAGCCGATCCAGTGATCGACCTGCTGCATCCTGGGCTGCGGTGCTTCATAGGACCACGCCGACCGCGCACTACACGCGCCATCCTCGCCTACGTCATAGAACTGGACACCATGCGGGCATTTCAGATCGCTTGGAGTCTTCGCAGTCGCGTGCAGAAGGTCCATGCGCACCGATTCGCGCGGAAAGTACCGATATCCGCCGACCTCGCGCGTCTCCTTGCTCTCGGCGATGACCCGCCCCCGCCAAATCGCTTTCATGCCGATCATCCGTATTGTGTTTCACTATTGAAGATCAGCCTATCATGTGGCTCTGATCTGCTCGAAACGTGATCCGCTGATTCTGCACCGGCAGGCGACCGATCATCGCAGTCTGGTGCAAAGCAGCGCATCCGCCTAGATTTTGACCGAAGAAGCACCTAACCACCGCGCGTTCGTCCTACCCATCGGCCTTGCTATCGGGGAGAGCCATGGCCGGCATCCTGCGACCCGTAACTGCGCTGCTTCTGGGCGCAGCCCTGCTGCTCATGGGCAACGGGTTGCTCAGCGTGCTCGGCCCAATCCGCGCCGACGCCGAGGGCTTCACCCGGCTCGACATCGGTGTCATGGGCTCGCTCCACTTTGCCGGGCTGATGACCGGCTGCCTGGTCTGGCCCCAGATCATCGCCTCTGTTGGCCACATCCGTGCCTTCGCCGCCTTCACCGCCATCGCCACCATCACGCCGCTGGCGCAGGCCGTCTGGCCGGAGCCCATCGTGTGGTGGGGCTTGCGCGCGCTGAATGGCCTGGCGTTCGCTGGCATCTTCATGGTGATCGAGAGCTGGCTCAACGGGGCCTCCTCCGACGGCACGCGCGGGCGCGTGCTCGCCAGCTACACTATGATCAACCTCACCGTCGTCACGCTCGGCATGCAGTTCGTCGGCGTCAGCGAGCCGACCAGCTTCGAGCTGTTCACGCTGGTGGCAATCCTCTACTCGCTGGCGGCGGTGCCGGTAGCCCTGGCGCCGACCGGCGCGCCGACGCCCCCGCGTGCCGTGAAGCTGCGGCTGGGCTGGCTCTTTTCAGTATCCCCGGCTGCTGTCATCGGTTGCTTCTGCACTGGGCTCGCCAACTCCAGCTTCTGGACGCTGGGTCCGATCTACGCCACGGGCACCGGCATGCGAGTGCAGGACGCGGCGCTGTTTCTCACTGCCGCCGTACTCGGCGGCGCGGCCAGCCAATGGCCCGTCGGCCGGCTCTCCGACAGAATAGGGCGGCGGCCCATGGCCATGATCGTGTGCTCGGTCGCCGCACTGGCCGGCGTGGCGCTGTGGGCCGGCAGCACCGGCAGCAAATCTCTGATCCTGCTGCTTGGTGCGATCTACGGCACGGCTGCTTTCACCGTCTATACCCTGTGCGTGGCGCACGCCAACGACCTCGTGCACAAGAAGCGCGCGGTGGAGGTGTCGAGCGGCCTGCTCCTGGTCTTCTCTCTCGGCGCCATCCTGGGGCCGCTCATGGCCTCGCTGCTCATGAGTCTGCTCGGCACCGGCGCCCTGTTCCTGCACTCGGCCGTCGCTCACACGGCCATTGCGGCCGTCATGGTTCTGCGCGCGCGCCAGCGACCCACACTTCCCATCGAGCGCAACGAGCCCTTCGTGTCGGTCCCAAAGACGACGCCGGCCGTGTTCGACCTCGACCCGCGCGGCGAGCGCGAGACGTCGCCGCAAGTCGTCGAGGCCCCGGCCAGGGCCGGACCGCCGCTGCGACCCGAGCCCGCAGGCTCCCCCTTGCCCAGATCGAGCAACGCCTGATAAGTCCGCACGCAGGATCTACCTTCTCGCGTCATCGGCCAGCCTGTCTGCGTCGCGACGTTGAATAGCCGGAGCCCCGCGCCAATGGCCAATGACAACAGCCTCTACACTCTGCTGGAGACGAGCTTCCGCGCCGCGGGCGACGGCGCCGCATTCGTCGTGCCCGGCGGACGTACCGTCACCTACAAGGCGCTCAGCGACGATGTCGGCCGCATGGCCAACGCGCTCGTCAAGCTCGGCATCAAGCCGGGCGACCGCGTCATGGTGCAGGTCGAGAAGTCGATCGAGAACGTCGTGCTCTATCTGGCGACGCTCAAGACCGGCGCCGTCTACAATCCGCTCAACACCGCCTACATGCCGGCCGAGCTCGAGTATTTCATCGGCGACGCCGAGCCCACCGTCATTGTCATGCCCAAGGCGCAGCTCGCGAAGATCGAGAAAACTGCGACCGCCAACAAGGTGTCCGCCCTCACGAGCATGGAGGCCGATGGCTCCGGCTCCCTCGTCGATCTTGCCCGCCAGCAGCCGGCATCGCACATGACAGTGCCGCGCGCCGACGACGATCTGGCGAGCCTCCTCTACACCTCCGGCACCACAGGGCGCTCCAAGGGCGCCATGCTCACGCACCTGAACCTGTCGTCCAACGCCCAGGTGCTGCACAAGGTCTGGGAGTTCCGCAAGGGCGACGTGCTCCTGCACGCACTGCCGATCTTCCACACGCACGGCCTGTTCGTGGCCCTGCACACCGCCTTCCTCAACGGCTCGACGATGCACTGGCTCACCAGGTTCGATCTCGACGCCGTCTTGAAGCTGCTGCCGCAATCGACCGTAATGATGGGCGTGCCGACCTTCTACACGCGCCTGCTCGGCTCTCCCGCCTTCACCAAAGATCATTGCAAATCCATGCGCCTCTTCATCTCCGGCTCGGCGCCGCTGCTGGCCGAGACACATCAGGAGTTCGAGGCGCGCACGGGCATGCGCATCCTGGAACGCTATGGCATGACCGAGGCCGGCATGATCACCTCCAACCCCTATGCCGACGGCGGACGCATTGCCGGCTCGGTCGGCTACGCATTGCCCGGCATCGAGCTGCGTATTGCCGAGCCGGACGGCCGCGTGCTCACGGCAAACGAGGTCGGCGTGCTGGAAATGCGCGGGCCGAACCTGTTCAAGGGCTACTGGCGCAATCCAGAGAAAACGAAAGAGGACTTTCGCGACGACGGCTATTTCATCACCGGCGATCTCTCGACCCTGGACCCGGACGGGCGCGTGACCATCGTCGGCCGCGCCAAGGACCTCATTATCTCCGGCGGCTTCAACGTCTACCCCAAGGAGATCGAGACCGAGATCAATGCGCTGCCAGGCGTCGGCGAATCCGCCGTGCTGGGCGTGCCGCATCCCGACTTCGGCGAGGGCGTAATCGCGGTCATCACGCCCGCCGCCGGCACCACGCCCCCGCCCGAGGACCAGATCATCGCCGCACTCAACGAGCGGCTCGCCAAGTTTTAGCTGGCGCTCTTCTGAATTCGTATTATTTATCAGCATCTTAAGGTCGCAGTTCGATCTCGTGAGGCACGCCTAAGGCACGCAAAAACAACTCGATGGAACGGAGATTTAGCAATGCGTCCGCTAGAAGGACTTCGCGTCGTGGACCTGACCAGGGTGCTTTCGGGTCCCTACTGCACCATGCAACTCGGCGATCTCGGGGCTGAGGTGATCAAGGTCGAGCGCCCCGGAGAAGGCGACGACACGCGCTCATTTGCGCCACCATTTCAGGGCGATCAGGCGGCCTATTTCCTCTCCGTCAACCGCAACAAGAAGAGCATTACACTCGATATGAAGAGCGAGGCAGGCAAAGAAGTGCTCTGGCGCCTCATCAATGTCTCGGATGTCCTGGTCGAGAACTTTCGTCCCGGCGCAATGGATCGGCTCGGTCTCGGATACGCTGACGTGAAGGCGCGCCGCCCATCGATGGTCTATTGCTCGATCTCGGGTTTCGGCGACACCGGCGTCCACAAGGATCGGCCCGGCTACGACGTCATCGTGCAGGGTGAAGCGGGCGTCATGGACATCACAGGCCCCCGCGATGGAGCACCGCACAAGGTTGGGGTGGCGGTTGCCGACCTCGTGTCAGGGTTGAACGCATCGCAAGGCATATTGGCTGCGCTCCTCACGTGCAAATCCACTGGGCTAGGGCAACATGTGCGGATCTCCATGTACGAGGCCGTTGCTGCGCTCCTCACATTCAATGCCAGCATCTTCTATGCGACGGGCAATTCACCGCGCCGGCGTGGCAACGAGCATCCGACGATCGTGCCATACGAGACCTTCGAGGCAGCCGACGGCTGGATCAACATCGGCGTCGCCAACGACGACCTTTGGCAGAGTTTCTGCGGAGCAGCGGACCGAGCTGAGCTGCAGATCGACCCGCGCTTCGCCAAGGCTTCCGACCGCGTGCGCAATCGCGAGGTGCTTGTGCCGCTCGTCAAAGCTATTGTCAAAGAGCGCTCGCGCGATGAGTGGTTGAACCGTCTGGACAAGGCTGGGGTGCCGAGCGGCGCGATCCGCACGGTCGGCGAAGTCTGCGATGGCGAGGTGCTCAAAGCACGCGATATGGTCGCCGAGATGCAGCATGCGAGCGCCGGCGTGGTTAAAGGCATCAAGAGTGCCATGCACTTGAGCCAGACCCCACTCGATTTCTATGCGTCACCTCCCAGACTTGGGGAGCATACCCGCGAAATTTTGACGGGTGTCCTTAACTATTCTGCGAGGGAATTCGACCAGCTAGCTCGTGACAAAGTGATCTAGAAGCTCGCTCCCTCTTTGCCTCCGGCTCCACCGCAAGCTCGTGATCTCCTTGCGCCGCCACGGTAGCCGCAGCCCTGAACCGGGAAAAGAGCCGCGGTTCGCACGCGCGTGAGGATTTTCCCAGTTGCGACTGGGTACGGCGCCGCACGTAATCGAGCGCATCCTGAACCACGTGCCAGGATCGTTCGCGGGTGTTGGCGGCGTGTACAATCGGCACGTGTATTTGGAGGAGATGCGGATAAGCTTGCAGCAGTGGAGTGATTGGGTGCGTGAGCTGTAGCGGGAGAAGGCGCCGTGATGTTCAGCTATGCGACACGCAGCGGTGAGAAGCAGAATTACAAAGCAACTCGCGGTCGCTTGTTTGAGAAAACATAGCGCGTAAGTTGGTGACTGTTGTCGCCTCGGGCTAACCGGGTTGCATCGCGATGCTCCCTAACACGGAGTGTAGCGATGTCTGACTTCCGGCTCGTCGACAAGAAGGGTCTGAAGACGATCTATGGCATACCCTATTGTTCGCAGCATATCGCGCGTCTTGAAAAAGATGGGTTGTTCCCCAAGCGGGTGCACCTCGGCTCTTGCAGGGTGGCGTGGTACTGCTCGGAGATAGAAGCCTGGATCGCCTCTAGGCCGCGAGGTTGACGACGGCGCGACAGCTCCCGGAAGGGAGGCCCCCGGCTAGCTACCGGGGGTTTTTATTTTGGTACGTCGCGACGTGTCGCGCCCTGTCGTGGTTCGTCGCGCCATGACGCGTCTGGTCGCGACGGGGACTTGGTCGGCCAGAGTGGTGGCGTCCATCGTGTGCGCGAAGGCTTTGGTCGGGCCACGGTAGGTTCGTTGGAAAGGATGGCGAAGAAGCCAAGGGCCGAGATGACCTCGCACGCAACGGCAAGAAAAACGGCGAGCGAAAGACGCACGGTTTCGATGCTGAGGCCAGTAAGTTTTGCAATGAGCGCAGATTGCGGATCGGCCTCTTGGGTCGTTCTTTTCAAGCGCGCTGCGGTGGCCGTATACGTCGCACAAAATTGTTTTGATTGGGGCGCGGTCGCATCAGCACAGGCAGCGGATGATTGCCATCGGGGGCTTTGCTTCATCGTCTCGAGTGTCCTTTGCAGTTGCGCTTGGTGCTCGCGCTCCGACGTCGTCGTGTCTCTATTGAGGGCAGCGAAACCGATCGCGGCTCCGAATGAGTAGGTCGTTGCCACAAGCCAAATGGTGATCGCGGCAAGTGCTCGCATTTTGTGATCGCTTGCCTGCTAATGCGGCGAAGGGGAGCATGAGCCACTTCGAGACGTCGAGGGCGACGGAGAAGATGGCCCAGATAGTGCTGTCCCACTCGGTCGTGCCGAGCTGGTAGGAGAAGCGCCAATTCATCGCGGTCGTGCACACGCCGGCGGTCAAGACGGCCGCCGCAGCGAGATATCGGACGAGTCGGTTGGTCATGGGATGAGCGTGGGCTGCTCGAGGAAAAATCGAAGGATGGAGTGGCCCGCAACCCGCGGGCCACTCGCGGCGCTGCTAGTTCGATGAATTAAGATGTTGAAGCATCCATACCATCATCGTCCTTCTTCCGACGCTTGCGCGTCTTCCTAGGGATGAGGTCTTTGAGCTCCACGCCGAGCACCGTTGCTTGCTCAGCGATGGTGGCACGCAGCTGCGCTATGCCGGTGTCACGCATTTCTTTCATGCGCTCCGAGACGGCTGCACGCAGCGTGGAGAGGTCGCTGTAGTTAAGATTAGTGACGTCAAACTTCGCTAGAGTTTCAGACACGCGTAGTTCCTTTCTCAGCGATGAGGTCTAGGGTTTGAGTGAAGTCCGGCCGCGCTTCGGCGATACGACGCTTGGCGATGGCCAGGTAATCGCCATTGATCTCGATACCGATGAAACGGTGGCCGAGTTGGATGGCGGCTACTCCGGTGGTGCCTGATCCCATGAAGGGATCGAGGACAAGGCTGCCGCGTGCGGTGGCGGCGTTCAGGACGAGGTTCTTGACGATGTTGAGCGGCTTAACCGTCGGGTGGTCGAAGGCGCTCTTGCCAGAGGGCTGGACATAGAAGTGGCGTTTGCTTCGATACGTGCCGCCGACACGCTTTCCGCGCGTGAAATGCAGCGCGTACTCGGTATCTGGCAAGTAGGGTGAAGCGGTGAGGGGAATTGGGTTGGTCTTGTGCCAACATATGAGGGACCAAGAGAGGTCCCGGTCGTGCGCCCAGTTCAGGTAATCGCGTAGCTGCAGCCGCGAAGCGAAGAAGATGAGATTGGGGACCCGCACGAGGCGCAGGCACTCATCGAGAACTATTGGGTCGAACCCGGTGCCGAGGTCTGTGTCTTCGATGTCGTGCAGATATTGGCGGCCTCCTTTGAAACCACACTCACCGCCGTTGATGACATAAGGAGGGTCGGTGACGATGCAGTCGACTGACTTGGCACGCATGGTGCGGAGTACGGGGAGGCAGTCGCCATGAAATAGTTCGTACACTTTCTGTCTCCTCGCGTGGATAAGGAGACATTTCATCTAAACTAATTTTTTCGGCTGTCACCGAGCGATAAATGCAGGTGCTCGTCCGAACGTGGGTGAGTGTTCAGCAATGCGGCGATGGATAACTTTTCCGTGTTGGTCGTATAGATAGCGAAAGCTGGAGATCGCATTCCAGGGTACGGCCACGCAAAAAGGATTTCAGATTTTTATCGTACCGAACATGGCGTCGCAGGTGAGTGAAGAGCGCTTTAAGCTAGACAATCCTTCAGGTGTCCGGAATGACCAGCACGACCTCACGATTGCCGGCGCGACGGGCGCATCTTTTTATAGTACGGACCCGAACCTCGGTGACACTGCCGAAGTGTGGCTCGTTCACGGCGGTTGGCTGCACGAAGTCACGACGTTGAAGTCGCTCGATACTTGGATCTCTGAGATATTGGGGACGTGGCAATTTATTTGAGTCAGCACCGGCGGATTGCTCGCACTGCGTGCGCTTTGTCTATCGCGGCAAGTGCTGTGGCCGAGGCCTACAGCAACAAGCAGATCGCGCAGATCCTCAATATCAGCATCAAGACGGTCGGGGTGCACCGAGCCTCTGTCCTGCGCAAGCTCGACCTCACGTCCACGGCGGCTTTGGTGCGCTACGCCATGCGCAACAAACTAATTGAGGCTTGAGGGGCTCTGCGAATAAGCAATATGTGCCAATGGGGTTGGCAACGCGCGGGTGTCCCGCGGGTGGGACGTTAGTTCATCCCCTCCAATATTGGTTAACCCTCCGCAGGGTTTTCCTGTATTTGCCCCTACCATTGCAAATGATAGGTAAGGCTAAACCCAGTAGTCCGGTGAGGGTTACAGGGGAGCCATACGGGGATTTCCACGGATGCGGTGGTCTTGCCGGAGCGGATTAGCGGCCATCGCTCTCCTTTTGTTTGCGACGCTGGAGCCAGCTGCGGCCGAGACCAAGAGGGTCGTGCTCCTGCATTCTTTTGGCCACGATTTCAAGCCTTGGAGCGAATATGCCAGGACCATTCGCAGCGAGCTGCAGCGGCAGTCGCCTTGGCAGCTGGACATCACTGATCATTCGCTTGTGACGGCCCGTTCCGGGAACAAAGACCCTGAGGTTCCTTTCGTCGCGTATCTCGACGCACTCCTCGATGAAAAGCAACCTGACCTCATTGTAAGCATCGGTGCGCCAGCGGCTGAGTTTGTCCAACGTCACCGACCACAGCTCTTTGCCAACACCCCCATGGTGTTCACGGCGGTGGACGAACGTCGCGTTCAATTCTCCTCTCTCTCTAAGAATGACGCCGTTGTCGCGGTCCAAATAGATTATCTTGGTGCAATCGAGAACATTCTGCAGGTGTTGCCGGACACGAGAAATGTGACGGTGGTGGTCGGCACTTCTCCCATTGAACAGTTTTGGATGGAGGAGATTGGCAAAGCGGTAAAGCCTCTCGCAAACCGGGTTTCATTTACGTGGACCAACACTCTGTCGTTCAATGATTTGCTCAAACACGCCGCGGCGCTCCCGCCTCGCTCCGCGATCTTCTGGGAGCTGATGATTGTCGACGCGGCGGGTGTTGTACACGAAGGGAACACTGCGTTGGCACGGCTTCATGCAGTCAGCAACGCGCCCATTTTTTCTTATGACGAATCCTTCTTTGGCCGCGAGATCGTCGGCGGTCCGCTTCTCGCGGTGCTCGACAGCAGCCGTCAGGCAGCCGCCGTTGCGGTTCGCATCCTGGGGGGCGAGAAGGCCAGTGAGATCAAAACCCCATCCGTCAAATTCTCAACGCCGAAATTCGACTGGCGGGAGCTGCAACGTTGGGGAATCAGCGAAAAGCGCCTGCCGTCGGGAAGCGAAATCCTCTTTCGTGAATCAACGGCCTGGGAGCGCTACCGTTGGCAGATCACAAGCATCCTCCTGGCGCTGCTCTTTCAGTCTGCAATGATTACATGGCTGCTGGTGGAGCGATTCGGGCGGCGCAGGGCCGAAACAAGATCTCGCAAGCTCTCGCTGGAGGTCATACATCTCAATCGGGCAGCCGAGGCAGGCGCGCTATCGGCATCCTTCGCGCACGACCTTGGCCAGCCGACGTTGTCCATTGCACTCAATGCCCAATGGGCAGAAAAGCTACTCAGCAAGGACCGGCCAGACCTCGGTAAGATAAAGGAAGCCGTGGTCGACATTGGCCGCGCCAATGACCATGCCGCGGCGATCATGAAGCGGTTTCGAACATTGCTCAAGCGCAGGAGCGCTTCCGAGATTTAACACGAGACCGACCTGAATGCGGTGATTGCGGATGCCTTGAGCATTCTTTCGACGGAGGCCAATCAGAGACAGGTTGTCCTGCTCGCTGAGGGCCACAAAGGGCCGCTGCTGGTAAGGGCCGATCCCGTGCATCTGCTGCAGCTTCTACTGAACTTGGCAACAAACGCGATGGATGCCATGGCCGACATCCCTCTGGGTGAGCGGCGAGTTGTCATTCGGACAGCAGGACTCGGGGATTCCACGGTCGAAGTGGCAGTGATCGATTCTGGCCCTGGTATCCCGGACGAGAAGATCAGCGAGATTTTCGAGACCTTCTACACGACCAAGGAACGTGGAACCGGCCTCGGATTGTCGATCGCACGTACTATCGTCGAGTTCTATGGCGGGAAGATCTGGGCTGAAAACTGCGCAGAAGGTGGCGCCGCATTTCATTTCACAATTCCGCTTCGCACCGATGTGACAACCCAGCGGAGAACAGCCCGGCAACGGTTTGTCCGCGAACCCGCGGAAACTTAGGTCACGAACAGCTTTGTCGGGCCCTCGCTAGACGAGCAACGCGGTGCCGGGAGCACCGTATTTCTCGCGGAACACACACCTAGCACTCGAGATGAAGGCGTGCCCTCGTCACGGGCGTCAAGCCGGGCTGCACGCCGTCCAGTGGTTGCCAGGATTGATCCGCGTCTGTCGCGGTATTTGCCTGTGTGTGGCAAGGCGGAGGGAAGCTTACGGCGAGCGTAAGTGCACAGTTTGCGAATCTCTCCCCTGAAATAGGGACGACGCGAACGAGCTCATCTGGTCTGATGCCGCCACCTCAACACATCATTCGAGCTCTAGCGACATGCGGTGGCTGGTTCCCTTGTTAGCTTTCTTTAGCTTCGCACTTACTGCCTGCGCTGGCGTCATGGCGCTAAAATCTAGCTCGGTCCTTGAATTGGGAGAAATTGGGCTGCTTGTTGGACTAGCCGTCTTGGTGCTCTTTGGGTTGCTGCTGCTGAATGTCGTGCTTGCGCTGAAGAACTTCCACAGGAAGTAAGGGCGAGAGAATTGTCGTCGAGAACCAATATCGGGCGTCGTACTCTCCCCTTAAGTCGGCTTCTGGCTGTGAGGGGTCTCGTCTCGCGACAGCGCGAGCGCGCCTTGTCTATCGCGGCAAGTGCGGTGGCCGAGCACCGGGACTATCGTCTGTTTGCGGCGCGCGGAGCCGTGCTAAGGCGGCTTGCACGCTCACGGGCATTCCGTGCGATTTCGGAGCACGGGGATTTGTAGAGCTGGCTTCTTCTCGCTGGCGCACGAGCTCGACACACAGCTCCACGCACTCATCGCAGATGTACACGCCGCGCGTTCCTTCTATAAGGACCTGAACTTCCGCTTGGCTCTTATCGCACCATGAGCAGTGCGCCATCATTTTCTCCTGCGGTTCGGGCCGGGACGCCGCAGCCTGTGTCTGCAGCGCACGCACTAAACTCTCGACTTGCTAATAGGCGCGGGCTTCGTGATCGAGTGCTAATACGCCAGAGGCCCGGCCCCTTTTCAGGAACCGGGCCTCCAGGTAAGGCGTAGCACGTATAGAGTTTATGAAGGCTAGGGATTGAATGTGGCAGGAGGGTGATTATTCTTGCGTGGGACGGAGCCCGAAGGTCTTATGTCCGGCTCGATCGTTGGTGAACTCCTCGCGGTCGCGGAATTCCTGGAGCGCGGCCGCGCGCTCGTCCTCAAGGACCTGGTCGAGGAGCTCGTCGGGCTCGTTGCTAACAGCGGTCATAAAACAATTCTACTAGGTGTATGGTATCCTGCAACTGTCCCGTAAATGCCCTTTTTGGGGACAGTAGGGACATCGGCACCATGCAAACGCTCGCTAAAAAGGCCAGCCGCAAAACACGGCCGACCGCCGTTTTCGGGACAGTACCTCCGCGAAAGCCTCTCAACGCGGATCGCCGGCCGCGCGAATATCTGACCCCAAAAGAAGTCGAGCGGCTGATCGCGGCAACGAAGAAACGCACGCGTCGCTACTCGCTTCGCGATGCGACGATGATCCTTGTACGCGTTCCGACATGGTTTGCGGGTGAGTGAGCTCTGCATGCTCACGTGGGATCAGATTGATTTCTCACAAGGCATGATGCACGTGCGGCGTTTGAAGAGTGGTATCCCATCGGTGCAACAGATCGGCGGGGAAGAGATGCGGATGTTGCGTGCACTCAAGCGCGAGGACAATGCCGGGCGGTTTGTGTTCATGACTGAGCGCGGTGCGCCGATGACGTCAGCAGGATTTCGGAAGCTGATCGCGCGCCTCGGCGAAGCGGCGAAGTTTCCATTTCCGATCCATCCGCACATGTTGCGACACGCGACGGGCTACAAGCTCGCGAACGACGGGCAGGACACGCGCGCTCTGCAGCACTACCTCGGGCACAAGAACATCATGCACACCGTGCGCTACACCGAGCTCTCGCCGGAGCGCTTCAAGAATTTTTGGGAGGACTGAGCGCCAGGGATCGTCACGCGGGTGCGCGGAAACCGCTTGCGGGTTCCGGTGAGCGAAGCGAACTAGAGCCCGGTGCCGCGGTCACGCGGCGGGCGCCCAATCCATTTGAAGGTCTGTCGAAACAGCGGCATGCATAGCTCACTTGTTCCAAACAGCGACTAGTCCGATAAGCGTTCCGATGACGCCGGCAGCCGACGTCAAAAGCATGATGATTACCTTGAAGCGCAAATCCCAATACTGCCAGCGTTCCTTCTCTTCATTTCTTACGGCGGTGCGCAGCTGACCAAGTGTTTCTCTCCGTAGCATTTGGCGATTGCCGCGCAACGAAGTATCCCACACGTCACCATTCGGCAACGGCAGGCCGTAGTGATAAGCCCGCCTGAGCAAGTGCATCGTTTCCAGAACTGCGCGCTCGTCCTCGTTTGCTTGCAGCTCAAGCTGTGCAACGCGGCGTTCATTCTCGCTCTCAAATTTGTCGGTATCGACCGCGGACACCTTGTGCCAACGCGCCAAATCCCGTTCCAATCGCTGGCGCTCCCTCCATAGCTGCAGGAAACTGCGGCGATATTTAACCCAATCCCAGAACATCGTGGACACCTTGACAAGCAAAAACGCCGCCACGCCCGCTAGTACCACTTGTATGGGGAGCATCTACGTCAAGAGCAGCGGAACAACTACCGCTCCGAAACGGTGGAAAAGCTCTCGCGCATGAACTTCGAAAGGTAGCCCTCGCACAAGAGATCCCGATGGGGGAAGCACACCGTGCACTACACCGCGTGGCGGGTCGGCGTTACGAGAGGTTGTGGAAATAAACCTCGGGACAAGGGCCTCCGGGCTTTTTTAGGCACCGAAGCTCGTGTAATGCCCCGCGTAAGATCAGTAGGGAGGGCACATGGCGGAATGTTGGTGGTGCTGGAAGACGCAAGCGGAAGTGGCGCGGTTGTTCGAGAGCCATCGCGGGGCGTACATCTGTGATGAGTGTGTCGAGCTTTGTTATGAGATAGGACAGGGAAAGTGGAAGCCGGAAAGGAAAGAAGAAGCACGAAAGCTTGTTCAGATGCGGCCGCGCGATGACGGCTTCTTCGCTAAGGTGAAGGAGTTCTTTGAGGGACAGAGATAATCACGCGCTGAGTTGTCTGCGTTGTGGAGTGACGGGGATATGTTAAGACCCAAAATCAAAAGCGTGCTGCTCGTCGATTTCGACAACATTGCCATGCAACTGGGGCACACCGAATTCGTGAACACCATCCCGCGCTGGCTCGCTTGGCTGGAAGACGGTTGTTTCGATCCGGACGGCGACAAGCGCCGCTTTATCATCAAGCGAATGTACTGGAACACGCCGGCCGAGCGCTACCGCGATGCCGCTGAGGAACAGGACTTTGAAGCGCTGCTCTGCCCGTCGAAAGTGAGGCGTAAGAAAAGCCTCGCGGACATGGTTCTCGCCGTCGACGCTTTGCGTGCCGCCTATGAACGGTGGAGTGTGGACGAAGTTCTCGTGCTCGCCGTCGATACCGACTACGAGCCCTTGGTCGACGCACTCAACGACCGCGGGCTCATAACCGTGATAGCCGCCTCTCCGGGCAAACCCATGGACGTCTACTCGGAGTGCGCCGATATCGTCATTCCTCTGGATGCTTTGCGAGAGGCGATGCGCTACGAACGGCCCCGCCCTACCCTAGAGATCCTCAAGGACAGGCTCCGGGCTCTACTACCGACTTGCGCTTGAGCGTGCCAAACCGCGGCATGTTGTGGAAGGTGTCCGCGGTATGCTTCGAGATCGAATTCGTTTCGATTGCGCGGCTGAGCTAGAGCCGCCGGCATGACACCGACGGCTCCTAGGATCGCGAGAGCTCGCGCGACCACGACCTACTTTTTGAATTTGCCCTTGATGACCTTCTCTTGCTCTTCGGGTTTCTCCTTGTAGGTCCGGAGAACCAGTTTGGCGTCGGTTGGCAACGCCTGCAGGAGAATGTTGAACCCTTCGCCGTCTTCGTGGGCAAACGCCACGCCCAGGTTCAGCCAGTAATCGTCCTTGCCTTCGCGTTTTATGACGGTATACGCGCGGTGTGTGGGTGCCGACATGGGAGCCTCCTTCAAGGTTGCTACACCTGCACACGGGCTCGCGTGCAGGACGTGACGCATTCGGCACCTCGCGTCGCGGCCTGGTCACGAGTTGAGAGAATTTATGGATTGGTACACGAACTCTATGCGCGCTCGATGAAGGGTTGGTGAAGCGTGCAGCGTTGGTGAGATGGACACAGGGCTCTGAAGGGAGGCCATGACCAAAGAAGAACAAATCCAAATCCTACGTCAGAAAATAAAAGAGAACGAAGACAGTCGACGAGACGGCCACAATATAGAGCCGGCGCGAGTAATGGTGCGGCTGCGCCTTCAATTCGAGTGCAGTGAAATGAAGCGGGAACTGCGCGAGCTCACGGGGGAGAAGGAGAGGAAGTGCGTGCCCAGAAATCCTAGAGTGCGGCGGCGACATCGCAGATTGGCTAAACAGCGGCAAAGAGGATGGGACCGTTAGCGCTGTCGTCGAGTGATGCGTCCGTTGTGCCTGGTTTTGTCGGAGACATCCTATCAGCGAAGTACGTTCACACCCCATCCCTGATTTTTGGTGAGCCATGATGCCCATGATTTTCGGAGCCGCCACGCGTTCCACGCGTGCGCGTCGGCTGAGCGGGTCAAGCTCGGTAACGAGCAAGGACATGTTTACCCGCGCTTGACGCGGGAGGCGCGAAGCGAGGCGCGGTACAATTAGAAATCAGGTCACGCACTGCTTTAGATCAAAAGCTGTGGCTCGTCGTTGCCGTCGATCCATTGATGGAGGAGGATGTCACTTGCGAGGTTCTCGATGCACGCGAAGTAGAACAGGCGCCGGATATTTCTTGCTGTGGTGAGGTCCTGCAGCGCCTTGCGCATATTCTCCGCGCGCTGCGCCGTGTTGGTAAGAAAGAGGACGCGGAATGCTTTCCATCCGAATTGCCGCTCGTGCATGTTGTCGTTGTAGCCTTGGATATAGGCGAGAAATTTGCGGACAATGGATGTTTTCTCGAGGTCGAGGTCGCCAGAACGCGTGCGTCGTGTGACAGGCATCGTGCCGCGGTCGCATTCGCCGATGTAGCACCGACGGCTTATCGTCGGTGAGCGCAGTGCGAACGGGTAATCCGGATTAACAGTGACAGGGTAGGTGATGCCGCCTTGCGTGAGCTTGGTGTGCCACGCAAAGGCGCGGTCGAGTGCGGCAGGTGGTTGGGGAAAGGCGGCGATCAGCTGCGCCTCATCGATGTGTTCGATGCCCGGTCGTGCGCGGACGGCCACAACGAGACCAACGTGCAGATCGCCGACGGCGAGGGCGTGCTGAATGTACGGGCGGCCGACGTGGCGATTTTTGTGCGTCCAGTCGTCTTCGGGAAAGGTAAGGCCGTCGATCTCGTTGAGCAGTCGCGCGCCTTTGTCGGCAAGCGCGTAGGCCATGCGCGTTGAACCGGTAGTGGAGTAGTAGGTGATTTGTGCTCGAGGTCGGTCGAGGTAGCCGGCACGCCAGAGAAGTTTGAGGCGTTCGAGAATATTTTTCTGGCTGCCGATGACGAGAAGTTGGACCTGTCGCGACGTGAGAAAGCGATGGCGGGCAACCGCCCCAATAATTTCTATATCGCGCGGTGTGACGACGAACGCGGGACGTTCAGCGGGACGCTCGAAGCGGCGGCCGCGCTTGCGACGGGGTGGAATGGCGGTTGTCATAGGGACTTCAATTATCCATCAGTCGGGCTCGCGCTGGTCACTGCTCCAGTCCGGAGATGAGTGTGGTTGGCTGGTAGCAGGGGGAGATACGTCGTTGGACCATTGGCCTGGCACGGGTGGGGCAGTGGATGTCGGTGGCGTGCCAACCGTAGGACCGACAGCGATCCTGTTGTTTTGACGCATGAGGGCATAGGACGTGTCGTCCATTTGCGGCTCTCGCTCCAACATGCCCATAGGAATGTCGAGCTTAATCGCTTTTGGGGTGAGATTATCGGTGCGCACGTGCGTTGCGAACTCAGCGTGAGAGCGATCGTAAGAGCGCATGGCGCCGATGAATTCAGGCGTGGTGTTCATTTCACGCGCGAGGTTGACGCGATCGGAATAGGTGACCGGACCAATTAGTTTTATGGATGTGTTGCCATACATAGCTTTGCGCACACCTTCGGGCAGTTGGTCGACGTACTGCGTGGCAAAAAGGAGACCGAGGCCGAACTGACGTGCATCGGAGAGGATTTTTTCCGTTTGTTCGTCGAAGTATTGTTTGGCCTCATCGACGACGAGAAGGGCAATGTGGCGTTTGTCTGGGTTAAGTGGCGCGCGTGCGAGCGCCGCCGCAAGGCATTGAGCAAGAATGAAGCGTCCAATAACGGCAGATGTGTCATCGCCTAAGAAATCGCGATCCGTGTTGATGAGGACAATTCTCTTTTGCTCGATGCACTCGAGCGCGTTGAACTTATTTTCTTTTGCCGAGAACATCCGATGAAAAACGGGATTGGCGCCGAGCGTGTAAAGACGATCGACGATCTGATCTTTCGTTTGCGTGATGAGGTGGTCTTTAGCGCCGTAAAATTTATTGGTAAAAAAATCGCGTGCGATTGGATCCAGCGACGCGATTGCATCGAGGTGTTGCGGCTGTTTGTCCTCGCATACTCTGCGCAAGGTGTCGAGGGTGCCGTCGACTTTTTGCATAAGTTGGACGAGATAGGTGAGCGTGGTTGCCTGCCGGCGTGTGAGGGTCTGATCGATTGCTCTGAAAAGATAGAAAAACAATTCCATTTGCTGTGCAGGTGAACCGCCCCGGAGTTTGAAGAAATTCAGCGCTGGTGGCGGGTCATCGTTCGGGTCGAGGATGACCAGGCGGTCTTTCAGGGTTGTGTTGAAGAGTTGAAGGCGCTCGATTTTCTTGAGCATCGACCCCATGCTGTCCATGATGAACATGGGGGGTGGGTCAGGCTCTCTTAGCAAATTGATGACGATGCTTTGGAGTGTTTGCGTCTTACCGTGGCCGGTCGGCGCGAACACGGCAGCATGTTGGGCATATGCGGTTCTTGGGATGACGAAAGGCACCTCCTGATTGAAGAAATCTAGGAACGGGGTTCCTTGCAAATAGTCACTCGGGTCGCCGTCGTACTCCGTGGGGTTGGTCAGCTTCCGCGTAATCGGCTTGTCTATGTCCATCCCGGAGAGGCGGTACATATTTTCCGCCAGGGTTCGGGACAGTCTAGGAAACGTGTGGTGGTCGCCGGACTTGCTTTCGTTGAAAATTGCGATGAGGTCGTTCACAATGTCTCGGTAGTCAGGAAGCATTGCGGATAGCGGGACGGTGAAACCGTGAGCCTGTCCGTCGTCTTGTCCCTTCTCAAACACACTCGCCGGAAACCTTTTAATGAGTTCCGTGAAGATGGCGACCATGGTGCGGTCGGCTTCCTCTATCCGCTCTTTCGACATCTCCGCTTGCCTGCGCGTGAGGTAGTCGCGGTATTCTATGGTGGGCGGGTCGAGGCAGAAGATATTTTCTTGCACGTAAATCGTATCAATCACGTCGGCCATGGGGTCAACGAGCGCCCACGGCGGTTTCTTTTTGCAAATTTCTAGGACGAGCTTGTGCGAGTGCGCCTCGCACTTCTCTTGCGTGTTGAGCGGGTACGCCGCGTGAAGTTTTTGGACGTGCTCTAGATGACCTTTTACGAAAAGAAGCTAGCCACCCTGCAACCACTCCTGCCACTGCTGGAAGCGATCGTGCAATCGGCCAGGCCACTCGTAATCATTGCAGAGGAGGTGGAAGGTGAGGCATTGGCCACGCTCGTCGTCAACAAGTTGCGGGGTGGTCTCAAGGTCGCGGCCGTGAAGGCACCGGGCTTCGGTGACCGGCGCAAGGCAATGCTCGAGGACATAGCCGTGCTCACCAACGGGCAGATGATTAGCGAAGATCTCGGCATCAAACTCGAGAACGTGACACTCAATATGCTTGGCCGCGCCAAGAGGGTGTCAATCGACAAGGACAACACCACCATTGTCGACGGTGCCGGCAAGAAAAAAGAGATTGAAGGTCGCATCGCCCAGATCAAGGTGCAGATTGAGGAGACGACGTCCGACTACGACAAGGAAAAACTGCAAGAGCGGCTCGCCAAGCTGTCGGGCGGAGTAGCGATCATCAAAGTCGGTGGCTCAACGGAGGTTGAGGTGAAAGAGCGTAAGGACCGGGTTGATGATGCGCTACATGCCACGCGCGCGGCCGTCGAGGAGGGTGTCGTACCCGGTGGCGGTGTGGCCCTGCTTCGGGCCGCCAAGGCGCTGGATGAGCTTAAGACTGAGAACGACGACCAGAAGACCGGCATTAACATCGTCCGGAAAGCGCTGTCGTGGCCCGCTCGGCTGATCGCGATTAACGCGGGCGACGACGGTTCAGTTGTGGTCGGGAAGATCCTCGAGAGGGCGACGTACAGCTATGGCTACAACGCGCAGTCGGGTGATTACGGTGATCTGACCGCCCAAGGCGTCATCGACCCAACGAAGGTGGTCCGCAACGCACTGCAGGGAGCGGCTTCGATCGCAGGTCTGTTGATTACTACCGAGGCGATGGTTGCAGAGCGGCCGAAGAAGGAGGCAGCTCATGCGCCAATGCCCGGCGGTGGCATGGGAGGGATGGATTACTAACAGATCGCAGGAGTGAGCTGAACTCGGGCCGCCGAAGTTTTTTTCGACGGCCCCGCCGCGCGACTTGTCATGGGTACAACGAGGCCATTGGGTGGGGCTTCCGACTCTGCTGTCGCAAAGTCCAAGAAGCATCATTGCTTCAAGTGCGCGCAACTGGGGGGACGGGGCTTAGCATTGGCTCATCACACCCTCATTATGACTCGCTTGCGATGATCACGCTATCGCACCTCGATGCCGGTGCTGGCGCCGCCCACTACATCAAGAGCGGACCTGAATTCGTGGGCGATTTGTAATTCGGTGGGCGACGTGGGTAAGTGCACCGGCGCGTGACCGCTCTTATCGAACCAAGAAACCTGCACCGACCGGGTCGTTGCGGTCGATAACCCAGCGGGCCGTTCCGAGCAGGTTCGCCGTGCCCTTTACCGTCGGGCGCACGGCCTTCTCGCTTCCGAGCAACGTCTCGCCGATCAGGCATCCTTCGAAAGTCCCGGTGCCTACCAGGCCCTCCGATTGGATTGGCTGATTAAGGTCGAGCTTCCCACGTGCGTGGAACATGGCCATCATGGCCGACGTGCCAGTGCCGCCGGGCGAGCGGTCGAGCTGGCCGGCGCTGAACACGTGCACATTCTTGTAGAAGGCCCCCGGCAGGCGACCCTCATGCCAGAGTGTAACGAAATTGAAGTTGCTGACGTGGCCTTGCGTAGGATGCTGGAGTTTGATCTTCTCGCGCAGCATCTCGCGCGCCGTGAGGCCGATCTGCGAGAGCTGCATCCCGGTGTCGGGGCTGATCTCGAGACCCTTGCCGCGGATATCGATGATGCCGAAGTAATTGCCGCCCCAGACGACGTCGGCGCTCACCGAGCCGAGCCCCGGTACATCGAGCGGGACATTCTGCGCTGCGACGTAGGCCGGCACGTTCTCGAACCGGCACCATAGCACGTGGTCCCCCTCATGCGCGACCTCGCTGATGACCGGTCCGGCGGTCGTCTCGAAACGGATGATGGTGCGGCCGTCCGTGCCCTTCGGCACCTTGCCCAGGGCCACCATGGCCATCGATACGGCGATCGTTCCGTGCCCGCACATGTGCGAGTATTGCGTGCCGTCAATCCAGACCAACCCGGCGTCGAAGCCCGGCTCAGAGGCCGGCGTAAGGAATACGCCGAACATGTCCTTGTGCCCGCGCGGCTCACGCATCAACGCAGTTCGCACCCAGTCGTAGTTCTCTTCCAGGAACCGGCGCTTCTCCAGGATGCTCGAGCGCGGAGGGTAGAGGATGCCGGAATGTATGATGCAAGTCGGCTCCCCCTCGGTGTGGGTGTAAACCACGTCGAACGCGATATTTGAGCGCATGAAGTTGCCTTGGAGTTTGCGCGCAGCCATAGTGGGTTGCGGGCGACGCCGCCGCACTCGGCGACCGACGGCAACAGGATACTCGCGCGCTTACGCACGCGTCGAGCCGTGAATTGGAGATCGAACCATGACAAAGAGAATTTTGCCTGCCGTGCTTGCGGCGGGTGCCTACCTTGTTCTCACCAGTCCGGTATGGGCGCAGCAACGGCTGACGGTCGCCACCTACGGCGGCAACTGGGGTGAGGCGCAGAAGGCCTGCATCCTCGATCCCTTCGCGAAGGCAAGCGGCGTACAGGTGGTGCAGGAGACGAGCGTCTCCACCGTCACCTACAACAAGCTGAAGCAGCAGAAGGGCAACCCGTCGATCGACATTGCCTGGATCGATGGCGGCATCTCCGAGCTCGCTGCCGCGGACGGCGTGGTTGCGACCATCGATCCCGCCAAGATTGCGAATGTCTCCGGGCTCATCGACGAAGCGGTCTACAAGAACAAGGACGGCAAGATCTACGCGCTGAGCACGGGCTTCTATGCGCTTGGCATTGCCTACAATACGGCTGAGCTGAAGACCCTTCCGCAATCTTGGTGGGACATCTGGAAGCCCGAGTATGCCGGCAAGATCACCTTGCCGAGCCCCGTCAATGCGGCAGGCATACCCTTCTTCGCTCACGTGATCGGCCTGACGGGCGGCACGCTCGACAATCCCGCCGCGGCCGTCGACAAGCTCAAGGCCATCAAGGTGTCGAGCTACTATGACGCGTCGGGCGTCGCGCAGGCGGCGTTGCAGAGCGGCGAGGCGATCGCAGCCGCATACTACAACACGGCCGCTTGGGCGATCGCCGATAAGGGTCTTCCGATCGCGTTTGTGGTCCCCAAGGAAGGCGCGCCGGCCAACGACATCCGCGTGCACATCGCCGACGGCACCAAAAATCTTGAAGCCGCGCAGCAGTTCGTAAACTATACGGTGAGCGAAGAGGCAATGAATTGCCTCGCCGACAAGCTCTACATCGGGCCGCCGACCAAGCAATACAAGATCACAGAGCAGGCCAAGTCGCGCATGCCCTGGGGTGCGAACGGCAGCGTCAAGAACCTCGCCATACCGAACTGGGACGGCATCAATGCGAAGCGTCAGGCGCTGACTGAAGTCTGGAACAGGCAGGTGGCCGGAAAATAGCCGACCCCGCGACACGAGCGCCGTCGCTGTGAGGTCTGCATGACACCGGATGTGGTGATCGTCGACCGACTGGTCAAACGATACGGCACCGTGACGGCCCTTGCCGGCGTGTCCGTTGAAATCCGGAGAGGCGAATTCATCGCCCTGCTGGGCCCCAGCGGCTGCGGTAAGACCACGCTACTCAGGGCCGTCGCCGGCTTCGTCGAGCCGACCTCCGGGGAGATCCGGATCAACGGGCGCCCGATGAACGGCGTGCCGCCAAACCAGAGGCCGGTCAACACCGTCTTTCAGCAGTACGCCCTGTTTCCGCACATGACCGCGGTGGAGAACGTCGCGTTCGGACCGCGGCGGCAACGGCTCGGCGCCCGTGAGATCGAAACGCGGGTGAAGGGCGCGCTCGCGATAGTCGGACTGGAGGCACTGGGCGAGCGTTATCCACGCGAGTTGTCGGGTGGCCAGCAGCAGCGCGTCGCGCTGGCTCGTGCAATCGTCAACCGACCGGATGTGCTGCTGCTCGACGAGCCGCTCGGGGCGCTAGACCTGAAGCTGCGCAAACGCATGCAGCTCGAGCTGAAGCGGCTGCATCAGCAGCTTGGCATGACCTTCCTGTTCGTAACACACGATCAGGAGGAGGCGCTGGCTATGGCGGATCGTATCGCTGTCATGCGCGAAGGGGCCATCGTGCAGCTCGGCAGCGGGGCGGAGATCTACCGCAATCCGTCAACGCGCTACGTCGCCGACTTCATCGGCGAGGCCAACCTGATCGCCTGCAGAACCGGTGCGGATGGGACGGTGCACGTTGCCCCCGACGGGCCTGCGTTGCCTTATCGATCCACCACAGGCGGTGCGTGCCAGGTGTCGCTGATGGTGCGGCCTGAGGATGTGCTGGTCGGCGGTGGCACCGGCGCCGACGAGGTTGCTCTGCCGGCAACTCTGAAGGACAAGGTGTTCGTCGGCTCGAGCTGGCGGCTGTTTCTGGCGGTGGCGGGCGGACAGGAGATAGCGGCGCAGCCCGGCTACAGCGTCGAGGCGGAGCGGCTGGGCCCCGGCGAGAACACAACGGTGCGCTGGCGCAGGGATGCCGCGCGCCTTTTGGCAGATTGACGGGCAGGCAGCGAGAACAGGCAGGAGCGGATGCGGATCACGTCGGCCAACGCGGCAGCGCTGTTGCTGGGTCCGATCGCATTTTTCGTTCTGTTCTTTCTGGCTCCATTTGCCCTACTGATCGGCGAGAGCTTCACCCGTCAGGATGGTGGGATGACGCTCGCCAACTACATTGCGGTGTTGAGCGACGGCTACTATTGGAAGGCCCTGCTCAACACACTGCTGATCTCGGTCTGGGTGACGGCGGTCTGCTTCGTGCTCGGCTATCCGCTCGCATACTTCACGGTCTTCCACGTGCCATCCACGTGGGCGCGCCGAGGGATCTATGTTCTGCTTATGACGCCGCTGTTCACGAGCAATATCGTGCGGGCATTCGGCTGGATCGTCATCCTGGGGCGGCGCGGGATCGTCAATTCTAGCCTGCTCGCGATCGGCCTGATCGAGACGCCGCTCGACATGCTCTACAGCAAGCTCAGCATCGTCATCGGGCTGTCCTACATCCTGCTGCCCGTCATGGTGCTCTCTATCTGCAGCGTCCTGCAGACCGTGGACCGATCCTTGATCGAGGCAGCGCGTGATCTCGGCGCACGGCCGTCGCGCGCCTTCCTGGCCGTGACCTTTCCACTCAGCCTGCCAGGCGTGGTTGCCGGCTCGATCATCGTCTTCGCGCTCAGTGTCAGCGCTTACGTCATCCCGAGCATCCTGAGCGGCGGCCGCGAGATGGTTACACCCATCCTCATCTTCCAGCAGTACACGGCGACGTTCCGGCCCGACATAGGCGCCACGCTGTCGGTCGTCCTTCTGGCGGTCACGCTGCTGCTGATCGGCGCCTACCTTTTCATCTTCGAGCGCCGCCTGAGGTCTGCCGCCTAATGCGCATGAGCCCAAACCTTACCGATCGCCTTGGCCGCCTACTGATCGCAGGAGTGAGCTGCATAGTATTGCTGTATCTGGCGCTGCCGCTGCTGGTCGTGGTCGCCATCTCGTTCACGGAGACGGAATATCTCAAGTTCCCGCCCCAGGGCATGACACTACGCTGGTACTGGAAGGTTGTGAGCGACCCGACCTTCGTGGAGGCCTTCATCGTGTCCGGGCAGCTCGCGGCCGCCGCGACCGCAACCGCGCTCCTGCTTGGCGTGCCGGCAGCGCTGGTCTTCGCGCGCAAAACCTTCCCCGGCGCACGGGCGCTGAGCGCGCTGTTTCTCTCTCCGCTCGTTCTGCCGACCATCGTGCTCGGCGTCGCCATCCTGCAGTATGCGTCGGCCCTAGGATTTGCTCGCAGCTTCTGGGCGCTCTACGTCGGTCATGTCGTGCTCGTGACGCCATATGTAATCCGAACCTCGATCGCCTCGCTTTCGGGCATGGAGCCGGCGCACGAGGAGGCGGCGCAAGACCTCGGCGCGACCTCCATCGCGACTTTCTTTCTCATCACCCTGCCGCAGATCAAGCCTGGCGTGATCGCGGGAGCGCTGTTCGCGTTCATCAACTCCTGGATCAACGTGGAGGTGAGCATCTTCAACTCCACCGCGCAATTCGTGACGATCCCGGTAAAGCTTTTCAACTACATCCAGTTCAACATCGACCCGACGCTGGCGGCGGTGTCGGCGGCTACGATCTACATCGCCATGCTAGTGGTGGTGGCGATCGATTTGGCAGTCGGTATCGAGAAGGCCGCGGTCAACACGACGGCTGATGCACGTTCGTGAGCGCGAATAGGAGAGCGAGCGTGGCAAAGGCCGAGAGCATCCTTTACCTCAGCAGTCGGGACCTGGACGATATCGGTCTATCCATGGCCGAGATCGTGTCCATCCTGGAAGAGATGTTCCAGCTAAAGGCGGAGGGCGGGACCGTTCTGCCACCCAAGATATTCTTCCATCGCAACGGTCCGCGCTTTTATAGTTCCATGGTCAGCTCCGCGCCCACGCTGGGCTATGCTGGCTGCAAGTGGCAGAGCGGTGACCCGGACAATCCGGCCCGTGGGCTCGCCTACATCCAGGGGCTATTCATCCTGTCCGAGGATACTACGGGGCAACCGGTCGCCGTCATGGATTCCAAGTGGGTGACCGGAAACCGCACGGCGGCAGCCTCCGCACTGGCCGCCAAGCATCTTGGCCGCAAAGGTGCCAAGACGATTGCCATTCTCGGCTGCGGGCTGCAGGGCCGCAAAAACATTGAAGCGCTGAAGGCGGTCCTACCGGGCCTCGTGCGTTGTCAGGCCTATGACGTGATGCCGGACCGCGAAGCGACGTTCGTCAAGGAGATGGATGGCCGGTGGGGCTTGTCGGTCGAGAGCAAGGGGAGCGCGGAGGCGGCAGTGCGCGGCGCCGATGTGGTGATCACGGCGGGGCCTATCGAGGATCTCCGACGCGCGACGCTGGAAGCGGACTGGCTGGCTCCGGGCAGTCTTACCGTCACGCTCGACTACGACTTCTATGTCACGGACGAGGCGATCGCGGCGGCAGACCTCGTGCTCACTGACGATCGCGGACAGATCGAGGATGCCCGCCTGCACGAGGGCAAGTTCGGCGGGGTCACGCGCATCGATGCGGAGCTGGGTGAGCTGGTCAGCACGGGCAAGGGCCAGCGAACGAGCGACGACCAGCGCATCCTGGTGTTCAATCTCGGCATCGCGCTCGAGGATCTGGCAACCGGCATCGAGATCCTGAAGCGGGCCCGCCAGAAGAAGATCGGCACGCTGTTGCATCCCTGAAGTGCCGCTCGGTTCATCTCAGGCTATCGCCACTGGAGGCGTGTGCCGCGCGAGGCGCTCCTTGACGACCGGGAAGGGGTTAAAGATGTGCGGCGGGTCGAGGGCGTCGGTTGCGAACAAGTGATTGCGACCCAGCTCCGACAGCTTGGTTACACCGAGGAGCCCCATGGCGATGATGATCTCCTCCTCAAGGATTTCCATCATCTGCACCAGTCCGGCCTCACCGCCCGCTGCGAGTGCCCAGCACTGCAGCCGACCGACGCACACTGCTCTGGCGCCGAGCGCAATCGCCTTCAGCACGTCGGTGCCGCGATAGATGCCGCCATCCATGATGACCTCGGCCTTCCCGGCGACGGTATCGACAATCTCCGGCAGCACCTCGATGCAGCCGCGCGCGCAATCGAGCTGGCGTCCGCCGTGGTTGGAGATGTAGACGGCGCTCGCCCCATGGTCGACGGCGAGCCGCGCATCCTCTGCAGTCGAGATACCTTTCAGGATGACCGGCAGCGACGAGCGGGTGCGAATGCGCTCGATGGTTTGCCAAGTCAGTCTCGCCGTGACCATACGGGCCTCGGCGGCGGCGACGGCATCGTTGGTGCCGCCGTCGCGCAGGATCTTTTGGGTCGCGGCATAGGTGCCCGATTTGCTGCCGCGGGAGCGGAACTTGTTGATGAGATCACGCTCGCGCCGAGAGTAGTAGGGTGCCTCAGTGACAACGACAATTGCCGCGCAGCCTGCTGCCTTCGCCTGGTCGATGGCTTGGTCGAGCCAAGCTTGGTCACCCCGGACATAGAGGCCGAGTATCAGAGGATGGTCGACCTTGGCCCGCACCACGTCGAGCGGGGGGTCGGCGAAGGTGCTGTAGATGAGCAGCGAGCCGAACGTCTTGCACGCCGCCGCGACGCTGACAGCGCCTGCAGGATCGATGAGCGCCAGCGAGCCCACGGGAGCCATCATGACTGGCAGGGCGAGCTTGTGCCCCAGAAAAGTGGTGGACGTATCGATGCGGGACACGTCGCTCAGGACCCGTTGACGAAATGCGAGACGGTCGAGCCCGTGACGGTTGCGGCGAAGCGTGACCTCGGACTCGGTGCCACCGTTGATGAAATCCCACAAGCCGGGCTCGACCTTGTCGTGCGCGATCAGCAGCATCTCCTGCAGCGTGATGAAATCAGCCATCGTTGGATTTTCCTCTCGGGCGGCGGCGTGACACTATGCGAAGGATAAGGTCCCGATTGTGTGGCGAACAAACGCACCGGCTTCGAAACTCGGCGTTTGCGATCGCGCATGCGAACCGCCAGACTGGCAAAGCCAAGCACGTCAAACCATGGAGCCCTGCAATGTACGCACGCGTGATGACCTCGAGCCCCAAGCCAGGTTCCGCAGACACGGCGATCGCCGAGTGGCCGCAGCACATCGGCGCGTTCAAAGGCAAGGGGCTCGTGGCGGGATATCTGTTCTTCGACCGAGCAGCCAATCAGTTCCTATCGATCACGATCTGGGAGAGCGAGGAGGCGCAGAAGCGCAACGCCACCAGCCCCGAGCAGATCCACGGACGCGCTGAATTCATGAAGCATCTCACGGGCGCACCCGTTCCCAGCACCTACGAGGTTGCCGCCGTCGTCGCGTAGACCACCTTGGTTTGAGAAATCCAACCGATCGAGTTGAAGCCCACAGCAGGCAATGTCCGAGTTGGGTCATTCACGACGTTCTGGCCCTGCTTGACGACGACTAACTTTCCGCACCCAATTTGCCCCACAAAACGCAGTGAGATAGTCAAGGGTCCGCTGCGGTCAAGCACAGGGACGATGCACGCGCAAACAACCTGGCTCAATTATGCGGCCAGCCGTCCTGGTCAATAGCCTTGGCCGTTTCCTCCGCTTTCTTGTAATAGCCCTGCATGACAGAGTACCCGCGTGCACACAGCTCTCCCAAGTCTCCATTTTGTAGCTTCTGGCCAGTAGCAGGATCGATGACTTCTAAATTCCAAGCTGGGCAATGGGTAGCCTGAGGTCAGCCAAGCGTCCTCCTTTCGACCGTCAGGATAACCGAGCGTCGCTCAGGCTGCTCAAACCAGTAAGCCTTAAACTGGGATGGGCACAAAATGCAGAGAGCTGTGTGTCGAAACCCCAAACTCGGGTAAGGCGCTCTTGTTCGATCAGGCGCAGGGATTCTGGCCGGCTGTGGCCCAAAGAATAGTTCGTTGCGCGATCGGGTTGGAGTGGCCCTATGGATCCAGGTGGCATGAAAACCGGCGGCCGCCACCGGCATCGCGTAGCACCGGTTCCTCCTTCCGGCAGCGTCCGAACGCGAACGGGCAACGGGTGTGGAAGTGGCAACCGGACGGCGGCGCAATCGCCGACGGCACGTCGCCTTCGAGTACAATGCGCTCCTTTTTTGCGCGCGGATCAGGTATGGGGGCCGCCGCCAGCAGTGCGCGCGTATAGGGATGCAGTGGCCGCGCAAACAGTTCTTCCTTGCCGGCGATTTCGACGATCCGCCCGAGGTACATCACGGCCACCCGATGACCGATGTGCTCGACCACGCCCAGGTCGTGACTGATAAAGAGGTAGGCAAGCTTCAGGTCCTCCTGCAGGTCCATCATGAGGTTCAAGACCTGAGCTTGCACGGAGACATCAAGCGCGGAGACGGGCTCGTCCGCAACGATGAGCGAAGGGTTGAGCGCAAGTGCACGCGCCAGACCGAGACGCTGGCGCTGACCGCCGGAGAACTCGAAGGGATATTTTCCAACAGTGTCGGTCCTGAGGCCCACCCGCTCAAACAGTCGGGCGACACGCTCCGCGTGCTTTGGAACCGCGGCATCCGGATAATTCTCGAGCGGCTCGGCAACGATCTGGCCTGCCGTCATGCGGGGGTTGAGCGAGGCATAGGGATCCTGGAAGACGATCTGCATGCGCTTCCGCCACGGGCGCATCTCCTCGCGGCCGAGCCGCGTAATGTCATGACCGTCGAGGCGCACGCTGCCCTCGGTCGGCTCGATCAGGCGAAGGACGAGGCGGCCGACGGTCGATTTGCCGCTGCCCGATTCGCCCACGAGACACAGCGTCTCACCGGGCTCCAGCGCAAAGCTGACGCCGTCGACGGCCCTGATCTCGGCGCGCGTGCGCTTGAGAAGACCCCGCCGCACGGGAAAGTATTTTTTGAGCCCTTCGACCTCGAGCACGAACCGGCCCACGCGCGCCCGAGGGTCGCCGACCTGGGCGGTCATGATGCAAGCAGCTCCTTAGCGAAGAAGCAGGCTGCCAGATGAGGGCCTCCATCAATGCTACCAATGTCGTGCAAGGCCGGCGCCTCTCTGTGGCAGCGATCCGTGGAATGGCCGCAGCGGGGCGCGAAGGCGCAGCCGGCAATAGGCTCCCTGAGCGATGGCACGACGCCCGGGATCTCCTGCAAACGTTTCGCCCGCGCGCCTGCACGCCCGCGCGCGATCGAGGCAAGGAGCCCGCGCGTGTAGGGATGCGCCGGCCGATCGAACAGCTCCAGGACCGAAGCCTCCTCTACCTTGCGACCCGCGTACATGACCACAACGCGTTGACACGTCTCGGCCACCACACCGAGGTCGTGGGTGATGAGGATGACTGCCGCGCCCGTCTTCGCTTTCAGCTCGAGGATGAGCTTGAGGACCTGGGCCTGGATCGTCACGTCGAGCGCGGTGGTCGGCTCGTCGGCGATGAGCAGCTTCGGGCTGCAGGCCAGCGCCATGGCGATCATCGCCCGCTGGCGCATGCCGCCGGAGAACTGGTGGGGATAGTCGTCGAGTCGGCTCCGCGCGTCAGGAATGCGCACGACCTCGAGCAGCAGACGCGCGCGCTCGCGCGCCTTCTCTCGCCCCATCCCTTTGTGGACGCGCAAGGATTCCGCGATCTGGTGGCCGATCGTCAGGACCGGATTGAGCGAGGTCATCGGCTCCTGGAAGATCATGGCGATACTGTTGCCGCGAATGCCGCGCATCTGGGCCTCGCTGAGCGCCAGCAGGTCCTGGCCTTCGAAGCAGACAGAGCCGGCAACCGTGCGTCCAATACGCGGGGGCAGCAAGCGCAGAACCGAGAGCGCAGTCACGCTCTTGCCGCAGCCCGAACTCGCCGACGATCCCGAGCGTCTGGCCGAGACCGACCTCGAACGAGACCCCGTTTACAGCTCGAGTGATGCCATCCTCCGTGAAGAAGTGGGTCTCGAGATCTCTTACCGCCAGCAGTGGCGCCGCCATGGCTTGCCTCACATACGGCGCGCGATGCGTGGGTCGAGCCTGTCGCGCAGCCCATCCCCCACGAGGTTGACGGCGAGAACGACCAGCGCCAGGGCGATCCCTGGGCAGAACACGGTCCATGGTGCCCTCGCAAGATAGACGCGGCTGGACGCAATCATATTGCCCCAGGTCGGGATCTCGGGCGGCGTGCCGGCGCCCAGAAAAGAGAGGCCCGCCTCGATCAATATGGCGGATGCGCAGATGTAGGTGGCCTGCACGATCAGCGGCGGAAAGGTCGAAGGCAGGATATGGCGCCACAGAATCCGTGTCACTGGCGTGCCGCTCGCGATCGCTGCCTCGACATACGGTTGCTCGCGGGTGGTGAGCACGACCGAGCGCACGAGGCGCGCGACGCGCGGCACCTCGGGGATGACGATGGCGATGATGACGACCGCCACGCTTCCTTTGAACAGCGAGATGAGGGCGATGGCGAGCAAGATCGCCGGAATCGCCATCAGCCCGTCCATCAGCCGCATGACGAGCAGCTCGACCGGCCTGAAGAAGCCCGCGAGCAGACCAACCACGAGCCCGATCGAGACGGCAACGAGCGCCACGCTGAGGCCGACGGCAAGGGAGACGCGAGCGCCATAAATGGTTCGCGCATAGACATCACGACCAAGATTGTCGGTTCCAAACCAAAGCGCGTCGGACGGCGGCTTGAAGCGCTGCACCGGTTTCATCGAATAGGGGTCGCCGGCGATCCAGGGGGCGAACAGCGCCGCTAGGAGCATGACGCCGAGGATGACGAGGCCGAAGACCAGGGTCGGATTGCGCCGCACGTAACGCCGGGCGCGAGCGCCCCTCGCGGCCCGGCTCGGCGAGAGCGTGGCGGGTGTGGTGGCCACATCGACCATCAGTAGCGGATCCTCGGGTCGAGCAGGGTGTAGCTAAGGTCGACGATGAGATTCACGATCACATAGACGCCCGAAAAGATCAGCGTCACCCCCTGGATAATTGGATAGTCGCGCTGCGAGATCGCGTCGACAACCAGCCGGCCGACGCCGGGGATATTGAAAACCGTTTCCGTGATGACCACCCCACCGATTAGCAGCGCAACCCCGATGCCGATCACCGTCACGATCGGGACGCCAGCGTTCTTCAATGCGTGCTTCATCAGCACAGGGCCAGTAGCGACGCCTTTGGCGCGAGCCGTGCGGATGTAGTCTTCCGACAGCACGTCCAGCATGGCCGTGCGCGTAATGCGGGCTATGAGGGCCACATAGGCGAGGCCGAGCGCAATGGAGGGCAGGATCAGATGGCGGACCCAGACAACGAAACCCTCGTCGATGGGTGTATAGCCTTGCACCGGCAGCCATCCGAGCTTAATCGAGAACACATAGATGAGCAGGTAGCCGACGACGAATACGGGAACAGAAAAGCTTAGGACCGACAGCATCATGACGAGTTCGATCGAGCCACGTCCCGACTTTCCAGGCGGCAAGCACACCGAAGGAAACGGCGATGACAACCGCCAGCACGAGCGTGGTGGCCGCCAGTGACACCGTCGGCTCAATGCGTTGCGCAATAAGCTTGTTAACGGGCTCATGAGAAAAGATCGAGATGCCAAGATCGCCTCTGAGAACCCCGCCGACCCAGCGCACGAACTGCACAGCGAGAGGATCGTCGAGGCCGAGTTGCTTGCGAACGGCGTCGATTTGCACCTGTGTGGCGTTGTCGCCGACGATAATGGCGGCGGGGTCTCCCGGCGACAGATGCAGGAGCAGGAAAATGAACACGGCAACGATCGCCATGACCACCAGGGTCGAGAGCAGTCGATAGACGATGAAAGCCAGCATGAGCGAAGCTTACCAGCCGAGCAGGGCCATTACCCACGGTAGCCGCGCGGCAATACGACCTCCCGCGTTGGCAAGACGAACGCCCGGTTTTAGACCTTCTCGACGTTCCAGAAGGGCACGTGGGCCGGGATGGGGATAAACCCGTTGACATTGGCGCGGCGGGCGACCGGCGGCGCCCACTGGCCGAGCAGCGCCATCGGCACGTAAGTCCAGGCGTTCTCCTGCAACTTGCGTGCAATCGCTTTGCGCTCGTCGAGCGTGCCTGCGAGCGCCCACTCGTCTCGAAGCTTCTCGTGTAGGTCGTCCTTGGGCCAGCCGAACCATCCCGGTTCACCGTTCGCCATGTGAGCGACGAACCCGATCGGGTTGTCGAACCCCTCGCCCGAGCCCCAGGTGATGAAGATGTTCCAACCGCCCTCGGCGACTGGCTTCTTGACGGCGCGCCGGGTAACGACCGCGCCCCAGTCGGATGCAGCCAGCTCGGCATTGACGCCCGCTTCTTTCAGCCATTGAGCAACGAGCAGACACGCATTATTCATGAAGGCGATATTAGTCGCTTGAAGGATGACCACCGGGCGGCCGTCGTAGCCGGCTTTCTGGAAGAGTTCTCGGGCCTTGGCGATGTTCTGGCCGCCTTTTAGCCAATCGGTATTCGCGTCACTCTGCATCAGGCCGGTGCAGCCGAAAAGCGATCCGCAGGCGCGATAGTATTGCGGGTTTCCGAATACCGCTTTGAGGATGTCCTCCTGCTTGATGAGGTAGAGCATGGCCTGGCGCGCCTCGACCTTGTCGAAGGGCGGGTGCAGCCAGTTTAGACGGCACATGCCGACATTGCCGCCCTTATTGAGGACATCGAGCTTGATGTTCTTGTCGCTCTCAAGCTGGTCCAGCAGGTCAATTGGCGGGATCTCGTAGAAATCGATCTCACCGGCCTTCAAGGCCGCGACCGCGGTTTGCTCGTCGGCCATGTTCTCGATGATGACACGATCGACTTTGACGACCTTGCCGCCGGCCATGCCGGAGGGCGGCTCCTTGCGTGGCACATAGCCCGGATACTTGTCGTAGACGTAGCGCTGGCCGGACGTGGTCTCGGCCTCGTTGAAAATAAAGGGGCCGGAGCCAACCTTGGTCGTCACCTGCTGGTTGGGATCGGTCTCCGCGTCCTTCTTGCGCATGATGACGGGCAGGTTGGTTTCGATCTTGCCGAGCGCTTCGAGCACGAGGCCATAGCGCTCGTTGAGCACGATCTGGAACGTCTTGTCGTCCTTGATCGGCGTGTCGGCAACCCGCTTGAACAAGTGCTGGGCGGCGCCGTCGCGGGCGGACCAGCGGCGAATTGAGGCAACGACATCCCTGCTCGTGACGACCTGCCCGTCGTGGAACTTCAAACCGTCGCGCAAAGTGAAGGTATAGGTCTTCTTGTCATCAGATACGCCCCATGTGTCGACCATCTGCGGCTTGACGTTGCGCTGGTCGTCCATGCCGAACAGGGTGTCGTAGATCAGCAGACCGTGGTTGCCGGTCATGTTCGCCGTCGTCCAGATGGGATCGAAGATCTTGAGGTCGCCGTGCAGCACAGTGCGCAGCGTGCGCGCTCTGGCGGGTGCAGACTGTGCCCTGAGCAGGCCGGGAGCGGATACGGCGGCGGCGGTTGCCACGCTACCCTTGACGAACGTACGCCTAGACGTACCCATCGGGTCTTCCTCCTCCATCGCAACCGGCTTCAGCAGTATTCCGACAGGATTGCTTGCCGTTTTCTTATTGCACGGATTTAGGCATGGCCTCTTGCGCGCAGCAAGCACAAAAGGGTTGATTGGCTCGGACCCAACCTCGGTGGCCGTTGAGCTGGCCGCGCGATAGGGCTGTTACAGCGAGGTCGGCATAGAGCGGCACGCACCCCACGTCGACAAGGAGCACCAGCATGCGCAAGATCGCCCTCTGCACGCCGACGCGAGAAGGGCGCTGGAGACCATCGCCGAGCTCGAGCGTGGTGTAGTACCGCCCGTGCCGATCCCCGAGATGCGCGCGCTCATGCGCAAGCGCACGAGCCGGCTCTCTAGGCATCCCAGCTGAGGTCGTCGAGGTGGCGGACCACCCCCACGGCTTCCTTGGCTGGACCCGGGACACGCAGGCGGCACGTGATACACTCGCATTGGTCGGCCGCTGCCTTCGCGAGCATCTGGTGGGATGAATGCAACCAGAAGGGAGACCCGCATGAGCGACGCGCTGCAGCGACTGATCCACAAGGACGAGATCCGCGACTTGATGGCCCGCTATTGCCGTGGCGTCGACCGGGCCGATTGGGACGCAGTCCGCGCCACCTATCACACGGACGCCTATGACGATCACGGTGACTACAAGGGTGGAATCGATGGCTTCATCGAGTTCGCCAAGTCACGCACAGGCGGCGCGACGCAGGTCATGCATTTCCTCGGCGAATGCCTGATCGAATTCGCTAAGCCCGATGTCGCTGTCGCCGAGACCTACTTCTTCACCGCCCACACGCTCGGTCCCGAGGCGCAGCGCCAATACGGCGCCTCGGCCAGGGGTGGCCCCATACAGCTCTCGCATTACGGCAGATACGTTGATCGCGTGGAGCGCCGGGCCGGCGTCTGGCGGATTGCTCATCGCATCGTGGTGTTCGAGACAACGCGCCTCGCCCTGGGAGAGGTTCCCCCGCTCAAGGCGGACTGGGCCGGTTTCAGTCGCGACCAGCGGGACCCGATCTTCCGGATGCGCGCTGAGGTCGGACTGTGAGGATCGAGTCTGCCAGACCACAAGCAGAACAGGAGCTGGCAAGTTCTGTCGAGCCGCACGGCGTAAGCCGGTTTCTGTGGGCGAGCGCACTGCCGGCCGACCTGCCGAAGCTCCGATCTGGGTCTTGGCTGTGTGATAACGCGCTGGCAGGAGTTCGAGCGACTAGATCCGGCGGGGGGCTGCGCGGGCCTCAGGCCCGGATCGCCGCGATCAGCGGCTTGATGCCGACGATGTTCATGACGCGGGTCAGATTGTAGGCCAGCACCGAGAGCGCCATCTCGGCGGCGACCTTCGGCAGCGTCGTCATCAGGAAGTGTGTCGCTCCCATGCGCGCCTTCATTGTGCCGAACGGATGCTCGACCGTTTCGCGCCGCTGACGCATGGCTTGCGGGTTCGCATCGAGGCGCTGCTGTACGGCGTCGAGCAGGTGCTCATGTTCCCACCGCGCGATGCTGCGCTCCGGCCCTGTCGTGCATTGTGATTTGAGCGGGCACTTGGAGCATGCGGTAGTCCAATAGCGCCGCAGAACCTTGCCGGCCTCCTCGTTGGTGTAGCGCGCGGCTACCCACGTGCCGGAGTTCGGAGTTGGGACGAACCTCAACTTGCCGGAGCGTCGTTGAGCATCAGAACGCCCTGGAATTTGCTACCCAGGCGCTACCCAGCAGCGAATTGAACTAACATCGAGGTTGTCTAAGTCATTGAAAAGATTGGTTGCGGGGGTTGGATTTGAACCAACGACCTTCAGGTTATGAGACTGTTGATCCGCATCTCATACTGCATCACAGCCTCACGCATCTCCTCAAGATACTTGTGACGGTTATAGATCGCCGCTACCCCTGAGATCTGGCCGGTCACATGATTGAGCAGTCGTTCGATTATGTGAAGTGGCGTTCCGATTGATGCGTGAATTGTTGCAAACGTGCGGCGAAGATCGTGGAGGGTCCAGGGGTCAAGCGGACATCTACGATCAAAACTATTCTTGGCATAGCTCCACCCCCTTAGCGGCGTGTCCCGCCTTCTAGCTTGGAAGAGCAATCCGCCTGTCTTTGGGATGTTCGCTAGAAACTGGGCGGCGATGTCTCCATAGGGCAAGATCTGCCCACGCTTATTCTTCGTGAGCGCCGGTGGCAAGGTAATCAAACGTTGGTCTTGATTAATCATGTTCCAGGTGAGAGAGCCTACTTCGCCCTTCCGCTGTCCGGTTATGATCAGCAGCAGCACTATAGAAGAAAACGCTCCTGGCATTTCCAAGCAAGCTCGCAGAATTTGAGCCAGCTCTACGTCGGATAACACGCGAGCTCGTCCGGGTCTTCGCGGAATTTGAAGCGGCTCACATGGAGAGTTTTGTATGTAGCCACGCCGGACGCACCAGTGAAGCATGGCTTTGCCAAAGACAAGAGCCGATCGCGCCATTGCGGGCGTATCTACGAGGTCGTCAGTGATCTCAGCTATGTCCAGTGGAGTGATGTCGGAAAGAGACTTCCAGCCAAGTACAGGCGAGAAGTGGCGTCTAAGCACCCGCTCACGTTCGTGGGTGGTTGTCTTTCGGCTGTCTGTAGCCTTCTCGGTGAGATACTTTTCCAATGCGACGTCGAACGTCGTCGTCGATCTTGGCCTGTGCTGCCCCAACGTTATTTGAGCGAGGATTTGCCGTGCCGTTGATCGAGCCTCGGAAAGGCTGACACGCGGGTAGGTGCCGATTGTTGTTCTACGCCTGCGACCCCTTGGGCCGTGCATAACGACGAAGGTCTTCGACCCGCCGTACGAGACGCGGCATCCGAAACCCTTGAGAGTGTCCCAATGCGTCACCTGACCCTTGGGAGGTGCAGGAAGATTGGCGACCCGTCTGTCCGTGAGGCACGCGTGAGGCACGCAAAAGTCCTGTGTTGGAGTGTTTTCAGGCAGGGAGCCATCTAACGCGTTCTCGGTAAAAAAATCAAGTATCACAATATCTTAGTGCCACTATAAGCAGCAATGTTCAGCGTGCAGCAGCTTGCCAAGTTCAAATGCCCCAAGCGCGTATTCACGCTGGCCGAGCTGCCGCGCAACGCCATGGGCAAGGTGCAGAAGGCCGATCTGCGCGCGCGTTACGGAGATTTGTTCAAGGGGTAGATCAGACGATCAGGGCTTGAGCAGTAGTACTTCAGGAGGAACGCCATGACGGGGCGAAGCGCTGATCGGCACCTGGAAGCTGATTTCATGGCAAGTGGTCGTGAACGGTGAAGCAAGAGATCTCTTTGGGGCGCAGCCGAAGGGGTTCTTGATATTGACGCGCGAAGGACGCGCCATGGCGCTCACCACGGCCGGCAACCGAAAGACCGGCGAAGGTGAGCAGGAGCGTGCTGCCTTGCACAAGTCCATGCTGGCCTACACCGGCAGATACCGCGTCGAAGGCAATGAGTTCGTGACGGTTGTCGACGCGTCTTGGAATGAAAGTTGGAACGGCACGGAGCAACGGCGTCGTTTCAGGATCGAGGGCGGCAGGCTCTTTATCGAGTTCGCTCCCGCTCCCAGCATCCTGTTTCCGGGCAAGATCGATCATCGCAGGATCTTGTGGGAACGCGAGCAGTCGGCCGGCTTCGACGCCACTCACCCGTAAGTCCGCTCATCGGCAATGACCTTGCCGTCGTTCGGCAGCGTGCCCATGGCCACGATCTCCACCTCGCCCTTGAGCTTGGTGACGGCCTGCAACGCCTCCGCCAGTGCGCTTTTGAGGCTCGCGTCGACAGTGGCCGCCTCCGCACGCAACATCATGGTGTCCTGCTCGCCCGCGCGCCCGATCACCAGCCGCATCCGGCCGACGCCCGGATGGCGCTTGGCCAGCTCAGCTACGTGCTCAGGATGCACGAACATGCCTTTGACTTTCGTCGTCTGATCCGCACGGCCAAGCCAGCCTTTGATGCGCATGTTGGTGCGGCCGCACGGGCTGCGTCCGCTGAGCACGGCCGACAGGTCGCCGGTGGCGAGCCGGATCATCGGGTAGTCGCGATTGAACGCCGTCACCACAACCTCGCCGACTTCTCCCTCCGGCACCGGATCGCCCGTGCCCGGCCGCACGATCTCGACGATGACGCCTTCGTCGACGATCATGCCCTCAAGCGCCGGACTCTCATAGGCGATGATGCCGAGGTCAGCCGTAGCATACGTCTGATAGCAGGCAATGCCGCGCTGTTTGTATTCCGCTCGCAGCGAGGGGAACAAAGCGCCGCCGCCCACAGAGGCCTTCGTGATCGAGGACGCGTCCTTGCGCGCCTCTTTCGCCTTGTCGAGCAGGATCTTCAGATAGTCCGGCACGCCGACGTAGACCGTGGGCTTCAAGTGCTGAATGGCCTCCAGCTGCTGCTCGGTATTGCCCGGACCCGCTGCAATGACCGTGCAGCCCAGCCCCCGCGCGCCCGAATCCAGAATCGAGCCGCCGGGCGTCAGATGGTAGGCGAACGTGTTGTGCACGATATCGCCTTTGCGGAGGCCCGCCGCATAGAGCGCGCGAGCCGTGCGCCACCAGTCCTCGCCGAAGCCCTCGGGCTCGAAGATCGGCCCCGGCGACATGAAGATGCGCCCGAGCGCGCCGGTTGGCGAGGTGGCAAAGCCGCCGAACGGCGGGCGCGCTGCCTGCAGCTCTTTCAGCGAGGCCTTGCGCAGGATAGGCAGCTTCGCCAGCGCCGTCCGCGTGTGCACGGGTGCCGGATCAACTCCCTCGAGATGCTCCGCCCAGCCCGGCGCCTTCTCCATCGCCAGACGGATGAGATCGGGCAGCAGCGCGAACTGCGCCTGCTCGCGCGCCTCTGGGTCGCGGGTCTCGAGATGGTCGAAATGATCGCCCGTCATGCGTTGCAAACTTCCCTACAAAGTAGTTGGTCCGTGGCGGCGAGCGCGGCTTTCAGGCCAGCCAGCGCTTGCGCCGCTTGTACTGCTTGACGTCGCGGAACGACTTGCGCTCGCCGCCTGAGATGCCGAGATAGAATTCCTTCACGTCGGCATTCTCGCGCAGCTCCGCTGCATTGCCATCGAGCACGATGCGTCCATTCTCGAGAATGTAGCCGTAGGTGGCGTGCTTCAAGGCCATGTTGGTGTTCTGCTCGGCCAGCAGCACGGACACGCCCTGCTCCCGGTTCAACCGCTTGGTGATCTCGAAGATCTCATCGACGAGCTGTGGCGCGAGCCCCATGGAGGGCTCGTCCAGTAGCATCATCTTCGGCTTCGACATCAGAGCCCGGCCGATCGCCGTCATCTGTTGCTCGCCGCCCGAGATATAACCGGTGAGGCTCTGCCGGCGCTCCTTGAGGCGCGGGAAATAGCCGTAGATCAAGTCGAGGTCGCGCTTGATCGCCGCGCTGCCATCGCGCCGCGTGTAAGCGCCGGTCATCAGATTTTCCTCGACCGTCAAGTGCCGGAAGCAGTGCCGCCCCTCCATCACCTGGATGCAGCCGCGGCGCACCAGATCGTTGGGCGTCAGGCGATGCACTTCGGCGCCGTCGAAGACGATGGAGCCCTTGGTCACCTCGCCACGCTCGGCATGCAACAAGTTGGAAATGGCGCGCAGCGTCGTCGTCTTGCCGGCACCATTGCCGCCGAGAATGGCGACGATCCCGCCGCGCGGCACCGACAGCGAAACGCCTTTGAGCACCAGCACGACGTGGTTGTAGATTACCTCGATATTGTTGACGCGGAGAATCGGGGCCGGCACGGCCGCCCCCGACTCTTTGCTTGCGTCTCTTGGTGTCTGAGGCTGCATCGCCTGATCTACTTGCACTCACGCGGCTTGATGTTGTTCTCCTTGGCGTACTTCTCGGCGTCTTCCTTGATCAGTGCGTTCACAACCTCGCGGTCCGGCTCGTAGTAGCCCTTGGACACGATCTTCCACTGCTTGCCGTCCCATTGCTGGACCGCGACTAGGCCGGGCCCCTCGTGATTGGCGCAAGTGACTTTGACCGCATACGTCAGGCCCTCGAAACCCAGCTGCTTCAATCTGGCATCGTCGACGTCGAGGCTCTCAAAGCCGTCGCGGACCTGGGCGCCCTTGACCTCCTTGGTCTTGTGGATCTCCATGGCCTTGCGAATGGCTTCCGTGGTCCACATCGCAGCGATCAGTCCACGATTGTACAGCACCTCGCCGATACGATCCTTGAACGAGGGGTCGACCGCCTTGCCCTTGTCATAGACGTGTTTCACCACATCCTTGTGCACCGGGAAATTGTCTCCCGAAGCATGGAAGGTGCCGGACAGATAGCCTTTGGCCGCATCGCCCGCCGGCTTGACGTCATTCTCCGAGCCCGACCACCACACGCCGATGAAGCGATCCATGGGGAAGCGGATCGAGGCTGCTTCCTTGACGGCCACCTGGTTCATCACGCCCCAGCCCCACAGCAGCACCCAGTCGGGCTTGTCCTGACGGATCTGCAGCCACACGGCTTTCTGCTCCTGGCCTGGGCTGTCGACGGCGATGTCCTTGTACTCGAAGCCGTGCTTCTTGGAGAGCGCCTGCAGCGTCGGGATCGGCTCCTTGCCGTAGGCGGAGTTGTGATAGACGAGCGTGATCTTCTTGCCCTTGAGCTTGTCGATGCCGCCCTCGCGGTCGCCGATATACTTCACCAGCGCCGAGGCCTGACTCCAGTATGTCGCTGGAAAGTTGAACACCCACGGGAAGACCGTACCGTCGGCGGCGGACGTGCGGCCATAGCCCATCGAGAAGACGGGGATCTTGTCCTCTGAGGCCTTGGGGATGATTTGGTATGTAATGCCGGTCGAAAGCGGCTGATACATGACCGCACCCGACGGCTCAATACCCTTGGTCTTCTCGTAGCACTCGACGCCCTGCTGGGTATTGTAAGCCGTCTCGCAAGAGACCGTCTTGATCTTGATTCCGTTGATGCCGCCATCGCGCTCGTTGAGCATCATGTAGTAGTCGACCTGGCCGTTGGCGAACGGTATGCCGTTGGGCGCAAACGGTCCGGTGCGATAGTCGAGCGTCGGGATGACGATCTCGTACTGCGCAAGTGCCGGCCCTGTCAGCAGCGCACTGGCAGCGAGGCCCGCAAAAGCGCGGGATAGATATCTGTGTCTCATGCTGTCTCCTCCATTTTGGTTTCGTCGCGCATCGGTTCGAGCGCGCCCGATGCTTGCAAACTTTGTATCACCGGCGCCCGCCCGGTGCGACCTAGTGTGATGATCGAGAAATTCGCCGGTATTCACGGCAGGCCCGTGAGCGAATTTCTCGATCTGAATCACACTAGAAAACCTAAGCCAGCCAGTGTCCTTTCGATCGCGAAGTTCGTTCAATGGTTGCCGCAAACCCGACGAACTTCGCGATCGGGACACTGGTCGAGGTCAATGCGGATAAGGCCAAAGACGCAGCTTCTCCTTCACGGTTTGCCAGAGCCGGGCGAGGCCGTGCGGCTCCAGGATCAGGAAGAGGATGATGAGCAGGCCGAGCACGACGATTTGCGCGTGCTGAGCGTGGACCGAGTGCATGCCCAGGCCATCTATGAAAATCAGGCGCAGAAACAGCGGCAGCGTCACCAGGAACGCGGCGCCGAGGAAGGACCCGAGTATCGTGCCAAGGCCGCCGATGATGATCATGAACAGCACGTTGAAGGACGGTTGGATGCCGAATGTCTCCCCGGCCTCGGCCGCCCCGAGCCAGATCGCGAACAGCATGGCGCCGGCCACGCCCACATAGAACGAGCTGACCCCGAAGGCCGACAGCTTGGCCTGCAGCGGCCTAATTCCCATCAGCTCCGCGGCGATGTCCATGTCACGTATGGCCATCCATGAGCGACCGAGCCGCCCGCGCACCATGTTCTTGGCGGCCAGCGCCAGGACGGCCACGACCGAAAGCGTCAGCAGGTACTTGGCAACGTCGTTGGCACGGGGCCCCGTGACCATGAAGCCGAGCAGCTCGCGCGGCGGCACGGTGATTTGGCCCGTGTTGGAGTAGTTCCTGAGCCAGCCCCATTTGTAGAACAGCCAGACCAGGAAGAACTGAGCCGCGAGCGTGGCCACGGCCAGGTAGAAGCCCTTGATCCGTAAACTGGGCAGTCCGAACAGCATGCCGACGGCGGCCGTAATCAGACCGGACGCCAGGAAGACGACGACGACGTTCAGCTCCGGAAACGCCGTCATCAGCTTGAACGCGGAGTAGGCGCCGACGCCCATGAACGCGCCGGTGCCGAGCGAGACCTGACCGCAATAGCCGGTCAGAATATTGAGTCCAAGGGCCGCCAGCGCATAGACCAGGAACGGCAGCCAGATCGCGTTCAAAGAGAAGTCGGTGAGCGTGAACGGGACGACCAGAAACGCTATGCCGAGGATGATGAACATACCGATCCGGTCCTGCCGGATCGGAAAGATGGCCTGATCAGCTGCGTAGCTCGTTTTGAACTGACCTGCCTCGCGATAGAGCATCGGCGCCTCCTCAAATCCGTTCGATGATCTTCTCGCCGAACAGGCCCTGCGGCCTGACGAGGAGGAAGGCTAGGGCCAGCATGTAGGCAAACCAGTTCTCGATCGCCCCGCCCACCAGCGGTCCGAAATAGACTTCCGCCAGCTTTTCGCCAACGCCGATGATGAGGCCGCCCACGATGGCGCCGGGGATCGACTCGAAGCCACCGAGGATCAGCACCGGCAGCGCCTTCAGCGCGATCAGCGACAGCGAGAACTGAATGCCTGACTTGGCTCCCCACATGATACCGGCGACGAGCGCGACGATGCCGGACACGGACCAGACGATCACCCAGATCGTCTGCAGGGAGATGCCCACTGAAAGCGCGGCCTGGTGATCGTCGGCGACGGCGCGCAGGGCCCGGCCGATGCGCGTTCTCTGGAAGAAGACGGCGAGCACCACCACCAGCACCGTGGCGATGACGGCGGCGGCGATCTCCAGTTTCTCGACATAGAGCCCGTAATTGTCGAGCAGCCAGTCACTGGCTCCCTCCGGCAGCCCCACATCGACCTTCTTGACGTCCGAGCCCCAGATCGTATCGCCGGCGCCCTCCAGCACGTAGGCCAGCCCGAGTGTCGCCATGAACAGGATGATCTGCTCCTGATTGACCAGATGGCGCAGCACATAGCGCTCGATGATGTAGGCAAGCAGGATCATCACGGCGATGGTGGCGGGAATGGCCACCCACTCCGGCATGGCCCAGGCAACATTGATCGGCTTGTCGAACGGCAAGACATGCAGGCCCAGCCGCGGCGCCATGATCGCCACAAGGGTAGCGGCAGCCACAAAGACCAGCGCCGCTGCCGGAGCGGTCGAGGTGGAGCCCCGCGCGCGCCGTACCAGCCGTTGTGCCAGATGCACCGCCATGGCGCCCGCCATCACTGCGGCCGCGTTCAGGATCCACGGCGGGAACGAGTTGACCTGGAACGTAAACGGGGTCGTGCCCGACATGAAGCCGACCACCGTCAGGCCGGCAAACAGCGCCATCACGCCTTGCGAGAAATTGAAGATGCCCGACGCCTTGTAGATCAGCACGAAGCCCAGCGCGACAAGCGCGTACATGACACCCGTCAGCAAGCCACTGATCACGGTCTCCAGCAGGAACAGCATGCCTCGTTTGTCCTTCCTTCCGCCGCGCTAGTGCGCCACGCCCAGATACGCATCAATGACCCGTTGATCGCGCTGCACCTCGTCGGGCGTGCCATCGGCGATCTTGCGGCCGTAATCGAGCACGACGACGCGGTCGGAGAGATCCATCACCACGCCCATGTCGTGCTCGATAAGCGCGATAGTCGTGCCAAGCTGATCGTTGACGGTCAGGACGAAGCGCGACATGTCTTTCTTCTCTTCCAGGTTCATGCCCGCCATCGGCTCGTCGAGCAGCAGCAGCTCCGGCTCCATGGCTAGCGCGCGCCCAAGCTCCACGCGCTTCTGCAAGCCGTAGGGCAGCTTGCCGACCGGCATCTTGCGGATGTGCTGGATCTCGAGGAAATCGATGATGCGCTCGACCACCTCGCGGTGCTTGATCTCCTCGCGCTGCGCCGGTCCCCAGTACAGCGCCTGCCAGACGAGACCACGCCGCATCTTGAGCGTGCGCCCCGCCATAATGTTGTCGAGCGTGCTCATGCCCCGGAACAGCGCCACGTTCTGGAACGTGCGCGAGATGCCTTGGGAGGCGGCGAGATAAGGCCGCATGTCGTGGCGCCGCTTGCCCTTGAACGTAATCGTGCCCTCTTGAGGGTGATAGAAGCCGTTGATGACATTCAGCATCGACGTCTTGCCGGCGCCGTTTGGGCCTATGATGGCGCGGATCTCGCCTTTACGGATATCGAACGACACATCCGTGATCGCTTTCACCCCGCCGAAGGCCAGCGACACGTTCTCCACCGCCAGCAGCACGTCACCGATCCGCCGTGCAGCGGCGTGCCCGTCGGCAACCGGCTCCGTGTGCGCCTCGACGTCGGCCTTCATTCCGCCGCCTCCTTGAGCGCCGCTACCGCGACCGGATAGGTCTTCATGTCGAGGATGCGCACGTCGCCCGTGATCTCACCTTTGCGGCCGTCCTCGAACGTCACCTCGGTTTTGATCAGGCAGCGGTTCGAGCCGTCGTAAAGGGCTGTGATGAGCGGCGCATAGCGATCGGCAATGAAGCTGCGGCGCACCTTCTGCGTGCGCGTCAGCTCGCCGTCATCGGCATCGAGCTCCTTGTGCAGGATGAGAAAGCGGCGGATCTGAGAGCCAGCCACCATCGGCTCGGAGGCGAGCGACTTGTTCAGCTCATCCACCCGCTTCTCGATCATCTCGTACACTTGAGGGTGGGCGGCCAGCTCCTGATAGCTGGCGAATACGATGTCGTTGCGCTCGGCCCAGCTACCGACCGCCGTCAGATCGATGTTGATGAGCGCGGCGACGTAGTCGCGCCCATGACCGAACGCCACCGCCTCCTTGATCTCCGGAAAGAACTTGAGGCGGTTCTCGATGTACTTCGGCGCGAACAGCGCGCCGTCGTTGAGCCGGCCCACGTCCTTGGCGCGATCGATGATGCGCAAATGCCCGCGCTGGTCGATGAAGCCGGCATCGCCCGTGCGCGCCCAACCGTCTGCCGTCTTGGTAGCGGCCGTCGCCTCGTCGTTCTTGTAGTACTTCAAGAACACGCCCGGGCTCTTGAACATGACCTCGCCGTTGTCCTCAATTCTGATCTCGATGCCGGGACCCGGCTTGCCAACGGTCTCCGGGTACACTTCTCCATCCGGCTGCAGAGTGATGAAGACGCTGGCCTCGGTCTGGCCGTAGAGCTGTTTCAAGTTGATGCCGAGGGAGCGGAAGAAGCTGAACAGCTCGGGGCCGATGGCCTCGCCAGCCGTATAGGCTACGCGCAGGTTCGAGAACCCCATGCGGTTGCGGAGCGGCGCATAAACGAGCAGATCACCACCCTTGTAGAGCAGTCGATCCAAGAGCCCGACCGGCTTGCCATCCAGGATTTTCTCGCCCGATCGGCGCGCCACCCGCAGGAAGTAGTGGAACATGCCCCGCATGAACGGGCCTGCGTCCTCCATGCGCACCATGATCTGGGTAAGCAGGTTCTCGAACACGCGCGGCGGCGCGAAGAAATAAGTCGGGCCGATCTCGCGCCGATCCTCGACGATGGTGTCGGGGCTCTCGGGACAGGCGATGCACAGCGCGCCTGCGTAGGCCTGTCCATAGGAAAAGATGTGATCGCCCACCCACGCCATGGGCAGATAGGCGATCATGGTGTCGGCCTGCGTGAAGTGATCGAACACGTTGGCGTTCTCGCCCGACACGACGACGTTCTCATGGGTGAGCATCACGCCCTTGGGCTGGCCGGTCGTGCCCGACGTGTACAGCATGACGCTCACATCGGAGCCTTTGCCCTGAGCGATCTCGGCGAGCCAGGCGTCCGCCGCGCGCGGATCGCTCTTCAACTCGTTGCGGCCCAGCTCCTGCACGCTTTCCAGCGAATGCAAATTAGCCGGATCGTATTTTTGCAGGCCATGCGCATCGTCGTAGATGACCTTGATGAGCGACGGCACCTTGTCCCTGATGGAGATGAGCTTGTCGACCTGCTCCTGGTCCTCGACTATTGCAAACGACACCTCGGCGTGCGTCAGCACGAAGGCCATCTCGTCGGCCACCGAGTCCTGGTACACGGGCACAGGAATGGCGCCGAGGCTCTGCGCCGCGGTAAACGCCCAATAGAGATGCGGGCGGTTGTCGCCGATGATGGCAACCGTTACGCCGCGCTTAAGTCCGAGCTTCTTGAGGCCGAGTGCCAGTGCGCGGATCTCGTCGCGCGCCTGAGCCCACGTCCAGGTCTGCCAGATGCCGAATTCCTTCTCGCGAAAGGCTGGCTTGGTGGCGTAGCGCTCAGCATTGCGCAGCAGGAGCTTGGGGATCGTATCGAGCTTCGAGGTAACCGGCATCTCGGCCGGGCGGGACCCAGTCGCAACCGTCACGTCTCGCCACTCCTCCCAGCCACTCCGCCAAAGCCGCCATGTTCTTGTTTTTCTTGGTTGCCGATCCTGTAATGCAGTCAAGGGGATGACGCAAGGGCGGCCACGTATCATCCGACTTTCGTCGAGTTCGCAAGACATGATCAGGCAATTGCATCTTGGAAGCGGGGAAGCGCGCACGTACCATGGCGCCAACGCCTACCGCACGAATTTCAGGCACGAGGACACGCCAGCATGGCTGAAGAGCTTTATCATTTCATCGGCGGCAAGCGGATCAGCGGCCGCTCGGGCCGGTTCGGGAACGTCTTCTGGCCGATGACGGGAGAGGTTGCCGCCCGCGTCCCGCTGGCGAGCAAGGAGGAGATCCGCGCTGCCGTCGAGAACGCCAAGGCGGCGCAACCGGCCTGGGCCGCCACCAATCCGCAGCGCCGGGCCCGTGTACTGATGAAGTTCGTCGAGCTGGTAGGCCGCGACAATGACATGCTGGCCGACAAGCTCGCCCGCGAGCACGGCAAGACAATCGCCGATGCGAAAGGCGACATCCAGCGCGGCGTCGAGGTGGCGGAGTTCGCGTGCGGCGTGCCTCACCTCATCAAGGGCGAGTACACCGAGGGCGCCGGTCCCGGCATCGATATTTATTCACTGCGCCAGCCACTCGGCGTCGTGGCCGGCATCACGCCGTTCAACTTCCCCGCCATGATCCCGATGTGGAAGTTCGCACCCGCTATCGCCTGCGGCAACGCCTTTATCCTAAAACCCTCGGAGCGCGATCCCTCCGTACCGCTGATGCTGGCCGAGCTGATGATGGAGGCGGGCCTGCCCGCCGGTATTCTCAACGTCGTCAACGGCGACAAGGATGCGGTCGACGCCATCCTCGACGACCCCGACATCCAGGCCGTGGGCTTCGTCGGCTCGACGCCGATCGCCGAGTACGTCTACACGCGCGGCTGCGCATCGGGTAAGCGCGTGCAGTGCTTCGGCGGCGCCAAGAACCACATGATCGTCATGCCCGACGCCGACATGGATCAGGCCGTCGACGCGTTGATCGGCGCCGGTTACGGCTCGGCCGGCGAGCGCTGCATGGCGGTGTCGGTGGCGGTGCCTGTCGGACAGAAGACGGCGGACATCTTGGTCGAGAAGCTGATCCCGCGCGTGGAGAGCCTCAAGGTCGGCCCCTCCACCTCGGCCGATGCCGATTTCGGCCCGCTCGTCACCGCCGCCCATGTCGAGAAGGTCAAGGGCTACGTCGACATCGGCATCAAAGAAGGCGCCAAGCTCAAGGTCGATGGTCGCGAATTCAAGATGCAGGGTTACGAGGGCGGCTTCTACATGGGCGGCTGCCTGTTCGATGATGTGAAGCCGTCGATGCGCATCTACAAAGAAGAGATCTTCGGCCCCGTGCTCTCCGTCGTGCGCGCCAAGGACTACAACGAGGCGCTGCGCCTGCCCAACGACCACGAGTACGGCAATGGCGTTGCCATCTTCACACGCGACGGCGATGCGGCCCGCGACTTCGCGGCCCGAGTCAATGTCGGCATGGTGGGCGTGAACGTGCCGATCCCCGTGCCGCTCGCCTACTACACGTTCGGCGGCTGGAAGCGCTCAGGCTTCGGCGACCTCAACCAGCACGGCCCCGACTTCATGCGCTTCTACACCAAGACCAAGACGGTCACCTCCCGCTGGCCGAGCGGTGTCAAGGAGGGCGCGGAGTTCGTCATCCCGACGATGCGGTGAGCACTCGCTCAATTCCGCGCGTCTTTCTTCAGCAACTTGTACTCGTGATCGAAGACCAGATCGTAGATCCTGCCACCGCATTCGGCGCGCACGATCTCGAACCCGCTCTCGCCGACGCTGATGTTGCCGCCTGCGCAGCCTTGCGCATCCATGGCAGCTTGCAGGCGGGTCGACTGATCTCGGGTCAGCGATGGCGTGGCCAGCGCCTCGGCAGCCATGCCCACGCAAAACAGCGCTGTGGTGGCGAATAGGGTGCGCATAACGAGCCTCCATGACAACGGATGCGCGCCCCAAGGCACGCCAAAGCCATGGTGCAACGCAAACCCCGCCCGATCGTTCCTGGCCGATCTGGCCTGACGCCGCTCAGGCGCGGAACTCCTCCGGCGCGAACTTGGCAAGCTCGGCCAGCAGCAGCGTCCATGCCCTCAAGCCTTCAGGGATCGACGACAGGTGGAAGAATTCGTTGGGCGCGTGTACGTCCTCGTCCGGCTTGGCAAATCCGAACACGAGGGCATCCAGTCCCAGCATCTCCTTGAAGATCGCCAGGATCGGCACAGTGCCGCCGAGACGGGTCAGCACCGGCCGCTGGCCCGTCGTGCGCTCGATCACTGTCTCGGCCGCAACCAGCAGAGGATGGCCAGCCTCGAGCGAGGAAGCCGGTGAGCCGCCACCGTTCTGCGAGAACGTCAGCTTCACGCCCTCGGGACAGCGCGCCTCCAGATGCCTGCGCACGGCCTCCACGGCCTTTTGCGGATCCTGGCCCGGCACGAGCCGCATGGTGAGCTTGGCCGTCGCTGTGCACGGCAGCACCGTCTTGCCACCGGGGCCGGTATAGCCGCCGCACATGCCGTTGACCTCGATAGTGGGCAGCAGCGTCAGCCGTTCAACCACGGAATAGCTCGGGTCGCCGCGCGATACGCCACCCAGGTCCGCATAGAAGGCCTTTTCGTCGATGGCGAGCGCTGCTGCGTCGCTTCGCTGCTGCTGGGTCAGCGCGGGCGCGCCTGCCATGTATTCCGGCACCGCGATGCGCCCTTCCGGATCGTGCAGGGATGCAATCAGCGCCGCCAGCTCATGCAGCGCATTGCGCAGCGCACCGCCGTAGCGGCCCGAGTGCATGTCCTTGGCGGCCGTGCGCACGTTGACCTCGAGCCAAGCGATACCGCGCGCGCCCGTGTTGAGGGTGGGCACCTCCGTACTGCCGCGGCCCCCATCGGCCGAGATCATGCCATCGGCCTGCAGCAGATTGCGGTAGCGCTCGACGATCCGGCGCAGGCTGGGGCTGCCGATCTCCTCCTCGCCTTCGATAAAGACTTTTACGTTTACCGGACAGCGCCTAGTGACGGCGAGGTAGGCGGCGACGGTCTCGACCGCGATCGTGGTGGAGCCCTTCACATCCGAGGCGCCGCGCGCGTAGAGACGGCCATTCCGCACCGTGGGCTCGAAAGGCGGGCTCTGCCACAGCTCGAACGGCTCGGGCGGTTGCACGTCATAGTGGCCGTAAATGATGAGCGTCGGGGCGCCCGGCGCACCGTTCCACGCACCATAGACGGCCGGATGCCCGCCGCCATCCAGCAACTGCACGTCCTGAAGGCCGATCGCGGTCAACCGGTCCATGAAGAACGAGCGCGCCGCCTTCAAGCCGTCCGCATAGGCAGGGTCAGTGCTGACACTCGGCAGCCGCAACACGGCCTTCAACCGCTCGAGGATCGCGTCATGCTCCCGCTCGAGGTAGGCTATGACATCGTCGGTCAAGGGACCACCCTCATACTCAACCCCGGTCTTGTGCCGCGGTCATAGCACACATGAGGTGAACGGATTAATTAGAACGACACGCAAGATGTCTCATCCACACGCATGACGCTCTCCTGGGCGAACCGCACCTTCCAGGCTGCGCGGATAGTTTCAATTTTCTGATTGTTTACGGCATCTGGCCTCGCCCAGATCAGAAGCACGCGCGAAGTCTCCTTGGCGATGGCGCCGCTGGCATTGCGCCACTGGCCGTAGCCGGTCAGAACAGTGAGGCCGTCTGGAAAGCGCGGCGTCACATCGGCATCGAGAAATGCGCGCCATTCTTCCTCGCCGATCTCCCCGCCGCCTTTGCGGCCCATGCCGAACAGCAGCTCGATCCGCTCCATGTGGCCGCTTCCGGCCCGGCAGCCGGTTACGGCAGGCGCAAACTCGCGGTAGACGACAAATAGGCCCAAACCCAGCGCAACCAGAAGCGCGGCAGCGAACGGCAGGTTCCGGGCTTGCCTCATAGAACGTTCTGGCGGGATGCGAATTGGAAGGCCCTCATGCTAGTTTGCTGCGGAAGCCGAACACGGGGTGGATCGTCATGGCGCAATACAAGCTGCACTGCTTCTGCCAATCCGGAAACTCCTACAAGGTCGCGCTCTATCTCAATTGCGCCGGCCTCGACTGGGAGCCCGTGTTCACCGATTTCATGAAAGGCATGACGCGCGACCCCAAGTGGCGCGAGAGCGTCAACGTCATGGGCGAAGCTCCCGTGCTCGAGTGCGATGGCGGCCGGCTCACTCAGTCGGGCGCCATCCTGACCTACCTCGCCGACACGACCGGCAAGTTCAAGCCTGCCGAAAGCGACCGGCTCGAGGCCCTGCGCTGGATGCTGTTCGACAACCACAAGTTCACCAGCTACTTCGCCACGCACCGCTTCATGAAATCGTTCCTGCCGCAGGCGCCAGACCCGGCCGTGCTCGCCTTCCTCAAGGGCCGGTTCGATGCCGCACTCGATGTCGTCGAGCGGCACCTGAGCAAATCGAAATTCGTCATCGGTGATCAGCCCACCATCGCCGACTTCTCGCTGGCCGGATACATGTTCTATCCGTCCGAGGAAAGCGGCTACGACTGGGCCAAGGGCAATCCCCACCTCGCTGCTTGGCTCGAGCGCATCCGCGCCCTGCCCGGCTGGAAAGGTCCCTATGAGCTGATGCCGGGCGAGCGCATGAAGCCGCTGAAAGCATAAGACACTGCCGAACAACAGAGGAAAGACGCATGCACTTCGTCCTGACCGAAGAACAGGCCGCCATCCAGGAGACGGCGCTCAACTTCGCCAAGGAGCGCATTGCGCCCAGCGCATCGGAGTGGGACGAGAAGCGCCACTTCCCCGTCGACGTGATCCGCGAGACCGCGGCCCTCGGCATGGCGACCATCTACGTGCCGGCCGATAAAGGTGGCTCGGGGCTCTCGCGGCTGGACGGTGCGCTGATCATGGAGGCGCTGGCCTACGGCTGCCCGGCTATTTCGTCGTACATCTCGATCCACAATATGGTGGCCTGGATGGTCGCCAAGTACGGCACGCCGGAACAGATCAAGGCGTGGATGCCGAAATTGGCGTCCATGGAATGGCTCTCGTCCTACTGCCTGACGGAGCCCGGCGCGGGCTCGGATGCCGCCGCGCTCCAGACCTCGGCGCGCAAGGACGGCGATGCGTACGTCCTCACCGGCACCAAGCAGTTCATCTCGGGCGCCGGGGCTGCCGAGTTCTATTTCATCTTCGCCCGCACCGGCAGTGAGGGTGCCGGCGGCGTGTCCGCCTTCGCCGTCATGAAGGACACGCCGGGCCTCTCATTCGGTGCGCTGGAAAAGAAGATGGGTTGGAACGCCCAACCGACGCGCCAGGTCATCATGGAGAATTGCCGTGTGCCGGCCACCAACCTCGTCGGCGGCATCGAGGGCCAGGGCTTCAAGTTCGCCATGAGCGGCCTCGACGGCGGACGGGTCAACATCGGCGCCTGCTCCCTGGGCGCCGCCTGGTCCGCCGTGGACAAGGCCAGGGTCTACATGTTCGAGCGCAAAGCCTTCGGCAAGGCGCTGGCAGATTTTCAGGCTCTTCAGTTCAAGATCGCCGACATGGCGACCGACCTGGAAGCGGCACGCCTGATGATCTACCGCGCGGCCGATGCCCTCGACCGCGCCGACCCGCAGGCCTCCATGTATTCCGCCATGGGCAAGCGCTACGCCACCGACCTCGGCTTCGAGGTCTGCAATCAGGCGCTCCAACTCCATGGCGGCTACGGCTACCTCAAGGATTATGGGCTAGAGAAGCTCGTGCGCGACTTGCGCGTGCACCAAATTCTGGAAGGCACCAACGAGATCATGCGCGTCGTCATCTCCCGCAAGATGCTGGGCGGAAACAGGGGCTGAAGAATCGTCTGGGCATCGCATCCCGGGCTTGTCCGGAGCAGCGAACGGGAGCACAAGCGATACCCGCGCCGGGGGCCGCGCGGCGCGCTGCGGGGACTAGGACGTTGAAACTCAGGTACAATATCATATGCGGAGCAACCGCCATCGTGGCTGCTTGGGTTGCCGCGACACCTGAACCGGCGCGCGCGGGAGAGCCCCTGGCCGGCGTTATTGCCGAGGTGAAGATCGGCGCGCTCTGGCACGATCCGGGCGACCTGTGGAGCGGCTTCCGGCGTGAGCCGGAGTTGGTGGACATCAACATCGAGGCGCTGCTGACGCCCAGCCTACCCCTTTGGCTGGGCCACCTGCGCCCTGCGGTCGGCGCCTCCATCAACACGGATGGGGGCACCAGCAAGGCCTATATCGATGCCCGCTGGCAGGTGGAAACGCCGTCCGGCATCTTCTTCGGCCTCGGCCTCGGCGCCGCCATCCACGATGGCGAGATCGACCCCGTCGATCCCACCAAGAAGGCCCTCGGCTCGCGCGTGCTGTTTCACATCCCAGCCGAAATCGGCTGGCGCTGGGACGGCCACAACAGCATCTCGGTCTACTTCGAGCACATCTCCAACGGCTACACGCGGGATTCCAACGAAGGGCTCGAACTCGCTGGGCGCCCGTTACGGCTACAAGTTCTGACCCAGGCAACCGGCGGATTTCCGATAAGCAGCGCACACGCTATTATTGCCTGTGCCGCATTGGAGCGAGCCATGCAGGGGCCATTGAACAGCGATCCCGCCGGGACCGATCAGGGTGAGCGGATCGATGCGACCTTCCGCAACGGGTCGATTACGGCTGTTGGCATAATTCTGGGCTTCTCGCTGGGCTTCCTCAATCAATGGGCCTCTAACCCGATCGCCTGGAGCCGGGTCGACATCGCCGCCGCCGTGCCGATCGTCCTCGGCATCGCCCTGCAGGCCAAAGCGTTGGCGGATCTGCTATCGATCCGGTCACTCATCGTCGTCAACTATGAGCGGGCCAGGATGATATTCCTGACTGGTCTCACCCTCGTCGCCGCAGGAGTGGGCACGGCGATCATGCTCGACATACTCGGGCTTGGCCCCCGAACCCTGCCGTCCTGAAACGTCTTGCCGAGACTACCTCGTGCGCAAAGACTTGGCGGAGCCCGCCGCCTCGTTTAATCCTCGCTCAGCCCTGTCAGATGTACCGAGCCGCATGGACGCCGTTGCCAACCCCGAAGTCCTGATCCGCCGCGAGGGCCGCGCCGGCCGCATCACGCTCAATCGGCCGCAGGCCCTGAACGCCCTCACGCTCGGCATGGTGCGCGAGATCTGGAAGGCCATGCTCGCCTGGAAAGACGACGCCGACGTCGAGCTGGTGCTGCTCGACGGCGCGGGAGACCGAGCGCTGTGCGCGGGGGGCGATGTGCGCTGGCTCTACGACAGCCGCTCCAACGGCTCGGCCGATGCGCGCACGTTCTGGAGCGAGGAATACCGCCTCAACGCGCTGATCGCCCGCTATCCCAAGCCTTACGTTGCCTTCATGAACGGCATCGTCATGGGTGGCGGCATCGGCCTCTCGGCGCATGGCCGCCACCGTATCGTCACCGAGAAGAGCCAGCTTGCGATGCCTGAGACCAGTATCGGCCTTATTCCCGATATCGGAGGCACATGGCTCCTGTCGCGGGCGCCGGCCGAGACCGGGGTCTATCTGGGCCTCACCGGCGAGCGCATGCGGGGCGCCGGCACCATGTTCGCCGGCTTTGCGGACATTTTCGTTCCCTCAGACCGCCTCGGCGACTTGGCTGCGGCCCTAGTCAGCACGCCAGCCTCGGAGGTGGATGCCGTTATCGAGGACCATGCCGGGCAGCCCCCAGCTTCGGAGCTGGCTCAGAAGTCCGAGGCGATCCAGCATGCCTTCCGTTTCGACACAGTCGAGGAGATCCGCGCGGAGCTCGAGCGTATGGACGGCGATTGGGCCAAAACCCGCCTCGCCGAGCTCGCCACCAAATCGCCCTTGAGCCTCAAGCTGACACTGGCTGCCATCCGCAACGCCCGCAAGGTCGGCTCGCTCGAGGCTGCGCTCAATGTCGAGTACCGTCTGTGCGTGCGCCTGTTCGAGCATGGCGAGTTCATCGAAGGCGTGCGCGCGCTGATTGTGGACAAGGACCGCAAACCCAAATGGCGTCCGCCCCGCGTCGAAGACGTGAAGACGGAGCTGGTGGAGGAATGGCTGGCGCCGCTGCCCGAAGGCGAGGAGCTTGGACTGAAGCCGCCGGCTGAAACGAATTGAGGGCGCTGCAGGCGATGCACGCCGTAGGAATGGTTCAGGAGAAGAATGTATGACGATACCCGAGCGCAAAGGTCCGCTGGTCGGCATGCGCGTTCTGGATCTGGCGCATGTGATGGCCGGCCCGACGTGTGGGCGCATGCTCGCCGACATGGGCGCCGACGTCGTCAAGGTCGAGAAAGCCGACGGGGGCGACGATACCCGCCGGATGCTGCCGCCAGACATCAAAGGCGAATTGGCGGCCTACATGATGATGAACCGCAACAAGCGCGGCATCGTCCTGGATCTCAAGAGACCACTCGCGCGCGAGGCCCTGAAGCGCCTGGCCAAGACCGCCGACGTGCTAATCGAAAACTATCGTCACGACACGCTCGACAAGCTGGGCTTGGGCTACGAAGACCTCAAGAAAATCAACCCCGGCCTCATTTATTGCGCCATCTCCGGGTTCGGGCGCACCGGCCCGTTCGCCAACCAGGGCGGCTACGACCTGATCGCCCAGGGCATGTCGGGATTGATGTCGATCACCGGCGAGGGACCAGGACGGCCGCCCGTAAAAGTCGGCTCACCCGCCTGCGACATCACTGCCGGAATCCTCGGCGCCATGGGAGTTTGCGCCGCCTACGCCCACAAGCTCAAGACCGGTGAAGGACAGTTCGTCGATACCTCTCTGTTCGAGGCCGGCATCACGCTCACCTACTGGCAATCGGCCATCTGTCTCGCCACCGGCGTATCGCCTGGGCCGCTAGGCTCCGCCCATCCCCTGAACGGCCCCTATCAGGCCTTCGAGACCAAGGACGGCTGGATAAACGTCGGTGCATCCAACCAGAAGATGTACCCCATGCTCGTAAACCTTCTGGGTGTGCCGGGGCTTGCCGACGATCCACGCTTTCGCACGGGGCGGGACCGCATGGGCAACCTTCCGGTTCTGGTCGAGATGCTGACTGTCCAGTTCAAGAAGCGCATCACGTCGGAGTGGCTGAAGGAGTTGGAGGCGATCGGCATTCCATGCGGTCCGGTTCTCTCAGTCGGCGAGATGCACGAGCATCCCCAAACTCTGGCGCGCGACATGGTACCGGCCGTAGAGCACCCCATGGCCGGTGATGTGCGCACTATCGGGCTGCCGGTGAAATTCTCCGAGACGCCCGGCGCCATCCTCACGCCTGCCCCGCTGTTCGGCCAGCACACGCGCGAGGTGTTGTCCGAGGCGGGTTTCACCGCGGTCGAGATCGAGGCGTTGTTTGCGGAGGGCGCGGCCAAGGAGCCGGCCGCCCGCATGGCCGCGGAATAGCCCAAACGACAGGTCCCGATTGCAGACCCGTCGCAATCCTGCCCCGCGCACACCATATTCTGGCGAACAGCGTCGGGGCGCTACGAGGGACGCAAGAAGGCTCCAGCTCATATGGCATCACTACGTTCGTTGACGCTTTTCAGGAGCAACGGCAGCGATGGCGCCATTGCGTCAGAGCCTACGCCTGCGGACGACACGCGGTTGCTCGACGCCTATTCGCGCACGGTCACCGGCGTGGTCGAGACCGTATCGCCGTCGGTGGTTCACATTCACGTGGCTGGGGAGCGAGGCGGTCGCACAGCGCACGGCACGGGCTCAGGCGTCATCGTCAGCCCGGATGGGCTGATCCTGACCAACAATCACGTGGTGGAAGGCGCGCACAACATCGAAGCGACGCAGGCCGGCGATCGCAGCTTTCGCGCGCGTGTGCTGGGGCGCGATCCTGACACGGACCTCGCGGTTCTGCGTGCGGAGACCAGCGATACGCTGCCCGTGTCGCGACTTGGCAACTCCAAGGCCGTCGTCCCAGGTCAGATCGCCATCGCGATCGGCAATCCCTTGGGCTTTCAGTCCACTGTGACGGCCGGTATCGTCAGTGCCGTCGGCCGCACGCTGATGGGGCAAGGAGGCCGCATGATCGGCGACGTCATCCAGACCGATGCTGCCCTAAATCCCGGCAATTCCGGCGGTCCCCTGGTGTCGTCGGCCGGCGAGGTGATCGGCATCAACACGGCGTCGATCATGGGCGCGCAGGGCATCTGTTTCTCGGTCGCTTCCAATACCGCTCTGCACGTGTTGCAGCAGGTGCTGAAGCACGGACGTGTACGCCGCGCACGTATCGGCATTGCCGGTGAACAGGTTCTATTGCCTGACCGCATCCGTCATCGATCGGGATTGACGCAGCGAAGTGCGGTGCGTGTTGCCGCGCTGATGGAGCAGAGCCCCGCGGGGCGTGCTGGTGTGCGCGAGGGTGACGTCATCGTTTCCCTCGACGAGCAAGCCGTGACCGGCATCGACGACATCACGCGGCTGCTGGATGAGCGGCGGATCGGGCGCAAGATCAGCCTCGGGGTGCTACGCGGCACTCGCGTCGAGAACGTGGATGTGGTTCCTGATGAACGTTCAGGCTAAGAGAGAAAATGGCTTCTGCTCAGTCCGAGAACTATTCGATTCGCTGTTGCCTGGTATGCACGAAGCGTCAATGTCAAGCTCTTTTCTGAGGCGATCTCGCCGCCATATCAATACGATAACTCTCTGATCTAAAGCGATATATTCAATGCCAAACTGATCTTTTACTTATTGTAAACAATTTTTGTCGAGGCCTCTTGCATTTTTGCCACTCTTGAGCTTTTATGCGGTGTCCGAAACGTGGCGCCGTCCCACCTATCCCCCCATAGTGGCGTCACGGTTTTGCCCGCGGCCAGTCCCCCGGCCGCGGGCATTTTATTGTGTTATGTCTTCGGGCTAGCGACGCCGGGCTGCTTGCGACGCGTGCAGCTCCAGCCCGGTGTTCAACTGCCGGCCGCCGCCTTCATGATGAAGGGATTTCCGGTGTTGGCGGCCGTCGATATCCAGGCGCTCCTCGTCTGCAGATATTCGTTGACGGCACCCAAGCCGTTCTCGCAGCCGAGACCGGAGCTCTTATAGCCGCCGAAAGGCATCGTGAAGCTCACTGCCCGATAGGTGTTGACCGATCGCGCGCAGAAGACGCCAGAACGTGCATCCGCGTCAAGGGCGCGCGACAGAGCAGCGCTGAAGTGGAGCCGCCGTGCGGCTCAGGTCATCTTCAGAACCTGCAGCATGGCGGGTCCGAGAATGACGATGAAGAGCACCGGCAGGAAGAAGATGATCATCGGCACGGTCAACTTGGGTGGCAGCGCGGCCGCCTTCTTTTCGGCTTCCGACATGCGCATGTCGCGATTTTCCTTGGCCATGACGCGCAGCGCCTGGCTCACGGGCGTACCGTAGCGCTCGGCCTGGATGAGTGCGGTCGCCACCGACTTGATGCCGGCAATGCCCGTGCGCTTGCCCAAGTTGTCGAAGGCCTGGCGTCGGTCCTGCAGGTAGGAGAGCTCGGCGGTGGTCAAACTGAACTCCTCGGCGAGCTCGATCGACTGGCTCGTCACCTCCTTGGCCACCTTGCCGAAGGCCGCCTCGATCGACATGCCAGCCTGCACGCAGATCAGCAGCATGTCGAGAGCGTCCGGAAACGACTGGGAGATCGCCTGCTGCCGGCGCTGCACCAGGTTCTGGATGAACATGTTGGGTAGGTAGAAGCCGAGATAGCCGGCGCCCACGGCCATGCCGAACTTGACCATCGGCGGATACTTATAGTTCGTAAGCACGAACAGGTACACGAATGCCGCGATCAGGACGATGATCGGCATGACGAGCCGGCAAAACATGTAGGCCACGAGCGGCGCCTGGCCGCGCAAGCCTGCCATCTTGAGCTTGTTCTTGATTTCCTCAGACTCGAAGGCGCTACGCAGATTGAATTGATCCACGATCCGCTGCATGAAACCCTTGGGCGTCTGCCGGAGCCGCCCTTGGGTCTCTTTGGCGAGGTCAGCAAGGCGCGCGGCGCGCATTTTGTCGCGCTCGGTCGCCATGACACGCATGCGCTGGTTCGTGCGGTCGCGTGACAGCACCGGCAGCGCGATCGTCAACACAGTGGCAAAAGCCGCTAGCGCCGCCAGCAACATGGCCATGAACTGCGGTTGGATGTAGGTGTCGACGAAATCGAGCACGGCTTGATCCTCTGGCGTACCGCTCAGTACTTGAAGTTGATCATCTTGCGCATGACCAGGATACCCAGCGTCATCCAGACCGCGGCGACCAGCAGCAGGAACTGCCCCATCTTCGCCGTCCAAAGGATGGCGATGTAGTTCGGTGTCGACAAGTACACCATCATCATCACAACGAACGGCAGCGCACCCAGCACGCCGGCTGATGCCTTGGCTTCGGCGGAGAGCGCCCTAACTTTGGCCTGCAGACGCTTGCGGTCGCGCAGCACGCCCGACAGGTTGCCGAGGGCCTCCGACAGGTTGCCGCCCGCCTGCTGCTGAATGGCGACGACGATGGCGAAGAACTTCACCTCTGGCAGCGGCACGCGTCCAATCATGCGGTCGAAACACTCGCTCAGGGGCACCCCGACCCGCTGCTGCTCGACCAGCTCATGAAATTCCTCCCGCACGGGGGATGGGCTCTCGCGCCCTATAATGCCAAGACACTCGTTCAGGGGCAGCCCCGACTTGACGCCGCGCACGATCACATCGATGGAGTTGGCGAATTCGTCCAGAAACTTGTTGTACCTGCGCTTGATCATGTACGCGATCGCCCAGCGCGGAATGCCGAGTGCGCCGACGAAGGCGGCCGCAAGAGCCACCAGCGGCGTCATATTCGGCGCCGACAGAAAGACGAAGAGAGCGGAGACAAGGCCCGTCACGCCACTTGCGATCCAGAACATCTTTGGCGTGATATCGAGACCGGCGCGCTGCAGCTTCAGTCGCAGAGATACTGTCTCCTTAGCCTTCTGACGCTGCTCGAGCTCTTTCAGCGTATCTGCGACCTGCTTGCGACGGCTCTGCACCGCCTCCGCCTGAACGCGCCGCTGCGTGCGCGCAACCTTGTTCTCCGCCACACCCTGTAGGCGCTTCTCGGCGGTATCGCCCGACAGCAGGGGTGCCAACACGAAATAAATGGCAGCCGTCGCGCAGATGGCAACCACGATCCCCAACCCGAGCTGCAGCAGCTCCGCCTCAGGCATTGGCCTCTCCTAGCGTGTTGCCGTGCTGATCCCTGACCTCAGATGTGACCAAGGCCTGCGTCAACCTGTCGGTCTCGCCGTAGTACTCGGCGCGCTCCCAGAAGCGTGGCCTGGCGATGCCCGTAGAGCGGTGCCGGCCAATCAGCCTGCCGTTGGCGTCCTCGCCGGTGATCTCGAAGACGATCAGATTTTGCAGGGTGACCACGTCGCCTTCCATACCAATCACCTCGGTGACATGGGTGATCTTGCGCGAGCCGTCCCTGAGGCGGGAGGCCTGGATGATGACGTCAATCGAGCCTGTGATCATCTCGCGGATCGTCTTGGGCGGCAGGGCAAAGCCGCCCATCATGATCATCGACTCCAGACGGCTGATCGCCTCGCGTGGGCTGTTGGAGTGCAGTGTGCCCATGGAACCATCATGGCCGGTGTTCATGGCCTGCAACAGATCGAACGCTTCCGGTCCGCGCACCTCTCCGACGATGATGCGCTCAGGCCGCATGCGCAGGCAGTTGCGGACCAGATCGCGCATGGTGATTTCACCCTCACCCTCCAGGTTGGGCGGGCGCGTTTCCAGGCGCACGACATGAGGCTGCTGGAGCTGCAGCTCGGCGGAGTCCTCGCAGGTGATGATACGCTCATCGTGATCGATCGCGCCGGTGAGGCAGTTGAGCAGGGTTGTCTTGCCTGAGCCGGTACCACCGGAAATCAGCACGTTGCACCGAACCCTGCCGATGACCTCGAGAATTGTCTTGGCCGCCGGCGTGATCGAGCCGAATTTCACGAGTTGCTCGAGCTTGAGGCGGTCCTTCTTGAACTTGCGGATTGTTAGCGACGGCCCGTCGATCGCCAGCGGCGGTGCGATGACGTTGACGCGGCTGCCGTCGGGCAGACGGGCGTCGCATATGGGCGAACTCTCATCGACGCGGCGGCCGACCTGACTGACAATGCGCTGACAGATGTTCATGAGCTGGGCGTTGTCGGCGAACCGCACGCCGGTGCGCTGCACCTTGCCGGCCACCTCGATGTAGGTCGTGTTGGCGCCATTGACCATGATATCGGCGATGTCGTCCCGTGCCAGCAGGGGCTCGAGCGGACCGTAGCCAAGCACGTCGTTGCAGATGTCCTCGAGCAGCTCCTCCTGCTCGGCAATCGACATCACGACGTTTTTGAGCTGAATGATCTCACCGACGATGTCGCGGATCTCTTCTCTGGCCGCATCCGCTTCCAGCTTCGCGAGCTGCGTCAGGTCGATGGTATCGATCAGCGCATTGAAGACTGTCGTCTTGACATCGTAGTACTCTTCCGAGTGTCGCCGCTGCGGCTCTACATGTTCCTGCCGCTGAGCCGCGGCAGCAGGCGCCGCCACGGCTGAGGGCTTGGCTTCCTGGACCTTCGCGGGAGCGGGAGCTGCCGCCGCTGGCTGCGGCAGCGGACGCGAAGATGGCGTCGAAGGACCGCTCGTACGCCTGCCGAACATCTCGCGATCTCCTAGCGCTTGATCTTCAATCTCTCGAGAAGCGGGGCTAAAGCCGACTTCTTCTCGACCTTTTGTTCCTTGCGTCCGCTCAGCACCATACACACGTCGCGGAATTGCTGTACGGACTTGGCCTTCGTCGACATCTCCTCGATCATCTGCCCGTTGTTGGCGGCCTGGCCAAACGTCTCGCTGTCGAATTCGATGACGGCGGCCGCACGCAGATCAAGCGCGGTTTCGAACTCCTTGACCGGAATCTCGGGCCGCTTGGGCATGTTCAGCATGTTGATGACGAGGTGCGGCGGGCGATCGTTGTGCCGGCTCTGCTTCAGCAGATCGACAACGTTCTTGGCATTGCGCAGATTGGCGAGGTCGGGAGCAGCGGTGATGATGATGTCATCGGCCCGCAACAGCACGCGCTTGGACCAGGCGCTCCATTGATGCGGCAGGTCCACCGCCACATATGGCACGTTCTGCCGCACCACATCGAGAACGAGATCGCAGGCATCCGGCGAGATGTCGTAGTCGCGATCGAGCAGGCCCGGCGCCGCGAACAGACTCGAAATGCTCCGAGCACTTGGTCAGCAGACGGTCCAGCAGCACCTCGTCGAGCCGCTCCGGACTAGCAATGGCGTCGGCAATGCCCTGCACAGGATCCTGATTGAAATCGAGGCCGGCAGTGCCGAAGGCGAGATCGAGGTCGGCGATGACCACGCTCGTCTTGAGCAGCTCCGACATGCACCAGGCCACGTTGTGACAGACCGTGCTCGATCCGACGCCGCCCTTGGCGCCGACGAACGCGAAAATGTGGCCGACCGGATCCGACTGGGGATCGTTGTAGAGATTGGAGATGCTCTCCATGAGCTGGAGTGGCGATACGGGCGCGATCAGGTACTCGCTGACACCGCGCTTCAACAGCTCGCGATAGAGCACCACGTCATTGACATGGCCGATGGCCACCACCTTGGTGCCTGCGTCACAGCTCCCAGCCAAGCGGTCGAGCTCGGCCAGCATTTCACCCCGCGGCAGCGCCGATTCGATGACGATCAGGTTCGGCGTCGGGCTGGCCTCGTAGTGCGCGACCGCAGCCTCAGCCCCACCCATGTGGATGCTGACGTGCGCCTTGGCGAGACGCCGATCCTCGGCCGCCACCTGCAGCGCCTCGGCCGTTTCGCCGTTCTCACAGAAAGCCTGGATCGAGATGCGCGGGATCGGCCGGGCGCGATCGTGTCTGTTCTCGGCCTCGCCCTCGGCCGCAACGTTCACTGGCACCAGCTCCTGGCCCGTATCCGGCGTCTCCCCGGCTGTCGACTGTGCTTGTCTGCTCATGATGCCTCGCGGTTATTGAGCGTTCTTGACCTGGACTTTTTCTTCGTTGTCCTTCTTGGCGACCGTGGATTTGCCCTTGACGTAGCTGTTCCAGACTGTGTCACGGCGCTCAGCGGAACCCGGCTGCATCGTGCGCGGCCCGAGCAGATCGGCAGGATTGGAAACCTGCGCGGCGAGGTTGCGCTGCGTCGCGCAGCCGAAATTCGGATAGGGCAGATTGCGCGGGTCCTCACCCAGATTGGTGGGCCAGTGCCCGCAGTCCGGCGCCTCCGCCACAAAGCGCGTATAGGACATGCGGATCGGTGGCTCGCGGTTGCCGTCGGCCCGGTAGGGCTGGACCATGACATTGGCCTCGGCGATGCCGACGGTGCGCACGAGCTCGCGCAGATCGGCGAGAGCATGCATAGCTGCGATCTCGTTGGGCGAGCCGCTGGGCACTCCGATTATGATGCGCGCGTTACCGACATCGCGTGCGCTATGGCGGTTGACGAAGTCGTACACCTGGGCGCGCTGCTGCGGGCTGAGACCGCTCGCTCCCCGGGCAACGCGGACCGTAAGATTGGCAGGCTGCTCGGAAACCATGATTGGATGGCGCTGGCGAGCATCGACCGTCGTCCAACCGGCCACGTGCGCGCCCGGCTCCTCGGTCAGCTTGCAAGCGGTCAGGAGCAGCGCGACGGTCGACGCCACCGCCAGTCGCGCCAACACCGGTCTTGCCCCTTCGAGGCCGCCCCACTGCTTGTTGTCACACGGGTTCATGCAGTTTCTCCGCGGCTCGCGCTATTCCACGATGAATCCGACGTCGCCCTTGAGACCGCCGTCGATCGGCAGGGGCGCATTGTTGCCATAGACCCGGTTCATGTGGCCGAGCAGATTGAACTTGCGATCCGAGGCGGGCGCAAAGCCGTCGTCCGGGCGCGCAAGTTGCTGTCGCGCGGTCGGCCGCACCATATACGGGGTGACGAAGACCACCAGCTCGGTCTCGCGCTTGATGTAGTCCTGGCTGCGAAACAACGTCCCCAGCACCGGCATGTCCTTCAGCCCTGGGAAGCCGTCGATGTTCTTGCGGGTGTCGTCGGAGATCAGGCCCGCCAGCGCCAGCGTGCCGCCGGATGGCAGCTCGACGACGGACTTCGCCCGACGCGTCTTCAATGCCGGAATGGAGATGCCCGACAGCACTATGGCGCCATTGTCGGTGAGCTCGGAGACCTCGGTCTCGACCTTCAGATTGATGCGGCCTTCCGAGAGCACCACCGGCGTAAAGACGACACCGACACCAAACTGCTTGAAGATGATCGACTGCTTGCCGTTGCTATCGACCGTGGGGATCGGAAACTCGCCGCCGGCCAGGAAGTTGGCCGGCTCGCCTGAGATGGCGGTGAGGTTGGGCTCGGCGAGCGTGCGAACGAGACCATGGCGCTCGAGCGCACGCATAGTCTTCGAAACGCAGTTGTTGCCGGTGCGCCAACCGCCGTTGGTACCCGAGTTGCTGACAACGTCCGGGATCACCTGATCAAGCACGATGCCGCAGCCTTGGCCAAACGGCAGGTTCACGTCTTGCCCAGGTATGCCCATGCGGGCCAGACCGGCGGCCGAGGTAAGTGGGAGCTGGTTGGCTGTCGATATCGCCGTCACGAAATTGCCGATCGAGATCTCCGCACCAATGTTGATGCCAAACTGCTTCAGTATCGAGCGCTGCATCTCGGCGACGACAACCTGCAGCATCACCTGCTCCTCACCCTCTATGGCAAGCAGGTTGATCACTTTCTCCTTTTGACGCACATCGCTTTCGGGTGGCGTAACGATGAAACGGGAAGCGATGTTGGAAGCGCGCGCGGAGTTCGCGGGGGCGCGAACCGTGCCGGTCAAGATCACTGTTTCGTTCAGGATCTCGGCCTTGATGTTCGAGCCGGGAATGAGGCGTCGAAACAAGTCATCGAGCACGGCCGTGTCGTGCTCGACGGCAACCTCCAGCGTCACGATCTGATTGCCGTTGCCGTCGAAAAAGAAGGCGTTGGATTGCCCGACCTTCTTGCCGATCAGGTAGACGCGGTTCGAGCTCTGCACGACCGCGTCCATGATCTCGGGACTGGAGACGATCACGTCTCTGAGCTCGCGCGGCAGCTCGATGAGCGCGGATTTGTTACGGCCAAGCCTGATGCCGCGATGCAGCGGCAGCTTGTCGCTCTCCCTGATGCGGATGGTCGATTGATGATCGGGGTTGAAGGCCACCGGCGGAGGTGGCCCGCTGTCGGAGCGCTTACTGCCATTCGCAAGCGCGCTACCGACCGCACCCGACACGAGCACAGCCACGGCCAGGCTCGCGGCGAGCGCGACACTTCGAGCGATCTTCATGGTGTTCCGCATGGGCCTGTAAGCCTTCTGACGAGCTACCGACTGAGGTGCACGCAGACGCAGACGCACTCGAAACTCGAAAACTTGACTATTCAGTTCACGCTATAGCTGCGCGTTTTGACGCCGTAACGTAGTACCTTGACGTTGTCGCCGCGGTCTTGACCTGCGTTCTTCTTCTTGAGCTTCGCGTCGCCCTGGTCAGCTTCGCGGTTGAAGTCTGCAATGCTTCGTAGGGCCAGGCTGATTTCGCCGCCTGACGATTTGGCGAAGGCCAGCATCTCCGCTTGCGCCGGCATCAGCTCCAGAGTGGCCGTCGTACCGTCCGCACCCTTCTTGCCCTCCTTGGCCTCCAACTGCTGCCCAATGGCCAGCACCCGGATATTGTGGAAGAGCGTATCGCTTACATACTCTTCGCCGCCACCCTTGCTGCGCGTGCGCCGGGCGAGAATGACGTCCACGTGATCGTTGGGCAGGATCATTTTACCCACCGCGGAATCGTCGGTGATCTTGGTGGAAACGGCCCGCTTGCCCTGAGGCAGGATGGAGGCGAGGACGCTTCCCTCCCCGGCCTTCACGACCTTGCTCTTGGTGATGGGCTCACCGGCCATGATCGGAGCGCGCGCAATACCCCCTGCAAAATCTTTCAGAGGATTGCCGCCACTGCTACGCGTAACAGCGCCCGGAGGCACCGCGTCCTGCGGCCAAGCCTGCCAACGAAAGCTTGCCTCGGTCGCCTGAGTGCCGAGCCCCATTTCGGCGCGCGCAACCAGCACCTCAGCGCTGTTCGTGTGCACCTCTCTCTGAATCTCGCGCGGCTTGGCGACGATACTCTTCATCAGCAGGAACGCACCAAGCCCGCACACACCGGCGACCGCGATCCCGATCAGCTGTGCCCGTTTCATTGCGCTCCTGGCCCTTTCCGACCGATCGAACCAACGTGGCTCACGGACGGACTCTGCGTGACAATTGTCAACGCGGGGTTAATCGCTGCGTGTCGGCGGCACGGTGGCAGGCCGAAAGATGCCTTGGCGCCACGTATCCGCGTAAAGCAGACCCGTCAGGAGACCAAAGCGGCGAACAGGAGCGTTGACGGGTAGATCCACAGGGCAGCCACGGCAAGCGCGATGCCGTAGGGAATCCCGACCTTGCTGTCATGCAACCGCAGCGCCCAGGCTTGGCTGCACACCCACACCGGCGGCGCAAGGCGGCGATAGGATATGATCAGCAGCGCCAGCGCTCCACCGAACACCGCCACCAGTAGGAGGTAGCCCGGCAGGTGCTCGAAGCCCAGCCACAACGACGCCGCCGCCAGCAGCTTGGCATCTCCGCCGCCCAGCCATCCCCGCGCAAACATGAGGATGCCGACGGCCAGCATTAGGGCCCCGGCAGCCAGATGTCCGGCAATGGCAGCTCCGCCAAGGCCGGCGCAAACCGCTGCCGCGGGAAACGCCGCGACCAAGGCAATCGACACTCGGTTGGGAATAGTCATGGTCAGCAGGTCGAACGAGCCGGCGAGCGCCATCATGGCGGGAAACGTCAGGAGTAGTGCGAACTCGAATGCGGCAGGCATGCGTGCTGCACCTTGGGCAGACCGGCTGGTTTCGTGTCGACTATGCGGCCGGCTGCTGAAGCTTGTGTTAATTTGGCCGCTATGGTGGCGCTGAGCACACAGACAAAAGAAACGCCCGGCACCAAAAGGTGCCGGGCGAAGTACGGGCCTCTTTAGAGGCCACCACTATACTCGCTTCTTCAGGCCGGCCTCGATATCCTCGAAGGTGCCCTTGACCTCGTTGCCGACGCTGGTCACGGCGAAGATGATCACAACGCCGATCAGCGCAGCGATGAGGCCGTACTCGATGGCCGTCGCGCCCGACTCGTCCTTCACAAAACGCTTCAGTGTCTGCATTTGACTATTCTCCCAAACTCTACCCTATGCACAGGGACCGTTCGTCCCAGGTTCGAGGCTCTCGGATTTGCTCCCTTGGCTTCGAACTGGATGTCACGCTAGCAACGCCAATTGAATAGCTCGTTAAAAACATCAATTTTTGCGAGTATTCCCGGAATAACGCTCATAATGGATAACAAAACTCAACCGCATTAAAACAATACATTTCGCATATACTTTATTAAACAGAGAATACTGGAATAACGCACACGGCCCTGTCATCAGGCTTGGTAGACTGATCCAAAGGATCGTGGGCGCCGCGTTATTTGCGCTTTTTCAGCCCAGCCTCAGCGTCCTGGAACGGGACTTGGACCTCGTTGCCTACACCCTGGGCCGCCGCAATGATCCCAATCGCGATAAGCGCGGCAAGGAGCGAGTACTCCACTGCGGTCGCCCCGGACTGGCAGGCAGCAAAACGTACCAACATCTTCATCACGCTCTCCCGGCCCAACCTGGCAACGGCCGCCGGCGGATCGCCTGGCGGTTCTCAGTGCGTAGATCGATGCTTCTTGTCGCACATCCGCCGTTAAGGCCGCCTTAAGCCGGGCGACAGGCCGGATATGAGGCGGCCGTTTGCCGTTCCTTCACCAATTGCTGGCGTAATCAGGCATGAAATATCGAGCCGAGGACGAGAACCAGATGCGCCCGCACATCATTGATCGCTCACTCGCCATCGCGGCTGGGCTTGCCCTTTGCGCCTTGGCCACGATGGCGGCCAAGCCAGCCGCCGCGGAGACGGATCTGACTGTCAAATACGATCAGTCGCAGCTCCTGCGCCTGCCACGTGCCGCGGCCGATATCATCATTGGCAACCCGACCATCGCCGACGTGTCCGTCCAAACCGGCAGCATGCTCGTGGTCACCGGCAAGGGCTTCGGCATCACCAATATGATCGTGCTGGATGCCGACCGGGAGATTATCGAGGAGTATCGCGTCCTCGTCGTTCGCGAGAGCGCAAAGGTGGTCAACCTGCAGAAGGGCAGCAAGCGCGAGTCCTATAACTGTGCACCGCAGTGCAATCCTTCGCTGGTCGTGGGCGACGACCAAGCCTATTTCGAGACCACAGCCAAGACGTCGGAGCGCAAGATCAAGTTCTCCGAAGGCGGGGCCGACGCCGGCGGCGGGTCGCCCGGGGGGCAGTGAGCCAGGCGGCGCACGGGATACCGCACGGCTCGGCGCGTGCGCGGCAATGCTTTGTTTACCGTGCTGACGCCGGGCTGGCCGCCCTCAACACTTCATTCATGCACTTAAGCTCAAATCAGCAGCATCGCTGAAAATCGGCGTTATCTGTCAGGCGTAGCACGACCCATGCGCATTCTGCTCGAAGTGCGAGAGCGTCACTTCCGACGCCTCATCGCGCGGTGGCGAGGTGACCGATCCGGCGCCACGGCTATCGAGTTTGCCATCGTCGCCACGCCCTTTCTGATGCTTCTCTACGGCATCGTCGGTGTTGCGCTTTACTTCTTCACGACTTTCGCCCTCGAGAACGCACTGGAGCAGGCCGCGCGACTGATCAGAACCGGCCAGGCCCAGCAAGCAGGCATGACCGATGTGCAGTTCAAGGCCAAGGTCTGCGAGCTCATGCCGGGCTACGTCAATTGCGACAACAAGCTTCTCGTCAATGTACGGAACTATGCCGAAGCCAATTTGACGCCGGTTGTCACCCAGGGCGAGTGCCTCAACAACGGTTCCCTGAGCAACGTCACGACCTATGCGCCGGGTGCCGCGAGCCAAGTCGTGCTGGTCACGCTGTGCTACGAATGGGAGTTCGCCAAGATCGTCCCGTTCATCAATCTGGGTAATATGGACGGAGGCTCGCGCCTGATCCAGGCGGCTACGGTATTCCGCACCGAGCCCTATGAAAACTGAGGACAGCTTGGAGTGACGGCGATGACCGCAACAATCCTTACGCGAGCTCGGTACGCCCTGCGCAAACTCAAGCGCAATGCCGACGGCATGGCAGCGGTCGAGTTTGCCATGATCGTGCCGATCATGTTCTCGATGTTCGTCGGCTCAATCGAGTTCAGTCAGGCGATCACGGTTGATCGCCGCGTGACACAGGCCGCCAGCGCGACCGCCGACCTCATTTCACGCGCACCCTCCGAGGGTGTGAGCACTGCCCAAATCGATCGCGACCTCACCATCGTCGGGCAACTCATGGCGCCCTACGATGCCGCGGCGCTGACGGTCAACATTATCAGCATCAAGGCTGTCCCGGTGCCTGGCAACCCGAACGCGCTCAATTACGTGGTGGATTGGTCGCGCGACAACCGCGGCGGAACACCCCACCAGCGTGGCGTTCCGGCGCCCTTCGGCATGCCGGCCGGCCTGCTCGTGGCGGGTGAAAGCGTGATCGTCGGCTACGCGATCTACAATTATACCCCCTTGATCTTCCATTACTTCATCGAGACTGCCTTCAATCTCGAAGTGACATTCTACTTGAAGCCTCGCAACGCCGCCTGTGTTCACCTCCTGCCCATCAATTGCACCACCGGCCAGACGATGTAAGTGGCCGGTGGCCTAGAACTCCGAGCCCCGTCGTTCCCTCGTGAATTAGACAATTGCAGAAGCGGAAGAAAACCTCCTATTCTGTTCTCTGAAGGTCGTTCATAACGCCTCTGGAACCCATGGGCCGCCGCTCCACACATACGCCCGAGCAGCTCCGCGAGCTCATTTTGGACGCCGCTCAGGCGATCATTGAGAGCAACGGGCTCGCCGGTCTGTCTGCGCGCGAGATCGCGCGGCGCATCGGCTACTCGCCAGGCACGATCTACAATATGTTTCAGAATCTGGATGATGTCGTGCTGCACGTTGAGGCGCGCGTGCTCGACGCACTGGATGCCCGTTTGGCGGCAGCCCTGACCCAAGGGCCCCCCGAGGAAGGGGCCAGACGGCTCGCGGAAGCCTATCTCGCGTTCACGCACGAACGCCCCAAGCTCTGGAACCTGTTGTTTGAGCATTACATGCCCGGCGGGAGCGATACACCGCCCTGGTATCAGCAGAAGCTCGAGTTGCTGATGACGCGAGTCGAGGCTTCGCTTGCCCCACTCTTCCCTGCCGACGCCGAGGCCGAGCGCAAGCGCGCTGCGCGTGTGCTCTGGGCCGGCGTACACGGCATCACGTCGCTGTCAACGGCCAACAAACTGTCCAACATTACGACCGAAGCGGCAGGCCCGTTCGTCGCCGACCTGGTCAAGAATTATCTGGATGGCCTCGCTGTCAACACGGGCATGCGTAAGGTTCCTTGAGCTGCAGGCGCGCACACCCCCTACTCGGACGGCTTGGTCTCACCCGCAATTGAGCCGGTAGAGATACGGGACTCTGCTGCACCCCTGTTCCCATCTCCCGAAGCGGGAGCCACGCCGCCGCCTGCGCCGCTCGTATCGGCTGGAACCGCGTCTGCATCGCCCATGGCTGTGCGGCCGCGCAGGTTGACGATGCCGAACCAGCGATCCTTCGGCAACAGGCGCTGATGCAGGCCGGCCCAGATCTGTCGCGAGCGCATGCCGTCCACAAACGTCGTTGTAGATGGCGTGAACACGAAGGCCGCAATCGCGGCCAGGGCCATTGCTGCCGAATGCCCAAGATGTTTTTTGTCGAAGAGCTTGAGCGCCGTTCCGAACGAGGCTTTCACGCGCGTATCCATGACGTCGACGCTATAGATCTCGTCGAGAGACAGATGCACCAGATAGCCAACGAACATGAACCCGCCTGCCAGCCAAGCCACTCCTTCATGACGCCCGAGCAGGTGCTTGAACACGACCGCAGTGAAAAAGGCGAAGAATAGCCCCGCCAGTATCGAGTGGTAGATACCCCGGTGATACGACATGCGGTGGAAGACAAAATGCACGAAGTAGCGCACGAACACCAAGGTGCCGAGCCAGAGAATCCAGAGCTCGGCAACCGAGAAGCGGTGCGCGAAAGTGAACAGGACCACGAACGAGAAGAAAACCGCAAGCCCCGAGAACAGCGCATGGCTCGGTCGCGAATCCTTGAGATCGATATCGGGCAGCACGCTGCCGAGCACCCCCGCCATCGTCACCGCCACCAGGTTTTCCGGTGCAATCACGTCCGCGGCGAGCGTCAAGGTCGCCAACGCGCCGCTGACGATTGTGCCGACCGCGATATGCGTCGTGAAATTGGCCATGGCTGCCGCTTCCTCGTCCAGCGTCGAAATGTGCGCCTAGGGGACGGCAGATCAAATTCGCGCCTGATAAGGTAGACTTGCACCCACGACGAGTTGTGGATGCAGGAGCGCTCGCCGACCGAGGCAAGGATGACAGGACAATCGCGACACGAGGCACTCACCTCCCTCGTCACGGTGCGCGACTGGCTGCGCTGGTCTGTCAGCCGCTTCAATGCTGCCGGCATCTCCTACGGCCACGGCACGACGAATGCGCTCGATGAGGCCGCATTTCTCTTGCTGAAGACCCTGCATCTGCCCGTCGACCAGCTTGAGCCGTGGCTCGAGGCGCGCCTGACGGACAGTGAGCGTGCGGCCGTGCATGATGTCATCGAGCGCCGGATCACCACTCGCAAGCCCGCGCCCTATCTCGTCAACGAGGCCTGGATCGGCGGCCATGCTTTTTATGTCGATGAGCGGGTCATCGTGCCCCGCTCCCTGCTGGGCGAGTTGCTGGCTAAGGGCCTTTCGCCGGTCGTCCCAGATCCTGACGGCATCGAGCGAGTGCTCGACCTCTGCACGGGTTCTGGTTGCCTCGCTATTCTGTCGGCGCTCACCTTTCCACGTGCCGAGATCGGCGCCACCGACATCAGCGCCGAAGCTCTTGCCGTGGCAGCGCGCAATGTCGAGGCCTACGGCCTGAACGATCGCGTGATGCTGCTCGCCGGCGACCTGTTCGGTCCTGTGCCGAGGCAATGCTACGATCTCATTCTTGCCAATCCACCCTATGTCGGCGAGGCGGCCATGGCATCGTTCCCTCCGGAGCACAGGGCAGAGCCGGCACTGGCCCATGCCGGCGGCCCGGACGGACTGACGCTGGTCCGCCGCATCCTGGCAGAGGGCGCAGCACATCTGACTTCAACGGGACACATGGTAGTCGAAGTCGGCACCGGCCGACCCCTGCTCGAGCCGGAATACCCACACTTGCCTTTCGTCTGGCTCGACACCGAGGACAGCGAAGGCGAGGTCTTCTGGCTCCAGGCCCGCGATCTCGCCCCACAGGGGCGAGTGCGCCGGGCCGCGGATGCCAAACGCTAACGAGCCGTCTACGGCACAGCTTGTTGCACGGGAAGGGGTTTGCTACGGCTAGCGTACATCCGATCAGCACAGGAGACCGTGCGGTGGCACGGTTACAACCTTGCCGCATCACGCATTTTTCGATCCCGCCCCACGCGCGCACAGCGACGGTCTGTTCCTGCGCGATGAAGTGCGGCTCGCCAATCGCAATCACGGGATCCTGCTCGAAACGCTGCGCCACGACGTGACTCCTGCGGGCCTGCATTATCTGCTCAATCACTTCGATGTGCCCTATGTGCCGGACGCGTCCGCTTGGCGGCTGGACATCGGGGGCAAGGTCCGCACGTCGTCCAGCCTGTCCATCGATGATATCCGGCGCCTGCCGCAGAGGACGCTGCGTGTGACGCTGGAATGCGCCGGCAGCGGACGCGCCAATGTCTCGCCGCGCTGGTTGAGCATGCCATGGATGCATGGAGCCGTGGGCACGGCCGAGTGGACCGGCGCTCCACTCCGTCACGTCCTGGAGCGTGCCGGCCTCGACGCCGACACCATGGAGGTCGCCTTCTTCGGCGCCGACCGCGGCTTTGACAAAGGGGTCGAGCACGCCTACGGCCGCAGCCTCAAGCCCGACCTGGCGCTCAGCGATGACGTGCTGCTGGTACACGCTATGAACGGCCAGCCGCTGCTGCCGCAGCACGGCTTTCCACTGCGCCTGATCGTGCCCGGCTGGTACGGCATGGCCAGCGTCAAGTGGTTGCACCGTATCGAAGCGCTAGCCCAACCTTTCGACGGCTATCAGCAGGTTCACTCCTACGTTTACAAGAAGACTGCACAAGAGCAAGGCGCGCCGGTCGACCATATGCGGGTGAAATCACTGATGGTGCCGCCGGGCATTCCCGACTGGTGGACGGAGCAACGCATGGTCGAGGCCGGCCCCGTCACGCTGTATGGCCGCGCCTGGTCGGGTGCGGGAGTGCCCATCACCGAAGTCGAGGTCGGCGTCGACGGCCAGTGGTCGCAAGCCCAGCTTGGCCCTGTCGCGGGACGCTATGCCTGGCGAGGTTGGCAGTTCGTGTGGAACGCCACGAAGGGCGAGCATGAGCTTGCTTGCCGTGCGACCGGCGCCGACGGCGCGACGCAACCTCTGGAAGCACCCTTCGACCGCGGCGGCTTCGGCAACAACATGGTGCACCGCCTACAGGTGACGGTACGATGAGCGCGGCGCCAGGCGACACAATCGAGGTCTCGGTCTGGCGTGGCAAGGATGCAGGTCGTTACCAGATCTTCACGATCCCGTTGCAGGCCAACCAGACGGTTCTCGATATCGTCACCTGGATCCAGCGCAACGCCGATCCGACGCTCGCCTACCGTTTCGCCTGCCGCGTCGGCGTGTGCGGCTCTTGCGCCATGACCGTCAACGGCGTGCCACGCTGGACCTGCCGCACACACGTCGCCAAGGTGACCGGCAGCGGCAAGCTCCAGATCGGGCCGCTTGCTAATCTCCCCGTCATCAAAGATCTCGTCACTGACATGGCGCCGTTCTTCGAGAAGTGGCAGCGGGCGCATGGCCGCTTCGTGCCGTCTCAGACGCGTGCCGATGCACTGGCCATCGTCAGCCCGGAAAGTCCGGAACGCCGCGCGGCCAGCGAGGCCATCGAGTGCATCAACTGCGGCGTGTGCTACGCCGCCTGCGATACCGTGCGCTGGAACGATGGCTACATGGGTCCAGCCGCGCTCAACCGCGCGTGGACCCTCGTCAACGACGTGCGCGATGCTGGCAATTCCGCGCGCCTGGCTGCGGTGGCTGCCGACGGCGGCTGTCACAACTGCCATTCGCATCAGTCCTGCGAGCAGCTCTGCCCGACAGCACTCAATCCGACTGCTTCAATCGCCGGCCTCAAGCGGCGCACCATGCAGGCGTACATCAGGGGCGAGCTGCAGCCATGAACGTTCGCCTCTACATCCTCCAGCGCGCGACGGCCGCTCTCATGGTGCCGCTCATCGCGGTCCACATCGCCGTCATCTTCTATGCCACGCGCAAGGGCCTCTCTGCCGCCGACATCCTGGGCCGCACGCGCGGCAGCATCGTGTGGGCGCTCTACTATGGTGTGTTCGTGCTCGCTGCCGCCGTGCATGCGGCCATCGGTGTGCGCAGCGTTGCCATCGAATGGGGCCGTCTCGCACGCTCGGCCGCCGACCTCCTCATGTGGGTTTTTGGCGTCACGCTTCTCGTACTGGGACTGCGCGCCGTTGCTGCCGTGGTGCTGCCATGAGCGCGAGCCGTCGCGATGCCGCCTACCGGACCGATCCGCTGTGGGTCGCGGCCCAGGTGCACCGCGTCTCCGGTGTCCTGCTCGCCCTCTTTCTGCCGCTACACTTTCTGACGCTCGGCCTCGCCATCGAAGGCGCGGCGGCGCTCGACGGCGCTCTCGCGTGGACGCAGACTCCGGCAGTGAAGCTTGCTGAGGCCGGCCTGCTGTTCCTGCTGGCCGTGCATCTGCTCGGCGGCCTGCGCGTGCTCCTGATCGAGAACCTGCCGTGGCGCCCACAGCAGAAACTGATGGCGTTCGGTGTCGCAGCAGTGGCGGCGGCGGCAGCCATCGCGTTGCTTCTCTGCACGGCGTGACCTCCCATGCTCGAGCGCGTCAAGACCGACATCCTGATCCTCGGCTCCGGTGGCGCCGGGCTGTTCGCGGCCCTGCACGCGCTGCAAGCCGATCCCGACCTCGACATCACGGTCGCCAGCAAGGGGCTACTCGGCAAGTCTGGCTGCACGCGCATGGTGCAGGGCGGCTATAACGTCTCGCTGATCCCCGGCAACTCGGTCGAACGCCATTTCATGGACACCATCGAGGGCGGCAAGTGGCTGCCCAACCAGGAGCTCGCCTGGACGCTGGTCGAGACCGCCGTGGAGCGCGTGCGCGAGCTGGAGAACGAGATCGGCTGCTTCTTCGATCGCAATGCTGACGGCTCGCTGCACGGCAAGGCCTTCGCCGGCCAGACCTTCGACCGCACGGTACACAAGGGCGACCTCACCGGCATCGAGATCATCAACCGGCTGATGGAGCAGGTGTGGGCGCGCCCGGCCATCCGACGCATGGAAGAGCATCGCGCCATCGCGCTCATCCCAGCCAAGGACCGCCACTCCCTCGCCGGTGTGCTGATGATCGACGTGCGCACGGGCACGTTCCGCTTCGTGCAGGCCAAGGCTGTGCTGCTCGCCACCGGCGGCGGGCCGACTATGTATCGCTATCACACCCCGTCGGGCGACAAGAGCATGGACGGCCTGGCTATTGCGCTCCGCCTCGGCCTGCCCCTGCGCGACATGGAGATGGTGCAATTCCACCCCACAGGCGTGCTCGCCGGACGTGATACGCGCATGACCGGCACCATCATCGAGGAGGGCCTGCGCGGCTCCGGCGGCTATCTGCTCAACGGGACCAACGAGCGTTTCATGTTCGCCTACGACTCCAGAGGCGAACGGGCGACGCGCGACATCGTCTCGCGCGCCATGTTCGAGGAGATGCGCGCTGGCCGCACCACGCCGGAAGGCGGGCTCTACATCAGCATGGGGCATCTTGGCCCCGACAAGGTGCGCAAGCAGTTCAAGGGCATGGTCGAGCGCTGCGCCGACTGCGGCTTCGATCTGGCCGGCGGACTGGTCGAGGTGGTGCCGACGGCGCACTACCTCATGGGCGGAGTTGTATGCGCGGTCGACACCGCCACCGAGCTGCCCGGCCTGTTCGTGGCCGGCGAAGATGCCGGCGGCGTCCACGGCGCCAACCGCCTCGGCGGCAACGGCGTGGCCAACTCGACGGTGTTCGGCGGCATCGCCGGCGACGTAATGCCAGGCTGGATCAAGCGCAACCCCGGTCACCGCGAGCCGGACGAGGATGCCATCACGGCTGCGACCGCAGCCGCCAGCCATCCGCTGACACGCAAGCCCGGCGACATCAACCGGCTGCGCGACACTTTGCTCGACCTGATGTGGGAGGACGTCGGCATCATCCGCTCGGCCGAGAGCCTGACGCGCGGGCTCGAACGCCTCGACGGGCTCGGCGCGGAGCTGCGTGCAACCGGTATCGGCGACACCGACCTCGCCTTCAATCTCACCTGGCACGACTGGCTGAACCTCGAGAACCTCATCGAGATGTCCAAGGTTGTCGCTGCCGCGGCGCTCCGGCGCGAGAACTCGCGCGGCGCCCACTATCGCGCCGACTTCACCGGCGAGGGCGATCTGGCAACATCGACGTTTACCGTGGTGCGCAAGCAGCGTGATCGGCTCGCGCTCACCGATGAACCCGTTCGCTTCACGCTCGTTAAGCCTGGTGAGACGCTATTGAAGGAGGCCGCCGAGGGCCGGTAACGTAGCCAATTGCGTCGAAGCTAGATAAATGGATGTGATCGAGGTTCCCATGAGTGTCATCCTCGGGCTTGTCCCGAGGATCCAGCCGTCCGCGCATGCCGTGATATGCTGGTTGAACGAGCCGAGCTTCGGATTTGTGGAGAGATGGGTCCTCGGGACAAGCCCGAGGATGACGTTCGCGAATGCCGCGAGGCTGAGACAAATCGATGAGCCGTATACCTGATTTCACCAAGGTCGGTTTTGACAGCGGGGTCCCAATCGCGCCCACCGGCACGCGTTCCGACAGCCCCGCCTGGCAAACCCCCGAAGGCATCGCACTCAAGCCGTACTACACCGGCGCCGATACGGCCGGGCTCGACTTCATCGACGGCTATCCGGGCATTGCGCCGTTCCTGCGCGGCCCCTACCCGACCATGTACGTCACCCAGCCGTGGACCATCCGCCAGTACGCCGGCTTCTCCACCGCCGAGGACTCCAACGCGTTCTACCGCCGCAACATCGCCGCCGGACAGAAGGGCCTGTCCGTCGCCTTCGATCTCGCCACCCACCGCGGCTATGACTCCGACCACCCGCGCGTGAAGGGCGACGTCGGCATGGCGGGCGTCGCCATCAACTCCATCTACGACATGCGCACGCTGTTCTCGGGCATTCCGCTGAGCGAGATGAGCGTGTCGATGACCATGAACGGCGCGGTGCTCCCCGTTCTGGCGCTGTTCATCGTCGCGGGCGAGGAGCAGGGCGTGCCGTCAGCGAAGCTGTCGGGCACCATTCAGAACGACATCCTCAAAGAATTCATGGTGCGCAACACCTACATCTACCCGCCCGATCCCTCCATGCGCATCATCTCGGATATCTTCGCCTACACGTCGGCGAGGATGCCGAAGTTCAACTCGATCTCGATCTCCGGCTATCACATGCAGGAGGCGGGTGCGACGGCGGACCTGGAGCTGGCCTACACGCTCGCCGACGGCATCGAGTACGTGCGCGCCGGCGTCAACGCCGGCCTCGACATCGACGCCTTCGCACCCCGGCTCTCGTTCTTCTGGGCGATCGGCATGAACTTCTTCATGGAGATCGCCAAGATGCGCGCGGCCCGCCTGATCTGGGCCAAGCTCATCAGCCGAGAGTTCAATCCGAAGGACGTGCGCTCGCTGTCGCTGCGCACACACTGCCAGACCAGCGGCTGGAGCCTGACGGCGCAGGACGTGTTCAACAACGTCACGCGCACTTGCATCGAGGCCATGGCCGCCACCCAGGGCCATACGCAGTCGCTGCACACCAACGCGCTCGACGAGGCGATCGCGCTGCCGACCGATTTCTCGGCCCGCATCGCGCGCAACACGCAACTCTTTCTGCAGCAGGAGAGCGGCACCACGCGCATTGCCGATCCGTGGGGCGGCAGCTTCTATGTCGAGCGGCTGACCGCGGAGCTTGCCGCCAAAGCTATGCAGCACATCGAGGAGGTCGAGAAGCTCGGCGGCATGGCCAAGGCGATTGCGGCCGGCATTCCCAAGATGCACATCGAGGAAGCCGCCGCCCGCACGCAGGCGCGCATCGACACCGGCGCGCAGACCATCGTCGGCGTCAACAAGTTCCGCGTCGAGACCGAGGCCGAGATCGAGTTTCTCAAGGTCGACAACCGCAAGGTCCGCGATCAGCAGATCGCCAAGCTGACCGCGCTCAAGGCTGAGCGCAACGAGGCCGAGACGCAGGCCGCGCTGACGGCGCTCACTGAAGGCGCCAAGGCTGGCGGTAATCTGCTCGACTTATCGGTGAAGGCCGCGCACGCGAAGGCGACCGTCGGTGAAATCTCTGACGCGATGGAGAAGGTTTTCGGCCGTCACCGCGCCGACATCCGCGCGGTTTCGGGGGTTTACAGAGCAGAGGCAGGACGCATGTCGAAGGATCTGGCCCGCGTCATGGGTCTTGTCGAGGCGTTCGAGCGGGCTGACGGACGCCGCCCGCGCATTCTGGTCGCCAAGATCGGCCAGGACGGTCACGACCGCGGGCAGAAGGTGATCGCTTCCGCCTTCGCCGATCTCGGCTTCGACGTCGACATCGGGCCGCTGTTCTCCACGCCCGAGGAAGTAGCCCGCCAGGCCGTCGAGAACGATGTGCACATCGTCGGCGTCTCATCACTGGCGGCGGGACATCTCACACTCGTTCCGGAGTTGAAAGCCGCGCTTGAGAAGGAAGGCCGCGGCGACATCATGATCGTGGTCGGGGGCGTCATTCCCCCTGGCGACTACGATGCTGTATTCGCGGCCGGCGCCAAGGCCGTGTTCGGCCCCGGCACCAACATCGCCGAGGCGGCGGCCAATCTCGTCGAGAAGCTCAACGTACAGTTGGGATACGCGAGCGGCGTGCAAGCGGCGGAGTAGTCGCTTCCAAACAACACATTGCCATCAATGCAGGCTGCTGCGGCCTGGGTGTGTGCGTGCCGTCGCGAAATTGTCGCGAAAGACTGCATGCTTATAGTCAGCTCGTGCGCGCGGGGAGTCAGTGGCGCCGTCCGAAATTGGGAAGATCACTATGTTCACTAGAGCGTTTCTGTTGCTTATCGCCCTTTCCCTGCAGGTCACTGGCACACAGGGCAAGTCCTTCAATGAAACCTTTCCAGGGCTGAGCTATGAAAACACCGAGGCACAGAAGTTCGCCGAAAGCCTCAACTATCTAGACGGTGTCATTGCGCTCGGCACGAGTGGCGTCCAACTCAGGGTGCCGCAAAACTTCTATTTTCTCGCCGCCGATCACGCCCGACGCGTGATCACAGAGGCCTGGGGCAATCCGCCGGCCGCGGCCGAGAGCGTGCTCGGCATGATTATGCCGGCCGGCAAAACTCCGCTCGACGATACTTGGGGTGCAATCGTCACCTTCGACGAGGACGGCTACGTCTCCGACGAGGATGCAGCGAACATCAACTATTCCGACCTGCTCAAGGGCATGCAGGAGGCAACGCAACTCGGTAGCGAAGAGCGCGTCAAGCAGGGGTTTTCATCAATCCGTCTCGTCGGCTGGGCTTCGCCGCCGTTCTACGACAAGGCAGCGCACAAGCTGCACTGGGCCAAGGAACTCGAGTTCGGCGGGCAGGCGCAGCATACATTGAACTACGATGTGCGCGCACTTGGCCGTAAAGGCGTGCTCAAAATGAACTTCGTCGCCGGAATGGATCAGCTCGACGAGATCAGGGCGGCGATCCCGGCTGTGATGTCTATGCCCGAATTCCTGCAGGGTTCACGCTACGAGGATTATATCCCCGGCACCGACAAGGTTGCTGCTTATGGCATCGGCGAACTCATTGCGGGCAAGGTGCTGTCAAAGGCCGGTTTCTTTGTGCTGGCTCTAGCCTTCCTGAAGAAGGGCTGGATCGTTGTCGTCCTTGCCTTGGCGGGCTTGTGGAAGGTTTTCGCACGCCTGTTCAAGGGAAGTCCGCAGGCGTGAGCAAGAGCAAAAACGTCTTCAACCCTCCCCTCGGGCATGCACCTCAAGGTAGCCCCTTCAGCCAGCCCGTCACAACTTGCACGACCTCCGCATCCTGCCCCTCGAACCCATGGTGAGATCGGGCCTCGCACGGATCGCCTGAGCCGGCCGATCCGCCTGTCAAAATCTTGACGTCGACTTTCTTGGCGCCGGTGAGCAGCGCCTTGGCGCGTGGCGCGGAGGAGGCCGGTGTATACGAGCAGCCGTCCTTCTCGTGAAAGACGATGAACGTCGGTTGTTTGATACGTCCCAGCCCGCCGACATTGCGCTCAGCGGACGGTTGCTTGTCATTGATGTGCACGAGCATGCCTGACGTGACGACGATGGCATCGGGTGCTTCCGCGCCCGACAGCGTGACTCCGGCCTTGGCGACCGACAGCCCCGCCCGGCTCGTGCCCACCAGATACACGGGCTCCTTCACGCCGCGCAGATGCTTGACGAGCGCGCCGATATCGCGCGCGTAGTTGTCCGACCAGCGGTAGCGCGGCACGCCCCCATCGCCCTGTTTCAAGTCCGGCGCGATGTCCGGCACGGCGGTCACAAAGCCCGCTTTGGCGTAGCCGGTACGTGTGCGCACAAGCTGATTGCCGGCGCCCCAGCCGATTTTACCGTCCTTGCTGAGTGCCAGGTTGCCGTGGCCTCCGGCAAGCAGGATGACGCTACCGACTGGAGCGGATGGCGTCAGGAGCAGAGCGCGCATTTTCTGCCCGCGCGTCCCCACCTCGATCAGTTGCTCGCCCTGCGCTTGGGCCGGCGCCGACGCGTCACTCGAGACGGCACCCAACATCGTCACCGTCATCAGCGCTATCGCCCATCTCGTCCGCATGAGGCTCCCCGAGGGTGGTCCGTCGGCTCACATTATTCAGAAGCGTGACACGAGGTTTACCGACTGTTAACCTTTATTCCTCCATAACACGGCCCTGCGACGATCAGCAAAAAGCCATCATCCTCAGTCACTATAGGGCTTGTCCCGCCATTAGGACCGTTCAGCGTAGACGGGGGTCGATCGACATGGTTCTCAATGGGGCGCGGTGCGTCGGCGTTGTCCGGCGGGCCGCAAAGGTTTGTGCTATGCCGCTCGCGGCTTGGCTCGTCCTTGTCCCGCACCCAACTGCAGCTAATAAGCTCGCCGAGAAACCGGCCCAGACGGAAGAGCTGGTCGGCAGTCGGGCACGCACGCGCTTCGTTATAGCGTTGGAGCGCAAGGCTGATTTCCAGGTCTTCTCGCTGCAGAACCCCAACCGCGTCATCGTCGACTTGCCTGACCTCAAGGTGGAGCTTCCCGCGATCTCAGGCGACCAGCCTGTGGGTCTGGTCAAGAGCTTCCGCGGCGGACTGGCGGCACCCGGCAAAATGCGCGTCGTCATCGACGTCACCGATTCGGTCGTGATCGAGACTGCCAAGCTCGAGCCCGTCAAAGACAGCCGTCAGCAGCGCCTCGTGATCGAGATCGCACCGGCCGACGACAAGAGTGCAGCCAAGCGTCCGTTCGCCACGGCCAGCATTGGCAAAGCCGGCCTCGCCACCATCCAGCCCCCCGTGCCCCGTCCGGCGGTGCGCCCCGATGCGCGCGCCCAGCGCGCCTGGAGGCCGCTCATCGTGCTCGATCCCGGCCATGGCGGCCACGACAGCGGCGCCATGCGCAACGGCACCGTCGAGAAAGACGTCGTGCTCGCGTTCGGCAAGGCGTTGCGCGACAAGCTCAACGCCACCGGCCGCTACAAAGTGCTGATGACGCGCGACAACGACACGTTCGTTCCGCTCGAGGAACGGCGCGAGTTCGCCGAGGACCACAAGGCCGCGCTGTTCATCGCCATCCACGCCGATTACGTGACGCGCTCCAACGTGCGCGGCGCCACCATCTATTCCCTGCGCGAGGGCGTCGCCAACGAGCTGGCGCGGTCTCCCGGGGGGAGTCGAGTGCAGACCTGCTCACACCCAAGGACCTGGCGACCGTCAAGGCCATTGGTGCCGATGCGGGCGCCGTGCGCAACATTTTGGCCGATCTCGTGCACCGCGAGACGCAAGCCACCAAGGAGCGCACGGGCACCTTCGTGAAGTCGGTCATCGAATACATGGGCCAGAGCACGGAGCTGAAGGAGAGTCCGGATCGTTCGGCGGCGTTTGCCGTGCTACGTACCGCCAAGGTGCCGGCCGTCCTGATCGAGCTCGCCTACGTCAGCAACAAGCAGGACGCCGAGCTGCTGAAATCCGACCAGTGGCGCGGCAAGGTGGCCGATTCCATCACTACCGCCATCGACAACTACTTCAGCCATCAGGTCGCCCGCCTGCCGATGTGACGGCGCGGGCCCTTCCGCCATCCACACCAAACGAAAACAGCCGGCCCGAAGGGCCGGCCGCTGCGTCGTGGCCATCAACGCGTCGCACCCGCTGACGGCAATGCTCAGTCAGTGCTTACTTGGAGGTTGCAGCGGTTTGACACGCCAGGGCAGCGTAAAACACCAAAGTGGTTGCTGGTGAACAGGACGCACCGCGCTGCGATCGATACGCGCGCGCACGGCTCGGGACTCTGGATGACGGCGTGTCTGCATTGGCCACTCCATCGTCATTGCAGGCCGCACCTTGCCCCCGTAGTGGATTTGCGCGCACGCATCCACCAGCTCGACCTTTCCAAGGCTGAGACTTGAGGCTGCGCGCGTTGAAGGTGCGACGGTAGGGGACAGGGTCGGCATTACGCTGCAACGCCAAGCAGCCGGATGCTCTCCGAGGCGGCCCCATCCATCTCCGCCAGGTGTCCGGTCTGCCCAAAGGCAAGATTGAGTGCATGCCCTCGCTCGAAACGATCGCGAGGGCCGATGGCCTCGCGTATCGACTCTCAGGGAACGCTACTCGCGCAGACGGCCGACGCTTGGACAAGCCGGATGCGCCACCGCGGACGCAACTGCACAATACAATGCAACGTCGATTCGGTTAACAATTGATTAATAGTGCAATCTGGCTGACCGTCAGCCGGCGCTGGACACACCTTGCGCCGGCATGATCAGCGACACGCGCGGCCCGCCCCTCGCTTCGACCACTAACGGCGTCGCCCCAAACGCATCGCCATCGACTTGTACCGGCACCCGCATCTCTGATCTCACCTCGACATGCGCGCAGGTGTGCACACTGACGTGCCGGCAAGTGTCGAGCCGACCCATTGCCAGAGCGAGCAGGCTCTTCACTAGCTCGCTCTTTCCGGGTGCGTCGAACAGCACCGCGCGGAGTCCCTTCTCGTGCACGCTCGTCGACGGTGCGATGACGAAGCGGCCGCCGTAGTGGCGCGCGTTGGTGATCACCACCCAGCTCGTACGGTGCGGCTTGCCGTCGATGCTCACCTCGAGCGTATCGGCCGGTCGTGTCAGCGCACGCAGGATCGGCCCCGCGTACGCGAGCTTGCCGATGTGGCCCTTGACGGCGTGGCTCAGGGCCTCGATGACGCGACCGTCGAAGCCCGCGCCTGCCATCAGCAGGAACAGCTCGCCATTCGCCAGCGGCGCCTCGATGGTCTCTGCCGGGCCCGCCTGCAGCACATGCGCGAGCTCCCGAGCCGTGCGGGCAAGCCCGATCTCGTGCGCCAGCACGTTGGCGGTGCCGAGGGGGATGACACCCAATGGAATGCTCGTTCCGGCCACGGCACGTGCGGCGTGCCGGATGGTGCCGTCGCCGCCGGCCGCGATGAGCGCATCGAAGTCCCCGCCGCGCGCGGCCGTCCTGGCGTGCTGTTCAGCCTCGCTCGCACCCACACCACGGCAGCGCTCGACGCTGGCCCCAGTGCGCTTTAGAAGATCGACAACACGCGCGACGAGGCCGCCGGGCCCGGTGCCCGCAATAGCATTCTCGATCAGGAAGAAGCGCCGGCGCATGGTTTGAGTTTGAGGGGTTGGTTGCAATGCCAACATGGCTGCTGCCGAATTAGGCAATCGGCTCGCAGCAGAAGCCCAACCCTGGCGCTGCGTCAATGCTCGTTCCGCGGAAACGCCCGAGATGAACCGCGTGGGCGGTCCGTCTCGGGCGCTGATACTGCGGTGTAAAGTTCCGCCAATCCCGCCTCAGAGACCCGGACGGGCCTCCTCGGTGTGCGCGGCCTTCTGCACGGCCTTCTGGACCTTCTCGAACGCCCTGACCTCGATCTGGCGGATACGCTCGCGGCTGACTCCGAACTCGGTCGAAAGGTCCTCCAGCGTGGCCGGGTCTTCCTGCAGCCGCCGCGCCTCGAAGATGCGCTTCTCGCGATCGTTCAACGTCGTCATGGCGCGCGCCAGATAGGACTTGCGGCGATCGAGCTCCTCGCTCTCGACAAGCCTCTCCTCTTGGTCGGGCGTGTCGTCGACGAGCCAGTCCTGCCACTCGCCGGCCGATTCGGTATCGGCCCTGAGCGGCGCGTTGAGTGATGCGTCGCCGGACAGACGCCGGTTCATGTAGATCACGTCCTCCTCGGGCACGCCGAGCTTGGTGGCGATCTGCTTGACGTGCTCGGGCTTGAGGTCACCCTCCTCGAGGGCCTGGATCTGACCCTTCACGCGCCGCAGATTGAAGAACAGCTTCTTCTGCGCCGCCGTCGTGCCCATCTTCACCAAGCTCCACGAGCGCAGGATATACTCCTGGATCGAAGCCCGGATCCACCACATCGCATAGGTGGCGAGCCGGAAGCCCTTGTCAGGATCGAACCGCTTCACCGCCTGCATCAGGCCGACGTTACCCTCGGAGATCACTTCCCCGATCGGCAAACCGTAGCCGCGATAGCCCATGGCGATGCGCGCCACCAGCCGCAGGTGCGACGTCACCAGCTTATGGGCCGCGTCGCCGTCCTGATGCTCCTGCCAGCGCTTGGCCAGCATGTATTCCTCGTTCGGCTCGAGCATGGGAAAGCGCCGCACCTCTTCGAGGTAGCGCGCAAGTCCGCCGGAGCCGGCTGCAATAGAAGGAAGAGCCTTGGTTGCCATCTGATGCTCAGCACCTGAAGTGCCGGTGCTGCTCCCTCACGTCACTTTGCCCGGGCACCTCGCCCGTCTTTGACCCAACGTTTACTCCCTGCTGCATGCTCCCCACAAAGCACGTTTCCGTTCTGCCGGGGTCACGGCCGATCACGCGGGGGTGACCTACATGGGAATGCGTGCCCCGCACGACAAGACGGGAACGTTGTCATGCTCGCAGTTCCGTCGTCCGTGCGCCCTCGGGGAAACTCCTGCCACGTTAACGCGCAGAACCCTTGCCCGGTCCCCGGATTACCCGCTTTGGCGCAAATTTATCCGCAATTGGCGCAAAGCCGTGGCGCAGCGCTGCCAAATCCGCGGGCAACGGGCTATCGAACGCCAGGCGGCGTGCCGTTACCGGATGCTCGAAGCCGAGATGGCTGGCATGCAAGGCCTGCCGGTCGAGAGCTTCAACCGCAGCGCGCATGCTTTTGCAGAGCCGCCGTGCGCTGGCTGCAAAGCCCGACGCATAGACTGGATCGGCGATAACCGGATGTCCGATGTGCGCCATGTGCACACGGATCTGGTGCGTGCGGCCGGTCTCGAGCTCGAGTTGCAGCAGGGCCGCCAGCGCCCGGCCCGCCCCGTCGCCATAGCGCTCCAGCACCTGATAATGGGTCACGGCATGTCGTCCAGCGCCGGCGCGCGTCACCGCCATCTTGGTGCGATTGCGCTGACCGCGCGCCAGCGGCGCATCCACGCTCCCCGCGCGGCGTGCCGGCGCGCCCCAGACCAGCGCGAGATAGCGCCGCTGCAACCGGCCGTCGCGCCCGTGCGCGGCGAACTGGTGGCTGAGACCCACGTGCGCCGCATCGGTCTTGGCCACCACCAGGAGTCCACTCGTATCCTTGTCCAGCCGATGCACGATGCCCGGCCGCTTCACGCCGCCTATGCCCGACAGGCTGTCGCCGCAGTGCGCGATCAGCGCATTGACGAGCGTACCGGACGCATGCCCGGCAGCCGGATGCACGACCAGCCCGGCCGGCTTGTCGATGACGATCAGATGCTCGTCCTCGTAGGCGATGCTGAGCGCCATGGCCTCGGCGCGCGGCTCGGCGGGCTCGGGCTCGGGCACCTCCACCTCGTAGCGCTCCCCGGGTTTGACCCTGCGGCCCGGCTCTCTTACTGTCGTGCCGGCGAGCCTCACTTGGCCTGTGCGGATCAGCGCCTGGATGCGTGAGCGCGTGAGCCCGGCGAGCCCAGCGCCGAGCGCCTTGTCGAGACGCGCGCCGGCCTCGACGAGGCCGATCGTGACGGCGCAGTGTTGTGCAGCCTCTCCCGTCATCATCGGCCTCGAAGTGTGAACCAGAGCCCCATCATGGACGCGCATCATCCCGCAACGGCACAAGGCGGCACGGACCCGTTCACGCCGCGCCAACTGCGCATTCTCAAGATCGCCGTCGTCGTTATGGGTATCATACTGGTCATCGGCTTTGCCGCCGTTATCGGCCGCATCGCCTATCTCATCACCAAGGGCGGCGCGGCCCAACCGCCGGCTGTACACGCCCTCGCCAAGGCCGCCCGCTTGCCGCTGCCAGCCGGCGCCGTGGTTCGGTCCATTGCACTCGCGGGCGACAGGCTGGCGGTGCACTACGATACGCCGGGCGGCGCGGGCGTCGCCATCCTGGACCTCGTCACCGGCGAGCCCCTCGCCCACGTCGATCTGACCCCGCGATAGGCCGCAGACCTTACATCGATTGCCGCGATGCCACTCCGCTCTTGATCGCCCCGACCGTCTCCCATATACGGGGGCTCGGTTGCCCGCCCCGTTCGTCTAGTGGCCTAGGACGTCAGCCTCTCACGTTGAAAACAGGGGTTCGATCCCCCTACGGGGCGCCACCCGCTTGGGCAGCCGTTGAAATCGCTGCTGAAAAACCTCCGATCTTTCTCACCGGCCGCAGGTGTCGCCAAAAGTGGGAAAGATTCGTTCCTCACTTGTCCTTGCTGACCAGCAAGTGCATGGCCTCACGTGCCAGCTTGCCCTTCGATGCGGCACGCGTGTAGCGCTCGGCCTCGGCGAGCGAGCACCACGAAAAAATGGCCATCAACTGCTGGCTCGTCGCGCCGTTTTCCGCTGCGGTCGCGGCGCCAGCCTTGCGCAGCCCATGCGCCGAGCAGTGCGGCAGATCGGCTTCGTTGCACCATTGCCGAAACTTGTTCCCGAACCCAGGCGCCGTAAACGGGCGTCCGTAGTCGGTAACCAAATACGCCATATCGCCGGTGGGGCTGCTATCGATGACGCGTTGCAGCTCGGGCAAGATTGGAATTTCCGCACGCACGGGCTTGCGCCGCGCGTTCTTGACCGGCGTGAACGTGAAAATGCCGTTGCGGGCATGCTGGCGTCCGAGCCGAACCGCATCCGAACGCCGCACGCCCGTCCACATCAAAAGGCACAAGGCCAGTCGCGCTTTGGTGCCTACCGGGTGGCGCGCCTCGAATTGCCTGATCTCCTCTATCGTCCAGGAGTGGTGGCCCTCGCTCGCATTCTCCAGCCGCTCTAGGTCGCGCGCGGGATTAGACTGCACAAGCTCTTCGCTCGTTGCCCATCGAAACATCGTTCGCAACACCTTGACGCGCTGGTTGGCCGCCTCAGGTAGATCGACCTTGCGATCACGCAAGATGCGTAGTGATTTCGTGCTCATCCGTGGCAGCGGAAAGTCCGCGAAAGTCTCCTGCGCGCCGGGATGGATAGGCTCGGTGCACATCGTTTCGATCACGAGGCGGCGCGCATGCTGTGTCGTCGGGCCGAGCCGCTTGAACGATGCCGACTTGAAATATGCCACTGTCATCGAGCGAAACGTGTTCGGCCGCACGGCGGGTATTGATGACGACGCTGTCGGAGCGGCTTCATCGGACTGAGCCATAAGCCGCTTGTAGGTCTGGCTGAAGGCTTCGGAGCCAGCCTCCTCGTGGATGCGCGTTTTAGGGCGACCCTTGCCGCGCCAGAAGTAGAGGCGTGCGTTACCGTATCGGTCTCGATCCTCGTAGACGTATTTGAAGGGCACTTTCATAGGGCTTGCCGATCCCAGACATCATCCCGCTCATTCTCATCAGGCAGCGCCTCGAACGCGGCGTCAAGCTGGTGCCGATCCCAGACTTTGCGGGTATTGATGCACTTCGGTTTCGGCATGCGGCCGTCAACGACCATGATGTTGAAAAGCGTGCTCCCCACGCCGACGTAGGCCGCGGCCTGCTCGCGGGACAGCCCGCGCGGCAGCGTGCCCTCGGGCAGCGCGGAGCGGCGTGCTGCCTTGGGCTCGGGACCAGTGTCGCGGGTGTGGTGCAAGGGAATTCCCAGCAAAAAAACATCGTGACGCTTTGCTGGGAGCCCTCAAAGTTGTCCTAGCGGCGAGGCAGGGGCCTGACAAGCCTCTGAAAAGCCTTTGTATCTACCAAGGGGATAACTTGAATTTCTTGAGCCTTTGCCAGCGCTTACAAGCTGACAACCGCCGCCAATCACCCTGCGCATCGACTCGAGACGGGACGGGACGTTTCCGCGCGTGCGTCGTGGACGCCCTCTCGTGGGCAATGTATGCCACGGACCCAACACCATGGCGCATTACCGGCCCAACCGCTTGTAGGCTGTGTGGCGCAGGAGCCCGTCCCCGGTGGTGGCACGATGCTCGAACTCGGCTTGCTGCACCGGCCGCACCCACACCGCCTTCGCATCACGCACCCGGTTGGGCGAGCGGCGACTTCTCGATGGTGAAGATGTCCTAGCTGCACACATTTGACCTTCACCCATGTCTGGCTTCGGCCTGAGCGATAGGGACTGTCGCGCAGCTTGCACACCAGACCCTCCAAGCCCATGGCGCAGGCATGGTCGAAGATCGTCTGGCCTTGTCCTTCCAATGCGCGCTGAAGACGATGGGACTTCCGGTCTTCGCGGGCAGCAGCTCGGCGAGGACCCTGCGCCGCTCGATCAGCGGCGCAGGCGCGCAGATCAAAGCCGTCCAGGAACAGCAGGTCGAAGGCATAGTAGAGCATGCGGGCCGAGTGGCCTGCCGCCAGCTCGGCCTGCAACTCCGAGAAGTCGGCAATGCCCTTCCTGTCCGGCACCACCACCTCGCCGTCGATGATGATGGAGTTGGCGGGCAACTCCTTGAAGCCGCCGGTCCAGTCCAAGCCGCTGCTGGTCAGCAGCGCGGGCTTGCCCTCCACCAGATGCGCCTGCATGCGATAGCCATCGTGGCCGACGGGCGCGCGTGAAGTTATCCCATTTGTCAATGCAAAGGCCTGCAAGGGCCTTGCCAAGGCTCGGCTTCGCTGCTAGCCAAACTTTGAGCTCTCTCCAGCAAAACGTTGCTTTTTGCTGGGAACTCCCTTGCACCACACCCGCGACACTGGTCCCGAGCCCAAGGCAGCACGCCGCTCCGCGCTGCCCGAGAGCACGCTGCCCGAGGGCTGTCGCTTGAGCAGGGTGGCCTACGTCGGCGTGGGTGGCACGCTCTTCGGCATCATGGTCGAACGCGGCGTCAAGCTGGTGCCGATCCCAGACTTTGCGGGTGTTAATGCACTTCGGTTTCGGCATGCGGCCGTCGGGGGCTCGCTCACATCTTCGTCGCGAAATCACAATGCGCTTGTCGCGTGGGTCCTGCTCAGGTCCGCAAACAACGCTCGGCCGCGTTAAGCCACGATGCCGGACACCATGATCCTCTGGCGGCAGATGGCGACTACACGCTCAAGTATCCGGGCCGCTTACCGGGGTAAGAAAGCATGAACCAGAGAAAATCGCGGCGCTGGGTTTCCTATATGTTATCGGGATTTTGGTGGGCGGTGCATGGGGCCGTTTTGGCCATCGTGGGCCTGATGCCCTGGGCGCACGGGCACGCGTGGGAGCTTCCCGAGCCGGCGCCGCTAAGTTGGGTCGTTCTGGTTGTCGCACCGACAGTCTTCGCCGCTGGTGCCATTTCGGCTTGGAGGAGACGAGAAACCGGTGTCTTTATCGGGTTAGCAGCGGGCGTGGTGATATTCAGCGCCATTCGAACCGCCTTCCTGGGCAGCTTCATCTTTTTGAGCATTGCTCAACCACCAGTCCGCAGCGCCTCGCAGGTCCCCTCGCCACCGGCCGCGGTCACCGCGCCGCCCCCAGGCGGCGACAAATTGGATTGGCAGAAGCGGTCCACTGTAACGACCGGCAGGGGTAAGATCCTCGCGCCTGAGCCGCCGCGCGATAACGCCAAAGATGGGTCGAAACCGGAACGGCCAACGATCGTTACCTTATCGAGCCGGCCAGCAGCCATGCTGGCCGCTGCCTCGGGCCTCGAGCAGACCAAATTCGATGTCTCGTTCAGCGTGGTTGTGGCTGTGGCAATCGAACTCGTCATGCTCGTGTCCTTGGCGCGGGCCATGGATCTTTGGCCCAACGGAGACGAGCCGCAACCCACGCAGACCGAGACATTGTCCATGGCGCTGCAGTTGTTTGGGCTCATGACATTGGCGCACGGCCTGGCTTCGCCGTCGGCTCGAGAAGCGCCGCAACGGTCGCCTCGAGAGGCCAAGGCAGATCCAGCCGCGCCGGCGCCGGCAAGCTCCAATCCGGTGGTGGGCAACGGCAGCCCGGCGCCGGTCCCGCACAGCACCCGGCGCCCGCGCGTGCCCGAGCAAGATCGAGCGCACGCCTTGCTCCAACTGCTGCAACAGAGCCACCGTGGCGGCATTGCCGAAATTCAGGTGCAAGACGATGGCTCGCTGTTCTCCACCTATCGGAGGCTTGGCGCGCTCTTGCAATGTGGACCCGGCGCGATCAAGGGGGCCGTGCACCGACTTGCAGCAGACGGCCAGATCACGTTGAAGCCCGGCGCTCGCGGAACACTCATCCGCGTGCTTTGCGCACCTGCAGGCCAAGCCGACATTCTCGGCAGCTCACCGCCCTTGCGAACGGAAGCGCCGGCGGAAGGCGCCCAATCCGGCTCTTCCGCGCCCGCGTAGGATCGACTGCCACGCTCGAGGCCCACACTGTGCGCTTCGACGGCGGGCTAGTTGCTGATCCCACTCCCCAAGCGAACAAACGTTGCATCCACAACGGTTGCACATCCAACGTCCACCAGGAAGGTTGCGCGTGCAACGGTTGTAGAGCCACCACGGCCAGTGTTCGTACGCAATCTGCCCATGTCGGAACGCGCGGACGAACGGTCAACTCCATGCCGGATCAGCAAAAACCTTGTTTGTGTTCGTTCCACTTGGCGAGCGTAGAAACGCGTTCGAACGCCAGCGGACAAAATACCGCCTTCACCTCGAACGGTGCTCATGCAACGATTCAAATCTGCGCCCCGTCAGGGCCGGGACGTACAGGACCTGACACCGGCGCCTCCATACCATTTGACTAAGCCAAAGGTTCATTTGACGGAACCAAAGATCCCTGGCGTCTACGCTTCTGCCGCGCTGCCAGTGGCCATGCCCGTCGTTGGCGGAGCGCCATCGCAGCGGCTCCCCTTTCAGGCCAAGCTCCAGTCGCTACGCGCACATGCCGGTGTGCTGAGCATCGAAGAGCTGTCCTCCCTGCATCCTTTGGCGGACCGACGCCAAGCGCAAATGGATACGCACCGGTACGACTGTCAGGCACGCTACCACGCATCCGTGCGCGGAGCCGGACTGCGGCGCATCTGCAACAGTCGCTTTGCATTTCGCAGTGGCGATCATTTAGCGTCTTCCAGAATCGCGGTTTCTGGAGGTACATTGTCGTTATGCTTCGCGTGATGTGTATGCGCTAGCGCGCTACGCATCCCGCAAAACCCCATCATTCTCAGGCATTGACGCAAGCCGCCGCTCGACCGAGCGCGCGGCTTTTTCGTTTTCGGCTGTCCGTAGGCACGCCCACTGGTTTGGCGGGCGCGCTGCGTGCTGCCGAAGACGGGCCTGCGGGTGGGGCGAACCGCAACCTCGACATCAGGAAAACGAATCATGCCTGCAATACCCAAGCCCGATCCGGGCATGGCCGCGTCCGCGGCCAACGCTGTCACCCCGCCCACCGGCAAGGCCATCTTCGGTGCGCATGCCGTCATGCTGAGGCGAGCCGGTCTGGCCGTCATCCCCGCCCAGGGGAAAAAGCCGATCCGCACCGGCTTCAACGCCTGGAAGCACGCGCCCGGCATGAAGACCGTGGAGCGCTGGGCGGCCAGGAACTCGACCGCCAACATCGTCTATATCCCGGGCTTGAGCCGCAGCCGTCACAATCCCCACGGCATCGTGGTCGTCGATGCCGACAACGCCGAGGCAGTCGAGCGGGCCGAGCGAACCTTCGGCACCACACCCGGCATGATCGATACGCGTCGTGGGCGGCATTTCCTCTACCGGGCACCGGAGACATCCCTTGGCCGGATCGGCTCGTTGCGCAACATCGGCATGGAGATCGACATCAAGCATGGCCAGAACGGCTCCGGCATCAGTGTGGCCCCGCCCAGCCGTCACCCGATTAGTTTGAGTTTAGTTAATCGGGGGGGGGGGGGGGGGGCCCGGGGGCGGGGCGGAGGGCAAACTCTCAAGGTCAGGCGCTCGGCCCGGATCGAGAGGGGAGGAGAAAGCTCCCCAATGGTACTCGGCCTGCCCCCGCCGCGCCCGCCCTGGGGTGCCGGGACAGGAAAGCGGGAAAGTTGGGGAAGGGGTTCCCCGACCTGTTTGGGAGGGAGTTGGAGGCGGGCTCATGAGTCCTCGCGCCCACGCGGGCGATAGAGGAGTTTGAGACCTGTCTCGAATCGCGCGCACCTGGAGGAGGAGATCAGAGAGACTGGGGGATGAGCGGTTGTCTGAGGTGGAGGTGATGAGGGGTGCCGCAGATTTGGGATGGAGAGGGAAGGTGTGAGACGGGAGGGCGATGCGATACGAGGCCGAGGAGGGGTGCGCGAGGTCTGTGTATACAATGGCCCTGAGGCGTTGGGCTTTTTGTTGTTGTGGTGGCGGAGACCGGGGGCGGTTGCGGGGGGAGAGGGCGCTCTGTGAGCTATGGGAGGGACAGAATGGGGAGGGTGTGAGGAGGTACCGCGAGGCTCGGACACTCCTCAAGGCTCGCCTGATCGAGAGGGTTGCCGAGGGCGCGGGCGGCGGGCGGAATACCGGCTGAGCCAGCGCGTGCTGACGCCGAGCGTGGCAACGCGGAAAGCCACGCCAACGACGTGAGAGAGCAACACGCTCGTTCTTGCCGCACCTGCCCGGCGTCTGTCGGTTTGCGTGCCATTGCGACTGGAGCAACACCATGCCCTCAACGCCGACATCCAACGCACCGCACTTGCTGCCGGCTCGAGTTGTCACGGGCGCACAACTACGCGCTGGGCGCGCCCTGCTCGGCTGGAGCAGCCAGACCTTGGCCACAGCGGCGGGCGTGCACATCAACACCATCGGCCGCTGGGAGGCAGCCCGAACCTTGCCCGCGTTTCTGTTGCGGGAGCCGTACGGCGTGCGCCGCATGCGCGAGGCCATGGAAAGCGCCGGTGTCAAGTTCTTCATCCGGCCGTCGCCGGGCGTGCGCTTGTGGAAAGGACCTAGTTTCGTCATGCCCCCGGCCCGTCGCTTGAGGCGGTTGCATGGGGTCGCGCGAGTTTTGCAACTTTCGTGCGACCGCCGGCCTAAGACCCCAAGGCAACCAACGATGCCGCGTTTGTGCGGCGCGCGCACGCGCGTCGGCGGGACATGTCGGCGCAGGCCGATGCCAAATGGCAAATGCCGCCTGCACGGCGGTTGCTCAACGGGACCAAGGACGGCGGCAGGTCGGGCACGATTGTCAGAGTTGCAGAAACGACGCTGGGCCGCGTGGCGCAGCACTTTTTTTTTTTTTTTTTTTTTTTTTTAAAAAAAAAAAAAAAAAAAAAAAAAAAAAAAAAAAAAAAAAAAAAAAAAAAAAAAAAAAAAAAAAAAAAAAAAAAAAAAAAAAAAAAAAAAAAAAAAAAAAAAAAAAAAAAAAAAAAAAAAAAAAAAAAAAAAAAAAAAAAAAAAAAAAAAAAAAAAAAAAAAAAAAAAAAAAAAAAAAAAAAAAAAAAAAAAAAAAAAAAAAAAAAAAAAAAAAAAAAAAAAAAAAAAAAAAAAAAAAAAAAAAAAAAAAAAAAAAAAAAAAAAAAAAAAAAAAAAAAAAAAAAAAAAAAAAAAAAAAAAAAAAAAAAAAAAAAAAAAAAAAAAAAAAAAAAAAAAAAAAAAAAAAAAAAAAAAAAAAAAAAAAAAAAAAAAAAAAAAAAAAAAAAAAAAAAAAAAAAAAAAAAAAAAAAAAAAAAAAAAAAAAAAAAAAAAAAAAAAAAAAAAAAAAAAAAAAAAAAAAAAAAAAAAAAAAAAAAAAAAAAAAAAAAAAAAAAAAAAAAAAAAAAAAAAAAAAAAAAAAAAAAAAAAAAAAAAAAAAAAAAAAAAAAAAAAAAAAAAAAAAAAAAAAAAAAAAAAAAAAAAAAAAAAAAAAAAAAAAAAAAAAAAAAAAAAAAAAAAAAAAAAAAAAAAAAAAAAAAAAAAAAAAAAAAAAAAAAAAAAAAAAAAAAAAAAAAAAAAAAAAAAAAAAAAAAAAAAAAAAAAAAAAAAAAAAAAAAAAAAAAAAAAAAAAAAAAAAAAAAAAAAAAAAAAAAAAAAAAAAAAAAAAAAAAAAAAAAAAAAAAAAAAAAAAAAAAAAAAAAAAAAAAAAAAAAAAAAAAAAAAAAAAAAAAAAAAAAAACGGCGGGCCGCGTTTGTGCGGCGCGCGCACACGCGTCGGCGGAAGGTGTCGGCGCAGGCCGATGCCAAACGGACGATGCCGCTTGCATGGTGGTTGCTCGACAGGACCAAGGACGGCGGCAGGACGGGCACGACTGTCTGAGTTGCAGAAACGACGCTGGGCCGAGTGGCGCAGCGGTAGGCACACACCAGACGTGAAATCTTGAAAGGCCACAAAAGGGGACAATCAATGCCGAAGATCACCTGCAATCTGAGCCACGCGCGCGAGGCAATGGACACCATTTTTGCGCGCTTCGATAACCGTGGATGCCGCCTCTCTGAGCGGGATCGAGGGGTGCGATGGAGGACCACAACATGGATCAGTTGTCGCTTGGCTTGCAGCCAGCGACACCGCCTGAAATCAAGAGAGCACTGGCGGGTCCATTCAAAGCAGATTCAGTATTGACGAGCTCGAAGATTTCATCGATCTTTTGAGGCTGGCTGGCACCGAGGAGTTCTTAGACATCCTGTAGCCCGCTCAGCCTCAGCATACAGCGTCCTGACATCCGCGTTGGCGTTACCTGTCCCGGCACAGCCTATTTCGTACCCGGATTAGGCTGTTTCCGGCGCAGGTACTCGTGCGTCCCTCCACCTAGAAGCGGCTGACCACCCCACCGCTCCCGCTGGCTGCAACGCCAGTGTGGCCGGGGACCCAAATCATGCTCAGCCTTGGCCCACTCCAACCTGGTTGGATACACTCATGACCTATCTTGAAACCTTGAATCCCGAGCAGCGCCGTGCCGTCGAGCATGGCGTCGTTGCCCCTGGTGCCAACATCGCCGGGCCCTTGCTGGTGATTGCCGGCGCGGGCTCCGGCAAGACCAGACTCTGGCGCACCGGGTGGCGCACTTGATCGTCAACGGCGGCGATCCCGGCCGCATCCTGTTGCTGACCTTCTCGCGCCGGGCCGCCGCCGAGATGGAGCGTCGCGCCGAGCGCATCATCGCCACCGCCATGGGCGCGACGCGCACACCGGCGCGCCTCGTCTGGTCCGGCACCTTCCATGCCATTGGCGCCCGCCTGCTGCGCCAGCACGCCCATGCCATCGGTCTCGACCCGCCTTCAGCATCCATGATCGGGGCGACAGCGAGGACCTGCTCAATCTGGTGCGGCATGAGCGCGGCCTGTCCGACAAGAAGCGGCGCTTTCCCAAGAAAGGCACGTGCTTCGCCATCTACTCGCGCGCCGTCAATGCCGGCGAGCCGCTCGAGGCCGTGCTGCTCAAGCAGTATCCCTGGTGCGCCGAGTGGAAGGAGGAGCTGCGCGCGCTGTTCGAGGCCTATGTCGAGGCCAAGCAGAAACAGCAGGTGTTGGATTACGACGATCTGCTGCTCTACTGGCGCGAGCTGATGCAGGTGCCGGAGCTGGCGGCCGAGGTGCGCGCCCAGTTCGACCATGTGCTGGTCGATGAGTATCAGGACACCAATGCCTTGCAGGCCGCCATCCTGCTCGGCCTCAAGCCGGATGGCCGGGGCCTGACCGTGGTCGGCGACGATGCCCAGGCCATCTATGGCTTCCGCGCCGCCAACGTGCGCAACATCCTGGACTTCCCGACGCAGTTCACACCGCCCGCCACCGTCGTCACCCTGGAGCAGAACTACCGCTCGACGGAGCCCATCCTGGCCGCCTCCAACGCCGTCATCGGGCTGGCGCGTGAGCGTTTCACCAAGAACCTGCGCTCGTCGCGCCTATCCGACACCAAGCCGTCGCTGGTGACGGTCGCCGATGATGCGGGCCAAGTCGGCTGCGTGGTCGAGACCATCCTGCGCAACCGCGAGGACGGCATGGCCCTCAAGCAGCAGGCGGTGCTGTTCCGCACCTCGCACTCACAGCGCCATGCTCGAGGTCGAGCTCGCCCGCCGCAATATCCCGTTCGTCAAGTTCGGCGGCCTGAAGTTCGTCGAGGCCGCCCACGTCAAGGACATGCTGGCGGTGCTGCGCTGGGCCGAGAACCCGAGCGACCGGGTCACCGGCTTTCGCGTCTTGCAGATGCTGGACGGGATCGGCCCGGCCACGGCTGGCCGGGTGCTCGATCACATCGCCGCCCATGCCGATGGCAACGCCCTGGCGGCCTTCCGGCCGCCGACACAGGCCGTCACGGCGTGGCAGACGCTGGTGGCCTTGATGGCAACGCTGCGCGACAAGTCGATCGCATGGCCGGCAGACTTCGAGCTGGTGCGGCAGTGGTATCAGCCGCATCTGGAGCAGCGCTATGACGATGCCGTATTGCGTGCCGCCGATCTGGAGCAGCTGCAGCGCATCGCCGCGACCTCCCCCTCACGCACCCAGTTCCTGACCGACCTGACCTTGGACCCGCCCAGCGCCACCTCGGATGAGGCCGGAGCGCCGCTGCTCGATGAGGACTATCTGATCCTGTCCACCATCCACTCGGCCAAGGGCCAGGAGTGGAAGGCGGTGTTCGTGCTCAACGTGGTGGACGGCTGCATTCCCAGCGACATGGCCACGGGCAAAACCGAGGAGATCGAGGAGGAGCGGCGGCTCCTGTATGTGGCCATGACGCGGGCCAAGGACCAGCTCGCGCTGATCGTGCCACATCGCTTCTACACGCACGGCCAGTCGCGCACCGGCGACCAGCACCTCTATGCCTCGCGCAGCCGCTTTATTCCGGCCAGCATTGCCGGGGAGTTCGAGACCTGCGCGTGGCCACCGGCTGCACGCTCCCGTCTTCCGCCCCGGCGCGCCACACCGTGTCGGTCGATCTGGCCGCCCGGATGCGTGGGCGTTGGCGCACGGGGACCTAGGCGTGCGGAAACCTGCGGCCCACGGCCGTTTTTCCGGCGCAGCCCGTGGCGATAGATCATGAGCAGCAAGAGATGATCGCGGGCGCCGTGCCGGCTCGCTTCGCCTCTAGCAGCTTGTCCATCTCGCTGGGGTCGAGGAAATTCTTGGCCCGTGGCCATTCGTCGTGCCACTCTTTACCTTTCGCCTGTTGGTCGCCATCGCGCAGTGCCTCAAATCTTGAGTGATTACAATCGCCGACAATAGCACACTCGCTACACAATGCGTCCTTTGTAAAGAGTGTGTGCGCACCGTATGCGCGCACGCAATGCCGACTGGTGGCGCTGGCGCAAAAGCGTTGTAAGCCGCTCCAGAGGCATCGCGTTGAGCACGCGATCTTTCGGAATACCGCCCTTGCGCGCGACTGCGAGGCCCCACTTTACGAGATCCAGTTCACGATCGAATGCGCATCGGGATTGATGCTGAGCATGCAGCCGAGCTCCAGGCCTTGCGATGCCAGCGCCAGTCGAGATCAAGGCGCCACGGGTTGCCGTTGATCTCGACGGCAACGCCGTGCCGGCGCAGGCCTTAGGATGGCCTCCACATCGACATCATAGCCGGGCCGGCGCAGGAGCTGCCGTCCCGTCGGATGGCCAAGGATCGTGGTGTAAGGGTTAGAGACCGCAGCGATGATGCGCTTTGTCTGCTCGCCCCGGTCGAGCCGAAACCGGCTATGGACGCTGGCGACGACAAAGTCGAAGCGGTCCAGCACCTCCGGCGGATAGTCGAGCGAGCCGTCGGCGAGGATATCGGATTCGATGCCCTTGAGAATGCGAAAGCTCCCGCGATAGCGGCGGTTGAGCTGCATCCGCGATCGTCATGCTGCTCTTCGATTTCAGCAAGCGACAGCCCGCCCGCATAGTGGGCCGACTGTGAGTGATCGGCGACGCCAAGGTAGGTGTAGCCGCGCTCGCGCGCGGCTTCGGCCATTTCCTCCAGGGTGTTCGCGCCGTCCGAAAAATCCGTGTGCAGGTGAAGAACGCCTTTGAGGTCCTTCATGCTGACGAGCTCCGGCAGCGTGACCTTTGCTGGCGCGCGCGATCTCGTCGTCCCCTTCGCGCAGCTCGGGAGGGATGAATGGAAGGCCGAGCGCCTTGTACACGTTCTCTTCGGTAGTCGCGGCTATCAGATTGCCCGCCCGCCGAAGCCATCAGCGTCAGATCGAGATCTTTTTCTTGCGCGCGAGCGCGGCAAGCTCTTCGAGATGAGCTTTGCTGCCGGTCGCGTGCAGCAGGACTGCGCCGAACCGCGGCGGCGGGCATGTATGCAGTGCCAATCCGCCAAAGCGCGCCTCCTCCACCACCTTCGCCTTGGGATCGACAGCGACGAGACGAAGGTCCATCACGAGTTCGCAGGCGCGCCGTAGATCACCCGCGATTGTGATGTGGCGCAGATCAGGCCGGAGCTGCTTCAGCTCGGCGATCGCTTGCTCGAAAATCGCCTGCGCCTGATTCATGCGAAGGCGCCCCTCGCCTTCGCGCGCGATTGCGATCCCCTGAAGGATTTTGCGTTCGAGCGCCGGGCCAAGCCCTTTCGTTGCCGCCACGGCCCCGCGAGAAGCAGGCCGCGGCGAGATCCTCGAGCGAATTCACGCCCAGGAGGGTATGCAGCTTCATAATCGTGTGCGGCTTCAATCCCGGGATCGCAAGCAGTTCGAGAACGCCCGCAGGCATCTTGCGGCGCATGCGCTCCAGCGCCTCGTCGCTGCTACCGCGCCAAAGATTTCGATACGCTTTGCGATCGCCGCGCCGACGCCGGGGATGCTCTGGAGTGTTCCCTGCGCGATCAGCTCGTGCAGCGGCCGCGGAAGGCGGCGCAGGCTGGCTGCCGCCCGCACATAGGCTTTGGCCTTGTACGGATTGCCGGCCTCGAAGGCGGCGCGGCGGCCGATCTCCTCAAGCAGGTCTGCGACCTCGTTTGCGTTTCTTTGCAGCATGCAAGGCAAACGCCCGAGAGCCCGCCTTGTGCCAAACAGGCGGTTTGACCGTAACCGCCGCTCATCCCCGCCCCGCGCTTTGTGGGTGCGACACCAAAGGAGTTCTATATGGCCCGCAAACGCGAGTCATCGAGCCGCGCAAGGGCGACAAGCGCCATATTCGCCGCGACGAAGGCGGGCGGATCAAGGAAAGCGGCGATGTCGGCCACTCACTTTCGCGGGACTGGCGCAAGCAAGCCACAATGCGGGCCAAGCCCGATCAAGGCGATAAAAGCGGCCGGCCGCCCTATGCTGCAGAAGGAAACGCAGCTTGCGGCGGGACCATTTCGGGCCCGCGTAGCCGACGCCGACGCGCGGAGCAGCGATGATGCGTTGCGGGAGGGCATCGCGCTGCTCGAACCACAAGCCGGTATGCGGAGCGGCTGCGCTGCCATTGAGATCCAGGGTAAGCGCAAGCGCCCGCCCTAGGCGGCCCGGGCCGCGCGCCTCCCCCGCGGATAGCACAGCGGCGCCGCAGCCTTCAGGGCCGGTGACGACATTCAGCATCAGGTGCAGGCCGTAGATCAGATAGACATAAAGCGTGCCCGGCGGACCGAACATGGCTTCCGTGCGGGGCGTACGCCCGCGCGCCGAATGGCACGCGAGGTCATGCGGCCCAAGGTAGGCTTCAGTCTCGGTGATTATGTAGGCCTCGCTCTGGGCAGGCCGGCGGCGCACCAGCGCCTTGCCGAGCAGGCTGCGGGCGACATCGGCGGCGGGCGCCTCAAAGAACGTAGGCGGCAATATCTTTGCGCCGCCGCTAGGCCGCGCGGCGACTGCGTCCGGCCTCATGCGCAGCTTTCCGTTCGCGCAGCTTGAAATAGATGATGCATGCTAGCAAGCCAGGCTGACGGCGTTGGCTCGGTTCGTTGGCTCCGGATGACGATATCTTCTTGCCTGAACTCGTGCATGAGCCTCTTGCGCAGTTGCGACCACCACGCGCGGTCGAGCTCTTCGGCCATAACCTCAATCACGACGATGTCGTCGTGCTCGGTCGCGCCGCGGTTCTTCCACCGGCCTTCGCCGGGGCGAGCGCGAGAAGCTCGTGACGCCGCCAAAGCGTTCGGTCAGAAGCTGGGCAACTTCATTTAAGAACACCCATCTTAGGAGCATGCCATGAAACGCCTAGCCGTCTTAGCGCTCCCTTTCATGTGCCTCGCTGGTCCCGCTATGGCCGCGGATCTTGAAGGGCCAACCTATACGGAAAGAGAATCCTACGTCCGCCCGCCGATCGTCGACCGTAAGATCGTCGAGCATCATCACTACCACCACCAGGCACCCCCGGTTTATCGCGAAAAGCGCGTGTATGTGGAGCCGCGCGTCTACGAAGAACCGGTCTACAAGGAACGCTTCTACCCGCGCCGCTTTGCCTTCGCGTATCGCGACTGGAGGCCTCGCCACTTCTTCGCGCGGCGGCATCACTGGGCACACCGAGGTGGTCACCGGCACTCGTGGTGAGAGGCAGCTTCCACGACCGCTCGACGTGGTGGTGAACGCGCTCGTTTTGCGCGCCGTCAACTCGTGTCGGAGGTCGTTAGCCAATCGTGACGGCGCACATCATGCCAGTCGACGCATCGAGGAGGTTCGCGGTGGATGCCCAACCGCTCGATGCGCGAGTCGACTCGACTGTGCTCTGTAACCTTGACTTTGACTCCTTGGCTCACTCCACCAGGTGAGCTTTTCTTCTTGCAACTCTGCGCGCACGTCCGCGTTATCGCGCCATGCCGATGTACTACTTCAACCTCAAAGGCAACGGCCAACACCGCCCGGCCGAAGCGCCTATCGATTTCGTCAACCTCGATGTAGCCAAAGCCGAAGTGCTTCAGAGCATCCGCGCCGCCTTCGATGCAACGCCGGAGCAATATCAGGTTAGCAGCCTGCGCTTCTTCTACGAGATCTGTGACGAGGACGGTGAAGTCCTCGATGTCGTGACGTTTCGCGACGCTATTGTTCATTAGGGCGTCCCGTCTTTGGCAGCCCTGCTGTCGCGCGCCGTCATTCTTCGGGCTCCCATCCCTGAGAGGCAATAGGTCAGCACCAAGGTACGCAGGCTGCGGTGGGGCTTAAGAGGCTTGGCAGCGGTTGTGCTCCCTTAGGTCCAGCCCGCGCGGTGCTTAGTGCGCAACCTCATTGTCAGCCCTCGGCATGACACGGTCCTGGCCGCGCGAGATCCCGGTGCCGATCAGCCTGCGATAGATGTGCGTGTAGTCCTGGGCCATGCGGGCCGCAGAAAACCGTGTCTTGAAGCGCCGGCGCACCCTGCCGCGATCAAGTGCCAGTACGCTGCCGATCTTGCAGACCGCTTCGGCTACGCTGTCGACGACTTCGCCGGTGACACCGCTGTCGATCACTTCCGCCACGGAGCCATTGCGAAAGGCGAGAACGGGCGTTCCGCATGCCATGGCCTCGATCATCACCAGGCCGAACGGCTCCGGCCAATCGATGGGGAACAGCAGCGCAAGAGCGTCGCCCAGGAAGGTGTTTTTGCGGCGCTCGTCAATCTCGCCGATGAACTCGATCCCGGGCAGGGTGAGCAGGGGCTCGATTTCAGTCTTGAAATACTCTTCGTCGACGCGGTCGACCTTGGCAGCGATTTTGAGCGGGAGGCCGACGGCGCGTGCGATCTCGATGGCGCGATCAACGCGCTTTTCCGGTGAGATGCGTCCAAGAAAAGCGAGGTAGCCCCCGCGAGCATGCAGTGTCGGGGTGAGCAGATCCGTTGGCAGACCGTGGTAGACGGTCCCAGCGAAATTGGCATCCGGGATCGGCCCGCGCTGGGCGTCCGAGATGGAGACCAGCGGCATGTCCGGAAAGCCGAGGTAAAGCTGCTTGAGGTCCGGTAGATCCTGGCGACCGTGCAATGTGGTAACGGTGCGATGCGCGAAATCGTGAAAAATAGGAAAATGGAATTGGTCGATGTGGAAATGGAGCACGTCGAAGTCTGACGCCATTCTGCGTACCTTATCGAGCATCAGCATGTAGTAGGGAATCGGATCGCGCACCGATGGATTGAGCCGAAGGGCCTGTGCGCAGCAAGGCACCAGTTTTGCCGAGTGATGGACTGCCCGCTGGCGAACAGCGTCACATCATGTCCCTGCAGCACCAGAGCTTCGGTGAGATAGCTGGCAATTCTTTCGGTGCCGCCGTAGAGGCGCGGAGGCACACTTTCGATCAAAGGAGCAATCTGCGCGATTTCGCATTGACGAGGTCCGTTGCGCAGCTGAGTCTCGGCCGAGGACTGCCGCTGCGTCTGAGAAATTGCACTGAAGTCGTGGGGTGACCGACGGGTGTGAAGTTTCCTTCTCACGCCGTGACAATGCCTATGCCACGGCCTCCGGCATCCGAGCCGCCGACATGAGGGGACGTGCGATCTGATTGAGCAGCTGGTCGGCGTTTTCTTCCTCGGCCAGAGAGAGCTGGAGGAGATGAACGACGTCGGGAAGGTTGAGCTGCTGCGCCAGATTGCGAGCGGTCATGTAGCCGGCCATCTCGTAGTGCTCGACTTTCTGCGCGGCGCCAATGAGGGCCAAGTCCGCACCGGCCGGCTGCATCTTTTTGCTATCTTTCATGATTTCCTCGCCTTCCTCGACGAGGCCCATCATGCCCTTGCACGGCTTGGCGCGCATGGGAGCATCGAGAAGCTTGAGCCCTTCGGTAAGCCGGTTTACCTGCTCTTCGGTTTCAGCCAGATGCGTTTCAATCAGGGCTGTCAGCTGCTCCGATTGCGCCGCCTTGGCCATTTTGGGCAGCGCCTTTGTCAGTTGCTTTTCGGCATGCAGCAGGTCGCGCATCTGGTCGACCAAGAGTTCGTGCATGGCATCCGGATCGGTGGCTGCGGAGGCCTCCGACTCTATTTCGTTGGACCCATTCATGCCCCTGGCTGCCTGGAATGCCGGGGCATCCACCACCTGCCAGCTGTCCCCTTCGTTCCAGGGTCCCTTGGCATCGATTTCGCCCCTGTCGCCCTGGCCGGTCGAATCGTTGAAGTATTGATCAACCAGTGGTTTTGAGGGTGCGATCTTGCCGACGGCAAAGCGCGGCTTCTCGAGACTGTCCAGGGCGGCGGCAAACGCCTTCATGTGCGTGATCTCGCGCGTCATCAGGAACTGCAGCGCATCCTTCGTCCCGACGTCATCGCAAAAGTGGATCAAGCGCTCATAGACGATCTTCGCACGCGCTTCGGCGGCGATGTTGCTGCGTAAATCAACGTCCAGCTCGCCGGTGATCTTCAGATAGTCCGCGGTCCAGGCGTTGCCCATGGAATTGTACAAATTGACGCCGCCGCCGCCGGCGATGGCAATCAAGGGATCGGCTTCCGCGGCATCGCGCTTGAACTTCATGGGCGCGAGGTGCAGTCGAGCGAGCGTACCGACAACCTCAAGATGGCTGAGCTCCTCGGTGCCGATGTCCATGAGCAGGTCTTTGCGGGCCGGGTCCTCGCAGTTGAGGCCCTGGATGGAATACTGCATGGCGGCGGCAAGCTCGCCGTTGGCTCCGCCGAACTGCTCCAGCAGCATATTGCCAAACTTGGGATCGGGCTCATCGACACGCACGGTGTACATGAGCTTCTTGACGTGATGGTACATGGGTTGTGCCCTTAGGTCGGAGTGGAGAGGAACTTGGGTGGCGGCTTTGCTTATCCGCGCCTTCGAGCGAACAGCCGTTCCGTGGTGATGGTCGGGTCGACCGCGCCCATGCGGCCGCCAAACCAGGCCGCCAGCGCACCCAGAATGAGCGCGATCGAGCCGAACAATGCGCCTCGCGACACGGCTTTGGCTGCGGCATCCGCAGCCGCGGCGGCCTGCTGCTTGGCCTGATCGACGGTCTGCCGGTACTGCTGCTCATACTGCGTCACCTGCCCTCGTGCTTGCTCGACTGGGATGTTCTGGGCCTTGGCGATCGCCTGAGCCGCGCGCTCGCGCGCCTCCTGCTGCTGCTGCGGATCGCTGGTCATTGCGGCCTTAACCGCGGCCACGGCGGCATCCCGCAGGGCGGCTGGATCGCTGCCGCCGCTGGCGTCCTTTACCGTCCGCTCGATTGCGGAGAAGGGATCGGCGCTGCGCGACAGCGCAGGCGCTGCGGCCTGTACCGCCGTCGCGGCCGTTGCACCGATGGTCTGGGTTGCTCCGCTGGCCACACTACCGATGGTGCGGAAGGCGCCACCGACGATCGATCCGAGCGTGGTCGTAAGCAGGTAGAACACGATGAGCGTGGTCAACGCCCAGGACGTCAAGCCGTGCCAGGCAGCCGACGATTCCTTGGGCTGGCCGGCCAGGCGGCCGGCGGTGTAACCGCCGATCAGAGCGGCGATGATGCCGGAAAGAGCCCACCAGATGCCGGCGCCAATCGAGAACGATGTTGCGGAGGGATTGTTGCTGGTGAGCGGGTCGACACTGGCCGCACCAATCCCCACGCCAACGAGGTTGAGGATCAGCTGGGCTACGAGCGCAACGACGACGCCCGCCAAAACGGCGCCCCATGAAACCCGGTTGATGAGAACTGTGCGCATATCCTCATCGGGAAGGACGGAACTTGAATGCGCAGCATCGCTGTCGCCGCGGGCGCGCGGCGTATCGCTTGTGATCGATACCATTGGCTTGTTCTCCAGTGTTTAAGTCGGAGCGCCCTTGACGGGCTCGAGCCAAGCGGAGCCTCGGGAAGTGTCCGTGTGCGCGGTTAGCTCAACCGCGCCGGGACAACAAAGGTTCAAAAAAATACCAAAGAAAATTCAACCGACTGACCGGGAGAGCTACGAGGCGACTACGCAGTGGGCGTCGGCACTAATATGGGTCAGTCAGACATTTCACTGGCTGTCGTGAAGCAGCCAAACACTTCGGCACGCAAAGTTAGAAGGCCCACACCCATGCGGGTATTCCCTACCTCACCAATGACAACGCAAGCAGTCATTGGACCGATTACCGAGGAAAAGAGAAGAAAAGAGAACCCCGCTCTGATGCGGGATTCTCCTTACTATGCCATCTAGCGATTGCCGCACGCGGCCCTGAACTCAGCTTGGCTCAAGCTCATGTTTGCGGTCCACCCTTGAGCGCACTGCTCGGCTGTGGGGTTCTGGGCGGCCGAACCTTTGCCCGTATTTGTACCGCTCGGACCGGTGTCGGTGCCGCCGCTGCTACTGCTGGTGCCAGCGCCCGCGCCGGCGCCTGAGCCAGCTCCAGCACCGCCGGCTCCCCCGGCCCCGCCGCCAGAACCGCCACCACCAGCACCTTGAGCCAACGCACCGCTAATGCCCAACGTAAGGGCGAAAGCAACCGCCATAAAGTCTTCATCTGTGTACTCCTTATCTGTGCGCTCCTCCGAAGAGGATGAGCTGCAGAACGAAGATGCTTCGGCAAAGTTCGGTTAGAGTGAGTTTGCTGTTTCGCACATAGCTACGCGCCGTGATGCCCGTCCCCCGCGCTGACGCCTTTGACATCAGCTTTTTCTTGAGGCATCGCGCCCGGGCGCAAAATTGCTGTTCGAGACCGATTGTAGGTTGGGCAAAGAACTGACCGGTCGCCTTGCAACTTTGCGCTCAGAGCCTCGTTGACCTGAAAGCAATCTTGGCAAGGAACATCGGCATGAACTTATTCGTGTGGGCCGTATTGGCGGCCGTGCTCGTGGTGCCCGGCACAGCGATGGCACAAAGCGGTGGCGGTGGTGGAGGCGGCGGCTCGGGCGGCGGCGCCTCAGGTGGCGGTGCCTCATCGGCCGGCGGTACCTCAACGGGCGGCGCAGCAAGCCGCGGTACAGGCAGCAGCAGCGGAACCCAGCCTGGGACAGCAACGGGCGGTCGGCTCAATGGGACGGCTGTGCCGAACCCTGCGCTCAACCCCAATCCGGCGGCGCCTGGCCAGTCGGCTGTGCCGTCGCCGTCTCCCGGATCCAATCAATCGGCGACACCTGGAAGTGCGGAAGGTCAGGGTAATCTCAAAGACCAAGAACAAGGGCAAGTCGGCGCCCGCGCGACCAATCGCGACGGCATGCCCGATCCCACGCCCAATACGCAAAAGCAGCCCAACAGCCCCATCGATCAATCGCAGCAAAGAAACTCACAATCGAGCGGCGGCTCCTCGCGTCGCGAGGGGGCAGCGGGTAGCGACATGACGTCGTGTATGCAGGCATGGGATGCCGGCACCCATATGACCAAGGCGAAGTGGCGGCGGGTCTGCGCCAACACGCTGAGCGATCGGAAATCTCTGCTGCGTTGACCGTGGCGAAGGGCGCATCGGGAAGATCTGGCACCGCCGCTGGTGATGAGATCCGCTCCGCGATGCCGTTTTCTGCTACGGCATCGCTAGGCGGATCATCCGGCCGGCTATTCCACGCGGTCGCGTGCGGGGTAAGTCACTCAGCCGATCGCAATACGTTTGGCTTTCGCCGCCTCCGACTTGGGCAAGGTGACTGTCAGCACACCATCACTCATATCAGCACTGATCTTGGCCTGATCAATCTTGTTGGACAGCGAAAAGCTGCGCCGGTAGTTGCCGATATTGTACTCGCTGTAGACCGGTTGCATTCCCTCATACTTGGAGAAATCAAGGCGTCCCTCGACGGTGAGCAGATCGTCCTCGACGGTGACGTCCACATTGGTTTTGTCTACTCCTGGCATTTCCAGAACCACGGTTAGGGCAAAGTCGGCCTCGAAGATGTCCGCTGCCGGCATGAAGGATCGCGCCGGGACCGTTGATTCCTGGTTTTTCTCGATTTCGCGTTTCTGTTGGACTTGAAGCTCGTTCGGCGACATGGGCTGCCTCCATTCTATCAAAAGCAAAGGTCAATCAATGCGGATGCTGCGTGGCTTGTCGCTTTCCGCGCGCGGGATGAACAGCGCAAGCATGCCATCGCGATATTCGGCTTTAATCCCGTCTGCATCGATTTGCATCGGCACCGTCAGTGTGCGATCGAAGCTGCCCGTCAGGCGCTCGCGTCGGTGCACACTGACCCCGTCAGGAAAACTGATCGCTTTCTTGCCCCTGATGCGGATGGCATTGCCCTTGGCCTGAATATCCAAGTCGCTCTTGCTCAGGCCTGGAGCTTCCAGGAGCGCGACGAGATGATCGCCTTGTTGAAAAACATTAATGGGCGGAAAGGCCCCGGTGCCGGCTGTGCTGCCACGCAACCAGTCACTGTCCAAGCGTGCCTCCAGCGCCCTTTGTAGATCAAACAGGGCATTGAGCGTCGGATACATGGTTCTGGGTCTCCTCTGTGAACGGAGGGACGTAGTGCGAACCAGCGCGCCTCACAATTACCCGCTGGCAATTGGGACAGACGTTTTCCAAGCCGCAGCCGTCCGCCGGGAGCGCTAGTGTGCGCGCCACCGCATCCCTCACCCATGTGTTGTTGTGAAAGCGAGAACTCCCGGATGCTCCCGACTTCGCTGGCCGATGTTGGTGCCTGCTTTGGCACTATCAAGAGGCCACTGCCAAAATTTTTTGCTGCTGCTCTGACCGACCCAGGCTGTAGAGGACTGGTGGAGTGAGAGACCAGCGCTCTGCTTGGTTCTCTTACAGAACTCGGTCCTGGCCCCGATCCGGATCTCCGCGGTCGGAGGACCACGGCGGTGAGTTCTCCCCGACTGAGCTGTCGAATGGGCCGTGCAGCTGGCACCGTCGGCGGTTGATCCCAGCGTTGCCGCCCATGAGGGGAGGGAGATCGGGAACGGCCGACGCACCCGCTCGTTCTGAAGGACGGACGATGCGTGCAACGGAGCTAAGCGGTATGGCGCAAACCTCAAGACCCCTCGCGGTCGTAACCGGGGCCTCGACCGGCATCGGCTACGAGCTGGCCAATTGCTGCGCCCAGGAAGACTTTGACCTTGTGCTGGTCACCGACGAGCCCGAGGGACCGCTGCCGATACGCTCGCTTCCCGGCGGCTTTGTCGACATGGCTTGCGGCCTCGCCATCGGCAGCTTTGTCGGCTGCCAGATGAACCAGCCTCCCGCTCCGTGACCAATTCGAATGAACAAGAAGCGGTCTTACGGCGGCAGCTTACCGCTTTTGCCCAGTTCACCACGCGATCACTTGGCGAATCCGATCCTCGATTCTCTGATGACTGACGCCTGCCTCCGCGCCCGTGCCGGGGTTGACGTTACGCATGCAAAGCTTCTGGAATACCTGCCCTCACGCGATCGCCTCATCCTGCGGGCTGGCGTCGGATGGAAGGACGGCTATGTCGGCCAATATGAGGTGTCGCCCGATCTCGACACGCCCATTGGTCATGCGCTCGCTTTGTCCGAGCCGGTTTCCGTGAGCGACTACGGCAAGCAAACGCAATACCGCTATCCATCAATCCTGACAGACCATGGCTGCGTCTCCAGCGTCAATGTTCCGGTGCAGACCGACAGCGGCAGTTTTGGGGTTCTTGAGATCGATCACACGTCTCCGCGAACCTTCTCTGCCGACGACATCTATTTTCTGACCGGGCTTGGCAACACCATCGCCCAGGCAGTCGAGCTCAAGCGGGCTCTGCGAGCCATGGCAGCAGCGGTGGACGCAAAGCAACTGCTCGTCCAGGAGATGAACCACCGCATCAAGAACAATCTGAGCTTGGTGGGCGCCATGCTTTCCTTGCAAGCTCGGAGATTTTCTGATGCTTCAATGCGGGATGAATTGGGCAAAGCCGTTTCGCGCATCAATAACTTGTCTCTGGTCCATGACCGCCTGCAGGCTTTCACGTCGGGTGGCGCTCGAATGGATGCCGCCGCGCACTTCCAACAGCTGTGCGAGATGCTGCGATCGCTTGTGCCGGCTGGCGCGACCCTGACACCCAAATGCAGCGGGACGCTGCCGGGAGACTGTGTCGAATCTCTCACGCTGATAGCCAATGAGCTCGTCACCAATGCCGCGAAATATGCCTTTGCCGGACGCGAGAGAGGTGAAATCACCGTTGGCTTTCGCGAGGAAGGGGCAGGCTGGCGTCTGTGGGTCGAGGATGACGGAGCCGGTCTCCCGCCCGATCATGAGGAGCGGTCGAAGAATTCGTTCGGCCGGATGCTGATTGCGACGCTTGCTTCGCGCGTGAACGCGGAGGTCACCTACACCCTCCCTAAGGGAACGAGGGTAGACGTAGTCTGCGGCGTCAGCCCCTAAGCGACGTGTTTAGTCCCATTCGTGGCGATTTTCGTCATCGAGCGGCTGAAGTGGCCCTGCAGTGTTCTTTGGCAGCACGTTTAAGGAACTTGTTCATGGCCCGTTGGTCTCCGGGCTGTGCGCAGACCTGAATCCTCACCGCTCCCACATAGTATCATAGTGCAGCGCAGGAACTTGCGCGCAACGGCGGGCCTTCTGACCGAGGTCGACAAGGTTTCCGATCCGCCGAGCCGGAAGCATATCGAGGCTGTCCAGCGAGCCATCGCGACAAAGTGCAGCAACGGCTCAACACCATCCAAACTGCGACGGACACTTGGTCCGAACTGCGCGAGGCCGGATAAGGAAGACCACGAGGCAGCCACCAAGCCTTTGTGGACTTAGCCACGTTGGAACACCCCGGTTGGCCAGCTACCTGGCCGGTGGGATCTGTGCGGGCGTGTGCTCGCCAAACACCTTCGTCATTACGCGTGGCTCAGCCGAGCGTTTGAGGCGGCGATCACTCGGGCGGGGAGTGCCTCAGTTTGAAATCTGCCCTCACCGCCGGTTCGGAAGTGTGAACGAGTTCGTCACTCCCTACCAAAAGGAAATGAAATCATTAGCGCCCGATTGCTCGACCAACGCTTTTTGGCAGCCTTGCGCGCGATCTCTGTGCGCCGCCCAGCACTGAGCGCCTTGGCTCTCGCCTTGCCGCCTCTTTGCCCTAGTGACTTGGCCGCTGGGTCCTTGCCGTCGTTCTACAACCATATCTTCCTCGCCCGTGGCGATACGCAGGACCGTGCTGGGGTCGCCGATCACGTCAGCCAGACCTTTCTGGCCCTTTGGTTCGCGTGGCATCTCTATGATTGCTGCCGCGTTCTTAAACTGAACGCCACGATGACGAGGCTGACCGCCAAGCCAGCGGCGGCCCCGCTCGCCGTTCCCCAAAGCAAGGCCATGCCCGCCACGTCCAGAAATCGGACCAAGTAAACCGGAGCCCCGCATTCAGCAGTTGCGCAACGAGAGTGAGAAGCGGCGACCCGAGCAGCGTTGCGCTGATCAGGCCGACGCCCGCACCCACATACGGGCCGGCGAAAATGGCCGCCAGCGCGTTCTCGGCTTCCACAGCAAACACGCGCCCGGCAGTTGCCCCGAACACAGCTGCGATAGCCGTGACCACCGCATAGACGAATAGCTCTGCCATGCTCGTCAGCCTTGCGCGGGACCATATCCGCCGCTTTTGTTGGTTAGCTTTTTGCCAACCAACGCTCAAACTATTGCGGGGCTTCACTGCGATCCCAAGGCCACCTTTGCGACCTTGTCCTTGTATTCCTCCTTGGGATCTGCTCCCAGCATCATTCTGATGCCGGCAACCAGACTTGAGGCGTCGAGCCAGATCTGGCCTTCCTCCGGATCCAGACGCAGCAGGGCAAGTTTCGGATCGCTTTTGCCCCCCTCGTACCACGCCGCCACATAGCGGTTCCAAAGCTTGTCGATCACGGCAGGGTCGTTATCGACACGCAGCGCTGCCATGAATTGTTGCGAACAGGTCGTGGCCCTTGGAGACGAAGGTCGCAACGGCGCGATTGCCCGCGGCGAGCCTTTGCACGATGGCGTTGTCCTTGGCCGTAAAGAACCAGATCGGCCCCCGCTCACCGTCCAGCTGAGCCGTCATCGGTCGCGCGTGGCCATCTTCGACACCGTCGAGTCCGAGCATCATCGTCATGTCCGACTTCAAGGCCTTCCAGAACTTGACTTCCAACTCTGCCGGGGTGGGCATGGGCATCTCCTCTTCAACATGCTGGAAAACCATGCCAGCAACGGGCGGGTTCCGCGTTGATCCGAGGCCTTTGCAGGCGGACGGTGCAATCCGTCGATCCCCTCATTGTGCCTAACGTTCAACGACACCTATAACGACGCGGGTGCGCGGATTGATCAGCACAATCTTCTCAGCCACCCTGGTGAACATCACCGTGCGCATCTCAGGCATGGAGCTTGTAACCCCATCGGGCAGCGGGTTCAGCGCGGACAGCGCAACCGCTGTCGGCACTTGAGCCCCCACCCGAGCAAAGTCTGCATCCGGCGTCGGGCCCGCACTGCGTTCATTGCGCACGGCCTCCGAGATAGCGCGACGCTGGTCGGCGGACAGATGCTTTAGCGTATAGGCAGCGATAGGCAGTGCATCGTCGGCCGCCGTACGGGCCGAGAATTTTGCCGGTGCCGTATCGACATCGGTCGGGGCTCCGGGCGCTGTCAGCATGCCGTTCTCAAAAACGCCCTTCTCATCCTGCGCTGTCGCTTCGACCTTGGCGCTGGGTTCCTGGGTGCCAGCACGGGTCGCTTCAGACTTGTCCGTGGCTGGCGGCACGGTGTCCTTTGCCGTCTGATTGGGGCCAGCTTGCTGTCCTGAGGATTTTGGATCGACAACAGTCTTGGACGACCCGTCCGGTGCCGACTGCATGCCGGGTGGGGTTTGTCCCTGCGGACTTGCGGCTGGAGCGCCGCCCTGGGTGGTGTCGACCGGGCCCGTATTGCCCTGCGGTTGCTGCTTGCCTTCCGTCTCAGGCGCAACGGTTCGGCCGGTACTATGTGGCGAATCCCCAGGCTGTTCTGGCGCACCCTGCGCCAACGCCATCGCCACGCTGAAGATCAGGCAGATACCCCCGACGAAGGTACGCATTCAGATTTCCTCCGCTGGAGCCGGGACTGGCCTTTCTTCGGGACCGCCGATCTGAGCAAGGGGTTCGGCGCTACTTCTTCCAGAGGGCACCCAGCGCAAACGCAAGCACGGCGATCCCGGCGAGCGTGGCGATGGGCTGCTCTTTCAAGGATTTCTCCACGAAGGGCCGGACCTGCTTTGTCACTTCCTGCACCTGATTGCCGTACTCGCGAGCCTGATCCGCGACTTTGCTTGCCATCGCCTCGGTGGTCTTTGCAGCGTCCTTCACCCTTTCGCCCGTGGCGTCGGCCATATCGCGCAGGCGGTCCTTTGCAGTTTCGATCCCGCCCTGTCGTCGTACGTGGATTTCTGCTGTGTCACGGAGCTTCTCCTTCAACCCGGCCCGTTGCCCCCTCGCATCGAACGCGCGCCTTCCGCGCTTGTTCCCCTTTGCGACGGTCCACCCGCCGAATTGCATCACGACGGTGTTCGCACTGGCGCGCCGTCACCGACGTTTGGGCTCCCCGCATTATGCCGCGAAGACGGGCGTTTGCAACGCACGCCGGTCATCCAATTCTTGCACTTGGGCGTGGATCAGATAGGACGTAATTGGAGTTTCCGTACGGGGAGTAACGGCGTGCGGGGCATTGGAAGGTCCGCTGCGTACTCGCGGATCGCCTCTCGTTACTCCCCGCCGGAGCGCGAACGGCCCTTGGCGACCATGCTCGACCTCAAGTTTCAACCTTAGGCGAAGTGGGGTTGTGCTGATGGGCGCTGGCCAAGCCGTACCTGTACCGTAGCCGGATAAGCCACGCATAGCGTGGCTTCCCATGGCCCGCATACTGATTGCCGATGACCATGATGTGGTGCGCTCGGGCATCCGGCCTTGAAGATCAGCCTGGGTGGCGCGTGGTCGCCGAGGCGACCAACCGCAAGGACGCCATGCCGAGGCCGTCGCCACCAAACCCGACGTGGCTATCCACGACTATGCGCTGCCCGTGCTCAACGGTATCCAAGCCACGCGCCAAATCCGACAGCGTGTGCCAAGCGTCGAGGTCTTCATCTTCACCCTGCACGCCACCGAAGACTTGTTGCGTGAGTCAATCAACGCTGGCGCGCGCGGTTACGTGCTGAAATCAGACGCCCAGCAGCATTTGATTTCTGCCATCCAGTCGCTGGCAGCCCACAAGCCTTTCTTCACGGATAGGGCGTCGCAAGTCCTGCTGGAAAACCTCCTAAGCAAGAAGAACTGGATCAAGCAGGCCCTGACGGGCCGCGAGCAAACCATCTTCAAATGGTCGCCGCGGGCCATAGCAACAAGCAGATTGCGAACTTGCTGGATATCAGCCTCAAGCGCTGCTGTCCGTTTGTAGGAACTTCTACGCCATGTTGGAGTTGGTTCAATAGCATGCGGCCGTGTTCGGCGCGTATCGCGAACCAAACCAACCACAGTTCGAGGATGTAATGGGCTCTGCTCAACGGAAAAACTCTCGCGCTCGTACACGCGCCGGGAGAACCAATGCAAAGATCAAGACGAGACGTTCGACGACGAAGGCGCTGTCCAGTACGGCAGAGCCTGTCAAGAAGCAGCTCCTCAAGCCGCGTCAGCGCGGGCACTCCGCGGCCTCAAATGGATCATCTGCACACCGCCGAAAGCCCACCCTTAACGGCACAGACAGTCGCTCTGTCACGTCATCGGTGAAAACGCAAACGGATATAACGGCGCTGCCTACTGCGACCGCGGCGAAAGAAAATCGGGACTTGCGACCGGCTAGCGCTGGTCCAACGCAGATCATCGCGTTCTGGTCGCCTGCGGCGATGGTGCTTCGGCAACAAGCATTACTGACATCAATGTTGTTGAGCATCACGCATTCCCATCAGCTCTGGGCACGGGCGTTCAGCAGCCGCTAACACCCCTCACGCCTTTTTCGGGGCGCCGCGGCCACGCTCGGCGGGGTGCTGGTCGCTCTAGGCCTGCTGTGGGGCTCCAATCGCGAGGACGGGGCTCGGTCGCCTAGCCGGAGACACTCGTCATCGAGCGGGAGAATTTCCGGCTCTACGTTGCCATGGCAACTCCGCTTCCAATCAGCGGCGTCCTGTTGAGACTGCTCTACCCCTCACCGGCCACATAGCTCGCTGGCAGGAGACTGCCTTGCGCCGTGGATCTGATTGCCGCCGCATTGCTTTCCACTGGTCGGTCAGCGCGCCCGTGGGAACGCCTTCCAAGTCGCCGCGTTTGCCAACAGATCGTCGGCGGCTTCTTTTCGTGCGCGGACCTGCAGCAGATGCAGCTCGATGCACCTCGGAGGCCGCCGGCGGTTGTTCCGGGCATCCCGTCTGATTGGCCGCGGTCTTTGCCGGAAAATTTCCGCGCTGCTCCTTTGCCTCGGATTCCACGCAATGGCGATATCGATCACCCCGAAGCAATTTCCACGGCAGCCGTCTCAGCGGCTGTCTCGGCCGCAGCCCAGCGGCCCCATGTCAGGCGGACTACTCGTCATGGCGACGCTGATCGGCGTCAGCCGAGCCCTTCGCGAACCAAAGAGGTAGCCGGCCGCGGCAGGCCAGCCAGAGCCGACAGACCATGACGAGGCAGGACGACCGAGGGCGCGCCGCCGACAAGCCGACGGAGATACCGGCGAAGGGTTTGCTGGATGTCGCTTGGCGCGTGTACGAGGGCATCCAGAGGGATCGTGTGATGCTGATTGCGGCCGGCGTCACCTACTACGCCCTGCTGGCCCTGTTCCCTGCCACGGCGGCTCTGGTGTCGCTCTACGGCTTGTTCGCCGATGCCTCGATCATCAACGAGCATCTGGCTTTGCTTTCCGGCTTCCTGCCGGAGGGCGCTTTGCAGATCATTGGCGAACAGGTGCAGCGCATTGCCGCGCAGGGGCAAGGCACGCTTGGAGCGGCTTTCCTCGCCACCTTGGCTTTGTCGCTGTGGAGCGCCAACGCTGGCACCAAGGCGATCTTCGACGCCCTCAACATCATCTACAAGGAACAGGAAAAGCGCAGCTTCATGGCTTTGACGCTGCAGGCGCTCGCCTTCACGGTCGGGGGCATTGTGTTGGCCCTCCTGGCCTTGGTTGGCATTGTCGTCGTCCCGGTTGCACTCAAGCTCCTGGGTCTCTCCGATCAATCGGGAGTTGCTCTGCTGGCATGGCTGCGATGGCCATTGCTGTATCTGGTCATCCTGGGTGGGCTGGCCTGTCTCTACCGCTGGGGTCCGAGCCGGACGAAGCCCGAATGGCGCTGGGTGAGCTGGGGCAGTGCAATCGCCGGCGCGGTCTGGCTCTTGGGCTCGTTGCTCCTCTCCTGGTATGTGGCCAATTTCGGCGACTACAATGCCACTTACGGCTCGCTGGGTGGCGTAATCGGCTTCATGATCTGGCTGTGGCTGTCGACCACGGTCGTGCTGGTGGGTGGCGAGATCAACGCCGAGCTGGAGCACCAGACCGCCCGCGACACCACCGAAGGCCACAACAAGCCCATGGGGGCGCGCGGCGCCCGGATGGCCGACGAAGTCGGGGCGGCACGAACATGAGGTGACGAAGGGGCCGGCCGGCCGTGTTCTCACTTCGACTTACGCGTCTCGGCCATCCGGCTTCGGCCGCTTGCGAAAAAATGTCAAAGCCTCCTCGGCGGACATTGTGCTGCTCGGCACACCTTCCCCTGGACCAAGAGTGAATACCTTGATGTAGGCATAGCCCCTTTGGGTCGGACCGCCGTGACCGGGCAAAACCATAAAATGCGTGCCGCCAACCCTCTGGGTCGCCTCGGCCCGCTCTCACGAGGACGCACTCATCTGCGGAGGCACAATCGGCGAGGCCGCCCATGGGTACTGCGATACGCATCAGCCCGCCTCCGACATCTTCGCTGGCGAGCCGGCCCGGCGTTGGAAGCATTGTCGTCGGCGGCGAGCAACCAGCGACCAGCAGACAGATGAATGGTAGTGCTCGTCGCACCGGCGCAGCGCTCCCTGGCCAATCGGGTTGGCTTTTGGCAAGCAAGCCCGATTCGCTGACCAACACAATGGGGCGCACGCCGGCTGGAACAGCTCAAAAAGAGGCGTGGGTGGTCCCCATCCGCGTAGCTTTCATCGGCTGCAATGTGTCGCCGGCGGCCGGCCGCCAAAGCTATTGGGTGTGGCAGCCGCTTGCCGATGCTCGGGTCGCTTTCCGGAGCACGCGTTGACGGGAATTCCCTGCGCCGCCCATCGCCGGGTCATTTGCGATCCCCGAGGGAGAAAAAACCGGCCTCCAACGCCACGACGGGCGCGCAATAGAGTCCAGTCCCGTGCGGTTCAGCTGGTTTGCAATCAAGCCTGCGGATGCCGCGGTGTGCTGAAGGTGCTTAGCGTACCAGCTTAAGGGCAGCGCTAGTCCAGCTGAACTCGCCCTTCACCCCCGACTGAGCAAGCGCGGGGGTGCTTTTTGACCGGACAAAGAGCGGCGCTCGGCACGGCTGACCATCACCATCTGCCGTCCGCGTCCTGGAGGCTCGCCCGGACGCACAGCCTACAACCCGCTGAAATTGTGCGATTTCGTACTTTTCTCAGGAACAAGGCAGGCGGCTCATTCAGTGACCCAGTGGCTCAGGGTGCGAGACGCACCCGCAAAGGCACCCATCGACCGCAAACCCCCGCTTATCTCGCGCGGCAGGTTGAAGCGGCCCTAGCAGGCCAAGAGGTTCACGGGTGCCTCACGCGATGCCGACTGCTCAACAGCGCGACCGGGGCACGTGGGGTTGCGGCCGATCTTCTGCAACGGGCGCACAGCGGCAGCGGTGGTTCGATGCGGCGCGCGTAACCAGTCGCACGCCATGGATGGAACCAAAGCTGAGCGTCGCTGTTCGACGTTGCGAGAGCAGTGTGAGGTCGGCCGTGGCAAACGCAATTCTGGACAAGATTCCGCAGGCATTGAAGTCGATGTATTACGCCGAAAACGAGCTGCGTCGCGCCCTGTTCAAGGGGGTGATGCAACGCTCCGATGAGGCGCGCCAGCACTTGGCCGAAGCCCGCCGCCACTTCGATGAGATGCTGGGTGCACGCAAGCCCGAGCCCGTAAATCCGCCAACCCCGACTGAAAGCGACAGGGCTGCCCCGCGCAAGGACGGCGAGTTCTGAAGCGGCGCTGAGCCACAAGGAGCTGACGGCGCGATGCTGCACATTGCGGGGTTTAAGCATGACCGATAAAGCATATGGCTGGGTGGTGACCGTCTCGACGCCGATGATGGGCGGCGGTAAGCCGATGTTGCAGACATTCGACGTGGCGATTGGGGATGCACGCGACGCCATGGAAAAGGTCAAGCGCCGCGTCAAGGCTGACGGCGATACCAAGGTCATCGTGAAGTCACAGCTTACGAAGGCCCAGGTGGCTGCCTTGAAACTAGAGGCAGGCGAGGCTCGCGAGCGCAACTCAACAAAGAAGCGTCTCCACGACACGAGCCATTTGGTGTAGCGCGTCTGGACAACTAACCGTCATCTTCCACTTTGGGGCTTGGGGACCTGTCACGCGAGGTCCACTCCAACGCCACAAGCGTGACGACCAGTCCCAAGATGCCGAGCACCCCAAACAAAATTGTCAGTCCAATAACGAGGCTGTTGGCGTGCATGGCTCAGGCTCATCTTTTGCAGCGCGTCCTCAGATAAGAGCGCAGGCCGTCATCGGTTCCTGACAGCCATTGGCCGCGCATGCGCTGGGATGAAGAAGAGGCCGCGCCGGACTTGATCCGTGCGCGGCCTGGGTCGAATGGAACGTGCCCTGACTTAGTCCGCCGGGTAGTCCAGTCGTAGGTGAGGTCGAGCCCTGACTTCCCGAGAGCCGGGCAGCCCACCGCGTGGTGTGTTGCACAAGAGACATTTCATGCTTCAGGCCACGACCGCGCATATGCGAACGCATCCTCGCAAGCCCTATCCCCAATTATGGGGAGACCTGATGAATTGTCATCAACAACCACCGACACCGTGGTCGTCTCGTTGCAGACGAGATAGGCCCAGATGGGGCGGCTACTGTCTCGGCTTGGGCCAACGTCGGCAAGCGTCACGCCGGGCACCTCGCGCGAGCCGCGCGCAAACAGCATGAGGCCGATGGCCAAGTGCTGGACGTGTTCTCCTGACTACGCCACGTTGTGCAGCCGCTCGCCGTCCCACTCGCCGAGCTTGCCCTCTTTGACGGCATACACGTGACGGCCGCTGCATGAGGGGCAGTACACAAGCATTCGGACAGGCTTGAAGACTACCAATGCTTCTCGTCCGCCTTCCATCGGAACGGCGAATGTCCTGAAATTGGTCTTGCAGACAAACACCATCACGAGCTGCATGGGCATGGAGCACCGGAGTGAAGGCCTTAGGAACGCCGTGGCCCTCCGGCCGGTTCCGCCGATGCCGGACGGGTACCATCGCCAAACGCTCGTCGTTGTGAGTTCCACGCAGGACCCAACAGCTGGTCTCTCTGACGACGCAAATGCAGGCGGGAGAAGGTCACGGACACCTAAGTCACCAGGCGTAACCCTAGGAACGACGCTCACCTAGGCAGGGTTGCTTGGCAGGGCCGGTTATACGTCTCCCCGCTGTTGCCCGGGCCGAACGCGTGTGTGGAGACATGCGTGATGTAGGCCTTTGCGGCTCGACCCTTCTCGTAGCCGTTTTGCTTTGATCCGGACGACTGCGCCGGGTTGCCATTTACGCCGCATGGAACGAGCATCCAGGCATAGCGTTGTGGGCGCAGTCTTCAAATGGAGCTCCGATATGCCTCGCACAAAATACTTCCTCATCCTCCCTGTCGCCCTCGCGCTTGGAAGCACGAGCCTTGCGATAGCCCAGACCTCGCCACCAACCACGGACAAGAGCGCGCCGGTCGCAGGGGCCAACAGTTTCACCGAGGACCAGGCGAAGGACCGCATGGAAAAGGCCGGCTTCACCCAGGTCACCGGCCTACGCAAGGATGACCAGGGAGTGTGGCGCGCTTCCGCCAAACAGGGCGACAAGCAGGTCAACGTCTCGCTGGATTTTCGCGGCAACGTCGTCAGCCAATAAGGTACCCCCGATGACACGTACAGTATCCAAGCTCTACGACAGTTACAGCCAGGCCCAACGCGCCGTGGAAGCGCTCGAGCAAGCGGGCTTCTCATCCTCAGAGGTGAGCCTCATCAGCCGCTACAGAGATGACAACACTCTGGCGGACGATGCTTCGGGCACGACCACCGGCGCGACCGCTGGTGCCGTTGTGGGCGGCGGCACAGGACTGCTAGCGGCCCTGGGGGTCATTGCGATCCCCGGTATTGGACCCCTGGTTGCGGCAGGCGTCCTTGCGACCACCCTCGTTGGCGCCGCTGGTGGGTCGGTGGTCGGCGGGCTGATAGGGGCTCTTACCGATTACGGTGTCAGCGAGGAGGACGCCCACGTCTACTCGGAGGCCGTGCGCCGCGGAAGTTCACTCGTGACGGTTCGAACAGATGACGATCGCTCGGCTACGGCGGACGCAATCCTCAATGCCCACACTCCCGTTGATGTCGGTCAACGTCGGCAAGCCTATATGAAGAGCGGCTGGTCGAAGTATGACCCGGCCTCCAAGGGTTATACGGCCGAGGAAATTCGCAAGGAACGCGAGCGCTACTTACGCGGCTAGTGAAACCGACAAATGAAGAGGGTGGGACGCCACCCTTTTCACCACCATAGAATGCTAGTCACTGAGATGCGTTGTTATAAGGGGCACGATCTGTAGGGGAGCGCGTACGCTTCTCTCGGCGACGTTTGCCATCGTGCACTTGACCGTAATCACATTCGGCGAAAAAAACAGCTAAGTTCCTTTCACGCAATCGCCGGACGTACTGGTAGGTTTTCGGACTGGCTAGGATTGACCTGCAGACGCTGCATGCTCTCCCGCACGCAGATCCGCAACGCCTCAGTCAATGACGCCGCCGCGAAATGCGCGCCCACCGCAACCCGCCAATCTTCGATTTTCTCTTTTTCATCCTCCCCGAGCATCCAGAAGCCAGCCAGAAGTTTGGCGCCGGGCATCACGCGCTTGAGACGACGAACCAGATATCGCACATGCGCCGGCTTCGAGGCGGTGCCGAAATACGAGAGGCACACGAGGGGCGCATCGACCGTATCCAGCTTGAAACCCTTGGCACTCGCCACGTCTGCAAACGGCTGCACCCACGCGTCGATGCCATGGTTTTTCAAGAGCTGGGCAAGCATGGTACAGGCGGCCTCGTCCAATGCGCTTCGACTGGCGATGCATAGGACTGGATAGGGCACGAGCCATTCGTCTGGCATGCTGCCCTTGGAGACAACAGGGATGCTCGTTGATGCGATCCCTTCCGGGGTCACGTCAGTGTAGTCATCCAAATCGTCCACGATCTCCTCGATCGTGTCGCGAATTTCGAGTTGCTTCTCGCGCTCCAGCTTACCTTGCGCAGCGTCCGATTGTGCCCGCGCCAGCGCCCGCATCGGCACGGCATCGTAGTAGGCAGAAAGTGTCTGCTCCTTCAGCGCCTGCTCGGCCTGATCGGCCGCCTCTGTCGCATCGCCCGCCAGGAGGCGCTGATAGAAGCGCTCCTCGGGCTCTAGTGCGGGCTCGTCACCCAGTATGACCTCAACAAACTGCAGGGCCTCGATGTGCCTGCCCAACACGACAAGGCATACGGTCAGCGGGGTCGCCAGCAGGAGCCCAATCGGCCCCCACAAGACCGTCCAGAATAGCGTCGACACCACCACGGCTATCGGCGAGAGCCCGGTGTGGTGCCCGTAGAGGACAGGCTCAATGACGTGGCCGGCGAGCGGCTCCGACACAATGAACAAGGCTGCAGTCGCGAGCACCATGGACCAGCCGGGATCTACGGCGGCTGCCAGCACAATGGGAAAGAACGCTGCAATGAAGGACCCCACGAACGGCACAAAACGCATGAGGCCCGCCAAGATGCCCCAGAGCACAGCATTGGGCACACCAATGAGCCACAGGCCCACGCCGATGACGCAACCAAATCCCGCATTCAGCACCGTCTGCATGAGAAAGAAGCGGCTGAGGCGGACTGCTGCGTCATCCAGAGCCGCCGTGGTGCGTTGCAGATCGGCAGTTCCCGCCAGCCGAAGAAAGCGGTCACGAAGGTCTTCCCTTTGCAGCAGAAGAAAGACGAGGAAGAGAACGGCTAATGCACTGGTCGCCAAGGGCGACAAGAGTGGACGCACCAAGTTAGCGATGGCTTCCAGGCCTCTTAGTTCAGGTTGCCGCACCTCTACCGGGATCGGCTTTTGTCCCGATGGTGCGCCGGCCGGGGCCTGCTTGGTGATTTCTTCCTGCAAGTCGCGCAAGGTGTCGCCGGCTCGATCCAAGGCGCCGGATGTCAACGACGTGCCGCTCAGCGCGCGCACCTTGGCGCGCAGATTGCTCTCGTACTTTGGCAGCTCCTCAGCAAGTTGGGTGATCTGCACCGCAATCGTGGAGCCCAATGCCGCAATCACACCTATCGCAATCAGAACGGTGAGCACGACCGACGGGGCGCGCCACAGCCCCCAGTTTCGTAAGAGGCGGATGAGCGGCGCCAGAATAAAGGCGAGCAGGCCAGCGATGACGAGCGGCTCGAGAATGGCCCGGCCGAGGTAGAGGAAAAGTAAGATGAGAGCGGCGACGATCAGCCCGCTTGCAAGTTTGGAAATATTGCCTTGGCGTGGCCCCCGGAGCGCGAAATGCCTCGCCGCCATGACGCGCCTTCCTTCCTGGCAGCCCTGAAAAAGACGACCGCCGGGATGGGCTCCACCCCGGCGGCCACGTCAAGTCGGCGCTCGTTCAGGGCAACCGCTTGAACCAATCGTCGACCTCGTTCCGGGTCTGATCCTTCGCGTAGCCATAGCGCTGCTGAATCTTGCCTTCGAGTTGATCGCGCTTGCCGTTGATCTCGGTCAAATCATCATCGGTGAGCTTGCCCCACTGCTCCTTGACCTTGCCGGTGAACTGTTTCCAGTTACCCTCGATGCGATTCCAATCCATTAGTTCATACTCCGAGTTCATTCTCAGCCCGATGGTGAGGCTGGATACCAAACGCGCACGGGCGCTAGGTGTTGCAACGGGCTGTTCACTTTAACGCCGGGCATGGCGCCGAGGGCTAACTCTGCTTCTTCCAAAGCGCCCCGCGTGGAACGCCAGTCCGGCCGCCACCACCAATGTCGCTATTGGCTGTTCACGCAGCGACTTTTCTACGTAGGGTTTGAAGTTCTCTGCGCCATCAGCCTGAGCGCGTCGAGCACCGGCGTTTTTTGTGTTGGCTCGATGCCGCGCATCAGTTCGCCATCCACCCGACGCGCTGCGGTCTCTGCCAACGCCACAACCTCGCGGCCCTCCGATGTCAGCCGCACCGCGTAGAAGCGGGCATCGCGCTTTGTGCGTCTGCGCCGCAGCCAGCCCTTGGCCACCAGTCGACGCACGAAATCGGCGGTGCTGGCGCGGTCGAGCCCGGTTGCAGCCATGATGCCGACCTGGCTCAGGCCGTCCGCGGCCGCCACGGCCTGCAGCACCATGAACTGACGTGGGCTCAGTTGAACCTTGCCCATGGCGCGAACGAACAGAGCATCGGCGCGTTGGCTGGCGCCAAACAGCAAACGCAGTGGCGACAAGGGCGGGTGTCTAGTGCCGCGTGCCATGGGCGCTCGAAGGGCAAGCGCCGTCGCGCGGCGCTTGCTGTCCTGCCTTGTCGATCGCTCAGTTCAGGAAGCCGACGAGATGCAGGAGGATGATGACGACAATGGGCACACCGGCCAGCCATAGAATGAGATCGCGCAGCATGGGTTCAACTCCGCCGGGGGACCACAAAATTGAACCGGGCAGGAACGGCATTGTCGCGATGGTTGCCGCCTTTGATGCCCGCCCACCATGCCGCTGCTAACGAGATGATGAGGCTGGCGGCCGTTACGAAGCCAGTCAGAATGGCGCCGCGCCTGGCCTTGTCGGCAGCTTCGCGGGCCGCAGTGATGGCGTCGGCGACACGCTTTTCAGCCTCCTGTTGCGAGATGCCGGCGCGCTGTGCGACGAGCTGCGTCAAGTATGTTCGATCTGGTGCCGACATTTCGCCGGCCGCCGTCGACCTTGCCAGGATGCGCGAGATCTCGGCGCGCGTTTCTGCGCTGTCTGCACTTGATGCCGGGGGTCGAGAACCTGCTCCGGATGTGGTGGTACTGGGCGTGGTCGCTCCCGCTGCGCCGCCTTGAGCCGGCGTGCCGGCTTGCGCCACCGCCATGGGCCGCAACAGGGTGTCGACGGTCAGGTCCATCGGATTGGCAGTGCTTGCAACGGAGGCTGCAGCTTTGCCGGCTACCTCGGCACCTGTCCGCGCCACGGCACCGGCGGTCGCCATGAGCATCGCCGCTCCGATCACAATGCCGACGGCCCAAACCAACCCGCCATGCAGGCCGTCCCGGAACTCGACCTCATCTTGATTGGCCTCATGCCACCTGGCCCGCATCCGGCCGGCCACATAGCCGCCGACCATGAAGGCGCCGATCTGCTGCGCCATCACCCAAAACACGGCCAGACTGGCCAGCAGCTTGGCGGATATTCCCGAACCCGGCCACGGCGAGGTGGCGGTCAGGCCAATGGCCGTGCCGAAGGTCAGCAGGACAAAGGAGAGTGCCGCCGCCAGCACTGCGCCTGCCAGCACCGGACCCCATTCGACAAAGTTTGTCCTAGCTTGGCTAGGACTTGTTCCGATCGGACCAACCTCGGTCATGCTCATAATCCTTACCTCAGGCCCAGGGCGCTCAGGATGAGCATCACGATGACAACCAGACCGACGAGATAGATGATGCTGTCCATGGCGCTGCCTCCAGCGACGTTCGCTTTCGAACCGTTCGAAAGCGAATTCAGTTGCCCCAGGAACGCGGCATCACACGAGTTGTTCCGCTGCCGGCGCGGCAGTTCAGGGTGAGCTCCGCGATACTGCCCTGCAAGATAAGCGGCCATCAGATCAAGCAGCTTGCGCGCCATGCTGAGCGCCAACTGCAAACTCGGTGATGGTGCGCGGCCGGTTTTGCCGGGGGGCTTATTGGTTAAC
>CAWEBE010000048.1:0-51162 GCA_963806735.1 uncultured Alphaproteobacteria bacterium | reverse complement strand
GTCACCAGGGGCGGCACGGCGCCGAACCCCTGCAGTAGCGGCGGCAGCTGATCCTTGCTCGCGGGCTCGGGTGGGATCGTTGCCGTCTTTTCGATGTGAAACTTGCCGCCGTCGCGCCACCACGTCCAAATCGACCCTTCCAGGTTGGTGGTGTCAACAACGACGCCCAGGAAGCCGTACTCGCGCACGGGATCGTGCGCGGGTCTCACTTCCAGCCCCATCTGGTGGTTGGCGCCCAGATCGATCGTCTGAACGTTGCGCCGGGCGCGCAGGTCCCAGAAGTGGATATGATGGCCGTACTTGTTGGCAAGCAGGTCCTCCGGCACGATACCGTTCTCGAACTGCGGAGGCAGCGCCCACTCGCTCGACACCATGTAGTCGCGCGGCAGGTTCCACCAGAAGTCATAGTGCTTGGTCTGCGGTCCACGATCGATCTCCCAGCGACCGAGGATGTCGAACGTCTCGCAGTCCATGATGAAGACGCCTGGCGGTCCGTTGGTGCCGTCCTTGCCGCCGCCGCCGAGCGTGCTGACGTAGATGCCCTCCGGGCCGCAATGGACGGTGTGAGGTCGCGAATAGCCTGTCTTCTTGAACACCTCCTCGGGCTCGATGATCTTGCAGATCTTGGCCTGGCCCGGATCGGGCTTGGTATCCACGATATAGATACGCGAGGAGCGGAGACCCGGGATGATCAGGTAGCGACGCTCCAGGAACGCGTGGCCGGTGAGCGGCGATAGCGACGACGAGCAGGCATTCCAGCCGAAATGGTGAAACTCGTCGCCCTTGTTGGGCATCACCACCGTGTGCACGATTTGGCTATAGGTGGGCGAGCCTGGCTTTACGTCGACCACCGCCAGCGCGTCGGGCTTCGAGAAGTCAGGGCTGAGCAGCAAAGTGTAGGCGAAGTCCTCTGGCGGAGCCTCCATCGCGAGCTTGGGCGATGCGTGAAACGTCGGATCGGGTCTCATAGCCATTGATTTACCTCCCAAAGGTTTTTGACGCGTGCCGATGACGGCTCGGCAGCCAAACGTAGTGTCAGTATGGGAAACAGCGTATTGAGAGATTGCGGGGACGACCCGAGCAATCGCGCTGTAGTGAATACCCTACAGTACTAATTGTCCTTGAGCGCTAAATAACGTGATTTCGCGATGAGGATGCGCTTGGTTCTTGTTCCGGGCCGCCGGCCTATCTCATCAATGCCTGCTTGCGCGTTTGCGCGCCAGCTCGCTGCGCCCGAAGCACGGGTTGACCCTAGTCCTTCTGCCGCTCTTCTGGCGAAGCGCGCGCTCTGTCGAAGGGAGCCACCAGAAGGTTTTCGCAACCACGGCCTTTTTCACTTAGGTGCTGCTGGATGCGCTGGCGGACGACAACAAGTGCGGCGCCAGGAAGGCTAAGCAAGCGCACATTCGACAGGGCAAGTATCCGCACAAACCCTGCTTAACCCTGATGCGATTCACAGGATGGCTCGAGCTCAAATGCAAAGATCACGGCGAATGTCTCGATAGGGTCATAACTCACCGTCAAACGGACCCAATCAGCACGTCCGTTTTGCGCTCGTCATCTGACGCACCAGGACTCGCGTTACGTCCTCGTCAGGTGGGCATTGGCGGGTGCAGTGTGATCGGAGCGCGGCTGCATCAGGCCGTCGCCGTCGGCACCGGTTTCGGCATGCCAGGATTGCCAGCTCTCAAGCCTCCAAAGGAGCGCCGCCAGCAGCAGCGCAGAGGCAATCGCGGCCATCCAAAATGGCAGGCCCAGCAAATGATCGAAGCCGACCTTGTCGCCCTTCTCGGCAAAGAAGGCGGTGATCGGCGCATCGAAGTAACCGTAAGTGAGTGCACCGGCGACGCCGCCGAGCAGGATGAAGATTGCATCCCGGTAGCCGGCGCCGATCTGCGCCAGCGTCGTGCCCGGGCAGGCGCCCGCCAGCGCGATACCGGCACCGAGGATCAACCCACCGATGATGTCCGCCTTAAACAGCAGCGGCTTGAGGCTGAGCTTCACGCCGAACATACCGTTCATCACGGCCAGCACGATGAGCCCGATGATGACGGCGGCAAGGAAGATCTTCAGCATCAGAAAATTCTTGAGCTGCATTTGGCCGACAATGACGCCGGGCTCGAACACGCGAGATTTCTCCAGCGCGAACCCGAACACCATGCCGGTGGCGAGACCGATGAGGATAGCGTTGAGGACGGACATTGGGTTGCTCCTTTGCCTGCGATGATCAGGCGCGCCTGAGCAGCAGCATGGCTGTCAAAATACCACCGGCGAACATGGCCGCCACCGCGAGCGTCGAACCCGCCGAGAGCTGCGCCATGCCGGAGATCCCGTGCCCCGAGGTGCAGCCGCCGGCGATGCGGGCGCCGAACAGCATGATGAAGCCGGCGAGAAAGGCGATAGGTGCGCGGGCGGCGAGCGTCGTGGTGCCCATCGCGCGGGCCCACACGGGGGAGATCGTCTTCCGTCGGGCGCCCGACAGGCGCATGGACAGGAATGCGCCGATCGTGATCCCGCCGACCACGGCCACCTGCCACCAGTTCTTGGCACCCCACATGTGCGAGGCGAGATACTTAATTTCGCCGACGCGGCTGTCGAACAACGCGGCGATGTGGGCCGCGACCGTGACATAGGAGGAGGATGCGCCGAGCGCGGTATCCATGAGCAGGAAGGTCGGGATCTGCAGAAGGCCGATAATGGCGCCTGCTACGTAGGGGGACCAAGCCTTATCAGTGAGGTTCAGCATGTCAGCCTCTATGATTTTGTTTCATTTGGCTTCTGGCCAAACCCGAGTGCATTGACCCAAATCAAAGGGCAAGGCCGCCCGTGTCTCGCGGAAAGATCGCTGGAGCTTTACGCGGGCATCCACGCTCGGCGCTGCGACACGGCATCGAGCTGCCGGCGCAAATCCGCGGCGTTACGCAGTCGCCGACAGAGGGCGTCCTATAAATCACCGTTCCCGTTCTCAAGGGTCGCATTCGAGCATGTTACAATTCAGCTAAATCCGAGCGCAGGTGCGGGGCGGGCCTTCGTTCTTGACGCCGATCAATGCGGAGGCGCGCTCAGAACCCTTGGTTGCTCTCGACGGTCGCTTGCTGCTGAGCGACACAGGAAGGGCTCCCCATCTCATGCTCACGAGCAAGCGCACTCGATGGCTCTTGTTCGGTGTTCTGCCGCTAGTAAGCGCTGGATTGTTGTACGCATTCATCTCGCTTCGACCGATCGCTGTCACAGTTGGAGCAGTTGACGAAAACGTACGGGTCCGCGTGTTCGGCCTCGGAACGGTCGAAGCGCGGGTCTTGTCGCGTATCGGCTTCGAAGTCGGTGCGGCGGTTACTGAGCTCAACGCCGACCATGGCGACGTCGTCAAGCAAGGCCAAGTGCTCGCCAGGCTCCACGCCACCCAGCAGGAGGCGAAGGTGGCGCGGGCGAAGGCTGCGGTGCTGAGCGCCGAAGTGGCCGTGAAGAAGGCCGATGCCAACATCGTCAAGGCCCGCGCCATCCTCGCGCAACGGCTGGAGGTCAACAGGCGCAGACAGGAGCTTGCCAGCCGCCAAGTGACCTCTGCTCAGGCCGCAGAGGAAGCTCAGCGGGACGAAGATGTCGCTAAGGCCGAGTTGCTGGTCGCGGAAAGCGAGATTGAGGTCGCCAGGGCGCAGCTTACGGATGCCCGAGCACAGCTCGCCTACGAGAAAGCCCTCCTCGAGCAACACACTTTGCTTGCGCCGTTCGACGCGCTGATCGTCGACCGCCAGAGGGAGCTTGGGACGGTGATCAAAGCGGGCGATCCGATCTTCACTCTGGTTGCCGTCGGCTCCATCTGGGCCCTCGCCTACATCGATGAGTCACGGGCTGGTGGCATTCAGGAAGGACAGCCTGCCGAGGTCCGTCTCCGCTCCCTGCCAAACCAGGTGTTTCAGGCGCGCGTCGTGCGCATCGGCATTGAGAGCGACCGGGTCAGCGAGGAACGGCGCGTCTACGTGAAATGCGAGCAATGCCCGGTTCGCTTCCACCTCGGCGAGCAGGCTGAGGTGCTGATTACGGTCGCGACGCTGCCAAAGGCGAGGCTGGTGCCGGAGGCGGCAGTCAGCAACTTTGACGGCACGAAGGGCCAGATATGGAGCGTCGAAAACGGACGTCTCGGCCGCAGGCTTGTCTCCTTCGGCTACCGTACTGAGGACTCGAGATTGGAGATCAGGGATGGCCTTCCGCAAGGCGCCGATGTCGTCAGCCAAGTGAACTCCTCGCTGCAGGAAGGGCGCAGAGTGCGAGTCGTCCAGGAGGCTGCGCGGTGAACCTTGCCTACCGTGACGTGCGCCATAACCTTTTCCGGTTCCTGCTGACATGCTTTGGCTTGAGCCTGCTGCTCGGGGTGGTGCTGGCGATGATCGGCATCTATCGCGGCATCGTCGTCGAAGCCCTGACGGTGGCCCGCAACCATGGAGTTGATCTGTGGGTGGTGGAGGCTGGATCGCGCGGACCGTTCGCCGAGGCGTCTCGCATTCCCGGCGACAGCCGTGAGGCAATTGCGCGACTTGCCGGGGTAACAGCCGCCGGCTCAGTGACGTATCAGACGGTCGAAGCGGAGCGGCTTGGTCGCAAGATCAGGCTGTACGTTATCGGGTTCGAGCCGGGTCGACCAGGAGGCCCCGTTCTGATTGCCGCCGGCCGCATGATTGCCCAGGGCCATTTTGAGATGGTGGCCGACCGGCGCGCCGGATTGGAGCTGGGCGATCGCGTCAGGCTCGGCCGGACCACCTTCTCAGTCGTGGGTCTGACCGAAAATCAGGTCGCCTCGGGCGGCGATCCCGTCGCCTTCATCACGTTGCTCGATGCCCAGAAGCTTCAATTCGAGCTTGCCCCGCCTGCGGCGCGCGTCCAGGTGGCCCGAGGAGCGCAAGGTACGAGCCGGGACACGGTCAATGCGGTGGTGGCGCGTGTTGCGCCCGAGGCCAACCTGGAGGCTGTCGCTCAGGCTGCACGCCGCTGGAAACACCTTGCGGCGCTCACTCAGGCCGAGCAGGAGCGCATCCTGGCGGAGTCACTAGTCGATCGCGCCCGCCGGCAGATCGGCATGTTCACCAGCATCCTGCTGCTCGTATCCGCAGTCATCATCGCCCTCATCATCTACACCATGACCATGGAAAAGCTGCGCCATATCGCCATGCTCAAGCTGATCGGTGCGCCCGATCGCACTATCGTTGGCATGATTGTGCAGCAGGCGCTTGCACTTGGGCTGACAGGGTTTGTCTTTGGCGCTCTGCTCATCGCCAGCATCAAGGACTATTTCCCGCGTCGCGTCGTCTTGGAGATCGACAACGCACTGGCGCTTGGAGGCGTTGTTGTCCTTGTCTGTCTGCTGGCGAGCGCTCTCGGTGTGCGCGCCGCACTCAAGGCCGACCCGGCCACCGCGCTGGGGAGCTGAACGTGGAAAAGTCCCTGTCAAAAGATGCGCTGGTGAGCCTGCGAGGCATCTCCAAGCACTTCGGCGAGGGCGACACCCGCATCGATGCCCTGCGCGCCATCTCCCTCGATGTTGCGCCCGGCGAGGTGGTGGCCCTGCGCGGACCTTCCGGTTCGGGAAAGACGACGCTGCTCAACGTCATCGCCTGCATTCTCGATCCGTCGGCTGGCCGCATGAGCCTGGACGGCGAGATCGTTTTCGATGGCAAGTGGTCGCGACAGGATCTGCGCCGGCTGCGGCTGGAGAAGATCGGTTTTATCTTCCAGTTCCACAATCTGCTTCCGTTTCTCAATGCCATCGACAATGTGGCGCTCGTGCTGCAGCTCGCCGGCTATCAGCCGCCCGACGCACAAAAGCGGGCCGTGGAGCTCCTCGACTATCTCGAGGTCGGGCGCCGCAAGCATGCATTCCCGGCAAAGCTATCCGGGGGCGAGGCGCAGCGCGTTGCCATCGCCCGGGCGCTCGCCAATCGACCTCGGATCATTCTGGCCGACGAGCCCACGGCCGCGCTCGATTCCAAGCGCGCCCAGATCGTGATGGATCTCTTGCGCAAGCTGGCCGTGGATCAGAGCGCCGCGGTCATCGCCGTCACGCACGACGAGAAGATTTTCGATCGCTTCGACCGCATGTTCATGCTGCGGGACGGCCGCCTGGACGACGTCGTGCAGCTGCCCAACGCGGCTTAGAACGTCGGATAGGCGGCAGGTCCAGCCTGGATGGCCACTTCAGGAGGCGAGCTGCACGGGGATCTTGAGATAGTGCACGCCATTGGCCTCCGCGGGCGGCAGCTTGCCCGCCCGGATGTTCACCTGGATGGACGGCAGCAGGAGGAGCGGTGCTTGGAGCTTGGCGTCGCGACTCTCGCGCATGGCGACGAATGTGCTCTCGTCGACACCATCTTTGACGTGGGCGTTGTGCGCGCGCTGTTCGCCGACCGTGGTCTCCCAGGCGTACTGGTCCCGTCCGGGCGCCTTGTAATCATGGCACATGAAGAGCCGCGTCTCGGGCGCAAGCGACAACAACCTCCTGATGGAGCGGTAGAGCGTGCGCGCGTCCCCGCCGGGGAAATCCGCGCGCGCGGTGCCATAGTCAGGCATGAACAGTGTGTCGCCGACGAAGACCGCATCACCCACTTTGTAGGCGATGTCCGCGGGCGTGTGTCCGGGCACGTGCATCACTACGACTTCGAGCGACCCTACTTGAAAGCGCTCGCCATCCTTGAAGAGGTGGTCGAATTCGCTGCCGTCGCCCGAGACATCCGCAGCATTGAACACGGGCCGGAAGATCTTCTGCACCTCGCGGATGTGCTCGCCGATGCCCACCTTCGCTCCTGTCTTCAACTTCACGTAGGGGGCACCGGACAGGTGATCGGCGTGGGCATGCGTCTCCAACACCCACTCGATCCTCAGCGCGTCGGCTTTGGCGGTCTGGAGGATCGCCTCGGCCGATGTCGAGGAGGCCTTGCCGGTACGGTGATCGAAGTCGAGCACCGGATCAATCACAGCGGCGCGCTTGGTTGCCGGATCGGACACCAGATAGCTGACGGTGTTGGTGGGCTCATCGAAGAAGGCTTGGATGGTGGGGGCGACTGTCATGGGAACCTCTTTGCTCTTGGACGTGTCGTGCTCCTTGACTTATATATTAGTAATAACTAAATTAGTAATACCTTACTTAAGGAAAGAGCCCGATGCCCAAAGCCCCACCCGATCTGGCGGTCTTCACGGCTAACGCCGCCTACGTTGCCGATGTCCTGCGGGCGCTCGCCAACGAGCGGCGCCTGATGATCCTGTGCAAACTGGTCGATTGGGGCGAGGCCACGGTCGGAACCCTGGTCGAAGCCGTGGGACTGTCGCAATCGGCCTTGTCGCAGCATCTGGCCAAGATGCGCGAGGAAGGCATCGTAACCTATCGCCGCGAGAGCCAGACCCTGTGGTACCGCATCGCCGATCCCAGAACGGAAACGCTGCTCGGCCACCTGCAGCAGCTCTACTGCCCACCTGAGGCACCCGCAGAGAAACGCAAGACCAAGTTAGTCAAGGAAAGACAAGCACCATGAGCCTCCCCACTATCTCACCAGCTGAAGCCAAGCGCCGTCTCGACCAGGGCGCGACGCTGATCGACATTCGTGGCCGCGATGAGCATGCGCGTGAGCGCATTGAGGGTGCCAAGAACATCCCCGTCGAAAGTCTGACTACACTCGACGGCGACAGTCATATTGCCATCTTCCACTGCCGGTCCGGTCAACGCACCGCACTACATGCCGGTAAGCTGGCAGAAGCGGCCAGCTGCGAAGCCTATATCATCGAGGGTGGTATCGAGGCCTGGAAGAAGGCCGGCCTGCCGATTGCGCGCGACCGCCATCAGCCAATCGAGATCCAGCGCCAAGTGATGATTGCGGCCGGCAGCCTTGTGCTCCTCGGCGTCCTGCTGGGTCAGTTCGTGGCGTCGGAGTTCTACGCTGTGCCAGCCTTTGTCGGTGCAGGGCTGACCTTCGCCGGGACGACCGGTTGGTGCGGCATGGCAAAGCTCTTGGCACTCATGCCATGGAACCGTCCCTCAGCCACCGCGGCATAAAGCATAAACAAGACTCGATAGGAGCGCATCATGCCCATCGCCATCCTTCCAGCCATCCTGGCCGTCGGGTCTGGTGGAGTCATTGGGCTCATCCTCGGGCTGGTGGGCGGGGGCGGCTCGATTCTCGCCGTGCCCTTGCTCGTCTATGTTGTTGGCGTGCCCTCCGCTCATATCGCAATTGGCACGGCAGCCATCGCGGTTGCTCTGAATGCCGGGTTCAGCTTGGCTGCGCATGCGCGCCTGGGCACGGTGAAGTGGCCCTGCGCTCTCGTCTTTGCGGGTGCCGGTGTGCTGGGCTCGGCGCTTGGAGCGGAGCTCGGCAAAGCCATCGACGGACAGCGCCTCTTGGCGCTCTTCGGGCTCGTGATGATCGCTGTCGGCCTCAGCATGTTGCGACCCTCATCCAAACCAGCGAACGAAAGCGTTCGGCTCACACAGTCCTCCGCTCGTTATCTGCTGCCACGCCTGGTCGGGCTAGGGTTCGGCGTAGGCGTGCTGGCTGGCTTCTTCGGCATTGGCGGCGGTTTCCTGATTGTGCCGGCCCTGATGCTGGCAACCGGCATGGCGCTGCCCAACGCCATCGGCACCTCGCTCGTCGCGGTGACGGCGTTCGGTCTGGCGACAGCCGGCAGCTATGCCGCCTCTGGCTTCATCGACTGGCGGCTTGCGATCCTCGTCATCGGCGGCGGTGTCATCGGCAGCATCGCGGGGGCGCGCCTCAATGCCATGCTCGCTCCCCAAAGGCTGCTGCTCACCCGCATGTTCGGCGGCGGCGTGATTGCCGTCGGCAGCATGGTTTTCGTACGCGGTTTGACCACCTGCTTGGCGCCAGCAATGCAGCGATTTGACGCGAGCCATCAAGCTAAGCCCATAGCGCGTGCGGCAGCTTGAACCAGTCACAGGACCTGCAAAGTGCGACTTCCGGTTCGGGTCTTGGTCGTGTAAAAACGTAGGCGGTAGAGCCGTGGATAGTTTGGTGGCAGCTTGTCGGCGCGAGCCAGAGCCTCATGCCCTGATGGCGGCGATCAACGGCTTGATGCCGATGATGTAGCACGCGGGTCAGATTGTAGGCCAGGACATGCAATGCCATCTCGCTCGCGACGCGCGGTAGTGTCTTCGTCAGGAAGTGGATCGCGCCCATCCGGGCCTTGATGGTTCCAAATGGATGCTCGACCGTCTCGCGCCGTTGGCGCATGACGTTCGCATTGGCATCGAGCCGCCGAGCGCCAGTGCGTGCAGTGCGTGCACCAAGACAACGCTTCCGCCAGCGCCAGGTACTTGCCGATCTCAGCTTCGACGGCGGCCGCGATTGATCGGGCGGCATAGAGAAGGCTCGTGCGTTGGACCTCGTTAGCCCGTTGCACAAGGTCCCAGATCACCCCGACGATGACGAGATTGAGCGGCAGCGCCAAAGCGAGCACGAGCAGGATCAGCCGCCCGGAGATGCCTAAGTGATTGAACACGCGCTGCAGGCCGGCGAGACGCATTGCCAGTTGAGCGCAACTCACGCGCAGTCCGGATTGCGCAGCATCTCGGGTGTCGCTGGGATGCTGAGGCGCAGGTGCTGGCAAGATAAGGATCCCCTCACTTCGTGTTCCGTGGCACGGACCCCCCGTGCTAAAACCGAACCGAAAACATGGGGAGTTGCCTTGTATTGATTTGGATCAACTTGTCGCCGATCCATTTGGACGCACCGTTGATTCACCGGTCAAGCTTGACCGCTCTGGGATGGGCCGATGCTGGACCGGCACCCTAGAGAAGTAGCCCATCCATCCGCAACTGCAGCGATGCGCCGATCTGGAAGCGACGCGCAGTTGCGGCGAACCCAAGCCCGTTTTGGGTACCCTTACGCCTTGCTGATGGCCTGCATGCCATGCGTGTCCGGCGCTGCAGGCTGGGGCATAGACATACCGAACGGGGCATTCACCACACGGCTGAACACCTGTTGGAGGACGCCCCAGCCGTGCGGCAATCATGCCGGTCGTCGGCTCTTGCCCTCGGCTTAGACGCCGTTCGCGGCGCGCATTGGGGTTAAATAGCGAAGAATGAATTCATTGCTGGCCTCAGACCGGCGCCGCGATCGTCGCCCCATCTCGTCATCATTGTTTGCGTGCTGCTGTCGACGCTCTGGCCCTGGTCCGGTCATGCCAGCGACCGTCAGCCGCGACGCGTCCTGATGATCGGCGCCAAATGGCACTCGCCCAACATATGGCAATGAGCATGTGGCTGAACTAACGTTGCAACTGGCGCTCAGGTGCCGAATTGTAGCCGTCGCCGAAGGGGTCGCGTCCGCGTTTGAAAAGGCAATCGCAACCCAGCGTTCGGGACGCTGCATTCACATTCGCCAGGTAAAGAAAATGGCTAACGAGATGTGGAAGGACCGGCTGCAAGCTCGCCTGCTGGAAACTCAGCACTCAATGAAATCTCTCTCCTTGGCTGCGGGGCTCGGAGAAACCGGCGTGCGCGACATGCTCAAGCGCACGCAGTCACCCAGCATCGATGCAATGGCGAAGGTTGCCAAAGAATTGGACATGTCGTTGACCGAGCTCTGGGAGGGGCCCACCGCGGATGAGCTTCGCGCAATCACCGTCCTAGGCGAGACCGGCACCAGTGGATCGACGTGGTTCGAACTCCAACACAAGGAAATCATCATCCTCAATAAGCTCGGCCACAGAATAGGCGTTGAGACCTCATCTGACATAGCCGTGTATGATCACAGGAACGTCCAGATTTACGAGAAGATTTCCGCAAAGCTGTTGGACACTGGCGACTCCAACAAGTTCCTCCTCATGACAAAGGCGGGAGCGCGGCTCGTTGGTCCCGTGCGACGCAAAACTGGACCTGAGCGGCTTGCGGTCAGCACCGCCGATGGCGAGATCCTGCTTGAGGAGCGAGAGATTGCGTGGCTCGCGAGATGGAAGCAGACCATTCCCAGACGGTCGATGTGAAAATTACCATTGATAATGGTAAATATCACACTATATCTACTCCACGATCCTTAGTTGAGCCAGCCGGACGTCTGGCTCCGCCTTTGTCGGTGCCGCGTGGAGTTGTTCGATCACAACACTATCCCCGTGATCGGGGAACTGGATCCCGAGCAGCACCACGGCGGCTCAGACGCCCACGGCATTATGGTTGTAGACACTTGGCCCCGTGCGGTGCCCGTAGCGGCAGCGGAGATCGAGGTCACAGAGACGTATCTAGCCCAGCTGTTGGACGCCATCATCCCGCCGCCCAAACGCTAAGGCGTCCTTGCCCTGAGTAACCCCATGCAGCCCCAAGGAAACGAGACATGGCGCGGCGCCCTGTAAGATTTGCCACCGAGCCCACCGGCGAAACCCGCGTCTGCATTTATCTTCGGGTTTCCACCAGCCGACAGGCTGAAGCGGACCTATCGATCCCCGACCAGCGCCGGCACCTTGGCGAATATTGCAAGAGCAACGGCTGGCGTCGTGTCCACGAGGTCGTCGACCCCGGCGCCTCGGGGATGGGTGACAATAGGCCCGAGTTTCAGAAGATGATTGAAATGGCAACGGACGCAAGCAGGCCGTTCGACGTGATACTTGTGCATTCCTACAGCCGCTTTTTCCGCGATGCGTTTCAGATGGAATGGTACATTCGAAAACTCTTGAAGGCTGGAGTTCGCCTCGTCTCGGCAACGCAGGAATTGGGTGACGATCCCGCGCACGACATGGCGCGCCGAATGCTAAGTCTCTTCGACGAGTATCAGTCCCGCGAGAACGGAAAGCACACCAGCCGGGCAATGAGGGAGAATGCACGACAAGGATACTACAATGGCTCCCCCTGCGCGCTCGGCTACAAGGCGCAGGCCGTCGACCAGCGCGGCGACCGCATCAAGAAGAAGCAGGTGATGGATCCCGTTGAAGCGGAGGTGGTCAAGCTCATTTTTCGGCTTTATCTCAAAGGCGACGGAGAGACTGGGCCGCTCGGATACAAAGCCCTCGCCAGCTGGCTCAATGAGCGAGGGTACAGGACCCGCCGGGGGTCCCGGTTCGGCACTGCCTCTGTTCAGCGCATCCTGACGAACCCGACCTGCACTGGCTCGTTTGTCCAATACAAGGACCGACCGCCAAGCGAGCAGATCATCGTAGACGTACCCGTCATCATTGACCGCAACGAATTTGATGCGGTCCAAGCCACAATCAAACAACGACGCCCGCACGTCACGCCCCCGCGTATTGTGACGGGACCAATCTTGCTAACCGGCCTGACATTCTGCGCCACGTGTGGTGGCGCCATGACGCTGAGAACGGGCACCTCACAATCCGCAAAAGTCCACAAATACTACACATGCTGCACGAAAGCCCGCCAGGGTGCGTCGGGCTGCCGCGGCCGCTCGATCCCCATGGCAAAGCTGGACGCGCTCATCGTCGATCATCTGGTCTAGCGTCTTTTGCAGCCCGAGCGCCTCAGTTCGATACTGGCTTCCGTTGCCGACCGGCGAGCGCAAGCGGCGTCCGAGGTTGACGGCCGCATCATGAGGCTGAGCGCTGAGATCACCGAAGCTGAACACAAGCTCCGGCGCCTCTACACGATGGTGCAGGATGGGCACACCGAAATTGACGACATTCTTGGGGAGCGCATCGCCTCCCTTAAGTTGGATCGGGATCGCGCCAAGGCAGCGCTCGATGGCATCAACGCCCCTGCGGCACCCGTCCACATCGATCCAGCAAGTATCGCGCAATTTGGCAGCATGATGCGGAACAATCTCACCTCAGGTTCGATTGAGTTCCGGAAGGCCTACATTCGCTCGGTCGTCGAGCGGATCGAATGCGAAGACAATGTCATCCGCATTGTCGGCAATAAGACGACGCTCGAACAGCTCGTTGCGGGCGGGCAAGCCGCCTCGCCTAGGGTGGTTCGCAGTTTTGAACGCAAGTGGCGCCGCAAGAGGGACTCGAACCCTCGAACCCCCGACCCCCGCATTACGAATGAGAAGGTCTAGACTTTTACTGGATTCATCTTCAGTCGATTGTAGTGTACATTACAACGGTAAATCAGATAGTTGCGGATCATACTTCTCATCCATCAGCACGTCTCAAGTCTTCGCAAAGCACAGGCAAGCTCAACTTTATGTGCTAGGGATGTGCTAGAGATGTGCTATGAGTGATTTGGTCGGGTTATCGGGGGATCAAATGGCGGGGAAATCAAAGCGGGTGTTGCCATTCAATTCGCAGGCCGTGATGAGGGCTGCGGCAGTCGATGGCAAACAGACGGAATACCGGATCGAGGGCGAACGCGGACTGGTGCTAATCGTGTCGCCAGAGGGGATGGGAAGCTATTTCTTCCGCTACCAGATTGGGCGTGGAGCGGCTCGCAAGTTTCGAACGGAGAAGGTAGGGCGGCGGGACGATACTAGCTTGGCTCAGGCAAGGGCGAAGGCAGGGGAGCTACGCTTGGCCGTTGGCGGTGGCGCGGACCCTGTGGCTGAGAAGGAAGCGCGGAGTAAGGCACAGACCTTTCGCCAGTTGTTTGACTACCGGGAAACCAAGGACGGTGGGCGAGCCAGAAGAACCTTGGCGGACTACCGGGCCTCCTTGGAGAAAGACGTGTTCGAAGAACTGGGCAACATCCCGGCCGCGGAGATCACCGGGGACCAGATTGCACGGGTGCTGGAGGTTATCGAGGCCAGGTCCAAGCACGCTGCCCACAAGGCCAGATCGGCCATTGGCAGCACATTCCGTTGGGCACTGAAGCGGCGCATCGTGAAGGTCAACCCAACGGCGGGACTGGGCTTCACGTTCGCATCCAAGCCACGCAATCGTGTCCTGACCGATGACGAGCTGGCTTCGCTCTGGCGCGGGATCGATCGGGAGCCAGGCTTGTCTGATGCCATGCGGCAGTTGCTGAAGCTAACGGTCCTCACAGGCCAGCGCATTGGGGAAGTGGCTGGCGCGAGACTGGACGAATTAGACCTTGGGGCATCCAATCCAAAATGGCGCATCCCTGCCGAGCGAATGAAGAGAAAGACGCGTGAGCAGATTGTGCCCCTGAGCAAGCAGGCATCTGAGCTATTCTTGTCCGCAGTGAATGCCAGCTCCAACAGGACCCACGTCTTCCCAGCTGACCAATCGCGGGTTCGGGTAGGCAGGGAAGCACGCACGCCGCACATCAACCGAGAGAGTGCCAGCCGGGCCATGTCTCGGCTATGCCATCGGATCGGCCTTGAGAACGCGCGGCTTCACGACATGCGGAAATGTGTAACGACCTGGCTTCGCGAGCGCGGGACGCCTGGGGATATCTGCGACCTGATCCTGCACCATGCGCGGGGTGGTGTGACGGGTGCCTTCTACGACTTCGCCACACTTGAGGGACCAGTCCGCGAAGCCCTCCAGCGCTGGGCTGACCACGTAGATCGGGTGGCCACGGGCAAGGGCGCTGCCAACGTGCGGAAACTGGTCAGTGCTTAAGCCAGCCTCGCGCGCGCACGCATACGCATAAGGTCCGGGCCTTGGCAGGTTTGCCGGATCGAAGGCGCTGACCACCAAGCCCGGTAGAGAAGACAATCTGATCTGCGCTGCTGACTGGCACGGTCAACGGTTGCGAGAAGGCGTGCACCTCTTGCCATGACGCCAGTTGGGTGAACTTTCCGCACATCAGCTCATACGATCCCTTCCGTAACTTGATTGGTAATTTGCCGAGAGTAGCTCGGTGCCTTTGAGCTTTCCGAAAACTTGAACGTCTTGCCGCGAACGACGAGTGTGCCGGAACGTTGCATAGCAAACCTTACCCCAAGCCCCGATATACTTCTCGACAACCTAAAGTAGGAATGACATTCTACGTTTGGAACGTCGCTTGCCCCGCACATACGCGGCGTTCCGGTAGAGCGCCTCACCTGAACAATCCCCCGAGCGTCAAGGAGGCGCTCTACCTAAAGGCGGATTTTCCCCCTAACCTTACTTTCCATTCATCATTGTCCGCACACGTCTTAGACAGGCATCCTAGCCGTGAGCTTTCGAGGTGCGACCAGCCCCGTTCCCTCGGAACGCCACATCACGGCCCCGGAGCATCGGACCTTCGGGGCCGTTGTTGGCCTGATAATTATCGAGTGGTTTGAACAGCGGCGTAGCGCTCCCGGCTATCTTGAAACGAAAAGGGCCTGCGACGGTTTCCCATCACAGGCCTGCATCGACGCTGCCAGTACATCCGTGGTCAGCACAGCACTTGTGGCTTACAGTTCGCGCAGGTTCTCGGCTGACGACTTCCCACGCTTGCGATCAGTAACGACATCGAATGAGACCTTCTGGCCTTCATTGAGCGTGTTCAACCCAGCACGTTCGACGGCGCTGATATGGACGAATACGTCCTTACCGCCGTCATCTGGCTGGATGAAGCCGAAGCCCTTCTGGCTGTTGAACCACTTCACTGTTCCGCTGCTCACGAGAGATCCTCTGCAAAAGTGTGTGACGGCGAGACGCAGCCGACATGCATGTTGAGATTTGGAGGAGGTCGTCAGTCAAGCACGCGGTTTGCGGCCAGGCCAAGTCGTTCGGCCAATCTCAACTGACGAGATAATGACACTCCAGGACATCCGCAAGGCAACGTCTACCTGCACCCAAACACGAAGGTGCGTTCGTTGCGTTCGTTGCGACGGCTGGTGATCGGGGCGTCTGTGTAGAACTCGTATCCCTTTGGACAGGCTTGCTTCGCGTACCGATCCGCGTACGCCTGCGCCTCCCGGTCTATATTGGTTCGGTTGTCCGTGGCGTCGATCGCCGCGATGACAGTCAGGGCTGTCTTATATCCGCTTAGTGTTTCTGTCCGATGCTCAAAACGAAGGCCCGCGTCGCCAATCGATCCGGTGCTGACATTCGCAGAACAGCCACAGGTGACAGAGCACAGCACGAACAGTGCAAACGATTTCGCGTAGCCCATGATCGCGAACCCAAAAGACACGAACGTTGATTGCAAAACAAAGGTAACGCGGGGCAAAGCAGGATCGAGGTAAGCGGGGCCACCTCAATCCTGCTTCAGGCCGCGAGAGGGCATGCGGCCTCCCCGTCCAGGGGAAAGCAACCTTCGCGGGGGGAATGAGGCTGGAGCGGGGCGTTCTGTTAGCGGAAGGACTTGGTTCAATCCGAAGTAATACCTTTACCGACCCTCATGATCGATCAAACAGGCAACACTTAACTGTATGCCATTAAGTGCTTCGCCAACTCGCCTAGTGGGACTAAGAAACAGAGGCGGGCTTGATGAGGAGAATACGATGGCCAAGAGCAATGGCCGCCTGACCCAAGGGCAGGTAGCGACGTGGTTCAACGGCTTGAGCATCGATGCGCAACGCTCGGTGCTGATAACGATGAGCAATGCGCACGGAAAAGTGCGTCAGCAACAGATTAGCGAATTGCGCCGCCAACTCGCCGCGCTCGAAGCACCAATAGGTTCTCGTCGCAAGCGCAAGGTCGCCACGGTGAAGGTGAAGTACCGCAATAAGGCTACGGGTGAAACCTGGAGTGGTCGCGGCCGGATGGCGGGCTGGCTCGCCGCGAAAGTGAAGGGCGGCGAGAAGGCGGCGAAATATCTCGTCGGTTAAAATGCAGAGACTGACGACGAGGGAACTTTGTTCGCGGCACGACCCCTCGTCGGCACGCCCGCGTCTCTAAAAACGGCCTTATTTGAAACACTTGAGAGCGTACCCTGAGAGCGCGCGATGACTTTCGGCAATCGCCCCACCTCCCTCCACGCCGAATTTTGCCGCGCAGCGCCGGTTGTCTCATTCCTTTGAGACGGCCGGCGTTTATTGGGCACGGCCGCTTCTGAAATGCGCTTACCTTGCAATGTGCGCCATTATGAGGGTGCGCAACCTGTCGGTCTCGCACCCCGCTGCCGACGAGCCGCGCGTACGCCGGTCGTCTTAGCCCTCTGAGACGGCCGGCGTTTTCGTTGAAAGGTGAAGGCCCGCACCGGGGAGCACGGGCCTTCGATCATCAGCGCTACTTGGTAGAAGGAACAGACCCAATCTAGTTCGATTCTCCGGCCACGGACTACTGGTCCGGTTCTGGCCTGTGCATATCATCTACGCATTCTCCGGATTCGCCGAATGCGCCCGGTGGTTAGCCGGTACGTGGTGGCAAAGCGCAAGCCCGTGTGTAACGGGATCCTGGGCCACGCCCAATCGCTCCGGCGCTCCAAAACAAACACTTCTGATCATGACCAATGGAGCCGGGGTAAGGCCAATACGCAAACCTCCCCGGCTCCCGGCCATCCCGATGTGAAGAAGGGGGTGACCAGCTTCCCGCAATATCGGAAGCCGGCCCATGTTGCGCGTTGAATGCTGCTAGAACCTTGCGCGGATTGTACAGGGTCGATGAAAGATTTGTTTAGGTTGCCGGGGCTTTAATTCACGACGCGCATGAGGATCAACCCGTCGTCATACAGGCGCACGTCGATCCGGCCAGCCTCAAGATCACGCTCCAGGGCCCGAAACTCTTCGTGCGTGTAATGCTTGGCGGCGATCTTCAAAGCGACATTATGCAGGGCGCGGCGCTCGTCAGGGACGAACTTTTGCGCCTGATGCACCGGAAAGCCGAAAGTTTGATTGCCCATGACACGTTCATTTTTGTTTGAGATCCAACTGGCCTCGAAAGCCGAATGCCTTTCATGACGAAGCGACATTCGGTTTCGAGAACCATCGCTGCAGATAACGGAATGCTGGGCCGCGGGTTCCACGACAAAGGAACTCGGACGACGAACGGCGGTTAATGCGACAGTAACAACGGCGGATAGGTGAGATCGTGTCTGGCGTCTTCGCGGGACAGAGAATTCTTGTTGTCGAAGACGAGGTGATGATTGCTGAGTATCTCGCCGACGCCCTCGAACAGGAGGGTGCTCAGGTCGTCATCGCCGTTCGCTTACAGGATGCTCTGAAGCGCGTTGAGGAGCGTATAACTGCGGCCATCATAGACCCAAGGCTGCGTGAGGGTGAGACCGCAGAGGTCTGCCACAAGCTCCAGAGCGCGCGGCATTCCCTTCATTGTCTTCACCGGCTATCCAGATGTCGGGCCGGGCTATGCGGCTGGTTTGGTCATCGCCAAGCCTGCATCGGCGGACAGACTAATCGCCGAACTCGCGCGCCTGCTCGGACTTCCTTAGCCCTCAAGCGCCATCCCGGATCGGCAGTCGCGGCTCGGTGGGGAGCTGCGGATCGATGCCGGTCACACGCGGCTCGACATTCAGCGCTTTCAATAAACGGTTGGTGCGCTTGCGCAGATCCTTGAGCGCGGTGATCATCATGGCCGTATCGCCCACCTTTGCGGCCTCGCGCACCATCTCCATGCTGGTGCAGGCGTCGGTAATCTCCTGGTCGATGGCTGGATTGCTCATGCACCGGTCTCCCTGGTTGGCCTAGCGCATCTGCCCGCGCTGGATGTCGTTGGCGAGTTCGACCAAACGCAGGGCTGCCACCATGCTCAACTGGGCCCGGTGCAATTCATCCTCTGCCACTTTCCAGTCGTCGTGCTTTCCAGCCTCGACCGCCCTCCCCACGTGCTCGACCAGTTCCTTCAGTCTGTCGAGGATGCAGTCCTGTTGCATGTTCGAACTTTCAGCATTGACGTACCGCGTTTGTTGAATTGTGAACGTCACAAAAAATGCGGCGTTCCGTCATGCTCGGGAGATTTTTGCGACGGCGCTTGGACCAGCCAGTGTTGTCCGCACAGAATTCACGTCATGGATCTGGACTTGTCCCATCTTACACGCTAAGAACAAAACAAGAACGATGTAATGGAGTTTCGGACATGGAGAGCATCGAAACTTTGCAAGCGCGGGAAGAAGAAGTGGGCCGGGAATGGGAGTGGATGCACGATGTCATCAACCGCGTAGCCCGTGCCAGGGCGCATGAAGAAGACGCCCATGCCTTCCGCATCTTGCAGGAACAGGCGCGCATCGTGGGTCAGCGTCGGGTTGCGCTGCGGCTGATGATGGCGGAGCAGGAAGAAGGGCCGCGATGAGGTCACGCCATTGTCATGCTGGAGCCGCATAGGGGCGTGAAATGGCGGTGGACTAGTGCGGGGAATGCTCATGACAAACAATGAGAGACGCGCCGTGCTGCGGGCGATGCTGGCCAAAGTGAACGCTGAATGGCGTGAGCTGAGCCGCGATAACGGCACGCAAGCCAAGTGGACGCGCATGAAGGAACTGCGGTCGCAGCGCTTGGCCATCACCGCCGAGCTATTCGATTTGGATGTGCAGGATCGGCGCGCGGGCTGAGCCAAGCAGACGCAATGAATTCCAGCGCGGCGAGTGTCTCGGGCAAAGAGAAAGCTCGCCGACGCTGGGCTGCTCACGGGCTACTCGCAGAAAGGTAGTGCGTCTGCGGGAGCCCGTGAGCCACTTTTGCGTTGCAATTGCGGCTTCGCCACGACGTGTCAATGAACGCTCGTGTACTTTGCGCACACAAGGCAGTGAGCACTGCTAACTGTGGACAGCGGTGATATCCGCTCTATTCGCGTTGCGTCATTGGCCGGGCACGCGTAGGCGGACGATGAGCCGGGGGAATGTGATGCGGAAAATCGGTGACATGCTTGCTGGCGCCACCGGTGGCATAGGGGGAGTGCTGTTTTTCTGCCTAGGCGTCGTCCAACTACTCGCCCTCATTGCCGGCATGGAAGCCTGGCTAGGTCTTCATTGGCTGCTATCGGGCATATTGCTGTTTCCCATCGCATACATCCCAATCTTCGGCACAGTGTGCGCGATCATGGGGGCTGTGAAGGGATGGGGCTGGACTTGGTGGCAGGCTGGTCTTTTGTTCTTCGGCTTACAAATCGTCATGTTGGCTATCATAAGCGTGGCGATGGCTTTTGAGTCCGGCCGCGCCTCGCTACGACGCACCTGAAATGGTATTGCGATGCTAGTCATCGCGCTAGCCAAGTTTCCATATGGCTATTACGCGCTGCTGCGGATCGTGGTCACCCTCTGTTGCGCCATCATTGTCTTCCAAGCACACACAGTCGCCAATCGCGGCCTGACGGTTTGGTCGGTCGTGCTGATCGTCATGGCCATTCTTTTCAATCCCATTTTCCCGGTGCACCTAACACGAGACGCATGGGCCGTGATTGATCTTGCCAGCGCTGCGGTGCTGGTGGCGCACATGCTGATTGAGCGGGATAGGAAATGGCTGCCAACGAATTACGGATAGGTGGCTAGTTACGCCGCTGGTGCTGTTTGGCCGCCTCTGCCATCCGTATCTGATGCAGCAACGATCTTAACCGCTGATCGTCGCTGCGGCCGGATTTGCGCAGACAGATGACCGTAGCAAAATGCAGAACAACAGACACCCCCAATCCAACCATGGCCGCTGAGACAATTGGGTTCGCAAAAGCAGCGGCGACAACTGCGGCGAGATGATCGGTCATTTCAAATACGCGGTACGCAACGACAGTTCGATCGCCTACGATAGGGCGCAGGCAGAGCAAATGCTATTCCACCATTTGGGTGAAGAAGGGCACTGGCGGGACGTTAGGCAGGCACCAACTGCACCACAGTCCCACTCTTCCCCGTCGTCAGCTTCACCAGGCCCGCGTGTGCTAGGTCGTGAAGCGACATCGTGCAGACGGCTCTTGGACCAGCCCAGGGTCCGGGCGATTGAGCGCTGTCCGCCAATCAGGACACCTCCCTTGTCCCGTATAAGGCCCAGTAGCCGGACACCCGACGCATTTTGAACGCTGGTGTCCATTGGGATGCGAGGCACGGCGGACACCTCGGGCGGACACCTATCGCTTTGATCGGACTCTGGTTTTGGTACGTGTCCGGAGGTGGTGTCCGTAGGTGTCCTGGACAGTTGCGTCCGGCCGGACAACACGACGGCGGACACGTGGTCCATTGTCGGCGGACACCTCATCGTTTTTTTCGCCGGGCGTTGACAGGCTCATGCCGATCGCCAGCGAGACACCGCCACCGCACTCGATGACGAGCACCGCCAGGAGTACTAGCAACTTGTTGATGACTTCGGGGTCCGCCTTCACTCCGATGCTGGTGAGGATAGGAGGCTAAGGCCACTGCATCGGAGTTGGCCACGGTGCCTGTCCCGATCACGTTCAACGCCTTGCTCGCATCCTTCATTGTTTCCGCCAGCTTTGCTCTGCGATCAGCGCGTGCGGCTTCGGCCTCTAGCTCATCGGCTTCGGCGCACACCTTGCGGCTGATCGGACCATCGCGCGTGTCGCAGTTGTTCGCGCCCTTGGTGGCCTTCAGGGTTCTGATCTGTGGATCGAGTTCAGCGCGCGATCGTGCAGTGGCCAATGCGTCAAGCTCGATCTTTGCAGCTTTATACGCGGATAGAGGGCTACGCCTTCACTGTGGCCTCCGACGAACGCTTCCGTAACGCTACGACGAGATGGGCTTTTTGGCTTGTGTCCAACGACATGGATGAGCACGTCAAAACCAAGACGCGCCAGACGCATTTGCCGCGAGGAATGGTTCACCAGTCGGCCGACCCGGACATCTCAATCTGGGTACGGACCTGGGGACAAATCTTCGATGAGAATAAGGCGCGACTGAAGTTCTTCCAAGAGCATTTGAATTACGAGATTGACCGCGGTGATGCCCTAAAGTTCGTAAGCGAGAAATATCATCATTTCCTGGAGGGCGTGGTTACGGATGTGGAGGCTACTGATCCCAATGCTGCCGACAGTTAAAGAAGAAGCAATGTGGTGGCACTGATTGGCGAGATGCACGTAGAAAAAATGGACCCGCCACCCATCCGTCGGAAGGTTGTGATCGAACGGGTCCTTCGCGCCACTTTGATACCCCAGCCTCCATGCCCGCCTTGCACCAGGTCGGCGTGTTGGGTCACCATGGTCCGACCAATAGCACGCTATCCCGCGCAACCGAACGAAAGGTCATCCCATGGCAGACAAGTCCTTCGCCACCGGTCGCTGCCTTTGCGGTGCCGTCACCTTCTCGATTAGTGGTCAGCCGGTCGGTACAGGTCAGTGCCACTGCAAAGACTGTCAGCGCGCGTCGGGTACGGGGCACATGTCGCTGGCGTTCTTCAAGCGCGAGGATGTCGAGTTGAAGGGTGACACGCGCAGCTTTGCAGTCACGGCTGATAGCGGCAACACCAACACGCGCCACTTCTGTCCAAAGTGCGGGGGGAGGGTGTTCGGAGAAAATTCGGCGCGACCCGGCCTTATGGGCATCTCGGTCGGCGCAGTCGACGACAATGCCTGGTTCCAGCCGCAGCGCGTGGTCTATATCAAGAGCAAGCCAGCATGGGACGTGACGGCAACCGACATCCCGAATTTCGAGACGATGCCGCCACCGCCTCCGAAGTCGTGAGGGGATGACGTCGCTCTCTCCGTTGGCAAATTTCGATCCGCCAGCCGCCCGTGGGGAGCGCCCATCGATTGCTCGGAACCAACCGTGTTCTGTCACGTTCGCGGAGTAGGTCCACTCATCCGCAAATGCTCATAGCGGAGAAAACGCGACACAAGTTTGGAAGCTAAGGGTCGCTGCGGACTTCACGTATTCAGTGAGGACCGAGCCATGTTTGGTCACGCGTATACGGCAACGACTAGTGACAGTCAGCACAACCGCCAAGGGGTGCTTGGAGGCAGCCGCATCCTGATCGTGGAAGACGAGCCCCTCATGGCGGTCGACTACCACTTTCAGGTCCGCGACATGGGCGCAATCTCAGTCGGCTACAAATCAACGAATAGTGCCGCTCTCGACTTTCTCGCGAGCAATGCGGTCGACGCGGTCATTGTCGACTACGCGCTCAGAGATGGTAAGAGCGAACCGCTCATGAGATGGTTGCTTGAGCACAGCATTCCATTCGTCGTCATCACCGCCAACAAGCCGGAGATGCGACAGTGGATCGGCCTCGTTCCTGTGCTGGATAAGCCCGTCTCGCCGCTGGATTTGCGCACTGCACTTTTTGGACTTCTCGTGCGGCGCAACAAGGCAGATGTGGGCAATATCGCGAGACCTTGCTGATCACTTTTTGAAACTTCTTTGCCCAGCGCCGGGTTGACGTTTCGGAGTCCAGATGAGGACTTCGCAGTTAATGGAGGATTGCCATGTCGCTCAAGGCAGGGGCAAGTGTGATTGCTCTGGTCGCAGTGGTGGGTTTCTCTCCACAAGCCTTCGCTCAAACATCACCGGCACCGCCCGCGGCAAAACCGAATACCGAGGTCAAGAGCGAGGCTCCCAAGGCGCCGGTCACTGGCCAGATCCTGATGCAGGAGGCGAATACGATCCTGGCTCGGGACCTTCTGGGCCAAACTGTCTATGATCCTGACAACGCGAAGATCGGCAGCATCAGCGACCTCATCTTGAGTAAGGACGGCAAGAGCGCGGAGGGCTTCGTCATCGGCGTCGGCGGTTTCCTCGGCATCGGTGAGAAGGCGGTCGCCTTGAAGCTGGATCGTCTGAAGATGACGCCAGAGCAAGATGGTTCACTGAAGCTCGCGATGGATATCAAAAAGGATGAGTTGTCGAACGCTCCGACTTTCAAGTCGAAGAAGGAGCAGGAGCAGGAGAAGCAGGCCGAACGTGCACGCAGCCAGCCGCCTGTCCAGCCCGGTCAACCCAAGACCAACTAGTCATTAGGCCGAACTGAAATCATTGGCAGGGTGCTTCAATCGGAGCGCCCTGCTTTTCGACGCATGCTCTGCTGCTACGCGAAAACGTAAGATTGCGAGCGCTCTGTTTGGGAAAAAACTGACCCGCCAGCCATCCGTCGGGAGGTTGCAATTGAATGGGCCCCCCGCGCCGTTTGAGGGGCCGCCCCCCTGAACGATGGCCAGCGCCACAGAAAATCGGCCCCACCCCCATCGAGGGCAGAGCCGTCATCCCTGGTCATCGCGTGATCAGCTTCGCCGTAAACGATGTGCGTGCTCAGTGGGTGCGCTTACCGTTGCGGCGTTGATCGTGAAGCTTCTCTAGCCACATGCGCACATCCTTGCCCGTCCAACCGATGCGGCGCGGGCTCAGCTTCAATGGGTTAGGGAAGCGACCTTCGACTGACCATGCGCTTGATCGTGGCCAGCGATACGCCTGTTATGCGCACCACGTCACGCGGGCTCAGCATGGCATCGTCAGCTGGCATGGGTTCGTCGCGATCGAGTTCCGCAATGGTGCTGCGCTCGCTTCCCGACAATCGATCTGCGGGGGCAACTCCCCAAACGTCAGATACCAGGCGGCACACAGAGCTTGGAATTCGAAGTCGGATAGTGGCTGACCATGCTCGTTGGTGCCGGTCTCCCACATGGTCACCAGCTTGCCGGCGGGACACGCACTCGCTTGTTGTAGTGGTCCTCAATCGCGGCCTGCTGGTTGTCCCACTCGTACTCTTGCTCAGCAATTGCGTCTTGCTCAGCATCTATCTCGGCAGCCTTGGCCCGCGCCCGCTCCAGCGCCATTCGAGTGTGTTCGCTCATCCCTCTCGCCCCCGAAAGTGGTGCCGGAACGCTGAGCTGATTTGCACGCGCCATCAAGCCATCGGGCATTGAGCCAAACGGGGGGTTTGCCGGCATGGATGTGCTAGATATGTGCTAGATGACCAGAGAGCTAGAGCCAGCCACATAGCTGGCTAAGCTCATTGAAGTTTATTGGTGCCGCAAGAGGGACTCGAACCCCCGACCCCCGCATTACGAATGCGGTGCTCTACCGGCTGAGCTATTGCGGCAAACCGTACCGGATAGACGTGGAAGCCATAGCCGCCGCGATGCAGCTTGGCAAGGCGGCGTGGATCCGCGCCGGTGCGGGGGTTTGTCGGCGCGATCGGGTCAATGCGCATATGCAGGCGCGACGAGCGACTTCTCGAGCCCCCAGGCGTCCCCCAGTCCCAGCCCGCGCATGTTGACGCGACGGCGCGAGCTGAGCTGGAAGCGGCCGGCCAGGTGCGCCCTGGCGCGCGATGAGATCAGGATCTGGCCGGATTGCGCCTGCCGCTCCAGCCGCGCCGCCAGGTTCACCGTGTCGCCCCAGACATCGTAGGAGAACTTGTTGCCGCCGATCACGCCTGCCATGACCGGACCGGCGGCGATACCGATGCGCAAGCGCAGTTTCAAACCGGTCTCATCCGACATCTGCCGGACAACAGCCAGCATATCGAGCGCCAGTCGTGCCAGCCGCTCGCAGTGATCGCGCCTCGGCTGCGGTACGCCCGCCACGGCCATGTAGCCGTCGCCAATGGTCTTGATCTTTTCGACGCCGTGGCAGACGGCCAGCGCGTCGAACTCGCGCGTCAGATTGTCGAGCAGACCGACGGTCTGCTGACCGCCGAGCTTTCTGGCGATGCTGACGAAACCCTCGATGTCGGCGAACAGTACGGATGCGTCCGGAAACTCGTCGGCGATGGACTCCTCTGGCCGCGCCATCAGGCGATCGATGACGAAATCGGGCAGGATTTTGCGCAGCAGCGCCCGGCTTTGCGCATTGACCTGCTCAGCGAGCGCGAGCTGATCATAGAGGGTTGGAGCTATGGCGGCTGAATGCATGACGCGCCCATCGAGCTGGTTTCTGCCCATTGGTCGCGACGGGAGCTGGATAGGTTCAATCCGAAGGTTGAAATAATTCCATTAACTATCAGCCGTTTGCCGGCCCCCTCACAGGTCGATCCCGTCGCTGGAGCCGGGTTACACCGCTTGGGCTGCCCGTTCGGCAACCCGGCGATAGCGCTTGAGGCTATTGACCAGATGCGCGCGCATGGCCCGCCGCGCATCCACCGGATCGTGGGCGCCGATCGCCTCGGCGATGCGCAGGTGCTCCCTTTGAATACGGGCGAGATACGCGCTGCGTTCGTCCGGCCTCGTGACCGCCGCCCGTACGCGCTGGCGCGGGATGACGTGCCGCCCCAGGAATTCCAGGAACTGCGCGAACTGGGCATTGGCGGTCGCGGCCGCGATCGCCCGATGGAACAGAAAGTCCTCGGTCACGGCCACATCCCCGCGCCCGATTGCAGCTTCCATCGCAGCGTGGGCGCGCATGATGGCTTCGACCTGCTCGGACCTGGCGCGCTCGGCGGCAAGCGCCGCCGCCTCGACCTCGATGGCAAGACGCAACTCCATCACGTTCAGCACATCGGTGATCGAGGCGATAAAATCCGGATCGATGCGGAACGGCATGCGGCTCGCATCCTCCGCAACGAATGCGCCCGATCCCTGCCGCGTCACCACCAAGCCTTCAGCCCGCAGCGCCGAGACCGCCTCGCGGACCACGGTGCGGCTCACACCGAGGGCGATCATCAACTCCTGCTCCGTCGGCAGCCGTGAGCCCGGCGGCAGGCGCCCGTCGCGGATTTGCGCGGCAAGCGCCGCCGCCGCGCGGTCCGTCAGGTTGCGGTGAGGCCGCAACCGCCGCAGCGACGGCGACACGCCATTTTCGCGCGTTGGCATTTTGCTTGAAATTCGTCTGGTCATCGTACAAGTTGCTTAGCAACTGGCCGCTCCTCACGCAATCTCGTCCATCCGCCTGATCGGGATGTTCGAAAGACGCGCAAGAGCAATGCTGCGGGGGCAACTCCGGGGGAAAAGCGATAAAATCACAAGGAGGAAATATCATGAAGCGTCGTGAATTTCTCAAGCTCGGTGTTGGCGGCATTGCGGCCTCCGCCGCGGGCCTTTCGGTGCGGCCAACCCTGGCGCAAGCCAAGATGGTTCTGAAAGCGACCGACGTGCATCCGCTCGGCTACCCGACGGTCGAAGCCGTCGTGCGCATGGGCAAGAAGCTCGAGGATGCCACCAGCGGCCGCATCAGCATTCAGATGTACCCGTCCATGCAATTGGGCGGCGAGAAGGAAATGATCGAGCAGGCCCAGCTCGGCGCGCTGCAGATCGCGCGCATCAGCGTCGGCCCCATGGGCCCGATCGTACCCGAGCTCAACGTTTTCAATCTGCCCTTCATGTTCCGCGACAACGCGCACATGGAGAAAGTAGTCGACGGAGATATCGGGACCGAGATGCTGAAGAAGCTCAGCGATCACCCGACCGCCAATCTCATTGGCCTGTGCTGGATGAACGCCGGCACGCGCAACGTCTACAACAACAAGCATCCGATCCAGAAGGTCGATGACCTCAAGGGTCTGAAGATTCGCATGATGGGCAATCCCGTGTTCGTCGAGACCATGAACTCGCTGGGCGGCAACGGCGTGGCCATGGGCTTCGATCAGCTCATCAACGCTATGCAAACCGGCGTCGTCGACGGCGCGGAGAACAACGAGCCGAGCTACGAGAGCGGCCAACACTACCGCTACGCCAAGTTCTACTCCAAGACCGGGCACCTGATGATCCCGGAGATCCTGGTGTTCTCGAAGAAGAGCTGGGACGGCCTGTCCAAGGACGACCAGGCGCTCGTCGCCAAGCTTTCCAAGGAAGCGCAGCAGGAGCAGCGCAAGCTGTGGTACGAGCGCGAGGAAGAGTCGCTGAAGAAAATGAAGGAGGCCGGCGCGCAGATCAACGACGTCGCCGATCGCAAGCCGTTCCAGGCCGCCGTCAAACCGGTGTGGGACAAATTCGGCGGCCAGCATGGCGCGCTCATCCAGCGGATTCAGGACGTCAAGTAGCGCTTGACGTGAAACCCGATCAGCCGGCCAACTCGATAGCGGGTCAGCCGGCTGTTGCTTGTTGTGAGGCCGAAACCGATGCGAGACGCTTACATACGCATGATGGACGTGCTGCATCGGGCGTGTCTGGTGGGCGCGGGCGCGAGCATCGTTATTCTCACGGCCATCATTCCCTGGGGTGTCTTTACCCGCTACGTGCTCAACAGCGCGTCGTCCTGGCCTGAGCCCCTCGCCATCCTGGTGATGATCTGGCTGTCGTTCCTGTCGGCTGTCGTGTGCTATCGCGAATATCTGCACATCGCCGTCGGGATATTGCCCTCCGCCCTCACTGGAGCACCGAGGGTGATCCTCGGCATCGCCATTGAGCTGGCCATGTTGTTCACCAACCTGTTCATGCTCTGGTTTGGCGTCAAGCTCGTGCAGGCGACCTGGTATCAGAGCATCGCCGAGTTTCCGATCATGTCCGTCGGCGCCTCCTACCTGCCCGTGCCGATCGGAGGCGCCATTACCGCGTTGTTCGTGATCGAGCGCATCTGGACCGGCCGGTTCTTCCTGAGCCCGAGCGCAGAGTCCGTCAGCACAGTCTCAACCGAATAGCCTGAGCCGGATTGCCCAATGGATGTCCTGATCCTCGTCGGCGGCTTTACGGCACTCTGTCTGCTCGGCGTGCCGGTCGCCTATTCGCTGGGCCTTGCCGCCATCTTCGCCGCCATGTGGACCGGGCTGCCGCTCGAAGCCATCATGCTCAAGACCTCGGACGGCATGGACGACTTTCCGCTACTCGCCATCCCGTTCTTCATTCTCGCCGGCGCCATCATGGCTGAAGGCGGCATGGCCGAGCGCATCGTCAACCTGGCCAAGGTGTTCGTCGGCTTCATCCGCGGCGGCCTGGCGCTGGTGAACATCCTCGCCTCTACGATGTTCGGCTGCATTTCGGGATCGTCGGTGGCCGATACGGCGTCGATTGGCTCGGTCATGATCCCGCAGATGATCCGCAACGGCTATCCGCGGCTCTTCGCCGTCAATGTGACCGTCTCGGGATCGCTGCAGCCCCTGCTCATTCCGCCGTCGCACAATGCGGTAATCTACTCGCTGGCGGCCGGCGGCACGGTCTCGGTGGCACACCTGTTTATCGCCGGGGTCATTCCGGGGTTGCTGCTGGGCCTGTCGCTCATGGTTCTGTGCCTCATCATCGCGCACCGCAACAACTTCCCGAAGGGCGAAGCCATTCCGCTGAGGCAGGCGTTGAAGATCGCGGTGGAAGCGATCTGGGGCCTGATCACTGTCTTCATCATCCTCGGAGGCATACTGTCCGGCGTCTTCACACCGACGGAATCGGCCGCCGTTGCTTCGGTGTGGGCGTTCCTCGTCACCATGTTCGTCTATCGCGACTACAAGTGGAACGAGCTGCCGCTCATGCTCGGCCGCGTCGTGCGCACGGTCGGCATGGTCATGATCATGATCGGTTTCTCGATCGCCTTCGGCTACATGATGGCCATCATGCGGGTGCCGGCCAAGGCCACCGAGTTCTTCGTCGCCATCTCGAGCGACAAATACATGTTCCTGCTTTACGTCAATCTGATGCTGCTGTTCCTCGGCACCTTCATGGATCTGGCGCCGATGCTGCTTATCTGCACACCGATCTTTCTGCCCGTGATCAAACAGTTCGGCATCGATCCAGTGCACTTCGGCATCGTCATGATCCTGAATCTCGGCATCGGCCTTCTCACGCCACCGGTGGGACCGACACTCGCGGTCGGCTGCGCCATCGGCAAAGTCAGCATGGAGGCTGTGTCGCGCAGCATCCTGGTGTTTTACATCCCGATGCTGATCGTGCTGGGCCTCGTCACCTACATCCCGGCGCTGACGCTGTGGCTGCCGAAGCTGCTGCTCGACTGACGCACGGCCATCTATAGATCGCGTTCGCCCGCATTCTTCTCCAGCTGACGCAGGATGCTCTCACGCCTCTGCAGGAACGGATTGATGACAAGCGCCGCCCGATAGGCCTCGAGCGCTTCCTTCCATTTCTTGGTGTCGGCGAGGATGGCCGCACGCCCTGCCAGCGCCCCGAAATGCCGCGGCTCCAGTTGCAGTGTGCGCTCGACGTCCTCCAGCGCTTCCTGATATCGGCCCATGTGATAATGCAGCGTCGCGCGCTTGTTCCAGGCCTCGGCGTACTCCGGAGCGAGTCCGATGATCTCCTCGAGCAGCAGCATGGCTAGTCCGAAGTGTCGGCCCGCCATGTTGGCCACCGCGCGCGACATCAGGATGTCGATGTCATCTCGCCCCGAGAGCATCCACTGGTCCCAGATCTTGGCCACGATCGCATCGGCCGCGCTTTGATCTGATGCAGCCTTGAGCTCGGCAAAAAGCGCATCGAGCGTCGCTGCGCGGCGCTTGAGCGTCTCTTCGAGAACTGCGGGTAGGTTGGTTTGGGCCTGTGCTCTGGAGACCCAGACCGGGCCAGCAACGACCGCCATTGCCAGCGCGGCTGCCACGGCCAACTGGTATCGATCTCCTGTTTGCCGGGTAAGTCTCATAGGCCTGCCTCGCTGGTGCGTTCTGACTATGCCACAATCCCCTGACGCTTCGGTACACTCGTGATTGGTGCTGCACAGGGGAGGCAGATGAAGCTGCTCGGGCACGGAATGTACTGGCAGGACATGCCGGTCGGCGCGCAATTCAAAACCTACGGCCGCACCATCACCGAAACCGACATCGTCAATTTCATCTCCTGTACCGGCTTCCTGGAGGTGCTGTTCACCGACATGGAGTACGTCCGCGAGCACTCCGCGATTAAAGGACGGCTCGCGCCCGGCGCTCTCGTCTATGCGCTGGCGGAGGGCCTGACTATGCTCGGCACCATACAAGGCACCGGCCTGGCGTTCCTCGGCATGGAGCTCGACGTGAAGGGCCCAACATTCGCCGGTGATACGATCCACGCCGAGATCGAGGTGATCGAGCAGCGCACCGCGTCCAAGGGTAATCGCGGGCTCGTGCGCACGCGCAACTCCGTCGTCAATCAGAAAGGCGAAACGGTCCTCATCTATACACCGCTGCGTCTGATGGCGGGCCGCGAGACGGAATAATATGCAGGAGGAACACCAATGGCCGAACCCAGCAAGAAACCGACTGCCGCCGACTTTGCACGCACGCCCCTACCCAAGCGCTTCTGTAATCTCGATCGCCTGCTCCACGCGATGGAGGTCCGCGGCCTCGACGGCGTCGTCGCCACTCAGCCCAACAATGTCTACTACCTGACCGGCTTCAACGGCATCGCCCACAAGTCCGACGAGCCGCGGCCCTATGCCGTGATGATCTCGCGCCATGCGCCGGAGCATCCGATCCTCGTTGTCGCCGACTACTACCTTGCAACCTTTCTGGCGCAGCCGACTTGGGTCGAGGACATCCGTCCCTATCGCGCCGTGATGATGGCCCTCGATCTGCCGGCGCGGCGGACCGACATCGACCGGTTTATTCCCCCGGCGGGCAAAGATAAACCGTGGATCGAGAGCTCCCGTCGTAACTACGCCTTCGATATGGGCGGCGCCGTTCGCGGCGCCCTGAAGGAGCTGCAGCTCGACCGGGGTCGCGTCGCCTTCGACGATATCGGCTACGGCCTGCGGCTCGGCATCGAGGGCCTCGAGGTCGCTGACGGCTATGATCCGCTGATGTTCGCGCGGGCCGTGAAAACCGATGCCGAGCTGTCGCTGCTGGCCCGCGCCACCAGGCTCAACGAGGCCGCCATCGGCGCTACCGTCGCATCATGGGACAAGGGCGCGACATGGCGCGATCTCAACCGCGCCTATGCCAAGGCCGTTGTCGATCTCGGCGGCTTCGTGCGCGATCCCGGTGGCATGGTTTGGGGACATCCGCGCGGCACTGACACGACCATCATGCTGTCGACTGGCTTCGAGGATGAGGTAGTGGGGCCGGGCACGCACGTCATGTTCGACTGCCACGGCACGATCGATCTCTATTGCTGGGACGGCGGCAAGACCTGGGTGGTCGATGGCGAGCCGCAGGGTGAGGCACGCCGTTACGCAACCGCCACTGCCGCGGTAGCTGAAACGCTGATGCGCGCGATGCGTCCGGGCGCCAAGGTCAGCCAACTGCAGGCCATCGCGCGCGAGGCTTACCGAAAGGCCGGCGTTCCTGACGCCAATACCGCACTCATCTTCTTCCACGGCCTCGGGCTATCGCACATGGAGCTGGAGCTGACGACCGCCGACGGCAAACCCAACGGCGATTGGGTGCTGGAGGAGGGCATGGTCGCGCCTGTGCATCTGCTTTATCCCGGCAGCGAGCACGACCGTTCGTGGCTGGAGGAAGTCGTGGTCATTACCAAGGATGGCGGAAAGCCGCTGTTCTCATGGGGCTTCCAGCCGATTGTCGGACGCGGATCGGGGCAGCCCTAACGGTTCTCCAGGCGGCGCAAGCGATCTTCAGCCTCCCGCGCGCCGAGTTGACGTGCCTTCTCGTACCACTGCCGCGCGGAAGCAACATCGGGCTGGAGCCCAAGCACTCTGAGCTTGGCGAGCTCCACTGGATCGAATGTTCCGCCGAGTGCGAGCGCGCTTTCAGCGAGCCCGGCTTCCGCGGCGCGCCGGAACAGCATGCGCGCAGGTTGCACATTTCCCTGGTCCAGCAGCTCCTTGCCCTTGGCATGCAGGCCGAGCGCCCGCTCCCGCTCTGGCGAGGGTGGCAAAGCAGCAGTCGGCGACTGACCGAGCGAGGCTACATTGGTGGAAGACTGATCCTGCTTGGGCGGCTGCGGTGCGATGAGCTGCGTCGGGCCGACCACCAGCGCGGTCTTGGCTTCCGTTAGCACCGTTCCTTCGATGGTAACTAGGGCCACGACGATATCCCAACGCCCCTGCAACCCAACCGGCAGGACGACGCCGAGGTTCAGCAGGCCCGCCAACGGCACGGCCCAGGCACCGGGGCTGATCGCATGCCCCTCGGACAGCGCAGCGGCCGGAGGCAGGCCGCGAATGCGCACGAAGCTGTTCTTGAGCAGGACTTCTTGCGGCCCGACCTGGATCGGAAACGGGTTCTTGGCGGCCGGCTCTGCCAGCATGACCGGCGCCACGTTGAGAACGAGGCGCGGTTGTTGCTGCGCCTGGACGCTTGCGACAACGCCCGGCAAGCCGATACCGGCGGCGAGCACGCCTCCCACTGCCAGCGCCGAGATCATTAATCGCGATGCGCGACTTCTCGGCCCCAAGCCAAGAAGCATTGCGGCCGGCCCTTCGGGCGTGCCGCCGTGCCCGCTGGATTGGCGCTGTTGCCTTCTCAGCAACATCCGCCTCCCTCCCTTTGTATTCTCGTCACGCGACCGGGCCGCTTGGAGCCCAGGCCTCAGCGTTTCTGCTTGCTCCATTCCAGGAACTGCCGGAACAGTCGCTCCTGCTCGGCCGGATCCAAAGGCGCCGCCTTCGCCGCCTGCGCCCGCGCCAGCGACGTGTTGACGCTGCCGGTAGTCGCCGCCATTTTATCGATCAACTCTTGCGCCGGCGGAAACCGCTGCCACCCCGGGATCGTCCCGGCGATGTTCATCTCTTTCCACTTCGGCTGGTAAGGCGGCTGACGCAGCTTGTCGAACCGGTCGAAGAGATATTCGATGAAACGCACGCAGCGGCGATAACGGTCTGTATCCTTGTTCCAATTGTAGACCGCGAGCAGCGCCGTAACCGAGATAGTCTGCACTGTCTCGCCCTGCGCAATGAGGTTGGGGTAGTCCGCATTCGTCAGCTCAGCGGGGACGTAGTAGTCCTCGAACTTCTCGCTGAACTCGACGGGCAGAAACCGATAGCCGGGCTCCGGTTTGATCTTGCTGAAGAGATCGTTGGGCTTGCCGACCACGTGCACGATAGCGGCGATCTCACCTTTGCGCATGGCCTCGAGCGCGATCGAGTTGTTTTCGAATATCCGCTGGGCCTTGATGCCTAGTCGATCGAATACGATGCCGCCGGTGTAGTTGGCTGCACTGCCCACCGTGTTGAAATTAACCTTCTTGCCCTCCAGGTCCCGGATCGACTTGATCTCGGGGCGCGCATAAATGTGCAGCTCGCCCTGGAACATCGGCATGACGTAGTTGATCCGCCGCTCGATGCCCGGCACCTTCTCGATGTTCTTGAAGTGATCGAGGACGTCCGAATAGGTGATCGAGAAATCGACGCCCTTCAGATAGATCAGATCGCTGACGTTGCCGACCGCGCCGTAGCTGACGATTGGCAGCACGCGCAGATTGTCGCCATCGTCCAGCGCCTTGCCGAGATCGGCGGCATAGCGCACGAACGTTCCTTCGAGCAGGCCGCCCGCGAGCCCCACGGTCCAGTTGTTGATGCGCGCCGCCCGCAGGGCCTCCTCTTCCGATACCGGCTTTGGCGGCACCGGCTGCGCCCGTTTCGGAGCGACGATGGCCTTGCCTTGCACCTGGGCAATCTCGAAGGACTTCCGTTGCTCCTGAGCCTGAATATCAGTAGACCCGACTAATCCGCTGACAACAAAAGCAACTGCACTGATAAGCAATGCACGCACGCTGCGCACCCCCTCGACTGTCGGTCTCGCTCACGAGACCAGCGTTTTCCAAGGTGCCCCGCTGGCACCCTCCCATTCCTGAGCATGCGGAGACCTCAATGTGGCAATGATATGATCCTTGCGCGGAATTTTGCGGTCACGCCTCGCGATCGGCCACGACCGAGTTCCCAACCCAAGTCCACCGAGAGCTCTAACTCTCCGCAATGACCGGGTTTCTCAGCACACCTATGCGCTCGACCTCCACCTCGACAGTATCCCCGGCCTTCATCCAGGCCGGAGGCTTCCTAGCATGCGCAACACCCGACGGCGTGCCGGTGGCGATCATGTCGCCCGGTTCGAGCGTCATGATTTCGGACAGGATGGAGATGGTCCGTGCGGTCGAGAAGATCATGTCGCCCGTCGTGGAGTCCTGCATAGTCTCGCCGTTGACTCGCGTTGTGATGCGCAGGCCCGATGCGCCGGGCGGCAGCTCGTCGGCCGTCACGATATGCGGGCCAAGCGGACCGGTGTCATCGAAGTTTTTGCCTGCGGTCCATTGCGAGGTCTTGCGCTGGTAGTCGCGCACCGACACGTCATTGAAGAGTGTATAGCCGAACACATGCTCCAGCGCACGCGCCTCGGGGATGTGTCGCCCGCCCTTACCGATGACGACGGTGAGCTCGCACTCGTAATCGAGCTGAATGGAGCACTTCGGCAGCACCACCGGCGCTCCGGCTGGAATGAGGGACGTATCGACGCGCAGAAAGAACGAGGGATAGGTCGGTACCGCATGCCCGCCTTCCTTCGCGTGCTCGGCGTAGTTGAGTCCGACGCACACGAACTTCGGCGGTCTGGCGATCGGCAGCGCAGGCTGGATGGCAGCCAGCGCCAGCCGCGCGGATGCCGGCGCCTTCGCCACAGCCGTCTTGACTGCTGCCTGGGCCGCAGCGCCACCCGCGATCAATGCCAGCATATCTCTCGGCACACCGGCTGACTCTACTGCCGCCAGATCCACGACCGCATCGCCGTCAACGACGCCTAGTCCTGTCTCGCTGCCCTTTTTAAAGGTCATAACTCTCATCAGATCACCTCCCCTGCATTCCCAACCACGCTTGAAGCGCACGCATATCAGTAAGACTTGGGCAGACCCAATGCCTTCTCCGCAACGTGGCTCAGGATCAGCTCGCGCGAGACCGGTGCAATGCGCGCGATGATGACCTCGCGCAGCAGCCGCTCCACATGAAACTCCTTGGCATAGCCCATGCCGCCGTGGCTCATAACTGCGGTCTCGCACGCTTCGAAACCGGCCTCACCGGCCAGGTACTTGGCCGCATTGGCTTCGATCCCGCACGGCTCACCCTTGTCGTAGAGAGATGCAGCCTTGAACACCATGAGGTTCGCAGCTTCGAGATTCATCCAGGCGCGCGCGAGTGGATGCTGGATCGCCTGATTCTGGCCGATCGGCCGGCCGAAGACGACGCGATCCTTGGCGTAGCGCGCTGTCCGCTCGACGGCGGCGCGGCCGATGCCGACGGCCTCAGCGGCAATCAGAATACGCTCCGGGTTCATGCCATGCAGGATGTACTCGAAGCCTTTGCCTTCCTCGCCGATGCGGTCCTCTATCGGCACCGGCAGGCCATCGATGAACAGCTCGTTGGAGTCCACCGCCTTGCGGCCCATCTTGTCGATCTCGCGCACGTCGACGTAGGCGCGGTCGAGTGTCGTATAGAACAGCGATAGGCCTTGCGTTGGCCGGCTCACCTCCTCGAGCGGGGTGCTGCGCGCCAGCAGCAGCACCTTGTCGGCCACCTGCGCCGTGGAAATCCAGATCTTGCGGCCATCGATGCGATAGCGGTTGCCCTCGCGCACGGCACGTGTCTTGAGCCGCGTCGTGTCGAGCCCGACGTTCGGCTCCGTCACGGCGAAGCAGGACTTCTCCTTGCCGGCGATCAGAGGTGGCAGAAAACGGCGCTTCTGCTCCTCGGTGCCGAACACCACCACCGGATTGAGCCCGAAGATGTTCATATGCACGGAGGATGCGCCCTGCATGCCCGCGCCCAACTCCGCGATCGCCTGCATCATCAGCGCGGCTTCGGTGACGCCCAGCCCCGAGCCGCCATAGTCTTCCGGCATGGCGATGCCGAGCCAGCCGTCAGCCGCAAGGGCCTGATGAAAGTCGTGCGGAAAGCCACCCTCCTTGTCCTTCTTCAACCAGTAGTCGTCGCCGAAACGCGCGCAGATCTTGAGAATGGCCTCTCGTATCTCGCGCTGCTCGGACGTGAATGCAAAGTCCATAGGAAGCGGCTCCTGTTCAAACTTGGGCGCCGACAACTCCGCGCTTCATCAGATCGGCGATCTCCTCGCGGCCAAAGCCGAACTCCGCCAGGACGATGTCCGTGTCCACCCCCAGCTCGCGCGGCGGCACACCCATCTGAGGAGCAGTCCGGCTGAAGCGGGGCGCAGGTGCCGGCTGCATCACTCCATCGCGCGTTATGAATGCCTCGCGCTCGGCATTGTGCGGGTAGGCTGCCACCTCCGACAGAGACAGCACCGGTGCGAAGCACGCATCGCTGCCCGCGAACACCTTTTCCCATTCGGCCCTGATCTTGGTCTTGAACACCTCGGCAAAGCGGCGCGCGAGCTTCGGCCAACCGGCCTGATCGTGCTGCCCCGGCAGATCCTCGCCGGCAATCCCGAGCCGGCCGAGCAGATCCTCGTAGAAACGCTGCTCGATCGAGCCGATCGAGACCCACTTTCCATCTTTGGTCTCGTACACGTTGTAGTAGGGCGCACCGGTATCGAGGATGTTGACCCCGCGCTCGTCCTTCCACGTGCCCTGCGCATAGAACCCGTAGATCGCCGACATCAGCATCGCCGAGCCGTCCACCATGGCGGCATCGACCACCTGTCCCTTGCCGGAGATGCGCGCCTCCAACAGGGCGCACACGACGCCAAACGCCAGCAGCATTCCCCCACCTCCGAAGTCCCCGATCAGATTGAGCGGCGGCATCGGCGCCTCGCCTTTGCGTCCGATCGTGTGCAGCGCGCCCGCCAGCGCAATGTAGTTGATGTCGTGGCCCGCGCGCGGCGCCATTGGCCCCTTCTGGCCGAAACCAGTCATGCGTCCGAATACCAGCTTCGGATTGGCTGCCAGCAGCGGCTCCGGCCCGAGCCCGAGGCGTTCCATGACGCCTGGCCGAAAACCTTCGATCAGCGCGTCGGCCTTGTTCGCCAGCCGCCGCACCACATCGCGCCCAGCCGCGCTCTTCACATCAACGGAGATCGACTTGCGGCCACGGTGCAGAACATCGAATTTCGGCTCCTTCCCCGGCAGTCCGAGGTCCGTCTTCTCGCGCCGGTCGACGCGAATGATCTCCGCTCCCATGTCCGACAGCAGCATGGCGCAGAACGGCGCCGGCCCGATGCCTGCCATCTCCACGATGCGTAAACCTTTGAGCGGCCCCATGCGATCTCCTCGCCTCGTTTTCCCTGCGCGAAACAGGCCTTAAGCGGCGCGTAACACTAACCCCAGCCCTCGAATATTTTTCAAGTCCAATGTGGTTTGATGCAATTCAACTAAAACACGCAGGGATGGCATGCGTCACTTGACCAATCTCGCCCGGCCCCGACAGGGCTGGAAAACGCGCAAAAAGCCCCGCAGGCTGGGTAGCTCGCTGCAACGGCAGGCTATTGCTGCGCTCATGGAAGCGCGCGACCAGGCACAGGCGGCAAACCTGGCCAAGTCACGGTTTCTGGCAGCCATGAGCCACGAGATCCGCACACCGATGAACGGCGTTCTCGGCATGTCCGCCCTGCTGCTCGACACGAGCCTCACCTCGGAGCAGAGCGCCTATGCCGACGCCATCGACCGCTCGGCCAGAACGCTGCTCACCCTGATCGACGAGATTCTCGACCTGTCGAAGATCGAGGCAGGCAAGCTCGAGATCGTCAAATCGGGCTTTGCGCTCGACGAGTGCCTGCAAGGCGTCATCGAGTTGCTGGCGCCGAAGGCGTGTGAAAAGGAGCTCACGCTCGCTTGGCGCATCGATCCGCATCTGCCACGCCATGTGATCGCTGACGAGGTCCGCATCAGGCAGATCCTGCTCAACCTGGTCGGCAACGCCATCAAGTTCACGGACGCCGGCGGCGTCGCCATCCGCTTGACCGATGTGATTTGCGGCGGCACACGCCAAATCGCCCTCGCCGTCAGCGATACGGGCGTCGGACTAGACGCCAAGAGTATACACGGCCTCTTCGCCGAGTTTGGGCAGAGCGAGGACAGCCCCCGCCGCCCCGGCAGCACGGGGCTTGGCCTCGCCATCTCGCGCCGGCTCGCCCGCGCCATGGGCGGCGACATCGAGGTCGAAAGCCGTCCCGGTGTCGGCTCTACGTTCACCTTCTGCTTTCCACTTGCTGCAGCCGAGGGTGCAAGTCCGGTTGCCGACCTGCTGAACGGCACGGAGGCCCGCAGAGTGCTTCTTGTGCTCGAGGAAACCGTCGAGCGCCAAGTGCTCCGCGAGACCCTCGAGTTTTTCGGCATCGCTGTGGAAGCAGCCGCACCCCGAGAGGCTGCAGCCATCATCTCTCGCGCCCGGAACCAGCGGATGCCGTTCGAAGCGATCATTGTGAGCTCGCGACTGCGTGCCGAGACCGCACACGACATGCTGGCCATGGCCCGCGGTAACGCAGCAAGCCCGGCACGCGGCATCGTGCTCATAGACGTGTCGGGGAGGACGAGGCTCACGCCCTTCCGCGCGGCCGGCTTCGATGCCTATCTCATAAGTCCGGTGCGACCAGCCTCGCTTCTGGCACAGCTTCGTGCCCACCGGCCAGTCGGTTCAGCGCAATCGACGCCGGCGTCACGCGCCGCTGCGACACCTCGTCCGCTGCACCGCCAAGGGCTTCACGCTCTGCTGGTCGAGGACAATGAGATCAACGCCTTGCTCGCCAGATGCATACTGGAGAAATCCGGCTGCCGCGTGACAGCTGCTCGCAACGGTGAGACGGCCGCCGCGCTGTGCGAAGCCGCCAGCGAAGGCTTGGCGTCCGACTTCGACCTCGTGCTGATGGACATCCACATGCCCGGGATGGACGGCTTCGCCGCCACCCGTCTGATCCGCCACCTCTACGCCGGGACAGTGCGACGGCCGCCGCCGATCGTGGCGCTGACAGCCAACGCGTTCGCCGAGGACAGACGTCGATGCCTGGAAGGCGGTTTCGACGACTATCTCGCCAAACCGTTCGAGAAGACGGAGCTGGAGGCCCTGATCGGCAAGTGGTGCGATCCGGCTGGGCCGCACACGGATAGCACGAGCCTCGGTGGCTGCGCGGCCTGAAGCTCACTTGCCGATATCGAACGCCGCCAGGGCAGCCAGATTGAGTATATCGTTGTCCATGGCTCCCAGCGGACAGATCTGCACCGGGTGGCTTAGTCCGACGAGGATCGGCCCGATCGTGGTTGCACCGCCCAGCTCGCGCAACATCTTGGTCGAGATCGACGCGGCGTGGAAGGCAGGCATGACGAGCACATTCGCGTTGTCGGTCAGCCGGCAGAACGGGTAAAGTCCACGCACACCCGCGTTGAGCGCCACGTCCGCGGACATATCGCCGTCGTACTCAAAATCGACGCCGCGCTTGTCGAGAATGGCAACTGCCTCGCTCACCTGGTCCGATCGCTCGCCACGCGGCTGACCGAACGACGAGTAGGCGAGCATGGCCACCCTCGGCTCCATTCCGAAGCTGCGCGCCACTCCCGCTGCCTCCACTGCGATATTGGCCAGCTCCTCCGAGTTTGGCATGTCGTGCACGCTGGTATCCGCGATCAGCACGGCGCGGCCGCGGCACAAGGTCAACGTCACGGCAATGACATGGCGGCCTGGCTTTGGATCCAGCACGCGGCGAGCGTCGTTGAAGATGCTGGTCCAGTTGCGCGTCGCGCCCGAGACCATTGCGTCGGCGTACCCATGCGCCACCATCAGCGCAGCGAAGATGTTGCGCTCGTTGAGCACCAGCCGTACGCAGTCGCGACGCAGATAGCCATGCCGCTGCAGCCGTTTGAAGAGGTAATCGGTGAACTGCTCGGTGTAGGGGGAGTGCCGCGTGTCGAGCAGCGCGAACTCCCGCTTGAGCTTGATTTCGAGTTCTTTGAAGTTCGACGTTACGGTCTCGGTCGTACCCACCAGCATCGGTTCGCCGAAGCCGTGCGTGTGGTAGGCATTGGCAGCACGAATCACGGCCGGCTCCTCACCCTCCGCGAAGATCACACGCTTGGGCGCCGCCCGCACCTTGTCGAACGTCACGTGCAACCAGCCCGCCACCGGATCGAGCCGCCCTTCCAGGCGACCGACATAAGCGTCCATGTTGGCGATGGGCCTCCGCGCCACGCCGCTCTCCATCGCTGCCTTGGCGACAGCCGGGGGAACGTGGGTCATCAAGCGCGGATCGAACGGTGCCGGAATGATGTACTCGGGACCGAACACAGGGCGCCGGCCGTGAAATGCGGCCGCTACCTGATCGGGTACCTCGGCCCGCGCCAAATCAGCGAGAGCTTTGGCGGCAGCGATCTTCATCTCCGTGTTGATTTCCGTGGCCCGCACATCGAGCGCCCCGCGGAACAGGAACGGGAAGCCCAGTACATTGTTGATCTGGTTCGGGTAGTCAGAGCGGCCGGTGGCCACGATGGCATCGTCGCGCGTGGCCAGCACGTCTTCAGGTGTGATCTCGGGATCCGGATTGGCCATGGCGAAGATGATCGGCTTCTTTGCCATCCGCTTGACCATGTCGCGCGTCACCGCGCCCTTGGCGGAGAGGCCGAAGAAGGCATCGGCACCCTCCATGGCTTGCGTCAGCGTGCGCGCCTTGGTCTTGGCCGCATACGCCGACTTCCACTGGTTCATGCCTTCCTTGCGTCCTTGGTAGATGACGCCTTTCGTGTCGCAGAACACGACGTTCGCCTTCGGCATGCCCATCGCCATCAAAAGATCGAGGCAGGCGATGCCCGCCGCACCGGCGCCGTTGACCACCAGCTTGAACTTCTTGATATCGCGCCCCGTTAGCTCCAGCGCATTGATCAGCCCTGCCGCGGCGATAATGGCCGTCCCGTGCTGATCGTCGTGAAACACGGGAATGTTGAGCAGCTCCTTCAGCTTCTGCTCGATGATGAAGCAGTCGGGTGCCTTGATGTCCTCCAGGTTGATGCCGCCGAAGGTTGGGCCGAGGTATCGCACGCAGTTGATGAAAGCGTCCACGTCCTGGGTGTCGACCAGCACGTCCATGGCGTCGATGTCGGCAAAGCGCTTGAACAGTGCTCCCTTGCCCTCCATCACGGGCTTCGCCGCCTGCGCGCCGAGGTTGCCGAGACCGAGGATCGCCGTGCCGTTGGACACGACGGCAACTAGATTTCCCTTATTGGTGTAGTCGTAGGCCACCGCCGGGTTCTTCGCGATCGCCAGCACTGGTACAGCCACTCCGGGCGAATAAGCGAGCGAGAGGTCCCGCTGCGTGGTCAGCGGCTTGGTCGGCGTAATCTCGAGCTTGCCCGGCTTGCCTTCGGCATGGAACTGAAGCGCTTCATCTGCCGTGAAGCGGGCGGCGGGGAACTTGGCGGACATGCGTTCTGGCCGTTCTCGTTGAGTTGGCGCACTGGAATGCGATCGGTTCACCTGCAAGCACTGGCGCTTGCATGTGGGCCGTGAATCGCACGGCAAAGAAGAAGCAAGAGGCTTTCGCGGCGATGCGAGGAAAGCCGGAAAGTCTCCGGCGCGGAGCCCCGCCGCGCCCCCGGTGATACTTGCGACGATAGGCCCCGGTACAACCTTCCACAACCGAGCCTATTCGCCACTGCACACAGGCGCGCATTCCCAGCCGCTTCCCGAACGGCTATGCGTAGGCCCGAGGGCAGGAGCTGCATGGGGCCAGCAGGCATGACGCGCAGGAATGCGGAGCAGCCAAGCGAGGCAGAAAGCCCCGCTTCAGGGCGCGCCCGTACCGTGCCCGACAGCACGCCGGCTGAAGGCACAGGCGTGACGCCCTCCATGGCACAGTTTCTCGAGATCAAGGCCGCCAATCCAGACAGCCTTCTCTGGTATCGCATGGGAGATTTCTATGAGCTGTTCTTCGAGGATGCGATTGCGGCCTCCCAGGCGCTCGGCATCGTGCTCACCAAGCGCGGCAAGCATCTGGGCCAGGACATTCCAATGTGCGGCGTGCCCGTGCATCGCTCCGATGAGTATCTGCAGAAGCTGATCCGGCTCGGCTATCGGGTGGCCGTGTGCGAGCAGCTGGAGGACCCGGCCGAGGCGCGCAAGCGCGGCTCCAAGGCGGTCGTCCGCCGCGACGTGGTGCGCCTCGTCACGCCCGGCACGCTGACCGAGGACAGCCTGCTCGACACCAAGGCGCGCAACTATCTGACGGCCGTGTTCGGAGCCCCCACCGATGGCGAGGATCGTGCGATCGCATTGGCCTCCCTCGACATTTCCACCGGCGAGTTCGAGGTCTGCGAGATCGCGGAGCGCGACTTGGCCGGCGAGCTCGTCCGGCTGGCGCCGAGCGAAGTGCTAGCCCGCGAGACGCGTGCCGATGCCTCGCTGGCAGCGATGGTCAAGGCGGCCGGCGCCGCGCTCACACCTGTCGCTGGCGCCTTCTTCGACAGCCTGGCTGGCGAGCGCGATCTGAAGGAGCGTCTGGGTGTGACCGAGCTTGGCGGCTTCGGCAGCTTCTCGCGGGCAGAGCTGGCGGCGATTGGCGCCCTGCTGAAATATGTGGACCTGACCCAGATCGGCGCTAAGCCCGTCGTCCGCCCGCCGCGCCGGACTGGCAGTCAGGCAACGCTCGTCATTGACGCCGCCAGCCGCGCCAGCCTGGAGCTGCTGCGCGCCAGCACAGGCGCGCGCGACGGCGGTCTTCTGGCTGCCATCGATCACACGGTAACCGGCCCGGGCGCCCGCGAGCTTGCCGCGCGCCTTGCCAGCCCGTTGCGCGATGTCGCCGCCATCGTCGCGCGTCTCGACGCCGTGGCCTTCTTTATCGACCGCGAGCCGCTGCGGGAGGACTTGCGCCGTGCGCTGCGAGGTGCGCCCGATGTCGCACGGGCTGCATCCCGCCTCGCCTTCAACCGTGGTGGGCCGCGCGACCTTGCCGCCATTCGCGACGGTCTTGCTGCTGCCGAGGCCTGCCGCGCTCTATTGGCAGCGGCAGGCGGCGCCATCGGCCTGCCCGACGAGCTGCGGATCATCGAAGCACGCTTGCGTAGCGTTTCTCCCGCAATGTCCCCCAAGCTGAGGGCAGCTCTCACCGACCAGCCGCCGATGCTCAGGCGTGATGGCGGTTTCGTGCGCGCTGGCTACCGGCCCGACCTGGACGAGGTCCTTGCGTTGCGGGATGACAGCCGCCGCGTCATGGCTGACCTCGAGGCCCGCTACGTTGGCGCCACCGGCGTCAAGTCGCTGAAGGTACGACACAACTACATTCTGGGTTTTTTCGTCGAGGTCACGGCCGCCAACGCCAAACCACTCCTCGGACCGCCCCACGACGCGCTGTTTCGCCATCGCCAGACCATGGCCAACGCGGTCCGCTTCACGACGCCTGAGCTCCAGGAGATCGAAGGCCGCATTGCCGCTGCCGCTGAGCGCGCGCTGGCTATCGAGCAGGAGGTCTTCAATGATCTCGTCGCCGATATTGTTCGCAGTGAGCAGGCTATTGCCAGCTTGGCCGCAGCCCTCGCCGAGCTCGATGTCCATATCGCCTTGGCAGAGCTTGCCGCTACCGAGAGCTGGACGCGACCGACGCTGGACGACACGACCGCCTTCGACGTTCGCGGTGGCCGCCATCCCGTTGTCGAGCAGGCTCTGAAGCAGAGTGGCGCCGGCCCGTTCGTGGAAAACGATTGCCTGCTCGGCGGAGCGGGCGACACAGCACGGCCAACCGGCTTCGACGAGCCGGCGGACGCGCGCATCTGGCTGCTCACCGGCCCCAACATGGCGGGCAAGTCCACATTCCTGCGCCAGAACGCGTTGATAGCTGTGCTGGCGCAGATCGGATCGTTCGTTCCTGCCCGCTCGGCACACATCGGCATCGTTGATCGGCTGTTCTGCCGGGTTGGGGCGTCCGATGATCTCGCGCGCGGACGCTCGACGTTCATGGTCGAGATGGTGGAGACCGCCGGCATTCTCAATCAGGCAACAGAGCGAAGCCTCGTCATCCTGGATGAGATCGGGCGCGGCACGGCCACCTTTGACGGCCTGTCCATTGCCTGGGCCACGGTCGAGCACCTGCACGCCGTCAATCGCTGCCGCACGCTCTTTGCCACCCACTACCATGAGATCACGGCGTTGGCCTCCAGGCTCCCCGACGTGGCCAACGCCACCATCGAGGTCAAGGAGTGGCACGACGATATCGTCTTCCTGCACAAGGTGCGGCCTGGCGCCGCCGATCGCAGCTATGGCATCCAGGTCGCCCGGCTGGCTGGGCTCCCGCGTTCCGTCATCGATCGCGCGGCCGAGGTCCTGTCGGTACTGGAGAAGACGGACCATAAGGTTGCCGTCGACGGCGCCACACTCGATGAGCTGCCTCTGTTTGCCGCCGCCAGGCCGAAAGGCTACACAGGGGCGCGGTCCGAGCCGTCATCGCTCGATCGCGCCATCGATGCTATCAACCCCGACGAGCTGGCGCCCAAGGCGGCACTCGAGACACTCTACCGGCTGAAAGCCTTGCACGCACAGCACCGGAAGGACTAGCTCGGAGCCGGTTTGCAACCCGATTTGGCGTGAAACGCTCGAGGTTCGTGACGAGACGTGACGATGTTGTCCCTGGCCGAACGCCCCGTCGTCAGTGCTCCGTTCTTCGATACGGTTGCACTGCGCCACGAGCTGACCGGCTTCTTCCGCGCCCATCACAATGATGCCGCCGCCGCCCGTCCGGCTGTGCTCGCGCGGCTGAAGCTGCTCTTGAAGGATGCCCGCGCGGCGGCGCAAACCGCACTGCAGGCCCGCGGCAAAGGCATCCGCTGCGCCCGCGACCTGTCACGCTTCGAGGACGAGTTGATACGGCTCGTCTACGATTACACCACGGCGCACATCTACCGCACCGACAACCCCTCCGATGCCGAGCGCATGGCCGTTGTCGCCACTGGCGGTTATGGCCGCGGCATGCTGGCGCCCGGGTCCGACATCGATCTCCTGTTCGTGCTGCCCTACAAGCAGACGCCGTGGGGCGAGAGCGTCATCGAGTACATGCTCTACCTGCTCTGGGATATGGGGCAGAAGGTCGGCCACGCCACGCGCACCGTCGAGCAGTGCCTGAAGCTCTCCGACGCCGACATCACCATCCGCACAGCGATCCTCGACGCTCGCCTCATCCTCGGCGATCAGTCCTTGTTCGAGGAGCTCAATCGCCGCTTCGCCAAGGATGTCGCGAAAGGCACGGCCCGCGAGTTCATCGCCGCCAAGCTCGCCGAGCGCGACGAGCGCCACCGGCGGACGGGCGAATCGCGCTATCGCGTCGAGCCCAATATCAAGGACGGAAAAGGCGGTCTGCGCGATCTGCACACCCTGCAATGGCTAGCCAAGTACCTGGCTGTCGGCGGCGATACCAAAAATAGGGAAGCGTCGATCTTCACCGCCGCCGAGCGCTCCACGTTTCGCCGCTGCGAGGAATTCCTTTGGGCGGTGCGGTGCCATCTGCACTTCGTTACCGGCCGGCCCGAGGAGCGGCTGACGTTCGACGTGCAGCCGGTGCTCGCCGAACGGTTGGGCTACGCGCGCGCGCGCGCCGGCTTGATTGCGGTCGAGCGCTTCATGAAGCACTACTTCCTGGTTGCCAAGGACGTAGGCGATCTCACCACCGTGCTGTGCTCGTCGCTCGAGATGCAGCAACTCAAGACATTGCCCACCTTCGCGGCCATCCTCGACCCGCTGAGCTGGCGCACGCGCCGCCGCATCCGGCGCATGACAGATTTTCGCATCGACAACGGGCGGCTCAATGTTGCCGACCCGGCCGTCTTCGCACGCGACCCGATCAACCTCATCCGCTTCTTCGCCCTGGCCGAGGAGACGGGAACCTTCTTTCATCCCTCCGCCGTTCGCCTGCTGCGTCAATCGCTGCGCCTCATCGACGATCGCCTACGCAACGATCCCGAGGCCAATCGCATTTTCCTCGGACTGCTCACCGGCAGCAACGTCGAGGCCACGCTGCGGCGCATGAACGAGGCCGGCGTCCTCGGCCGGTTCATTCCCGACTTCGGGCGCATCGTCGCCATGATGCAGTTCAACATGTATCACCACTACACGTTGGACGAGCATTTGATCCGCACCGTCGGCGTCATCGCCGAGATCGAGCGCGGAGAGGCGGACAAGATCCACCCGCTCTCGCATCGCCTTTTCCAAACCATCCAGAATCGCCGCGCGCTCTATCTGGCCGCCTTCCTGCATGACATCGGCAAGGGGCGCAAAGAGGATCATTCCGTCGTGGGTGCAGCCATCGCCCGCCGGCTCGGACCGCGCCTGGGCCTGACCTCGAGCGAAACTGATATGGTCATATGGCTGATCGAGCAGCATCTCGTCATGAGCGCCTATGCGCAGACGCGCGATGTTGGCGATCCCAAGACCATCCGCGATTTCGCGCACACCGCTGGCACGCCCGAGCGCTTGAAGCTGCTGCTGATGTTGACCGTCGCCGACATCCGCGCCGTCGGCCCGGGCATCTGGAACGGCTGGAAGGGCCAGTTGCTGCGCACGCTCTATCACCAGACCGAGCCGCTGCTTGCCGGCGCCGGCGTTCAGCCCGACATCAGCGAGCGGACCCTTGTGGCGCTTGAGGCCTTTCGCAAGGCTGCCGCATCGGAATTCTCCAATGCAGCCATCGAGCTCTACGTCAGCCGGCACTACCCCGATTACTGGCTCAAGACGGAAACGCGCAAGCAGATCGAGCACATGCGCCTTGTGACGCGCGCCGAGGCGGACGGCCGCAAGCTCGCCACCGATTTTTCGAGCGACGCCTTCATGGCCGTCACCGAACTGTCCGTTCTGGCACCCAATCATCCGCGACTGCTGTCTCTCTTCGCCGGTGCATGCGCCGCGGCCGGTGCCAATATTGTCGGTGCCCATATCTCCACGACGCGCGACGGCTTTGCTCTCGACACCTTCCTGCTCCAGCGCGAGTTCGACGAGGAGGACGAGCGCCGCCGCGCACAACGCATCGGCGACACGATCGAGAGGCTGCTGAAGGGCGACGTGCGCCTGTCGAACCTGATGGCAAAGCGTCATGAGGCCAAGGGCCGGCTTGGCGCGTTCACGGTCGAGCCCGAGGTCGTCATCGACAACGCCGTATCGGACCACTTCACCGTGCTCGAGGTGTCCGGACTGGACCGACCCGGACTGCTCTACGAGATAACGAGCGCCATTTCCAACCTGAGCCTCGATATCACGTCAGCGCACATCGCCACCTACGGCGAGAAGGTGGTCGACGTGTTCTATGTCACCGATCTGACGAACAAGAAGATCACCGCGGCATGGCGCCAGCAGGCCATTCGCCAGCGCCTGATCGGCATCCTCTCCAATCCTGCCAGAGCGGGCGCCACGCCCGCCTGAACCGGTCGGATCTGGCCCAACTCGCGCTATAGTCCCGCCTGTTCCTTGCAATAGCACGCCACCTCGTCATGACGGGCAAACCACACTCCGGTGTGGCTGCGAATGTGCTGGATCAGTTCCTCCAGAATCTGGATACGGCTGGCGTGGCCGGTCACATGCGGATGCATGGTCAGCAGGAACAGCCCGCCCCGCTCGTAGGCATAGTCGAATTCGCGCGCAAACACTTCGAGCACGCCGGAGGGTGGCGTGTAGGGCCGCGATGACGCGAACCGCTCCATCGTGAGATAGGGCGCATCGTCCTTGATCCACTCGACCGGCAGCTCCACCACGCCGGTAGGCTTCCCATCCTCCAGGATCTCGTAGGGATCGTCATCGGCCATCAGGGATGAATCGTACAACAACCCCATCTCACGCGTGATCGACAGGGTGTGCGGGCTGAAATCCCAGGATGGCGTACGAATGCCGACCGGGCGCACACCGGTAGTCTTCTCCAGTACGTCCGCCGCACGCATTTGCAGATCGCGCTCATCCTTTGGCGGCAATTGGCTGTTGAGCTCGTGGATCCAGCTGTGAATGCCGATCTCGTGCCCCTCGGCAATGACCCGCTTCTGCTCGTCTGGATAGAGCAGGGCACAGACGGCCGGCACAAAGAACGAAGCCTTTATGTCATACTTCGCCAAAAGGTGCAGAATGCGCGGCACGCCCACGCGCGCGGAATACTCGCCCGCGCTCAGACGGCCAGGGCTATCGTGGCCCCAGCGCAGCGTTTGCGTCTCGTGATCGGAGTCGAACGACAACGCTACGGCACAGCGTGCACCGCCTTTCCACGTATCGGGCTTCAGCGAGCGCCCGGCCCGGACCTTGTTGACGATCCTGCGCCAAGTCTCCTCCGGCCACTGCCAAGCCTCCGATTGTTGGGGCAAGCCGCCGGCGGTCGTTTTCGCGTCGGTCATGATCGGGCTCCTGTTTACTGAGGCTTCCATCTTAGGACGGCGAGCCGGGCATGGACAGGTTGCGCCGTCAAGTGATCGCGCAGCGCTTCGTAACGAAATGTTGGTGATATCAACGAAGCGCAGCCCTGGCCTAAGGGGCGCCTTTAACAGGTCACGCAATGATAGGCATCGAGCGAAGTGTTGGAGCGAACCGTGTCTCAGATGTGCGTATCGCTGGGCTTGGGGTTGGCCTTCGCAGCCTCCCTTCTTCTCAACTACGCGGGAGGCGATGTCCCGGCGTTGCCGCTCTGGCAGAAAGCGGCCTACTTTCTTGCCGGCGGCATCGGCATGGTGCTGGTGTCACGCATCATGGCGGCCAGATCGCAGCCACCGGCACGCGCTATGGCGCGCAAGCAGCAAGGCATGACCAACCGCTGATCTATCCGAACAAGCGAAGCTGCTTCTCGTCCTGGCCTTTGGTCTCGAACGCGAGCTGCTCGATGCGGTCGAACGGCACCTGCTCGGCCATGATGAGCGAACGCTGCGCCTTGAGCGAGCGCACGACGCCCTCCTGAACCAGATGGAATTCGCCGACGGTCTGTCCCGGCAGCACCGCCGCCGGATCGAGGCCGGATTCGCTCTGGAAGGCGGCCTTCAGCTTGCGCAGCGCCGTATCCTCCCGCACGCGGCCGATGAACCAGCTCGTGATCTGGTCGCGGCTCTTGTAGTCCAGATCGCCCGGTGACTGCGTCGCCAGCATCAGGCCGAGACCGGCGGAACGCGCGCGCTTCAGCAAGCTCTGCAGCGGCTCTGCCGTCGCCGGCTTGGAGTTGGCGGAATGTAAAGATCCGCCTCGTCGAACATGACGACGGCCTGCAGCTCGTCGTTGGGGTTCCGCTGGCAGAACCGCAGCGCTTCCGACAGGAACTGCGAGATCCAGAACAGGATGTTCTCGTTGTCGCCGAGGAAGCCCGTGTAGATGATCGACAGCCGCGTGCGTTCTCTGGCGCGCATACGGCCCAAGACCAAGCAGTGCATCCATGCGCAAGGGCTCGCCGCCACCCTCGAACAGCGCCGCATTGCGGTGGCGGAGACTGTCGAGCTGGCCAACGAGGTCGCGCCGGATCTTGCCGGAAGGATCCATGCGCTGCGTCAGGTCGCTGAGCTCGGGGTCCTCGTCCTCCAGCAAATGGATGAGATCGGCCAGGGTCACCTCGCGACTGTGCCGGGCACCGAGAATGCGCAAGGCCACCGACAGCGTGCCCGATTGCTTCTGGTGCGTGGCCGAATTCTTGAGATGCAGCATGTCGCCGAACGCCGCCGCCGACAGGTTGGCGAGGAGCTGCTGCTCGTGCTCGGGCAGCTCGCTGATGCCGGTCGGCAGCAGCGTGATGGAGATCGGCCGGCCCGAGGCCCGCCCCGGCGTGTAAACCGCCACATCGATGTTGTCGGCGAGCTTCTCCCGCTCGCCCCGTCGTTCGAACTCGCTGTCTCCCGACCGCCAGACATCGGGATTGGCGTAGGAGCACAAGTCTCCCTTACGATCGATCAGCACGGCCGGGATGCCCTTGAGCAGCAACTGCTCGATGAGGCACAGCGCCAGCGTCGTCTTGCCCGATCCCGATCCACCGAGCACGGCTGCGTGCCGCTTCAGCACGTCCTTGTTGAGCGTGATACCCTTGCCCTTGCCGCCGATCTCGCGGCCGGCATGAATGCTCGACGCCGACGCGTTTTCGTCCAGGATGACCGACAGCGGCAACTCGTCCTCCTCTGCCGTCGAAGCCGCCGCAGCCCCCCACCCGGTCCAGTCCGCCAGCGCAGAGCCGCCCATGTAGCTGGCAGCGGGCAACCCTCGCTGCGGCGCAGACGATGCATCCTGCCCCAGCGTCCGTGTTAGCTCCACCCTCGAGCACGGTGAGTGCTGGCACAACGCTGCCATGCTTGCCCGGCAACGGCCGGCCGAGCAGATCGAGTCGCAGCAGATGCACCATCAGCACCAGCCCGGAAAGCAGCTTCGCCTGCTCCATCCAGGCGGCGAAGCCCGCATCGCGCCGGTGCCGGGCGTGAAATTCGCGCACCATCATCATGCGCTCCCACTCGGGGATCGGCACCATGAGGGACCGGCCGCCAGCCTCGCGGAACTTGCGGTACGCCTGCGCCGTCTGGTTCTTGCGATTGGGTGGAAACTCGCTGGCCCGCAGCAGAAAGCAGGCCTTGCCTCGCATTGCCGCCAGCACTTTGTCGAGCTGCCGTTGAACCCGCCGCCCTGCGTCGGCCGGTTGCAGACAAAAATCCGCGCTTCCTGCACGGTGCCCGACTTGTGCTTGACCGTGATGTCGAGCGTCGGCAGGTCAGTGGCTGCGTCTGGCTTGCTCGTTGCCAGATGAATGCTGCTGCCCCACTCCTCGCGCGCCACACCGAGCGCCGCACCGAGCACGTCCAGCAGCTCGCGATCATCGGCCGGTATCTCGGCCTCGGCGGCGCTTGCGAAGCGCTCCCACATGTCGCGGAAGTCCACGCCGCCCGCCCGCACTTCTGCAACAGGCGCGGCCGGAGCACCAA
>CAWEBE010000047.1:0-181878 GCA_963806735.1 uncultured Alphaproteobacteria bacterium | reverse complement strand
CAATGTGAGCATCTCCTACGATTTTGCTCAGGACAACATTCGCGCCGCCAAGGCGATCGCGAGTTGCGGTAATCCGGTTTTTCGTGACCGTGGATGCTCAGAACCTCCAGGCCGTCATGCTGGCTGAAGCCGGATGCATCGAAGACTATGATCTGAGCCTCGTCACGAACTACAAGGACATCGTGGATGCGGCTAAGGAGCCGCCGCGCAAAGGCTTGAAGAGCTTCTATGCGCCGTTCGTCATTCTCGCCTACGGCCTCACCTACAATACCAAAGAGATCCCGGAACCGACGTCCTTCGAAGACCTGATGAGCCCGAGGCTGAAGGGACGTATCGCGGTGCCGTCGTTCGACTCGATGGGACCGCAAGTCCTGTACTCGACCAACGCGGCGCTCGGGGGCAGCGATAGCGACCTCAGCCGCGGCTTCCAGTTCCTGTCCGATCTCGTCAAGAAGAACGGCGCATCGTGCTCGATACCTGACTCCGCGCAGCAGGCCTTCACGCGCGGCGAGGTCGTCGCCATGCCGTTCTGGAACGGCCGCACCACACTTCTGATAAGAAACGGGGTTCCGGTAAAGATGGTCTATCCAAGAACTGGATCATCACAGGTAGCGGTCACGTCATCACCAAGGGTAACAAGTTCACGAAGCAGGCGAATCTGCTCGTGAACAACATGCTCAACCCGGACTTCCAGCTGAAGATGGGGACTGCTTTCGGCTATCCGCCATCGAACAAACAAGCGAAGCTGCCCGCCGACGATGAGATGATGCGTATCCCCGATGCGGCGTTCGATGTGGCGGCGCGCTTGGACTACAGGACGATCACCAACATGGCAAGCAACCTGGCGCGCTGGAACAAGGATGTTTTGGGCTAGCCATCGGCGTACTTGCGTATCGACCGACGCCCGTTGCCGGATGGCAGGGGCGTCTCTCTTTGTCAGGCATTGAAGGCACCTCGGACCGGGGGCTGAGCGCTGGTGCTCAGCGCACTGTCGCGCCGAAGATGCGCTGGACCGTCCAGATCAGAGCGCCGACGATCACGATCTGAAGCGTCGAGGCAGCGGCAACAGACGGATCACCCTCGAACAAGAGGATGTTGAAGATGTAACGGCAGGGTCGTGCTATTGGGACCCGACAAAAAGAGTGCAAGATTGATATCCGAGAACGAAATGATGAAAGCAAATATGAAGCCTGACAGCATGCTGGACTGAATAAGCGGAAGGGCAACCTTGATAAACGCTTGTACCTTGCCAGCCCCAAGGCTCATCGCTGCTTCTTCAAGACGAGGTCCAGTCCCACGAGACCGGCGGTGACATTGCGAATGACGAACGGCGAGCAGATCACGACGTGCCCAACAGCAGTGTTGTCATCGAGGGGGCGAACGCCGAGGCGCGCGTAGATCAGATACAACGCCGCGCCAAACAGAATCTCCCGGGATGAAGAGGGGCGACAGGAAGAATGCTTCCAACGCCTCACGCCCTCTGAAGCGGAGCCGCACCAGTCCTATGGCAGCAAGGGTCCCAAGCAGCGTCGAGATCACTGCGGCCAGGGAGGCCAAGCACTAGGCTGACCTGAAAAAACGGAAGGCACGAACTCTCTGCTGGAGAAGCAGGTTTCGTACCATCTCAGGGAAAACCCGAAAAGGAGGAAGTCGTAGTTCGGGCTGGAACCGAATGAAATCGCCACGATCACGACCAGAGGTGCGAGCAGCAGCACATAGGTGAGAATGACGAATGGCTTGAGAAGGATCGGTTGATCGCGTCTCACCCTGACACTTCCTGTTTTGTGCTGCGGCGCGTGACGAAGAGCGCAACCGAGATGAGAATGCCTGTCCCGATCACCAGAAGTGTCGTGATGGCGGAGGCCAGTGGCCACTGATAGGAGATCAGAAGCAAGTCATAGATCAACCGGCCCAGCACCAGAACGCGCGCCCCTCCCATGAGGGCCGGGACCACGAAGGCGCTTATGGCGGCGCTGTAGACCAGGAGGCAGCCGGAAATTAGCCCGGGGCTGCTGAGAGGAACGATGACGCGCCTGAAAACTTCGAACCAGCTGGCCCCGAGATTGCGGGCGGCTTCCTCCAGCGCCGGATTGATCCGTTCGATTGATGCCATCAGAGGCAAGGACCATGAACGGTATGAAGACGTTGGTGAGTCCGATCACGACGGCCGGCTCGTGGTAGAGCAGGGCGACCCTGTCGAACCCAACGGCTTCCAGAACATTGTTGGCCAAGCCTCGCCGGCCGAGAATAACCAGCCATCCGAAGGTGCGGATAACGGCGCTCACCATCAAGGGCATTAGCAGCAGGAAAAGTCCGATTGCCTTCACCTGCGGCTCGGCTCTCGCCAGGAAGTAGGCGAGCGGATATCCGAACAGAACGCAGATGATGGTGCACACCAGACCCAGCCGCAGAGTCCGCCAAAGAATGACCTCAAATGTGCCATCCAGGATCTGGCCATAGTTTTCAGAGGTTAGCTCCGGCGTCCAAATTTTGGTCGGTGAGTATGTGTAGAAGCTTAGCGCAACAATGTTGAGGAAGGGTATGACCAGAAAAAACACTAAAAACAGCGTGAGAGGCAAGATAAGCCCGGCGCGGGCAAGTGCTGTCCGCATATCGGCTACGCCCTGATCAGATAGACGTGCGATCGCGCTACGGACACATTCAGCCGGTCGCCCACGCTGTAGGCACGCGCAGCCCTACCGCCTAGCACGACGGTGAGTGTTTGCGCCTCGTTGATGCGCAGTTTCAAATGCAGATCCTGTCCGAGGAACGTCTTCTCTTCGATGGTTCCGGACAGAGGATTGTCGCAATCTCCCGAGTTCTCGGTCACGATCTGTATGTTCTCGGGGCGGATCATCGCGGTCACCTGACTGCCACTCGCGCCTGCAATGGGGGGCGAGGTCTGCAGCAGAATGCCGCTTTGGGTGCGCACGCTGGTCCGGTCCATGGCATTGTCGACAATTTCGCCACTCAGGAGATTCGAGCTGCCAATGAAGTCGGCGACGAACGATGTCGCCGGTCGCTCGTAGATCTCCACGGGCGTTCCGACCTGCTCGATCTTTCCGTTCGACATGACGACGATGCGGTCGGACAGTGCCAGCGCTTCGCCTTGGTCATGGGTCACGTAGATGGCCGTCTTGCCCAGTCGCCGCTGGAGGTTGCGCAGTTCGGCCCGCATCATGACGCGCAACTTCAGATCGAGATTGGACAGCGGCTCGTCGAACAACAGCAGGCGCGGCTCGAGAACGACGGACCGCGCGATGGCGACACGCTGCTGTTGCCCGCCGGATAGCTGCCTTGGGAAGCGCTCGGCAAGGTGTGGAAGCCCCACGAGCTCGATCGCGTCTTGAACCCGCCGCTTCAGCTCGGCCTCGCTTCGGCGACGAATACGCAGGCCGAACGCCACGTTCTCAAACACCGTCAGGTGGGGAAACAGGGCATAGCTTTGAAAAACGAGCCCAACGTTGCGGCGATTGGGCGGACGCTGGTCGATCCGCTCTCCATCAAGATAGATCCCTCCTTCACTAGCTGCCTCGAAACCGGCAATGCAGCGCAGCGTCGTTGTCTTGCCGCACCCGCTCGGACCGAGTAGCGAAACGAACTCGCCTTCGTTCACGCTGAAGGAAAGGGGACCGATCACCGATTGCGCGGAGTAGCGCTTGACCAACTGCCGTACTTCGAGTTCCTGACTGGACGAGGATTCGGACGCTAGCGTCAAAAAGCGGTCTCCCACAACGGCCGTCTGCAAGCAGGGCTCATTTGCCCAAGAGATGCCCGTAGTGACCCCCTTAGCATGAACATCAAAGTCTCCCATGGAGCGCTTCGACATCCGTGCCCAGGTGGTTGGCGCGATGACCGCGTGCGTACGAGAGGAAGGCCATCCTGCAAACCATCGGCCTGACCTCTCCCAGCGAAACCGCTTGTTTGCTCAGACGTGATATAGCCCCGCTTAACGCTCTGCCTAATGAAGCAATCGACTAGTTCCGACGCAAGTGAAAATTTGGACGCAAATTTTCGAGAGCGTTGGCGATCAATGCACCCTGAGAAAGCCTGGACGTCTGGGTAGTCTCCGGGTCAGCGGACTAGGAGACGGGCGCCGTGCGATGTCCGACCTTGTCTCGGGGAGCTGACGTATCCCCAGTTACGCCGAGCGAGTCGGAAACGCGGATACTTGGAAGTGCTGCCTGCAGCCGCTCGCGAGTAGCCGAAGTCTCTGCCGCTGGAAAAGCCGCAGGCCGTATTCAGCGACCGGCCAAGACAGAGAAGCGCCAAGGGCACGGTTTAGGCCGCCGTGCTGTTCTCGGCGGTCGCCTATCATGCTGCGCCACCGCGCTACGCGCGATCCGCTGGCGCAGATCATTCGCCCAGGATCAGCATGCCCATCAGCGCGGTGAGCAACGGCGAGATGAAAGACAAGGCAATGGCGTCAGCCAGCGGCAGCAGACTAAACGCATAGAAGAACGATGTTGCGGTGAGCACGACGAGGACCGCGCGCAGGCCGTTGCAGAGCGTGGCCTCACGGGTCGACCAGCCGGAGCGTGTCCACATCGCATAGGCGACGGCGCCTACCATGCCGAAGGCGAAGCGCAGAAAGGCGATCTCGAACGTCGGGTAGCGCGGCGACAGTAGCTTGATCATCGCGTCCATGAGCGTCAGCAGGCAATGGCGAGAAGCACGATGCTGGCGATACTGAGCGGAGCCGAACGTGGGGGCATGGTCCTTCAGTTCGCGAATGGGTGCGGCCGGCACATAGTTTGGCGCTGTGATGTCCGCATTCGAGGCTGAAGCAACCCTCTCGGCGAGCCGTGCGTGAACGCCGGTTCTGATCCAACCATCGGCGCGCTGGACAGGATACCCGCGCACGAAAGGTTGGCGGTCGCCCGCCAACGCCCCTCACTGACCTCCTAAGAGCGCGGGCAGGCCCAATGTCAGCGCTGGAATATAAGTGACCAGCATGAGCACGAGGAGCAGGACGGCAAGAAAGGGCATCGATGCGCGCACGACCGCCATGGCCGAGACTTCGGCCATGGCGGCAGTCATGAAGATCAGAGCGCCGACCGGGGGAGTGCACAGACCGAGCACGAGATTGAGCACGGTCATGACCCCGAAATGTATCGGGTCCATGCCGATTGCCTCAGCCATCGGCAGGAATACGGGTACCACAATGATCAGTGCCGGCAGTGGCTCCAGAACTGTACCAACGGCAAAGAACAACAGATTGATGATGAAAAGGAGAGCCCAGAGTCGGGGGATCGACTTCGCGTATGAACTGAGCCAGGCTCTTTCCGATCTCCTGATCGGCGATGATCCAGGCGAAAATCGAGGAGGCGCCGAGAATGACCATCACCGACGCAGTGCCGTGAGCAGCGCGGATGAGGCTATGTAAGATTGCGCCGCCTGGGAGCGCGCGATACAGGAGAATCCCGATTAAGAGAACGTAGAAGACGGCTATTGCGCCAGCTTCGGTAGCTGTGAAGATGCCGCGCCCGTATGCCGCCGACGATGATGATCGGGGCGAACAGGGCCAGGGACGCGTGCCAGGTTGCCTTCGCCGCCGCGCGCCAGTCCGCTCGTTCCGACCGCGGTAAGTTCAGTCGCGTGGCGCTGATCCGGACCACAGCTGCAAGACCAAGCGCCATCAGCACCCCTGGAACGATGCCTGCGAGAAACATGGCCCCGATCGAGACGTTGGCGATCACCGCATAGATTATGAAAGGGATGGACGGCGGAATGATTGCGGCAATGGTTGCCGCTGTCTCGATCAGGCCGGCTGCGAAGGGGCGAGGGTATCCTTCCCGATGCATCGCGCGGATCATGATCGGACCGATAGCGGCGGCATCTGCGATGGCCGAGCCGGACACACCCGACATGATCACGGAGCTTAGGATCGAAGCTTGGCCAAGCCCGCCCTTGCGGTGACCGATCATCGCGCGGGCGAACAGGAGAATGCGGTCGATAACGCCCGATGCCGTCATCAGCTCGCCGGCGAGGAAGAAGAGAGGCACAGCCAGCAGGGCGTAATTATCTATGCCGCTCACGAACAGCTGCGGCAGAACCGACCACGGCAGGTCAGGTCGCGCCACCAGTAGCGTGATCACGGATGAGCCGAGCAACGCGAACACGAGCGGCATGCCGAGCAGGCAGAGCACCAGCATGCTCACGAGCAAGAGCGTTAGGATCATAGGTTCGTCGCGCCCTCAGCCGCTTCACCCCAGATCATGTCGGCAATCGTCCGTACCAGCCAAAGGGCACTGCCCGCCACCAGCGACCAGTAAACCCACTGCACCGACAGCGGCAGGGCAGTGAACCTATCGTAGGTCGTGAGTTCGACGAGATCCAAGCCGTAGACGATGAGCATTACCAGCATCGCCCCCGAAAACAGCGCATTGACCACCGACTGCACGCGTCGCCCCTTGAGCCCGAGCATGTGATCCAGCGTATCCACACGCTGGTGCACGGCGAACGCGGCCGTCAGCAGCACGACGGCGACGAACAAGAGCCGCAGCAGCTCCTCGCTCCATGGAGTCGGAAAACCGAAAAGGTAGCGGGCGACGACCTGAAGGAATGCCAGTGCGGCAATGACAAGCATCAACGCCGCACCGACGAGGTCGAGAACCCGCTTGACCCATTGCAGGACTGCGGGCCTGCCGCTCATTGAGAGGCTTTCAGGATGGCATCGACGATGGTGCTGCCGTGGTCCTTGACGTAGTTCGCTTTCACCTGCTCGGTGACTGCCGCCTGGAAGGCGCTGGTATCGATATCCTCGACAATGCCGAGGCCGGCCTTGCGCATCAAATCCATCGATTCTACCGTAGCCTTTCGGTTGAGCTCCCGCTGATAGGTTTGTGCCTCCTTCGCGGCATCCATCATCACCTTCTGCTGCGGCGCCGTCAGCCCGTTCCACTTAGTCTGGCTCATGGCGATGATCGAGGCCGTGTAGGCATGCCCGGTGAGCGACATGTGCTTCTGCACCTCATGCAGCCGGTTCGCGGTGATTTGGAACACCGGGTTCTCCTGACCGTCGACCGCGTGCGTCTCAAGCGCCATGTAGACTTCAGTGAACGGCATCGGCGTCGGAATGGCACCCAGAAGCTTGAAGGCGAGCACATGCGCGGGATTGGGCGTGGTGCGTATTTTCAGCCCTTCGAGATCTTTTGGCGTCTTGATCGCCCGCTTGCTGTTAGTGATGTGGCGAAAGCCGATCTCCCAGAACGCCAGCGGCTTCATGCGGTGCTTCTCGAGCCCGGCAAGCAGTTCCTGACCGATCGGGCCGTCGATGACGCGATAGACGTGCTCGTTGTTCTTGAAGAGGTAGGGCAGGTCGATGACGTTCAACTTGGGCTCGAAGCGCGTGTAGAAGGGATTGCCTGTGAAGGCCACGTCGATTGTGCCGAGCCGGATGCCTTCGAGAAGCGCCGGATCGTTGCCCAGCTCCCCGGCGGGATGCACGGACACTCTCACCTCGCCATTGGTGGCTGTCTCAACCAGCTCCTTGAGCTTCAACGCCGCGAGATGGTGCGTATCCGTGGTGGAGAGGGTGTGGGCGACGCGCACACGCACTTCGGCGCTTGCGGAGGTCGCGGCCAAGCAAACAACGGCCGCCGCGCATGCGGTGCGCACGATTGCAATCATTTGATTTTTCTCCCTGATGTTTATTTAGCGTACTCGGTGGGCCGCTCGCCTGTCTTGAGTGATGCTGCGCGGTCGGCTCATGTGCCTGTAAAAGCAGGTTTGGTTTTCTTGAGGAAGGACTGAAACCCGATGTGGAAGTCCTCGGTGTCGAAGCATTCGTAAACCTCGTCGGCTTCCGTGCTCGAGATCGGAGCCGGGTCGTGCATGACACGCTTGATGAACTTCTTGTGCCAGCGTGCGGCTAGAGGCGCACCTTCGGCGATGCGCTCGGCCGTTGCCAGGCTCTCTTTGAAAACGTCGGCGTCTGCTGCCACCCGGTTCAAGAGTCCCATACGCAAGGCATCCGCAGCGGAATACATCTGGCCCTCGAAGAGAAGCTCGGAAGCGACCGCCGGGCTGACGATGCGCAGCATGCGCTTGATCTCGTCGTAGGAGACCACAAGGCCCAGCCGCTTGATCGGTACCCCGAAGCGTGCCGACGCACCGGCAATGCGGATGTCGGTCACGGCTGCCAGCTCCAGGCCGCCGCCGGCGCACGCACCAGCGATCGCGGTGATCACAGGATGCGGGCAATCCTCGACCGCGCGAAAGGCGCGGTGTGCGAATTTCTGGAAGACCTTCGCGTTCTTGGCGTTGTTGCGATGTTCGGTGAACTCGCCGATGTCGGCACCTACGGAGAACGCGCGATTGCCTTCTCCGCGCAGGATGACGCATCGGACCGTCGCATCCGCGCTAATGCGATCGAAGATGTCGGACATCTCCTCCCACATCATCATCGTCATCGCGTTCAGTTTGGCCTCGCGCGAGATCGTCACGACCTCAACATGCGCGGAAGCGCGCTCCGACTTGACGGTCCCCTGCATCGTTTCCTCGGCTCCTGTTGTGGTCGGCCCCACCGCCGCTCGCGTCCGATGGCCGCTGCTTATGCCGTGTTTCACAAACTGGCATACCATGACTGGCTGGGTCAATCACAAGGCCTTTGCTCGTGCGATATTTTGGTATACCAAATGGACCATGGGCACCGTCAGCACTCTTGAACCCGCAGCCACCGGCTCGTCCGAAAAGGTCTCTATGGTGGCGTCCGAGCTGCGCGAAATGATCGGCCGCGGCGACCTGCCGCCTGGCAGCAAGCTGACCGAGCGGCAGCTTTGTGTGCGCTTCGGTATCTCACGCACGCCGCTGCGCGAGGCGCTGAAAATCCTGGCCACGGAGGGCATCGTGCGTCTGCGGCCCAACCGCGCGGCCGAAGTCGTTGTTTTCAGCGAGGCCGAGACCGAAGCGCTGTTCGAGATCGTCGCCGTGCTGGAGGGATTCGCGGGGGAGGCTGCATGCCAGCGCGCCACCGACGAGCAGATCGCCGCGATCGGCCAGCTGCACTACAGCATGATGCTGCACCACTACCGCAACGAGCCGCACGGCTTCTTCAATCTCAATCAGCAGATCCACCACAGCATCGTCGCCGCGGCCGGCAATCCGGTCTTGTCATGGCTCTACGATTTGCTGGCCGTGCGTTTGCGCCGCGAGCGCTTCAACGCCAGCATCGTGCGCGTGGAGAGCGCGGTGAAGGATCACGAGGTCATTCTCTCGCTCCTCATCAAGCGAGATGGCGCCGCCCTTAAGGAGCACCTGCGCAGTCACGTCCTAAGAGGATTGCTTCCACGCCCCCGCCTTGTTGCCCAGTTCGAGGGCCGCTCCTGACGTTCAATCCACTTCATCGCACGACAAAAAGCATCCCGAAGGAGGACGCGTAATGCCCGCATCGAACAAGCAGCCGTTTGGCCCCCTCGCGGGCGTCAAGGTCCTCGATCTCACCATGTACATGGCAGGGCCGACCTGCGGCCTGATGCTGGCTGATCTCGGCGCCGACGTCATCAAGCTCGAGAAAATTCCCGGAGGCGACGATGCGCGCCGCCTCACGCCGCCGACGATCGGCGAGCATGCCGCATCCTTCATGGTCATGAACCGAAACAAGCGCGGCATCGCCGTCGACCTCAAGAAGCCCGAGGGGGTGCGCGTCCTCAAGCGGCTTGCTGCATCGGCCGACATTCTCATCGAGAATTTCCGGCCCGGCACGCTGGAGAAGCTCGGCGTGGGCTACGACGTGCTGTCCAAGGAGAATCCCGGGCTCGATTTACGGCTCGATCTCCGGCTTCGGCAGCACCGGCCCGCTTGCCGATCGAGCCGGCCTCGATCTCATCGCGCAGGGCTTCAGCGGCCTGATGAGCATCACCGGCGAAGGCCCGGGACGGCCGCCCGTCAAAGTCGGCGCGCCGGTTAGCGACACCACGCCGGGCATGCTGCTCGCTTTCGGCGTCGTGTCCGCCTACGTCAACCGGCTGAAGACCGGCAAGGGCCAGTTCGTCGAGACCTCGCTCGTTCGAGGCCCATCGCGCCACACCTACTGGCAGGCCGCGATTTTCCTTGCCACCGGCAAGTCGCCCGGACCGATGGGCTCGGCCCATCCGCTGACTCGCCCTATCAGGCTTACAGATGCTCGGACGGCTACATGGTGCTGGGGGCACCGAACCAGACCAACTGGGCCGGCTCTGCGAGGCATAGGTGCAACCGGGCTGATCGCCAGTCCGGCTTCAGCGACTCGCCTCGCGGCGCGCAAAACGACGAGCTCGACCGTGGCGCTGGAGGCCGTCATGGGCAAACAAACGCGGGCTATTGGATCGCCCAGCTCGAGGGGTCGGCGTGCCTTGCGGCCGGTAATTCTATCGCCGAGGCGTTACCATCCGCATATCATCGCGCGCGACATGGTGGTCGATATCGGCGATGCAAAGTCCGGCCCTGTCAAGACCGTCGGCTGCCCGATCAAGTTGTCCAGGACCAATCGAAGGTGGCTAGTCCCGCGCCGCATCTGGGCGAGCACACGCGCGAGGTGCTGCTCGAGAGCGGCTTAGACGAGAAGGAAATAGATGATCTGGCGGCCAGCGGCGCCGTACTCTGTGCCAACTGACGTCGTGCAAACACGAGTTACGGAGAGCTGCGTTGCGTCCTCCTCGCATCATCGACGCCCATCATCATCTGTGGGACCTCGAGCGCATCTACTATCCGTGGCTCACCGACGCGATCGTCCCCGACTTCCTGTTCGGCGACTACGCCGAGATCCGCCGCAACTATCTGCCCGACGATCTGAGGCACGACGCGCGCACTGGAACCTGCGCATGTCGGTGCATGTGGAGGCGGAGCGCGCGGACGGCGAACAGCTCGCCGAAACCACGATGGCTTTCGGAGATGCACGAGACCTACGGCCTGCCGAACGCCATCGTGGGACACGTCTGGCTCGACGATCCGGAATGTCGAAAGCCAGTTGCGCGAACACATGCGCTATCCGCTGTTTCGCGGCGTGCGCTCGAAGCCGCGCACGGCGCGCTCAGCCCGCGAAGCGCCGCCGGAGGGCCCGCGCACCATGAGCGATCCGCAATGGCTGCGCGGCGTCGGCACGCTCGAGAGGCTCGGACTGCTCTATGATTTCCGCGTGCCCTACTTTCATCTCAAGGAGGGGGCCGAGGTGGCGCGCCGGTTTTCCGGGTCTGACAGTTCATCGTCAATCACGCCGGACTGCCGCGCGATCGCAGCGCCGAAGGGCTGGCGATCTGGCGCGACGGGATGAAGGCGCTGGCCGCGCTGCCGAATACCGTTGTCAAATTTCCGGATTGAGCCTGCCTGGCATGCCGTGGACCGTCGAGACCCAAGGCGCAGTCGTGCGCGAAACGCATCGATATTTTCGGTATCGACCGCTGCATGTTCGCCAGCAACTTTCCGCCCGACAACTGCGTCGCCGATACGACGCCATCGTGTCGGCGCTGTCGCCATCCTGTCGGACCTTTACCGAGGAGGAGCGCGACCGCATCTTCTATGCCAATGCCAAGAAGTTTTATCGTCCGGTGCCTTGAGGTACACGTTCGAGCGTTGTTTGCGCGCCTCTTAGAACTCAAGCTTGCACGCCTGCGAGCGATGGGATGGTGCTCACTGAGTGCCAGTCCGCCGGTACCGTCGAAAGCCCGAATATCCCTCAACGGTAGCAATTGTGAGTAGGCTGCCCCCCGGGACGGGGTTAATGGGTCCCGGCGCTGGAATCGCCGGGACCCAATCGGTGGCTACGCCGCTTTGATGCGTCGCCAGGCAGTCGTCTTCGGCAAGTGAAACTGCGCCTGCACTTCGGGGATCATCGGCCGGCGCCCGTGCTTCGCTTGAAACTCGCGGCACCAATCGACAACCCCATCCGCGGACCTGGAACCGGGCCTTGGATCGTTATCCGGGACCGGAACTGGAACCCGCGGAACCCCGGAGCGATCGGATCGCGTCGGCGGGGCTGTTGCGTGCTGGCGCACCGACACGGGCTTCCGTGACAATGGTATCCCAGGGGGGCCGCCAGCCTTATCGAGCGAGGCGCGGGGCGCCTTCGTGAAGGTGCTCGACCGCGATTACCTCGACCTCAGCAAGCCGATTAACCGGGGCGTCCTCGCCTTCCTCTGCCTTGGCCGAGGACGAGCGCCATCGCATCCTGCGGCGCGCGAACGAGGGCCGTGTCGAGGCGCGCAAGCGCGGCGTCCACCTGGGCCGCAGGCCCACGCTCACCGAGCACCAGCAGACGCAAGCTCACGCCGCCTTGCCAAGGGCGAAACGCGCCGGACCATCGCCAAGACCTATGGTAGTGCATCATTCCACGATCAGCAGGCTTGCCGGATAGAAGAAGCGCTTGGGCGCGGTCATGCGTAGCACCGCCCGCTTGGCGGGGAATTTCGCCTGGGCGCAACTGCTCGCTAGTTCTTCTTGGCATTGCGTTTCTTTCGATCTCTTGCGCTCTCGCCTATGTGCTGGACGGTTACGATGGACGCTCCACTCTTGTCGGTCTCGTCCTCTACATGTACGGAGATCATTTTGTCCGGGTGAGCGGCGATCTCCTTGAGACGTCGGTCCTCCGCGATCTTCTGCTTTTCGTCGACACCAAGCCTGCGCTTTGGCATGTGGCTGCCTGCTTCGCCAACTGGTTCGTGTCGCGGCGGGCGTTTCTTCTTCGAGGAAGTTTGCGGACCACTGCGAGTGGCGCCGCCTTCGTTTTCCCACCGGTCGATGGACTTCTGGGAGGGTTTCCTGGGTGAAGTCATCACAGCCTCTGCTTGGCTTGACCATGCGTGAGACCAAAGCTTCTGACACGAGCGGCGGAAAGTTCCTGGACCGCCTCTATCCTCTCGCCGCTCGCCCTGATGTACTTATGGACCTCTTTGACTGCTTCATCGGGGTCGGACATTGCGACGTCCCAAATCTCGGGCTCTGGCGCACCGCCGCCCATTTGTTCGGGCGCTGTCACGCGTACTACCCATCCAGACTGGCTATGAGTCTCGTCGAACGGTCGGGTGGTTGAGAGCGGGGTGCACTCTGGCAGGTCGCGGCGATTCTTGCGCCTTTCGCTTGGCTTCTGGAGCGGGAAACGCGAACGCGGGCGTGGCTTCTGACCGCCGCCGTCGTGTTTTTTCTGTTCGCGAATCTCGGCGCAGCTCTCGCGGTCAATCGCTGGAACAAGTTCTTCTTTGACGCGCTCGAACAGAAGGACACCGAGACCGTTGTCGCTCGGGCTTGGTCTTGTTCTGGCGTTGGCGCTATTGTCAGCGGCATTTTCCGTCGGGCTTCTGCATGCGCGCATGCGCCTGCAGCTGCGGTGGCGTCAGTGGCTGACGCGCACATTGATCGGTCGCTGGCTCGCAGATCGGCATTTTTACCAACTGACCATCGTGCACACCGAGGCCGACAATCCCGAGGCGCGCATCGCTGAGGACGGCAGGCTTGCGATCGAGCTGCTGGTTGATTTTTCACTGGGCGTTCTGAACGCGTTGCTGGCCGCGATCTCCTTCATCGGCATCCTCTGGGTCGTCGGCGGCTCCTTGACCGTGGCCGGCTATTCCATCCCCGGCTACATGGTATTCGCCTGCATCATCTATTCCACAATCACGACGCTCAGCATGTTCCTGCTGGGCCGACCGCTGGTGCGCCGCGTTGAGGAAAAGGCGGCCGGGGAAGCGCAGCTGCGCTACGAGCTGACGCGCGTGAAAGACAATGCCGAAAATATCGCGATGATTGGCGGCGACGATGACGAACGCGAGCGCCTGGACGTAACCTTCTCCGATCTGGTCCGACGTTGGCTCGGCGTCATCGTCTGGCAGGGTCGAATGATGTGGCTGAACGGCGCCAACCTCGTTTTGGCACCCGTTATTCCGCTTCTGCTCGGAGCACCCAAATATCTCTCAGGCGAGATGACGCTCGGTTCGCTCATGCAGGCTGCCACTGCGTTCGTGCAGGTCCAGGTCGCGCTCAACTGGCTCGCCGACAATGCGCTGCGTCTGGCCGATTGGTTTGCCTCCTCGCATCGTGTGACGCAATTGTCTGATGCGATCGACCGGCTGGAAGCAAGCCTCGGGCCGGTCGGTCAGGGCGAGACCATCAAGCTGGGCGCCAGCCCGGACGATCGCGTGCATCTTCGTGATCTCAACATCGCATTGTACGACGGAAAACTGATGATCGACGGCGCGGAGGCTGTTATCTCGCCTGGCGAAAAGGTCCTTGTGAAGGGAGATTCAGGAAGCGGAAAAAGCACGCTCATTCGCGCGATGGCCGGCTTGTGGCCGTGGGGAAGCGGCGAAATTTTGCGACCCGAGGGCGCTTACATCGCCTTCATGCCGCAACGACCGTATTTTCCGCTTGGTACGTTGCGCGCCGCGCTGCTCTATCCGTATCCCCGAGCAAGAGGTCGCAGACGAGAAAATTCGGGACATCCTCATGCGCTGCGGTCTTGAACATCTCATTCCGCGCATTGACGAAACAGAACAATGGAGTTCGCTCCTCTCAGGCGGCGAACAGCAACGCCTTGCCTTTGCCCGCGTGCTGATCCATCCGCCCGACATTCTCATCATGGATGAGCCGACGTCATCGCTCGACGAACTCAGCCAGTTCAGAATGATGGAGTACATGCGTGACCTTCTGCCCGACGCGATGGTGATCCATGCTGGGCACCGGCCGGGTCTTGAACGTTTTCATGATCGCGAAATCCATCTCGTGCGCGAAAAGGGCGGGCCGGCCACGACGCAAGAACATGGTTTCTCCCCCCTGGAATCGCTCTCGCGCGCTCTGCGGCGTTTGGGCTCGGGATGACCTTCCTCCACCATCACCTGCCGGAGGTATGCCATTGGCTTCGCCATTCCCACTGGAGCGCCTGCGGCTTCCCCCAGAAGGGCTTCGATAAAGAAATCACCATACTTGTCCGCGATGCACAAACGACCCCAGCGCAGCGGTGCCAAGCAAAACGGCCTTCACGCGGTCCATCACTGCAGCGGCTGCTGCCGGATCACAGGCAAGCTTCAGTGCTTTCGCCTCCGGCCGCTGGAGCGCTAACGTTCCCGGTAACAAACCGGAGCTTGGCTATGCCGCCGCCTGTTCGGCGACCCGATCAATCTTGGCGGCCATGATGAAGTCGTTCTGCAGGCCTTTGATCTTCTTGTCTGCAGGCTCACGGCCGCATGACCCAGCCGAAGCAGACACCGGGATGATGGCTTTCGGCCTCAGCAGCTCGCCGACTCGCCTAACGAAGCGCAGCGCCTCACCGAAGTTGCGGAACTTTTGAACTTGCGCTCGATCCGATGCGCGTCATCGCGCAGCTCCCAGCCGGGAACCTGCCGGTGAAGGCTTTCGGCCTGCTGGGAGGTGAGCGGTGGAATGCCTCCCTTGCACGGCGTGCAGCTCTTTGCCGCTAGCGTGTCGGCCATGGTGTCGCTCTCCTTTCGTGTGAGTTCGCGAAAGCCGCTTCACTCGGGCGCCATTCCCTTGTCGGTCAGCTCCTTGGTGGCTTGGGGCGTCTTTGTGAGATGGGCCAGGCCCATGCCGCGCAGGACATGGGGCACCTTCGTGAACTGGATGTTGTCGTAGCCGACGATCTCGATGCGGTTGCCCCACGGGTCAAGAAAGTCGAGGAAGCGCCCCGGCAGGACCGTCACGCCGGCAGCGGCCAGTGCCTCGCGCACCGCCTCCTTGTCATCGACCACCAGCCCGAAGTGACGCCCGTCATCGCCGGGCTGCTTGCGGCCTTTCTGAAGGGCAAGAAACTGATCGCCCAGGTCGATGAAGGCGGCATGCTCGCTCTTGCCGCGCAGCTTGAATTCGAACAGGCGGCCGTAGAAGGCCAAAGCCTCCTCGATGTCGCCCACCTCGAGCGCGATGTGGTTCAATCCGACGGCCCGCGCCTTCTTGATCTTGGACATGGCGGTCTCGAGTTTGGTCACTTCTGTCCGCGGCGCTTGCGCGTCGCCGCTGCCTTCTTGGCGGATGCTGAGCGCGCAGATGCAGGCCTGGAAGCGGCAGCTTTGCCGCCAAGCCGGCCTCCTTTGTGTGCCGCTGGATGCCCGGTACGACGCCCGCGTCCGGAGCCGCCGGGCTTCTTGCCGCCCCCGTCGTCCTTGTTGACGGTCGCCCAGGCTCGGCGCTCGGCCTCACTCTCGGGTACGCCGTGCTTTTCATAACCTTCAGCGATGTGATCGGCCTTGCGTTCCTGCTTGTCGGTGTATTTCGACTTGTCGCCGCGCGGCATGGCACAACCCCTTGAGCTTGCGCCCCTAAAACACAGCGCGTGGGTCGAAGTTCCTGCGTGCCGCTGGACTGCCGTCCGCGCTTACTCGCAGTCCGTCACGAGCGATGATCGCCGGCAAAAAGTGCCTGGAGACGATTATCGGATCGGCAATTCGTCTATAACGGCAGGCGTTACGCAGTTGCAGCAGACCAATAACCGAGAAGCTGCCACCCCAAGCCGGGATGGGAACCACCGGCGTGCCGCGATAGTCTTGCGCCATGGCGCGCCAATCCAAGCTCCCCAAGCATCTGCAGCCCATGTTGGCCACGCTCATCGATGCGCCCTTCGACGGCCGCGACTGGGTGTTTGAGAGCAAATGGGACGGCTTTCGCATTGTCGCCGCCATCGAGAAGCGGCGTGTCACGCTCTACTCACGCAACGGCTCGATCGTAAGTGAAAACTACAAGCCGATCGCCAAGGCGCTCGAGACGATCAAGAAGGACGCTGTGATCGACGGCGAGCTGGTTGCGGTCGACGCGCACGGCATCTCGCGCTTCCAGCTGCTGCAGAATGCGCTGCGCGCTACCGCTAATCTCCGCTACTGCGTTTTCGACCTCATGTTCCTGGACGGCAAGGATTTGCGGGGCTTTCCGCTCATCGAGCGCAAGGAGCGATTGCGGGCCCTGCTCCCCAAGGACCCGCTGCTTATCTACAGCGAGCATCTGCCGGAACATGGCAAGCGCTATTTCAATGCCGCGCAAAAGACCGGCCTTGAAGGCATCATGGCCAAGCGTGCCCACAGCCGGTACCTCTCCGGCGCGCGCAGCAAGGACTGGCTGAAGATCAAGACCGCCAGGCGCCAGGAAGTTGTTGTTGTCGGCTTCACCGCGCCGCGACGGACGCGTCCGTATTTCGGGGCCCTGGTGTTGGCGGTGCGGGACGGAGACGCCTGGCGCTATGCCGGTCACGTCGGCACCGGATTCTCACATGCCATGCTGAAGGAGCTGCACGCCAAGTTGTCGCCGCTGCGCGCGCGCTCATCACCTTTCAAGCATCGCATCAAGGATGAGGCGGTGACCACCTGGGTGAAACCCAAGTTCGTCGCTGAGGTGAGGTTCACTGAATGGACGGACGCGGGTGAGATGCGCCACCCGGCGTTCCTCGGCCTGCGCCAGGACAAAAAGCCGAAGGATGTCGTTCTCGAGAAGGAGGCGCGGGTGCCGTCGAGTCTGTTGATCCCCTGTTAGTCCCCAAGCGGCATTTGATGGCGCGAAGAGATGAGAGACTACCGCTTAAGTCTTTGACTTTTAATGGTGAGCCCGGTTGGGATCGAACCAACGACCACCTGATTAAAAGTCAGATGCTCTACCGCTGAGCTACGGGCCCTTAAAGTGGCGGGAACTTAGGTGGCGCGTCGGAGTCGGTCAAGGCTGCCCACAGCACACGCGGCGCACAGGCGGCATGCTGCGGTCAGCACTATTGTCTGCGCCCCTGCGGCTGGCAGGCCGGTCCGACCAACCCGAGAACCGGGTCAGACACCGGTACGGCGACGGCCGCGATCAGCGGTAGTGCGGCTTGGTACTCCTCGGGCGTCGCCCGGCGCAAATCCCAATCAGAGCCGCCCGGATATGCACCAACCACGGACAGGCCCGTCGCCGATGAGCGGCGGCAATGACCGACACCGGCTGGGATCATGACGGCATCTCCCGCCACGACGTTCAGGACCGGTCCGGAGGGACCACCGAACTGCACTTGCGCGCGCCCCCGCGCGAGGCCCAGCACTTCGTGCGTGGTAGCGTGGTAGTGATGGAATGGATAGATGCCGTTGACCCAGCCTCCGCTCCAGCCGTTGGCAGCAAACAGCGCCTCGATCCGCTGCTCGGCAGCCGCATCACCCGCAGCGAAGACTCGGCGGTAGACGATGAGGGGCAGGCTCGCGTTGTTGGGGACAAGACCGTCGTCATCGAGCCAGATGGTCTCGATGTGAACATCAGAACCCGCGGCTTGCGCGGCCAATCTTTCCACCATGGAGTCTGCTCTCCTCCTCCATTGTGTGGGCCGCCCCGGCTGCAAGCGCAGACGCTACGACTTTCCTGGACCTTTGCGGACCGGACTGGCGCCTTTACTCGCCGTCTTCTGATAGCGCGGCAACTCGTCATGAACGTCGAACCAAACCACTTGTTCCTCGATATGCGCGTGTCCGGTCGGGGGCCACTGCTTGGGATCCTCGAGCGTGCCGTGAAACAGATGCACCTCGCGCGGCCAGCGCGCTCCCGCATAGGCCATGGGCGAGCCGCAAGTCGCGCAGAAGTATCGCTTCACCCCGGGCGATGACTCGTAGATCGCCGGCTCACCCTTCAAGTAGCGGAACTGCCCGATATCGACGCCGATATAGGTGGCGAGCGCAGACGAGACCGCACGCCTGCAGCTCTCGCAGTGACAGTGCATGACCCACTTGGGTTTGCCCTCGAACTCGTACTCGATGGCCCGGCATTGGCAGCGGCCTTTGGTGGTGGACGTCATCATGAGCCCCGGCAATGATCCAAAAGTGCCGCCAGTCTAGCCTGATGGGCGGCCGCTTGTCGTGTACCTCTCGCAACCGCTCGAATCGGACCGAGTGCCGCGGTGAAGATGCCCCTCCAGCCGCCGGAGTAATCCCCGCGCACATGCCCGGGTGCGATGCTCGCATCGCAACGCAACCCGAGGCCCGTCATGCCTCCGACGTCTCGCGAAACACCGGACGTGCAGGCATATCGCCGTGTGCACGACCTGCAGCGTCTACTTCCCATGTGGCCCGCAGAGCTCGCGGACCAGAGCGCGGACGGTCGGCGCAGACGCATCTCCAAATTGCGGCGCGCACTAAGGGAGGAACGTCGCCGCGGGCTCTCTGGCCACTGGGCCTACGACCGGGCCCGGCACGCAGCCCTTTTCCGAGCCTATCGAAAGGAGCTGGCCGCTGAGCACGCGAGCCGCGCGCATCCCGTCATGCAACAGCCCACTCCTCGCATCTTGCGTTGAGCCTGGTCACTTGTCGCGGCGAGTGCCAAGTCCCATTTTTTTGGCGAGCTGCGATCTGGCCGCCGCGTAGTTGGGAGCGACCATGGGATAATCCGGCGGTAGATGCCACTTGGCCCGATACTCGTCCGGAGAAAGCTTGTAGTGCGTGCGCAGATGGCGCTTCAGCGATTTGAACTTCTTTCCGTCCTCGAGACAGATGATGTAGTCGGGCATCACGGACTTCTTGACGGCAACGGCAGGCTTCAGCTCTTCCCGATCCGGCTGCCCCCCGCCACGACCCGAGGCACGGCTGAGCGCATCATGAACATCATTGATTAGACCGGGCAGATCGGTGACCGGCACGCTGTTCTTGCTGACATAGGCCGAGACTATTTCGGCTGTGAGCTCTACCAGCTCCGTCTTGGCTGGATCGTCCATCAGTATTGCTCCCTCGTCTCCTTGCTACGCGCTTTATTGGAGTGAGCTTTTTGCTTGGCCACACCGGGTAGAACCACTGCGGCAAGATTGATATATCTCAAATGATCACACGATCAAGACAATAGAAAGATGTCATATCTTGGACATCAGACGAGAGGTGATATCCGTCCGGACAACAACCTCTGAATATCTTTGCAATGACAATACTCCATTGCGGAGCATCTCGAAAAATGTTTATCATGCCGAGAAGATATAGATTATATAAGACAAATAGATGACACAAATAGCATCTACATTGTCTAGAATAACATAAAGTGGAAAATATAGAAGCATAAAATCAGTAAATACTTGGTGGTATTTATCGTATACTTTCATGCATTCCATGTGAAATTTTATGCCTCATCTGTTGTTTGCCCATGCTTCTTCCTATCTAGAATTCTAAAGCAACACCGTCCCACCGAGCCGAGCGATACGCCCCTGGCTCCGCAAGCCACGATGGGGCAATCTACTACGCGCCAGACCGGATTGGCCTCATGGCTCGCTTAGGCAGCGGCCCAGGGAGAATGGCATGAGCACGACGAAGAGCGGCAAGCAGCACGATGAGACAGTCGGCAAAAGCGACACCGAGTGGCGCCAGCAGCTGACGCCTGAGCAGTATCGCATTACGCGCCAGCACGGCACGGAGCGGGCCTTCACGCATCCCTACAACGAGGAGAAGCGCGACGGCACGTTCAGATGTGTCTGCTGCGGCGAGAGCCTGTTCCCTTCCGATGCCAAGTTCGACTCCGGCACCGGATGGCCGAGCTTCTACCGACCCGCTGCGGACGAGGTCGTGAGCGAGCATGAGGACGCCTCTCTGTTCATGCGGCGGACCGAGGTGAGGTGCGCGCGCTGCGAGGCTCACCTGGGACACGTATTTCCGGACGGTCCGCAGCCGACAGGCCTCCGCTACTGCATCAATGGCGCAGCGCTGAAATTCGAGCCAAAGAAGACTTGAAACACGCCCGGGAAGCGACCGGGAAATGCCGGAATTGGGACGCGGGTGTGCCCGAATCCGCAGGTTGCTTGGCGTGCGTGGAGGCCCCAAATGCATGGTTTCGTAAAATCCCCTAACGCCATTGCCGCGCCGCTCGCAAGCTCGCGGCCTGTCGTGGCCATCAGGCACGGTGTCGAGCTCGTAGACGGCTACGCTTGGCTGCGTGCCGACAACTGGCAGGACGTCATGCGCGATCCCGCCCTCCTTGCCCCGGAGATCCGGGCACACCTGGAGGCGGAGAATGCGTACACCGAGGCCCAACTCGGCGACACGCGCGATCTCCAGGAGGTCCTGTTCGCGGAGATGAAGGGACGCATCAAGGAGGACGATAGCTCCGTCCCGACGCCCGACGGATCCTTCGAATACTACCTCAGCTACGTCACCGGCGGACAGTACCCAAGACTGATGCGCCGGCCGCGCAATGGCGCGGTGGAGACCATTTTGCTGGATGGCAACACGGAGGCGCTCGGCAAGCCCTACTGGCAGCTCGGCGCCGCCGCGCATTCCGATGATCATCGTCTGCTTGCCTACGCCGTGGATGAGAAGGGTAGCGAGCTGTTCACCGTCCGCATTCGCGATCTCGAGACCGGCCAGGATCTCAGCGATGCCATCCCCGACACGCGTGGGTCGGTGGTCTGGGCCCGGGACAACCGGGCCCTGTTTTATGTCCGGCTCGACGCCAATCACCGGCCCCTGTCCGTCTACCGGCACACTGTCGGAACCTCTCCCGCAGACGATGTGCTCGTCTACGAGGAAAAGGACGTGGGCTTCTATGTCGGCGTCGGCCAGACCCAATCGGGCCGCTTCATCGAGATCGACGTCCATGACCATCAGACGAGCGAGGTCTACCTGATCGACGCCGACGCCCCGCATGGCGACCTGCGGCTCGTCAGCCCGCGCCGCCATGGGCACGAGTACCAAGTCGAGCACCAGGGCGAGCGGCTCATCATCACCACCAACTCTGCCGGGGCCGAGGACTTCCGCATCTGCGAGGCGCCTATCGATGCGCCCGGTGAGGAGCACTGGCGCGAGATCCTGCCGCACAAGACCGGCCGTCTCATCATCGAGACTGTTGCGTTCCGCGATCATATCGTGCGGCTGGAGCGCGAGGATAGTTTGCCGCGTATCGTCATCAGCCGAGCCGACGGCTCGGAGCATGCCATTGCTTTCGACGAGGAGGCGTATTCACTGTCCATGTCGACCGGCTACGAGTTCGACACGTCGATGCTGCGCTTCACCTACTCCTCGATGACCACGCCGGCTCAGGTCTTCGACTACGACATGGAGACCCGCGAGCGCACGCTCAGAAAAACCCAGGAAGTGCCCAGCGGGCACGACTCCGCCGACTATGTGACGCGGCGCATTCAGGCGCCCGCCCCAGATGGCGAGCTGGTACCGGTCTCGATCCTCTATCGCAAGGGCACACCACTAGATGGCTCCGCACCGCTGTTTTTGTACGGTTATGGAGCCTACGGCATCCCCATCCCGGCCGGCTTCTCGACCACGCGTCTGTCGCTGGTCGATCGCGGTTTCGTATTTGCCATCGCCCACATCCGCGGCGGCAAGGACAAGGGCTATCGCTGGTACACGGAGGGTAAACTCGAAAGGAAGATCAACACGTTCACGGACTTCATTGCAGCGGGCGAGCATCTGGTGAAGCTCGGCTTTACGAGCCGCGGCCGCATCGTCGCCAACGGAGGTTCAGCCGGCGGCATGCTGATGGGGGTTGTGGCCAACATGGCCCCGGACCTGTTCCTCGGCATCATCGCCGATGTGCCGTTCGTGGATGTGCTCAATACCATGCTCGATGAGACGCTGCCGCTGACGCCACCCGAGTGGCCGGAGTGGGGCAACCCCATCGCCTCGAAGGAGGATTTCTGCACGATCCGGTCCTATTCGCCCTACGAGAACGTGGACAAGAAGGCCTACCCGCACATCTTCGCCTACGGCGGGCTGACCGATCCGCGTGTCACCTACTGGGAGCCGGCGAAGTGGGTCGCCAGGCTGCGCGAGAAAAACACCAGCAGCAACCTCATCCTGCTCAAGACTAACATGGAGGCGGGTCACGGCGGAGCTTCGGGCCGCTTCGAGCAGCTCAAGGAGATCGCCGTCGACTACGCCTTCGCCATGCGGATCGCGGGGTTGGTTGGCGGATCGCAAACGTAGCCGCCCTTTGCTAACAGTCGCAATGTGAGGGGCGCGCTCGCAAGCGCGCCCCTGTTTTATTGCACGACATTGCTCAGATATCGAAACTGTCGCCCCCACTACTGTCCCCACCCCAGGACGCATCTTCGTAGTTCCCTGGATCGTTATCTTGTGGGTCCTGATAGTGCGGCTCTTGTTTTGCTTCTTCCTTCTGGTTGACCTCGTAAGGCGATGACTCCGCCTTCGTGTCCTCCGCCTTGGCTTCACTGCCGGTCGCCGCGTGCGCTTTGCCCGCCTCGCCGCCGAGCATCCCGCGAATGCTGTCGGCCAGGAGCATGCCACCTGCAACACCGGCTGCCGTGGCCATGGCACCCTTCAAGAACCCTCCACCACCTCCGCGCGCAGGCTCCGTCGCATGACCAAAGGCAGCGGGACGTTGGGCCCAGGGTGACCCTCCAGGTCCTACCTGCGTCCGATCATACGCCGGCGCGGCAGCGCGCGAGCCGATCGCTGGCACGCTGCCGGAGCTGCGCTCCTCGGTCCCCCGTCCACCGCCGAAAATGCCGCCGAGGAAGCCGCCCGAGCCCGACGAGCGCTGTTGCCCGCGCTCCAGGTCGCGCACCCGGTCCTCAAGTTCCTCGATGCGCGCACCCGCCTCCTGCAGCGCATGCTCCTGCACCAGCACGGACTGCACCAGCATATAGGCCGCATCCGGCACCTGGCGGGTCGATCGTGCAATAAGGTCCTCGGCCTCGCGATCCTTGTCGATTGCACCCATCCCTCGCATGCGCTCGAACAGGCCGGCGATCAGGTCGCGTTCCTCGGGCGTCATGGCATGTCTCCCTTGAGTTGCCGTCCGCGCCACATATCGTGTCCGACGGGCACGGCTGCAATAGACGATTGGATATCCGGGCTGGGGTTTGCCCAAGCGGCCTGACCGGCCGTTTCTGGCATACCAAATGTCCGTATCGATGCAGCAGACCCGATTGTGGATAGAATTGACCAGCATTACGTTGCAGTCATGACAGCAACTCCGCCTATCCATGTCGTCGGCGGCGGACTTGCCGGTTCCGAGGCCGCCTGGCAGATCGCGTCCGCTGGCATACCCGTGGTCCTCCACGAGATGCGCCCGGTGCGCATGACCGAGGCGCACCAGACCGGCGGCCTTGCCGAGCTGGTGTGCTCAAACTCGTTCCGCTCCGACGACTGGCAGCTCAACGCTGTCGGCCTGTTGCACGAGGAGATGCGCCGGGCAGGCTCGCTCATCATGGCAGCCGGAGACCGCCACAAGCTCCCGGCCGGCGGAGCGCTGGCCGTGGATCGCGATCGCTTTTCCGACGAGGTGACTGCGGAGATCGCAGCACACCCGCTCATCAGTATCGAACGCGGCGAGCTCGAAGGACTACCGTCGGACGCGTGGGACAACGTTATCCTTGCAACGGGACCCTTGACGTCACCGGCTCTGAGCCAGGCCCTGCAAGCTCTGACCGGCGAAACCGAGTTGGCGTTCTTCGATGCCATTGCGCCGATCGTGCACCTGGAGAGCATCGATCTGTCGGTGGCGTGGCGTCAGTCGCGCTACGATAAGGCTGGCCCCGGCGGCACCGGCGCTGACTATCTCAATTGCCCCATGACACACGAGCAATACGAGAGCTTCATCGATGCTCTCCTCGCTGGCGAGAAAACCAGCTTTCACGATTGGGAGGCATCCACCCCCTATTTCGACGGCTGCCTACCTATCGAGGTCATGGCCGAGCGCGGACGCGACACACCGCGCTTCGGCCCCATGAAGCCGGTGGGTCTTGCCGATCCCAACGCAGGGGGTACGCGCCCCCACGCCGTCGTGCAGCTCCGGCAGGACAATGCGCTCGGCTCGCTCTGGAACATGGTCGGCTTCCAGACCAAGCTCAAGCACGGCGAGCAGGCTCGCATCTTCCGCACGATCCCGGGTCTCGAGCACGCCGAGTTCGCCCGCCTCGGCGGCCTGCATCGCAACACGTTTCTCAACAGCCCGAAGCTGCTGGACCCCCTGCTGCGGCTGCGCACCGCACCGCGACTGCGCTTTGCCGGACAGATCACAGGTGTGGAAGGCTACGTGGAGAGCGCGGCGATCGGGCTACTGGCGGGCCGGTTCGCTGCGGCCGAGCGGTTGGGTCTGGCTCCGCGCACACCGCCCCCGACAACAGCATTTGGCGCGCTCCTCGCCCACATCACCGGTGGACATATCGACACCATCGACGCGGGCCCGAGATCCTTTCAGCCGATGAACGTGAACTTTGGTCTTTTCCCCCCGGCCGAGGCGCCGGAGCGTGGTGCGGACGGCAAGCGGCTCAAGGGCAAGGAGAAGGCGCTCGCAAAAAAACGCGCCATCGCGCTCCGAGCACTCGCCGATCTCGACACATGGCTCGACCAGTCCGCGCCCCCGGTGCCCACATAGGCGCGCCTAGCGCACCGCGCGCCGGCTCTCGTATTTGGCCAGCACGCGCCGCGCCTCCAACACCACGGCGTCCGCCATTGCCGCCTGGCCTTCAGCGGTCGGATGGAAGGCGCCCGAATAGAGGCTGGCGAGTAGGAGCTGGAACCATGACAGGGTCTGCAGGTTGAGGGCCTTCTGCAGCAGCGAGGCGCTGACGTGGAAGTTGCCCGTCATGAACGCGTCGTTGGGCGTGCGAAACCAGCGCTGACGCGAGGCATAAGGTTTCCAATCCGCCGGGTTGTAGGGCTCCCAGCCGTTGCCGGTCTTGTGCGGCAGGCGCAGATCATCGGCCGTCGAGAGCGCATTGTCGCTCCAGCCCGCACAGATGCCACGACCCAGGAACGCCGACAGATGACTGTTGGCGTAGGTCCAGCCGTGCTGCCGGCTCGCGTCCTCCATGACGTGGTCGAGGCGGGCCGCGGCAACGCCGGAGTCTCGCGCCTTCATTTCACTCAAGGCGAAGTCAGGCACCACCGACATGCCGGCGTGGCCATCCGGACAAACCGACTGTCCGTCGCCAAGGAGCGTGAGGCGCGGATAGGCCGTCACGACGATGCGATCGGCCTCGTTCCAGGGCACATGCAGGATGTTGTGAATGGCGCGATTGAGCGATTTGTAGAGATCTTCCAGCTTGTCGAGCTGCGCATTCGCGTCGAGAAACCCGTAAACCTCTCCGAACCAGCCACCCAGTCGCCGCAGCACCGACTGGTCGTCCAATACGGCGTTGGCAAGTAGACGCGAAAAGCCGATGTCGTTACCGCCGATGGACAGCAGCACCAGGTCGATGCGGCGTGCCGCTTCCGGATCGCACCTGCGCAGCACGAGGCCGCCTTTGAGCTGAGGAATCCTGCCACCGAGATGATAGGCCTCCGGCAGATCATAGTCCCGCGCCCCGTGTCGGCCGCACTGCGCCTGGGCGACGGCCGATATCTGCGACAGGTCGGGTGGGTTTGGCACCCACTCGTGTCCCTTGTAGCGCAGAAATAAGCCGTCAATGATCTCTGCACCGGAGCATGCGTAGCTCACGAACGTCACCGCCCTATGCGGGTCCTCGATCGCCAGCTGCAGCGCGGCGCGCAACTGATGAGAATAAAGCGAGCGGTGGCAGGCTTGATCGAGCCAGCGTGGGTTCTGCTCGATGAACGTGTTGTCGCCGATCTGCCGCCACGCGCCGACACGCGCCGGATAACCGATAGGCTTCTTATCCTGCCCCATGAGGCCGTAGTCAGCCACACGCTCGCGCGAGAAGCGCACCGGCACGTCCGGGTTTCCGTCACCCGCAGCGAAGCTGTCGCCCAGGCCGACAACGAGGAGATCCGTTACCTGCGCAATCGTGGTGGCAACACGCACGGCGCCGATTTCGACACTGATTTGCCCGCCGTCGGGATAGGGCACGTCCAGCACTACCGGCTGATCGCAGGGCAACGTCAGCCTGGCCGCACGGCCGCGCGTGCTCTGCGGCTCCATCACCCATGCGCAATCGACGGCGGCAGCGTCCTCAACATCCGTCAGCTCGAACACCAGGCGGTGCGCGGTCGGATGCAGATAGTCTCTGACGCCGGGACAGGTGTGACGGTTGCTGGCGTTATTCCAGCAAACGCGGCCCGCCATCGTTGCCGCCCACCCTTGGCCGTCGTGGCGCTGTGAAAGGGCCCGCTCGGCAGACAGCACCGGCTCCTGCCGCTCTGCACCACGTAGCGCCGCATAGGTCGCGCGATGCATGTCCGTATCGGCTGGATCGGTGAAGTAGCGAAATGGGTTCTCGACGCGCCACAGAATGCGCGGCTCGGCATTCGCCGGCATCACGCCGAGCAGGAACAGCCCAGCGAGCAGAACTAACGCATGTGCGAGCCTAGAACCGCCCACGCCGCTTTGCGCGCCAGATCCGCCAGACGCGACTGAGGGGAGTGATGTCCGCAACGAGCCCGAGCTGATTTGCATTTACCTGCTCCTGAACGCGCAAATATGGCTCCACCATGACCAAAGGCAGAAAAGCCACGAGCGCGCCCGGACCAAGCTCACTCACTCGCTGCCGCGCGGCGACCAGAGCCTCCCGCGCCTGGTTCCACATGGCCTGGACCAGATCGTGCCGCGGACTGCCGTGCGACTGCTCCGCCGTCCGAATTATGGTCCCCTGCCGCGCTATGCCATAGGCCACACCCGCGTCCGCGCAGGCCGCGTCGCTCGCGCCTGAGGGAGGCAAGCCAAGAATGGACAGTGCTGCCTTGAACAGCGTCTCCTCCGCACCCGCGCCGATGATGTCGCTGGACTCTTCAGCGCCCGCGCTCGCCTGCAACTCGCGCGACCGCGCCTCGATCAGCGCCTGGAGCACAGCCGGAGCAAGGCTGTGCCGGAGCATCGCCGCGCCAAGTGCGTCAGCAACCGGATTGGCGGTCCACTCGCCGCGCGCTGGCGCCTGCAGCGCATCGCGCCACCATTGCAGCCTGATCTCGCCGATCATGGGGTCGCGCACGACATCTCGCGCATGCAACAACTCGGCCGAGAAGGCGGCGAGTGCAACTAGGTCTCTGCGCACGGCGCGCGGCGCTAGCAGCGCCGCAAGGTAGCGGTCGGGCTCGCGCAGACGCGCCGCCTGGCGCACCGCATCCGATGCGTACAGGCCATCGCTTCGGGTCGCGGTCATTGCGTCAGTAGAGGTGCGTTGCCGCAACCATCGCCAGAGTGACAGGAATGGCGAGGATCAGGTTGATCCGCGCATACGTGCGCACCTGCGCGCGGGCCCGTGCCTTAGCCGCATCATCGGCAGGCCGCTCGCCCAGCACGATCTGTAGACTAGGCCAGATGATGAAATGGACGAAGATCCACATGGCCAGACCGGCTGCGGCGGCAGACCACAGCAAGCCGCTGCGCAGCGGCGGGATATAGACCGCGGAGAGGAAGACCCAGCGGTCGAGCACATACCCCGTGCTCGCGAGCAGAAGCGCGCCAGACACCACTGTCAGGTGAGATGCATGCCGGAACGTGTGCGCAACCCGTGGCACCATGACTTTGTGCAACATAGCGCGGCCGGGTTCGTCCGCCTCGTCGATGGCCTTAAACAAGATAAAGTTCACGAACCAGATCATGCCCACCCACAGGATGCCGCCGAGCATATGCACCCAGCGCAAAAGCAGAGAGATGAAACCGATGCCGTCCAGCCCCCAGTTCAACAACCAAAGCCCCAGGAACAGGATCAGCAGCAGTCCTGACAAAGCCAACCCCGCCGTCAACGCGGTCGACCCGCTCGAAAGGATGCTCTTCATGCCGGCTCCTTGGGCTCAGTCGACCGCAATGAGAGCGGCCGCCACCGGCCTACCCTCTGCCAACAACACATTGTAAGTCCGGCACGCCGCGCCGGTATTCATCACCTCGACAACGATCCCCGCCTCGCGCAGCGCAGCGCGTACTGCCTCGCCCGGAAAAACCTGGGTCTGGCCGGTCCCGAGCAGCAGAACCCGCACCTGGTCCTTGCAATCGAGCACCGGCGCGAAGCTTGCCGGCGTCAGCGCAGCCGCATTGTCGGCATCCCATGCCATGATGGCCTCGGGCAGGCACAGAATGGAGCCGCGATGACTCATGCCGGCAAAGCGGAAGCCCCGGTTGCCGTAGGCGTCGATGGGCGCGCGCCCCGGATATTTGGCCTCTCCCGGGCTCATGCCTTTCTCCTGAACGAGGGGCCGCGTCAAGCCCGCTTGGCAGCGGCGTTAGGTGCGGCGGCCTTGACGGCGCTCCAATCCCGTTTCACGCCCAGGTAGCCCAGCAGCGGCGCGGCAATGAAGATCGACGAGTAGGTCCCGATCAACACGCCGAGCAGCATGGCGAAGTTGAAATTGCGCATGACCTCGCCACCGAAGATATAGAGCGAAATCAGCACGGCCACCGCGGTTACGCCGGTCAGGATTGTGCGCGACAGCGTTTCATTGATCGATAGGTTCAGCAGCTCGTTCAGGTCCATTCTCTTGAATTTGCGCAGATTCTCGCGAATTCGGTCGGACACGACCACCGTGTCGTTCACGGAGTAGCCGAGAATCGTCAGCAGCGCGGCGACGATCGACAGATCGAACTCGAGCTGCAGCAGCGAGAAGATGCCGATGGTCAGAAGGACGTCATGGGTCAGCGCGACGATGGCGCCGACGGCAAACTGCCACTCGAACCGGAACCACACATAGGCCACGATGGCGAGCAGACCAGCGGCAACGGCAATGAACCCCGTCATCCTGAGCTCGCTGGAGACGGCAGGCCCAACCACCTCCACGCGGCGCTGCACGAACTGATCGCCGAGTGCATCGATGACCTTCTTGAGGCCCTCCTGCTGCGCCGCCTCTCCGCCGGGTTGCTCTTCGATCCGTATCAAAACATCGCTGGGAGCGCCGAAACTTTGGATCTGCACGGCGCCGAGCCCGAGCTTCCCGAGCTTGTCGCGCAGCATAGTGACATCGGCAGGGCCGGATTTCGACTGCACCTCGATCATGGAGCCGCCTTTGAAATCGACGCCGTAGTTGAGCCCCATGGTGAAGAACAGCAACAGCGACACCGCCATGCCGATGATGGACAGACCCAGGCACAGCCCTTTGTAGCGCATGAAGGGCAGGCGCAGGTTGTGCGGGAAGAAGTCGAAACCTTTGAAGTTGGGAAGAAAGCGCATGGGCGTGCCGTCCTAGACTGGCACCTCGAAGGTGCGACGCGTTTTGCTGATGGAGCGCAGCCAGTAGGAGACCAGAAGCCGCACGACCGTCACAGACGCGAAGATCGATGTGCAGATGCCGATGGTAAGCGTCACCGCGAAGCCGCGGATAGGGCCCGACCCGAGCCAGAACATGACGACGGCGCAGGCCAGCGTTGTGAGCTGGCTGTCGGCGATGGTGATGAAGGCGCGCGTGAAGCCGGCGTCGATGGCGGAGATCGGCGTCTTGCCGTTGCGCAGCTCTTCGCGGATGCGCTCATAGATCAGCACGTTGGCATCGACGGCCATGGCGACACCGAGCACAAGACCGGCGATACCGGGCAGCGTCAGCGTCGTACCGATCACGGACATGGCCGCGATTGTCAGCAGAAAGTGCACCAGCAGCCCAACTACGGCGAAGATGCCGAACGTGCCATAGGCGAGGATGGTAAGAACGATGGTCGCAATGCCGCCGATGATGCCGGCCCGCTTGCCAGCCTCGATCGAATCCGCGCCGAGACTGGGGCCGACAGTACGCTCCTCCACGATGGTCAGTTTGGTCGGCAGCGCGCCCGAGCGCAGCTGCACGGCCAGCGTAGTGGCACTCTCGACCGTGAAGCTGCCGGAGATTTGTCCCGAGCCGCCGAGAATGGGCTCTCGGATCACCGGCGCGGATAGCACCTTGTCATCGAGCACGATGGCGAATGGCCGGCCGACATTCTCCTTGGTGAAGTTGCCGAACTTGCGCGCGCCGGAGTTGTTAAACCGAAAAGAGATGATCGGCTCGTTGGTGCGTTGGTCGAAGCCCGGCTGCGCGTCCGTCAAGTCGTCGCCCTGGACCACCGGGACCTCGCGCAGAAGATAAGACATCCCGTCACGCTCGGCCGAGGGATAGATTCTGTAGCCGGATGGGGCGCGCGTCAGGCCGGCTTCCTCGGGCGTGATTTGAGGATGCACGTCGTGGAACGTCAGCTTGGCTGTCTCGCCGATGAGCTTCTTCAACTCGGCGGTATCCTGCAGGCCCGGAAATTGCACCAGGATGCGATCGCGGCCCTGTCTGACGATAGTCGACTCCGCGGTACCCAGATTGTTGACGCGCCGATTCACGGTTTCGATCGCCGCGCTTGCGGCGTTGGCGATGCGCTGCTGCAGTCCCGCCGGCGTCGGCGTGATGGTGACGGTGGTGCCGTCTCCCTTGGCAACGTCGATGTCGTTACCAGCCGTCCCTAGCACCGCCGACCCGATGGGCTGCGCCAGTTTGCGCAGCTCTCTGATCGCGGGCTCGACATCGTCTGCTTTCTCGAAACGGATTTGTACTGCACCCCCAGAGACCCCAACGGCGGAGGGGAAGATCTTGGCATCCCGCAATTGCCGGCGGGCATCGCTGCGCAGGTTTTCGAGCCAGTCCTTGCGCAGCGTGTCGGAGTCCATGGCCAAGAGCAGATGCGCGCCGCCCTGCAGATCGAGACCGAGGGGAATCTGCCGCTTGGGCATGAAGCTCGGCCAGGTGGCTACGGTCTCACGCGAGAACAGGTTGGGCAGCGCGAACAGCAAGCCGAGCAGACAGGTGCCGATAATGGCGATGACCTTTGCGCGGGAGAAATGCAGCATTGCTCACGGACCTCACTGAACGGCCGAACGACAAGGCTCCGCAGAGCATGCGCGCGCTACTGGGTTTCCTTGACCGGCTCGCCCTTGACCCGCACCTCGCTGACCGTACCCTTGACCACCCGCACGCGCGTGTTCTCGGCTATCTCGACCTCGATCTCGCCGTCGTCCTTGACCTTGGTGACCTTGCCGATGATGCCGCCCGAGGTCACGACGGTATCGCCACGCCGGATGTTCGCGACCATCTCACGGTGCGTTTTCATGCGCTGCTGCTGTGGACGCAGCAATAAGAAATAGAAGATCACGAACATCAGTATGATAGGCAGCAATTGCACCATGAAATCGCCGCCGCCGAATGCGCCCTGAGCGTAGGCCGGAGAGATGAACATCGACGACAACCTCGATTGTCGGGAACGGCGAGACCCGACCGTGCATGGCTGGACTTGCCGCGGCCGGTCCATGGGATTGAGTTGGGCGGACTATAGTGCCACGCCTCCTGATTGCAACCCTTTCGGGACCTCCAGCGACCAGCGCTCCCCTGCTTCGGGTTCACCGGTTCGCATGCCGGCGAGTGACGCGGCACGGGTGCTCGTCTATAGAAGCCGGCGATACCTGCGCCGCAACTGGAATTCCCGTCCGATGTCTGATGAGAAGGCCCTGCTCGATCGGCTCGAACGGCTGGCGGCTGCACTCGAGCGCATGGCGCCGCCCGCCGTTATCCCAGCCGATTTCGCATCTGCCGAGGCCTTCGTGTGGCAGGCCCACCCGGAGACCTTCATAGCGGTCGAGCACGTCAACCGGCAGCCGCTTGCATTGCTCAAAGGCATCGAGCGCGCCGCCGATCAACTGCTGGACAACACTCGCCGGTTTGCCGAGGGTCTGCCGGCCAACAATGCGCTGCTGTGGGGCGCGCGCGGCATGGGCAAGTCCTCGCTCGTGAAAGCGGCGCACGCGGAAGTCTGCAGGAGCTTTGTCAAAGGGAAGCAGAAGTACGATCTCAAGCTCGTGGAGATCCATCGCGAGGACATCGCTTCGCTACCCCACTGCCTCACGCACCTGCGCGCGAGCCCGCACCGCTTCATCGTCTTCTGCGATGATCTCTCCTTCGATCGCGACGACACCAGCTACAAGTCGCTCAAGGCCGTGCTCGAGGGCGGCATCGAGGGCCGGCCGGAGAACGTGTTGTTCTATGCCACCTCCAACCGCCGCCATCTGATGCCGCGCGACATGATGGAGAACGAGCGCTCGACTGCCATCAATCCGTCCGAGGCGGTCGAGGAGAAAGTCTCGTTGTCGGACCGCTTCGGACTCTGGCTCGGCTTCCACAACGGCACCCAGGACCAGTATCTCGACATGGTCCGCGGCTATGCCGCCCATCACAAGCTCAGGATCAAGGACGAGACGCTCGTGCGCGAGGCGCTGGAGTGGAGCATGACGCGCGGCGCCCGCTCGGGGCGCGTGGCATGGCAGTTCATCCAGGATCTGGCCGGACGCACCGGGCAGAAGCTGAGGTCAGAATAAGCCCAACCCTAAACTGCACGGACATGTGCCCGGCAAAAAATCAAAGAGCCCGCGCCATCTCCGGCAGCGGGCCCTTGTCTCACTGACCGCACGGGACTCACTCACGAGCACCCACACGATCAATTCCATATTGGTTGCACACTAGAATATTCGCGTGTCAGGGCTATGACAACTCACGGCTTCTCCATGTGCGGCAGCGGATCGACGGGCTTGGAATCCTGCCTCAACTCGAAATGCACCTGCGGCTGATCGACAGTGCCGGTGTTGCCGGCCTTGGCGATGGTCTGCCCGCGCCGCACTTTGTCGCCGCGCTTGACCAACAGCTGATCGTTGTGGGCGTAGGCGGAGACCCAATTGTTCTCATGCCGGATCAGCAACAGGTTGCCATATCCTTTGAGCTCGTTGCCGGCATAGGCGACGGTGCCGCCTTCGGAAGCCAACACTTCCGCACCCTGCGGCACGGCGATGTTGATGCCGTCGTTGTGCGACTTGTCCGGCCGCGGGCCGAACTGGGCGATCACCTTGCCTTTCACCGGCCAGCGGAACTTGGCAGTTGCACTGGCCTTGGGCGGCTCTGCTGCAGCCGCGGCCTGGTCGCTTCTCGGGGCGGCGTCAGCGTCGTTCGTCGTCGGGGTAGACGAACCGAGCGAAGCCACGCGCTTTGGCTCGGCGGGTGCACTGGCCTCGCCGCCGTTGATGATGCGCGGCTTCAGCGTGACCGTGCTCGGCGAGCCAATTGGTGTGGCTTGCGAAATGTCAGACTCGGCGGTCCGCGGCGTCGGCGTGGCTGTGGATCTCGCTGTAGAACCGCCACTACCCGGCACCTTGATCACCGTACCAGGGCGGATCTTCGTCACCTCGCTGATGCCGTTGACGCGCTGTATTTCAGCGACCTTGACGTTGTGCTTGCGCGCGATGCCGTAAAGCGATTCGCCCTGCGCAATCGTGTGCGTGCCCTGCCAGTCCGATGGCGCCGCGCCCTGGGTCACCACCGGCAATGCCTGTGGCTGGCGCGGCGTTGTGGCGATTGGCTGCTGCGCCATGGGCTGTTGCTCGCTCGCCTGTTGGGGCGCGGGCGTTGCCGGCAGTCGTTGTGCAATTGGCCGCTTGCCGGCAGGCAGAGTTATCTTCTGGCCCGGCCGCAGGATCGGGCTCTGCAGGTTGTTGATCGACATCAGCTCGGAGATCGAGACGCGGTACTGCTTGGAGATGCCGGAGAGCGTATCGCCCTGCTGCACCTCGATGGTGTGGCCCTGCGGAGCGACCGCAGACACCGGCACCTGTCTCACTGCCGGCGCTGCCCCGCGCGATGCCGGCACATACGTCTGCTGCGACTGCCGCTGCGGCGCATCTGACATTCCCAGCGGCTGAGTTGCATAGTCCCGCTGCGGCGGCGGCAGTGAGGCCATCCGCTGACCTTGCGGCTGATAGGATTTGCTGTTGTCGTAAGCGGGCTCGGCCGGGCGCACATTCGCGTCGCCGTCCGTCACGCTGCCGTAGACGGCGTCGCCGCGCGGAGCCTGGTAGCGTCCGCCCTGGGATGGCCGGTCGTAGGCGTAACGATCGTCCGGCGCGAGGCCGGCACCCCGCCGCATCGGCTCGGCTGGTGTCGGCAGCGACGACGTGGAGCCCTGGCCGTCCGGCGCATAACCGGCGCTCGGAAAGTCGAAGCGGCCGAGATCGGCGCTGCAGCCTCCGGCCGTCAGCGCCAACAACAAAACCGCGCCTGCCGGCCCATTCAGCCCACAGACGCTCCGCAATCCGCGACTACGCTTTGAACGCAACATGTGGCACACCTCTGAACCTAGACTTCTCTTAACCATTAATTCGTTAAGAGGGCCTTAACGGCCGTAGGTTCTCCCGCAACAACCCGTTTCCCCGGGTGTCGTGCCATGTCGCTCTTCCCCGCAGCGACCACACAACCGCAGGGAACTTTGTAATGCTCGATTGTGAGAAAGTCGGGGCGGAGTTGCGTCACGCCGGAGGCGTGCAAAGAAAAAGATGCCGAAGGCGCGCAAAAGCGGACAACACCGGAAACGCGCAGGCGTCGTGCCGGGGCACGTAAGTAGGGCCACAAGATACGAAAGGCTTTCCGGCGCCTCGAAGAAAGTCGGAAAGCTTCTCGTAGAATTTTGCGATCGCGCCACTGGAGTGCGATCGCTTCACATGGAAGCACTATCGCTTCCATGTGAAGCGTGAATCGCCCTCCAAACTTAAAGTGTAGAGCAGGATTCACGCTTCGGCCGAGAGGTCTCAATTGCGGTAAAGTGATTCAATCCGAAGCGATCCTGCTCTAGCGCTCGAGCTTGCTCTTCAGCCGCGCATGCATGTCCGTGTGCGTCAGGTTCATGTACAGCGGCGTCACCGAGATGTAGTCGTTGTAGACCGCCCACAAATCCGTCCCCTCGGCCGGATTGGAGCGGCGGCGCTCGAAGCCCAGCCAGTAGTACGGATTGCCCCAGGTGTCACGCCGCTCATCGATCTGCATGAGGTTCTGGTCGCGCTTGCCCTGGCGCGTGACGGTGACACCCGCGATCGCATCCGGCGCACAATCGGGAAAGTTGAGGTTCATCAGCACGCTCGCCGGCCACTCCTCGGCGAGCAATTGCCGGATAAGCTTCGGCGCGTGCGCGATCGCCGTTTCCCAGCGCGGCGCATCGCCTCGCTCGTAGCCGTAGGCCTGGCTCAGCGCCAGCGAGCGGATGCCGAGCTGCGTGCCCTCCAGCGCGCCCGCGATGGTGCCCGAATACGTCACGTCCTCCGCCAGGTTGGCGCCGCGATTGACGCCCGAGAGCACCAGATCCGGCGCCTTGTCCTTCAGCACGTGCCGCACGCCCATGATGACGCTGTCGGTCGGCGTACCGCGCACGGCATAGACGCGCTCGCTCACCTCGCGCATACGCAGCGGCTCGTTGAGCGACAGCGAATGCCCGGCGCCCGACTGGTTGCTCTCCGGCGCTGCGACCCACACCTCGTCAGCCAGTTCGGCCGCGATCTGGCGGAGCGCGTGCAGCCCTGGTGCGTCGATGCCGTCGTCGTTGGTGAGGAGAATACGCATCGGTGCACTCTACCCTTCGAGTCGCACGATGCAATGACGCCTCGGCGTCACATGGTTTCCGCGCTAGTGTGATGATCGAGAAATTCGCGAGAACTCGCCGCATGTCTCCCAAGCGAATTTCTCGATCTGAATCACACTAGGATCATATACCTGCTCGTGTCCTTTCGATCGCGAAGTTCCTGTAGCGGTTGCCACAAAGTCCGACGAGCTTCGCGATCGGGACACTAGCCAGCGCGCTCAACCCCGCAGCGGAATTCCGCTCGAGGTTCATGCCGCAAACTGGAGCCGGGCATCGTTCAGCCGGTCGACCTTTGCGCTCGGATGGGCTCAACGATGCCCAGTCTCAGCCATCTCCGAATCCCGCTGCGACGCTCCGCTGGTCTGGCAGCCAGCCGCGGCAGGGAAAACAGACGACGGCTCCCGGATCGCAGGCTGAGGCGGGCCACTGCAGTCCGGCGCAACCTCGGTGATCCGAGACGCCATCAATATGAGGTCGCTCACCGGTGCGGGGATTACTTTTCTCTTCGTCCCACTTTGCCTGCCCCGCGCGTATCGCGTATAGCGCAACATTGCCTCATGTTAACCGGGCTGTTGCGCTACGCTTGCGCCAACGTTGTCCTATGCTTGCGCTAGTGTTGTCCTATGTTAACCGGCCGTTGCACTACGCTTGCACGAGCACTCCCGAACCCCACCCACCGTCTTCGCTCGCATCGGCGTCTCGTCACCGCGGACCGCCGCGAGAGCGGATAACGTTTCGGTACGCAGTGCACACTACGCACATACTTTGTCCCCTCTCCCCACTCCTTCAGTGGGGAGGGACGCGCTGTGCGTGTGGCACAACCTTGCCCCACCCAAAGTGTCATCCTCGGGCTTGTCCCGAGGACCCATGGTGCCGCAGACGATGGGAGGAACAGCGTGCAAAACCTCTCCCATTTCTCTCGCTGGACCAGAGTTTGTGGAAAGTTGGATCCTCGGACCGAGTCCGAGGATGACACCCATGGATGCGGTTGGCTCGTGCAACGTCATCCCGGGACAGGTGCGCTTCCGCGCACTCGGTCCCGCCGCGCGAACCGCTACCCCGCCTTCTCGATCTTCCTCACCCCGCCCATGTACGGCACCAGCACATCGGGCAAGGTCACCGAGCCGTCCGCCTCCTGATAGTTCTCCAGGATGGCGATCAGCGTGCGCCCCACTGCCAGGCCAGAGCCGTTCAGCGTGTGCACGAAGCGCGTGTCCTTGCCGCCCTTGGGCCGGTAGCGCGCGTTCATTCGCCGCGCCTGGAAGTCGCCGCACACCGAGCACGATGAAATCTCGCGATAGGTGCCCTGCCCCGGCAGCCACACCTCGATGTCGTAGGTTTTCTGCGAGGCAAAACCCATGTCGCCCGTGCACAGGAGCATGGTGCGATAGGCGAGCCCGAGCCGCTTCAAGACTTCCTCCGCACACGCCGTCATGCGCTCGTGCTCGTCCTTGCTCCTATCGGGCGTGGTGATCGACACCAGCTCCACCTTGGAGAATTGATGCTGGCGGATCATGCCGCGCGTGTCCTTGCCGGCCGCACCCGCTTCCGCGCGAAAGCACGGCGTGAACGCGGTGACGCGGATCGGCAGCTCGGCCTCGTCGGTGATCTTCTCGCGCACGAGATTGGTGAGCGGCACCTCGGCGGTGGGTATGAGCCACAGCCGTTCCTTCTCGACGATTGTAAGGTACTCTCCTAGCGTCTGCCCCAGCTTGATGTAGTCATTCTTGAAATCGTTACCCAACTCAACTGTTCGCCGGGCAAATTCTGTCACTCCACGCCAAGCCCGTTTATCCATTTTCGACAAGTCGAAATTTTCCAGCGCCTGCAATATTTCTTGATCTGTCCTGTAGTTTTGATCCGCGAACGGTTGGAATTCAGCAATGGATTTCTCTACCCTTTTTGGGTCCTCCAACGGGGATTTCATGGGCCGAATTGAGAGCCCGTAGAATTGATCCTCTTCAAACTTCGGCAACTGCGCCGTGCCGTACATAACCTCGTCGCGCACCATCATCGGCGGCGCGATCTCGGTGTAGCCGAACTTCGTCGTGTGCAGATCGAGCATGAACGCGCCCAGCGCGCGCTCCAGCCGCGCCAGCATCCCCTTGAGCACCACGAACCGCGCACCCGACAGCTTCGCCGCGGTCTCGAAGTCCATCAGCCCCAACGCCTCGCCGATCTCGAAGTGCTGCCGCGGCTTGTTCATGCCGCCGAGCGCGGGCGGCGTCCCAACCTTGCGCACCTCCTTGTTGCCCTTCTCGTCGGCGCCCTCCGGCACCTCGTCGAGCGGAATGTTGGGAATGACCGCCAGCGCCGCGCGCAAGTCCTCATCGCGCGCCTTCTGCTCTTTCTCGCCCTTCTCCAGCTCGTCCTTGAGCGCCGCCACCTCGGCCATCAGCTTACTTGCTGTCGTCTCATCCTTCGCCGCCTTGGCCTTGCCGATCTCCTTCGACGCCGCATTGCGCCGCGCCTGCACCTCCTGCAGCTCGGTGATCACGCGCCGCCGCGCATCGTCGATCTCCAACAGCTCCCTGGAGAACTTCACATCCCCGCCGCGCTTGATCCCACGCCTCTCCAGCCCCGCATCGAAGGCCGCGGCATTCTCACGAATCCATCTGATGTCGAACACGGCCAGCGCCTCTCGCGACGATCAAGAAACCAAACCTCGCCCTTAACGTCATCCCGTCGCGCCAGAGGCGCGCGAACAAGAAACCGGGAATCGGCCGGGACCCAGACGCGCCTCCACACGATCTGAGTGCATGGAAAACCGACCGGATCCCGGCCATTTCCGCGTGCGCCGTTCGTGCGGACGCGCATGCGGGGCCGGGGATGACGCCCAAGGCAAAACGTTGGGCGCGAAAATAGGCGGCGTCACACCGTGCGTCCAGCGTGGCAAGGTGCAACACTCAGATGTCATCCCGGGCAAGCGCGGGCCGAGACCGATGTCGGCACCGAGGGGACCCGCTCCCGCGCGCGACCCGGGACCCAGGATCACAGGCGGCAGCCAGACTGATTATTTCAATCATCCACACCACCGATCTCCACCCAAAGATCACGCCATTGCGGATTGCTCTTCTCGATAAGCTGGAGCTTCCGGGCGCGCCGCCATCGCTTCATGCTCTTCTCGCGCGCAATCGCGTCTTCTATGTCGCCGTGCTCCTCGAAGGATACGAGGCGCTTCACGCCATAACGCTTGGTAAAACCCGGAACCAGCCCTTGGCGATGCTCTAGTACACGCCGATAGAGATCGTTCGTGACGCCGATGTACAGTGTACCGTTGCGATCCGAGGCCAGGATGTACACCCAATAGACATGCTCGCGCAGCATGTGTGGCCCTGGGTCCCGGGTCTCGCGTCATGGCGAAGCCATGCTTCGCATGGACGCTCGCCCGGGATGACATGAGAGTGTCGGGTTAGATTACGCCGACCCAGACGCGCATCTGCAGCACCTCACCCCTCCCCGGCCTGCGCCGCCGCCTTCGTCTTCTCGATGCGGTCGACCACCCAGATCGAGGCCTCGTACAGCAGCATGGTCGGCAGCATCATGGCCAGCATGCTGAACGGATCGGGCGGCGACAGCACTGCAGCGGCAGCCGTGATGGCGACGATGGCATAGCGCCGGAAGCTGCGCAGCGAAGCCGCGTTCACGACACCGGCGCGCGCCAGCAGCGTCACCACCACGGGAAGCTGGAAGCACACGCCGAAGCCCAGGATCAGGCTCATGATCAGCGACAGGTACTCCGACACCTTGGGCAGCAGCTCGATGGCCGCATGCCCGTTGCCGGCCGCCTGCGGCGTCATCTCCACCGAGAAGCGGATCAGCATCGGCATGACGATGAAGTACACGACCAGGCTGCCGAGGAAAAACAGCACGGGCGTGGCGATCAGGTACGGGCGAAAGGCGTCGCGCTCGTTGCGATACAGGCCGGGCGCCACGAATTTGTAGATCTGGTTCGCCACCACGGGGAACGACAGGAACGCAGCCCCGAACACGGCCAGCTTGATGTTGGTGTAGAGCTGCTCGAGGAAATGCGTGGCGATCAGCTTGGCCTTGTCCTCGCCCACCACGCGCACGAACGGCCACACCAGCACGTTGTAGATCGGCCGCGCGAAGAAGAAGCACAGCACGAACATGCCGAAGAAGGCGAGCAGCGAATAGATCAACCGCTGGCGCAGCTCGATCAGATGATCCAGCAGCGGCGCCTTCGAGGCATCGATGTCTTCTTGGCCTGGCCGGTCGGACGGAAGCTCCGCTTTGGCTGGAACGCTCTCCTGCATGGCCTCAGACCCCGGCCTTCTGCTCGACGCGGGTATCAGTCGGGACCGCTTCCGGCTTCGGCTCAGCCTCCGCGTGCGCCACAGGCTCAGCGTGCCGATCAGCGCCGTTGAGAGATGTCGTCACGGCGGAGCCGTGTTCTGAAATCAGCGGCGGAGCCGTGCTCTGAACTGGATGCGGAGCTTTCTGCCGTCGCAACCTTCGTCTCGTCAGCAATCGGCAGCCCGTTCGCATCGTGCGCCATCGGATCAGCAGGGGCATCGGCGGGCTTGTCCAGCAGGCTCACATTCGTCGCCTGCTCGACCTCCGCCTTGGCCGCATCCAGCTCCGTCGTCACGGTACGCTCGGCCTCGCGCATGGAGGCTTCCGCCTCCGCGCCCATGCTCTCCACGTCCTTTTTGAGCTGGTCGAGCTCGCTCTCGCGCACCGCTTCCTCGAACTGCGCGCGGAACTCGGCTGCCTGCCGCTTGATGATGCCGACGTACTTGCCGATGGTCCGCAGCAGCACGGGCAGGTCCTTCGGCCCGATGACGATCAGCGCCACGATGCCGAGCAGGAGAAGCTTGCTGGACGTAATATCGAACATTCATTCAACCCTTGCGCGCCCCGCCCCACGCCAGCGAAGTTGCATGCGGCGTCTTGGCGGAGCCAAGCTCTGCTTGGACCTGGCATCGCCGGCGGAGCCGCGCTCTGCGCGGACGCCACGCTTCGCGTGGACCCCCAGCAAAGACCGTCCGGGCGGAGCCCGATAAACCAAACCAGCGCTCAGCCGAACTTGCTGCCGCTGGGCGCTCCGGTCTGCTGGTGCTCACCGGGCTTGACCCCTGGTGCACTGCTCGCCTCGATCACCTTCGGCGGCTCGGGCTTTTTGGCCACCTCGTCGTCCTCGGACATGCCCTTCTTGAAGCTCTTGATGCCCTTGGCCACGTCACCCATGATCGAGGAGATCTTGCCGCTGCCGCCAAACAGCAGCAGGGCTACGGCCAGGAAAATGAGCCAGTGCCATACGCTCAGGCTACCCATTGAATTTCGCTCCTTTGGCGACCGCGGCGCCGTCTCGTGGCGGATACACTCTGTCCACTGTACGGACCACGATGTCACTTTTGATTGGCCGGCACTATCGCAGAAAGGGGCATGCCGAACAAGGACGCCGCCCTCAAAACTTCGTGCCGGTCAAACCCTTGCGCCGCTGCCGTTTTCCCCATTTTCCGCCGGGAACACCAGCACCCGAGCGGGGTCCACCGCGATCGCCACCTCCACGCCTTGCACCGGCACCTCGCTCTCGCGCACCAGCGCCTTGAGCGGCGCCTCGAAGCCCTGCACGCCCACCTCCACCAGCGCCGCATCACCGAGAAACTTCACGCGCAGCACGCGCGCTTCCTGGCCCTGACCCGGCGCCACGAAGCTGATCGACCGCTGGCGCAGGCACAGCGTCGCGCGCTCGCCCTCATGCAGCTCGGGCACCGAGAACGTCCCCACCGGTGTGCGCAGAGCCCCGCCCTCGATGCGCCATGGCACCTCGTTGATCTCCGAGAACAGCCGCGCCACGAACAGGTCCGCCGGGTCGCGATACAGCTCCTCCGCCTTGCCCGCCTGCACCAGCCGCCCGGCGCGCATCACCGCGATGCGGTCGCCGAGCCGCATCGCCTCCTCGGGATGGTGCGTGACCAGAATGCACGTCGCCCGCGTCTCGCGCAGCAGACCCAGCGTCTCGTTCTGGATGCCCTCGCGCAGCTGCACGTCGAGACCGGAGAACGGCTCGTCCATGAGCATCACGGCGGGCCGCGGCGCCAGCGCCCGCACCAGCGCCACCCGCTGCTGCTCGCCGCCCGACAGAATATGCGGATAGTCCTCCGCGTAGCGCTCCAGTCGCACGCGCGCCAGCATGGCGCGCGCCTCGCGCCTCGCCTCCTCGTGCCCCAGCGCCTTCAACCCGAAGGCAACGTTGTCAAGGATCGACAGGTGCGGGAATAGCGCGAAGTCCTGGAACATGAGGCCGACGTTGCGGCCTTCCGGCGGCACGAAGCGGCTGGGACCCGCCACCTCGCGGTCGTTGATCAGCACCCGTCCGCCTGACGGCTTCTCGATCCCCGCGGCGACACGCAGCAGCGTGGTCTTGCCACACCCGGACGGCCCCAACAGACACACCACCTCACCCGGAGCAATATCGAGCGAGAGCCCACGCAGCGCCCACATCTCGTCGTAGCGCCGCTCGAGTGCCTCGAGCTTCAGGCTTGCTGCAAACGCCGCAGCCGCCCGCGCCCCGACACCTGCCGGAGACGATGACGGCTTCTTGCGCGCGCCGTTTGGAAACCAGTTTCGGAAACTCAACACTTCGCCTCACGCATCGCCGAACCATCACTCAGGTGACGGCCGGCTCATCATCCTCATCGCCCGTCTCCGACGCCTCCACTTCCGCCTCATCCTCGAGGCCCAGTTCCTCCTGCGCGTCCTCGTCATCCTCCAGCGGCAACTCGTCGGGCATCAGCGCGGCCACATCGGTTGGCTCCGGCACCTTGAAATCCGGTGGCAATGCTGAGTCCAGGAGACCCGCGCCCTTCAGCTCCGCCAGCCCCGGCAGGTCCTTGATCGCATCGAGCCCGAAGTGCTCGAGGAACGCCTCGGTCGTCCCATACGTGATGGGCTTGCCGGGCGCCCGCCGCCGCCCGCGCGGGCGGATCCACCCCGTCTCCAGCAGTACGTCGATGGTGCCCTTCGACGTCTGCACGCCACGGATTTCCTCGATCTCAGCGCGCGTCACCGGCTGGTGGTAGGCGATGATCGACAGCGTCTCCAGCGCCGCGCGCGACAGGCGCCGCTCCTCGAGCGCATGCTTCTCCAGCAGATAGGCCAGATCCTCCGCCGTGCGGAACGCCCACTTGCCCGCCACGCGCGCCAGATTGATGCCGCGGCTGGCATAGAAACCCTTCAGCTCCTCCAGCAGCGCCGCCACGTCATCGCCGACCTTCAAATGCCCCGCCAGATAGCTCTCCGCCAGCGGCTCGGAGGCGGCAAACAGCAGCGCCTCCAGAATGCGCAGCTTCTCGCGCCGGTCAGCCGAGGGCAGCGCGCGCACATTCGACGGCAGGACGCGGCCCGCCGGCTGCGGCGTCAAGCCCTCGTCGGCCAGCACCTCATCGAGATCGATACCTTCGTCTTGCGTCGCAACGCTCTGTTTCGGCGGAACCATGCGCGTCCCCGTCTTGTCTTTTCTGTTCGTCACGCACCACGCCTCGACTTCACCTCAGCTCACACGCTCCCAACCCGCACCGGCCTCGCGGCGTTTCATGTAGATCGGCGCAAAAGCCTCAGCCTGGCGCAACTCGATCAGGCCCTCGCGTGCCATCTCCAGCGTCGCCCCGAACGAGCTTGCCAGCGCCGTGCGCCCGATCTCCGACGTCACCAGGTACTGCTCCAGGCACAGGTCAAGCTGCACCCAGTCGCCGGTCACGTGACCGACCAACGCCTCCAGGCGCTGCCGGGCCTCCTTGATCGACCACACCGTGCGCTTCTTGATCACGTGCGCCCGGTGCGCCACCGTCCGCCTGCGCTGCTCGGCATAGGCCTTGAGTAGATCGATGATCTCCGCCGAGTAGGCGCGATCACGAATGGTCTTGACGCCCTCCGGCATGCCGCGCGCGAACACATCGCGGCCGAGCCGCTTGCGCGTCATGAGCTGGGCCGCCGCGTTGCGCATGGCCTCCAACCGCATCAGCCGGAACGCCAGCCGCGCCGCCAGCTCCTCGCCGCTCGGCTGGTCCTCGGGAATTTCGTCGCGCGGCAGGATCAGCCGCGATTTCAGGAACGCAAGCCACGCCGCCATCACCAGGTAGTCGGCTGCCAGCTCCAGCTTGACCTTCTGCGCCTCGGCAATGAACACGAGATACTGCTCGGCCAGCGCCAGCACCGAAATCTTGGCGATATCGACCTTCTGCGTGCGCGCCAGCGCCAGCAGCAGGTCGAGCGGCCCTTCGAAGCCCGCCACGTCGACGTGAAATGCCTCCCCCGGCGCTGGCGGCTCCAGCCCCGACGCGACCTCCCACGGCACCTCGGCCGGGCCCGGCTCGCTGGCATCTCCTTCCGTCATCCACGCCTCGGTTGTGGTCACAACATGGGCGGCCGCAGCAACGCCCGGCGCGCCGACTACCATTACACTGATTCAGGCCACCTTCGCCAAAACTAGGCCCAGCGCCGCTTCCGCCTCGGCCACATCAAAGGCCGTAGAGGGCATGGGCGCGCCAAGGGCCCGGTTGAAGCGCTCCAGCGCCCGCCCCGAGAGCACCGGAACCCCCGCCGCCACCTCACGCATCTCGTCAAGCTGGCCGTTGCAGTGCAGGGCCAGATCCGACCCGGCCGCGATCACCGCCTCCGCACGCGCCTTGAGCGTACCCGTCAGCGCCCGCATGCTCAGATCATCGCTCATCAACAAGCCGTCGAACCCAATGGTCCCGCGAATAATCTGCCGCGTCAGCGTGGCGGACGTGCTGGCCGGCGCGCGCGTATCGACAGCCGTGAAAACCACGTGCGCCGTCATCGCCGCCGGCAGATCGCTCAGCGCCCGGAACGTCGCGAAGTCCGAGGCCGCCAGCTCGCCAATGCCCGCCGTCACCACGGGCAGCTCGAGGTGGCTGTCGGCGGTCGCCCGCCCGTGCCCGGGGATGTGCTTCATGACCGGCAGCACGCCGCCGGCCAAAAGCCCGTCGGCCACCGCCCGGCCCAGCGCCACCACCGGCCCGGGCTCGCTCCCGTAGGCGCGATCGCCGATCACGGCGTGCGCGCCCGGCGCATTCACGTCGAGCACCGGCGCACAATCCGTATTGATGCCGAGTGCGATCAGCTCGCTGGCTAGCAACCGGCTAGCCAGAAACGCTGCGCGGCAGGCCGCCTCCGGCGCCTCGCCATGCAGCGTGGCGAACGCGCCCGCACAGGGAAGCGCATGCACGAGCGGCGGCTTCAACCGCTGCACCCTGCCGCCCTCCTGGTCGATCAGGACCAGCAGGCCGTCCTCGGCAACCGCATCCTTGAAGTCGCTGATGAGCGCACGGATCTGCCCGGTATCGCGACAGTTGCGCGCAAACAGGATCAGCCCGGCGGGCTTCGCTTCGCGCAGGAACCGCCGCTCATCGTCGCCGAGCCGCTCGCCGGCCACTCCGGTGATAAAGGCATTCAGCATTTCCGCTGGTGTCCCGATCGCGAAGTTCGTCGGATCTCGAGGCTTGCTTTGAACGAACTTCGCGATCGAAAGGACACTAGCAAGCGTAAGACCCTAGTGTGATTCAGATCGAGACATTCGCTCAAACACCCTGCCGCGAGCGACCGCGAATGTCTCGATCATCACACTAAAAGTCACAGGCGGCGCGGACGGTCAAGTCCGGCAAATACCGAACCGCGTCGCAGCCCACGGGCGCCTAGACAGGTGGCGATTTCGGCCACAGAGCCCAAAGCCGACGACCCGCCGAAGCCGTCGCGACAGCAGCTCGAGACCCGGAGCTGACCTTGGCCTTGTGGCCGGATCAGCCTCATTTGCCGCCCTGCAGGCGGCCTCGCGCACGGACCGGCGTGTTATGTACTGGTAGTGCAAGCTCGCTTCTGACATTCTGGCCTGCAGGAGGAAAAATCGTGAACGAGGCCTCAGAGGACAGCGTGCGACAACGGATGAAGGACGATTTTTTGCCCGAACCGTCCCCGGACACTCTTGGCCAAGTCGATCGCCGAATGACGAACGCAGCAGAGTATATCGCCTACCATCTCGGCCAGATCGACAAGAAGCTCGATCGCCTCATTGCCTTGCTCGAGGCCCGAGGCAAGCCCTGACAGCTCAGCTGCGCGAGCGGGGCGCGTCTCGCATGAAGCAGGTGTTGCGGGTCGCACGATTCGCTCAGCATGGAGATTCAACTATGACCCAGCACAGGTTCAAGGTCGGCCAGTTCGTAGATTTCGCCGCCGGCAAGATCGGCATACCGGCCTCATCGAGCAAGTACACGATTGTCAGGCTGATGCCGTTTCAGGATGGGCAGCCTCAATACCGCATAAAATCTTCCGCCGAGAATTTTGAGCGGGTGGCCAGCGAAAATCAACTCTCACGCCGCTTGTAAGGTTTTGCAGGAGCTTCGGGATGTCCGATCTGATGCGCGACATCCTGATGAAGGAGTTGAACGTTTCCACGCGAATGCTGCGCGAGGGCAAACCGCTCGTGCCCCGGTTCAGGATCGCCAGTGGCGATGGCCATTTCGTCCTCTTCGCCGCGCGCCAGAAGCACCTCAGAGCGCAGCGCAAGTGTGAGCGGTTCATCAAGAGCTTCATGCTATGGACGCTTGCGCGCTGGTTTGTCCTCTCGCAGGAGACAACGGAATGCGACGGCGCCGTCTCGTTCCTCATCGCACGGGATCTTTGCCTGGCGGTCAGGCGCAAAACGGCACATCGACCTCGGCGGGTCGCTCGAGTTGAATGGCTCGATGAAAGCGTAATCGGCCGAGAGATCATCACGCTTCTGCCGGCACGCAGCGCGAAGATAGACGAGAGGCAATACCAAGAGCTGATGCGCGACCTGCGCTGTCGTGGTGTCGAGGTAGCTGGACCCTTCCTCTGAGCCACGGCTTTGTTTCGGCTTAACAGCGGGCTAGCGGATAGGCCGGATCATCGTAAAGAGCGCGGATCAGTGCTGCGTCGTAACGTTCCTCGCCGACCTCGAGAACCGTGCCGTTGAGCAACGGCGTGGGCAGCTCCTCGATTGCATACCGAAGGGCTTCAGCGGCAGTTGAAAATCGGCGATAGGCCATTGCCCTCGGCTTTCCGCGATGGCTGATCGTAGCGCTGGCGAAGAGTTCCGCTGATGCCGAGTAATCGAATGCCTTCATCACTGAACTCTCTGTGTGGCCGTTACCACTCCAGTGTCCCCGGGCCAGCGCCAGTTCGGTTACGCGATCCGAAACCAGCGCCGAACCGTGGCTAGGAGATCGGTGTAGCTGCCCGAAGTGGCTTCGGCCAGAAAAGCCTGCCGGTCGCTCTCGGGCAATCCAGCGCGCCGCATGGCCGCCACTGCTCTCCCCATGATGAAGAGAGCATGTTGCGACTCGCCAGTCATGCGCACTTGGATTTCAGGATGTATCGGGACCATCGCAACACTCCCTTAGTCGCCGCCATCAACAGATCGCCGTGCTCGGCTCCCTTATGCGCTCACTGGCTTCATGCGCGCTGCAGCAGTTCCTTGAGCTTATCCCATCCGAAATCGCCTTCGCGGTGCTTGTCCGCCGCGTTGCGGTTCGCTATCTTTCGCGGGGGCGGAACAGTATGGCCAGTAGGGGCACGACAAAGCCCAATGCGAGCCCGGCACCGCTCGCCGCAAGAACGCGGGCGTAGATCTCGGCTCCCTCGGCCTGCGCAGAGACAATCGCCGCCGCGCAACCAAAGGCAAGCGCAGCCAGAGACGGCCAGAGCCACAGCGCTCGATTTGGCGAAACGATCGTCATGTTGAGGCTGCCTTCAGCCGGTTACGATGCACTATAGCACAACGCGGGCAGACCGGGCGAAAGTTCTCCCACTATCTCGAAAACGCCTTGTTAATGTCTCGAATAGCTATTATGTGCTGCACTTGAGATTGGGCCGAACGACTTGGCCTCGCCGCGAACAGCGTGCCTGACTGAGACCTCTCACCACATCTCAACAGCAATGTCGGCTTCGTCCTCGATGCCGTCAGGTACACACTCTTTGCGAAGGAAAACCCGTGAGCAACGGAACAGTGAAGTGGTTCAATAGCCAGAAAGGCTTCGGCTTCATCCAGCCGGATGATGGCGGCCAAGATGTGTTCGTTCATATCAGCGCAGTCGAGCGCGCCGGCTTGAGCACGCTCAGCGAAGGACAAAAGGTCACGTTCGATGTCGTCGCTGATCGGAAGCGCGGTAAGTCGTCCGCCGAGAACCTGCGCGCGGTGTAGGCGCGAACGCCGTATCACATTGTCCATGAATGTACCGGCAATGCCGGCGGCAAGACTCACGCTTGGCGATGCCAAGCGTGAGTCTTTCTCTTTGTCCTGATCGGCACGTGACCGTGTGATGCACAGGGCGTACACTCGGGCGTCGACCGAGAAGGAGATGCGATATGGCAAACCGCGAGCAACGAGGCAATAAAGAAAAGCGAAAACCGAAAGCCAACAAGCCGAAGCCGCCTGCGCAGCCTTCAACATTCGCAAGCGCTAACAATCAATCCAAGACGAGTAAAAAAGATCGATAACGCTACGCTGCTTTTGCATAGGCGTGTGCATGAACGAGAGCATTCGCGAAATCCAGCAACTGCTGCAAGAGGCAGTCGGGCACCTAAAGTCGGGCACGAAGCCTGACACGCGAGAAGCAGCCAACAAGCTGAAGCGGATCGCGGCTCTCGCCTCGACAGTGGCTCTGATGATTGAAGGGCGCCGTTCGGGATAAGGCGCGAGGATCGTGCAATTTCAAAGGCCCTGAAGGCACGACAGCAACGCCCTGCACGAGACGCCGCTGCAAGCGCTGGTCAATGCCGTGCTTCGTCCGGGTGCAACCTTCGAGCAGAGCGAACTTGCTCGTCGCCCCAATAGGGGCGGTTCATGTTTATCCGTGCGGTGAGTTCGCGGCCTAGAGCAGGATCGCTTCGGATTGAATCACTTTTCCAATCGGGGGGCGTCTCGGCCGAAGCGTGAATCCTGCTCTACACCTAACATTTAGAGTGCGATTCACGCCTCACATGGAAGCGGCAGTGCTTCCCGTGTGAGGCGATCGCGATCTAGTACGCCACCACCCAGCAGCCCGAGTACCCCTGCGCCTTGAGCTGCGTGCACACGCCGCTGGCGGCCTCGCGCGAAGCCGGCGGTCCGACCACCAGCCGGTGCCACACGCCCTTGTCGCCGAGGTCCACCTCGCGCACGTCCGGCGTGCGATTCTGCAGGGTGTCACCGTACTTCTGCTGCATGTCGGCGAACGCCTTGAGCGCATCCATGCGGCTCTTCTGCGAGGAGAGCACAGCCACAAAGCCGTTGCCCGCGGCCGCAGGCGCCACAACCGGCCGGCCGGAAGGGGGAGCAGCCACGGCAGCCTCCTCGCGCTGAATGGGCTTCTGCGGGGCACGCTGCGGCGGCTCTGGCGCGGGCGATGCCTTGGCAATGATCTGCGGCTTGGCCGGTACGGCCGCCTGGTTCTCGACAGGTACCGCCGAGCCGCGCAGCTGCGGGCGCTGCGGCGAGGGATTGAGCCCCTCGATCACCATGCCCGGCACAGCGCCCGATAGTCCCGACCCGCTGTTCTGCGGCAGCGGGACAGACGGGTTGGGCGACGCCATGGAGCCGTCACGGTTGACGACGAGCGTCGTTACCTTCCGCGGCGCGCCATCGGAGTCGTTCGAACCTGCCGTGCCGGAATCCGGGGTAGTCAGCGCTGCCGCGGCATCGCCGAAGCGCGGCGATCCACCTGACTTGTCGTCAGTCAGACGATTGATGAACTTCTTGTCCGTGTGTGCCATCTCCTTGCCGCCCGGATCGGCCGGCTTGGCCTTGGCTGGCGCCCGCTCGGCGCGCACCACCGGCGTCGCGCCGTCGGCACTGCTGCGTCCGAGACTCTTGTAAACGTAGGCCAGAGCGCCACCGCCAGCGATGGCACCGACCAGCACGCCAACCACCACATAGGAGCGCGGGCCGCGCCTTGGCGCGGGTGCATCCTCCTCGGTGTCGTACCCGTAGTCCTGATCGTTGGGATCGCCGTAGTGTTGGCTGTCAACCTGCTGATCGGCGTAGCCTTGCGCCTGCCCGTTCCAGCCGTTCCCTGTCCAGCCGTCGGCAGCCGCATCCATGTAGCTCTGCTGGGCGTAGGGGTCATGCGCCACCGGCCCCCGCCCGTGTCCCGGCTGCTCCGGCGCATAGTGCGCAAGATCGTAGCCCGAAGGATCGGGCGTCGGCCACTGCTCACTCGTACGCTGATCGGCATGCTGCAGGCGCTGCGACAGGCGATCCTGCCCGTTCGGGGTCTGCTGTGCCGCGAGTGGCCGTTGGAATGTTGTGCGCTGCATCGGCGCCGGTGGCACCGGACGCTCGGCGTTGAGATTACGAAACGCATGCTGCGGAAAGTGCGGTGACCCGCCCTGCCGGGCCGTCGGAGGCTCAGAATAGTGATCCTCCGGATATGAGTTCACGTCCTGCTCGGGCTGTTGCCGCCAGCGCTGCGGCCCCGGCTGAGCAGACGAACCCTTGGTCCGTGACATCGCCGATCCCTTCGCGAGTTTTTCTTGCCCACCCTCGAATCGCAAGATTACCGCATCTCGCTCGGCGCGTGCACGCCGAGAATCCCTAAACCGGAGGTGATGACCTGGGCCGTGGCCCGCACTAGTGCCAGCCGCGCCGTGGTCAACCCCCGCTCACCTGCCTGGATAAAGCGCAAATGTGGCAAATCATTGCCTCGGCTCCATAAAGTGTGGAAATCTGCCGCAAGATCATTGAGATAGAAGGCGAGCCGGTGCGGCTCGTGCGCCCGTGCGGCACCCTCGATCAGGCCCGGAAATTGGGCAAGCCGCTTGATCAGGTTGATCTCCCCGGCATCCACGAGCAGCTCGGTTGGAGCTTGCAAGATTTCCGGCCCGAGCGGGTCCAGGTCGGAGCGAAGCTCCGCTTCGAGGTCGGGAAACGCCTCGCGCGCGTTGCGAAACACCGAGTGCGCGCGCGCATGCGCGTATTGCACATAGAAGACGGGATTGTCCCTCGATTGCTCGATGACCTTGGCCAGATCGAAGTCGAGGGTCGCATCGTTCTTGCGATAGAGCATCATGAAGCGCACGGGGTCGCGGCCGACCTCGTCCACCACCTCCCGCAATGTGACAAACGTGCCGGAGCGTTTCGACATCTTGACCGGCTCGCCGGCACGGAACAGCCGCACGAGCTGACACACCTTGATGTCGAGATCGACCGTCCCGCCCGACAGCGCCGCCACCGCCGCCTTCATGCGCTTGATGTAGCCGGCGTGATCGGCGCCGAACACATTGATGAGGTGGCGGAAACCGCGCTCGAGCTTGTTGTGGTGATAGGCCATGTCGGCAGCGAAATAGGTGTAGCTGCCGTCCGACTTCATCAGCGCGCGATCGACGTCGTCGCCGAACACGGTGGCCTTGAACAGCGTCTGCTCGCGGTCCTCCCAGTCCTCCGCGTCGTGACCCTTGGGCTTCTCCAGCCGGCCCTCGAGCACCAGCCCTTTGGCGCGCAACTCGTTTATGGTCTCGGCAACTTCATCCCGATTCCCGTTGGTCAGCGAGCGCTCCGAGAAGAACACGTCGTGGCGAATGTTGAGCGCCGTCAGATCCTCCTTGATCTGCGCCAGCATCGCCGCAATGGCCACCTGCCGCACATCCGGCAGCCACTCGCGCTCGGGCTTGCCGAGGAGGCTGCGCCCATGCGCCTTCGCCAGCGCCTCGCCCACCGGCTTCAGGTAGTCACCGGGATACAGGCCTTCCGGAATTGCGCCGATGTCCTCGCCCAGCGCCTCGCGATAGCGCAGGTAGGCCGAGCGCGCGAGTACATCCACCTGCCCGCCAGCATCGTTGATGTAGTACTCGCGCGTAACCTGATAGCCCGCAAACTGAAGCAGGTTGGCCAGCGCATCGCCGAACACCGCGCCGCGGCAATGGCCGACGTGCATCGGTCCCGTCGGATTGGCCGAGACGTACTCGACATTGGTCGGATCACCGCCGCCGATGGAGCTGCGGCCATAGGTGCCGCCAGCCTCGAGGATTGTACCCACCACGTCCTGCCATAGGCGCAGCGCCAGCGTAATATTGAGAAATCCCGGGCCTGCCACCTCGACCTTGTCGAAGCCCGGCTCCTTCTTCAGCTCTGCGGCAAGCTGCTCGGCAATGTCACGCGGTTTCATGCGCGCCGGCTTCGCCAGCACCATGGCGACGTTGCTCGCAACGTCACCGTGCTTGGCGTCCTTCACCGGCTCGACGTCGAAGCGGAGCTTCGCTCCGACATCGATCTCGCCCACCGCCAAGTCAGACGGCAGCCCGCCCGCCGCCTGTACGGCAGCGAGCGCCGCGCGGATGCGCTCCTCGACATGGTCGAACACGTTCATGAGGAACCTCTGTGCGCGAAGCGTAGCCCGGCTAGGCTCGCTTCCTGCGCCGACTAACGCAACTCCGGCGTAGCGTCAAACAAGCGCTTGTGCTCGGCAATGGCGTAGCGGTCGGTCATGCCGGCGATGAAATCGGCGATATGACCCGCTCGCTCGGCATCGGGCGCCTGCGCCACCTCCTCGGCCCGCCTTGCCGGCAGCGCCTCCGGCTTATCCATGTAGCGTCGGAACAAGTTGTGTACGATGGCCTCGGCCCGGTCCATCACGCGCATGACCCGATCGTGCCGGTACACACTCTTGAACAGAAATTCGCGCAAGCCCTTCAGCTCATCCCGTCGCTCCGGCGAGAACGCGATCACCGGCAATCCCGCATCGCGCACATCCTCCACCGACGCCGCCCCGACGCGCTCCAGCCGCGCCCGCGACTCCCGCACCACATCGTCGATCATCACGGTGATCATGCGCCGGTTGACCTCGTAGATCATGCGCCGCCGGTCGAGCAGGCCATCTCGCGCCAGCACCTCGCGCACGAAGCTGCCCACGAACGGCACGTCCGTCAGATCCTCCACGTGTAGCAGACCGGCGCGCAGGCCATCGTCGATATCGTGATTGTTGTAGGCGATGTCGTCCGCAACCGCCGCCACCTGCGCCTCCGCCGGCGCAAATCGCGCCAGATATAAACGATCAGCTAGCTCGGCCGTTTCGATTGCCGCCAGCAGCGGCGCCGGCGGCGGCGATGCTACATGCGGCCCGGCCAGCGGGCCGTTGTGCTTCACCAGCCCCTCCAGCGTCACGAACGTCAGGTTGAGCCCGTCAAAGTCCGCATACTTGCGCTCGAGCGCCGTCACCACCTTGAAGCTCTGCGCGTTGTGGTCAAAACCGCCGTAGGCGCCCATCACCGCCTGCAGCGCGCGCTCGCCGGCATGTCCGAACGGCGGATGCCCGAGATCGTGCGCCAGCGACAGCGCCTCAGCCAGATCCTCGTCGAGTTGCAGCAGCCGCGACATCGAGCGCGCGATCTGCGACACCTCCAGCGTGTGCGTCAGCCGCGTGCGGAAATGGTCGCCCTCGTGCGCCAGGAACACCTGCGTCTTGTATGTGAGCCTGCGGAACGCCGTGGCATGCACGATACGGTCGCGGTCGCGCTGGAACGGCGTGCGCATGGGGCACGGCGGCTCGGCATGCAGCCGCGCGCCGCGCGCCATCGCGTCGGCGGCGTAGGGCGCGACCGCCCTTGTGCCAAGCAGAATCTGCAAAGTGCCGTTATTGTCCAATGCCAGGGCCGACGACTTGCGCGGCGCCGCCGGTTTGACATCCGCGCCGCGCAACCTATCTTATAGGAATCACATGGGATTTTGAACAATACCAATGACCGGCAGCACCATCCAGGACGTCATCGTCACCGAGCGGGCCGCGCGGCGCATCGCCGAGATCGCGGCGGCCGAGCCCAAGAACCCCATGCTGCGCGTCAGCGTGGAGGGCGGCGGCTGCTCCGGCTTCCAGTACAAGTTCGACCTGGTCGCGGCCGGCGATGCCGACGACATCATCATCGAGCGCGACGGCGCCACCGTGCTGATCGATCCGATCTCGCTGCCTTATGTGGCGGGTTCGGAGATCGACTTTGTCGACGACCTGATCGGCGCCACCTTCAAGATCAGGAATCCAAACGCCACCGCGTCCTGCGGCTGCGGCACCAGCTTCTCGATCTGATAAGTGCGGACCGCAGGCGGCGTGCGAGCGGCCACCCGCACGCTATCCGGTCAGTCGGTGGAGAACGTCGGCTCCCCATAAGGGTAGAGCTTCTTCAGATCGATGTTCTCGTAATTGAGCCCATCCAACCGCACCGTGCCTAGGAATGGCTGGTCAGGCTCCACCAGCAGGATGGTCTTGGCAAAGCCGCTGTCGTGGAAGCCGCGCCGGAAGTGCACGCGCGACTTGAGCGCGATCACGTCGAATGTGCTGGCGTCCAACCCTAGTCCGTCGAGCCACGATGGCTCCATGACCTGCGTCAGATACGTGCTGAGCACGAGCACATTGTCGCGCCCGAACGTGATGGCGGCCCAGAGTTGCCCGTGATCGACTCCCACATTGAGCACCGTTCCTTTGATACGCACCGGCTGACCTGCAGACGCGTCCACGAGACCGCCGACCTCCATATCGAGCGCGTCGCCCGCTTTCGCCCCCTGCTCCTTAAGTCTCTGGGTGGCTTTGGCGTCGGCAATCGTCGCGATCAGCGCCCTGGACAAATCCTGCCTCAGAATTTCTTCGACCAGCCAGGTTGCATGGCCCGACCGGTCACTGTGGTCGGCCAGCACGACAGGCGTCTTGCCCCGCTCCAGCGCTTGTTTGGCCAGCGCCACGCCCTCGGCGATGGTGTGGACCTTCGTCGACGTCAGCAGTGCCTTGCGCTGGCGCCACGCGGTCTCGGCCATGTCCCTGCAAATGCGCGACGCCAGGTCGGGTTTGCCGTTGGTGATCACCTGGATCGTCATCCCCGCGTCGGGCACATCGGCGTAGGCGAACCCGAAGAAAACATTGACGTAGACGTCCGGCTCACGCGCTTCCCACGTGAGCGCCCGCTGCACGAGATCCATCCACGGCGACGCGCCCGTCCACTGCACGACGCTGGGCGAGATGATGGGCACCTTCATTGCCGCATGCGCCGGCTTGTAGTCGCCGCGGATGGCGCGCACCAAAGTCCGCGCCGCGCGCTCGCCCTGCAGATATTCGTCGTAGTGCGGGAAATACTTCACGCAGAACGCTAGGTCCGCATGGCGCAGAAACGCGTCGTCCTCGTTACCGTGCAGATCGAACGTCGCGGCGATGAACGCCTTCGGCCCCACCACCTCACGCACGCGCCGGGCGAGGTCGGCTTCCGGCCGTGGCACGCCGCGCACGGCCATAGCTCCATGCAGCGCGAGGTAGACGCCGTCGAATGGCCCGGCTCTGTTCAACTCAGCGATCATCCTGCCGACGAAAGTCTCGTAGGCCTCGTTTGTGATCCAGCCCGACCCCGTGCCCGTCTTCGGCCAGAGTGGCGAACTCGATGCCGACCAGCTCGATCCCGTCGTACTCCCGGGCGACCTTCACGAAGCCGCCCATGTACGACCTGGGATAGGCGCTGAGCAGCGCCTCACCCTTCGCCGGTGAACCCTCGTAGATGAAGTCGCCCAGGGTTGTGTCGTTGCTGAGAAACGTCACGGTCTCGTGCGCAAACATCAGCACCGCAATACGGATCGGCGACATGCTCATGCTCGGGTGCCCTTTCGCTTCTTCTATCGCGTCCCTCGCTACTCGGCTACACCGCGTTCGGTTGCAGCGCGAACGGTTTTTGACTACATGCCATAGTCCTCACGTCCGGGCACACCATGAAGATCGCCACCTGGAACATCAACGGCGTGCGCGCACGCCTCGACGGCTTCCTGACCTGGCTCAAGGAAGCCCGGCCCGATGTCGTCTGCCTGCAGGAGATCAAGACCGTCGAGGACGGCTTTCCGGCCTCCGCCGTCGCCGATCTCGGCTACAACGCCGCCGTGCTGGGCCAGAAGGGCTTCAACGGCGTGGCGCTGCTTTCGCTTCACCCGTTGGAAGATGTGCGCAAGGGACTGCCGGAGGAGCCCGACTCCGCTCAGGCGCGCTACATCGAAGCTGTGGTCTCCTTGCCCGGAGGTGTCGTGCGGGTCGCCTCGATCTATCTTCCGAATGGCAATCCAGTGGCGAGCGAGAAGTTTGCCTACAAGCTCGCGTGGATGGACAAGCTCGAGCGCCACGCCGCGCATCTGCTGACGCTGGAGGAGCCGTTGGTGCTCGCCGGCGACTTCAACGTCATCCCGCAACCTATCGATGCCAAGCGGCCGGCAGCCTGGGTCAACGACGCATTGTTCCAGCCACAGTCACGCGCCGCGCTCCGGCGTCTGGTGGCGCTCGGGCTGACCGACGTGCTGCGGCTCTGCCATCCAGAGCCCGGCGTGTACACCTTCTGGGACTATCAGGCCGGCGCCTGGCAGAAGGACGACGGCATCCGCATCGACCACATGTTGCTCTCGCCACAGGCCACCGACCGCCTGCAAAGCGCCGGCGTTGACCGCTTCACGCGCGGCTGGGAAAAACCGTCGGACCACGTGCCCGTGTGGATCGATATGGAGCTGTAGCCGCCGGCGTTAGTTCCAGAGGAGAAGCGAACACCTGGCCGCCCTGTGCGGGCAAGCTGCTGCCCTCCCGCCTCACCGCACGGCGCCGAGCCAATTCTAGTCGTACGTGCGCACCGATGATGCAGGCGAGCATGAGGTAGTGCAGCACAGTTTTCGCTAGCCGCATTTGTTCAGTTTCCATAATGAAGCCGGCGCACACGGCGCCGCATGGTCGAGGACGTGCACTGCGTGGTCGAGCACCGCCGGTCGCGATCCGCCGCGCCGCAGTGGTAGGGAAGCGGCCAGCAGTATGGCCGCTTCGAACCGATTACTTTGCATGTCCATGCCCGGCACCGTGATGCGCGACGGTGGCCGGCGGCGCCTCCAGGAACGAATAGCTGTAGTTATCGCAGGAGACGTTCGGGTTGGTGTTGGAGAAGATGCCTTTTGGGTTCTCCTTGAACAGCCAGACGTGCAGATCGTAGTGGTGCAGGCTCTCCGCCATCAGTGGCTCGTGTCCTGCCATCGGACCGTCGAAGGGTCGGCCAAACAACGACGGCCGCGCCTCGACCCCGGTCGCCAGCGGCACGAACCATTCGGCGGCGACCAACTCGAGCTGGTCGCCCTTGGGCTCGTAGACGAGGATCTGCGGCTTGTCGGGATCCAGCTTGGTCGAGATGAGGGCCGGGTTCAGGAAATGCACCCCCATGGCACCCTCCTTGTAGTGCACGCAGCCCAGCGTGGAGAAATACCCATCGCGCACGGCCGTTACTGGGTCCTTGTATTTGGCAAGCACATTGCGCGTGCGCTCGAGTTCGGGTGACAGCTTCGCGCGTACCAGCTCAGTCGACAGCTTTGCATGCCGATGCTTCCCGCAGGCGAGCGCCGGTTGCATCATCACGGCAGAAAGCGCCACTGCCAGTCCAATCCGCCCCTTCCCGGCCGCAGCGGCCGCTATGTGGCGCAGGTTCAGTGTCCGCATGATCCTTCTCCCCTTCGAGTGTTTGCCAAGATCGGCGATGAAGGGGTTCTAGACGGCGATTTTTTCCGCGGCTCTCGTCGAAACTTGCCTATATTTTCCGGAAGCTTTCCGGGCGTCCGGGCCAGGAACAGGGCGGAAGTGGACCAGGTCCGAATGGATGAAAAGAAGCGGATTGCGGCGGCGATCAGAGACTATCTGGCCCGCGAGCGGATCTCGCGCGAGCAGTTCGCGTTCAAAACCAAGCTGGGAAAATCCACAGTAGACAAGCTTTTGATCGGACTGTTCTCGGACAAGACGCTGGCCATCGTCGAGAACCACACGAAGCTTGCGCTGCGATCGCGACCCGAACATCTCCCCGAGCCTTCGCCTCGAGCCACGGTTGGCGAAGCGGCCCGACCGGTCCTCAGACCCCTCGACCAGCCCTCCATCGCGGTGCTTCCATTCACCAACCTGAGCGGCGATCCCGAGCAGGATTACCTGTCGGACGGAATTACCGAGGACGTCATCACCGCTCTCGCGCGCCTGCGCTGGCTGTTCGTCATCGCGCGCAATTCGACGTTCGTTTACAAGAACAGAGCCGTGGACGTCAGGCAGGTCGCCCGTGACCTTGGCGTCCGCTATGTCTTGGAAGGCAGCGTCAGGACGGCGGGACGGCACGTACGTGTCACCGGCCAGTTGATCGATGCCGAGAGCGGCAAGCACATCTGGGCCGACAGATACGACCGCGAGTTGCAGGATATCTTTGTCGTCCAAGATGACATTACCGAGCAGGTCGTGGCAGCGGTGGAGCCGCATCTCTATGCGCAGGAGGGGTTTCGCGCCGCGAGCAAGCAGCCGGACAGCATCAACGCGTGGGGACTCGTCGTCCGCGCCTTGAGCATGCTGAACAAGGTCGAGCGCAAGCAGAACCAGGAAGCGCAGACCTTGCTCCACCGGGCGATTGCCATGGAGCCGACCTATGCCAGAGCCCACGCCCTTCTCGGTTGGGCTGTGTGGTGGGCCGCGCACTGCTATTGGTATGCGGATATGCGCGAAGGCTATCGGCAGGCAGCGGCACACGCGCAACAGGCGCTCTCATATGATCCAAGCGATCCTTGGGCGCGCATGGTCACAGGCCTCTCTCTCAGCACGGCGGGTCAACACGAGCGGGCGCTTGTCGAGTTGCAAACGGCGCTCAATCTCAATCCAAGCTTCGCTCTGGGCCGGATGGTCTTCGGCTGGGCGTCGCTGCGGGCCGGCGCTTTCGACGACGCGATATTCGAGACCGGCAGGGCGCTTCGCATGAGCCCACTCGACAGCTTTTCAGGTTTTTATACGGCCACGCATGGGCTGGCGCTACTGGGGGCTCGTCGCTTCAACGAGGCGCTTCCATTCTTGCGGGCGTCGGTCGCGGCATTCGCGGAATACTCCGGCCACCTGAATACCTTGATCAGCTGCTGTGGCCACCTCGGCCTGTTAGAGGAGGCACAGGAGTTTGTTGCCCGCCGCAACGGAGTGGGCCCGCCGCTCCGTCTCGGCGTGCTCCGACAAAATCTCGGCAAGTTTGCGCACTGCGATGTATTCGTCGAAGGGATCAAGAAGGCCGGTGTGCCCGAGTAGCGCTGAAGAGATCGGTCACAACGCGGCACTCGGCCAATCAGCATGCACGGCCAACTGAACGGTGGGCGCCGCCCCGGACCTGAAAGATACTCTAACGCTGCGGTGCGCCGACCTCGCGCAGGCCGAGCTGCCCCGAACCAGCAGCACCGCGCCGTTCCGTACCCGGTTTCGTGTCCTGCGCGCGACTGTCGCGCTCCGGCACCGGCAGTGCCTCACCGTTGCCGCAGGTGCGCGCACCCGATCCAACGATACGCTCGCCGCTTTCCGCCCCAGCTCGGGGCGAATAGATGCGCTTCCACACCGCCACCAAACCGTCCGCCTGTGCGCGCGTCCCTGTCGAGCTGCCGCAGAAGATGTTCTGATAGATGTCCTCGATCCAGAGACGGTCAGCCTCCGGCGCATTGGCGACGGCAACAGTGATCAGCGCCAGCGCCCGTTTCTCGTCACGCGCCAGCTCATTGCCCTTCCACAACAGCTCGGCGAGAAACGCCTGGGCTCCGGCATGGCCCTTCTGCGTCAGCGTCGAGAGCCAGTGGAACGCCAGCTTGCGGTCCTCCTGCACGCCCTCGCCCTTGAGATACATGCGGGCAAGCTCGAATTGCGCATCCGAATCACCAAAGAACGTGGCGGCATCGCGCAGAAACTTGGCGGCACGCTCGGTGTTCGGCACCAATCCGATCTCGGGCAGACCGCGCAGTGTGTAGCGGGCGACCGCAGTCAGCGACTTGCCGACGTAGGCGGCGCGCCAATCATCGTCCGGATCGACGTTCGCGTGCTCGTCGACAACGCGCATATAGAGCTCGTAGGCCTTGGCATGATTGGTGAAGGCGGTGCCGTTGTCGGCGTAGATCTGAGCCAGATAATACTGCCCGAAGAAGAGGCCTGAACCCGCCGCGAACGCTAGCGCCGGCACGGCCAGATTATAATATCCGGCCTTGTAAGCGCCCAAGCCCTGCTCGAGCGCAGCCTCGCTCGACACGAACTTCGTGTCATTCGCGGGCGCCTGCGCGGAAAGGCCGAGCGCCAGCCCGAACCACAACGCCACTATTCCTGCCCGTCTAGATATCCGCATAGCAAACAACTTCAGCCTTTCCGCCGGCATGGGTGACCGCGCCCTTGCGGGCGGGCCCCACCTGGTCCGCATATTTTCGCAATACGCCGCTCTGATAAGAATTGGCCGGCGCCTTCCAGGCCTTCCGGCGCTTGTCCAGTTCGGCCGCATCGACCTCGAGGTCGAGCGTGCCTATCGCCGCATCGATGGCGATGATGTCGCCGTCCTTGACGAGTGCGATCGGCCCGCCGACTGCCGCCTCGGGCCCGACGTGACCGATGCAGAAGCCGCGCGTTGCACCCGAGAAGCGCCCGTCCGTGATGAGTGCCACCGTCTCGCCGGCACCCTGGCCGTAGAGCGCCGCCGTCGTCGACAGCATCTCGCGCATGCCGGGGCCACCCTTGGGACCCTCGTAGCGGATGATGAGAATATCGCCGGCCTTGTACGCCCGGTTCTCGACCGCCCGGAAGCAATCCTCCTCGCAGTCGAACACCCGGGCTGGCCCGCGGAACTGCAGCGTCTTCATACCGGCGACCTTGACGATGGCGCCGTCCGGCGCCAGCGAACCCTTCAACCCCACAACGCCGCCCGTAGGTGATATGGCCTTTGAAACCGGGAAGACAACCTTCTGATTTTGGTTGAACTTCACGTTTTCGAGATTCTGCGCCAGCGTCTTGCCAGTGACCGTAATGCAGTCCCCGTGCAGGAGCCCCCCGTCGAGCAAGGCGCGCAAGATCTGAGGAATGCCGCCAATATCGTGAACGTCCTTGGCCACGTACTGGCCGCCGGGCTTCAAGTCGGCGATGTAGGGAGTGCGCTTGAAGATCTCGGCCACGTCGAACAGGTCGAACTCGATACCGCATTCGTGCGCCATGGCTGGCAGGTGCAGCGCGCCGTTGGTCGAGCCGCCCGTGGCCGCAATAGCCACCGCCGCGTTCTCGAAGGCCTTGCGCGTGGCGATGTCGCGCGGACGCAACCCGTCGGCCACGAGCCGCATCACAGCCTTGCCGCTGGCAAGCGCATACTCGTCGCGCGTCTCATACGGGGCCGGCGCGCCGGCGGAGCCCGGCAGCGCCAGCCCGATCGCCTCGGAGACCATGGCCATCGTGTTGGCTGTGAACTGGCCGCCGCAGGCGCCGGCGCTCGGGCACGCGACGCACTCCAGCTCGTGCAGATCCTGAGCCGACATCTTGCCGGCCGAGTGCTGACCCACGGCCTCGAACACGTCGACGACCGTCACGTCCTTGCCCTTGAACTTGCCGGGCAGGATCGAGCCGCCGTACATGAAAACCGCCGGCACGTTGAGGCGCAGCATCGCCATCATCACGCCGGGCAGCGACTTGTCGCAACCGGCGAGCCCCACCATGGCGTCGTAGCAGTGGCCGCGCATGGTCAGCTCGATGGAGTTGGCGATCACCTCGCGCGACACCAGCGACGACTTCATACCCTGATGACCCATGGCTATGCCGTCGGTCACCGTGATGGTGCAGAATTCGCGCGGCGTGCCGCCTGCCTCGTCCACGCCCTTCTTGGCCGACTGCGCCTGGCGCATGAGCGCGATGTTGCAAGGCGCGGCCTCGTTCCAGCACGACACGACGCCGACGAACGGCCGATGGATCTGCTCCTCTGTCAGGCCCATGGCGTAGTAATAGGAGCGATGCGGCGCACGGCTCGGCCCTTCCGTGACATGCCGGCTGGGCAACTTGGATTTGTCGAATGCCTTCGCGTCCATCACTCTGTTCCTTCAGCTTCGTTGTCCGCGCCGCGTGGTGAATACGTCACCACACGCGCTCGGAAGATCCGTCGGCGCACTTTAGGATGCGTCGACTGTGCTCTCAACGATGCTGATGTTGCCGGAACTCCACGCCCCCTCGTGCGCTGCGTTCCGAGCCCGCATTTCTGGACCGTAAGCTGGTCGATATTTGTGGCGCAAACGAGGCACAGTAGTTCCATTTTCGTTGCTCGATCGCCACACTCTAACATCTTCCTGACCTTTACCGGCGATGCGGGCGACGCGCGCCCCTATCCATGAGAGACCTGCCGGCGACCCTCTGTCGTCAACTCGCTGTCCATGCGGTTAACGGGCCATATCGGCGCCGTGTAGGCCCAAGTTGGGCGACTCGGCGGCCGATACGTACAATTTTTCGGCAGTGGCAATCCGGTGACACAAGCCGGCCCCATTCCCACATGAATGTGCTAAGCTCAGATCGCATCACAGGAGAGCGGGCTTGATGCGTAAGATCACTTTGGCAGGAATTGTTCTGGCGGGGGCGCTCGTCTACGTCTGCTCACCATTGCTGGCCGCGTGGGAAGTTCGGCAGGCCCTCAAGACCGCCGATAAGGCCACTCTCGAGCAACGGGTTGACTGGCCGTCAGTGCGGACAAGCCTGCGCCAGTCGTTTGCCGAAACCCAGCAGGTTATCAGCGAGCTGACGGACGCTGCAGGCGTTCCCAAGCCCGGCTTCTGGCAGCGCGTCGTGGCGGCAACCGTGCCGATGCTGTCGAGCACAGTCATTGACACCTACGTGACGCCCGAAGGCGCGCCGCAGCTTTACGCCTGGCGGCAGACATGGCGCGAGAAGGTCAGGCCCACCATTGGCCCAGCCGTCGGCCTCAGCGAGCCGCCTATGGCGCTGGCCGGCACGGCGTTCGAAGGCATGGCGATAGACAAGGTCCTTTCCATGCTGCGCCGGGTCGACCGCGCCGCCTTCACGGGACCCACGCGCCTCGAGCTCGAGATACGCGACCGCTATTCCGAGAGCCGGCGCTATCGCGCAGTCATCGAGCTGCGCGGCACGACGTGGAAGCTCACCGAGGTGCACGTGCTATCGGTGCCCACGCCCAAACCGGCCGAGGTCACGCTCGGGTCGTAGCCGATGCGCTGAATGCAGCCCTGCCGAGGGCATTTCTTGCCGCTGCCGAAACCGCAGCTCCGCTTGTCCTTTTCATTGCGCAGCCGGAAACCGCGCCGCTACGCAGTGAACGTAGCCTCTCCACTGTCATCCCGGCCAAGCGCAGGCCACAGCGATCATGCAGCACTTTGCGCCGATTCCCGCGCGCGAGCCGGGATCCAGAGCACATGCGGCAGCCACCGCATCCTGCGGCCCTGGGTCCTGGGTCTCGCTTCGCTCGCCCGGGATGACAGCGGAGCCCGCGGCTCGGCTTTGTCTCTCACTCGATGCCGAGGTTACCGGATGGACCACGTCCGCTCACGCCGGCTTCAAGGCGCGCAGAGTTTTCTCCCGCGCCGTCGCCGCCTGCATCAGCAGCGTCATGTCGCTGCCGGCCAGGATCATGCGCGCGCCGATGCTGACGTACTTGGCCTGGCCCTCGTCGGTGTAGACGCCGCCCATGCCGAGCCACTTGCCGTGCTTCTTGCACGCGGCCGCCGCCGTCTCGTACGCCTTGACCAGCTCGGGATGCAGAAGCTGCCCTGGAATGCCCAGCTCCAAGGTCAGGTCGCTGGCGCCGATCAGCAGCACGTCGATGCCGGGCACGGCCGCAATGGCATCCGCGTTCTTGATCGCCGTCGGGGTCTCGAGCATGACGACGATGATGAGGTTGTCGTTGACGAGCTTGGTGGACTCGCCCGGCGCCATGGTCGGAAACCCGAGCTGCGGCATCAGCCCGCCGATCGAGCGGTGCCCCACCGGCGGATAACGCAGGCGGTCCGCGATCACGCGCGCCTCCTCCGCCGTATCGACGTGCGGTATGACGATGCCGAACGCGCCGCCGTCCAGTACGCGCGTCGCCATGTCGTACTGCCCATGCGGCACGCGCACGACAGGCGAGATGCCCGCGGCATTGGCCGCGACCGAGATCTGCACTGCCATGTCCAGCGTCATGGAGTTGTGCTCCAGGTCGATGAACACCCAGTCGTAGCCGCAGCTCTTCAGGATCGGCGCGATATCGACCGTACGCGCCTGTCGCAGGCCGACGCCCAGCGCCAGCTCGCCCTTTTGCAAGCGCTCGCGCGCCGGGTTCTTCACTTCCATCGCAGCCATAGACGTCTCCACCCAATAGGATCTCGCGGGAGCACCGCGAGTGTGATGATCGAGGACTTCGCATTTTGCTCGCGGATAGGTCTCCGAGCAAATCTCTCGATCTCAATCACACTAGCATCACTAGCCAGTGTCCCTGCAATTGCGGAGTTCGCTGACTTGCGGCAAAGCGGTCGGTCTGCTGCCCCGGACGGAGTGCCATTGGTAGCTCTGGCAGCACCCTGTCGTGCGGGCGGCAGCACTCCCAACCTTCTCACTCCAGACGCGTCATGCAATGGGAGTGAAATCGAACTCCCCGTTACCCTGCAGGACAATGAAGTTGGCGGACGTATCGCCGACGTTGGTCACGCGGTGTGGCCGTTTCGGTGCAATGGCGAATATCTGTCCCGGAGTCAGGCGCACCTCTTCGATTGGCTCGCGCAGCTCAATGCGGATGGCCCCGGATACGACATAGAGCGTATCCTGAACATGATTGTGATAATGCCACGGCACTTCTTGCGTCTGGCTGATCTGCATTTCAGTGATGCGGAAGCTTGGCCGCTTCACGTGATGCACGCGACGCTCCGCTTCGTACACCTTCGATGTATCCGTTACGGCATTCATGGGATCCTCCAGTCTCGCTGACGACAGCTCCAGCACCGTCGGTCGGCCCAACAAATACCAGCGTGCCAGGTCGGCTCCGAGAGACAGCGGTACTACACGTGCTCGTGACAATCGGGCTGCAAGAGCCACCGGACGGCTGCCTCATGGGGCAAATGTCACGACTGCCAGGGCAAGATGAATTTTTGGACGTGTGCGACGACCGCTCTTAGCAGGACCGCTCGATGCCAAAGCCTGCGTCTCGCGCTAAGACGATTGCTTTCGCGCGCGTGCTGACGCCGAGCTTGCCGAACACGGCTGATACGTGATTGCGCGCCGTTCGCTCGCTGATGCCAAGCCTCGTGCCGATCGTGGCGTTGTCGAGTCCTTGTGCGATCAGATCCAGCACCTGCGTCTCGCGCGGCGTGAGATCGTCGATGAACGCTGCTCTCGCGTCAGTTGGGACGGATGCTGTGGCGGGCAGAAAGTCGTCCAACTCGCCAACCAATTGCTGCCAGGCCGGCTCGCCCTCGACCAGGATGTGATTCCGACCCTCCAGCGGCACAAATCGGGCTCCAGGGATGATCGCGGCAAGGGATCGTCCTTCTTCGAATGGAACTCTCGCATCCTGTCGGGCGTGCAACACTAGAGTCGGGCAGTTGACCTGTGGACCGAGCGAGCGATTATCCACTTCGGTCCAATGGGCCCTCAGCAGCTTGGCAGCGTTCGCGGGCGTGGTTGTCTGCCGCATCAGATCGTTGAACCCGCGAGCCTGTTCGGCGGTCGCTTCAGGCATCAGCTGCGACGTGTGCAGCTGTCGGAATGCGGAATTCTCATTTCCCCAACCAAGCTCGATCAACTTGAGTTGGGCTTCGGCCTCTTCAATTTGCTCCGGGACCGGATCACGTGCCAGCCGCCCGCGTGTAGCGCACGCATGCAAGACGAGATGGGTCACTCGTTCCGGGTGACGGACAGCATAGTTGATTGCGACGGCGCCTCCCGTCCACAGGCCCAGCAGAGCGAACCGGTCACACTTTGCTGCTTCGACAACGGCCTCCAAGTCCTCGATCTGCCGTTGCAGAGAGAAATCCACGCAGTCGCGATCTGATAAGCCGGTGCCGCGGGCATCATAGCGAATGAGCGTATGTCGTCGCGACAGCATCGACAGCCAGCCGCGACGAACGGGGTTGTCCCAATCGAGTCTCAGATGACTGATCCAATGCGCTGCTGCGATCACAGTCGGCCCGGTGCCGCTCGTCGCAAAGCCGAGGCGGACGCCATCACGGCTCGTGCAGAAGCGGATCTTTTGCCTGCCGTCCTGGGACATGGCCCTCTGGTTCACGTGACCGCTGACCGCCCAACAATGTTCGACTTCCGCTTCAGGTCAATAGTACGCATGGCGGGCGCGTCACCATGAGGTAGGTCTATCCTCAACGCCGGACGTGAGCCGCTACTGGTGCGCACTAAGGCTGATTGTTGTGCCTCGATGAGCTCACGACCCAGCCAACCCGATCCCCTGTCGGCGATGGCTGACAAGCTACTCTCGAGTTGTCTTGCCGCTAGGCGGCGCCGGCTCGCCCGTCGTGAAAACACCGGAAGGCCCCCGCACGATGTCGGCGCCAGTCTCGCGTGCCGCGCGTGCGCGTCCCAGCAGGACGCGCGCCTTGTCCCGGCGCATGCGGGCGTAATCGAGAACAAGTGTGTGGCAGGGACCATCGGGTTGCGGGCGCAGATCGCGCACACCGCGCTCGCGGTTGCGCGCGATGTCCGCCTGCTGCAAGGCCCAGTCGATAAGCTCTCCGGGCGGCATCAGATCGTGCAGGCGCTTGGCCGCCTCGCGCCATTGTGCACTGCGCGTAAGGCCTGCTCGCGTTGGAAAGGCAGCCAGTGCGAGCAGATCGCACGCGCACTGCCATTTGTCAGCTTGAAGCATGCGCCGGTCCTCCTCGGCGAGGCGCTGAAATTCGGCGCTCGCCTCGGTGCGAACCAACTCCCGCAGACGCTCTTTCAGCTCCCGCCTGTACATCGGCAACGGCCGTGATTGTCGGGCACGTGCCCGAAAACCTAGCACACCCGCAGCCGCGCTTGCGACTGCCGTCATACCCGGTCGTATAAGTGGGGGCCGTTTACATTGCCCATGCGCCAGGCCTCGGCGCATCATGGGGCTGGAGTAGATTGCGCGCTCTCGCGGACAGGACGTGAGCGGCAACGGATGACGATGGCTGCAGCCGACATCGTGGAGGTCCCCAAGCACCGCGCGCTGATCACGGCGACGGCCATCCTGGCCAGCATGATCTACTCGATCGACTGGACCATCGCCGCCGTCGCGCTCCCGCATATGCAGGGGACGTTCTCCGCCACCCAGGACCAGATCGCCTGGGTCATGACCTCCTATATCGTCGTCAGCGCCATCGCCTTGCCGACGACCGGCTGGCTCAGCTCGGTGATGGGTCGCAAGCGCCTGTTTCTGACGTCCATTGCGGGCTTCACCATTTTTTCGCTTCTCTGCGGCGCCGCCACTTCTCTCCCCGCCGAGATCGCATTCCGCGCGCTTCAAGGCTGTTTCGGCGCCTTTCTGATTCCCCTCTCGCAATCGCTCATGCTCGATAACTATCCGAAGGAGAAGCACAGTCAGGCCATCGCGCTGTGGGGACTGGGCGTCATTTTCGGACCGGTCATCGGGCCGACTGTGGGGGGCTATCTGACGGAGGAATACTCTTGGCGATGGGTGTTCTACGTCGGCGTTCCCGTGGGCGTCCTCGCCTACTTGGGCGGCCTCTTCTTCCTGCCGAAGGACGATCGCTCACACCGAGCAACAAGCTTCGATTGGCTTGGTTTTGCCGGCCTCGCGGTGGCCGTCGGCTCACTGCAGCTGATGCTGGACCGCGGCGAGCGGCTCGACTGGTTCGAAGTCTATGGAGGTCCGTATCGAGGCTGCTCTGGTTGTGCTGGGCTTCTACGTTTTTCTCGTGCACAGCCTGTCGAGTGAATCTCCGCTCATCAATCTGAGGCTCATGCTCGACCGCAACTACTCGCTGGGCCTCCTTCTCGCCTTCCTCTATGGCGTCCTCACGCTGCCGCCTATGATCCTGCTGCCGCCGCTCATGGCCATCCTGCAGGGCTACCCGGTCGTCACCGTGGGCCTCCTCATGTCGCCGCGTGGTATCGGCCTCATGCTCGCCATGCTGATCCTCGGTCAGGTCGGCAATCGCATCGATCCACGCCTGACGCTGGCAGGGGGCTTCGCCGCCATCGCCATCTCGAGCTGGTTCATGTCCGGCTGGTCGCTCGATGTTCCGGCCAGCTCCGTCGTGTGGACCGGCGTTGTACAGGGGATCGGCGCCGGAGCCATCGTCGTGCCGCTGGGCGTCGTTACGTTCGCAACGCTCGAGGCGCGCTACCGCACGGAGGCGGCCGCCATGTGGAATCTCGTACGCAGCGCCGGCTCGAGCATTGGCATCGCCGTGGCCGTGTTTATCGTGACGCGCATGTCGAGCATCTCACGCGCCGACATCGTCAACTCCGTTTCGCCCTTCAACGAGATTTTTCAGTATCCGCATCTGGCAGGATGGGCGGTGCTTGACCACGTGCCCACACTCGCCCGGCTCGACAACGAGATAACCCGTCAGGCCCTGATGATCGGCTACATCGACGTTTTCTACCTGAGCACGTGGGCCGCGGTGCTCAGCCTTCCCCTGGTTCTGCTGCTGGCACGCCCGAAGTAGCCCGATCGCTCACGACACGCCTCCACCCAGAGCTGATTTCAGGTCAGATTCTCGCCGCCGAATGATCCAAGACTAGTGGTTCTTCTGTTGCTGGCTGTCTTGCCCATAACCCTCAACTGCGTCCCCGGCCGTCGCGTCGAAGGCGCGCCTTCGGCACGACGCGCCGTCCGCGCGGAGCGCGGCTCTGCCGCGACGGCGCGAATGAGCCAGGGTCTTTGCCAGCTGGAAGCGGGCCTCCATTGCTGTAGCGCGCAAGCTTGCCGTCATCTTGCACGCCATCTGGCGCAACGGCACCGAACTCGAGTGGCACACAGCCGACATGGAGTTGGCCTGACCAGCCACACAGAGCTTCCGCCCGAGCGGAAGGCGTCCCCTTGCGTGCCGCCAATCCGTGCGTTATATACTGAACCACATGGTTCAGTATTTGAAAGCCCGTCTCGATGCCTCGTTCGCCGCGCTCTCGGACGCCACGCGACGCGGCGTTCTGGAGCAGCTCGGGCGTGCAGACGCTTCGATCACGGACCTTGCCGAGAAGTTCCACATGACCCTCACGGGCATGAAGAAGCACGTCGGCGTCTTGGAGCAGGCGGGGCTCGTCACCACGGAGAAGGTCGGGCGTGTGCGGACCTGCAAGCTCGGCCTGCGCCGACTGGAGGAAGAAGCGGCGTGGATCGAAAGGCACCGCCAGCTCTGGGACGCACGCTTCGATGCGCTGGACAAGGTTGTCCAGGAGCTGACACGCAAGGAGAAGATCGATGGACGCAAGAAGAGAGAGTGAAGCTACCCCCGGGAAGAACCGCACGACGGTGGAACGGAAGTCCGAGCGTGAGCTAGTCGTCACGCGAACCATCAACGGCCCGGCGCGCCTCGTGTTCGAGGCGTGGACCAAGCCCGAGCTGTTCAAGCGGTGGTGGGTACCGAAGTCGACAGGCCTATCCCTGCTTTCCTGCGAGATGGATGTTCGTGTCGGAGGCAAGTACCGTCTCGTGTTCAGCCACCCGGCGGCCCCAGAGCCCATGGCGTTCTACGGTACGTACCTCCAAGTGACCCCGCACTCGCGCCTCGTCTGGACCAACGACGAAGCTGGTGACGCTGGGCAAGTCTCGACCGTGACCTTCGAGGAAAAGGCTGGCAAGACGCTCGTGGTCCTGCACGACCTCTATCCCTCGAAGGAAACTCTCGACGCTGCCATCGCCTCCGGGAGCACGGGGGACGGGACGGACGAGACATTCGACCAACTGGACGAGCTCGTCGTCACCCTGGCCGCGAGCGCGGGACGGTCATGAAGTCGTCGATCTCGCGGTCGGCCTCCTCGGTCCACATCAGGCCGATCATCTCGCTCCGGCGGCAGCCCGTGCCCTTGACACGACCACCCGCCATCAAAGAACGATCCCGGATAGCGCGCGTCGTGCCGAAGGCACGCAAGCAAAATATCAGCGCCTTCCGGGATCGCAGCGGAGGGTGTTTCTGTTTCAATCGGAAAGCTCAGAGTGCGGGTTGCTGGCTCCTACCGCACCTCGAACACCACGCCTGTCCTGAGCACCTTCTGCGGCGCCGCAAACAACTCCGGCTCGGGCGGCACCGGGCGGCTGCGCACCCGGCGATTGCGCCGCGTCGGTGGCGGTGCCGGCTTGGCCACGGCACGCTCGCGCTCGGCGGTGTCACCTGCAATTGCCTTGGCGAGAAACGTCCGGTAGTCGCCGAGATCGGTGAAACGCTGACGCTCGAAATCATGCCGGATACCGTCGACTGCGCCCGTTCCCAGATTGCACAGCGCCACGACCCGCTCCAGGCCCGCCTCCTTCACGCGGAGCAGATAGCCGGCGTCGGGCGCCGGCACGATCAGCTCCTGGTTCACTGCCAGAGCATTGCCGTTTGCCAGCTCGTTGGGAAAAATCACGGTGCCGCGCCCATGTACATCGACGTTGACGAGCGTCAGATGACAATCCGCCGTCGACGAAACGCGCAGCGTCAGTACGTCGCCTCGCCTATAGGTGTTCTTGTTCGCCGCTATCGCCAGCACAGGCTCGCTTCTTTCGGCTGCCTCTCGCTTGCGGGCTTTGGCTCGGGCAAAACCCAATCCACGCCGCACATGTGGTGGCATCTCACGCTCGATCCAGTCGCGCACGGCAAGGATCTCCTCGGCATCGGGCCCCGTGCCGCCGTTGTGCTCCTGATACACGTCATACGGCATCAGCTTGCGCATCATATGCGTCCACAGCCGCGAGGCGTCCGCATTTCCCGGCATCACCAGCCGCCCTGCCTGCGCCAACTCCCCGAGATGCAGCACGTTGCCGAATTTGCCCGCTGGCTGGGGCCGCTCCAGCCGCCCTTGCTGATGGCAGCGCGCGCAGTGCTTTTCGAGCACGCCGAAGGCCTTTGCCGCAGTGGGATCGGCAGGCGGCGCGGGCTCTCGCTGCTGGGCGATGGCCGAGCCGCCCGCCGTAGCCATGAGCATCAGCCAAAGCGCCCACCATCGCGAAACCACGCGTGCCCTGCGCGTCATGACGTCCCCCAGCACAGATATTAGAACAGCTTGCCACCTGCCAACCTGATGCCGCCGAGCACAATCACCACCGCCGCCGCAAGACACACGACCGCCAACCACACCGGCGCCATCCTCGCCTCGTCCGCGTCCTCGAACTGTCCTTTGCGCTTTACTCCCGTGATCATGGGGGTAACCAAATTCTCGCCCTTCCAAACGATGTAGAGCAGGTTGGCGGCGATGTGCACACCGATGAGCGCGAGGATGTAGTAGAAGATGCGCAGGTGCCACTCCGTCGCCGCCGCCATCGTCACCTCGCTGACGCGCGAGGCCAGCGGACCGCCTGCCAGCGAATCGTGATCGTCATACGACATGAGCCCGAGCACGCCCTGCAGCCCGATCAGCCCGAGCATGGCCAGCACGGCGAGGCTGCCCATCGGATTGTGGCCCAGGAACTGCCGTGGCCGCCGCAATAGGAAGTCGAGCCCGTAGCGCACGCACGTCCATGGCCAATACACGAATGAGGAGAAACGCGCCGTCGAGCTGCCGACGAAGCCCCAGAGCACGCGGAACACGATCAGCACCAGGATGGCGTAGCCGTTCCAGATGTGCCACGTCAGGTCCGTCATATACATACGCGTGACGTAGGCGCCGATCATCAGCAGCACGAGCGCCCAGTGGAACAGGCGCGTCGGCAAGTCCCATGCGCGCACATACGCCTTGCCCGTGGCCGGCCTCACCTCCTCGCGCTGCGCCATCGCCATCGCGTCCCCCTTGGTCCACATAGAGGCTGGCGATGCTAGCCGACGCCCAAGCCGCGACAAAGCTCGGACCGTCGGACCTGAGCAACAAACTTTTCACTACCCGCCCCGCCCCGCCCTGCCTAAGAATACCGCCCGCGGCAAGAAGGCATCAGCAGGCGAGACACAAGACATGCGTCACGGCGGCAAGATTCTCATCGACCAGCTCGAGGCTCACGGCGCCAGAGCCGCCTTCACGGTTCCCGGCGAAAGCTTCCTCGCCGCACTCGACGGCCTGCACGATTCCAACCGCATCAAGACGGTGATCTGCCGCCAGGAAGGCGGCGCCTCGATGATGGCCGAAGCCTGGGGCAAGTTCACGGGCGAGCCCGGTATCTGCTTTGTGACGCGCGGCCCCGGCGCCGCCAACGCCATGAGTGGGCTGCACATCGCGCAGCAGGAACTCGACACCCATGATCATGCTGCTCGGGTTGCCCGGCGCCGAGCATGAGGACCGCGAGGCGTTCCAGGAGATCGAGACCAAGCAGCTTTTCTCTTCATTTGTGAAATGGGCAGCCGTCATTCGCGACACCAAGCGCATCCCCGAGTACATCAGTCGCGCATTCCACACGGCCAAGAACGGCCGGCCCGGACCGGTCGTGCTCGGATTGCCGGAGGATATGCTGTCTGCCACCGCGCAAGCAGCCGACGCAAAAGCCGCACGCTTCGCCGAGCCCGCGCCAAGCGCCGCCGACATCGAGCAACTGCAGGCCGCGCTCGGCAAAGCCCAGCGCCCGCTGATGATCATCGGCGGTCCCGGCTGGAGCAAGGCGATCCAGAAGCAGGTCGAGGCCTTTGCCGAGCGCTTCGACATGCCGGTGGCAGCTGCCTTCCGCTTCCAGGACTACATGGACAACCGGCATCCCAACTACGTCGGTCACGTCGGCATTGGCCCCGAGCCCAAGCTCGCCGCCGCCGTCAAGAATGCCGACGTGCTGCTCGTGGTCGGCGCGCGGCTGGGCGAGATGACCACCTCCGCCTACACGCTGCTCGACATTCCCAACCCGAAGCAGTTCCTCATCCACGTGCACCCGTCCGGCGACGAGCTGGGCTCGGTCTATCGTCCAGACCTGCCCATCAATGCTACGGCCGAAACATTTGCCGCCGCACTCGACGGCCTCGCCAAGCCCGCGTCCACGCCGTGGAGCGCGCTGCGCAAAGAGCTGCGCGCGGCGAACGAGGCCTTCATCGCGCCGGTGGCGACGCCGGGCTCAGTGCGTTTCGCCGAGGTGGTGCGTACCGTCTCCGACCTGATGCCGGAGCACGGCGTCATCACCAACGGCGCCGGCAACTACGCGGCCTTCGTGCATCGCTTCACGCAGTACAAAGGCTATCGCAGCCAGCTCGCCCCGACATCGGGCTCCATGGGCTACGGCCTGCCCGCCGCTATCGCCGCCAAGCTCGCCGACCCGACCCGCACCGTCGTCAACTACGCCGGCGACGGCTGCTTCCTGATGACGGGCCAGGAGCTGGCCACCGCGGTGCAGTACGGGCTCAACATCGTCACCATCATCGCCAACAACGGCATGTACGGCACCATCCGCATGCACCAGGAGCGCGAGTATCCTGCACGCGTGGTTGGCACTACGCTCATCAACCCGGACTTCGCCGCATATGCGCGGAGCTTCGGCGCCCACGGCGAGAAGGTGGAGCGCACCGAGGACTTCAAGCCCACCTTCCAGCGCGCGCTCGATGCCAACAAGCCGGCCATCATCGAGCTCAAGATCGACCCCGAGGCCCTGACGCCGCGTCAGACGCTCAGCCAGATCCGCGCCGCAGCGAAGGGGTGATCCCCGAGTTTCCCATAAATCCGAGAGGGCCAATCGTCCGCAAAAATATTGAGATGGATCAATACTATTCGATAGCGTTTATGATGGGTTGCCGCCCAAAAATGGATCAATGGACCGCCTGCATCCCGAGGGATGACAGCCCTGGACTCTCGGCACGCAAAGGCGCACCGTCAGCATGCTGCCTTCGAGGCGCCGCCCCTTCGAGCGAGCCGACGGTCGGCACCATCGCATTTACGCGCACATGAGCCCGCAAAGGGCCTGAGTTCAGTACTGCAACTGGGAGGAGACCATGCACAAAACCGTTATCGCGGCGGCATTGACGGCATTTTTTGTTGCGCAACCAGCCTTAGCGCAAACCGCAGGTAAACAGCTCGGCAAAGTGCACTTCGAGACATCGTGCTCACCGAAGGCGCAGAAGCTGTTCGACCGCGCGATGCTCTATCAGCATTCGTTCTGGTACAGCGCCTCGCAACAGACCTTCGAGGACGTCCTCAAGGCAGATCCCCAGTGCGGCCTTGCCTATTGGGGAATTGCGCTGAGCGCACTTCGCAATCCCCATGCCCCGCCGCCTCCCAAGAATCTCGCCGAGGGCACCGCCGCCATCGAGAAAGGCAAGGCGTTGGGTGCAAAAACGCAACGCGAGCGCGACTACATCGATGCGCTGGCTGTATTCTACAAGGATCACGACAAGCTCGACCACCGCACACGCGTGCAGGCGTATCTCAAGGCCATGGAAGGCGTGGCACAGCGCTACCCCAAGGATGACGAGGCGCAGATCGGCTACGCGATCACACTCAATGTCGCGGCCGCGCCCGCCGACAAGACCTACGCCAATCAGCTCAAGGGCGCGGAGCTTCTGGAGCCGATCTTCAAGCGCAAACCTCAGCATCCGGGCGTCGCGCACTACCTGATCCATCTCTATGACTATCCGCCAATCGCCGAGAAGGGCCTACGCGCGGCCAAGCGATACGCCAAGATCGCGGCGGCCGCGCCGCACGCCCAGCACATGCCCTCGCACATCTACACGCGTGTCGGATATTGGCAGGATTCGATTGCATCGAACTCTATGTCGGCCCGTGTCGCGAAGGCGAGCAAGGAGGGCCACGATCAGCTGCATGCGATGGACTATCTCGTCTATGCGCATCTGCAGCTTGCCCAGGACAAGAAGGCACGCGCCGTGATGGACGAGATGACAGGCGTGGCGGGATTCACGGAAACGTTCATCCCTGGTCCGTACGCACTCGCCGCGTCTCCCGCGCGGCACATGGTCGAGCGAAGCGATTGGAAGGGCGCAGCCGATCTACAGGTTCGGCCATCCCCGCTGGCACATGTCCAAGCGGTCACGCACTTTGCGCGGGCGCTCGGTGCCGCGCGATCAGGAAATGCGCAGGCGGCGAAAGCCGATATCGACAAGCTTGCCGAGCTGCGCGACAAGCTGCAGCAAGCCAAGGACGCCTATTGGTCGGGCATCGTCGACATCCAATGGCAGGTCGCGAATGCCTGGGTCTTGTACGCCGAGGGCAAGCATACCGAGGCCCTGGCGGCGATGGCGGCGGCAGCCGAAGCCGAGGACAAGACGGAAAAGCATCCCGTGACACCCGGACCGCTCGCACCCGCCCGCGAGATGTACGGCACAATGCTTCTCGACCGCGGCATGGCGAAAGAGGCTCTAGCGGCCTTCGAGGCCACGCTCAAGAAGGAGCCGAACCGTCTGGCGGCCTACGTTGGGGCCACCAAGGCTGCCATCAAGGTAGGCGACGCTGGCAAGGCGAAACAGTACCGTGCCAAGGTCAACCAGCAGACCAAAGCGGCCGACTCCAGCCGACCTGAGGTGATGGAGCTGAAGACCTTGACAACCGCTTCCGCGGCACCGGCCCGCTGAGCACCTGTTGGTGGAGCCGATGGCCGGGGACCAAACCTGGCCATCGGCGATGCAACCAATTCAGGGCGTGACTATCGTACCCAAACCAGCAAAGGGACGTCGTCCCGGTCCGGGCACTTCATCACACCATTGAACGCATGCGATTTCTTCGCGGCGAAGGAGCACGCGACGCCATCAAGCATCAAGGTGGCCTCGATGCGAGAGGACGAACGGGAAAGCTGAAAGCGCAGCTCGCCGCTCTTCTCCTCGGGGCCATCCTTTGTGCATAGCCCAGTGTGCTTCAGCGTCAGGGGGCCGAAGAACTCCTTTTTCCCGTTGGCCGAGATTTCGGTGACTGTGGCGGTCAATTCCCACTCGCCGAGAACACCCGCCTGGCCATTAACCTGCAGAGACTGCGCGCGCGCATTCGGCGTCAGCGCAACCGTGACGCTCACCAGGGACATCAGCCGGAAAAAAATTGCCGCTCGCATGGCCAAAGCCTTTCGCAAACTGGCGGCGTCAGAATGTCATTTTGCCCTCTGTGCGCAAGTGGATTCTCGCTAAAATGGCCTGGTATCGGGGCGGGCTTGCTATCACCAGTCTCTGCAATGCTCAAGCACTTGCCCCAAGTATTAATAAGGTATTAATTGCCATACTTCTTGATTAAACATGTGTTCATAGAAGATTGGACTAAGAACTCGTTATTCAATACATCTCTTCCCATGGACTTGCAGACAGCACAGCGGTTGAGCGGCAGGCGCTGGCAGGTTGCCAAGCTTGCAGCTCTGTTGTGCTTCGCCGTCGCCTGCGGTCTGCTTATTTCCTCGCTCGCCGCCTCCAGCGGGTTCGGCGCGGAGGCAGACGCGTCCCTACGCTCTATCGCTAGCACCGGTCACTGATCGGACCGGCGCACCCCGATCTATCCCTCTACTCTCCTCTGCATGAACTCCAGCGGCCCCTCCCCCGAGGGGCCGCCTTCTTTCAGGCCGCTTCCGCGAACTCGAGCCTGAAGCCGTGCGCATCCGCCAGCGTCTGGACGGCCTTGGCGGCGTCGGCCTCCGGCAGGGCCGTGAACGGTGGGCGCGCCCTGACCCAGGCCGGATCCTGGCGGTAATGCGCGATCAGCGCCTTCAGCACCGGGATCATGGGCCAGCCCTGGATCGCCTTGCGCAGGGCGGTGATGTCCGCCTGCAGCCTGTCGGCGTCGGCGCCCTGCCAGTCGTCGAACACACCGCGGATCGCCCGCGCCGACACGTTGGCGGTGGCCGAGATGCAGCCCACCGCACCGTTGCGCAGCCCGTCGAGCAGAAAGATCTCCGAGCCCGGGAAGACCTCGAAATTCGGAAACGCATCGAGGATGGCTTTGGTGTTCGACCAATCGCCGGAGGAGTCCTTCAAGCCGACCACCGACTGAGGAAACTCCTTGATCAGCCGCCCAATCAGCGACAGCGGGAACCCGACCTGGGCCACCGGCGGGATATGATAGAGGTAGATCTTGAGCGCGTCGTCGCCGACCTCCTCGATCACCTCGGCAAAGAAGCGGAACAGCCCCTCCTCGCTCGGGCTCTTGTAATAGAACGGCGGCAGCATCAGCACGCCGCCGCAACCCATCTCCACGGCATGCTCGGTGAGGATGATGGCGTCCGACACCGAGCACGCCCCGGTTCCCGGCATCAGCTTCTTGGGATCGACGCCGCTGTCGATCAGCTCCTCCAGCATTTCCATGCGCTCATCGAGCCCGAGCGAATTGCCCTCGCTCGTCGTGCCGAACGGCGCCAGCGCCGTGCATCCTTCCTCGAGCAGCCACTCGCAGTGCTCCACGAAGCGGTCGAGGTCCGGCGCACCATCCTCGCCCCATGGCGTGACGACGGGTGCAATCACTCCCGAAAAATTCGCGTTGGCCTTCATGGGCATCCCCTCTCGTTCGATCTGTTGTCGACGACGGAATTTGAATCTTCGGGCGATCAGGGCATCGGAATGCCCGGCTGCTTGACCGGGACATGATAGCCGCGCTCCACGGCCGGCCGCGCGGCGATCGCCTTGTACCAGCGCAGCACGTTCGGAAACTCGTTCATGTCGATTGTCTGCCACTCGAAGCGTGAGATCCAGGGCCAGGTGGCGATGTCGGCGATAGAGTAGGCGCCGGCCAGATACTCGGAGCGCTGCAGCTGGCGGTCGAGCACGCCGTAGAGGCGCTTGCCCTCCTTCACGTAGCGCTCGTCGGCGTAGGGCGCCTTGCCCTTGGCCGCGCGCAGGAAATGATGGATCTGCCCCAGCATCGGCCCCATGCCGCCCATCTGCCACATCAGCCACTGCACCGTGTGCCAGCGCGCACGCTCGTTCTTCGGCATGAGCTGACCGGTCTTCTCGGCAAGATACATCAGGATGGCGCCGGACTCGAACAGCGGCAGGTCGTTGTCGCGGTCGACGATCGCTGGGATTCGGTTGTTGGGCGAGATCTTGAGAAACTCGGGCTTGAACTGCTCGTCCTTGCTGATGTCGATGGCGTGCACGGTGTACGGCAGCCCCACTTCCTCGAGCATGATGGAGACCTTGCGCCCGTTGGGCGTGGACCATGTGTACAGATCGATCATTGGGCCTCCATGCGGGCGGCGGCTGTCTTCGGCGCAACGGGCGGGCAGCCTAGACCGCAGCCCGCCGTGCGGCAATGGGCCGGTTCGCAGCATGAAAATGCAGCCAACGCCGGATCAAATCATCCGCACCGCCAGAATCCACGCCGTCACGAACAATGGCGACAGCGCCGTTGTGATCACCACGGCAGTCGAGATGAACTCCGCCTCCGTCTTATACTCGGCAGCGAAGATGGTGATCAGCACGCCGACTGGCGTGGATGCCGCCACCACGATCACGTCGGTCACGTCGCGTGGGAGCCCCATCAGGATACAGATGATCCAGCTCACCGCCGGCGCCAGCAGGAGCTTGAGGAAGAGGATCAGGAGTTGCGGCCCGGCCTCGAAGCGCACCACACGTTGCGCTGCGATCCCCGCTCCCAATGTGTAGAGCGCCAATGGCGTGAAAATCGAGCCGAGAAATTGCATCGGTTGGGAGAGCACAGCCGGCAGCTCTACCTCGAAGCCGCGCAGCAGGAGTCCGACCGCGACGGACGGAATGAGCGGCGTTTCGAATGCAATCCTGAGCTTGGCGATCAGACCCTTTTCGCCGGCGGGCGCCAGCATCCACACGCCCAGCGTACAGACCAGGATCGCCATCAGCGCCGTCAGCACCGACTGGTGGATGAGATAGTCCGGCCCGAATGCGAGCTGTGTCACCGGAATGCCGAAGAAGCCGACATTGGCGTAGGCCGTGCCCAGCCCCATCAAGGGCCCGAGCGAGCGGCGCATGCGAAACAGCAGCACCAGCAGCCAGCCGATCGGTATCAGGATCATGAACTGCACGATGCCGAAGTAGAATACCGGCCACACCACCGCGAGCGGCTGCTTGCCCGCCGACAGGAAATGAATGAGGAACGCCGGCATCACCACATACACTTGCACGCGGTTGAGCGTCGGCACGTCGAGCTTGAGGCGCGGCTGCAGCAGATAGCCGAGCGCGACCAGCGCGATGATCGGCAGCGTCACCTTGGTCAGAATATCCGCAAAAAGCGTCATCGGCCCCGCCAAACGCAATCCCGCATCATTGGAGATGCGGTCGGGGCCATCAAGCACCGTTCGTGCTGCGCCTGGCTACTCGCAAGCGGGAGCCCGATGCCCTAGATTGCCAGCCCGGATTCGACGGGGGAGGTTGTCATGCGCATCCGCATCGCGGGCTTCCTAGCCTGGCTTGCAATCTGCCTAGTCGCTCCACTCCAGCCGGCGCAAGCTGCCTGCCCGGCCGGAAACTCCATTGCAGACGTTGTACACGGCGGCACCCTTTGCCTCGTGGCCACGACTTACGGTGCCGCGCAAGCCGGCAATGCGCCGACCCTCGTCGTAGTCGTGCATGGCGACGTGTCGTCCGGCGGACCGGCGGACTATCATCTCGAATTCACCAAGTCCCTCGCCAAACCCGGCGTGGTCGCAGTGGCACTGGTGCGCCCCGGCTATTCCGACGCCGCCGGGCGCACGAGCGAGGGTACGCACTACGATCGCCGCGACAGCTACACGCCAGCCAACATCGCCGCGGTCGGCGGTGCCGTGCGCGCACTCAAGACCCACTACAAGGCGCGCAGCGTCGTCTATGTCGGACATTCCGGAGGCGCGGCCATCGGCGGCGTCCTGATCGGCAAGAACCCCGGTTTGATCGACAGCGCCGTCCTCGTCTCGTGCCCTTGCGATATCAAGCGCTGGCGGGAGGAGCGCAAACGCGGGGCCTGGACACGGAGTGAATCACCATCGTCTTATGCGGCGAAGGTGCCCGCTACGACCAGGGTCGTCACTGTCACCGGTACTGCCGACGACAACACCGGCCCTGGTCTGGCCCAGAGCTACGTCGACTCTCTGACCAAACGCGGCGTCAAGGCCCGCTTTCATAGCGTACCGGGCGCAGCGCACGGCTTCGGCGGCGTGCGGGCGGCTGCAGCTGCGGCCGTTGCCGAGCTGATGTGATCACGCCGCGACGCAAGGAGGCTCACGCATGTCGCCACGCAGCATCGGACTGTCCGATTCGCTCTACGCCTGGCTGCTGAGCAACACCGTGCACGAGGCCGAGCCCCTGCGCCGTCTCCGCGAGGAAACGGCTGCGCTCGAACACGCCGGCATGCAGATTGCGCCGGAGCAGGGTCAGCTGATGGCGCTGCTGGTCAAGCTGATCGGCGCGCGCCGCACGCTGGAGATCGGCACCTTCACCGGCTACAGCGCGCTCGCGGTTGCGCTGGCCATGCCGGACGACGGTCGCGTCATCGCCTGCGATGTCGACGCGGACTTCACGGCCGTCGCCCAGCGCTACTGGCAAGCGGCCGGCGTCGCCCACAAGATCGAGCTGAGGCTTGCCCCTGCCCTCGACACCATCGGTCGCCTGCTGGCGGATGGCGCGGCTGGCACCTTCGACATGGCCTTCATCGACGCCGACAAGGAAAACTACGCCGCCTACTACGAGCACTGCCTGTCGCTCGTGAGATCCGGCGGCCTGATCCTGCTCGACAACATGCTGTGGAACGGCTGGGTTGCCGATCCCTCCGACACCAAAGCCTCCACGCAGGCGATTCGCACCGTGACGAAGCTGGTGCACACAGATACCCGTGTCGACTCGGTGCTCGTCCCCATCGGCGACGGCCTGACAATCGCACGCAAGATCTAGCCCGCGCCGCGAGCACGCGGACCCGCACTTTGTACTTTCTCTAAACTGCCGGGTGCTTCGATTTAGCGCGGCAATTCATGGCCTGCGCGACGCCGTGTCCGTTGTGATGTGGCGCGAACGCAATGCTAGATGCAAACCACGCGACGCACGCGAAGGGGGAATTCGCATGTCGGCCCAGGCGATGCCAAGAAGGCGCGACACTGTCGCGGCGGGACAAGCCCGCTCAACGGCGAGGGAGACACCCATGGCCATCACATCGCACGCCATTGTCGACACGCTGCTCAGCAGTTTCACCGCGTCCAAACGCAATCCGGCTCCCTATCCGCACTGGTTCCTGCAGCGCTGCCTGCCCGAGGCCGCCGCCGACGAGATCACGATCCTGCCATTTCCGGCCCCAGCACTCGGCGGTGTCTCCGGCAAGCGCGAGGTGCACAACGCCACCCGCAAGTACTTCGACCGCGAGAACGCCGCCGCATTCCCGGTCTGCAAGGCCTTCAACGACGCATTCCAGGACAAGCGCACGACCGGCGCCATCGAAAGCATCTTCGGCACCAAGCTCGGCAGCACCTATCTGCGCGTCGAGTACGCGCAGGACATCGATGGCTTCTGGCTGGAGCCGCACACCGACCTCGGCGTCAAGGTGTTCACGATGCTGCTGTACCTGTCGAAGGACCCCGGGCACCGGGACCTCGGCACCGACATCTACGACACCGACAAGAAGCCGATAGGACGCTCACCGTTCGACCCCAATGGCGCCATGGTGTTCGTCCCCTCCAACGTCACCTACCACGGCTTCGAGGCGCGTCCCATTCCCGGCGTGCGCAAGTCCGTGATCATCAACTACGTCACCAACGAATGGCGCGCGCGCGAGCAGCTGAGCTTCCCCGACCAGCCCATCGGCTAGTGTCCCGATCGCGAAGTTCGTCGGACCTCCCAGCAAGCGCTGAACGAACTTCGCGATCGAAAGGACACTAGCAAGTATATGACATTAGTGTGATTCAGATCGAGAAATTCGCTCAGGGAGGCGCCGCGAACACAGGCGAATTTCTCGATCATCACACTGACACATTTCGGCAGTGATTATCAGTTCACCTCGCCTTGCGGCGCGGGCTTGCCTGGGGCAAACTCCGCGCCAAAGGGTGGAGGGCCACGATGCGGTATGTCCTGACGCTGTGCTTGTGCTGTGTTGTGCTGCATCCGGCGTTCGCCGGAGACCAGGAGGAGTGCCACGCGGTCGACAACTTCGATCGCGCCATCCCCGCCTGCACGCGCATTCTCGAGTCGCCGACGACGAAGAAGGATTTCGTCGTCTGGTCGACCTTCAATCGCGCTGCTGCCTACGAGCGCAAGGGTGAGTTCGAGAAGGCGCTGACCGATTACACGAAGGTGCTGCAGCTCGAGCCGCAGTATCTGCTGGCCCACTACGGGCGCGGCGTCTCCTACCTGCGCAAGGGCGACCTCATCAATGCCAAGTCGGCCTTCGACAATGCGCTGGCGCTCAATCCCGAGTTCATCGAGGCGCTGTATAGCCGCGGCATCGTGCATTTCGACTTAGGCATGCTCGACAAGGCTTCGACCGACTTCGACGCCACCATCGTGCTCAATAACAACCATGCGGCCGCCTTCAGCCGGCGAGGGATGGTCTACGAGAAGCGCGGCGACTTCCCCAAGGCCATCGCCGACTACCGCAAGGCGCTGGCAATCACGCCGAACGGCAACATCCACCAGCAGGCCCATGCATATTCGCGTTCGCGCCTGACCATTCTCGGTGCCGGCCTTACCGGTCCGACGACCGCCGGCAGCGAGGAGAAAGGCAAGGGGTCGGATGCCAGCGTCAAGACGGCGGCGATCCCTGACAAGCAGACCTCCCCCGATCGCGCCATCCCGAAAGAGGAGATCAAGCCGGCGCCCGTCGTGGTCAATCTCGGCCGCCGCATAGCGCTCGTCATCGGCAACACCGATTACAAGCACACCGACCCGCTGACCAACCCGCGCAATGACGCGGTCGAGCTGGCCGCGGCGCTCAGGCGCATCGGCTTCCAGGAGGTGATCGAGGGCGTGGATCTCGATGTCGGCACCCTGGCTGGCAAGGTGCGCGACTTCTCGCGCGTGCTGAAGGGCGCCGACCTCGCCTTCTTCTATTATGCCGGTCACGGCATCCAGGTGAACGGCCTCAACTACATGATGCCGGTCGACGCCAGGCTCGCCGACGAGTCGGACGTGCATGCCGAGACCATCGAGCTCAACGATGTCTTGAAGCACATGGAGCGGCAGGCCAAGACCAACATCGTCATCCTCGACGCCTGCCGCAACAATCCGCTTGCCGGCAAGCTGTCGCGCTCGAGCGGCACACGCGCACGCTCGGGCGGCACGATCGGCCAGGGACTGGCGGAGGTAAGGTCTGGCGTCGGCACGTTGATCGTGTTCGCCACCGAGCCCGGCAACGTCGCCCTCGATGGCGCCGACAAGCACAGCCCATTCACGGCCGCGCTGCTCAAGCACATCGAGACGCCGAACACCGATATCGCCATCATGCTGAGGCGTGTGCGCGACGACGTGATCGATTCCACTAAGGGCCGACAGGTGCCGTGGGAGCACTCCTCGCTGCGCGGCGCCCCGATTATTCTGAAGGCGGGGCCGTGAAGGGCTAGCCCCTTACAGCCTGGAATGGTGGCGGCTTGATCAGGAGCGCCGCCACCGCACCTATGGCCGACAGCACGGCAAATGTGATGAGCGAGGCAGAGTAGTCGCCCGTCCAGTCACGCAGCAGGCCGGAGGCCAGCGGGCCGGTCGCCTGCGCGGTGACCTGTATGGTGAGTGCCACGCCGCGAATGGCGCCGAAGTTGCGTCGGCCGAAATAGTCCGCCCAGGCGACCGGTAGGACCACTTGCAGGCCGCCTACGCCCAGGCCGAACATGGCGGCCGACACAATGGTCGCGGTGATGGTCGTTGTGGCCGCCATGCCGAGTGCGGAACCGATCAGCAAAGCTCCGGTTATGGCGAGTGCGGCCGGCACGCCGATGCGGCGTGGAATGATGCCGAAGGCGAACGTCGAGACGATCGAGGACAGGGTGAGAACACCGACGGAGGCGGCGGCCGCACCGGAACTGAACCCACGCTCGATCAGGTGCACGGCCTGATGCAGGCTCATGCCCGCCTGCACCGGATAGACCATCAGCGTGAACAGCGACAGCATCCAGAACGCGCGGGTCCGAAGGGCTTCGGCACGCGTGAAAACGGGCTCAGCATCGGCGGCAAAGCTCCATTGCGCCCGGCCGCCATGGGCTGGCGCAGACAACAAGCCCTCTGGAACCTGGCCGATGTCCTCCGGACGCCGGATCATCAGCAGCCATGACGGCAGGAACCCGACCAGCAGGACAACGACGCCGATCACGAGCCACGCTGTTCTCCAGCCCTGCGCGGAGATGACGGCATAGGCGAGCAATGGCAGCAGCACGAGACCCGTTTTCTCCACGGCGTTCGCGATCGAAACCGCGAATGCCCGGCGCCCAACGAACCAGTTGCTGATCGCGCCGTAAATTCCGAGATCGAACGGGCCGGCGAAGTTCATGCGTGCAGTGCAGAACAGCACGTAGAAGGCGATCAACGAGCCGATCTGCGATAACATCAGCAGCGAGACACCCGTGCTGAGCACAGCCGCACCCAGAATGAGGCGCGGGCCGCGGCGGTCGAGTAGCGACCCGATCGCAGGAGACAGCAAGGCCGCAAGAACGCCGCCCAGGGATACAGCACCCGACAGTCCCGTGCGCGACCAGCCGAACTCGCTCGTCATGGGCGCGACGAACATCGACAGCGTGGCGACCGCCGGTCCGGCGCGCGCGAAGGCAGCGGCGGATGCGCAGGCAAGAACGACCCACCCGTAGTAGTGTGGCAGCCGCAGGGCGAGTGCGCCGGCCAGGGAGGGGTTCATGCAATTTGCCTTCTTGCCGTCTCAGGTTCGCGCGCGGCACTGCACCCGAGCCCGGATGACTTCAATCGTCAACAACGAACTCGGGGCGGGAGGGTGGCTGAACTGACGGTTGCTCGCACCGCAGCGTTCAGGGTCATAGGTGGCCTCGTTCCCTCTCCCACGTCTTCAATCGAGAGGGGCCAAGGCCAGCGCAGGGCGTCCCCGTCTAATCGAGGAACCAGTCGCTCAGTCCCAGCACGTTGCCAAAGATCACGATGGCAGCGAGCGCATAGCCCAGACCATAGGCGAACAGCTTCCAGCGCTCGTCCCGAATGTCCGGACTCACGAACGATCTGATTGCTAGGCACGCGCTGATCACGATCGGCGATAGCACCATCGGAATCAGCAGCAGCTCCGTGGTTCTGTACAACAAGGCTAGATGAACGATGTGCTTCGGGTCAGGATTGTTGTAGCGGGGCAGCCTCCCGAGATGCACGGTTGCGGCCATAGCCAAGGCGGCAAACAGGAGCATCCAAAGCCAGGGAGCCAGTGTGGCCAACACCAGAAGCACCCGTACGGGCAATTGCACGGTCATTTGTCTACCCTCCCGCGCCCGCGAGGGTTACGATTCATCTGGAACGCGCGCACCCTTATGTTCCTTGAGGCCCGTCACCGAAGTGCTCAGCACCGAGCACGCAGAATTGCTGAATCTCAAGCCGTCAAACGATACCGCACCGGTCGGCCGCTGAGGCCCTCGGCCGCCGTCAGGATCGCGTTCACGTCGAGCCCATAGTGCCCGTACAGCTCGCTGAGCGAGCCCGACTGGCCGAAGTGCTCCACGCCCAGCGCGCGCACGCGATGGCCGCACACCGAGCCGATCCACGACAGCGTCTCGGGGTAGGCATCACACACCGTGACGATGCCCGCATCGCGCGGCAGCGCTGCCAGCAGCTCCTCGACATGCGCACGGGTGCGCGGCTGCCCCTGCTCGCGAGCGCGCTGTGCGCCGTGCCACCCAGCCGACAACCGGTCGGGTGACGTCACGGCCAGCACGCCGACGCCGCGCCGGTCCTCCGCCAGTAGTCCGGCGGCCTCGATTGCTTCGGGTGCCAGCGCGCCGACGTAGACGATGGCGAGGTCGGTTGATGGTTCGGGCCGCCTGAGCCAGTAGCCGCCCTTGATGATGTCCTCGTGCAGCGTCTCGGTCATCGGCCGCTGCAACTGCTCGACCGGCCGCGTGGACAGCCGCAGGTACACCGAGCCGCCCTTCTCGTCGCGATGCCAGCGGCCGTGCTTGTCCTCCTCGCCCTCGCGCTGGATGTAGTCGAATGACCAGCCCATGATCGCCACCAGCTCGTCGACGTAGGCCGGCTCGAAGTAGGCGAGCCCGTCCTGCGCCATGCCGATCAGCGTCGTGCTGATGGACTGGTGCGCGCCACCCTCCGGCGCCAGCGAGATGCCTGACGGCGTCGCAACGACGATGAAGCGGCTATCCTGGTAGCAAGCGTGATTGAGCGCATCGAGCCCGCGACAGATGAAGGGATCATACAAAGTGCCGATGGGCAGCAGCCGCTCGCCATAGTGCGCGTGCGAGAGCCCGGCCGCGCCGAGCAGCAAGAACAGGTTCATCTCGGCAATGCCGAGCTCGATGTGCTGACCCTTCTGGCTCATTTCCCAGCGCTGCGGCGACATCAGCCCGCGCTGCTTGAACACATCCTCCTTGCTCTCCATGGAGAACAAACCGCGCCGGTTGACCCACGGCCCGAGATTGGTGGAAACGGTCACGTCGGCCGACGTGGTGAGGATACGGTCGGCGAGCGGCCCACCCGTGCGCGCGATCTCATCCAGCAGGCGGCCGAAGCCGGCTTGCGTGGAGGCTGCGCCCTTCGTCTCCAGCACGGGCATGGCCGGCACCGGAACTCGCGGCGCAGACAGCCGCCGCTTGCCCTTCTGCACGAACGGCACGCGCTTCAAGTAGCTCTCGGCCTCGGCTCTCGGCACGCCGAGCCCGGCGAACCGGTCCCATTCCTCGCCCTGGTTGATGCCCTGGCTGGCGCGGAACTCGTGCATCTGCGTCTTGTTCATGAGGCCGGCGTGGTTGTCCTTGTGGCCCTGGAACGGCAGACCGAAGCCCTTGATGGTGTAGGCGATGAAGCACACGGGCTGGTCCTCGGGCGCCTCGGCGAATGCCTCCAGCACGCTCTCGAGATCATGCCCGCCGAGGTTGGTCATCAGCCGTGCCAGCGCCGCATCGTCGTGCCGGTTGATGATGGCCAGAGTCTGCGGCTCGCCGGCCAGATCCGTCTCGAGCTGCCGCCGCCAGCCCTTGGCACCTTCGAACACCAAGGCGGAATAGAGCTGGTTGGGGCAATCGTCGATCCAGCGGCGCAGGCGCTCGCCGCCGGGCTCGCGGAACACCGCCTGCAGCAGCTTGCCGTACTTGATCAGCACCACTTTCCAGCCGAGGTTCTCGAACAGCCCGGCGACTTTCATGAAGAGCTGATCCGACACCACCGAGTTGAGGCTCTGGCGGTTGTAGTCGACGACCCACCAGCAGTTCTTCAGTCCGTGCTTCCAGTATTCGAGCAGGGCCTCGTGAACGTTGCCCTCGTCGATCTCGGCATCGCCCATCAGCGCGATCAGGCGTCCCTTGCCCCAGCCCTTGGCCCAGCCCTTGGCGTGCACGTAGTCCTGGATGAAGCTGGCGAAGCCCGTGGTTGCCACGCCCAAGCCGACCGAGCCCGTGGAGAAATCCACGTCGTCCTTGTCCTTGGTGCGCGAGGGATAGGACTGCGCGCCGCCGAAGGCACGGAAGTTCACGAGCTTGTCGAGCTGCTGGTTGCCGAGCAGATATTGGATGGCGTGGAACACCGGGCTCGCATGCGGCTTGACGGCGATGCGATCCTCCGGCCGCAGCACGTGGAAGTAGAGCGCCGTCATCAATGTCACGAGCGAAGCGGAGGACGCCTGGTGTCCGCCGACCTTCAACCCATCGCCCCGATCCACCTCATGGTTGGCGTGATGGATCATGTAGGTGGAGAGCCAGAGCACCTTGCGCTCCAGCTCGCGCAGCATAGCCAACGTCGCGTCGCGCTCTGCCCTGGTCACGGTGTCCTGCACGGTCGACCCCTAATCCGATGCCCCCATTGAGGAGCGGAGAATACGCTACGCACGCTGGCAATGCTTTGCAATTTTCGCTATCTAGGGAGCTGAACTTGGCAATTATCGCCAGAAATAACAGGTTGTATGCAGAAACTTGCGCCCCTCATCCTCGACGCCATCGACCGGCGGCTGCTGGCCATCCTCCAGCGCAACGGCCGCTTGACCGCCACCGAGCTGGCCGAGCAGGTCGGCCTGACCACCAGTCCCTGCTTGCGCCGGTTGCGGCTGCTGGAGCAGAGCGGCGTGATCCGCGGCTACAGCGCGCTGCTCGACCAGGAAAAGGTGGGTCTGCCCGTCAGCGTGTTCGTCTCCATCAAGCTGGAGCGCCAGAACGAGGAAGGCCTGCGCCGGTTCGAGACAGCGGTGCGCGACTGCCCCGAGGTCCTCGACTGCTACCTGATGACCGGGCCACGCGATTACCTGTTACGCGTCGTAGCCAAAGACCTCGCCGACTACGAGCGCTTCGTGAAGGAGACGCTGACCCGCATCGATGGCATCGGCAATATCGAGAGCAGCTTCGCTCTGGGCCAGGTCAAGCACTCCAACGTGCTGCCCGTGGCACGCGAGGAGCGCGTCGCACGCAGGCCGAAAAAAACAAGGTAGCGCCGGTCGGATCAGGCGTGCTCCCCGACCGGTGCCGAAGCGGTGGCACGCGAGACCAGCCGTCGCAGCAGTCGCACGACGAACCGCACGACCACGCCGGCCACCAGGCCGATCAGCAGCAGCAGGATCGACTTCGGCCCCAACTCGCCGACGAGCGTCGCGTAGGCCGCATTGGCCGATACTGGAGCCCAGTACTCCATCCGGCCGATCAGCGTATCGAGCACCACTTTGGCGAAGCGCACCAGCGCGCCGAACGTGTCCAGGTGATAGAGGTTTAGATAGATGTAGACCAGCATGGCCGTCACCAGCTCCACGATCAGGAGCAGGACGACATACGCCACGGCGAGAATCGACCGGAAAACGGATCCGAACACGGCGCCCAACATGCGAATGCCTCCCCAATGAGCCCATCCGAAGCTAACACCCAATCGCGTCAGAACCGCGATTGCCGTGCTGTGACGCGGCGGCCGTGCGTCGTGTGGCCCTGGATCCCGGCTCGCGGTCATGCCGGAGGCATGCTTTCAGCATGACGCTCCCTTGGCCGGGATGACAACTGTCGGTGGGGCAAGTCCGCGCCAAATCAATACCTGTCATCCCGGGCAAGCACGGGCCGATGCAGTGGTTGCTACAGGCAGCATAAATCCCCGCGCGCGACCCGGGCGGGACGCAGAGCTAAGCGCGGCAGCCATCCGTCGTGTCGCTATTAGCGCGCGACCCGGAACTCAGGATCAAGTGCGGCAGCCTCACGTCCGTTATCGCAAATCCCCTGACAACCGCGCCTTCATCCGATAAAACCCGCTCGAGCTGCGCAGGATCGAACGGAGGAGCGAGATGGCCAAGGTTGCATGGATCGGGCTGGGCGTGATGGGCTATCCGATGGCCGGCCACCTGCTCAAGAAGGGCGGGCACGAGCTCACCGTCTACAACCGCAACGCCGCCAAGGCGCAAGCGTGGGTCAAGGAGCATGGCGCCGGCAAGACGGCCGCCACGCCGGCGGAAGCCGCCAAGGACGCCGAGTTCGTCTTCTGCTGCGTCGGCAACGACAATGACGTGCGCGCCGTCACGCTCGCGAAGGACGGCGCCTTCCACGGCATCGCCAAGGGCGCGGTCTTCATCGACAACACCACAGCCTCCGCCAACATCGCGCGCGAGCTGTATGCCGCCGCCAAGGAGAAGGGCTTCGGCTTCCTCGACGCACCCGTGTCCGGCGGCCAGGCCGGCGCGCAGAACGGCGTGCTCACCGTGATGGTCGGCGGCGACAAGGACGTGTTCGAGCGCGCCAAGCCGGTGATGTCGCCCTATGCGCGCGCTGTGACGCTGATCGGCCCGCCGGGCTCCGGTCAGCTCACCAAGATGGTCAACCAGATCGCCATTGCCGGCCTGGTGCAGGGCCTCTCGGAAGGCCTGCACTTCGCACAGAAAGCCGGCCTCGACATTCCTACCGTAGTCGAGACCATCTCCAAGGGCGCCGCGCAGTCCTGGCAGATGGACAACCGCTGGAAGGCGATGATGGAGGGCAAGTTCGACTTCGGCTTCGCCGTCGACTGGATGCGCAAGGATCTGTCGATCGGCATTGACGAGGCCCGCCGCAACGGCGCGCACTTGCCCGTCGCGGCCCTCGTTGATCAGTTCTATTCCGAGGTGCAGCGCCTCGGCGGCGGCCGCTGGGACACCTGCAGCCTGATCGCGCGCCTCAACAACCAGGCCGCGGAGAAGAAAGGCTGAGTCAGTCCTGCTAGCCTCACTCCGGCTTGCCGGTGCGCACGAACGACAGCGGCAGCTCCGTCGTCGACTTGATGCGCTCCATGGCGAACGCCGAGGACACCTTGGACACCTCGATGCGTGAGATCAGCTTCTTGTAGAACGCATCGTAGGCACCAATGTCCGGCACCACGACCCGCAGCAGATAGTCGACATCTCCGGACATGCGGTAAAATTCCACCACCTCCGGCAGGTCTATGACGGCGGCGTGGAAGCGCTCCAGCCAGTTCAAATTATGCTGGTCGGTCTTGATGGCCACGAACACGGTAACGCCTGCATTGACCTTGGCGGGCTCCAGCACCGCTACGCGGCGGGCGATGACACCGGCCTGCTCCAGCTTCTGGATGCGCCGCCAGCACGGCGTCGTCGACAGCCCCACCGCCTTGCCGATGTCGGCGACGGGTAGCGTGCAGTCCTTTTGCAGCAGCGCCAATATCTTCACGTCCATGGCATCGAGGACCATGACATCCAGCCCTTGCAGAAATCTGTTTCAACCGAGCCTAAGCAGAAGGTTTATTTTCCACCTACGAACCGAAGTCAACGACAATATAGTATTTAATTCTAATAATTCGCATCTTGGCCCTTGCTGACAGGGCTCGAATGGCCAACATGTCGCCTTCGACACACCAAAGCTCGAGGCAAGGCCTCCATGGACAACATCGCCTACATCACCCCGCAGTTCGCCGTAACCGCGGCGCTCGCACCGGAAGATTTCGCCGCCGCGGCCGCGATGGGCTTTCGCTCGGTGATCTCAAACCGTCCGGACAATGAGGAGCTCGGACAGCTTACGGCCCGCGCCGAGTCCGTGCTGGCGTGGCGGTCCGGTCTCGCGTTTCGTCATGTCCCCGCAGCCAAGGCCGGCATTTTCGGAGATGCCGTCGTGGAGGCCATGGAAGAGGCGATCCGCACCCTCGAGGGTCCCGTGTTGGCACACTGCAAGACTGGCGCGCGCTCGGCCGTCGCCTGGGCTGCTGCCAGTGCCCGCAGCCAGCCGGTGGATTGCGTGCTGGCCGCCGCGCGCCAAGCCGGCTTCGACCTCGAACCGCTGCGCAAGGAGTTGGAGGCGCAGGCCAGTCGCAAGCGCTGGCTCGGCAGCGCATTGCCCGCGCTCGACTGTCGCGAAGCCGCGAAATTCGCAGCGCTGCATCCGGCGGCTTAGTGTCCCGATCGCGAAGCTCGCCGGAATTCGTAGCAACCGTTGAACGAGCTTCGCGATCGAAAGGACACTAGCAAGTTTATGATGCTAGTTTGATTCAGATCGAGAAATTCGCTCCAGGGACTGCCGCGAATACTGGCGAATTTCTCGATCATCACACTAGCCCGGCCCGACCATCCCAATCGCTGACATGCGGCCTCTCCCCATGCCGAAGCCATGTCTTGTCCTGTCTAGCGGGCCAGCGCTGCGTCCACCCCATCGAGCAGGCGACGCACCTCGCCGCGCAACACCGGCAGCAGTTCCGCCTCGAACCAGGGGTTCTTCTTCACCCAGGCGTTGTTGCGCCAGGAGGGATGCGGCAGCGGTAGAAGCCGTGGCCGTACTGACGCATCCAGAATCGCGCGCCAATCTGCCACCGTTTCAGTCAGGCTGCGGCCGGCACTCTCGCCGAGATGCCAGCGCTGCGCGTATTGACCAACCAGCAGGATGATCTCCAGAGCGGGGAGATGCCGAAACACTTTCGCTCGCCACAGCGGCGCGCACTCCTTGCGCGGCGGGAGGTCGCCGCCGTCCGCATCCTGGCCTGGAAAGCAGAAACCCATGGGCACGATGGCCACGCGCCGCACATCGTAGAACTCATCCTCGCTCACGCCCATCCACGCGCGCAGGCGCACCCCCGACGGGTCCGTGAACGGCACACCCGAGGCGTGCACGCGCGTGCCGGGCGCCTGCCCGCACACTGCGATCCGGGCTGTAGCGGAGACCCTGAGCACCGGGCGCGGCTCATGCGCCAGCCGTTGGCCGCCCGGCGCATCTCGGCATACGCGGCAGGCGCGGATTTCGCCCACCAGCCGATCCAGCGCCCGCGCCATGTCGGCTTAGACCTCGATGACCATGCCGTCTTCCGCGCATAGGATGCCCGGCGTCGTCACGGCGTGGCGGTTGGCAAGCATGGACGCATTCATGTGCGTCAGGAGCACGCGCTTGGCGCCGATGCGCGCCAGATGCTTCTCGATCGTGCGCCAGCTCATATGAAAGCGCACGTCGGCATCGAACCCGTAGCACTCCATGATGTAGAGGTCCGCTCCCTGCCCAGCCGGTACTAGGCTTTCCACCCACTCGCTGTCGCCGGTGAAGGCGAGCGTCTTGCCGCCTGTTTCCAGGCGCAGCGCATAGGGCATCGCGCCCGACGGATGCGAGACCTCGAACGGAATAACGCACACGGGCCCGACACTCAGAGGGGTCTCCTTGCGATACTCTATGAACTTGAGATCGAACCGGCGTTCAACCTGGGAAGAGCGCGGGAACAACGCTTCAGCCGCTGCAACAAAGCGTGCCTCGATGCCTTCGGGTCCTGTGACGGTCAGCGGCGCCGTGCGCCGCGCGACATGCTGCGCATGCAGCAGCCACCACACGAGGCCGCCGAAATGATCGCCATGCAGATGCGATATGAAAATGGTCTCGACGCCGTTGGAATCGAGCCCCAGCCGATTGAGGCCGATGATCGCGGTCGCCCCGCAGTCGATCAGGAAGCGATGGCCGTCTGCGTCGACGTGATAGCAGGTCTGCAGCCGCCCACCGGAGCCGAATGCATCTCCGCAACCGACGACGGTGAGCTTCATCTGCTTCCTCGCCCCTCAACGTGTTGCCGGAGGCCGCTGCCTCAAGCCTTGGCGCTCGGCCGGCTCGACACCTCGCCGTACCAGCGGTTCAGATGCGTAAGGCTCTCGGGCCGCTGGATGCGCGCCGGCCTCATGAAATCGATGGCGACCAGCGCCGTGATGTCGGCGACAGAATAGGCATCACCGGCGATGAACCGCGTCTTCCCCAACGCCTCATCGAGCACCGCCAGCGTCTCCAGCGCCTTGGGCTTGTTGCATTCGCCCCAAGCCGGCACCTGCGGTACCTCCAGATGCGCCATGGCCGGATGCAGATGTCGGAAAGCCTGGGCGACGTGGAACAGCAGATTGAGCTCCATGCGCCGGTTCCACATCTCCACCTGTGCGATACCGAGCGGCCCCTCGCCGAACAAGGCCGGCTCCGGTTTGCCCGCCTCGAAATAGCGGCAGATCGCCATGGTCTCGGCGATGGCAGTGCCGTCATCGAGCACGAGCACCGGCACGCGCTGGAAGGCATTGAGCTTCATGAACTCGGGCGTCTTGAGCTCGCCCTTCATCAGGTCCAGCTCCTCGAACGGGACCTCGATGCCTTTCTCGGCGAGAAAGACGCGCACGCGGCGCGGGTTGGGGGCCTGCCGGGTCTGCACTATTTTCATGGGGTGCGCGCTCCACGCTAGTGCGATGATCGAGAAATTCGCCGGACTTTGCGGCATACCCTGAGCGAATTTCTCGATCTGAATCGCACTAGCATCATATACTTGCAAGTGTCCTTTCGATCGCGAAGTTCGCTGAGAGATTGCTGCGAATACCGGCGAACTTCGCGATCGGGACACTTGCCCGAGTTGCCGTGCGCATCAGTGGTAAAGGAGCGGCCGGGACGGCGCAAGCAAGCGCCCGACGCTGGCGCCCGCATTCCCCAATAGCTCCTGCAATAAACCCGGCGTTAGGGAATTGGGGTGACATTGGTAGCAGGCCTGGAGAGCGGCCCACTTTGCCGGCAGCGCCGGGCGAAGCGGCGCTGGCATGGCACAGGAACCATGTAGCACGTGTTGGGAACCTGCGCTTGATCGCCAATGACGCCATGACGGAGCCTCCAGCGCTCCCACCCTCGCAGCGTGGTCGCGACCGCTCCGCGGCCATCGATCATGTGCGGGAGGCGCGTGCACGGCTCGCGCAGGGCACCGACATCAAGCCCGAGTTCGCCTACGAGCTCCTGTCGATGTTCGTGCGCAACGAGTTTGGCGCCGTCGCCACCATCCAGCTTCTTGCTGTCATCTTTGCGCTGGCCTCCATGTTCTGGGCCCCGATGGGCGAGGCCATCCTCTGGCTGCTCATGGTGATCGCAGCCAAGGTGCTGCTGCTTGAACTCTGCCGGCGCTTTTTGGCGACGCCGCGCAACGAGATCATCGTCGGCGTATGGCTGCGCCGACTGGTCATGGCCGAACTGATCGGCGGGCTTGTTTGGGCTGGCTTCGCTCTGGTAGGCGCCGGCACGAGCAACGCTTCCTCTCATGTTTTCATCTTCGCCTCGCTCATCGTCGTACTCGCTATCCGCATGACATTCGCCTCCACCGTCATGCCCATTCTTTACGTCGGCACCATTCCCATGACGGTGGCCGTCGTCACGCGCCTCGTGCTGCTCAATCATCCCTTCTATTGGGCGATGGCATCTATGGCGGTCGGCGTGCACGTCTACTTCATCTTCCTCGCCAAGGGTCTCAACTCGACTGCCCTCGCGATGCTGGAGTTTCGCGCTGAAAAGGACGCGCTGATCGCGGAGCTGGAGAGTGAGAAAGCCATCTCCGATGAGGCCCGGCGCCGTGCCGAGGCTGCCAACATCGCCAAGTCGCGTTTCCTCGCCACCATGAGCCACGAGCTGCGCACGCCCCTCAACGCCATCCTCGGCTTCTCCGAGGCTATGAAGGCTGAGATCATGGGGCCGATCGCCAATCCGACCTATCGCGAGTACGCGGCCGATATCCACGAGAGTGGCCGCCACCTGCTGCACCTGATCAACGAGATCCTCGACCTGTCGCGCATCGAAGCCGGCCGCTACGAGCTGCACGAGGAGCCGGCGCGCCTGTCGGACATCGCCGAGGACTGCCACCGGCTGCTCAAGCTCAGGGCCGAGAGCAAAGGCCTGACCATCTCCCTCGAGTTCGACACCCGCTTGCCGCAGATCTGGGTGGACGAGCGCGCCATCCGCCAGATCTGCCTCAATCTTCTGTCCAACGCACTCAAGTTCACACCCAAGGGAGGGCGCATCATCACCCGGGTGGAAGCGACTTCGGATGGTGGACAGATGCTGAGCGTCAAGGACACTGGGCACGGCATCCCCAAGGAGGAGATTCCGAAGGTCATGCAGCCCTTCGGCCAAGGCTCGCTCGCCCAGCACACGGCCGAAGGCGGCACCGGCCTCGGGCTGCCGATCGTGCAAAACCTGGTGGACCTGCATGACGGCACCTTCGAGCTGAAGTCGGAGCTCAGAAAAGGCACGGAGGTCATCGTCACGCTGCCCAAGAAGCGGGTGCTGCAATCCATGCCGCCCCTGCAGCCGCTCGGTCGGGAGCGTCACCGCCAGTCTGCGGCACAGCTCAGCGTCGAGGCCGCCCAGCGCCTCCGCGCCTCCCGCCGGACGATTGCGGCCGCGAGCCCGCACTCCTAAATAAGCTAGTGTGATGATCGAGAAATTCGCCGTTGTTCGCGGCCTGGCTCTTAGCGAATTTCTCGATCTGAATCACACTAGAATTATAGGAATCATAAGTTTGCTAGTGTCCTTTCGATCGCGAAGTTCGTTCAACGCACGCCGCAAGGTTCGACGAACTTCGCGATCGGGACACTACACCCGCCCCCTTGCGGCCCAACAGCTCTGGCACAGGATGCGTCATGGACATCGCCAGTCCGTGCATCAAGGTCTGCGTCATTGATCCTGTCTCCGGACTGTGCTCCGGCTGCGGGCGTACGCTGGTTGAGATCGCCGCCTGGGCGAACCTCGATGCCCGCGAGCGACGGCGTATCATGGCCGAGCTGCCGGCGCGCCGCGTGCGCGCGGACACGGGGGGCTGATATGGGGCTTTGGATCGGACTCGTTCTGCTGGCGCTGGCGGGAATTGCACTGATCCTGCGTGCCGATCAGGGTGACATCGCCGGGTTCGAGCCGAGCACCTTCGCCGCTCTTACCGCCGGCATCGCCCTTCTGATCTTCATGGGTGCGTCCCTGGCCGGCGCATACCGCGGCCGCATGGGCCAGGCCGCCAAGGATTTGTTCGCCTGGATCTGCATCGCGCTGGCACTCGTTGCCGGCTACAGCTTCAAGGACGAGATCATCGGCATCGCCTACCGTATTGCCGGCGAGCTCTCGCCACCTGGCAGCACCATCACCGTGGAGAGCACGCCGGCCGGCGAGCGCGCCGTGCGCATCCGGCGCCGTATGGACGGCCATTTTGCGGCCAACGTGTCCGTCAATGGCGCCGGCGTCACCATGCTGGTGGACACCGGAGCCTCCACTGTCGTCCTCAAGCAGACCGACGCGCGCAAGCTCGGCATCGACACCAGCGATTTGCGCTACAGCGTGCCGGTGCAGACCGCCAATGGGGTTGCCTATGCCGCGCGCGTGCGCCTGCACAGTGTCTCGGTGGGGCCTATCGTCCTGACGCAGGTGGAAGCGTTGGTGGCGCAGCCCGGCACACTCAAGGAAAGTCTCTTGGGTATGACTTTCTTAAGCAAGCTGCGCTCATATGAGTTTTCCGGGGACTATCTGACGCTACGCGGCTGACGGCATACGCCTGCCTGCCGGTGTGGCGCATCGGCAGGGCGTTGCGTGGTGGCCTACTCGTCTGGGACCCGAAATTTTGTGAAGCTCGCCTCGGCGTGGGCCGTCATGGCCGCCATCGCGGCCTTCACCTTCATCCATTTCGATACGATCCGTGACAGCCTCGGATTGAAGCTCGAGCCGGCGGATTTCGGCGCACTGGCGAGCGAGCGCGAGGTTGCGCCCGCGCGCATGCAGGAAGACACGGCGGTCCGCCGCATCAGCGGGACTGTGCGTCTGCACGCCGGCCAAAACGGCCATTTCGAAACGACGGCTCACATCAACGGTCGTCCCGTCGAGGTCATGGTCGACACCGGCGCCTCAATGGTGGCGCTCACCTGGGAGGATGCGCGCCGCGCCGGCATCTTCCTCCGCGACAGCGACTTCCGGCACAAGGTATCCACCGCCAACGGCACGGCGCGCGTAGCCGCCGTAACGCTCGACGATGTCGCCATCGAGGACATCACGGTGCACAATGTGCGCGCCGTCGTGGCCGAGCCCGGCAATCTTCAGACCACGCTGCTCGGCATGACCTTTCTCAGCCAGCTCAGCCGCACCGAGATGAGCCGCGGCGTGCTCCTGCTGGAGCGGTAGAGCTCGCGAAAACTGGCTAACGAACCGCGCCCTGACCAATGGGCCGGATTGCATCTCCCCGGACATGCTATAAGGGCCGGAACCCACCACCCGGACCCCGCAATGTTCGTCACCTTCTTCCATGAGCTGAAAGCCGCCAAGCTGCCGGTCACGCTCAAGGAATATCTCACTCTGATGCAGGCGCTGGAGGCTGACCTCGCCGATCAGAAGGTTGAGCATTTCTATTATCTCTCGCGCGCCGCGCTGGTGAAGGACGAGCGCCACCTCGACAAGTTCGACCAGGTGTTCGGACACGTCTTCAAGGGCCTCGACCTGATGAACGAGGCGCTGGAAGCCAAGATCCCGAAGGAATGGCTGCGCGTGGTCTCCAGCCTCTACCTGTCGGAGGAGGACAAGAAGAAGATCGAGGCACTCGGCGGCTGGGACAAGATCATGGAGGAGCTGAAAAAGCGCCTAGCCGAGCAGAAGGGCCGTCACCAGGGCGGCTCCAAGTGGATCGGCACCGGCGGCACCTCGCCCTATGGGGCCGAGGGGTACAATCCGGCCGGTGTCCGCATTGGCCAGAAGGAGAACCGCAACTTCCGCGCGCTCAAGGTATGGGACAAGCGCGAGTTCAAGGACCTCGACGACAAGATCGAGCTCGGCACGCGCAACATCAAGGTGGCCCTACGCCGCCTGCGCCGCTTCGCCCGCGAGGGTGCGCTTGAAGAGCTCGATCTGGACGGCACCATCAAGGGCACCGCGCACAAGGGCTATCTCGACATCCACATGCGCCCGGAGCGGCGCAACACCGTCAAGGTGCTGATGTTCTTCGACATCGGCGGCTCCATGGACTTCCACATCAAGCAGGCTGAGGAGCTGTTCTCGGCTGCGCGCACCGAGTTCAAGCACATGGAGTATTTCTACTTCCACAACTGCCTCTACGAGTTCGTGTGGAAGGACAACAAGCGGCGCTGGACCGACCGCACGCCGACCTGGGACGTGCTGCACAAGTATCCGGCCGACTACAAAGTGGTGTTCGTCGGCGACGCCTCCATGAGCCCCTACGAGATCACCGTGCCCGGCGGCTCGGTGGAGCACATGAACGAGGAGCCGGGCTCGGCCTGGATGAAGCGCGTCACCGGCATCTACGAGCACTGCATATGGCTGAACCCCGTCCCCGAGCAGCACTGGGGCTGGACGCCATCGATCCAGGTGATGCGCGAGATCATAGGCGAGCGCATGTACCCGCTCACTCTGGCCGGCCTCGACGGCGCCATGAAAGAGCTGATGCGGTAAGGGACGGTGGAACGCACGAATGCAAGTTGTATTCATCACCTCTCCGCTCGAGCCGGAGCATGTGGCGCGCATGCGCACGGTGGCGGGGGCGCACGCCAAGATCATTCACGATCCGGATCTGCTGCCCCCGATCCGATATCAGGGCGATCATAATGGCCCCGACGATTTCGCGCTGACATCACGCCAGGCGGAACGCTGGCGCGCGCACCTAGCCAGCGCCACCATACTTTGGGATTTCCCCTCGGACGGACTGTCCCAGGCACCGAATGTTCGATGGGTGCAGACGACAAGCTCAGGCGTGGGCCAGAAAGTCGCCCGGTTGGGCTTGGCAGATAGCGATCTGATCGTGACCACGGCGCGCGGCGTGCATGCGGACGCGCTTGCCGAGTTCGTGTTCCTCGTGCTGCTGGCGCACACGAAGGACATCACCCGCCTGCAACGCGATCAGAGCGCGCGGCATTGGGAGCGGTACTGTGGCGGCGAGCTGCCGGGCAAGACCATCGCCATTATCGGGGCCGGCCAGGTCGGCGCACGCGTCGGCGCCATCGCCAGGGCCTTCGGCATGCGCATCTTGGCGGTTGTGAACAGGCCGGCGCCGGAGCGCGGGGCGGAGTTGTCGGCCGATCAAATCCTGGGGCCAGATAATTTGCATGCGGCACTGGCGATAGCCGACTATGTCGTGCTCGCCACACCGCACACGCCCAGCACCGAGCGTATGATCGATGCGAAGGCAATTGCAGCCATGCAGCGTGGCGCCGTTCTCATCAATATCGCCCGCGGCCAGGTGATCGATGAGGCGGCGCTGATTGCAGCGCTGCGCTCGGGCCAGATCGGGACGGCCGCGCTCGATGTCGCCGAGATCGAGCCGCTTCCGGCATCCTCTCCCTTGTGGGACATGCCGAACGTGCTCATCAGTCCGCACTCCGCCAGCACCGCGCCGAGCGAGAACGCCAAGATCACCGACATCTTCTGTCACAACCTGGCCTGCTTCCTCGACGGCCGCCTTGGCGACATGCGCAACGTGCTCGACAAGCAGCGCATGTACTGAGCCCGGCGGCGGCGTGCGCAAATCGCACTACGTTCTCACGCCCTCAATCGGTCGCGGTCCTCAGCCATCGGCGGCGGCGCTAAGCCATCGATGCAGGTGGCGCCACGCCGCTTCGTCACCGAGCCCGGCCTGACGCCCGTCAGGCGGCTGATCTCGTTGGCCAGCACCTTGGAATGCGTGACCACCCAGATGCGCGTGCGCTTGGAGGCACGCGCGATGAGCCCCGCCAGCGCCGGCATCAGGTCCGGATGCAGGCTCGTCTCCGGCTCGTTGAGCGCGATGAATGCAGGCAGACGATAGCTGCAGAGCGCGCCCACCAGACACAGATAGCGCAGCGTGCCGTCCGAGATCTCATGCGCACCGAAAGCGCGCGGCTGATCGGGAAATTTGAGCGCGAAGCTGGCCCGTCCCTTGTCCACGTCAACCATCAGCTTTGCCCCGGGCAGCGCCTCATCGACCGCCCGTTCCACGGCAACTGCATCTCCCTGCACGTAGTAGAGCGTGGCGAGGACGGCCGCGAGATCAGTCCCGTCGGCGCGCAGCATGGGCGTGGCGAGCGCCAGGCAACTGCCGCGCACCGCGGCGCCCGGCTCAGTGCGGAAGGTGTGGAAGAACCGCCAGCCGTTGAGCTCCCTGCGCACGTACTCGAGCGCCGGATAGCGATCTACGTCGCGGAACGAGGCGAGCGCTGTCTCGGAAGGCAGCAGGGCCCTTGCATAGTCACGTCGCGCGCCGTCGGCGTCGAGCAGCCAGGCATCCGGCCCCTGCCGGCGCATGAGCACCGTGCTCTTGTTGCCCGCGCGCAGGCGCAACTCCTCCTCCTTCACGCCCTGCTCGAGACACAGCGCCAGCTCGGCCAGCATCGGCAAGCCGATCTCGATGCGGTACTCCAAGGTGTCGATCTCGACCATGAAGGTGAGTTTTACGGGCTCGCCGTTGCGCTGCGCGCCAGCCCACAGCACCGATTCCGCGCCGCCGTCCTCGGCTATGCGCCGCGTGATGCTGCCGTCGGCCGCTGCATGCAGAAGCTCGAGCGCGCGGTAGAGATTGGTCTTGCCGACACCGTTCTTGCCGACCAGCACGGTCAGCGGCCCAACAGGCAATCGAAGGTGCTGGATAGAACGATAGCCGGCAACCGAGACGGCTGCGACGGGCATTCAACTCCCCCACACGCGATACAACGCCCCCGCAGCATCACGCGAATGATGCCACAGGGCCGTTGTTTCGACAATGGGATCGGAAGTGTGAGCTCGGCCGCTACGGTTCCCACGGATGTTCCGTTGACGCCTTTAAAACGGTTTGTCGCCGTTGATCGTGCAACGGCGCATGACCCGCTTGTGACGGGCGGTATCGAAACCCGTTGCGCGATGCAGCAGAGCCCGGTTGTCCCAAACCATGCATTCGCGAGGCGACCATTGGTGCGTGTAGACGGAGCTTCTCGGCGTGATGACCTCGTTCAACTCCTCGATCATCTTCCGGCCGGCCGCATAGTCCATGCCTTCCACCGATTCCGCGTGATCACCGAGGAATATGGCCTTGCGGCCGGTCTCTGGATGTGTGCGCACGATGGGGTGCGCAACCGGCGGCACCTTGGCTTTCTGCTCCGACGTCATGGGCTCATGACCATGCCGCCGTGTACGCGAGAAGTCGAGATTGTGAATCGCCTTCTTGCCCTCGATGTGCGCCTTCCAGTCCGGGCTCAGGTTCTCGTAGGCGGCATACATGTCGGCAAACTCGGTCTCGCCGCCCGCTTCCGGCACGATCTCGGAGTACATCATGGTGGCCTGGCCCGTGCGGTCGCGCCACGACCCGTCCGTGTGCCAGTAGAGGGTGCCCTTGTCGGGATGCTTGCCGTTCGGCCTGCCCTCCTGATCGAGATTGCTCAGCATGTAGATCTCGGGGTGGTCCTTGTAGCCGTGATACTGGTTCATGACATGGACCTGGACCTCGCCGAAGCGGCGCGCGAAGGCCACCTGCGTCGCGGGCGGCAGATCCACGTTGCGGAACAGGACGAGCTGGTGATCGAGGAAGGCCTCGTAGACCTTGTCGAACATCCGCTCACCGACCGCGTCGGCGAGCGTGATGCCACGGATCTCTGCGCCGAAGCTCGTATGCAGCGGCTTGACCTCGAAGGGCCAGTCACGGCGCGACCCGGCCTGGCGTTGTACTGTCTGTGTCATGTGTCCTCCCGTACGGACCGCTTGTTGTGACTTGATTGAACTCGCTCGATGATGCACTGCCGGGCGGTCGTTGCAACCAGCTTCGCGGTGCACGGACACAAAAAAGCCCCTTGCCCGGCGCATTGCGCAGGCGCAGTCTCCTGTCGAGTTCGAGCTTGGCGCGGCGGGAGGACGCTGTAGCCGCCGATCAGTAGGACGGGGGAACCGCATCTTGGCCTTGGCAAGCCGTTTCGGTCACGCGCTGGCGATTGTAGCAACGCTGAGTCTTGCCGCCTGCTCAGGTAGCGGTGGCAGCGGCGTGACGACAGGGTCGCTGTTCGGCAGTGCCCAGGCCAAGGCTCCGACGGACGACCGTACCGAACGGGCCATTCTGGCTGGAGCTACCTCCGCCCGCGCTGCCAGGTGCGGGTACAATTTCGATCCCAATCGGCTGCGGCAGGCCTATATGGCCTATGAGACCGCGCAGGGCGGCAAGCCTGAGGAGGTAGCCAAGGCCGAGAAGACTTTCGACTACACGCGCACCAGCCTGGCCGCCAAGATCGCCAAGGAGGAGGACTTCTGCTCCGACGCCAAGACCAAGGAGGTCAAGGCCGAGCTCACCAAGCAGCTTGCCGGCGACTTCTCCACGCCGCCAAAGAAGCCGGAGGTGCAGGTGTCGAGCGGCTGGTTTGGAGGCAGCTCCAGCAGCGAGCCCTTGGATCGGGAGGCGGTCTTCGATCCTTACGCTCGGTCGCGCCGCGGCGGGTATTGAGCCGGAACAAGCCGGTCCCCTCCGATGCCCAAGCTACAGCTCTGAGACCTGCAGCAGAGCCTCGTTGCGAAGATCACCTCCAAGATCATGTATCCTGTTGAGGTTGGACCGAATTGCTCCACGCGGGCCGCCTCGGCGCAAACGCGGCATGCAATGACATGGCCCAACAGCTTCTGTGGATCGAGGCTTGCCTCAAGCTCGCCGGTGGGCTGGCCCTTGTGACCGCGCCGCGGGGGCTGGCACGCTTGCGCGGTCTGCCGTCGGCCGATGACCGGTTCTGGCCCCGCCTCCTCGGCGGTGTGCTGATCGGACTTGCGGCCGCGTCATTGATCGAAGGCAGGAGACCCGGCGCGGGCGGATTAGGCGTCGCCGGCAGCATAGCGGTCAACCTCGCCGGCGCGGCCATCATCGGCGCTCTCTTAATCCTGCATCGCGCCGGCAATACCAAACGAGGCAGACTGCTGCTCTGCCTCGTGGTGGCCCTGCTCGTGCTCCTCAGCCTCGTCGAAATCGCTCACGCCGACCTGTTTCACATCGTGCGATTGAAACCCTGAGAGCTGCCTTAGATGCACACTTCGATTGGCCTCGAACGACGGCGAGGTCGCCCCATCACACCATGGCGGCGTGGCTGCTGATCGTCGCGCGCTTGCGGATGCTGATGGGCATGCGGCGGATGCCGAGAAGGCGGTTCGACGGCATCCAGTCGATCGCACCCTCCGGCGCGAAGGTCTCGATACGCGACAGGAGCTCCTGGAAAGCAACGCGCATCTCCATGCGGGCGAGGCTTGCGCCCAGGCACACATGCGCGCCGAAGCCAAAGCCGAGATGCAGGTTCGGCGTGCGCGTCACGTCGAACCGGAACGGCTCGGCAAATACCCGCTCGTCGCGGTTGGCCGACATCTCCCAGTAGGTGACCTTGTCGCCCTCCTTGATCTGATGCCCTTTGAAATCGACGTCGCGGGTCGCCGTGCGCCGCTTGAAAATCGACGGCGTCGTCCAGCGAACAATCTCATCGAAAGCGGTGCGCAACTGGGCGGCGTCGGCCGCGCGCAGATACTGCATCTGGTCGGGATGATCCATCAGCGCCCGCAAGCCTCCGCCGATTGCGCTCCGCGTCGTCTCGGCACCGGCAGGAAACAGCAGCATAAAGAAGTTGACCAGCTCCCGATCCGTAAGCGCGCCGCCCTCGTGACCTTCCTCGCCAGGCTCCAGGCGTGCGCGAATGATCGTCGAGAGGATGTCGTCGCCGGGATTGGCGCGCTTCTTCGCGATCAGATCGAGCCCGTAGTCGCGCAGCTTCACGGCATACTCGCGCGCGATGATCTCGCCAGAGGGCTCGGCAACGCCGGCGTCGACCCACTCGGCAAGCTTGACGCGTTCCTCTTGCGGAACGCCGAGCAGGAGACATATCGCCTGCAACGGCAGGTCGCGGGAGAAACGAGCCACGAAATCGAACGGCTCGTCCTCCGGCATCGCCTCGATCAGCGCCACGGCGCGGCGGCGCAGCTCAGTTTCGAGCGCCAGAATGGCGCGGGCCGAAAAGCCCTTGTTGACGAGCGACCGGAAGCGCTTGTGCTTGGGGTCATCCATCCAGATGAGCATCGCACCGGCTTGCCGTTCGTCCTGCAGCCCCGTGCCACCCTCGGTGCGATTGCCTCCCTTGTCCGACGAGAAGGTCGCCGGATCCGTGATCACCGCCATGGCATCGTCGTGGCGGCTCATCACCCAGAAGCCCTCGCCCTGTGGCGAATGCTCCGTCGGCTCGTGCCAATAGATGGGAGCGTTGGCCCGCGCCCAAGTGAAATGCGGGTGCGGGAAGCCGCCGGCGAAACTCCTACCGTCGGACAAGTCAATGGCGTTCGTGCTGCTGACGGCTGTGCTCATCCGATCTCCCTCGAATGATGGGAAATAGGCTAGTCAATACCCGAACTGTGCCACGAAATGCCCGATCGCACAGCAATTTCGATCGAGCGGCAGAACGTCGAACGGGTGCGAGCTGCGGTCCGCGCATCGGTCCATATCGTGGGCGTTTCGTCACACGCCCACGATTTTGCACAGGAGTTAGCGCACGCCGAGCTTCTTCTGCAGGCTGGACGAGGACGTCGTGTACTGGAACAGCAGCTTCTTGCCGGGATAGACGATGCGATGCGCGGCCTGCGCCATCAGCGCCGCCTCGTGGAAACCGGACAGGATCAGCTTCAGCTTGCCCGGATAGGTGTTGATATCGCCGATGGCGAAGATGCCGGGCTCGCTGGTCTCGAACTTTTCCGTGTCGACCGGGATCAGGTTCTCCTCGAGATTGAGGCCCCAGTCGGCGACCGGCCCGAGCTTCATGGTGAGGCCGAAGAACGGCAGCAACCGCGTGCAGACGAGCCGTCGCTCACCATCCTTGGCACGTATGCTTGCCGCCTCGAGCTTGTCGCCGGCGCCATGCAGGGCCGTGACCTGGCCAATGAGCAGCTGCATGCGCTTCTCGGCGACGAGTGAGCGCATCTTTTCGACCGAGTGCGGCGCGCCGCGGAACTCGTCGCGGCGATGCAGCAGGGTCAGGCTCTTGGCGATGGGCTGCAGGTTGAGGGTCCAATCCAGCGCCGAGTCCCCGCCACCGACGATCAGCACATCGTGGTCGCGGAAATCCTCCATGCGCCGCACGGCGTAGAACACCGACTTGCCCTCGTAGGCCTCGATACCATCGAGCGGCGGGCGCTTGGGCGTGAACGAGCCGCCGCCGGCGGCAACCACCACCACCTTGGTGAGAAACACCATGCCGCCGTCGGTCTGGAGCCGAAATCGGCCATCCTCGGTTCGCACCAGCGCATCCACACGCTCGCCCAGATGTAGCTCGGCGCCGAACGGCTTGATCTGCTCCATCAGCCGGCTGGTCAGCTCCTGCCCCGTCACAATCGGCAGGCCGGGAATGTCGTAAATGGGCTTCTCGGGATAGAGCTCGGCACACTGGCCGCCGGGCTTGTCGAGAATGTCGATGACATGCGCCTTGATGTCTACCAGGCCTAGCTCGAACACCGCGAACAGCCCGACCGGCCCAGCGCCGATGATAAGGGCGTCGGTTTCAACCGCATTCAGTCCACGCTGTACCTCGGCACTCGAGGAGGTTTGCACTACCTAGGCTCCTTGCCGGGCGCGCCACTCACCGGCCTGCTCAGAACTGCTTGTCCGGAATCTTGACAGTGAGGCCGTCGAGCTCGTCCACGACCTTGATCTGGCAAGACAGCCGGCTCAACTCGCGCACGTCGAAAGCAAAGTCCAGCATATCCTCTTCCATCTCCGATGGCGGCCCCACGCGCTCGCGCCATTGGTCATCAATATAGACGTGACACGTTGCGCAGGCACATGCACCGCCGCACTCGGCCTCGATGCCAGCCACGAGGTGCTTTTTGGCCGTCTCCATCACAGTCATGCCCGCCTCGCCATCGACCGTCTGCGCGCTGCCGTCAGGCTGAATGAAGGTGATCTTGGCCATTCGAAGGGAGTTCCTGGACAAAAGATGCCGTACGGCGCGTCGTGTACGCACCACGGACATGGCGCACAGCCGTCGCCGATTGGGAGTGCGCGCCGTCGCAGCCTGTGAGAGCCCACGTCAGCGCGGATTTAACGGGTGGGTCGGGGGATTTCAAGCGACGGCGGGCCGCACCTGCCCACGAGTTGCAGCACCATGACGTGCTCAGGTCACATCGCGAAGGTCGGCAATATAGCCGCGCACCTCGTCGAGAGCCGCTGCCAGGGCATCGATCCGGGCGGCGCGTTCGGTAGCCTCGGGCGAGCCCTTTATGGCCTCTGCGCGCTCGGCCTCCACGGCCACCTGCCACGCGCCCACGGCCCGCGCCGAGCCCTTGAGTGTGTGCGCGGCCTCGTACCAGGCCCGCTCCGTCTCTGCCGCCATAAGGTGGAGCAGGTAGGTCGGTGCGTGCTCCGCGAACAGATCCAGAACCTCCCGCTCGAGCGCGGCATTGCCCAGCGTGAAGCGGCAAAGGTAGGCATGGTCGATGGGAGTGGCTTCATCGCCGCTCGCCTCATGCCCATGACCCTGATAGGCCTCGGTTGCCGCTAGTGCACTCATGGTCCCCGTCGTCGTACTCGATATCTGCCGGACGCTACCCGAAGCATGACAGACGCCGCATAAGTGGCGGTAAATCCAATGCATCAAATCCAATCGAGATTCGTGATGATCTTGCGCACTGAACACTACCGGCCCGATCTTTCTTTCGCCCCATTAGATACTTAGAGCCTGTGATGCGGGACGGGCCCGGACAGGCCGAAAACGGGGGATGGTGTGCGAGTTTCCTGTGCGCACACCTGTGCCTCAGCCGAAATTTGGGTTAATTGAATATGTGAGGGGAGCAGCGCGTCCACGCGCTGCGTAGTCGGACCAGCCGAATGGCTCAGGAGACCAGCAGCAAGCCGGGGGCCGAGGCGCCGCGCAAGACGAGCGGCGAAACGGATACGAGCCTGCCTGTGGTCATCGAGAAGGCAAAGGGCGGTCCTCCACCATTGCCGGGCCCTTCAGCCAAGGCGCGCACCGAGCCGAAGCGTCAGGCCGCATCGCCGATACCAGACGATACGGCACAACAAGCAACATATGATCCGCAAGCGAACGGTGCAGCCGACGGCCGTCGCAGCGCACGCCGCAGACCGGCCGGACCGCGGCCGAACGTGGCCGCCAATGACGATGTGCCCTCCATCGGGGGTCTCATCTTCGCCCTGCAGCAGAAGCCGTCGAAGCGGCCGCTCATGGTTGCCACCATCGCCAGCGGCGCCTGGGCGTTCGTCACGCTCCTGTTCGGCGCCGCCATGCTGGTGCCCGAGATCCAACGCGCGCCGACGCTGATGGAGATGCTGTCGCGGCCCACGGCGATCACGCTTGCCGCCACGCTCATTATTCCCATTGCCATGTTCTGGTTCCTGGCCCTGTTGCTCAGGCGCGCCCAGGAATTGCGGCTGATGTCGTCGGCCATGACGGAGGTCGCCATCCGCCTGGCCGAGCCTGACCGCATGGCCGAGCAGCAGATCGCCTCCGTCGGCCAGGCCGTGCGCCGCCAAGTGTCATTCATGAACGAGGCCGTCTCGCGCGCGCTCGGCCGCGCTGGCGAGCTGGAAGCGCTGGTGCACAGCGAGGTGGCGGCGCTCGAGCGCTCCTACAGCGAGAACGAGGCGCGCATCCGCAACCTGCTCGGCGAGCTCTCCGGCGAGCGTGAATCGCTCCTTGGCACGAGCGAGCGCGTGAATGTCGCGCTCAAGGAGATCAGCCGCGAGGTGCCGGCGCTCGTCGACAAATTGAGCGAGCAGCAGCACAAGCTATCGTCCTTCATCGAAGGCACCAGCCACAACCTCGTCGCGCTCGAAAACTCGCTGGTCACTGTGACCAACAATGTGTCGGGCACGCTCGACGGCCAGAGCCAGCGCATCGAGCAGCTGTTCCACAACTTCTCCCACACGCTCGGGGCGGCGCTCGGCACCCGCACGGAGGAGCTGCAGACCGTTTTCGAGGAATACGTGCGCGCGCTCGACGCCGCCATGGAGAGCCGCCAGCAGGCGCTCGACAGTCAACTCGTCGAGCGCACCAAGGTGCTGGACGATGCCTTCTCCGACCGGCTGCGGCTGTTCGACGAGTCGATCCTGCGCTCTACCATCGCCATCGACGGCTCGGTCGCCGACCGCACGCATGCGCTGACCCAGGCGCTCGAAGGCCATGCCAAGGAGATCAGTACGGTCCTCGGCCAACAGGCCAATCAGATGGACGAGCAGCTCATGCACGGCGTCAACGCCGTGCGCCGGTCGAGCGAGAACGTGACGCGCCAGTCGATCAAGGCCATCGAGGGGATCGCCAACCAGACCGACCTGCTGCGCAACGTGTCGGAGAACCTGCTGACCCAGGTGTCGGGTGTGACCAACCGCTTCGAGCACCAGGGCCAGATGATCATGAAGGCCGCCAACGCGCTCGAGACGGCCAACTTCCGCATCGACAAGACCCTCCAGAACCGGCAGGCCGACCTGTCGCAGACGCTCGACCGCCTGAGCGGCAAGGCCGACGACGTGGGCCGCGCCATGCTTGGCTATTCCGAGACCCTGGAGGGTTCCGTAACCGACGCGGAAAGCCGGGTACGTGCAGTCGGCGAGCAGCTGTCGCGCGGTGTCGAGGAACGTTCGCGTCTGACTCTGAGCGAGATCGAGCGACTGCAGGCCCAGGCGGACAGCAACTCCGACCGGGTACTAGAGGAACTCAAGGCGAAGTTCTCCAACGTGTCGCGGGAGGTGTCCGAGCAGATCGGCTCGCTCTCCTCGCGCTTCTCCAGCACATCGGAAGAGATGCGCCAGCGCGCACGTTCCACGCTGTCCGAGTTGGAAGAGGAGCAGGAGCGTCTGAGGGAGAAGCTCGACCGCCTGCCCGAGGCCACGCGCGCCAGCGCCGAGGCCATGCGCCAGTCGCTGCAGGAGCAGCTCAAGGCTCTGGAGCAGCTCTCCTCGCTCTCATCACGCGAGGCGGCGCGCCGGGACATCTCTCCGCCAGCACCGCTGCCGTCGCCATCCAGCTCTCAGGCGCACCACTCGACATCACGCGCACTCACCTCCGTCACCGAGAGCTTCACGCAGGAGCTCGGTAATCGTACCCGGGCGGCCCAGCCTCCTCCCGCCCCGGGCGGCGCGGGCGATGGATGGTCCCTCGGCGATTTGCTGGCCCGCGCCTCGCTGGACGAGGAAGGCGGCTCGGCGCACGGGCCCCTCAACGTGCAGGCCATCGCGCGGGCCCTGGACGCCACCACGGCCTCGGCGATCTGGTCGCGGTTCCGCACCGGACAGCGCGGCATCATGGTGCGCAGCATTTACACGACCGACGGGCGCGCCGCCTTCGATTCGGTTCAGCGACGCTACCGGTCGGAATTGGACTTCCAGGAGACCGTCGACCGCTACATGCTCGATTTCGAGAATCTCTTGCGCGAGGCCGACACGCGCGATACCTCGGGGCGCGCGGCGCAAGGCTACGTCACCTCGGACTCGGGCCGCGTCTACCTGTTCCTGGCGCATGCCAGCGGCCGGCTGGCTTAGCTCGCGGCATCTCCATCCGCGCACGGATCATTCCCTGCTGTATAGTGCGGCATGCTTCGCCTCCAAGCTACCGTTGAAACTTGGCCCATTGCCGGCACCTTCACGATCGCGCGCGGCTCCAAGCGCGAGGCGCACGTGGTCGTCGCCAGCCTCAGCGACGGCAGCACCACCGGACGCGGTGAATGCGTGCCGTATGCGCGCTACGGCGAGACCGTTGAGAGTGTGCTGGCCGAGATTGCTGCGGCTGGCGTCGTGCCAGATCGCCAAGAATTGCGGCGCAAACTTAAAGCCGGCGCTGCACGCAACGCCATCGACTGTGCGCTGTGGGACTTCGAGGCGAAGTCGATCGGACGCTCGGCAGCCGCGATTGCTAGCATCACAAACCTACAGCCGCTGCTGACCTGCTATACCCTGAGCCTGGCGAGCGCTGCCGACATGGCGGACAAAGCCGCAGCCGCCGCGCATCTGCCGCTGCTCAAGCTCAAGCTCGGCGGCGGCCTGGAGGACGCAGAGCGCATGCACGCCGTGCGGGCGGCACGGCCCGATGCACGTCTCGTTGCCGATGCCAACGAAGCCTGGTCGCCGTCCGACCTGGTCCTGCTGCTACGAGCTGCGGCCGATGCGAGCATCGAGCTGATCGAGCAGCCGCTCCCTGAGGGCCGTGACGATGCACTGCTGTCCGTGCCGCACCTCGTTCCCATCTGCGCCGACGAAGTCCGCGCATACGACCGCCGACCTCGTCCGTCTCTCGGGCCGCTACGACGCCGTCAACATCAAGCTCGACAAGGCAGGCGGCCTGACTGAGGCGCTCGATATGTGCGCCACCGCGCGCCGCCTTGGCCTGAAGGTGATGGTTGGCTGCATGGTGGCCACATCTTTGGCGATGGCCCCTGCCCTGATCGTCGCTCAAGATGCTGACTGGGTCGACCTCGATGGCCCGCTACTGCTGCAACGCGACCGCGTGCCGGGGCTCGAATTCCGCGATGGGGTCATACATCCTGTGCCCAGCGCGCTGTGGGGTTGAAGGCTCGCCGGCTCGCAAGGCCCGCTCAATTCGGGAGAGGACACGCATCATGGCAAAACCTGTCGTCGGCCTCATCGGCCTCGGCCTCATGGGCGCCGGCTTCGCGCGCCGGCTGATTGCAACAGGCCATCAGGTGATCGGCTTCGATGTTATGAACGAGAAAGTCGATGCTGCCGTAAAGCTCGGTGCCGCCGCCGCCTCATCACCCACCGACGTGGCACGTCAAAGTGACATCGTGCTCACGAGCCTGACCGCAACCAAGAACCTCGAAGAGGTCATCGAGGGCAAGGACGGCATCGCCGGCACCGGGCGCCTCGACGGCAAGATCCTGGTCGATCACTTGACCGCCGACATCGACACGACGAAACGACTGGCCGCCGTGCTCGCCGACAAGACCGGCATGGCCTTCATCGACGCACCCGTATCCGGAGGTCCCGGTGCAGCGGAAACCGGAACGCTGGCAATCATGGCCGGCGGATCGGCGGATACGATCGGCAAATCCCTGCCCGTGCTGTTGCATCTCGGCCGCGTTACGCGCATGGGCGGCATCGGCGCCGGCCAAGCGACCAAGCTCGTCAATCAGGCGCTGGTGTTGACTAACTACTGCGTCATCGCCGAGGCCCTGCGTATCGCCGAGGCTTACGGCATCGATGCCGCCAAGGTGCCAGAGGCGTTGGCCCAGGGTCACGCCGGCTCCAACCTGCTGCCTGTTCTCTTCCAGCGCATGATTGCGCGCGACTTCGCACCGCGCGGCTACGCCCGCCAGGTGCTTAAAGACCTCGAGATGTTGAATGACGCGGCCAAGTCCAAACATCTGCCGCTACCGATGGCCGGCCAGGCACTGACTCTGTTCCGCCTGCTCAATGCACAGGGCAAGAGCGAGCTGGACGGCTCCGCCGTATTAACGCTTTGGCCGGACGCAAATTAGCGTTCTCTACTGCTTCACCAGCTTGCGCGCCTTGGCGGCGATGCCCTCGGCCGTCAAACCGAAGTGCTCGTACACTTTCGGGCCCGGCGCCGATGCGCCGAAATCCGACAGGCCGACGAACGCATCGCCCGGACGCAGCCACTCGTTCCAGCTCTGCTGCACCGCCGCCTCGATGGCGATACGCGGCGCCTCGCCGAGCACGCCGCTACGATAGGCGTCTGCCTGCTCGCGGAATAGCTCGAAGCTCGGCATCGACACCACCGCTGCGGCGACGCCATCCTTCTCCAGTGCTTCCGCCGCCGATACAGCAAGGCCAACTTCGGAGCCGGTCGCGATCAGCGTCACCGCGCGCTTGCCATTCGCCTCCTCCAGCACATACGCGCCTTTGGCGCACAGATTATCGCTGGAAGGTGCCGTGCGCAGGTTCGGCACCGCCTGCCGCGTCAGCGCCAGGATCGATGGACGCGTGCTGGCTTGCAGCGCCAGCTCCCAGCACTCGGCCGTCTCCACACCGTCCGCCGGGCGAAACACATTCAGGTTCGGCATCGCCCGCAGCGCGGACAAGTGCTCGACCGGTTGGTGCGTCGGCCCGTCCTCGCCGAGGCCGATGCTGTCGTGCGTCATGACATAGATCACCCGCTGCCGCATCAACGCGGACAGGCGGATCGCTGGCCGGCAATAGTCGGTGAAGACCAGGAACGTGCCGCCATACGGAATGAGACCACCGTGCAGCGCCATGCCGTTCATGGCGGCTGCCATGCCGTGCTCGCGCACGCCGTAGTGCACGTAGTTGCCCTTGAATTCTCCGCGCTTGACCGGCGTATGCTGCTTGGTACGGGTGCCGTTGGAGCCCGTGAGGTCCGCCGAGCCGCCGATGAGCCCCGGCACGGCCGGCACCAGATGCTCGAGCGCGAGCTGCGACCACACGCGCGTCGCGCGTTTCGTCTGGTCGGCCGCGAACGCCTGCTTGGCTGCACTCACAGCTTTGGCCATCTCGGCCATGATCGCGGCGTCGCCCGCATCCTGAAACGCCGACTTGGTCTTGGCGTCGAGCTTGGCCAGCCGCCCATTCCAGGCTGCGTGCTCCGCGCGTCCGCGCGTCCCAACAGAGCGCCATGACGTCAGAATGGCCTCAGGTACCTCGAACGGCTCGCTGCTCCAACCGAGCTTCTCGCGCGCGCCCTTGATCTCTTCGGCGCCCAGCGGCTCGCCGTGGGTCGACGCCGTACCCTGCTTCTTGGGCGCGCCATAGCCGATGATGGTCTTGCAGGCGATCAGCCAGGGCTTGTCCGGCTGCTTCTTTGCCGTTTCCATCGCCGCCGCGATGGCCTCCGGATCGTGCCCGTCGACGCGCACCGCGTTCCAGCCACAAGCCTTGAAGCGCGCCACCTGATCGTCGCTGACCGCAAGATTAGTCGGGCCGTCGATCGAAATGGAGTTGTCATCGAACAGCACGATCAGCTTGCCGAGCCCCAGATGCCCTGCGAGTGAGATCGCCTCGTGGCTAATACCCTCCATGAGATCGCCGTCGCCGACGATGCACCACGTATGATGATCGACGATGCCGGAGCCGAGCCGCGCATTGAGCAACCGTTCCGCCAGCGCCATGCCGACCGCGTTGCCCAGCCCCTGCCCCAGCGGCCCCGTCGTGGTCTCGATCCCTGGAGCATGGCCGTGCTCGGGATGACCTGCCGTCTTGGAGCCGAGCTGACGGAAGCTCTTCAACTCGCTCACCGGCATGCCGATGGTTCCGGTCAGGTACAGAAGCGAATACAGCAGCATCGAGCCGTGTCCGGCCGACAGCACGAAGCGATCACGATCAGGCCACGCCGGGTCGGCCGCATCGAACTTGAGGAACCGGGAAAACAGCACGGTGGCTACGTCGGCCATGCCCATGGGCATCCCCGGATGACCGGATTTCGCCTTCTCCACCCCGTCCATGGCCAGCGCGCGGATGGCATTGGCCATGTCCCTGTGCGATGCCGTCAGGGACGCCGCCGGTTTCGCCGCTGCGCTGCTCATGGCTCGACCCTCTGATTATCTCTTTCGGAGCGCACCATTAGCGGGCCGGGCGCAGGCCGTCTACCGGCCACATCGAGGTGCAAGGCCTGATCCACCGTCGTCAACGCCCAGCACGCCCAATCTGCTTCAGATGGCCGCGTAGAGCCGCCAGCGACTTGCGCGTCGCATTGGCCGGATCGCCGGGCACGTGCGTCTCGATCGTCAGCGTAATAGCGCGGCTGTCGAGCGCTCCCAGGCAGGTGCGCAGCAAACGGTCGTAGGGAATGGTTCCCTCGCCCAGCGCAACCGGACGCTTGCTCTCCACGCTGTAGTCCTTGATGTGCATCTGGCTCACGTACGGCATCACCGCGACCAGATCATCCTCGGTGGGCGGCCTGCCGATCCACCAGGCGTTGCCGATATCGAGCAGCGCGCGCAGCCGCGCATGCTTCCAGGCCTGCATAAGATCGACGAGATCCGCCACCGACATGGCATTGCACACCGGCTCGTTCTCCACGTGCAGCACGGCATCGTAACGCTCGGCTAGCCTCAGCAGCTTCTGGAGCTCGGGTTGCAGGTCTTTGAGCGCGAAGCCGTCATACGTCAGTAGTGTGAAGATGCGCAGGTCGCGCGTGCCGAGCAGGGCCGCAGCCTCGAAGGCATCGCGATAAATGTCGTCGTCGGAGCGACCCTTGCGGTCGAAGCCGAACTGGTCTCCCGCACTCGCGACGGCCTTGCCCGGTGCCGGCCACTTGAAGATCGGCGTCGCCAGGCAGCCAACCTTGAGACCGGCCTCCTTGATCTGCCGCGCCGCCCTCTCCTGCTCTGCGCGATCGAGCGACAGGAAATTGACGCCACCGATGGAGCGCACATCGACCGTCGTCAGCCCTTCCGCAACGGCAAAAGCGATGCCGTCCTCCAACCGCGGCGACACCTCGTCGGTAATGACCGAGATCGTGTGTTGGGTATGGGCCACCATCACCTCCCTCGCTTGCGGCATCTGCTTGCCATCGCTTGCATCTATCATCCCCATAGATGCGCGGCACTTGCAATCACCGAGCCGTTGACCGACGGTCTGCATCTGTCGCCACCACACCAAACAGCACGGACCCCGCCGCCATGACCGATCTGCCGCGACATGCCAGAGCCGTCATTATCGGAGGCGGCGTGGTCGGGTGTTCGGTGGCCTATCATCTGGCCAAGCTCGGCTGGACCGACGTGGTACTGCTGGAGCGCAAGCGGCTCACCTCCGGAACCACGTGGCACGCGGCCGGCCTCATCGGCCAGTTGCGCGCCACCCTGACGCTCACCTTGCTCGCCAAGTACACCGCCGGCCTCTACACGAAGCTGGAAGCCGAGACCGGACTCGCCACCGGCTTCCGGCAGAACGGCTCCGTCTCCATCGCACTGACGGAGGAACGCTTCGAGGAGCTCAAGCGCCAAGCCTCCATGGCCAAGCCGTTCGGCCTCGACGTGCATGTGCTCACCCCGCAGGAGGCGCGCGAGCGCCACCCGCTGATCGACCTCAAGGATGTCGTTGGTGGCATCTTCATTCCCAGCGACGGCCAGGCCGACCCGGCCAACATCGCCCAGGCGCTCGCCAAGGGCGCGCGCCTGTCTGGTGTGCGCATCTTCGAGAACACCAAGGTCACCGGCATCCTGCGGGAGAAAGGCCGAGCCACGGGCGTGACCACCGACAAGGGCAGCATCGGTGCGGACTATGTCGTCAACTGCGCTGGCCTGTGGGGTCGCGAGATCGGGCGCATGGCCGGCGTCAATGTGCCACTGATGGCCTGCGAGCACTTCTACGTCGTCACCGATGCAAACCCCGAGATTCCGCGCAATTTGCCGGTGCTGCGCGTGCCCGACGAGTGCGCTTACGCCAAGGAGGATGCGGGCAAGCTGCTGGTCGGCTTCTTCGAGCCCACGGCCAAGCCATGGGGCATCGATAGCGTACCCGAGGACGCCGAGTTCCTCACCCTGCCTGACGACTGGGACCACATCGCGCCTCAGCTGGAGCAGGCCATGGCGCGTCTGCCGATCCTGGCGCGTACCGGCATCCACACCTTCTTCAACGGTCCCGAAGGCTTCACACCGGACGACCGCTATCTGTTGGGCGAAGCGCCGGAGCTGAAAAACTTCTTCGTCGCTGCCGGCTTCAACTCCATCGGCATCCAGTCCGCAGGCGGCGCCGGCAAGGCGCTGGCCGAGTGGATGCACACCGGCGAGCCGACCATGGATCTAATGGGCGTCGACATCCGCCGCATGTTTCCCTTCCAGGGCAACAAGACCTACCTCGTCAATCGCGTCAGCGAAACGCTCGGCCTGCTTTATGCCGATCACTTTCCGTATCGGCACTACGCCTCCGCCCGCGGTGTGCGCCATTCGCCCTTGCACGAACGGCTGGAAGCGCACGGCGCCTGCTTCGGCGAGGCCGCTGGTTGGGAGCGCCCGTTCTGGTTTCTGCCCGCGGAGGCCCGCGCACGCGGTGAGAGGCCGGAGTATCGCTATAGCTGGAAGCGCCAGAACTGGTTCGACTATGCCGCCGCCGAGCACAAGGCCGTGCGCACCGGAGTCGCCCTGTTCGACATGACGCCGTTCGGCAAGATTCATGTCGAAGGTCCCGATGCCGAGGCGGTGCTGCAGAAAATCTGCGCCAACGATGTCGCGGTGGACATGGGACGCATCGTCTACACGCAATGGCTGAACCGCAACGGCGGTATCGAGGCCGATCTCACCGTCACGCGGCTATCGGAAACCGAGTTCCTCGTCGTCACCTCATCCGGCACGGTGCCGCGCGACCTCGCTTGGCTCAAACAACATATTCCAGAGGATGCGCGTTGCATCACTACCGATGTGACGAGCGGTGAAGCCTGTCTCGCCATAATGGGACCCAAGTCCCGCGAGCTTCTGCAGCCGCTCGTCAATGTCGATCTGTCCAACCCTGCATTCCCCTTCGCCACAGCCAAAATAGTCGAGATCGGCATGGGACTGGCGCGCGCGCATCGCGTCACCTACGTCGGCGAGCTCGGCTGGGAGATCTACGTCGCAACCGACATGGCACGGCACGTCTTCGACACCCTCGCGGCGCGCGGCGCCGACGTCGGGCTCCGGCTCGCCGGCATGCACGCCATCGATAGCTGCCGCACCGAGAAGGCCTACCGGCACATGGGACACGATATCGGTCACGCCGACCACGTGTTGGAAGCCGGATTGGGGTTTGCGGTGAAGGTCGACAAGACGGCCGGCCGCTTCGGCGACTTCATCGGCCGCGAGGCGGTGCAGCGCCGCAAGCAGGAGGGCGTCAGATCCCGTCTCGTGCAGTTCCTGCTCGAGGATCCAGGGCCGCTGCTCTACCACAACGAGCCGATCTGGCGCGACGGCGTCGTCGCCGGCTATCTGACGTCCGGCGCCTACGGCCATTACCTCGGCGCGGCAGTGGGGCTGGGCTACGTGAAATGCGCGCCCGGCGAGAGTGCGGATGAGCTCCTGGCTTCGCGCTTCGAGATCGAGATCGCCGGCGACCGTGTGCCCGCCAAGGCCAGCCTCAAGGCGCTCTACGACCCCAAGGCCGACCGCACACGGATGTAGCCTCAGAACTTCGAAAACAGCTGCGTGAACCCATACAGCTTGTCGTTGATCCCGTTCATGCGCAGCGCGTGCCAGTAGGTTGCAACATTGATCCCGATCACGGGCTTGTCGAGCCAGCGCTCGGCCTCGTCAGCCAGCCGCGCGAAAGGTAGATTGGCTCCAAACTGCACGATCGCCTCCACATCGGGTCCATCGATAGCTTTGATTGCGCGGATCATGTCCTGTGCTGTCAGCACCGAATAGCTGGTCGGGTTGGCGCCGCGCATGTGGTTGTAGCGCACGACCTCATAGCCCTTGGCGCCGAACACGCCGATCATCTTGGGCTCGATGGCCGGAAAATACGGCTCGAAGATCGCGATCCTGCGCTTGACGCCGTGCAATTTCAGCGCCTCGAACACGGCATCGGTGGCAATGGCGACTGGAATATCGAAGCCCGCCACCTTGCGGATGCGACGTTTCAGCTCTTCGCCCCACTCTAACGTGCCACCCCACACAGCCAGCGCCGAGATGCCGAGGATGAAGGCATTGGGCTTGGCGCTCACCACCTGCTCGACGGCTGGCTCGAGCGCTTTGTCGATGAGATCCACCATGGCGCCGAAATCCTCGTCGGACCGGACCGGCATGTCGGGAATCATCATGCGCCCGAGATGATTGGTGACGCCTGGCGGACGCATATCGTCGTACTCGGGCTGCACCACCGTATTGGTCGACGGCGTGGTCACGCCGAATGCCAGCCGCCACGCCAGATAGTCCCGCATCTCTGTGCCTCCGTTTGAATGACCTCGCTACGTGCGCACGACGGCGGCCACCGCCGCATCGGGTTTCGGCAAACCGGCAAGCTCCGACAGCGTAATCGGCTTCACCGGTGGCCTGAGACGATAGTGGCCGACTTCCGCGGGCGTAACGCCGCGCGCGTTCGCGATCAGCTCCGTGACCGTCAACCCGCACAGCCGCCCTTGGCACGGCCCCATGCCGCAGCGCAGGAACGCCTTCAACTGGTTCGGCCCGGTGCAACCGATGCGCACGGCTTCAGTGATTTGCTGCGCGGTCACCTCCTCGCAGCGGCATACGATGGTATCGCCGGACGGGATGCGAAACTGTTTCCCCGGCCGATACAGCCGGTCGAGGAACGCCCGCGCCCCTTCGTATCTCGCCAGCGTGCGGCGCGCGGCGTCTTCTTGGCTGTCCCTCGCCGCGTTCGGCGACAGCGCACGCACTGCGGCAAGGCCGGCGATGCGGCCGCGCTCTACCGCGGCTTCAGCGCCGGCGATTCCTGCGCCGTCACCGGCAATCGCAATGCCGTCGAGCGACGTCGCACCGTGGCGATCGACAACCGGTACAAAGCAGAGCTGCTGATCCTCCCAGCTATGCTCCACTCCGGCCGCCATGGCGAGATTGACGTTCGGCACCACGCCCTGATGCAGTAGCAGCATGTCCGCAGGCATGCGCGCGCGACCCTCTCGGCTGCGTTGAAACGCCACCGCCTCGAGTCTGTCCTTGCCCAGCGCCGCTAGCCCGATGATGCCGCTGAGCACACGCACGCGCCGGCGTACGCCCGCCAGCAGTTTCAACCCCTTCCGCAAATAGGGCGACATCGCAAACCGTGTAGCATGAGCCAGCACCGGCCGGCGCCCCGTAGGCTCCGAGGTATCCAGAATGGCGTGGATGCGGCCGCCCGCGTCGAGCATCTGTTGGGCGAACAACCACAGCAGCGGTCCAGTGCCCGCCAGCACCACGCGCCCGGTCGGCACTAAGCCCGACGACTTCAGAAGTGTCTGCGCCCCGCCGATGCTCATGACACCAGGCAGCGTCCACCCCGGAATGGGAAAAGGACGCTCCATTGCCCCTGTCGCCAGAATGACCCGCTGCGCCGTGATTATGCGAACGGTGCCGTCGATCGACACACCGATCTCGCGCTCGCGCGACAGGCTCCACACCGTAGCGCTAGGCACATACCCAGCGCCGCTGCTCTCGAACGCACGAACGATATCCTCGCCCGCCCAGTAGTCTCTCCCGAGGATGTGACCGCGCGGCATGGGACTGGTGGTGATGCCGCGCCAGACCTGCCCGCCCGGCGCTGCATTCTCGTCGAGCACGACCGTGGTGAGGCCGGCCCGCGCAGTGACCGTTGCCGCTGCCAGCCCGGCCGGCCCTGCGCCGACCACCACGACATCGTAGTCTTCCTGCAGGTCCTCCGCTTCGGTCACCGGCCGGCCTCGCGACGACCGTGTTGCGTCGAGATCCGCATGCCTTCGCGAACAGGAATGAGACAGGCCTGCCGGTTGCCTGCATCATCGATGGTCACCAGGCACTCGAAGCACACACCCATCATGCAATAGGGGCCGCGAGGCGCACCGGAGACCGGCGTCCTGCGCGTTGCGAGCAGACCAGCCGCCAGCAGCGCGGCCGCAACCGTGTCACCCTCCTTTGCAACCGTACGTACCCCGTCAACGGAGATTACGACATCGGGCCGCTGGCGGTGGCCAACTCTCTCGAACATGCAAACCTCTTGGCACTGAAGGCGCCGACCAGCTCAAGGTCCAACGCGCCTCTTGCAATCATCGGGGCAATGGTGAGTGCGTGGTTGGCCGCCAGCGTGACGCCCGAGTGACAGCAGGCCACGAAAGCGCCGGGATGCGTCTCGGACTGGTCATAGATCGGAAATCCATCCTCGGTCATGACGCGGACAGCCGTCCACGTCCGCACCACATTGGCATTGCGCAAGACCGGAAACATGCGCACGGCGCGATGGGCCTGAACAGCGGCGATGCCGAGGTTCGTGCCCTCGGCCGTCGTCCCATCCTCCTTGCTGTCGCCGATCATGACCGTACCCTCGTCCGTCTGGCGCACGGTGACGACGGGATGATGCAGGAACGGCTGCAGCCGCTCCGTGACGATGATCTGGCCTCGCTCGGGCCGCATGGGCGCCGTGAGCCCCACCATGGGCGCCAGCTCCGCATTAGCGTTGCCGGCGGCCAGAACGACCTTGCTGGCGCGCACCTCGCCGTTGCTCGTCGTCAGCGCAAAGCCGCGCGCGGAAGCCGCAACGCGCGTAACCTTGTGGTTCGGCAGATAGCTGGCGCCAAGCTTGGCTAGCCCCGTGTGCAGCGCGCGCAGCAGGCGCAGCGAGTTCACGTGACCGTCGAGCGGACAGTAGCTGCCGCCCACCACCTCAGGCCCGATGTGCGGCAGCATGCGCGCCACCTCGGACCTTTCGAGCATCTTGGCCTCGTACTTGATGATGCCCGGTTGGTTGTGCAGGCGATGCAGCGTCTGCGCCCGGGCCTCGAGTTCCACGTCGGATAGGCATAGCGCGAACCCGCCGGGCCGCGCGAAGGCGACGTCGAGCCCGGTCATGTCGCGCAACTCGGTCGCAAATCCCGTCCAGGCATCCGAAGAACGCACAGTCCATGCCGCGTACTCAGGCATGCCGAGGCCTTTGGACTGCACCCACACCAGCGCGAAGTTGCCGCGCGAGGCGCGCAGCGCGGTGTCCCCTTCATCCAGCAGCGCGACGCGCGCTCCGCCACGCGCGATGCCCCAGGCGATGGCCGAGCCCAGCAGGCCGCCACCAACGACGGCAACGTCGAACTCGCGATGAGGCCTGGCAGCCATCCTGCGCTCCGGTGTCGCGGCCTGTTCGCCGCCGCTATCGAGTGCGCGAACTGTAGCCGCCCCGTGTGGCGCGACACAATCGGCCCATGGGCCTGCCAGTGATCCGCTCGTTAGCTGGCCGCGTATCCAAGCTCGACACCGTGAAAGGTTGCGCTATGGTCCCGAGCCTGGGTCTGCCGCCGGTCGAGTTGCGGCCACCACCCTTCATTGGGCCAGCGCGCATGGACGATCTCCTGCACCGCGTTTCCGAGCGCGACGCCGAGGCGTTTCGTACGCTCTTCAATCTCTATGGCCCGCGAGTGAAAGCCTACATGATGCGCCAGGGAGCCGATGCCCAGGTCGCCGAGGATCTTGCCCAGGAGACCATGCTGACCGTCTGGCGCAAGGCGGCCCTCTATTCGAGCGGCAAGGGCAGCGCCGCGACCTGGATTTTCACCATCGCTCGTAATCTGCGCATCGATCGCCTGCGCCGGGAGGTGCCGTTCCAGGAGCTGCCCGATGCACACGAGGCGGAGGCTGCCGCCGACGAGGCGCCGCCCGACGAGATTGCCTCGCAGCGCGAGCGGCAGGCGCGCGTACAAACGGTCCTGTCGACCCTGCCGGACGATCAGCGCGAGATCGTGGTGTTGGCCTACATCGACGGTCTATCGCACAGCGAGATCGCCCGCCGTGTCGGTGTGCCGCTCGGCACTGTCAAGTCGCGCATGCGGCTTGCATACAACAGGATCAGGGAAGCCCTCGGGGACCTCAGATGACGATCCGCCACCACCCCGACGACGCAACCTTGATGAGCTTCGCCGCCGGAGCGCTGCCGCAGGCGTTCGCGGCGATCGTAGCCGCCCATCTCAGCATGTGCCCGCGCTGCCGCGATGAGATCACGACCTTCGAGCTGGTCGGCGCCGCGCTGATTGATACGCTGCCACCACGAGCGATGGAGCAGGCCGCGCCCGCGCCGCAAACATGGGTGGCGGACGACGATGCGCGCCGTCCGCGCGCTCCCCACGGTGGCGCCGCACACCTGCCCTGGCCGCTCGGGCAGCTGGTCAGCGGCCCGCTCAGCGCCGTGCATTGGGAGCAGGTGGCGCAAGGGCTCTGGCAGCACCACATCCGCATGGCCAATCCGTCCAGTGGCCGGCTGCGCCTGCTGAAGGCGGCGCCTGGCTGCGTCATTCCCGAGCACGGCCACCACGGTGCCGAGATGACCCTGGTGCTGGAGGGTGCCTACCGGGATGAGACCGGCGAGTTTCGCATCGGCGATGTCGCCGACCTGGACGAGGGCCTTGACCACACGCCGGTTGCAGATCGCGAGACAGGCTGCATCTGCGTCTTTGCCAATGAGATGCCGCCCCGTTTCAAAGGTCTGCTGCTGCGGCTGGCGCAGCCCTTTTTGAAGTTCTAGCGGTTCGCTACAACACACGACATCTCACGGTCGTCCATAGTCTCGCCCCTAGAGATAACGCACGTGGACACGGAAACGCGTTCATATACAGACACTTGTGGCTACGACTAGGTCGAGCGGAGCGGATGGGCCCGAGTCAATATACGCCGTTCAACAAAAGTTTCGAAAAAATTTTGCGTGTTAGGGAATAACCACCTACCCCGCCCGTTGTTATGTCGACCCGTCACCCCGCACGCGGGTCATTTATGGATAGGGCGCCTCAACCCCGCACGAGGCGCCCTTTTCCTTTTCAGCCCCTCCCACTCATGCTCAAGTGCACCAATCCTCCTGGTGGCTCTATCCATGCCGATGCTGAACTATGTGATCACGGGCAATGCCGCCGGGCCGCGCCTACTACTGCTTCACGCCATGGGCGCGGACTTGCACTTCTGGGACGAGTGCGTGCCACTCTGGAAGGCCGAGCATCGCTGCATTGCCTGCGACCTACGGTCCGCGGGCCAGTCCCCGACGAGCACCGCCCCGGTCACCATCGACGACCACGTCCACGACCTCGTCGCGCTACTCGATGCGACAGAGACACGCTCCACCATCGTGATCGGCTGTGCGGCCAGCACAACGGTGGCGGCAGCTCTTGCTGCGCGTCACCCGAACCGGGTCTCCGGCGTTGTGCTCGCCAACGCCACGCCGTCCTTGACACCCGGCGGGCCTGGTCTGAGGGAGCGAGCCGAACTCGTGCGCCGCCGCGGCATCGCAGCCATCCTGCCGGCTGCGGTCGAGCGTACCTTCCTCGAACAGCCCAAGGACGCGCGCTACCGCCGCTATCTCGAGCGCTTCGCGGCTCAGGATCCCGAAGCCTATGCTTGGACGCTCCTCGGCTATGCCGACGCCGACGTAGAGAAGGAGCTTCCCGCCGTCGTTTGTCCTGCGCTGATCATCGCCGGCAAGCATGACATCCTGCTGCCGCCCGAACGCGCGCAAGCGGTGCATCGCGTTATCCCACACTCGCAGTATATGCTGTTAGAGGACGCGGCACACTTCCTGCCCTATCAGGCACCGGAGAAGTTCGCGACCGCCGTGCACGAATTCGTATCGGGCATTCGGCGCGATTGAGAAGTTCGAGAAACGAGGAAATGACACGATGGCCGAGAAGGGCTTTCTGCTGGTGATGATGCAATGTCCGCCCACGCTGGAGGACGAGTTCAACGCCTGGTACGACACCGAGCATCTGCCGGAGCGCCTGTCGGTACCCGGCGTCGAGACTGCACTGCGCTTCGTGTGCCTCGACGGCCATCCCCGCTACCTCGCCATGTATGATCTCGAAAAACACGAGGTGCTGGAGACAACCGCATACATGAAAGTCGCTTATGATCAGTCGAGCCCGTGGACCAAGCGCGTCACATCGCGCGTGCGTGTGACGCGCACGTCCGGCAGCCAGATCTATCCCGGCAACGTGATCACCAAGCGGCCGGCCCGCGTCACTCTCGTGCGCTACCGTGGCCTCAACAAGGAATCCGGTCGCGAGATCGTCGCCGCCGTGCGCAAGGCATTCGAGGATCGGCCCGAGACGACGCAGGTGCGCGTGCTCGCTCATGACACCGGCGCCAGCGGCATCGACTATATGGCGTTCGTGGAAGCGAAGGCGCCGTTTGCGGACAAGATTGACGTGAAGTCGCTCGGGACCCACGCCGGCGTCATCGATATGGTCAACACCTACGCGCCATATGCCACGTAGCCCAATTGGCTAGGTCGCAATACGGTCGGCGCGCAGGCGCGCGATCTCGTCGGGCATGAAGCCGAATTCGCGCAGGATCTCGTCGGTGTGCTCACCCTTCTCGGGCGCCGGTCGCTCCATCACCGGGTCGGCACCCGACATGGCGATGGGCGAGCTCAGCAGATTGAGCACGCCCAAACGCGGATGCTGGAGCGCCCGCACGATGCCGGACGCCTGCACCTGCGGATCGGCGAACACCTGATCGATGCTGTTGATCGGACCGCAGGCCACGCCCGCACCATTGAGGCGCGCAACGAGATCGGCCATGGCGTGCTTGCGGGTCTCAACTGATGCAGCCTCGGTGAAGGCATCGACGTTCTGCGTGCGCGCGGCGGCGGTTGCAAACCGCGCATCCGACAGCAGATGCTCCGCGCCCAGCGCCGCGCAGAACTTCTTGTACTGCTCCTGGCCGGATGCGCCGATGACGACATTGCCGTCAGCGGCCGGAAACACGCCCATCGGCGCCGTGTAGGGATGGCGATTGCCGATCTGGCCTGGCACCTTGCCATCGACGAGCCAAGTGGTGGCTTGGAAATCGAGCATGGCAACCTGCGCCTGCAGCAGCGAGGTCTGCACCCAGCGACCGCGTCCCGTCACCTCACGTTCCAGCAGCGCGATCAGGACGCCGATGGCGGCGTACAGGCCCGAGCACAGGTCGGCGATCGGAATACCCGCCCGCTGCGGCACCTGCCCGGGCTCGCCTGTGATCGACATCATACCGCCCATGGCCTGCGCAATCTGATCGAACCCGGGCCGCTCGCGGTATGGCCCGTCCTGCCCGAAACCCGAGATGCTGGCGTAGACGAGCAGCGGATTGACCTCCTGCAACGCCGCATAGTCGACGCCGAGGCGATGCTTCACATCCGGCCGGAAGTTCTCGAACAGCACATCGGCTTTGGCCGCCAGCCTGTGCAGCACCTCGACACCAGCCGGCCGCTTCAAGTCCAGCACGATGCCGCGCTTGTTGCGGTTGAGGTTCTGATAATCCGAGCCATCGCGCGCGCCGGTCATGTCGTCATCGCCAGGTCCCTCGATCTTGATGACGCGCGCGCCCCAGTCGGAGAGCTGGCGCACAGCATGCGGCCCAGCGCGCACGCGCGTCAGGTCCAGCACGCAAATGCGCGCCAGCGGCGCAGCGTCCACAGAAGGTTGCGACAATTCCGCCATCACACTTTCCTAGCGGCGAAACAGCGTAGTCTTCAGGACGGCACACAGCTGCCCATGCTGATTAGTGAAGCGGCGCTCCGACACGATCTGGCCCAGACGCCCGACGCGTCCCTGCTTCAACTTCGCTTCGGTGATGGCGGTTGCCACCGTGATGTCGTCGCCGACCACCATCGGCTCGTGGCAATCGTAGTCGTCCTGGCCGTGCACCGTCGCCTTGCCGAACGGAAAGTCGTGCGCATAGACCGTGCAGTTGAAGAACCACGACCACAGCAGCGGCCACGGCGCAACGATGCCGCGGTAGCCGCGTGCAACCGCCGCTTCCTTAGAAAAATGGATCGGATCATGATTGTCGAGCGCCAGCGCCATTCGCCGTACTGCGCCGAACTCCACAGCCATGGTCACCGGCTCGCCGATCGGGCCGATGAGGCCCGCCAGCATTTTTTCCACTTCGGCATCGGATGGCTCGGCCATCGCGTCACTCCTCACTGAATTCTCTAGCGGGCGCGCTTGGGCAGTGCGGCCAGCGCCAGCCCCGGCGTCGTCACCTCGCCCTTCTGATTGACGATCGAGCACTCCACCTCGACGAAGGCCTCGCCATTCTCCTCGAACGTGCGCTTGATGCGGCCTTTGAGGTGCGCGAGGTCCCGCGGCATGGTCGAACCGCGGTTCTGATCGAAGAAACGCACTAGCCGCGCGCGCCGGCCCAGCCACTCGTTGGTCACGGTCGTGAGCAGCAGCGAGGCCATCAGCGGCCCTGACAGGATGATGCCCGGCAGCCCCTGCGCCTTGGCCACGTACTCGTCGTGATGAAATTCAGAATCGTAGTTGTCGCAGGCGCCCGCCCAGCGCACCTGATGGCCGACCATCATGGGGCCCTTGATAACGGTCGGCAGCTCCTGCCCTTCCGTGAAGTCCTCGAAGAACCGCTCCGGCGGCTCCTTGGTCTCGACCTTCAGCACGCAATCCTCCTCGACACTCGGCATCCCTCGCTCTAGCGGATGATGCCCTTCTCCTTCAGCTCATCCTGCTTCGCCCGCGAGACCTTTATGATCTCGCCGAACACATAGTCGTTGTGTGAGCCAAGCTTCGGCGTTGGCGTGAACGTACCGCGCCAGCCGTCGGCATCCATCCACGGCAAGGTTGTGGTCCAGCTCCCATCCTCGAGTCGGCGGAAGACGCCACGCTCGGCGACGTGTTTGTCCGCGACGAGGTCATAGATGCCGCGCGTGCGCGCTGCCGGCACGCCGTGCGCCTGCAGGTGCGCCTCGCGCTCAGCTGCGCTACGCCTCAGACACCAGATCGCCACCTCGTGGTCGAGATCGGCTTTCGCCGCCCACCGCCCCTCGACAGTGGCCAGGCTCGGGCGTTCGGCAAGGTCCGGCCGCCGCATGGCCCGGCACAGTGCCGCCCACTCGGCATTGCTGCGAATCGACAGCGCCAGCCAGTCGTCGTCTCCGTTGCAGCGAAAGCAGCCGGACGGCGACGCCCCGAGCTCGCTCTCGCTGCCGCGCTCATCTGACGGCTGGCCGAGGCTCGCGCGCAGGATGGCGTCGGGCAATAGCGCCACGGTAGCCTCGAGCATGGAAAGATCGATGTAGCAGCCTTCACCCGTCGTTTGGCGATGTTTGAGTGCAGCCTGGATCGCCAGTGTCTCCCAGAGCGACGTCACGGGGTCGGTCCAGGCCGGCATGACGCCCATGCCTTCCAGCTCCGGATTCATGCGCCCCATCAGGTTGACGCGGCCGCTGTAGGCCTGCAGCAGCGAGCCGTAGGCGAGCAGGTCACGCTCGGGACCAGTCCGGCCAAGGCCCGAGGCCGACACGAAAATAATATCGGGCTTGACCTTGACGACGTCCTCATAAGCCAGGTTGTTCTTGGCCAAGACGCGCGCGGAGAAATTCTCGACCACAACATCACTGGTAGCGACAATGTCGCGGATGCAGGCCTGCGCCTCGGGCTTGGTGATGTCGAGCGTGCAGCTTTTCTTGTTGTTGTTGATGACTGCGAACCAAGCTTCGCGGAACGAAAACTCGGGCCGCAGAGATGACTCGATCTTGATGATCTCCGCGCCCATAGCACCCAGCGTCTTGGTCGCCATCGGGCCGGCCATGACCCAACTGAAATCGACAACACGCACGCCAGCCAGCGGCAGCTTGGCCATCGGGCGACGCTCGCCTTTGCCCTCATCGCGCGCCGCGAAACGCGGCTGCTCGCAATTGCGCGCGATCTGTTCCGACGCGCCTCCGAGTGCTGGACACTGCACCTCCTGTCCGCGCGGCAGAGCATCGTCCGACCGCGCGAACATGGCGAAGGGCAGTCCCGGAAGACTTATCTCGCACCCGTCTCTATCCTTCAACACGTTGAAGAAGCGTCGTGCCGCAAGCTGCGGGTTGCGGATCAAGTCCTCGGCTGTGCTGACCGGGAAGCAGGCCACGCGTGCCGCCTGTGCGCGCGCGAACACCTCATGCGCTTTCTCGTTTTTCGACCACTCCGCCATCCTGCTTTGCAGAGCGCGCGCATTGCGCGTGCGCACCTCGCGCGTGCCGCACAGGTCCGCGTCTGCGGTCCAGGCCGGAGTACCCATCAACTCGACCCAGCGCTGCCACTGATGGTCCTCGCGTGGTGAGACCAAGATCGTGCCGTCGGAACACGGCAGCAGCCACACCAGCCCACCGGCAATGGTGATGCCCTGACCCGGTACGCGTCCGCGCCCGGGTGGCTGCGTGCCGCGATGATAGTCGGCGAGCGGATCGACGAGCATGTAGGCGAACACGTCCTCGGCCGACAAATCGACCAGCGGTTTCGGCGCACCCGCGCGCTCGGACGAAATCGCCCATAGTGCTGCGTTGGCGACAACAAGCCCGACGAGCAGCGCCGCCTCGCGGTCCGCGCATCCGGTGGGCGGCAAAGTCTCCGGGTCCGACACAGGGCAGGCCTGATGATAGGCGTATCCCCCCGAATGCTGCGCGATGAACTCGGAACCCGTCCAGCCGGCGCGTGGACCGCTGAGACCAAACGGCGTGACAATGACGGCCGTGGGGCGCGCGGGATCGGCAGGGTTGGTCCAGCCTTCCGGCAGATCGCTGACCTCGTCTGCCGATACAATCACAACATCGCTAGCCTGCACGATGCTGGCAAGGTCGCTCTTGCTGCCAGCGACCACGCTCCGCTTGCCGGCGTTGAGGTAGACATGCAGCGCGCTATCGCCCGAAGCCAGAAACGGCGCCTGCCGGCGCACGGCATCGCCTTCCGGCGGCTCAATCTTCACCACTTCGGCGCCAAGGTCGGAGAGAAGGCGCGCACCGAATGAGGTCGATATCGACGAGCCGATCTCGGCCACTCTGAGACCCAGGAGGGGGCGAAGGCTCATCGATGCGCTGCCTCGCATCGCATCAGATCAAGAGTGCAGGATCGAACGGATAGGGCACCTTTGGCCCATTGCGCAGCGGCAGCACCACCGACGCGGTACCCGGCGATGTCTCCGCGCCCTTCTGGTCCATGAGGCCGATGTCGAGATCGGCGACGCCCCACTTCCCGCGCACGCTCGTGGCCGTCACGCGTCCCCACGCAGTGACGGTATCGCCGGGCACTGTCATGCCCCGGTATTGAAACCTCATCTTCCAAAGCCAGCCCGTGTCGCCGGCCCAATCCGACAGCGCCTGCATCATGACGTGCTGCTTCCATGAGCCGTTGACCAGCACGTCCGGCAAGCCGTCATGCTGCGTGGCGTAGCGCCAGTCGTAGTGGATGGGCGCCCAGTTCTCCATGGCAGCCGACCAGCGCACTACATGCGCCGTGCTGAGCGGGCCTTTGGAAATGGCTGGGATTTCCAGACCGGCGGCCACATCCTCGAAGTATACGCCTTGCCGCATAGCTATCTCATGATCTGTGTGTTGATGGACTTGAGCAGCAAGCGGCCGTCACCGGCGACGTATTCGTCCTCGATGACGACCATGACCATCGGTCCGGACTTGCCCTGCCGCTGATAGATGTCCCGATAAGCGCTGCGGCAGCGAATGCGCTCGCCGACCTTGGCGTAGCTGCAAAATTCGTACTCGTAGCCCCCGTTCAGGATGCCGGCGAGCGGCACAGGCACCTTCGGCAGCCCAGGCCGCATGTAACGGCCCTCGCCATCGAACTCGGGATCACTGCGGTTGTCGAAGGGGTCGGCGATCTCGTCCGGCCGCCGGCGGAACGCGTGCACCGGAAAGCCCGGGGGTGCCACCGGCGCACCGTAGCGCATCTCAGCCGCATAGGCCGCGTCCCAGTAGCGCCGGTTCGGGTCCATGGTGGCCTGGAAGAAGCGGCGCACCTCGCTCGATTCAACTGCGTGCGCGGTTTCGATCCACGGCGAGCGCGCACCAATGATGGCGCGCACGGCGTCGTTGATGTAGTCGGTCATTTCAAATCCATCTGGGCCGGATACTCAGCAGTGTCCACAGTTCTCGCAAAAGCGTCTCAACACTAGGATCGAAGCGGGCTGCATACAAGGTTTCTGTCGACACTTAGTGAGACTCACCGGCTTCCATCTCACGTCCGTGCTCGCCGTTGTGCAGCAGCTCCTCGAACAGACGCAACGCGCTCAGCACGTTGGCTTTGGCCAATGCGGCGGCCAGTTCCGGATCGCGGTCCTCCAGGGCACGCACGATATGCAGATGATCGGCCACCGACTGCTGGCGGCGTTTGGCCACAGCAAGGGTCAGGCGGCGCATACGCAGGCTGCGCAACATGAGGGTATCGAAGATGCGCTGCAGCGTTCGATTGCCCGTCACGGTGGCAAACCGCTCGTGGAAGCTCACGTTGCCCCAATAGTAAGCCTCGACATCATCGGCGATGGCCGCCCGCTCCATGTCTTCGACAAGGCATTTAAGTTGGCTGATTTGCTCGTCGGACGCGTGGCGGGCGACGTGGGCCGCAATCATGCCCAGCAGCGCCGAGCGCACCCCGTAGATTTCGCGGATCTCGGTGAGGCTCAGCCGCGCCACCCGCGGCCGCCGCCGCGGCAGGATCTCGACCAGTCCTTCCTTCTCGAGCAATACCAGCGCCTCTCGTGCCGGCGTGCGGCTGGTGGAGAAGCGCCGCGCCAACTCGACCGAATTCAAGTCGCTGCCCGGCGCCACCTCGCCATTGAGAATCTCCGCGCCAACCGCGCAGGCGATCTCGATGACCAGAGACGAGCGCTCGTCATCCTTGGAGATCACGCGGCGAATGATCGCCTGGAACTTCTCGATCGTGGTCCCGCCAGAGCCTGCGTCAGCGGGCGCCTCGCCGTTTCCCTTCATCGAACATGCCTTTGATCGCATTTGTTGCCCGTCAAATCAGCAACACCTCCCAGCGCTTTTTCCACCATTTGTTGTACAGTTTCCGCCAAGTTTCTACACTCCGACGTATGATTCATGCACGCGGGGTTAGTGTGCAGTGCAACGACTAGGGGAATGATGGTCGGTTGGAGCCTGCTCAAAGCCGCCAAAGGACTTACATCCGGCGGTCAGATTAAAGCATCTGTCATTCTGCTTGCGGTCGCGTTTGCCGGCTCCGGCGGTGCCGCCGCCCAAATGGACCCCGTGCTGGTAAGCCCCCTGCGCTACGACATCCTCGGGGGCCGATATTCTATCTTCGCCAGATTTCAGGCCAATCTGCAGCAAGTCCTGGATGCCTGCGGCAAGCCTGAGCCGGCCGTCGTGCCGCGCGGAGAGCAGCCAAGCGGCCGGCTCGGCGCCACGACCCGCCAAGGCATCCAGCGGGCGCTGGAATGCGAGGTTTTGCGTGACGTCCCAGCCAATTCGTCGGCGAGGGATGGTCTCATTACCGAAGCTGTCTGGCGCGGCATCATGGGCTCGGCATCCACCCCGAGCGCGGAGGATCGAGCCAACGCCATGGTCCTCTCCTTCGAAGCCACCGACTTCGGCGATGCGCCTGAGTGGAACCTGTGCCAGGACGGCCAGCGCGGCCGGCGTGGCCAACCGCGCCAGAAAGGCGACGACCTCGTCTGCTACAACGAAAGCGATCCCTGCTCCTTCGTCACCTGGGGCCCCAGGGGCGCGACCGCCGGAGCAGGAAGAGAGATCCAGTACGTCCTGTGGATGGCTTGGAAGCAGGATCCGGCCCTGCTGCAGAAGGCCTTCGGCACTGAATACGCGAGCCTGCATCGCTTCTTCAATCTCAAGGGCGGCGGCAAGAAGACGTGCGACGGCGCCATCCCCCTGAAACAGTTCGTCTGCGCGGTGTGGACCGATCGGGCGCGGCGCAGGGTCTGGGACAACGCGCTGGCTGTCCTTGGACACTCATCCATCGTGCGCGACGCCTATAGCCGGCTTTATGCCCTGAACGAATTCGACGGGGCCAAGCTGCACGACTATTTCAAGCTCTGGCGGGATCTGGGGTTGGTGCCCAGCGAGATCGACTACGCATTCTTTTTGGATCGCGCCACGCACCTCGGCGGGCCACCGGAAAATCATGGACACGCTGTGGAGGCGCTGTCTGCCTGCATGCGCGAGGAAAAAGCTACCGCCGGCACCCCCAACGGCGCGGCGCGGCGTTGCCTGTCGCGGCAGCAGCCGCACGAGACGCAGCCCGAGTACAGGCTGGCGCGCGACGTTGCTTATTTTCTCGATGCCTATCCCCTCGGAACGTTGAGTGAAAAGGAGATTCGCGCCTGGGGCGGGTACGTTCCGTTGAGCGCCAACTACAATTTCCGTCTGTCCGATACGGTACCGTACCATCTTGGAGAGGCCGCACCCTTGAGCTCGATCGGTTCCGATCTGCCGAGACCGGACTCCGATGAACTGACGCCAGCGGAAATCAAAGGCTGTCCCGCGAGCGTGCTCTCGCCCGTGCACCGCAAGCCGAACTGACCTCGCTGATCAAGCAACCAAGTGCGGCTTTACGTCCGAGATGGATCGCGCCTGCGAGGCCATCTCGGACGCTCTTTTTCTTCATTGAGTCGCGGACTCAGCCGCAACGCTGCCCGTTCTGCGCAACTTACCCCAGCCCATCACGCTGCCCTTGAGAGCCGCGAACATGACGCGGATGGCCGTCACGTAGAGGAGCTGACGGTAGAACAGACGCTGCAGGAAGAGCAGTGGCAGCAGGCGCCACACCTTGCGCCGGCGGTCGATGGAGATCGCCAGCGCCGCCGTCGCAATCTCGAGCATCTGGAAGCAGGCCCAATACGTGCCCACCGCCATCAGCGCAGCCGGAATGCCATCCTCAGGGTGCATGGTGTAGCTGTTGAAGGACGACACCAGGGTCCAGACCAGCATCAGGTCCATCAGCGGCGCGACCAGCGTGAACAGGAACTGGAACACCATGATGTTGGGCAGACCGAAGAGGCCGACGCCCACTGGCCGTGCGCGCCACATCACCGCCCGGTTCTTGTATCCGACCTGCAGCGTGCCAAACATCCAGCGCAGGCGCTGCTTCATGAACGCGCCGATGGTTTCGGGCGCCTCGGTGCGCGCCACCGCGCGCGGCTCATACATGACCTTCCAGCCGGCAAGCTCCAGCCTGATGGTGGCGTCCGCGTCCTCTGCCAGGGTGTCGGACGAGAAGCCGCCGATCGCAACCAAGGCGTCGCGCCGCCAGGCGCCGATCGCACCCGGAACGACGGTGATGCCGTTGACGACCTCGAGCGCGCGCCGGTCCAGATTTTGGTTGGTCACGTACTCCAGCGCCTGGAAGCGTGTAATGAGGTTGACGCGATTGCCGACGACCGCATGCCCGGACACGGCCGCGACGCTCGGGTCGGCGAAATGGCGCACCAGGAGTCCAAGTGCATCGGGCTCGAACAAGGTGTCGGCGTCGAGCGTGACGACGATCTCGGCGTCCGTGTAGGTCAGGGCGTCGTTCAACGCAGACCACTTGCCGCTGTTGTTCTTCTGCAGCACCTTGACGCGCGGCTCGCCAGCGAAGGTGCGGCGCACGACATCGGCTGTGCCATCGCGCGATCCGTCATCGACGACGATGATCTTGAAGTCGGCCATGTGCGAGGCCAGCAGCGCGCGCACCGACTTGCAAATCACCTTTGCCTCGTTGAACGCAGGAATGATCGCAGCCATCGAGCGCGGCGTCCAAACTTGGTCGTCCCGCTGCCGCTCGCGCCGCGCATGGACGAGGGCGAAGATCGTCACCCAGATGAGGCGTATGGTGCCCAGCGCAATGCCGAGATGGAACAAGAAGTAGGCCAGAGAATTGATGCCGCTGATCAGCGAGAAACCGGCGAGGTTCAGGGATACGATCAGCGTCTCGTCCGAGTTGACGCGCGGCATCGCCTCATCGCGCTTCAATCCCAGAAGCTCGTGAATGGTCACGAACTCGAAGCCCTCGGCCCTCAGCGTGTCGATGATTTCGGGCAAGGCGGCAATGGTGGGTGTACGCACACCGCCGGCATCGTGCAGCAGCACCACGTTACCCTCGCGCTTACGTGCAGCCTCGACTGTCGCCTGGACAATCTGGCGGGGCAGCGGCCTGTGCCAATCCTTGGGATCTATGTTCATGCCGATGGTCAGGTAGCCGAGCACGCCCGAGACGCGTAGTGCTTCGGCTCCGTCAATCGTCTGCGGCTCGAGGTCCATGGCATACGGCGGGCGGAACAGCCGTGTACGCGCGCCGATCGTCGCCTCCAGCAGACGCTGCGTGGCATTGAGCTCGAACTTGATATGCTCGTGCGATGTCTCGGCAGAGTTCAGGTGTGTAAACGTGTGATTGCCGATGTCATGCCCCTCGCGGTACATGCGCTGCAGCAGATCGGCGTTCACGACACCGGCCGCCCCGACCACGAAGAACGTCGCCTTGACATTCTTCTGGGCCAGGATGTCCAGAACCCTGGGCGTGTAGATGGGGTCGGGACCATCGTCGAAAGTGAGCGCGATGACCTTGTCGGCGCGAGCACCCCACCGGTTGACGGTGGTCCCCTTTGGGAATTTCGTGATCTGCTGATCAGTAATCAGATTGTGCTCGGCATCAAAGGACACCGTACGGGCGCCACGCTCGTGCGAGCCGCTGACCTCCAGCACCTCGCCCTTGCCCCGATAAAACAGGTCGTAGCCCGCCTGCAGCTCGTTCGTCGCTTCGAGCGCAACGTCGTCTGACATGCGGCCACGCCCGAAGGCCGGCCAGATGCTGGGATCCTCGGTGCCGAGCCGCCACAGCGCCAGGCCACCCGGATGCATGGCCAGCGCCGCGGCAACCTGGTTGTAGGCCGTCACGCCGTCGAGATACCAGACGTGATGCTCGTTCCCCTCCGTCTCATCGACATAGGTGAACGTCGGGTTCAACGAGGCTGTATCGAAGCGAAGCTTTGCACCCGACTCCGCAAGCAGCTCCCACGCTTCCTGGACCGACATCTCCCGGCCGCGACCGGTTGCGGCCCAATTGGTGGCATACGAGCCGACGCTGACGATCAGCTTGCTCGACTCGATCGCCGCGAACCGCTCGTCGAGCTTGGCCTCGAACCAGCCTTGTCCCGCGAGTGGCCCGGGTACACCTTCCTCGAAGTGCTCGTCATAGGTCATCAGGATCAACCCGTCCGCCGCCTCCGAGAGGCTCGCGTAGTCGTACGCCGGGTCCGATACCGGGACCTGAACGAGCAACCGGATGCCGCTGTCGCGCAGCTTCGTCGCCAGCTCATCGACGAACGTGACGTATTCGGCTTTGGCGCCGACCGGGAGCTGCTCGAGATCGAGCACGAGGCCTGGATAGGTGCCCGCGATTGCGTAGCGGTGCAGCTCCTCGATGAACCTGCCGCGTGCGCGCGGCGACGCTAGCATCTCGGTGGCGCCGGCGCCGTCCCAGCGTTTGCCTTCGCTGTCGTAGTTGTTGATGAGAGGATAGAGCTTCAGGTTTGGTGCGTTGGCGCTCACCCACCGCCGAACGAGGACTTCGCTTTGCGGGCTGTGGGCAACTAACCCGCCATCGGGACCGCCCAGATGCAGCCATTCGGTAATGACAACGTCGAGGAACCTCGCGTTGCGCTTGAGCGAGGAGAAGCTGTTGTCGTCCCACGTGATCAGATGAGCATAGCGAGTCGCAGCCGCAGCCGCGGATGCAATCGGGTTGCGGGCATGCTCGCGATCGATGGCTGGCTCGTGTGTACTGGCCGGCGATGGGCTCGCCGATGCCGAGAGCAGCCGCTGCGGTCCCGTGAGCTTGACCGTCGGCAGCACCGGCCCGGCCATGCTGGTCAGCACCAGGCACGTGATCAGCACTCCGGCAAGCGACAACGCCCCCCAGTTGAAGGCTGTAACGATATAGCGGCGGCGTCCGTTGGGATCGAAGAAGACCGGCCGCAGGGGTGCTTTAGGAGACAAGTTTCACTACACCCCCGGATACGCGAGGGCCCTCTTTAAGAATTCCGCGAGAGCAGGCGCTGATCGTTAACTGCCTCAGCCGCCGCGACGACGTGCTGCGAGCCTCAAAACTCAAGATCTATGCCAGCCAGTCTCGAGGAGGCTCAGGCCTTCGGCCACCGGCGTTGGTGACCGGATGTGCCGCGCTGAGACACACGGAGCGGTCGCGACCGCATCAAAACCGTTAAGAGGCGTCTTAAACGGAGGCACCCGCCAAGCTGCTCGGCTTGGCGGGTGCTCGCTCGTCTCTGGGGTAGAGAAAGTAGGAAATCGGGCCTTAGAACACGGTCACGAAGACAATGCCACCGTAGACACCCTCGCCACCGCCACTACCGAAGGCCCCGTTGCCATTGGCCCCGTTGCCATTGTTGTCATCGCCGATGAACTGGTACCCACCCGAAAGCGTAACCTCGATCGGCATGCGGGGCGCTATATTAAGATCGAAGGTCACGAAGGCGCCTACACGCTGAGCGTCGAACGATTCACTTCCCATGGCTAGGACCTCGGGACCGAACGTATAGTGATCGCGGTTGATACCAACGCGGGCGCGGGCCCAGTAGGTGTCGAATGCTGTCGAGTACTGGCCACTCAGGCCAAAGTACAAAGGCGACCCATGCCTGAGTGTAGCAATGTCGGCAGCCACCTTGAAGCCGACTTCAGAGCCGCGCACGGGGTTGTCGGGATCATCCGGGGTCAGGTCTTGATCCTGGTAGTCGATGCCGATGTAGCCCGCTGCCCACCAATGGCCGCGGTTGAACTTGTAGCCAATCATGACGTCGCCTTGCCAGCCGTCACCGTCGGTCCTGACGCCACCGTTGTCATATTCGTAATCGACGTGACTTCCGTACACACGGAGCACGAAGCCGTCGCGGCTGATGTCCCGATTGAACGAGTAGATGACGCCCTGGAAAGCGTAGGCCGCATCCTCCACGGCGTCGAAGCCGGAAAACAGCACCCAAGCCTTGGTGTCATAGGCCGGAGCATAGCCGTCCTTCGCACCACCCGCAGCGGCCGGCCCCGTGGCAGCGACCAAGCCCGCCAACGCACCAGCCAGCCCTATATGTTTCCATTGTTGCAACGACATTGCCCGCACCCCGCTTTCCATGCCCCACCGAAGCCTCTCCAAAAGGCTTCACATTCGATACCTGCATGTTAGGCGGTGATTCGCATGAGAAGGCAATGCGGCTCGAGCCGGCCTGTTCGCTTCTGCGCCATGGGATGTATTTTCACGCTACGCGTGTTGCATTCTTGCCCAGCGCAGATAGCGTTCACACTCAGCAAATCGCTTGAAAAGATTCGTAAACAGCTCGCTAACGCTCGCTGCTCCGCGACTGAATTTCAGTGCGACGCAAATACGCCGCAGCCAGCATGCCGGCGCCCGTCACGGCGCAGACACCGAGCAGCAGCATTGCCGCACTCTTCGGCAGGTGGATCGGAAAGCGAAAAACCAAGAGCAAGGCCGCAGCTGACGTTATCCCCGTAATCCCCAGGCTGATGGTGGCACCGGTTGCAGAGGCAGCTCCTCCTCCCCTCAAGGCGAGGAAGCCGGAACCCGCATGACACAGGGCCACAGCCGCTACGGCGAGCCACCATAGAGCCGAAGCGCCGCCGGCATCGAGAGAGAAGGCCGCAACGCAGGCCACGTAGAGCGTCGCTCCCGACGCTAAGGCAACAACTGCAAAGCCCATTGCGTCAGCAATTCATGATTCGGCCACAGCCCTCGCGATCCCGCCAGGCGGTCTTCGCTTCATGGTCGCGGTCCCGAAGGCGGTGACTGGGCGGGGAACGCACCAGTGGCCGACGGGCCGCCCAGCGGCGGACCCGCACCACCAGCATCCCCATTCGGCTCTCGGCGCAACGAATCCGGCGCGCCGCCGGCCGCCTTCGCGGCTTTGGCACGTTCGTACAGTGGCTGCACGTCCTTCAAATGGTCCTTGATGAGCTGTATGCGCGACTCACCCGATGGGTGTGTCGACATCCACTGCGGCGGGGCACCCTTGGCCGCCGCCGTCATTTTCTCCCACAGCGTAATGCCGGCGGCTGGATCGTAGCCCGCCCGGGCGGCCAACTCCATGCCGACGAGATCGGCCTCGCGCTCGTCGTCGCGTGAGAACTTCAGTGTCAGAAGGTTTGAGCCCGCAGCGCCGAGAATGTCGCCCGCCTGCCCGAACAGCAGTGTTCCGACGATGCGGCCCGTGACGCTCGTCAGCGTCGTCTTGGCGGCGCGCTCACGTGCGTGCTCGCGTAGCGCATGGGCGATCTCGTGGCCCATGATCATCGCTACCTCGTCGTCGGTAAGTTGCAGCCGCTCCAGAATGCCCGTGAAGAAGGCGATCTTGCCGCCCGGCATACAGAACGCGTTGATGTTGCGAGACTGCAGCGTCACCACCTCCCAGCGCCAATCCTTGGCGCGCGGGTTCCACTTGTCGGCGTGTGGCAGCAGATCGCGCGCGATACGGCGCAGCCGCACGTTCTGCGGGTGATCGGGCGGCAACAAGGCGTGCTTGGCTTGGGCCTGGGTCTTGAGCTGGCCGAACTGCAGGGAGGCCGACTTTTCGATACGCTCGGCCGACACGAGCTTGCGCAGGAAGGACGGATTGCCGACCTTGACGCCCTCCTCGGGCTCACGAGCCAGCGCCGCCGTCAGCGAGACGGCGAGCGCGAGGCCCAGCGCCAATGCAAGAGCAGACCTGCGCATGAGAGCTCCGAAGGTTGTCAGCCCGCCGCCGCTAGTGTGATGATCGAGAAAATTCGCCAGCATTCGCGGCATGTCTCCGTAGCGAATTTCTCGATCTGAATCACACTAAAATCATAAATCTTCTAGTGTCCTTTCGATCGCGAAGTTCGTTCAGCAATTGCTGCGAGTTACGGCGAACTTCGCGATCGGGACACTAGCGGCCGGCCGGCGCACGCTACTCCAAGTTGCCGCAAGGGAGCCAGATGCCTGCGGCATAGGTGGGACATCCCTTCGCGCCGCTGTTGCCTTAAGCTATCGGCCATCGGTTACAGGAGCGGCTCGATGCCCGGTGCGGCGCAAGCGATCGTCAAGGTCTTGCCAAGGATGGCCGACGTTCCAGCCGCGGCCTGGGACAGGGTCGCCAATCCGGATGGCAGACCGTTCGACCCGTTTGCCGCGCATGCCTTCCTCCAGGCGCTGGAGGACGCCGGCACGGTGTCGCAGCGCACCGGCTGGGTACCGCAGCATCTGGTGCTCGAGCAGGCGGGCGCCGTGACCGGCGTGATGCCCCTCTATCTCAAATCGCACAGCCGCGGCGAATACGTGTTCGACTACGGCTGGGCTGAGGCCTACGAGCGCGCCGGCGGCGACTATTATCCCAAGCTGCAATCAGCCATCCCGTTCACACCTGTCCCCGGCCGACGGCTTCTGGTCGGCGCCGATGCTGGCGCGGAGACGAGGGAGCAACTACTCACCGCCGGCGCCGTAGAGCTTGCCAACCGCCACGGCGCGTCTTCGTTCCACATCACGTTCCTCACCGAAGGCGAGTGGACCCGGCTTGCCGAGCACGGGCTGCTGCAGCGCACGGGCCAGCAGTTCCATTGGCAGAACCAGGGCTACGCCACCTTCGATGATTTCCTTGCCGGCCTCGCCTCACGCAAGCGCAAGACCATTCGCAAGGAGCGCGAGCAAGCTCTGGCCGCCGGGCTCACCGTGGAGCTGGTGACAGGCTCGGACCTGACCGAGGCCCATTGGGACGCCTTCTTCAAATTCTATATGGATACCGGCAGCCGCAAATGGGGCAGCCCCTACCTCAACCGTAAGTTCTTCTCGCTGCTCAGCGCTGCGATGGCCGATCGCTGCCTCCTGATCATGGCGCGGCGCGGTGGCCGCTATATCGCTGGCGCCCTCAATCTGATCGGCGGCGACTGCCTGTATGGCCGCTACTGGGGCAGCGTCGAGCATCACCCCTACCTGCACTTCGAGCTCTGCTACTACCAGGCGATCGAGTACGCGATCCTGCACCAGCTGCCGCGCGTGGAGGCCGGCGCGCAAGGCGAGCACAAGCTGGCGCGCGGCTACATGCCGGCCCCGACCTACTCGTTGCATTGGATCAGAGATGCGGGTTTCAGGAAGGCAGTGGCACGCTATCTGGTGGAGGAGCGCACACACGTATGTCGCGAGCGGCAGATGCTGGCCGAGTATGGCCCCTACAAGCAGATCGCAGCAGCCGACGAAGCTTGATTCTCAGTGGCCGATACGAAAAACGCTCAACTCCTGCGCATCGAGCTGCTTCACGAGGTTGATCTCCCAGGCGAGATAGGCGCGCGCTGCATCCAGGTTTCCGTCGTTGCGCCCGAGCGTGTGAAAAATGAAATCAATGCGCTCGGAGTCGGGCGGCTGGTTTGGCGAAGCTTCGACGGACTTTCCGTCAGCCTGCCAAGCGGCAACACCACCCTCCAGAATGCGCACATCGCGGCAGCCCGCCTCCGCAAGATCGAGCGCTGCGGCGCGTGCAACGCCGGCATCGTCGGCCACGAAGATGATTGTCTTGCCCGCTATCGCCGCTGTGGCGAGGCGCGGCCGGATGGCCCAGCGCGAACCTGGGACATGCGCGTCGCTATAGGCGGCGCTCGCCCGCAGATCGAGCACCTGGGCCTCGCCCGATTGGAGCAGCGCCGCAACCTCGGCCGCGGTTGCTGTGGGCGGATTGGGAAGTACGGAGTCCGCGCGTTTCGCCGATAACGCATCGGCTAACAGCGAAGGCGGCCTCACCTCTCCCGTCAGTACGAACGCCTCGTGCCCGAGTTGCCGTAGCCACGCCGCGGTCATCGGCGCGCGAATGTGGTCTGTATCCGCCAGCACGATGCGCGCCCCCTTTACCCCCACCCACTGATCCGTGGCCTGCACGAGCTGGCCGCCCGGCGCATGCGCGAACCCCCGGAGCGCGTCCGCCGCGAACTCCTCCGCGGTGCGTACATCGAAGAGATAGGTGGTGCGGTCCTCATCGCGCAGCCAGTCCAACACGTCGGCTGCAGTGACCGCTACCACGCCATGCCGATCCGCGTGCCGGCGCGCGTTCGCTTTCAGGCGTGCGCGCTCAGCCTCATCCGTAGGCGCCTCCGGCCAGCGCCGGTCAGCGCCGCGCTCGACATCGAGCCCGGCGAGAAACCAGCCTTGCGTGCCGTTCTCCAGTGCCACCGTGCGGTTGGGCACGCCGAAATCGATCAGCGTCTGCGCGCCGATGATGGAGCGTGTACGCCCGGCGCAGTTGACGACGATCGTCGTCTTGGGATCGGGCGCGATCCGCCCGATGCGCAGCGCCAGCTCGCCGTTGGGGCACGAGATGCCGCCCGGCACGTTGAAGCGCTGGTACTCCTCCCACGTCCGGCCATCGACCAAAACGAAATCGTCGCCCCGCTGGCGCATGGCGACAAGCTCCTCGGCCGTGATGCGCGGCGTGTGACGCGCATGCTCGATCAGCTCGCCGAAGGTCTTGGAGGGCAAGTTGACGCCTTCATACAGCGTGTAGCCCGCCGCACCCCACGCCGGCGCGCCGCCTGCAAGGATGTGAACGTTGGTGTAGCCCAGCGCCTCGGCCCGTTTTTGCGCCCGCTCCGCCACGCCGTCACCTGCGTCGCAGAGCACCATGCGCACGCGACGGTTGGGCACCAGCCGCTCGACATCCAGCTCGAAGCGGCTGTAGGGCAGCGGTACAGCGAAGAACGCATGGCCCTCGGCGAACTGGCCGGGCTCCCGCACATCGAGGAACGCAATCTCCTCGCCGTCCGACAGCCATTGCTTGAGCGTTTTTGCGTCGATCGATGCGGCCATCACTCAACTCCATTCACACGTCGCAAATCACGGCCTCTGGCGGCCCTTCACGACGGCATCTATGGCCATCAGCTCGCGCAGCAGCCCTTCGAACTCTTTGAACGGCACCATATTCGGCCCATCCGACGGTGCATTGTCCGGGTCCTGGTGTGTCTCGATGAAAAGCCCTGCAACCCCAACCGCCACAGCCGCTCGCGCCAGGGCCGGCACGAAACGCCGGTCGCCGCCCGATGAGGTGCCCTGCCCGCCCGGCTGCTGCACGGAATGCGTCGCATCGAAAATCACCGGCGCGCCGGTCTCGGCCATGATCGGAAGGGAGCGCATGTCCACCACCAGCGTGTTGTAGCCGAAGCTGGCGCCGCGCTCGGTGACTAGCACATTGGGATTGCCGCTGCCGGTGATCTTCGCCACCACGTTCTTCATGTCCCAGGGCGCCAGGAACTGCCCTTTCTTGACCTTGACCACTTTGCCAGTTTGGGCGGCCGCCACCAGGAGGTCCGTCTGCCGGCAGAGAAACGCCGGGATCTGCAGCACGTCCACCACCGGCGCGACGCGCGCGCACTGCGCCACATCGTGCACGTCGGTGACGACCGGCAGCCCCAGCGTCTCGCGGATCTCGGCGAACACGGGCAGTGCGCCTTCGAGGCCGATGCCGCGCCCGCCCCTCAGGGAGGTGCGGTTGGCCTTGTCGAAGGAGGTCTTGTAGACGAGGCCGAGGCCCAGCCTGGTCGCGATCTCTTTGAGGGCTGTCGCCATCTCGAGGGCGTGCGCGCGGCTCTCCAGGGCGCAGGGGCCAGCAAACAGGGCGATGGGCTTGTCATTGGCGAACGTCACCTTGCCAACAGTGACGGACGGGTTCGGTTGGGACTGGGCTCATAGCCCTCCCTATACCATGCGACGCCATGCCTATTCCAAGAGCACTGTCCCCAGCTATTGCGTAGCGCTTGTGGCCGAACCGCCTTCCGACCGGAACATGCGGCCTCCTTCAGCGTTGGCGCACCCATCGCCATCCGCTAGAGCGCGATCGCCTCCCATGGAGGCACTACTGCCTCCATGGGGGGCGTGAATCGCCCTCTTAAACTTAAAGTGTAGAGCAGGATTCACGCTTCGGCCGACATGCCTCGATTGCGGTAAAGTGGTTCAATCCGAAGCGATCCTGCTCTAGGGTTCGGACCGATAATTCACAAAAGAGGATAATGTATGCTCCCCATACCCCGCGCCGATTTGCAGCCCAATACGCTCGATTTCGAGCGCCTGCCGCTGATCAAGCCGACGGGGTTTCGCGAATACGACGCGCGCTGGCTGTTTCCGCAAGAGATCAATCTCATGGGCCTCAACGCCATCGGGCTGGGGCTCGCCACGCTCGTGCGTCATCGCGGCGTGCCGTGCCGGTTCGTGGTCGGCCACGACTACCGCTGGTATTCCGGCGCGGTAAAGCAGGCGCTGATCTCGGGCCTGCTGGCGGGCGGCGCCGAGGTGCACGACATCGGCCTGGCGCTGTCGCCGATGGCCTATTTCGCCCAGTTCGCGCTCGATGTGCCGTGTGTCGCCATGGTCACCGCCAGCCACAACGACAACGGCTGGACGGGCATCAAGATGGGAATGGCCCGTCCGCTGACGTTCGGCCCGGACGAGATGAGCGCGCTCAAGGAGATGGTGCTGGCCGGTAAGTCTGAGGCGCACGCAGGCGGCCGTTACATCTTTGTGCCGGACATGGCCGAACGTTACACAAAGGCCCTGAGCGACCGGCCGAAGCTGAAGCGCCGGCTCAAGGTCGTGGCCGCCTGCGGCAACGGCACCGCCGGCGCATTCGCGCCCGGCGTGCTGCGGGCCATCGGCTGCGAGGTTGTCGAGCTCGACTGCGAGCTCGATCACAGCTTCCCACGCTACAACCCCAATCCCGAAGACATGAAGATGCTGCACGCGATGAGTGAGGCCGTGATCGAGCACAAGGCCGATGCCGGCCTCGGCTTCGACGGCGACGGCGACCGCTGCGGCGTCGTCGACAACGAGGGTCACGAGATCTTCGCCGACAAGGTCGGCGTGATGCTGGCGCGCGATATCTCGCAGCGGCATGCCAATGCCATCTTCGTAGCCGACGTGAAATCCACCGGCCTCTTCGTCACCGATCCCGTGCTCATCAAGAACGGCGCCAGGACGCTCTACTGGAAGACCGGCCACTCCTACATGAAGCGCTACACGCACGAGCAGAAGGCGCTCGTGGGCTTCGAGAAGTCCGGCCATTTCTTCTTTCAGCCGCCGCTCGGGCGCGGCTACGACGACGGGCTGGTGGCGGCACTGGCCGTGTGCGACATGCTCGGCCGCAATCCGGGCAAATCGCTGGCCGATCTCAAGAACGACCTACCCAAGACCTGGCAGTCGCCGACCATGTCGCCGCACTGCGACGACGAGAAGAAATACGGCGTAGTGGATCGCATCGTGCAGCAGTACAAGGACGCCGCTGAGAAGGGCGAGCGCGTTGCCGGGCAGGCGATCCGCGATCTGGTCACCGTGAACGGCGTGCGCGTGGTGCTGCAGGACGGCACATGGGGTCTTGTGCGCGCCTCCTCCAACAAGCCGGAGTTGGTGATCGTTGTGGAAAGCCCGGCGTCGGAGGCCGCCATGCGCGCGATTTTTGCTGACATCGATGCGCGCCTCCAGAAATTCCCCGAGGTCGGCGAATACAATCAGAAGATCTGAAGGCTGCGCGCTCTATTTCGCGACAAGCCCGCCGTCGAGCACCAATTCCGCGCCGGTCATGAAGGAGGAGGCGTCGCTCAGCAGCCATACGACGGACGCAGCCACCTCGTCCGGCTGCGCCATACGCCCGAGCGGAATTTCCGCGATCATGCGCTCGCGTGCCCGCACCGGATTGCGCGTGCCGGCGGCGATGGCATCCGTCATATCGCCAGCCACAAAGGACGGATGCAGGGAGTTGCAGCGCACCGGCGGACGCTTGCGTGCACCCGACAGCGCCACCGACTTGGTCAGCAGCCGCACTGCGCCCTTCGAGGCGTTGTAGGCGGCAAGGTTAGCGCCGCCGACCAGGCCGGAGACCGACGACAGGTTGACGATCGACGGCACCGATGATTTGGCCAGCAGCGGCATGGCGTGCTTGCAGCCGAGGAACACGCCGTCGACGTTGACCGCCTGCACGCGGCGCCAATCGGCAAGGCTCGTGTGCTCGACGTCACCCAGCATGACGATGCCCGCATTGTTGACGAGGCCATCGAGGCGGCCGTGGCGCCGCTCGATCTCGGCGATCACACCAGTCCAGGCGTCTTCACGCGTCACGTCGAGCGCCAAGTCCATTCCGCCCCGGCCAAGCAAATCGGTCCGAATTGGCCTACCGCCCGCCGCCTCTATTGCTGTCGAGATAGCCCTACCCAGCGTTCCCGCCGCACCGGTCACCAGCACGACCCGGCCGTCGAGCGTCTTGGACACAGGCAGCATGCTCATCTCCCCGTTCCTTACGCTGGCGCCGTGTCCCGGCGCAGGGGTGCCAAACAGACGCGAGAAACTATCGCACACCGGCCGTCATCACACTTGGTCGCGCCACAGCCTTCAATGACTGCCGATGTGTTTTTGTTGCAAATGATTTGCAACAGCAATACAGTCGCTGCCGATTGATCATGAGGAGGGCCGGCAGGTGCACACGTCGCTGCAGGGGGACAGTCCCGCCACGATAGACCAAGGGCCAGAAGCCGGCTGGCGGCGGCCACGCCGTGAAGCAGCCTTGAGCGATGTGCACCGCACCATCCCGGTCGGAGCGGGCGTTGGGACAATGCGCAAGCTCGCAGCATTCCTGGGACCCGGCTACCTCGTGGCCGTCGGCTACATGGACCCCGGCAACTGGGCCACCTCGCTCGCCGGCGGCTCCAAGTTCGGCTACACGCTGCTGGTCGTCTCGCTCGTCTCCAACATCATGGCCATCGTGCTGCAGTCGCTGTGCGCGCGGCTGGCCGTGGCTTCGGGCCGCGATCTGGCGCAAGCCTGCCGCGATGCCTATCCGCGCTGGGCGGCCTGGCCGCTTTGGGTGCTGGCGGAGGTCGCCATCATCGCCACCGACATCGCCGAGGTGATAGGCACGGCCATCGGCCTCAATCTGCTGTTTGGTATTCCGCTCGAGATCGGCGTCATCCTCACAGCACTCGATGTTTTCCTGATCCTTTATCTGCAGAGGATAGGCTTCCGCTATCTTGAGGCGCTCATCATCACGCTGCTGGGCGTGATCACGGCCTGCTTTGCCGTGCAGATCGCGCTGGCCAATCCGGAATGGGGGCCGTTGATCCGCGGCTTCGCGCCCACCGTCGAGATCGTGCGCAACCCCGACATGCTCTATCTCGCCATGGGCATCCTCGGCGCCACGGTGATGCCGCACAATCTCTACCTGCATTCGGCCATCGTGCAGACGCGGGCCTGGGGCACCTCGCTCGACGAGAAGCGCGAGGCCATGCGTTATGCCACGATCGACTCGACCATCGCTTTGATGTTTGCGCTGCTCATCAATGCGTCGATTCTGATCCTGGCCGCCGCGACCTTCCACAAGACCGGCCAGACCGACGTGGTGGAACTCGGCCAGACGCACGCACTGCTCGCGCCACTGCTGGGCTCCGGCATCGCACCCAGCCTGTTCGGGATCGCGCTGCTGTGCTGCGGACTGAACTCGACCGTCACGGCAACGCTGGCCGGACAAGCGGTGATGGAAGGATTTATCGATATCAAGCTGCAGCCATGGCTGCGGCGCCTTTTCACACGCGCCATTGCCATCATCCCGGCAGCCGGCGTCACGCTCTTCTATGGCGAATCGGAAACGGCCAAGCTGCTGATCCTCAGTCAGGTGATCCTCAGCCTGCAACTCCCGTTCGCAGTCGTGCCGCTGGTGCAATTCACGGCCAGCAGGATCAAAATGGGACCGCTGGTGGCACCCATGTGGCTCGTCGTGTTCGCCAGCCTGATCGCTGCGGTCATCATCGCGCTCAACGTCAAGCTACTGTTCGACACGCTGATCGGCGGAAGCTGAGCTTCCCGCGTCGGCGGAAGCCTTCACATTGTCTTGGCAGTTGACTTGTATCTGCGCTGCGCAAGCGCCATAACGGCGTTGAAACCCGCGCAATCACGATTGATGGCATGAAACCGGAAGCTCCGCGGCCGGTCCACCTCAAGGACTACCGGCCGCCCGCCTATCTGATCGACACGGTCGATCTGGACATTGCACTGCATGCGACGCGTACGAGCGTCCGCGCAAAACTGCATGTGCGTCCCAATCCGGCTGCGGGTGCCAAGCCCGGCTCGCTCGTGCTCGACGGCGAGGGCCTGGATCTGGAAGAGGTGCGGGTCGCGGGCGAGACGCTGCCTCCCGGCGCCTACCAGGTCGAGCCGGGAAGCTTGACGCTGCCGCAGGTGCCCGCCGGCGCCTTCGAGTTGCAGCTCATCACGACCTGCAATCCGGAAGAGAATAAAGCGCTGCAGGGCCTCTATCTGTCGCGCGGTGTCTATTGCACGCAATGCGAGGCCCAGGGCTTCCGCCGCATCACGTACTTCCTCGACCGGCCCGATGTGCTGGCGACCTTCACCACGCGCATCGAGTTTGACGTCTCCGAGGCGCCGGTGCTGCTCGGCAACGGCAACCCCGTCGAGCGCGGCACGCTTGACCGTGGCCGGCGGCATTACGCGGTATGGCACGATCCATTCCCCAAGCCCTGCTACCTGTTCGCGCTGGTCGGCGGGAGGCTCGCCTCTATCGCCTCCACTTTCACCACGATGTCCGGCCGCGAGGTTGATCTCGGCATCTACGTCGAGCCCGGCAAGGAGGACCGCTGCGGCTGGGCACTCGATGCTCTGAAGCGCTCCATGCGCTGGGACGAGAAGAAATTTGGGCGCGAGTACGATCTCGACGTGTTCAACATTGTCGCCGTGTCCGATTTCAACATGGGCGCGATGGAGAACAAGGGCCTCAACATCTTCAACGACCGCCTGGTGTTGGCCTCCCCGCAGACGGCCACTGACGCCAACTTCGCCGACATCGAGCGCGTCATCGCGCACGAGTACTTCCACAACTGGACCGGCAACCGCATAACCTGCCGCGACTGGTTCCAGCTCTGCTTGAAGGAGGGTCTGACAGTCTACCGGGATCAGGAGTTCACCGCCGACGAGCGCTCGCGCACGGTGCAGCGCATCCAGGACGTGCGCAAGCTGAAGGCGCGGCAATTCCCGGAGGATGCGGGCCCACTCGCGCACCCCGTGCGTCCGGAAAGCTACATCGAGATCAACAATTTCTATACTGCGACTGTCTACGAGAAAGGCGCCGAGCTGGTGCGCATGATCGAAACCATTGTCGGACGCGAGAGCTTCCGACGCGGCATGGACCTCTACTTCGAGCGCCACGATGGCGAGGCGGCAACGGTGGAGCAGTTTGTTGCCTGCTTCGAGGCAGCGAGTGGACACGACCTCAAGCAGTTCATGACGTGGTACTCGCAGGCCGGCACGCCGGAGCTGGTTTGCACTCTGAAATATGACGCGAAGGTCAAGTCGGCAGAGCTCGCCGTGGAGCAAGTGCTGCCGCCAACTCCTGGCGAGGCCAGGAAGAAGCCGCTGCACATTCCTCTGCGCCTGGGCTTCATCGGCGGTAATGGGCAGGACCTGCCGCTCAAGCTGGCGTCGGGCGAGGCAGTCGCCGACGGAGTGGTCCACGTCCGCAAGCGAGCGGAAAAGTTTCGCTTCGTGGACGTATCCTCCCGTCCGGTGGCATCGCTGCTACGGGGGTTCTCGGCCCCCGTGAACCTGACGCAGGCACGGTCGGATGCCGACCTTGAATTCCAGATGGCCAACGACAGTGACCTGTTTCAACGCTGGCAAGCTGCGCAGGACTACGCGACGCGCACGATCGTTGCCGCTGTCAAGGCGCTGCGCCTCGGGGAGCGGCCGCGCCGCGCCACGGCGCTGGCAACGGCATTGAGCGCCACGTTGCGCGACGAAAACCTCGAGCCCGCCTATCGCGCACAAATGCTGGCGCTGCCGAGCGAAGCCGATATTGCGCGCGTCATCGCACGCGATGTCGATCCGGCAGCGATCCACCGCGCGCGGCGGATGATCCGGCGCGAGATCGGCACCTTGCTGGCCGCTCAGCTGCTCGACGCCTATCGCACCCACGCCACACGCGGCGACTACGCGCCCGACGCGGAGAGCGTGGGCCGGCGGTCCTTGCGCAATGCGGCGCTTTCCCTGCTGGCCGTCCGCGGCAAACCCGAGGATGTGAAACTGGCCGGCCAGCACTTCCGCACGGCTGCCAACGCCACCGACGAGATAGCGGGTTTGGCAATCCTGTCGGAGCTGCGCACGCCCGAGCGGCAGGTCGCTTTCGATCGCTTTTACGAGCGCTGGCACGAGGACCATCTCGTCATCGATCATTGGTTCGCTCTGCAAGCCGCCTCATCGTTGCCAACCACACTGGCAACTGTACGCAAGCTGGCGAGCCACCAGCTGTTCTCGCTACGCAACCCCAACAAGGTCTGGGCCCTGATCGGGGCGTTCGCCGGGTCCAATCCGCTCGTCTTCAATCGCCCGGACGGACGTGGCTACGCGTTCGTTGCGTCCAAGGTGCTGGAAATCGACGTCTTCAACCCGCAGGTGGCCGCACGGCTGCTGGGGACGTTCCGGAGCTGGAAAGCCCTGGAGAGCGGACGACGCAAGCTGGCCCGACAGACACTGCAGAGTGTCAAGAAATCTCATGACCTGTCGCGGGACACCTACGAGATCGTCTCGAAGATGCTCGAATGACACGGGCGACTCTACAGTAGATCAGCCGCCAATATTGATCTCGACAAGCAGAGTTTGGTGCCCCCACACTAACATGGTGATTCGGCGATGCGTTCCGCGCTGAGTCCATCTGGGCACACTTGCAGGCACATCGAGGGGAAAGACATGGCGCGGACTTGGTCCGTTCGCCTGCTGGGGATTGCTTTGCACGCCAGCGCGGCAAAAGCAGCCCTGCAGGAGCAGATCGATCGGGCCTTCCTGGGTTTGGCCGTTCTGGCACACCTGTGCATCAGTGTGCTGGGTTTGGTAACTCTGGCCATACGCGCGACACATACCGAGCATCTGGGCTCAGCCCTCCTTGAGCCGTCCGTCGTGCTCTTCCTGCTGGCCGGCGGCAGCACAGCTTTGTTGCTGCTGCACATGAGTTGCTCCATGTCCGTCTGCCACCCCGAGTTGGAAACGGCCCACCAGCATCGACGGGTGGTGGCCGCCTTCATTGGCTCCGGCATCCCAATGCCGATACCCTGCCCTGCCACGCTTCCTGCGCCACTGGACGAGCCTGCCTTCAGCGGTCTGATGGACAGCGTCGGGCATGAGCTCAGAACCCCACTCAACGCCATCATCGGCTTCTCGGAAATGATGCAGCGTGAGTTGCTAGGGCCACTCGGCTCCCCGCGCTACCAGGACTACGTGCGTCATATTCGCGACAGCGGCTTGGCCGTGCTCAAGGCGGCCGAAGACACTATGGCGCTGACCACTCTGCTCGCCGATCGTCAGCGTGCGCGCAGCGAGGCAGTAGACCTCGACACCTTGCTGGATGAAGCCTGCCGCACACCTGAGGCCTGCCAACGTGGCATTCGCATCGTGCGTGGCGCGCCGTGCACAGCCACTGTCACGGCAGAACCGGCCGCGTTGCGTCAGGCACTCAGCAATCTGGTTGCGGCAGCGGTGCTGCGCGCACCAGATCGCAGACCTGTCTCGATCACCACGCGCGTTGTCGACGACACCGTCAGGCTGTGCGTGGCCTTTGCTGACGGCGAACCCGATGCCGAAGCGCGCGGGGCGGCAACACGGCGATCCATCACTGTCGCCAGGATGCTGTTCGAGTTGCAGGGGATCTCGTTCGTGGAAAGACGGTGCCGCGATGGTGCTTGGCGCATGACAGTCGCGTTGCCGGTTGCCGAGGCCAAGCCGCTCACTGCTATCGCAAACGCGCGCATGTTGCGGCGTGCGGCCCGCATGCGCTCACTCGCCGCCTGAACTATGCCCTACGGCTCACGCCGTAGCAGCGCAAGCGAGGCCAACAGGCCCGCCAACGCAAGTGCCGCCATAGCGAAATACGCACGACCACCCCACGCCGCGTAGAGCCAGCCGGCAAGCAGCGTCGCGCTCCCCATGGCAATACCGGCCGTCACGCTGGCATAGAGCGCCTGTGCTGTTCCCCCCAGCTCCTGTGGCACCGTATTGCTGATGAAGTGCACCGCGCCCAAGTGCGTTGCGCCATAGGTCGCGCCATGCAGCACCTGCAGGACGACCAGGACGACCAGCGGTGGATCGAACCCCATCGCTGTCCAGCGGACCACGCCAGCGAGCGCGCCTGCCGCGATCAATGTGGCAATGCCCACTGTCCGGACGGCCGCAGCGGAGAAGGCAAATAAAAGGATCTCCGCAATGACGCCGATGGCCCACAAAATACCGGACCACGTTGCAGACAGACCCTGCGCACCCCAGTGCACGGTGCCGAACGTATAGAACACGGCATGCGCGGCCTGCACGCAGCCCACGGCAAGAAGGAAGAGCAGGAACGTGCGTGAGGTAACGAGCGGCCGGATCGCGGACCAAGCGGGCGTAGGAAACCGCGGCCCGCGAGCTGACGCCAGAGCATCAGGCCTGGGCAGGCCATATGCGGCGGCGACCGTGAGTGCTGCGCCGGCCATCATAAGCCACACTGCGGAGGCAGGTCCGAGCCCACCCACCCCCATGCCCCCGACGATGCTGGCGGCAATAAAACTCAGCGACCCCCACAACCGCATGCGGCCGTAGTCGAGCCCTTTCGACCGCACCCCGCCCATGGCCACCGTCTCCGCCAACGGCATGATCGACGTCCAGGCCATGGCGATCACCAGCGTCAGCACCAGCAGTGCCAAAAAACCATGTGCTTGCGAAAGCAGTAGCAGACCACACAAGGCGGCCCACGACAGGAGAACCACGACGCGACGATGATCGCCGAGCCGGTCGGCGGCAAAGGCAATGGCCGGAGTGACGGCGATGCGCGCGAACAGCGGAGCCGCCATGATGACGCTGATCTCGGCTAACGTGAGCCCGCGCCAGTCGAGCCAGACCGGCAGGAAGGGTATCTTGGCGCCGGCCACAAGAAAAACTGCGGCGTACAGGCCAGACATGCGCCAGGCGAACGGATCGAGGTGCCAGTTGTTAGATAGGCCACGCATCGTAGCCGATCACCCCGAGAAGGAATTGATGGAGACCGGCATATTGCATGCAGATGCCCTGCATGCACTGCGCATTCTGCAGATGAAACTGCGGAACGCCAAGCGGCGGTACCGCGGTACGCGGCTTAAGTCCCCGAGGCCGATGCAGACCGGAGGCACCCTCGCCTATTTCAGCGGCGCAGGTGTCGGATCTACCCCGAGCTTCATCTTCAGGCCAACCGACAGGATATCGACGCTTGCGTCGGCATCGGCGAGCAGCCGTATCGGAACGCCTGGCGCCAAGTCCTCTGTACGATCGATACGGGCATCGTCAACAAAGATATGCGTGTAGGCGAAGTCGAGTGAGATCCTCTCGGACCACTTGTAGCTGGCGCCTATGCTTGCCCAGACGCGATCCGAATCGGGTAGGCGCGCCGGCCGCTCGTCGGGATCCCGAATGGGCGAAATCTCGTAGGCAGCACCGGCTCGCAGGGTGAGCTGCGGCGACCACGCATACTCGGCGCCCAATGCGAAGAACCACCCATCATGCCAGCCGAGGGGGAGCGATTTGCCATTGGTGCCTGCGCCGCCCGCACACGGGCCGGCTATGGCTCCTTCCTGGCAAACTACATCCAAGCTCTTCAGGCGACTCCAGTTCGCCCACTCTACTGTGGCAAGGCCTGTCCACCTCGGAGCCAGCTCCTGGCGCCAACTAAGCGTCACGGTCTCCGGTGTTTCGAGCGCTGCCGAAATTCCGGCGAACGTCACCGGAATCCCAACAACGCCGATCGTCCCTTCGAGATTGTGATCTATCGACGAGCGGAAACCCAAACCCACGCTGGTACCTGGCATCGGCTGCCAAAGAATACCTGCGGTGAAACCCAGCGCCGTGTCGTCGCCCTTGATGACCCCGTTGGGAGCCGCGGCCCCCGTCCCTGCCGCACTCTTCAGCGTCCCTTCGACATACTCGATCTGTAGGCCCGCGGCGACGATCAGCGTAGGATTGACGCGGTAGGCAAGAACGGGCTGCGCGTTATAAGTTTCGATCTTTGACGTCCGGGCCTGTGTCTGCCCGGCCCATGCTCGGTTTTCTGGTTCGGTGGAAAGGCCAAACGGCGCATTCAGGCTAAAGCCGAAAACCAAATTCGGGCTGAGCTGATAGCTCAAGTAGGTAGACGGTACGATGGCCTGATTGCCAACTTCACCGCTACTGCTGGAGAGCCCAGGTGCCCCCAATAGCGTCGATCCAGGCAGCGCCGTGATCTCAGAGTCTGGGATGATCCAGGAATAGGCCGACTCCGTGTTGAAGCCATTGAACTGGCCCACCGCCGCCGGATTCCAGAACATGGAGCTGAGCGCCCCGCCGGCCGCGTTGCCGGCGAACGAGGAGCCCTGGAAATGTGCCGATTGCTCGCGTATGGCAAAACCGCCTGCTTCGACGGCCGATACAGAGGTTACGAGGGCGCCTAGTGTAGCGGACACCGAAAGAACCTGACGCATCCATCCGTGTACGTGGCGCATGAACTCCCCCAACGCTTGACGCACATCTGCTGCCGCTCAGAGACGCTTAGACAAGCGGCACTCACTTGCCCCTTGCGCACACACTACGAAGGCACTCCGACACACAGCAACGCTCCAATCCACGGGAACTGAGCGCGCAAGCCGAATCGCATGTCGTTGTGGCCCAATCACCACAAGACCAGCACTCACTGATGTTGCAATCCCCGAAGAGCGAATTTGCCGCACACTGACTTGTCGACAAAAAAGCCGGCCCAGTTTGTCACTGGACCGGCCTACTTGCTGAGCTTCAGAGCGCTTGCCCCTGGTCAGTGCGCCCCAAGCTCCCCCCAAGAAACCTCAAGTGCCCCTGCGATACCGCGATCCCCCCAAGGTCTCGCTCGCAGGCAACCACCTGTGCGTCGCGGCGCCAAGGTTCCCCCCGAAGGCCACATACGCATTCTCCAGATTGGCGCTGCCTGCGCAATAGCCACTGAGTAACTTTCCAGCAGTCGTGTCGGCCTGGACACAGCTGTGCGCCGTGCAGGAGATGCACGGCGCAGCAACACCATTTTCGCAATGCGCTCGGCCTACGCCGGGGGCGGCTGGCGTCGTAGTGCATAAAGATGGTCGACCGGCCCGTTCCCTCGGCCGATGCCTATGTCACGTCCAGCCGCGAGTGCGGCCGACACGTAGGCCTTGGCCCGGCGCACCGCCTCCTCCAACACGACGCCCTGGGCCATAAGCGCAGCGATGGCGGCCGACAAGGTGCACCCGGTGCCATGCGTGTGCGGGGTCTCGATGCGAGGCGCCGCTAGTCGCGTGATTTTTCCGGCAGCATAAAGAAAGTCGACAGCCTCCTTGCCACTGCCGTGTCCACCCTTGAGCAACACCGCAGCGCCGAGCTGGGCTATGGCGCGCACCTGCTCGGCCGCCGCCTGCTCGGTTTCGGCAACCGGCACTCCGAGCAGCGCGGCAGCCTCGGGCATGTTCGGCGTTATGAGTGTCGCAAGCGGGAACAGCTCGGATTTGAGTGCGGCGATGGCATCGGATGCGAGCAGCACATCTCCGCTGGTCGCCACCATCACTGGGTCAACGACGAGCGAGAGACGGCCCCGCTGTGACAGCTCGGCCGCCACGGCCACCACGATCGGCGCGGTGGCTAGCATGCCCGTCTTGATCGCGCCGACATCGAGGTCTGACAGAACCGAGGTGAGCTGAGCCGTGACGAACTGCGGGCGCACCGGCTCCACGCCCTGCACGCCACGCGTGTTCTGAGCCGTCAGCGCGGTGAGCACCGATGCGCCATAAACGCCGAACGCCGAGAACGTCTTGAGGTCCGCCTGGATGCCGGCGCCGCCCGAGCTATCGGACCCGGCGATGGTGAGCGCGATCGGGGTTTTGGAGAATGCCGTCGACATGCGCTGCCTGCATTTCTCGAGGGATAGGTCTCCGCGAATACTAGCCTACCGACCGCCGCTCTTCTTCATGATCTCGGTTTTCAAGGATTCCGGTGTCGCCATCTCCTCGACACGCGAGAGGATCGGCACGTTCTCGATGAGCCACTGGCCGAGCCAGTTCATGGAGCCCGTCAGGAACATGATGCCGGTGGCGACCAGCAACAGCCCCATGACCTTCTCGACCACGCCTAAGTGCCGGCGGAACCGCTGCATGAAACGCATGAACGGCCGGATGGCAACAGCGGCCAGCACGAACGGAATGCCGAGACCCAGCGAATAGACGAACAGCAGGCGCACGCCGGCACCCAATGTTGCCTCGTTCGCAGCCAGCGCCAGCACTGTTGCCAGGATGGGACCGATGCACGGGGTCCAGCCGAAGGCAAAGGCGAGACCGATGACATAGGCGCCGAGAAAGGTCGCGCCCTCCATCTTGGCGTGGTAGCGCGCCTCGCGATAGAGCAGTGGAATACGCAGCAAGCCAAGGAAGTGCAGCCCGAACAAAATGATGACGATCCCGGCTCCGATCGAGAGCTCGGTCTTGTAGGTCTGGATGAGCTGGCCGAACATCGAGGCGCCGGCGCCGAGACCGACGAACACGGTCGTGAACCCCAGCACGAAGCAGAGCGAGGCCAAAACGACGCGCCGCCAGGCGCTGCGCTCCAGGCCGCCGTCCGCCGTCATCTGCTCGATGGTCATGCCGCCGAGATAGCCGAGATAGGGCGGCACCAGCGGCAGCACACAGGGCGACAGGAAACTCACGAGTTCGGCCAGGGCGACGCCGAGATGAATGTGGATATCAGGCATCATGTTCTCTGGTTGACCCGTCGCAACGGGCAGCGCTGGCAGCAGTTAAAGGCCGGCTGCAAAGCACGTGCAAGACACGGATGCGTCAGCTCGCGCCGCGCCGCACCTTGACCGGCGAAGGTGGAACCGCGGCGATGACCTGCTTTGCGCGCAGGTGCGCCGCCACGAGATCCCACACCGGCGGCCCGGTAACATCCTCGTTCACGGACGCCCAGCCGGCGACAACGTAGTCGCGGGCCGGCACGATGGGTTCCCCCGTCTTGAGGAACGTCAGATCACTGATGCGGTTGCCGATCAGCGCATCGACATTGATCGTGAAACCCAAGCCGCCGACCCGCACCAGGTCGCCACCCTGCTGATAGTAGGGGTCGGGATTGAAAATGTTGTCGGCCACGTCCTCGAGGACGGCTTTGAGGCGCTCGCCGCTGACAACGGTACGGTACGCTGCCGGATAGGTGATGGCAGTGGCGTTGTAGACATCGTCCCAGGTGATGGCTTGGCCGGGCACCAGCGTGGTGCCCCAGCGGAAGCCGGGGGAGAAACAGAGCTCCGCGTCGCGCTGCTCGATCAGCGCCTCGCAGATGACGGTATCGAGTGTGCCGGCGAAATTGTCGCGTCGGTAGAGGAGCGTATCGGTGCGCGCCAGCTCCGTGCCGAGCATGGCCTCGTCGGGCGCGCGGATTGCCGCGACGAGTGCCGCCATGTCCGGATCCGGTGCGATGGCATCGGAGAGAACCGGGATGAGTGCATAGCTGTAGTCGGCAAGGCGGCCGTCCTTCACATCCACGTCCAGGCGCGACAGGAACTTGCCATGCGAGCCGGACGCGATGAGGAGCGTTCGCCCGACGACCACGGGAGCTGGTAGGGCATCGTGCGTGTGGGCGGTGAAGATTACGTCGATGCCGGGCACGCGCACAGCGAGCTTGCGGTCCACGTCGAAGCCGTTGTGCGAGTTGAGAACAACGATCTCGGCGCCGGCGGCCCGCGCCCCAGCCACATGCTGCCGCAGATCGTCCTCGCGTAACCCGAACGACCACTTGGGATACATCCAGCGCGGATTGGCGATAGCGGTATACGGAAACGCCTGGCCGATGACGGCGATGCGCACGCCGCCTTTCTCGTACATGCGCCAGGCCTTGAACACAGGCTCGTCGAAATCGGTCTCGGCGACGTTGCCCGCCAGGAACTGTACCGAGGCCGTACCGTCCTTATCCTTGCTCCCGAACAGCTCGGTCACGCGCTCCGCGCCCAGCGTGAACTCCCAGTGGCCCGTCGTCACGTCGACGCCCAGCGCCTCCAGCACACGCACCATGTCGGCGCCCCTGGATTTAAGTGCGGTATAGGAGCCCTGCAGCGTATCGCCGCCATCGATGAGCAGCGTGCGCTCGCGGCCGCGCTCGCCGCGGATCGCCTTGATCAGCGTGGCCAGCCGATCCATGCCGCCAACACGACCGTAGTGACGCGCGAGCAGCTCGAAGTCGGGCGATGCCAACATGTAGGCGCGCCACGAGCCCGGATCGATGCCGTAGCGCGCCAGGAGCTCGCGGCCCGTCAGGTGCGGTGGCAGCCCGTTGACGTCGCCGACGCCGAGATTGACCGAGGGCTCGCGATAGTAGAGCGGCTTGAGCTGGGCATGGCAGTCGGCGAAATGGAGCAGGGTGACCTGCCCCTTCGGCCGGAAGCGCAGAAGATCCTCCTGCCGCACAGCGCCGCTCAGCACTTGCGCCTCGGCGCGCCCCGACAAGCGGGCCACCACGGCGGCAGCCAGCGCAACCTGCAGGACATCGCGGCGCGAGAGCATGGGGTTACCCTGGTTCGATGGCCGCGGCGTGGCGGGCCTTCCGACCTATTTGTTGACCGGACTATCAGGCGACATGACCAGCGCCACGAGGTCCTTGATTTGCTCGATGGTCAGGGTGCCATTGCTGCCGAAGCGCGGCATGTTCGAGCAGGGAAACGATGCGTGCGAGTTGTAGATCTTGTCGTACACGGCCTTGATCTCGGCTTCAGCGAATTTGCGGTTCTTGCCGTAGGCGAGCAGGCTCGGTGCCACGGTGCCATAGCTCACCTCGCGCGCATCGAGCTGATGGCAGGCGTAGCAGTTGCCGCCGTTCTCGCGCGTTGCGGGATAGTCCGTGAAGCGCTGGCCGTAGCCGCTTTGGGCGATGCTCTCGCCCCTCTTCCAGTCACCCATCAGCTTGCCGTCGGTCGGGTATTTGATCGCGGCCCTTTCCTGAACTTGAATGGTGTTGGTCACGGCTCTCGGCGGCACATTGCGATACTGGCTGCAGACCTTCATGGTCTCGTCCGGCACGAGTTGTGGCTGCCAGTCTGGCGCGGCTTTCGGCCAGCTCGCCTTGACGGCCGCATCGATGCGGCGATCGTCGACGGCGGCCGGCTGCTGCGCCAGCGCGCAGGTCAACGTCGCCGCAAGAGCGATGGCGGACAGAAGGAGCGTCAGGTTGCGCATCGATCAGCTCCCAACTAGCGCTTCAGGCCTGGGGCCTGGATTTCGCCGCCTTCAGCCAGCTTGGTGAGATAGCTGATGAGGGCGACAGACACCGGCGAGCCTAGTTCGACCTCGGGCAGACGCATCTGCCAGAAACAATCATAGATGCGGTGCTGCATGGTCATAACGTGTGCGCTCGATACGCGATAGGCCGGCCACTCCCCGACCACCTGGCGCGCTTCCTCGGGCTTGGACAGGTAAGGCAGCGGCTGCAGCCGGATGCGCTTGCCCTGATCGCCGTGACAGGTGGCGCAGGCGAAATCCATGGGGCCCGTGCGGCGGAAGAACAGCGCCTCGCCCAGCGTCAGCACGTCCTTCTCCTTCGGATGCGCGAATTTGGCCTGGTACTTGGCGCCGCTCGACTTGTTGGCGATCCAGGTGGCGATGGCACCCAGGTCCTTGATCGGCTGGCCGCCGGCCGGATAGGGCCGCTGCACCAGGTCCGCGCGGTTGAAGCCCTGCAGCTTCTCCATGCACCACAGCACGCGCGTCTCGGCGTCCATGACGGCGTCGGCATCGGCGAAATAGCGTGGCAGCTCGGCGAACGCGCCGTCGACCTTGCCCGGTCCCTTGCCGAGGTCGCACAGTTCCAACGATACGTTCTTAGGTCCACGCGGGGTCTTCCACAGCTCCTCGCCGCGATCGACATCGAGCATTCCGGGGTTGGACCAGGGATCGTCCTTCAGCATGCTGCGATACTTCTCGAGCTCCCGCTCGGTCGAGTTGGTGGCTTGTGCCCCAGCGGCCCCGATCACGAGCGCCACCGCAGCCAATAGAGCTCCTGGAAGATGCTTAGGGAGCACTGGGCTCCTCCCTTGCCAGCGTTGTGCGGGCCACTGGTAGCCCGCTCATGCACTTGGGCGCAATGCGCTTTCTCGGAACGAGTACGGTTGGAATTTGAATTTATTTGACGGCGGCCTTGGAAAAAAGCCGGGCGAGGACAGGCATAGCCTCGGAAAACGCTTCGATCACGGCGTCGGGTCCGAGAGCAGCAGTATTCCCTCCGGCGTAGCCAAAGGAGACGAGCACCACCGGGCAGCCAGCAGCGCGCGCGCAGCCGATATCGGCGGCGCTGTCCCCCAGCAGGACGCTTTCGGCAGGCTTGGCGCCGAGGCGAGAGAGGACCGCCAGCAACATTGTAGGGTCGGGCTTCTTCGGAACACCGTCCAAGCCCGCGGCAACGGCGCTGAAGTAGCGGTCGAGGCCGAGCGCTGCCAGCAAGCGGTCCGTAATCTCGGCAGGCTTGTTGGTACAGATTCCGAGGCCTACGCCACGGGCCGCAAGCGCATCGAGCAGATCGATCGCACCCGCAAAGACCCGCGTGTGGCGGCAAGGCTCCGCAAGATAAAACCGCTCGAACTCATCCCTCAGCCTATCGACAAGATCCAACTCTGCGGCTCGCCCGCTCGCTGCCAGCGCCCGCTCGATCAGCTTGCGCGAGCCGCCACCGATCATGGTCTTGACCGTATCGACGTCGAACGCGGGCAGGCCCACCTCATCCAATGTACGCGCCAGCGCTAATGCAATGTCGCTCGCGCTGTCGATGAGCGTGCCGTCGAGATCAAAGACGACAGCGCGGGGAAAACGGACCGGGCCCAAAGGTATCAGGCCCCGCGTGCGAGCGCCGCGACGCCCGGCAACTCGCGGCCTTCCAACCATTCGAGAAACGCGCCGCCCGCCGTCGAAACATAAGAGAAGTCATCCGTGACGCCGGCCATGTTGAGCGCCGCCACCGTGTCGCCGCCGCCGGCGATCGATACGAGCTTGCCTGCCTTGGTGAGCTTCGCCGCTTCGCGCGCGAGCACGAAGGTACCTTCGCCGAACGGCGCTATCTCAAATGCGCCAAGCGGCCCGTTCCAGAGCAGCGTGCGGCAGCGGGCGATGACATCGATGTAGTGCGCAACAGTCCTCGGACCGACATCGAGGATCATCTGATCGGCGGGCGTCTCGAGGGCAGGTCGCACGGTGGACGCCGCACCCGCCTCGAATTTCGCCGCCACTACGACATCGTGCGGCAGCACCACCTCGCAGCTGCGCTGCTTGGCCGCGTGCATGATACGCAGCGCCGTCTCGGCGAAGCCCGGCTCGGCCAATGATTTGCCGACCTGCACCCCCTGCGCCAGAAAGAAGGTGTTGGCCATACCGCCGCCGATGATGAGCTTGTCGACCTTGGCAACGAGATTCTCCAGCACCGGAATCTTCGTCGAGACCTTGGCGCCGCCGACGATGGCGACCGTCGGTCGCTCGGGTTTTTCCAGAGCTGCCCGCAGCGCATTGATCTCTTCCATCATCAGCGGACCGGCGTAGGACGGCAGCAGATGCGTGATAGCCTCGGTGGAGGCATGTGCGCGGTGCGCGGTGGAGAAAGCGTCGCCAACGAAGATGTCGCCGAGCTTGGCCAGCTCGGCTGCAAAGGCCGGATCGTTCTTCTCCTCGCCTTTATGGAAGCGAAGGTTCTCGAGCACCGCGAACTGGCCCGGCTGCAGCTTGGCGATCGTGTTGAGGGCTGGCTGGCCAATACAGTCGGACGCGAAGGCGACTGGCGCGCCGATCAGCTTCGCGAACGTGTCGGCCACGGGCTTCAGCGAGAACTCCGGCGCCGCACAGCCCTTAGGCCGGCCAAAGTGGGAGATGACGATCACCTTGGCGCCACGCGAGGCGAGGTCACGCAGCCCCGGCACCAGACGCTCGAGCCGCGTCGCATCGGTAACTTTGCCATCCTTCACCGGCACGTTGAGATCGGCGCGGACCAGCGCACGTTTGCCGCGCATGTCCACGCCCGCCGTGGTCTTGAGATTGTCGAGATTTATGACGCTATTTCTCTCTGCGGACGTGCCGTTCCGCCTGCCTCATGCCGACCATCCACACCGGAAGTCAAGCACGAGCGCGCAACATCGTTCTATTGCAGCAAGTCAAAGCACCAAACCAACCCAGGAAGGCCCTCAAAAAATGATCCCCGGAGGCGCGGGGCGCTCCGGGGATCGGTGTAGCAGCCACAATGCCTGGGTCTGCGGCTAGGCTGCCTGCTTAATGATTCCGGCGCGGCGGGCAAACAGTTGCGCTAGCGGGCTCGTCGGCTTGGCGTGCACACGCTCTGCCGAGAGCGCTTGCGCCAGCGCTTGCTGACCCGAACGGAACGCAGCCTCGATCAGCGTCAGATCGAACAGGTCTCGCTGCGCGTGGCTGCCACCGAAGCGGTTGGCAATGTTGCGCACCGGCCGGATGAGCCGGACGGTTTCAGCATAGTTGCCGTCGCCGAATGCCTTGATCGCTTTGGTCAGTGATTGGCCGACTTCGCGCGTGAAGCGGGCATTGTCATCGGACCGTTCCATGGCGGCGACCTGCGCCCCCAGCACTTTCTGCTGGAGATCCGGCTTGCCGGCGCCGACGAACGCCATCATGGCATGCGCGTCATTGAAGGCGTAGATGCCGGCATCGGCCACCGGCTCCCATCCTTCCGCAACCATCTGCCAGCGGTTGCCAACATCGACGCCACGCAAATGCAGACGCCAGAGCAGCGCGGATGCATCGACCATGTCCATGATGACGCGCGAGTGCGCACCATAGATCGGCCCATCGAACAGCTGCAGCACCTCGTCGACCTGGCCGAGATCGAGATGGTAGAGCGCCAGGTGCCACCAGTTGTGCACGGCGAAGAAGCTCTCGCTCGCCCACGCGTTCGGATTGGCGCGCATCCAGCCTATGCCGTCCTGCTGACGACCCTGCATCTCGAGCACATGCGCCACGGCGTGCTGCGCCCAACCATCGCGCGGCTCCATCTCAATTGCCGCGCGCCCGTGCATCTCCGCCTGACCGTACTGGCCCATCTCTTCCAGCCCGAACGCCTGCATGCCGAGCACAGCGTGGTAACCTGGAACACCCTCGGACCAGGCCGGCATGGCGCGGGCGATGCGGTCACGCAGCATGCGCGCTTCGCCCGTGAAGAAGTCGAGCTGATGGCCGACCTGCAACGCCAGCAGGTCGCGCGGGTTCTCGATTGCTACGTCCTCGATGTTGCGCGAAGCGGCGTGCCAGCCGCCCTCGACGAGATGGCCGATGGCGGCCAGGTGGCCCCTTTCCTGTGTCGTGCCGCCAAGCCGCGAGGCCGTCTCCCAGCTCGCGCGGGCGACGGGAACACCGGCAGGCTCGGTGCCAAGCAGATGCAGCCACGCACGCAGCGCGTGCGCCATGACAAAGCCGGGGCTTTCCGCAAGTGCCGCATCGACGGTAGCGACCGGATCGGCTGAATACAGATTGAGCTCGCGCAATGCTTTGTTGTAGAGCGCTGCGGAGGTTTCGTTGGCGCCACTCAATGCGTGGCCGCGCACGTCCTGAACTGTCATAGTCATCGTCCCTTACTGGAGTTGGTTAAACGCGGGCTGTTGCCACGTCGTGTTGAATCCCGGTGTTACCTCGGGAACATCTCGGCCGAGGTTCGCTGCCGTATGGCCACCGCACTGTTTCGGCAATGAACCGCCCGCACGATCTCGTCGCGTGCCAACCCCATATCCCGAAGCATGCGGTCGTCTAGGCGGCTCTGCTCCTGCGCCGCCCTGCGATGGGGACGCCAAACAATGATCTGTGCGACCGCCGCCCGCACCACAGTCCCAGCGCGACGTGCGCTCGCAGCCAGCACGTCAAGCAGTGCGGTGGCGGGATCGGCGGGACGAGCGGCCAGCGGCCAATCGTCCGCCGAAGAGAACTTCGGCAGAAAGCTCATTGTGATCTCCAAATTCAATCTTGTTTTGCGGCCCGGCTTGACCGCCAGCGTGGTCCCTCAAATGAACCAGTTGGCTTTGCGGCGCCAGAACACCCGTGGTAAGGTCGCGTTCACAAGAAACTGACCCTTACATTTCAATATGTTAGACGGGACCACGGTGTCGTGCGACGCTCTGCGGGCGCCCGCTGGCCATCACGACTTGACTATTGGTGCAGTCGCCATGCTCAACCAGTTTCCGAGGAAGAAGACAGACACACGCGAGCGTTTGCTCGAGGTCGCCGAGGCGGCGGTGCTGGAGAAGGGCTTCTCCGCTACCTCCATCGACGAGCTGATCGCCGCCGCAGGCATCACCAAGAGCGGCTTCTTCTATCACTTCAAGGACAAGAACGAGCTCGCCAAGGAGCTGATGCAGCGTTACATCGCGACCAACGACGCGATACTCGACGACATCATGCGGCGCGCCGACGAGCTGAACGACGATCCTCTCCATGGCTTTCTCGTCAGCCTCAAGCTTTTCGCTGAGCTGCTCGCCGATCTGCCCGGCGGCCATCCTGGCTGCCTCGTGGCCTCGTTTTGCTACCAGGACCAGATGTTCAGCGGCGAGATCCGTGCGTTGACGCGCACGGGCGTCGAAGGTTGGCGCAAGCGCTTTCGCGACCGGCTGGAAAAGATCTCGGAGCGTTATCCTCCGCGCATCCCTGTCAACATCGACGAGCTCGCCGACATGGCCAACGCTCTGGTCGACGGCGGCATCATCATGGGTAAGATCTTCAAAGATCCGGCCATCCTTCCCAAGCAGGTCCTGCTGTATCGCGATCTGATCCGGCTGATTTTCCAGCCGGCCTGATCACCACACTAGACTGGCAAGGAAGTTCAATCCGGCCGTGGCCAGCAGCGCGGCGAAGGCCAACTCCAGTGCCCGGCGCGATATGCCGTGCGAGACGCGGGCGCCGAGGGGAGCGGCGAGGACGCTGCTCGGGATCATCAGTACGGCTCCGATCAAGCTGACATAGCCGATCGACAATGGCGGCAGACCAGCCTGCCCCCATCCGGCCCACATCAGGCCCAGCGCGCCCGGCAGCGTGATGAGTGTACCGATGCCGGCCGAGGTGCCCACCGCCGCGCGGATGCTGCGGCCGTAGAGCGTCAGCAGCATGGTAACAAAGGCGCCGCCACCGACTGACAGCAAAGTCGAAATGGCACCAACGAAGGCACCGTAAAGCTCGACCAGCCGGCTTCTGGGTAGATCGTCGCCGAGCCGCCAGTCGTCGCGCCCCAGCAGCAGCTTCAATGACATCAGCGTGGCGAAGGTGACCCACAGCCATTTCAGAGCCGTGCCGGGCGCATAACGTGCAACGGCAGCACCGAGCACGACGCCGGCAACGATCGCAGGCGCCAGCCGCTTGAACGCCGGCATGTCGACACCGCCCCGCGCCTTATGGGCGAGGAATGCGCGTAGCGTCGTCGGCGCCATGATGGCGAGCGAGGTGCCGACCGCCAGGTGCATGCGCACGGCGCTGCTCACGCCCAGAATGCTGAACACCTCGTACAGCACCGGCGTGATGATCGCTCCGCCGCCGACGCCGAGCAGTCCGGCAAGAAAACCCGTGACCACGCCGGCGCCGACGAGCGCGAGCGCCAGAAGGATCAATTCATTGGTCGAAGCAGCGAGTTCCATGATTGCGCCTATTCCGCCGCCATGGCGGGAAGCTCGGTGTCTTCGACCATAGCCATGGCGTCGCGCAGGGTGTGCGCTCCCGCGCGCGGACGTGTGGCATGCTCGCTGAGGTATCGGCGAAATGCCCGCGCCCGCGGCCTGCCGTGATAGAGGCCGAGAATATGACGCGCGATATTGTTGACGCGACCGCCGCGCGCGAGGTGCTGCTCGGTGTAAGGAATCAGGCCCTTGAGGACTTCAGCGCGTGATGGCACCTGTGTGTCATCGTCAAACAGCCGACGATCCACCTCGGCCAACATGTAAGGCGTGTGATAGGCAGCGCGTCCCAGCATCACGCCATCCACATACGCAAGATGAGCCTCTGCCTCGTCGAGTGAGCCTATGCCGCCGTTGAGCACGATCTCCAAGTCAGCGTGGGCCAACTTCAAACGGTAGACTCGCTCATAGTCGAGCGGCGGGATCTCGCGGTTCTCCTTCGGCGACAGTCCCGAAAGCCAGGCTTTGCGCGCATGCACGATGAAGGTGCTGCAGCCGGCCGCTGCGACAACGATGACGAAGCGCTCCAGGTCCGCCTCGCTGTCCTGGTCGTCGATGCCAATGCGGCATTTGACCGTGACAGGCACACACACGCGCGCGCGCATGGCGGCAACGGCGAGCGCGACGCGCTCGGGCTCCGCCATCAGGCAGGCGCCGAAGTGACCGTCCTGTACACGGTCGGACGGACAGCCGACATTGAGGTTGATCTCGTCGTAGCCGAGCTCTTCGCCGATGGCGGCCGCCTCAGCCAGACGCGCCGGATCGATGCCGCCGAGCTGAAGCGCTACAGGGTGCTCGGAGGCATCATAGGCGAGCAGCATGTCGCGGTTGCCGCGCAGGATGGCATCGGCCGTGATCATCTCGGTATAGAGCCGCGCATGTCGCGTCATACGACGATGGAAGAACCGGCAGTGCCGATCCGTCCAATCCATCATGGGAGCGACACAAAACCTATGTTGTTGTAGTTTCAGGATATTTCCTTCACTATCAATGTGCCTTCGGAAGAACGTGCACACTTTTGTTCGCAGTTGTTCTCCGGGCTACGCAGCATTTCGCGGTGTCATTGTGCACATTTTGTGCACGCGAGTGGATCCTGATGGCCACGTACAACAAGCTACCATCTGGCTACTGGAGAGTGCAGGTCCGCCGCAAGCGACAGCATGCGTCACGGACGTTCCGGCTTAAGTCCGAGGGCGAGCAGTGGGCGCTTGAAGCGGAACGCGCCATTGCTAGCGGTCGTGGCGTTCATGCGTCTCGCGTCGATAGGCACACCACGTTTGGGCAACTCATTCAACTGCACATCGCCGATTTGACCGAAGTCGGCAAGGCACCCCTGAGAAGCAAAGCAAAGAGCCTTGAAAAACTTGAGGCCTTACTCGGAACAGTGGCGCTGGCCGATCTGAACCGCGAGCGCCTTATTAGGTTTGGCAAGGATCGCGCGAGGGAAGGAGCTGGGCCAGTTACCCTTGGCATCGACATCGGTTATATCCGTACAGTCCTCGTGCATGCCGCCGCTGTGCATGGGGTAATCGTTCCATCCGAGGAGGTGACCCTCGCGCGCGTCGCGTTACGCCGCCTCGACCTCGTCGGCAAGGGGAACGAACGCGACCGGCGGCCGACCAAGGACGAACTCGCCAGTATCATTCGTTTCAACGACAATAATACACTGCAAACGATCCCCGTCGGACGCATCGTCAAGTTTGCGGTCGCTACTGCGATGCGCCAGGAGGAGATCTGCCGGTTGCGCTGGCCCGATATCGATCTCAAAGCACGCATCGCGATCGTGCGCGACCGCAAGGATCCGAGGCGAAAAGGGGGTAATCACCAGCGCATCCCATTGCTCGATGCCGCGGGCTATGACCCTGTCGCACTCCTCCTCGAACAGCGCGCGGTCACGCCGTCCATCGACCTGGTGTTTCCCCACAACAGCCGTTCCCTCGGCGCTGCTTTTCGTAGATCCTGCCGTGCGCTTGGTATCGTAGATCTCCACTTCCATGACCTGCGCCATGAATTGACGAGCCGCCTGTTCGAGGCAGGTCTCGACATCCCCGAAGTATCGCTCGTTACTGGCCATAAGGATTGGAAGATGCTGCGGCGATATCTGAATCTTCGCCCCGATCAGCTAGTGAGCCGTACGCCAACGCGGCCCCGGTACTAGTCCCTCCCATTAGCTCTAGCTCTGTCATCAACCGTCAAATGGAAAGGGCCTCCAGGAGCGAATTGGAGGCCCTTTCGGGTCCGGGTGGGACCGGGCACAGGAATGCCGTTCGTGTGCCCTGCCTGCCAGCTAGTGTGAGTCGGCTGTCACAAACAACGAAGAGCGCCCGACAAGCTGTGCAGCACAGCTCGACGGACGCGGCGTGCGTATCGTTGCCGTGTTCGTTGCCACCCATGCTCTCGAATGATCGAGCAATCCGCTCTTAGCGCCTGATCGTCCATCAGGGACAGACATCAGGTGGCGCGCGTCACAGAAGTGTGCGGGGGCAAACCTAGTCTGCCGACCAGTCGCCTACCGGAGCGGCAAGAGCCCCTGACGATTGCTTTCTCACGGCGGTCCTCGCCAACTTTGGCGTGGGAGTCCTGGCCCGAGCGGGCAGCAAACGGCAGGCTGTCCGAACAATCATCCACTTCAATGAGCGTCAAACTTCTCGTCGGGCAGATTTCGCGCGTTTCTCATCATGTCCATGATGCTGGTCGATGCCGGCGCAAAGCTGGCAGTGGCGTGGCTAGTCGGCCCATGGATGGCGTTCATGAAGACGATCGTTAGAGTAGCGGTGACTACCGCTGTAAACGCGATGGTCAAGGTCTGCCGCATTTTACTCTCCTGTCTTTGAACCGAATGGGGTCCGAAGGGCGTCTGCTTGTGGCGAGACGTGGTTCCGCCATCCATAGGACAGCGCGTGTGATCCAAACGTCAGAGAACCGTGAATGTGGCCGGACCGCACTATTGTGGGTTAGCCGTGCACATTGAGCCGACTGTCATGCGTCGGGCTGAAGATTGATGCGAGACTGTCGTGCAGTAAGAAAATGCCGCAAGGGAAGGCGCCGCGCTGTTCCGTAGGTAACAAGCTCACAAAGCCACTGCGGATCGCCGGTACTCGGACCGCGTACAGCCATCAAACATCAGGGCCGCCGTGGCGCACTCTGGGCCGGTAATCGGCCAAGAGGCTATCCGCAAAACCCCCTACGCCCTCGGATGCGACTTCTAGGCCGGAGTTACCACGCTCGCTTAAGCGTTTCCCGCCGTTCGCGGGACAGAATATGCGCTTCACCGTCATGACGGATGCACGCAAAGCTTATCGACGGCAGCGTCTTCGAACTGCAAACCATCAAGCTGATGGGTGATACGCTGGAGCGTGCTAAGGTTCGCATCGCGCGGCGGACAAGGCCGAATTGAAGCAGTTCGCCGCCAATGTGAGCCCTGAGTTAAGAGGATCTCTCAATCCTGGAGGCTGCTATGTTTATGCGGATCGTTTGGGGCAAGATCCGGCCCGGAAAGTGGGCCGAATTCGAAGCTGCTTTCACGTCGGCCATGGCCGCTCGCGGCGATCTGAAGGGGCTGAAGAACCATTGGCTGGCACGCGATCAAGAAGATCCAGAGGCCGGCTACTCCATCACGCTATGGGATTCGGAATCAGATATGCAAGCGTTCTGGGACAGCCCAAAGCGCAAGCAGGTAATGGCGCCGCTCGAACCCTTCTACGTCAACCAATTCACGAAGACACATTGCGAGGTGAGATATCAGCTGCACGGCTAACTTGCGGCGACTTCCGTCCTTGCCCCGAGTTTCGGTCAGGCGACAAGTGTTCAGTGATAGAAGCAGGAGATGCAACGCTAGCGCATCCCCGGAGATCTGCCATGCGCTTGACTGATTTCAAAGCTCTGACGTTCGACTGCTACGGCACGCTGATCGACTGGGAAAGCGGTATGATCGCCGCTCTGGAGCCGCTGACTGACCGCGTACAACGGCGGCTGACGCGCAATGAGATCCTGGAGGCGCACGCGCGCCACGAATTAAACCAGCAGCGCTTCACACCCGCCAAGATCTATCGCGATCTGCTGTCCGTCGTTTACAAGCGTCTGGCCGATGAATGGGGCGTTTCAGCAAGCTGGGACGAGTGCCTGGCCTATGGTCGCTCCATCGAGGACTGGCCTGCATTCGCCAATTCCGCCGGCGCGCTCCAGTACCTGAAGCGCTACTACAAGCTCGTTATCCTCTCCAATGTCGACAACCTGAGCTTTGCCGCAAGCAACAGGAAGCTGCGGGTCACCTTCGATGCGATCTACACGGCTGAGGACATCGGCTCATACAAGCCCGATCCCCGCAACTTTAACTACATGCTGGCCAACCTTGCGACGATGGGCGTGAAGCCAGCCGAGATCCTGCATACGGCCGAGAGCATGTTTCACGACCACGCGCCGGCCAACAACGCCGGCCTTGCATCAGCCTGGATCTATCGTCGCCACGCCGATGAGGGTCTTGGGGCCACTATGGATCCAGGCACCATGCCAAAGGTCGACTTCACGTTCACCAGCATGGCCGATCTCGTGAAGGCGCATCACGAACAGCTCAGCGACTAGTGGCAGCGCTGTTGCCGGTCGCGTTGCCGTGGTTCGCGGATCAGCAAACCGATTCAAATCCCTACCGCTGATCCGTCGTCAGTGGCTCCATGCTTCCCGCGCACGCGCGTGCAGACTGCGCGTGTGAGCCCCTGCGGTCGCATTGGAAGCGCAACTAGCGAATCGTGCTAACCAGCCCGCATGAAAGTGGGCCGATGGGAAATCGGCTCGTAACACAGATGAGGGATCAGACATGCCACTACTCACACGCGCATGCTTGCCCACCTAATGTCGGCGAACAGGTGGTGGGCTGCGCTCGGCTTCCCACGCGCCTTCAAGGCATCAATGGCTTCGATCACGTCGCGCTTCGTGATCGCCGACAACGCCTTATGCTCCCACCTCGGGAACAGTTCGCGTCGGAGTGCCCGTTCAACCTCATGGGATCGCCTGAGGCGTTGGATGTGATCGAAGTAGCGCTCGGCGACCTCGCCAAATGTGTCCTTGCTCGACGATTGACTCCCCCTGTGGACGCGCTGCGCTGTCTCACGTGCACGGCCGAGCGTCAGCTTGCCGTACACACCAAGGCTGCGACGGGTGGGATGTTTATTGCCATTGAAGCGGGCGACCATCACGAAGGTCTTTTTGCCCTTCGGGCTCACGCGCACGGCGAGGCCTGGCACGATGCTGTCGTAGACGAGGTAGCGCTTTCGCTTGGCTACGAGCGCGTCGATAGCCTCTTCGTTCAATCGCTTCCGCATGGACAATCTCCAACAACGAATTGAGCAACATGGATTGCTGCACGCGTGCACAATCAGACGAGCAAGCCGCCAATCTCAAAGGCGAACATCAGAGCTGGGTGAATTCCTAATCTGGGGGTCGCAGGTTCAAATCCTGCCGGGGTCGCCAGCAGTTAGCTGCGCAAGCGTGCGCGCTGCATGCGTTTTGGAAGCGCTGTTGCCGATCCACTGCACGTGCACGACGTTGCAAGCGCGCGACGCCACGACGACGGAAGCGTTGGCAAGGCAAATCGACAAGGAAATCCGACTTACTCCATCCCTTGCACTGAGAACGGCAAAGGAGACTGGAGTGTTCAAGTCGTTTGAAGAGCGCTTGTGCGACGAGTGGGACGTCAAGCGCGATGACATCTACGTCGAGGGCAGCATGCCGCTCGACGATCTCCACGCGTGCCAGCCAGTGCGGCCCCACAAAGCGCTGGAGTTGTTGGACGTGTCCGAGGACAAACTGGTCACGATGCTGGCGCACGGCATGCTGCGACGGCCAGGGAGACGAGGCTGCGGTCGCGTGGCTTGGCGGTGCGACGAAATCCAGGCGGCGCGGGAGCTGCTCGGCGACATCATCGAAGGCGCGCGCGGCTAACCTGGAGTCTTTTCTACAAGCGCAGCGCGCGGATCCTAGTATTCCGTTTCTCACATGAAGCGCGACATTGCTCGCATTCACCAGACTGGATCGGGCGGGGTAGGCGGCTGGGAGAGATATTTCGTATGCACTCGCGGATCGTCACCACGCCGCTGCGCGAATGCCGATACAGGTACATAGTACCGATACCGCTCAGTCACCTGATGGCGCTGGGTGGCCTGATAGGCAGCCTCCCGCACCCGCACTCTGGCTTCCTCCCGGTCGGCACAATAGGCGGGGGTCGAAACAAGCAGGACCGTTATCAAGGCGAGGAGCTGCTTCATATCTTCACTCCCAACGCTGCGAATAAGCCGACTAACTGATGCGCGTGGCTTGTCCCTCGATGATCGGACCACGTGGCTCCCGTGAAGCGAGCCCGCGTTTGGCCATGTGACGGCGCAGCAGGGCCATGTTCTTCATGTTGGCGCGAAACATCACATCGAAGGCATCGCCCAGGATCGGAATGGCGCCCACGGTGGTATCCAGCAGCGTGTTGGCCATCATGCGGCCGATCAGCCATCGGGGCGCACCAAGCTTGCGCGCCTCCCAGATCAGATAGCTTGAGATCACGCCCGAGATCACGTCGCCGATGCCCGGCACAAGGCCGATCAAGGCATCGACGCCCAGACGGATGTTGGTGCCTGGAACAGCGAGCACACCGTCCATGACCTTGGCTACGGCCTCCAGCCGCGCCACCGATTGCTCAGTTGCCCCACCCGCTCGCCAAGCAGCTCTCTCGTCCATAGGTCCTGTTTGTCGCCTGTCGCTCATGAGGGTCGCCCTTGCCGACGTTGGAACCCGCCGAAGACAGCGAGAAGCAGAACGGCACCCCCGGTAGCCACCGCGATAGTCGGCATGTTCAGCCCTTCGGCATAGTGAAAGCCGAGCAGGCTGGAGGCCAGAAAACCGCCGATGGAAGCGCCGACAATGCCGACGATCAGATTCATGATGAGACCATGATTACGGCCGGTAATCTTCTCCGCCAGCCATCCGGCAACGATCCCGACGATGATGCAGGCCAAGAGGTTCACGGGTGCCTCACGCGATGCCGACTGCTCAACAACGCGACCGGGGTATGTGGGGTTGCGGCCGATCTCCTGCAACGGGCGCGCAGCGCAGCGGTGGTTCGATGCGGCGTCGCCAGGAATGGAACCAAAGCTGGGTGTGGCTGTTCGACGTTGCAGAGCAGTGTGAGGTCGGCCGTGGCAAACGCAATTCTGGACAAGATTCCGCAAGCATTGAAGTCAATGTATTACGCTGAGAACGAGCTGCGTCGCGCCCTGTTCAAGGGGGTGATGCAACGCTCCGACGAGGCGCGTCAGCACTTGGCGCAAGCCCGCCGCCACTTCGATGAGATGCTGGGTGCACGCAAGCCCGAGACCATAAATCCGCCAACCCCGACTGAAAGCGACAGGGCTGCCCCGCGCAAGGACGGCGAGTTCTGAAGCTAGCGTGAGTGGTGGTGGTCACCCCTCGGCGGCACACTGTCGCCCCATGCCCATTCCCGCCGAAACTTGTTGTTGGGTGTTGCGCCAGCACTTGCGCCGCGTTAAGCGCCGGGTGCTTGTTTTTGACAGAAGCCCGCAAGTGAAACGGGCATCCTTGGAGAGGATGCCCGTCCATAACAGTGCCGAACCGCTTACTGCTTCTTGCAGGCCGCGTCGAACTCAGCCTTGGTCATGCGCAGGCTGGAGTTCCAGCCTTGGGCACACTGTTGCGGCGATGGATTCATGGAAGCTGCATCCTTGCCGGTGTTGGTGCCGCCGGGGCCGGTGTCAGTTCCACCGCTGGAGCCAGAACCGCCGGAACCCTGCGCCATGGCCGCGCCTGTCGCCAGCACCAATGCCAGTGCAAATGCACTCAACGTCTTCATGAGCTGTCCTTTCGATGTTGTGCCGCCAGCTTTTGCGGCGATGAAAGGAAAACCCTCGATTTGGTCAGAAGGTTTCGCGGAACTGGACCATCGATAGATCGCGCGTTGGGACGGGGTGCTCAGAGCCCAGCCTGTCAGTTGGTGCTCGGTGAAGTGATCGGCGCGGGTTCGTGCGCATTGTACGTCACGCCGAGAGACGGATTGTCCCGCATGCCGTACTGCCAGAAGATGAATGCGATGAATGCCACCATGCAGATGGCGAAGACGATATTTGGAATTACCGTGCTTCGCGGTTGCTTCTGCCGAATAACAACCTCTTCGCTTCGATCTTGAGCCATATGCGCCTCCAACACGCCAGACGAACAATCGTCGGAGCCTCCGAAGTGCATCGGGTGACATCTGCTGCCAGACCGCGCACAAAAAGAGGCTGCCGACGATCTGATTTGCTAACGCGGTAGAGGGGACGCCGTTCCAGTCGTCTGCGGTCTGCCCAGCACATGCGCCGTTGCGAAGCGCTTGCATTTGATACCTCGGCAGGAACGTGCCGGGGCTCGTGGCGTTCACGTGTCTACAGCATGTGCAATTTCTTCTAAGCCGGGCAGAACATCCATGCATCGTCGAAGGGCCGCGATAGCTTGCCTCGCAACCCTAGCATTGCTTGCACCAATGGGTTTTTCGCCGGGCCACTCACGTCCGCTGGTGGAGGGGGAAGGCGCGGACGCCTATGTGCCTCCCCTCACGAGTGAACTTCAGGGCGGCCTATCCGGAAGTACCGGCAATGAGTACGGGGCAAGCTTTAGTCCAGCCGGAGGACCCTGCGAACGGGCGTATCGACGTGCCATAACCAGCAGTCATCCGACATGGTGGGACCGCTACGAACATTGCATGCGGTTGGAGCAGGCCAGATAGGGCGGCGTGGAGGGTGGCGACGTGGCGAAGCGCGTTCGCAGGCGGCCGCTCCTTCGAGGTGACATTATCGGCAAGCGATTGGCGGCGAGCCCAAGGACGAAGCCGAGCACTACATGCAGTGTCCGGCGTGCGGCGGCTATTTCGACATGCGCGATCTAGCCCAGGTCCTGGAGCATCACGGTCCACTGCCGCACCCCGTGCAGGATATGCCGCAATAAGATGAGTGCATCGCCGCGTGTGCACGCGATTGCGTATTTGTCCGACTTCGCCATGACATCACCCACCACGGGCTACAGAAACGTGCTAGTCTTCCAATTCGCAACACCATCGCCGCCCTCGCTCGGCGGTTTGTGGCCTTCCCTTCGTCGATCATGGTTCTGTTGCGTATATCGGGTTGATCGACGGCATGGGACGCAAATTGGCCAGCATCAACTAGGTCATGTCCTTCGCGACTGCGCTTGGCCGCGCCGCAAGGAACATCATGCACAGCACCAGCTTGGCTGGTTGCTCGATCCTCATCGTTGAAGACGAGACACTTATCGCCCTGGACATTGCCGACGCTTTTGCGCGCGCTGGCGCACAGGTAACGACCGCCTGCACGCTGCGCGATGCCACTCGGCTGGTGGAGGCTGACGGCCTGTCGGCCGCCATACTCGACCATGGGCTAGGCCGTGACGACAGCACTGCCCTTTGCCGCCGTTTGAAGGAACGTGGCGTGCCCTTCGTGATCTACACCGGCTTCGACAAGCTGAGCGAGTTTCTTCCCGAAGGACCACAAATCCCCAAACCGGCAAACCCCGACGTGCTGGTGGCGACGGTAGCCGGTCTTCTACAAGGCCGGGGCGCTAGACTTGGCTGACCGTGTCGACGACACGTCCAACCGGCATCCAACAACCGTTGCCCCTTCTCGTCTTCGACCTCGATCTGGATGTTTAGACTGGCGGCGGTGCCCTTGAGCACCTCTTGGCTCAGGACCGCTCGCACCGCCTCCAGGTCCGGGAACTCCTCGGGAGGGTCGTCGTCGGGCAGAAGCTTGCCGTTCTCCTTCACTCTGACGAAGTATCGAGGCATCGATCTTCTCCGTACGGAGAAAATCGGCCTGAAGGAGTGAAGGCTCAAGAGCGAAGTTGGTGCGCAATCAGACCGATGAATGAGCGGGCGACCCCGCGATGGAGCTGCCGGTCCGAAGGTGATGCCGCGACGGGTCCGCTTAGCTTGAGCGCAGCTCAAAGATCGATTGGTCCTTCAGCCTTTTTCAGGGCTCGTTGCAGGGCGAGCGGCAGCACGGGCTTGCCCACAAAATCGATGGGCTCATACGGCTGAAGCGCCAACCGTGTTGCGTCATCTAGATTACCGCTCAGAAATATGCAGCGCAGGGCCTGTTGCGCGTAGATCTCCCTGGCCGCCTCAATGCCGCTGCTGCCCTGCGCGAGGCGGATATCCATCAGAACCACATCGGGCTTGTGCACGGCCGCTAGGGCAATCGCTGCAGCCGCCGTCGCCGCCGTCGCGCAGACTTCGTATCCCAGCTCCGCCACGAGCATTGCCAGATGCAGGGCAATGATCGCGTCGTCCTCGACGATGAGCACGCGCATAGTTACCGCTGGTCGGAAGGAATTGGCACCGTAAGCTCGACGCTGTAACCCCCTGCAACCTGCTTGGTTTCCACGTGAGCACCGAGTTGTGTACAAAAAGCGTCTACAATGCGTGTTCCCAACCCCAGGTGCGGTTGATCCCTCTTGGGTCCTTGCCCCGTGTCGGAAATGGTGAGCTTCAGGGGGTTTCCCACCTCCGAGCGCAAGCGGATTTCGCAGGGCGGGCCCACATGCTTGACGACGTTCGTCACCAGCTCATTGACAATCAGCGCCAAAGGAACTGCCATGTCGGTCGGGACCTCCACGGGATCGATGTCGGTCTTGATGCCGTCCGGAGCGCACCCATAGGCCCTGCCGATTTCGCCACATAGATCGCTGAGGAAGGTATCGAGACCCACGAAGGTCGCATTTTCACCCGTGTAGAGGCGCTCATGCACGGCGGCAATTGCGAGCACGCGGGCGGCTGCGCTGCGCATGGCATCGGCTGCCTCGGTGCCCTTTACGTGCGGAATCTGGAGTTGAAGGATGCTGGATACGATCTGGAGGCTGTTCTTGACGCGATGATTGACCTCTTTGAGCAAGAGTTCCTTCTGCTGAACCTGCGCCTCGAGTGCGCGTTTGGCGGTCTCCAGCTCATGCCTCTCGTTCAGTTCGCGCAGCTCGGCTAGCTCCTCGAAGAGACGAACACCCATGTCACAGCGGGCCGCCTCTTGGTCCTCCAAGAGCAGTCGCGCCAGCTCCTCATTGACCTTCAGGAGGTCGCGCACATCCTCCTCGAACGACAGTTCGGGATGCAGCACGGTCCAATAGTGGGCTGTGCGAATGAAGGCGAGCAGGCCCATCAGGTGCTCGAACCGATTGCCGCCGAGAGCTTTATGCAGCGCGCGGCGGGCGCGATGGGCGCGCCCCGGTTGCACGAACAGTAAGGTGGCGGCCGCGATGAGCCAATCCTCTGCCTCGGTGTCCGGCGCTGGCCACTCCATCAATGAGGGAAGGGCTTCAAGGCCGCCCACGATCAGGGTGTGATCGCGGTCCCAAGGCGGCGGCGTCTTCAGAAGCTTGATCGCCTGTTCAATGCTTTGGACGGCGACCGAGGGGTCGCCGGACGAATGCCCTCGTCCCACCAGGAACGCGCAATGGCGTGCAATACAGTAGCGGACCTCGCAGAACCGCGAGAGGTAGACGAACAGCCTCTCCTTGAAGAGTGAGGGGATTGGGTTGTCGAGGTATCCGGCTTTGGCGAAGGCCCACAGTCTTTCGATGACTTCGGGCGCCTCCGGCGCTGAGGCAAAGAAATTGGGCACCAGCCCGAAGCGGCTGGCCACCTCGCGTTGAAACGCCGTCTTGGCAGCCGATGTTGAGGTCATTACGCACCAGAACTCCACCGCAATGGCGTTAATCGGCGGGCGGCGGGTTGCCTGACCGCAACAGACCCACGAACGTGGCGTGTCGGTTGCCCAACCGCAAGGCCTCGTGTGACGACGGATGGCAAAGTAAAGTACAAGCTGGGCTTATCTTCGAGAAGCGAAGGGTGTGAGCGGCAATGCCGGTGAGGTTTGCCTGAAGCCGATCTTTTCCCGCCCATCGATCCGCGTCGCTGCGGACGGCTGGATCGTGGAAGTAACGGCGCCAGTTGTCGGCGCTAAGGAGCCAATGCATAGGCTGTTCGCCGTGGGCGTGGCCGAGGAGAATGCGGTCGAAGCGATGATGCGTGGTGGGCTAGGTACCTTCATTGCACAGTTGTGGCGCGCATCAGTCGACGCCGACTGAGAGTTGCCAGGGCAAGACGAGCGTCAAGGGCCTGCGGGCGCCGTTGGCTAAGCTCGTCGGACGATCGCGTTGCGCTCGATAGTGATGCTCAGACGCGGCTCGCCGTTTGTCGGCTCAGCGGTCGAAGGGCCTTCCCAGACCAAGCCACATACGAAACATCTGAACCTGAATACGAAGGGCACTCGAAAACGAGGTGGCAAATAGAGCCTGCTGACGGAGCGCCACATCCCAGGGAGATCCAGTGGCCAAGGCTTTGCTGTTTCGAGCTTGGAGGCCACACGAGGGCGCGCGCCTGACCTTTGAACTCTTTGCCCGGGACGTGCTCGGACGCATATGCAGTTTGGGCTCGCCGCTCACAAGCGGAAGAGCGCGAGACCGCTTCCTGGGGGTCGTCTTGGTAGCTTTTTTCTTGGACACGAAACTTTTCCTCGATTGCCAACAGCCGTCTCATTGCTCGGCAGAAGTTTCATCTTGAAGCCCGAATAGACCAACCTCCGGGCGCTGGCGGACATGTTCACCTACGAAGACGCTGTTCGGTCAACCCGTCCACGTAGATATAGTTTCGCACGGAGGCCCACAGACCTCGAGCTTGCATTGAAGTCCATCGGCCGGCCCTCAATGCGGATGACCGAAGAGGCCAAGAAAATTGGTCTGTGGGACTCATCCGACTTGAACGGCGGGCATCCCATTGCCCGGGGATGCCCGTTTCCATTTGGGTGTTTCTCGGGGTCTTCCCGTAAGGGCAACTACTGCCGCAACTTCGAGCGTCAAGCCTCGTTGACATGCACAACGCGCTCGAAAGGACCGGCAATGAAAATCTTGATCGCAGCCGCAGGAATAACCGCCCTGACGCTGGCCGGCGCCATGGCGCAGAGCAGTGGTGGCGGCGGGGGCACAAGCGGCGGTGCGTCTTCTGGGTCGGGTACTTCCGGAACGGCCGGCGCCGGCGGCAGTGCCGCGCAGCCAGGCACAAGCTCGAGTGGGAGAACTGGGCCCGCCGTTCCCAATCCTGCGCTCAACCCCAACCCGGCCGCTCCTGGACAGTCGGCGGTGCCCTCGCCGATACCCGGTTCCAATCAGTCTGCAACACCTGGCAGCGCGTCAGGCCAAGGTGACTTGGGCACCCAGGAACAAGGACAAACAGGCGTGAGAGCCACCAATCGTGGCGGCATGCCCGATCCTAGCCCGAACACGCAAAAGCAGCCCAATAGCCCCATCGAGCAATCGGAGGTGCAAAAAAACCAACAATCGGGTGGCGGATCATCACGCCGGGAAGGCGCAGCGGGCAGTGACATGCAGTCTTGCATGAAGGCTTGGGACACTGGCACCCACATGACCAAGGCCCAATGGCGCCGGGTATGCGCCAACACGCTCAGCGATCGAAAGTCTCTACTGCGATAACGCGGCTGGGCCGGCATGATTTGCTGTGGACCGCGTGATCTGACCGAGCGCACGCCGCCCGTTGTCTCCAGGCCGTCGGCGGTCTGCCTCGCCGTTCAGCCTGCGATATAGGTGTGCCGAGGAGAAAAGTCCGACCCCGGGCGGCACCTCTGCGCGCGAATACCCCACCACTTTCAATTGCCAGATCGCGGAGCGTGGAAGAACAACGCCTGACTGATCAGAGCCTTGAGCGTGTCGGGACGAAATGGCTTCTCGACGAGATAGGTCGGCTCCGGCTTCGTCCCCGTCAGCAGTCGTTCGGGATAGGCTGTAATAAAGACCACAGGGACATCGATTGACCGCAGTATTTCTTCCACGGCTTCCATGCCGGAACTGCCGTCCGCGAGTTGAATATCAGCCAACACGAGGTTTAGACGATGCTCGCCAACAGCGGTGATTGCCTCGCGGTGAGTGCGCGCCACGTGCCGCACTCTGTGGCCCATGCTCGTTGCTATTTCCGTGACATCAAGGGCAATGAGCGGCTCATCTTCTATGATCAGCACGTCGCAAGCCATCTGATCAGCAATCTCGCGGCCCGCCTCCTCGATTAATCGGTGGCACTTCTCCTCAGAGATGAGCATCACCCGAGCTGCATCTTTGACGCTGAACCCCTCGAGGGCTGTAAGCAGAAATGCTTGGCGCGGGCCTGGTGAAATCGTCTGGACGTTTCGATCAGGTGCGGACAAATCCGGCTGTGTCAAATCCTGTTGGTTGACCTCGACTGAAGTCCACATCGCTAGAAACAACTTGTAGAGACCGATTTTCGCTTCAACTTCAGTAGAGATGAGCGATGGTTCTGCTAATAGCGCCTGAAGTGTTTCGGTAACATAGGCATCCCCGCTTTTCTGGCTCCCGGTTAAGGCTCTAGCAAAGCGACGCAAAGACGGAATCTGGGCGCCAACTGCGCGGGACACCGACATGGGTACCTCCTATCACCGATTGTGTAGCCCATTGCAGCGGGTAGCCAGGTGGTGGAAACGTCTCGCTTGAGTAGCAACTTCACCCACTTCACCCCGCGTTTCTTGGCCTCAGCCCGGCGGCGTTAGCGCGCGACAGGAGACGTCTGCGCTGATTTTCGGCTAAGCCGACATCTCCTCACCTCGACCCCTGCCCACTTCATCCACGTCATCTTCGCCGTAGAACCCATACCATCTCATCCCCGCCTCTGGTTACCCCCAGGTTATTCCAATCCCCGAAAGACGTGTGCAATTCACGAGCGAACTCACCTGTTCCAGGTTCCCCTATTGGACATTCTCCTGGACTACAGTGACCCGTACCGACCCTGGCTTGACGCCTGTCGGAATGCCCCTCAACGAGCCGCTTTCAATCGCCGATTTCATCATGTCTAAACCGCGCATGAAGGCGCTGCGCAATGACTGGCTCTCCGTTACCGGATCAGGCGCTGGCTCAGTCGCGATCGATAGCTCATTACGAAAAATTCCCACACTCACACTCTGACCTTATCGGCTGAGTAGCGTTCGCTATCGATAAATGGTGGCTGACTTCATTAAAACACGATGCGGAGAGCGTAATCGTGTGGGTATGCGGAGGAGGGGCCCATAGGCAGCAAGCGACCAGCTTGTCACGCCGACCTAAGCCAACTCCGTGTCTCGCGCGTTATTGAGCCGGAAATGCGGGATAGTGCCGAGGCGATGGTCATGGCCGAAAGTGGGAGTGAAGGAACAGCACCTGAGAACCAAGGCATCGAACCGGCGCGGCGCGCGTCAAGCCTGCGGTTTCTCCGACATGCCCGAGGGTTCTGGTCAGGCCTCGAACGACGTGTCGCTTGGTTTTGGACCGGAGCCGTATTTGGTCCTCTCGCCAACCTGCACGCCCTGGCTCCATGCGCCAAGGTCCTGAACATCAGGCGCTGTGGCGCTTGAAGTACTGCACAGCGCGCTCGTGCTTCTCTGCCTTCACCCGCGTCGGGAACGTCCCGAGGTTGCGCCGTTTTCCCGTCTTCGGATTGATCTTCCGTGAGTACAGGCGATACTGGCCGGTCTTGAGCTTGCGGATCATGAGAAGCCTCAGGCAGCGCGGTCCTTGACGCCCCGGACGCCTTCCTGCCGAGCGCAATGGGCGCAGCAATAGATCTTGCCCTTGGCCTCGATGCCGTGGCCAACCACGCGGCATTCGCAGTGGGCGCATTGGGGGGCCATGGCGTGGATGGCGCATTCGAAGCTGTCGAACGTCATGGTCCGGTCCCCCTGGGTGACCCTGAACGCCTTGTCATAGTCGTTACCGCACACATCACATTGACCCATGGAACACTCCTTTCGGAAACTAGGCGATTCCTGCACAACGGACAGTAATCCGTCGGGTTCCAGGTGAATCTGCAGTTCATGACCACGGCAATGCGCGGCTCAATCCGAGAGCTGATATGCGCCCACCCTTCAGCCTTACGCGTCCCGCAAAGTCGTCCATGATTACAAGAAGCGCGGGCAGGAGGGGCCAAGCACCCTTCGGTACGCGAGAGCAGTGATGTCAGAACGGGCTGGGCGCAGCTCGACGCCCTGCATCACGCCTATGTCGATCCGGGGTTGATACCGCCGGGAGCGTTCAGGCCGGAGGACGCATGAGCAGTGGTACGCGGCCTCTCATCGAGAGCCGGTCGAAGCCGACGCTGCAGCGGCATGCTCGAATGCGCCACCAGACCACACGCAACCGTTGGGTCATCCTGGCGCCTGAGCGCATATTTGAACTGCATGCGATCGCCGTCGCGGTTCTCCGCCTGTGCGATGGGTCACGCACGTTGGGCGATATCGCCGATGAACTCGGCCGATCCTATTCGGCGGATCGTGTCCAGATCCTCGACGACATTATCCCGATGCTGCAGGACCTGGCCGACAAGGGCGTCTTGAGCGCGGTTTTGTCTAATGAATGACGAAGTAACATCCCCCGCTGCCCCGGTCGGGTTGCTGGCCGAGCTGACGCACCGTTGCCCCTTGCAATGTCCTTACTGCTCCAACCCCTTGGCCCTGGACGCTCCTGGCAGCGAACTGCCAACCGCGCTGTGGCTCGACGTTGTGGGCCAGGCGGCCGACCTTGGCGTTCTGCAGCTGCATCTGTCGGGCGGGGAGCCGACGGTGCGGCGCGATCTGGAAGCCATCATTGCGCATGCGGCAAAGGCTGGCCTCTACACGAACCTGATCACATCCGGTGTCACGCTCGACCGTCGCCGGATCGAAGCACTGGCGCAGGCGGGGCTCGATCACGTGCAGATCTCGATGCAGGACGTACACGCGCCCGATACCGATCGTATCGCCCACATGAGCGGTGCTCATGCAAAGAAGCTCGAAGCGGCGCGGGCGGTACGAATGGTGGGCATGCCACTGACCCTCAACGCGCCCATTCACCGGCAGAACATTGGCAGCGTCGCGGATTTCATCGACCTGGCAATCGAGCTCGGTGCACAGCGGCTGGAGATTGCCCATGTGCAGTACTACGGTTGGGCGCTGGCCAACCGCGCGGCCCTGATGCCGGCGCGCGCCGACGTGCTCGAGAGCGCACGCATCGTTGAGGCCGCGCGGTCGAGGCTGCAAGGCATCCTGACGATCGATTTCGTCGTGCCGGATTATTACGCTGTCGCCCCCAAGCCATGCATGGGCGGATGGGGCCGGGGCATCATCAATGTCACGCCGTCGGGCAAGGTGCTGCCCTGCCACGCGGCAGAAACGATCGCTGGACTACGGTTTGAGAGGATCGGCCAGAGGACCTTGCGCGAGATCTGGAATAGTTCCGAGGCCTTCCAGGCCTTTCGCGGCACAGATTGGATGCGGGAGCCTTGCCGCACCTGCGAGTGGCAAACCCGCGATTGGGGCGGATGCCGCTGCCAAGCGTTCGCGTTCGCTGGAGCCGCCGCGGAACCCGACCCGGCCTGTGCCAAGTCCTCGCTGCATGCGGCCTTTACCGCCGTGGCCCAGCGCGAGGCCGCAGCCGACCTACCGCCATTCGCATTCCGCAACCTGCGCAAATCTCCGCGTTAGCCGCGGCCTGACGGCGAGGCACGGCCTTTGATTGGAGAGACGCAGCTGCCGCTCTTTCCTCTCTCCGTCATGAGCATTCATTGTGTACGCTATGCAGTTTGCCGCA